>CAWDGE010000015.1:0-243861 GCA_963801755.1 uncultured Nitrospirales bacterium | reverse complement strand
CTTTCCTTCCGGAACGGCTGAACCGATCCGTTAATTCCTCGAAACCGGCGAACTAATTCCACGGGAATGAGTTGGAGATGTTCATGAAATTGTTTGGCCAGGGATCGGGTATTTGGGGGCACGCCGGGAATCACTGAATCCTGCTCGGCTGGGCCAAAGCATCCATAACACTCACGGCCCATAGCGGGGCAGATGGCCCCGCATCCGGTACGCGTCACCGGTCCAAGACAGGGCAATCCCTTTGCGACCAGGACGCAGACATGGCCCCGGCGATTACAGTCCAGACAGACACTGTGTGAGGGAATGCTGGGTGTGACGCCTCTCAGTAAATCGGTGAGAACTCGAAGGAGTTGTGGCTTATCAATCGGGCATCCCCACAATTCATAGTCCACCTTGACGTGTTCGGAAATAGGAGTCGAGGTGCTGAGGCTGTGGATGTATTCGGGGCTGGGATACACCGTTCGCTTGAAGGCTTCCACATCGCCCCAGTTCCGAAGAGCCTGAATGCCGCCGGAAGTCGCACAGGCACCGATGGTGATCAAGGTGGTTGTCTGTTGCCGGAGATCGAGAACTCGAGAAAGATCTTCAGGACAGGTAATGGAGCCTTCCACGAATGTAATATCATACGGGCCAGGCTGCATATTGCTGGAGGCTTCAGGAAAATAGGCGATGTCGAGGGCCTCTCCCAAAGCCAGCAGATCGTCCTCCATATTCAGGATGCTTAACTGGCATCCGTCACAAGAGGCAAATTTCACCACCGCAATCCGAGGGCGAGCCCTGGTTGAAGGATGCTGAGTTGCTAGGGTTGTTTCGTTCATATTCATCACCGGCTATTCAATATTCAAAATCTCCTTTTTTGAACACGGGAAACAGGGACGCTTGCTTTTCTTTTTCCGCGTCATCCCCGACATTTTTAATCGGGGATCCATCTATATCATTCTCCCTGTACAATTCCCCGGATGGATCCCCGCTAACTACCTACGGGGATGACGGAGGTGATTTGTCATTCCCGACATTTTTCAATCGGGAATCCATTTGTTTAATCAGTTCCCCTCCTTGTAAGGAGGGGCGAGGGGAGGTAAAGTTTCCCAGGCTGAAAGATGTCTCCTACTGCGACTGATTTCCCTTTGACAATTCTACCTCACCTCAATCCTCCCCTTACAAAGAAGAGGAAATATGGTTTTTTAGTTTCTCCTATACCCCCACTTTTCCGAAATACGGCACCACCCGGTCTAATCGCATTACGGGCCCGTCCTTACAGACAAAGAACGGCCCAAGCTGACAATGCCCGCAGAGTCCAATGCCGCATTCCATATGCCGCTCCAACGACACATACATGGCGTCGGGGCGCAGACCCTGATGAGTTAAGGTATTACAGGCAATTCGCATCATAATTTCCGGTCCGCACATCATGACCAGCGTATTGTCCGGGTCCAACTGCAGTTGGTCAAACAATTCGGTCACCACACCCACATGGCTATGCCAGGTCTTGCCGGGTTCATCGCTGGTCAATAGGACCTGTGTGCGGGGTTGGTGGCGCCAGGCATCGAAGCGTTCCCGGTAGAGCAAGTCGTGGGGGGTCTTTACCCCGTGGAGAATGGTCATGGCGCCATACTCCTCTCGCCTGCGGAACATATATTCAATGGCTCCCACCACCGGGGCGCAACCCAACCCCCCGGTGACGATGAGCACATCCTTTTCTTGCGCTTCCTTCATGGGCCATCCAATTCCAAACGGCCCACGAACGCCCACACTCTCACCCACCTGCATCGCTCCCAGTACCTGCGTGATCCGTCCCACCACACGAATGGTGTGGTCCAGGAAATCCGGTTCGCCAGGGTCCGACACAATAGAAATGGCTACCTCGCCTACACCAAACACATAGAGCATGTTGAACTGCCCCGCCTCAAAGCGGAAAGACTCTCGATGAGCGGAATCGGTGAGTTGCAGGCGAAACGTCACGATATCTGTGGACTCCTGTTTCTTGTCCACGATCACAGCCGGATGAATGAGGTAGGGATTGTGTGGCATACGGTGGGTTTATTCTGATTGAACTGATCCGTCCACAAAAGAAGTTCACTCAGTATATATTTCATAATAACAAAATGAATCCATCGGATCTTCCCTTGTTTTGATTTTTTCCAAACTGAGGGTAATTCCAGTGTAGCCTTTCTCCTCAAAAATCACAGGATTGAAGGCTATTAATTCTGTAACAGCAATTTCAAAGCCAAAATTCTTGAATGCCATTCTACTATTATTCTAAGGAGAAATTTATTTATTAAAAGATGGATAGTGTAATTCAGAAGGAGGAGAATGGCCGATTCTGGCGCATTCTAGGTTTAATTTTATTATGTGGGTATAATTGCCCCAATTAAGTGCAAAGAAAACGTGGACCGTAAGCGTCTAGCATGTAAGGAGCCTCACATGGGGTTTTTCAATAAATTCTTTGGGTTCCGCTGGAGCCTTTACTTCGTTCAGAACGGAAATCAACTGAAGTATGCCATGCACGAGCACTCGGTTATTAGAATGCTTGGCTAAGTGATGGGTTACTTTGCTCACGGTGGAAGGCCCATCGAGCCTTGGAGCTTGCACCTGAACTTCAACCGGAAGCATCAAGACGATAAAGCTGGGGCCGGAGCATTTCACTCCTGACGGAAAATATGTAACCCCCGCGCTTATTCAGCAAATCGAGTCCATAGACCCTGGCTGGAAAGTTGAAGGCGCGAAGCCGGTTTTTGAAGAGGCAGCGACAAAAAAGCGCATCAAGATCAGCGAGCACACACCAGGGCACAGCAACATCCAATCGATGCTTGACAACATCCATGCACCCGGTGAACTTACCTTCTACTCTGTGATGGATGAAATCTTTGGAAAGGAAGGATTCAGCGAAAAACCCTTTGCGTAGGGTGACGTGACGATGGACGCTGGGAATTCACCATTACAGGGAGTGGAACGTCATAGCGGCAGCAAGCCTGGATCTGTTGTCGAGGACGCCGCTACTTTACCATCTGAGAGTGCCGTGGACGGTCAGCTAGACTCAATCATTGTTGAGTTATTCGCCCGTAATGAGGAAGAGGCAGAGACAATTGACTTGTTGATCCAAGAAACCATGGCGGAGGAAGGTGTTCTTGGGTACGTTTTTGTCAGCTGGGTTCTCCCTGAAATACTCGCTGACATGGGTATTAGGCATCTTCCGCCATCCAAATTGATAAAGAGATCATGATTCAAGGCAGAGCTCCCAGCAAAATAGAGATCGGACCGGTCGCGGCCACCGGAAACCCGTGCTCCTCGGCAATCCGGTCCAAACGAGGGGTGGCCGCAGTCGCTTGAGGAAGCAGTAACGCGATTAATTGATGGGCTCAGAGAAAAGGACAAGAGGGCCATTGCTTCTGCAAATGAGGAGCAGACCCTGATACTAAAAGTGGATTCGGCAGCTGGGGCCAAGGGATCAGAAATGGGTTTGGTTTATGGGCAGGCAATCCTGCACTCTTGCGTGACTTTGGCACTACAGAGGCGGATGAGGCATCGTTAGCCATTTTCCGTGTGGTCCAAGAGCGTCTTCGAGGAAGACAATAAGAGGAGAAGGGCATCTGATTATTGGTATGCCTGGGAATTCCTCATACTAAATATCTATAGAGGGATGGCCGTGACCATCTCTGGCGGATAAGAAACATTAAAATTAATGTTTGAACTTGAGAAAGAACAAGAATGATTGGTGAGTGGTTGTCTGATGTGAACGTATCTTTCGGCTTGTCAATTCTGATTGCAATCTTGTCTTCCCCTTTAATCCGCCTTCTTCAATGGCTGGAGAAGTTCGAGAACAAAATTAAGAAAAAATCTGCATACTCTTTTGCTGAGGTACGCATAGCATTTTACAAAAAGATGCTCTTTTACCTTCTCGCGATAGTGTTGGGTTGGGCGTTGTTGGCCTACTTATTTTTACCTTTCTTCGTATTCGCCACATGGGCGGATGGTGCATTCCAGCGTGAATTCCCTCCTTATGACACCAACTTAAAATTCAAGGGTATGGTTATTTTGATCTGTTGGCTTGTGTTGTTCGCAAAGGTTGGATGGTATCTGGTGAATGATTTCTTTGCAAAGAATCCAAGCAAGGCATCCTCTACGGAGTATTTTCATTCTCCCGCGAAAACAAAAATAGACGTTGAGGGGGAATTCCCAAGTAATGCGAATGATGAATTATGGAAATTTAAAATTAAGGATCTATTTCCACATACAGATAATTTATCTAGATATGTCCTCATGGTACTTGCGGCGAATGAAGATCTATCAAATTTTGAGCGATTGAAAGATTTATTAGAGAGTGAAAACGCATCGTTAGGAAAAGATGAAATTGCACTGACTAAACAGGGCAGGAGCCAATTTTTTCTGTATAGGCTAAGGCTCGGATTCTTGCACAATGTTTGGAATGAGATCTTTGAGAAGGGACAAAATAGCTCATCGTTTGCGGTTGCTATGTCAGAACTTGAGAGTGAGGTCTCGCAATCCTATGAAGAATTTCGACGGACAATTTTTTCTTGTCGAAGGACCAAGGGAATCTTGGAAAAAATTCGGAACGAATCCTCCTTCCATTACGACCAGAAGAAATTTAATGAAGCTCTTGAAATGGGGGCAGAAAACCCAGGAGAAATTATTGTAGGAGAGGTAGATACCCATTTTATTGTTGCCTACCACGTGCTCGATCTGGTTCAGACTGGACGCCTGTCTCCTGAGGAAGTCGCAAAGGTTAAGGAGGAGATAGAATTAATTCAAAACAAATTCCATGCATTTGTGGCTGTGCTATTCCCTGCATACATTAAAAAGCGTTCTTTAATGGAAAAAGTTGAGGTCATAACAAGATAGAGGTGTTGGGGCATAGCTTTCAGTTTGTCTTGGGCATTCCTTGTTGATTTCTGGGAAAATCAAGAAATGCTTTTTCCTTTTTTTTGCAGATGCATCATTTAACCTCTGAAAAGTTTGCTATTCCTCTGAATCGCCAAAAGGCTTCTCGGTCATGGGGTCAGCGGGGCTACTTGTGCGATCTGTTTGTCGATCACTCTGGAAAATGATGAAATCATTTTGTCTATTTGACAATGAATTAGTTGTTGTTCTAACTGCAGCCTTACGACCGGCCATTCCGCGGTGCTTGAACTTCACTGCGGTCCTCAATTTCCTAATGGTGGCGGGAGTGTGATGGTAGGGCTTCAAAAGAAGGGAGCAACGAATGCAAATGGTGCCTAGAGCGATTGTGCAGCACGCGTTACTGCTCCTGTTGGTGCTGGGAGGTGTCGCTTGCGACTCCAAGCAAGAACAGCCTGCCCCAGTCATCTCCGAGCAACCCGCAAAAGCAGAGGCCAAAGGCCAAGTATCAATTGAGGAACTGCCGGATCGGAATATCGAGGGGATGGATGTCTGTGCCCTTTTGCCGGGCACTGTGGTGGCATCAGCCCTAAACCTGTCGCTGGCGGAGACCACATCGGGCTCTCAGATGTGTAGCTATACCCTGCGTGGTGATTCCGGACCTGACGTAGGAGTCGTTGTGTCGCTCACCAAAAGCGTGGGGTTCATTGTCACGCGGAATACCTCCGAAAACGCAAAGGACCTGCCGGGTCTCGATGTGGCGGCGTTTACGCGGAAGGCCACTGGGATTCATCAAGATCTCTGGGTTGCTCGCAAGGATGGATTGTTTCTCCGCATTGCAGCCCACGACTCCGACATAGCCGAACCTGTGGCCAGGGTAGCGCTCGAAACTATTCCGTGATCCACGATCACGGGGCGCTGCTGTTAGGGCGAAGGGTTATTCCTCACCGCACTTGCATTTTGGTTTGAGTCAACCCAAGCCAAATGCGAGGTGTGTGCTCAACCCGACCTGCAACCCTAGGCAGAATTCTATGGTCACCTGGAGCTCTGTGCGATGAATCGTGAGTGTGGATTGCTAAAAGTGGGAATCAACCTTTTACTCTGAAGGAAAGGGGAAATGTATCTTGACCTCACTTCCTAATCTGTTTAGATTCTTGTAATTCTCAGTAAGACATTTCTGCCACTCAGGTATATGTCCTCCTGGGGACATTCTCTTGCCTACCGGTACCTAGCTTATGAAATCGTCTGTTTCTCTTTTGCATCAATTGGCCCGGCGTTATGGGATTCAGCCCGTTTATCGGGATGAGAGTGGCGACCGGCGAGTGGTACCTGATGAGAGTCTACAAGGACTTCTCCGGCTGATAGGTGTTCCAGCCCACACACCACAACACGTCCGGGATTCGGTTTTGGCGTCGAAGGCCAGGGAATGGACAAAACCTCTTGAAGAAACGTTCGTCATTCCTCAATCGAAACTGGCCTCAGGATGGATATTGCACATTCCTATAGAATCGGAATCACTCTCTTCCATACACCTCAACTGGACCATCCGGGGAGAAAACAAGTTTCGAACAACCCATCAGGCCAGTGGAACCTCCATAAAGATCCTTGGGCGAAAAAAAATCAACGGGCGGCAATATCTGCGTGGCAGGCTTCCTTTTCCCCGCCAGTTGCCTCTGGGATATTATACGCTCCGATTGTCAATCACCTCTCCTTCGTTCCGGGCACAAGCAACCTCGCGTGTCATCGTCACTCCGGACAGGGCGTATGCCCCGGCCTCTTATAAAAAGGGCCGTGGTCTTTGGGGATTGACCGTTCAACTCTATGGAGTCCGGTCCGAACGAAACTGGGGAATCGGAGATTTTAGCGATCTCAACGATCTGGTCGGATGGGCAGGGAAAGAGTTAGGCGCAGCCATGGTTGGCGTCAATCCTCTTCATGCGTTGCTGCCCGGTGAAATCAGTCCGTATTCCCCATCCAGCCGGATGTTTCATCATCCCTTGTTTTTGGATATTGAGCGAATTCCCGAACATCATGAAAGCCCGGTTGCTCAGCGACGCGTCAAAAGCCCGGTCTTCCAGAAAACCTTGAGCGCCCTTCGAGCATCTCCGACGGTCGATTACGATTCGGTGCAGGCCATCAAATATAAACATTTAGAGATCCTGTATCGTCTGTTTCTCAAAAACCATCTGGTGTCCCGGTCACGCCGGGGATTGGCATTTCTGAGATTTATTCAACAACAGGGAAGCAATCTCGAACATTTTGCCTGTTTTCAAGTATTGGGTGAAATCTTTTCGCGTGCGGGTTCATCCAGGAAAAAGGCAAAAGGTTGGCAGGATTGGCCGAAAGAATTCAGAGATCCGCTCTCTCCTCAGGTGCAAAGGTTTTCCCGCAAACATGCCACACGCATTAATTTTTTTCGATACCTTGAATGGTTATGCCAGGACCAGCTCGCGGAGGTGAGGGCAACTGCGCGTCATCTGCATATGCCCGTTGGCCTCTATCAAGATCTCGCCGTAGGGATCGATCCCAATGGCTATGAAGCCTGGGCCTTCCAGAATCAATTGGTGACGCAGGCATCCATTGGGACCCCACCGGAAATTTTCTCTCCCAAAGGCCAGAATTGGAACCTGGTGCCGCTCTCTCCCGAACATCTCCATCAACAAGGCTATGAGGTCTTTGTCAAAACGTTTCAGGCCATGATGGACGGCGGCGGCTTATTGCGTATTGACCATGCCATGGGGCTTTTCCGATTGTTCTGGATTCCGCGAGGAAAGTCGCCCGCAGAAGGCGCCTATATTCATTATCCCGCCGAGGCGTTATTAGCGATTCTGGCTTTGGAAAGTCACAAGTCCCAGACCACCATTGTTGGAGAAGATCTGGGAACGATTACCCCACAAATTAGAGCAACCCTCAGTCTCTCTGGTTTGCTGAGCTACCGGCTTTTATTATTTGAAAAATCCAGGAAAGGGAATTTTATTCCACCGCACCGGTATAAAAAATCTGCCATGGTCGCCGTCTCCACCCATGATTTGCCGACATTGAAGGGGTATTGGGAAGGTCGGGATATTCACTGGAAAACGCGATTGAATGTCTATACCGACTCGAAAGCTGCAGGGAAAGAATGGCGTGCACGTAATAACGAAAAAAAATTATTACTGCAAGCCCTTAGAAAAGAAGGATTGTTTGCCGGTCCCTCTTCCGGAAAACCACAAGCACTCCCTTCCTTTACCTCTGAATTGCAGCAAGCTGTGTATGCCTATTTAGCTAGAACCCCGAGCTTTCTCTTAGCGATATCCCTGGAAGATCTCCTTGGAGATGCCGACACACCTAATATCCCGGGGGCTCCTTCTCGTGACTATCCGGTCTGGAGGATGAAAGCCGGTTCCGAAGGATCTGGTCTTCACGAATGGCGCGCTTCCCCGGACATTGCCAATCTGGTAAGAGTCATAAATAGGGAACGAAAAAGAAAGCGCTAGGCTGAAATAGTTTTGCAAGACCAATCAAAAGCGCTTCCCAAGCAGACTTTTTTTATTCTTCTGCCCTCTCACCTCTTCTTAAATTTAATCACATACCCCGCGTCAGTCTTCCCATTCATTTTGGTGTCGAGGAGTTAGATCGCACCTCGAATTAAAAGTTAATCACCTTTTTCACCGCATAGTCCATCTCGTCCGACCCAAGAATACGGTCAAGTGGGAAATTGGTTCCATCCTTTCCTGGCGTCATCTCAAGGGTTAGTGAGAGGGGTAAAGCCTCGGCAAAAGGTATATAAGACATAGGGACTACAGGAGAAATTCAGTATGAATTCATCAATTGATTGGGCAACGCTTTTCCTCCCTTCGCTCAACATTGGTGAAATATTTCTCCGTGGCAGTATTGTGTATCTTTTTCTTTTCTTTTTGTTGCGAATCCTAAGACGTCAGGCTGGGACTATTAGCACTTCAGATCTTCTGGTGATTGTCCTGATTGCGGATGCAGCACAGAATGCGTTGGCGAGTCAATATCAATCAATTACAGAAGGATTAATTCTCGTCACGACGATTGTTTTCTGGAACTTTTTTTTAGATTGGTTGGGGTACAGATTCCCTCTTGCCGGACGGCTCATTCGTCCTAGCCCATTATTATTGATTCGACATGGACGTATTCAGAAGCGTAACCTTGGCAAAGAATTGATTACCGATGAGGAATTATTAGAACAGCTCCGTGAACAGGGAATTGATGAAATAGAGAAGGTAAAGGAAAGTTATTTGGAAGGGGATGGGCGTATCAGCGTGATCAAATTTGATTCAAAGGATAAGCAGGGAGGAGGCCCCAAGAAGGTGACGCCGTAGAAAACCAAGCCACTCGCAAAGATCCAGATACCACCCCTATCACCCCCTCCGTTCATCCCATGTCATTCGATTATTCACTTGATTTCGCCAATATTGATTTTAGAAAGCATCCGGAGCTGTATCATATCGGAAAAGGGGAGCAGGGAGTCCTTCTGGTTGAACCCTATAAGAGCGAGATATTACCCCACTGGAAATTTAAAACCCCTCAGATGGCTCGCAGGTCGGCCAACTGGATATACAAGTTATTTCTCGCGTACAAAGCTAGGGGCGACTTTGTCGGAATGGATATGGCACGTAAATACTTGCAGATGGGGTATACGAGGTCGAGAAGATATGCCAACCACAAATCAGGCCGTAAGTATACTCAGCAGAGCAGGGTAATCCTGCCGGTTGTAGAAGATGAAGAGAAGGCTGAATCAGCTAAAATCTTTTACCGGAAGTGGAAGAAAGCCAGAGAAAATAAGGAATATCTGAAACTGAAGAAGAGGCACAGAGAGATGTTTTTCAAACAGTAGCCCTGAAGATAGTGACATGGAATATTTTACCTGTAAAAAGTTTTCTCTCCCACTTACTCGCCAGGAGGTGGCTCGGTCCTGGAGCCTTCGTGGGTACTCCTGCGATGTGTTTATTGATCCTCCGGGAAGAGAGTGGAATGATTTCATTCACTCCACCAATGAGCTTGTTGTTGTCATGGAAGGCAAGTTACGAATGACCATCGAGGGTGAAGAGGTTATTGCGGAGCCTGGAGATGAGGTATTCATTCCGAAAAAAGCCTGTCATTCAGTCAAAAATATTCATCACGCGACGACCACATGGCTGTATGGGTATGATTGAGAGGGTTAACGTATGAATTTCATCGGTTAGATGCCGTCTATTAAAAGTGGACGATCTATGAAAAGCATGCGTTCTGGGAGGCGAGGGCACTCTGCTGGGCACAGATCCTTCGCCGCCGGCTCAGGATGATAAAATGATTAAGGTTTAACCGAATCATTATTTGTCCGTGCAATGCCTGAATGGTGAAAGCAAACTTTTTACATTTTTCTCCATGTGTCTTATTCTATGAGCCATGAAGCCATTTTTGCGTCTTTCCGACTACACCTGGTGGATCTGGTTGTGCCTCGCCTGTTGCTTACTGGCCGGCCTGCTCGTTGACCCGACTTACTTCTTTCTGGCCATTCTCATTTCCACCATTCAAGCCTTGGTTTTTTTTGCACGCGAAGAAAATGCCTCGTCTTTTCCTGCGCAACTTCGTCTCGCGTATGTGCTTCTCCTGGTCGTGCTGTATCTGCCGCCACTTCGATTTCTCTATTGGATTCCGGCTATTGGTACATTGATACTCTGTTTCACCGGGTATTGTCTGCTGGCACGTTGTCTTTCCTTGCTCCCATGGAATCGAAACTCGGCGCTGACGTTTCAAGAAGTCCTCAGGACCTTCACTGTTCCTCCCAATCTTGATGTCACTCTGCGAGGCAAACCGGCATCCGGGTGTCCCGGTGGAGTGTGTTCACTGGAAGTTCAAGTCGGCAAGTCCGCAAAGACCTGAGGAGGCGATCACCGATAGGGTAACGAGGAAATTTATATGTGGATGGAGAGGCACGTATTGGGATATCGTCTTTCGGATAAGGGCTTCCTTCTTTATTCATTGGTGTCGATTAAATTGGAATGATCCTATGTTCGCCAACGTAGCCATCCTGAAGGCTGCATGATCGCGTTGCAATGTTCAGAGATAATTACCATCCTAAAAGTCTGGCGCCTGGAATCCGCCCCAATAGACAAATGTTCAGGTCCCGATTCCGATGTCTTTTTTCGGTTAGAGGTTTCGTACGCATTATTCATTCACTTTACACAACATAGGAGAAGTATATGGCGAGTGTCGGCTATCACGAACCCATTGAGGAATTGTCCGATGAAACACGCGACATGCATCGAGCCATCGTGTCGTTGATGGAGGAACTGGAGGCTGTTGATTGGTACAATCAGCGCGCTAATGCGTGCAAAGACGCGGACCTCAAAGCCATTCTTGCGCACAATCGAGATGAGGAGAAGGAACATGCTTCGATGGTGCTTGAATGGATTCGACGAAAGGATCCTACCTTTTCCAAGCATTTGAAGGATTATCTGTTTACAGAGAAACCCATCGCGCACAAGTAGCCGGGCGATGTCGATTGGACCGACCTCTGCCAGGATTCACTGCAGTTTGGGTTATTCGAGTGGCTGGCAGAGGGCGTGGACTTCCTCGGTGAGATCGGTGCCAACCGGGCACCAATTGGTGGCCTATTCAACATTGAAACCATGGAGGTTTTTGGGATAGAACGCTCCATTAAGCGTTTAGCGTTTTGATGTTATAACGCTAGGGCGCTATAATGCCAGCATAAGGAGGTGAAATTTCATGGGCACAAGTTCTAAACGGTCTACAGTCTACTTTGATGAGAATCTCCATGCGGCCCTAAGACTTAAGGCTGCGCATACTCACCGATCCGTATCTGACATCGTCAATGAAGCCGTGCGAGTAGCGCTCGCGGAGGATCAGGAAGATTTAAATGCGTTCCAGCAACGGGCTGGCGAGGCTACACTCAGTTATGAAGAACTTCTGAATGATCTCAAGGCCCATGGCCAGTTATAGGCTGACATTCAAAAAGTCGGTCACCAAAGATTTTCGTTCCATCCCTCACAACGATGTTTCTCGCATTCTCAAGCGAATTGAAGGTTTAGCTGATAACCCACGGCCGGTGGGATGCGAGAAATTGTCGGGACAGGAAAGATTTCGAGTTCGCCAAGGAGTGTATCGAATTATTTATGAGATCCGGGACGAGGAGCTTGTGGTTATCGTGGTCAAAGTGGGGCATAGACGGGAGGTCTATCAGGACAAGTGAATTTTGCTCCGTCTCGAATCAATAGGAAAGCGCAATCGGCTCACGTCAATCTCGTCCGTTTCGTCAATGCCCAAATGGTTACGAGGGTGGCTGGCAGAGGGCGTGGACTTCCTCGGTGAGATCGATGCCCACCGGACACCATGTGATACAGCGTCCGCATCCGACGCATCCCGACATGCCGAATTGGTCGATCCATGACCCTAATTTGTGAGTCAACCACATGCGATAGCGGTCTTTGGTGGTGGGCCGGAAGTTTTTCCCATGAATGTATCCGTGATCCGACGTGAAACACGAATCCCAAACTCGAGCATGTTCCGACTGTTGGTGGTCCAGAGTTGGAGTTTCTTCCACCCCATGACAAAAGCAAGTGGGGCAGACCATCGTACAGTTGGTGCAGGCGAGGCATCGTGCGGCCACCTCGTCCCATCGAGCGTGATCGTGGGCCTCGTATAAACTATGTGGTAACGAAGCATGCGGAATGGTCCGCGTTTGACTGGCTGCGCAGGCGGCTAACCGTTCCTCGTCCTGCAGGATCCGGTCTTTAGAGGCCACAGCGCAAGCCAGTTGATCCAATACTTCCAATCCAACGACACTTCCTGCTTGAATCACAAAGTCTTCATCGGCCTCCGTCAGGCTGAGATCGTACCCTTCTTGGGCTTTTGGCCCGGTTCCCATTGATGCGCAAAAGCACGTCTCCAGTGACCTTGTGCAGTTGACCGTGATGAGGAGGAGGTTGTTCCGTCGCTGTTGGTAGTAGGGATCAGGATAGGAACCGTTCAGGAAAATCCGATCTTGAATCCCAAGTCCTGCAAGATCGCATGCTCGTACTCCCAGCACGGCGGTTCGTGGTATCTCAGGAACGGTCTCTTTGACTGAAAATGTTTTTCCGTTGCGGTCCAGGACTAGCAGCGTTTCTCGTGGCGTAAACACCAGTGGCTTGAGAGACTGTGGGCCGTGAACGATGTTGAAATACCGGGGGCTGGAGTCTGGTTCCAGTCGATAGCTTCCTGGACGTTGCTGGTCCTTCCATCCGATCGGGAGGTCTTCTACCCGAGTAATTTCGTCCCACTGAATCGCACCGTTGGAGAGGACCGGCCCAAGGATCCGATACCCAAGGTTCTGGAGAATGCGAATCAGATGAGAAAAATCCTGGCGGTGTAGGAGGGCTGGCGGAGGAGGTTCAAAATAATCGGGAATTTTGGTTGCCATTGAAAACTTACAACCCAATGTGACCACGGAGAATGTTGTAATTATACGCGGATTGGCCTGTGCGTCGCAGACCAGGATCATGTTGTTCCATTTGATCAATGATGGCTGCAACCTCCTTGGTGTCCTGTTGCGCAGAGCAGAAATGCCGAGGGCTTTGTCCTTTCAGAAGCGGCGAAGGCTTTTCTGCCCATTCCAAATAGACGGTCTCAAGCCACGATGCCAGGATCTGTTGCTCTTCGTCTTTGGAGACGATAGTGGGGGGAGCGATGTAGCTGTCTGATAAGAGATCCACTTCAGGTGTCCGATGTTGAGGGGGAGCGGTGGTTTCCCCCTGGAAATGCAGTAAGAAGCCAAAGGCTGCCGCCAGTTGGTGTTTGACGGTATCCAGCCGGTCTGCAGAATCGGTTTCGACGAATAATTGTGTGGGTGTCAAGGTGAGGCGGGCGATGGGGTATGCTCCGGCACCGGATGGGTCCTGTGGTGGAAGCCATACCCACGTTAAGGTGTCGGTTTGTGAAGCTGTTGACGCGGACTTGCCGGCCTTTTTTTGCAAGGGAGTGAATTGATCAAGCTCACGAAGCCCGTCAGCCATTGCACGGAAGTCATGGTGTTCATACAGGGCGATGGCATAGAGAAATGTTTCGCCTTGGGTATTCTGATAGTCAATCTGTGAGTCGACGACCGTCCAGGCTCCCCGTCGCACCTTGGCGACACTCCACATGATCATATACCCGAAGCTTTTGGCGAATTCTGCCCATTCTGAAAGAGCAAAATTGCCCGTGCCAATCTCGATTTCCCGTCGCGTCTCATTGGTCAATTCAAAGACGGCTTTTCCCATGCTGGAGGAAAGGATGAGCGGGGGACCAGGCAGGCGTATGTCGGCCAATCCCCGAAGGAGCCGGGTGAGCAGGATCTGTCCAACTTTGTAGGGAAGCGGTCTCGCGTGGGGGAGAACATCAAATATCTGTTTGTCTCCCAACGATTGCAGACGGGTCCGAGTAGCCTGATTTCCCTGAGGCAGCTCTTGCACCTCGAGCAGATCCATATAGGAATGTCGCAGGGAATCCAGCCAGACTCGTTCCTCTTGCGGGACATGTTCCGTTACCAGGTCTCGCACTTGCTCGATGAGAGAAGCATGGCCGTCAGTCGGCAAGTAATCGGCATAGAGGAACCACCTGGCCAGGTCCTCTTCTTCCGGCAAGGGAACCAGGGGCGGAACCATGAGGGGATGAGGATAGGGCTGAAGGGCGTGGCTTAAGGCCAGTTGTCGCTGTATCTGAAATTCTGGCTGGAGCGATTGATCCTCCAATCGGGTTAACAGATTTCGAAGGCCTTCTTCTGATCCGGCTAGAGGGTGAGAGTGATGGTCTTCCATCGTCACAGGTTCAGGGTTCACGCTGGAGAGGATGTGGTCTTGTCATTGGCGAGCGCTGGATGATGTCCTCCTTCGAATTTCGGACTTTTAACCGTAAGGACAGGATAGGGGCTTTGTTCGAGTACCTTATAGGCTGTGCTCCCCAGGATCATGCGGGTCAGTCCTTTTCGGCCATGGGTCCCCATGACGATAAGATCGGCCTGCTGAATGGCACTGGTTTCAAGAATGCCATCAACGGTTGGTTTATCGAGTAATTCATATCTGGCGGATAAACCCTGTTCGGACAGGACGGCAGTGAGACCAGCCAGACGCTTTTCAACCTTATCACGATTGGTTTTTTCTTGAAGTGGATGCGTCAGGGTGAAATCCAAGCTGTAGGACAATGGCTCAATGGCATGAACCAGGGTCAGAGGCACATCAAACCATTTGGCAATTTGGACCGCGTATTCATAGGCATCCATGGAGCAATCGGAGAATTCCACGGGCAGCACCACTTGTTTGGGGAGAATTTGTAAGGGATGCATCGCTGAAATATCGGCTGATTCCCTGTGGGGAATGGTCAGAACCGGGCATGGGGCTCGTTGAATCACCCGTTCCGCCACGCTCCCGAATAAGACTCGATTGAATCCCGTCCACCCGTGGGTTCCCATCATAATTAAATCGCATGTTTTCTCCCGGGCGACCTCGCAAATGCATTCAGAGGGGAGGCCTGCCAGCAGTTCCATGGATGCCCTCGGAACTTGTTGCCGAGCCTCGGCCAGGAGTGTTTCCAACTCTTCCCGTGCCACCTTTCGTTGTTCATCCAGAAATTGTTGGGCAACTCCGGCGTCAATATCCAGACCCGGTTGCAGGGAATGGACATGAAGAATGGTCAGTTGCGCTTCAAATACTTTTGCCCACTCCACGGCATATCGAAAGGCAGGAGTGGAGCTTGGTGAGAAATCGGTGGGAACCAGGATATGGGTTACGATCTTGACCATAACTGTATTGGCCTTTCGCCTTAGAGTGAAAGCAGGAGAGCACGTTCAGAAATTTTAATAGCTTGGGCCTCCGATCACAACCCGTAGGGAATCCAAAGGTTGCCGATTACACGGCGTCCACGGTCAGGAGGAGAATTTCCCCTTTCATCTCCTTATGGATCGAACATTGAAATTGGAATCGTCCGGAGTGGTTAAGCATCAAACGGATTGAGGCTTCCTGGCCTGGCTCAAGAAGGACGCCTTCCACGCCATTTCCATAGGTGACGACGCCGTTGCTATCGACATGGGTCAGAGTATTGAGGAACATGTCGGATCCAAAATCATGGCGTACCGTATCTTTGTTTGTGATGTAGATAATGGTCTCTGTGTCCAGTTGAAGAGGCATTTGGGTGGTTTGAAACGTGTATCCCTCAATGGTCACGATCACTTCTTGTATGGGTTGCGCGCTGGGCGAGGAGGACATACCTCCTAGGAGAAAGAATCCAAGGGACAGAACACAAGCCCTGCGAAATAGGCATTTTCGAAGGTTGTGCATGTGTGGATTATCTCCCTTGCCTTGAAGTGACTTGTCTCACTCGACTTGCTGCTACTGATCGTCATGTCATTACAAAGTACCCGGGTTCCCCCTTTCAATTCGGAAGGGGGAACCGGCTGACTCATGAAACTTTTACAGCAATACTTTTCGGTTTTGCCCGATCGCTTTTCGGTAAATGGATGTGCAACACCCCTTCTTTGAATTCCGCCGACACTTTCTCGGGATCGGCATCTTCGGGGATGGTGAAACTCCGTGAAAAACTCCCATAGGCCCGCTCGATCCGGTGGTACTTTTTGTCCTTCTCTTCCTTCTCATACTTTCGTTCACCGGAAATGACCAACACATCGTTTTGGACACTGATTTTAATTTCCTCCTTTTTGACCTCCGGAAGCTCGGCCTTGACCAAATATTCTTTGGGGTCTTCTGTAATATCTACCAGAGGAGCCCATTCGGCAACGCTCAACGCTTCTTGACGTTCCCCCTCTTTTCTGACCGGTGCCCGTCCAAACAAGGTTGAAAGCCGACCCTGTAACTCATCCAATTCTCGAAACGGATCCCAACGTGTAATGGCACTCATCTCGTAACCTCCTTTTTTCTAGAAAGAAAATATTGATCATTCCTCAATCTGATATCAAGCAATGGATATGCCAACAGTTTAGAAGGAAAGGCGACTGAGATTTAAGGAAAAAGCTTTGGGAAAAACTCGTTGCTCTCCATCCTTCGTGGCAAAGCGCCTCATTCAAAGCGACCAGGTCTGTAGCAGATGTCATCAACCGGAAAAAGAAATCCCGTCTTCCTGTTATTTAAAGCCTATCGGACAATCAGTACCGGGCAGGGTGTCTGGTGTAACACGGAATGCGAAACGCTCCCCATCAAAAACCGGGAGAAACCTCCCCGACCATGCGTACCCATCATGATCAGATCGGATTGGGAGGCGTGGCCTTGTTCGAGGATGGCATAGGCGGGATCGCCAATCCCAACATGCGCTTGACAGGCGAAGTTCATCCTGGTGAGCCGGTCAGTGATGGATTTCATGCGTTCCTGGGCTTCTTCTATGGCTTGAGCTTCCAGTATGTCCGATTGTCTTACTGTGGTTGGCCAGGACAATTGGGGTTGTGGCCAGACCGCGAACACCTCGACCTCAACCGGTTGTCGAAAAGGTTGGAGAGCCAAAAACTGTAACGCCACTTCTGCGTCTTCTTGACCCTCAATGGGGAGAAGAATCTTTTTTAACTGAGTCATGGGGGTTTTGACGATCATGGTTGAACACGGCGCATGCATCAGGACCCGATGAGACACGCTCCCGAGAATCAGTTCTTTGACTGGGCCAAGACCCCTGGCTCCCAACACGATCAGGTTGGATTGTGCGGATCGTGCCGTTTCCACAATCACGTCGACCGGATGTCCGATTTGATGGACCCGCTGCACATGGGAGAAATCGGCAGGTAGGTGTTTCTGTGCCTCATCGAGAATTCCTTCCCCTTCTTTTCGCAATTGGGCTTTGATTTCTTCCTGGGCCTCGGTTCGGAGATCCGGCGTAATCATCGGGTAGTTGAAATCGGGAAGGTGGAGAGCATGAACCAGCGTCAATTCTTCAGGCGGCGTAAAATGTGCAAGAGTCTGAACAGCAGAGGTGGAACAGGATGAACCATCAACTGGAACCACAATTCTCATGGGACCTCCCTTTTCAATGGTGTTCTCCTTGTCCTATCTCGTCTGAGAGACAGCAAGAGGAATGCCATTGTGTTTCCACCTAATCTCTCATAGAGGTGTGCTTTTCCCTGAAACTCTAAGTGGCAGCCTGATAACGAGAGAGGGGAATCGCGGTGACTAACAACCACCGGAATGGGCTCTTCTTAATATTTACAACATATTCCAAGAGGTAGGGGGTGGGCACCTCTGATTCTTTACTGTGGCAAAGTAGCATGAGTTGAGTTGGACCAGGTGACGCAAATTGCTACAGTAGGGAAATTCATGATTGGTGAAAAAGGCTACAGAGGATGAATTTTTTTTCGCCTCTGGTCGCCAAACCGGGAGTAGATGAGGGAGTCATCGAGGGGAAATGTTTCATAAACCAGGGTGGGCTGAAGCCGTTATTAAATCGTGGTCTCAGGTTACACCGAGTTAAATAAGGAATTTGGCAATGGTCAACGATTCTCCAGCTGTTTTGGTCGTGGATGATGAACCCGAAATGCAACAATTACTTCGGGACATTCTTGAGGAAGAGCATTATCGAGTCATGGTGGCTTCTGATGGTCACGACGCGCTCAAACGGATGGAAACAGAGAAGTTTCCTGTGGTTTTAACGGATTTACGGATGAAAGGCATGGACGGGCTGGCATTGTTGGATCATATCCTTCGGAAGTATCCGGAATCCAATCTTATTATGATGACGGCATTTGGTACCGTGGAATCGGCCGTTGATGCGATGAAGCTAGGCGCGTTCGACTATCTCACCAAGCCCATCAAGAGCAATGAATTATCGGTAACGGTGGCGAAGGCGATGCGGGAGGCGCTCCTTCGCCAAGAAGTGAAACAGTTACGGCAACAGGTCAGCCGGGAATTTGCGTTTGGCCAGATTCTCGGGAAAAGCAAACCGATGAAGGAAATTTTTGATCTGATCCGGCGAGTGGCTGATTCACAGACGAATATTCTGATCACGGGAGAAAGTGGGACGGGAAAAGAACTCGTAGCCAAAGCCATTCATTTTAATAGTCAACGTAAATCTGCTCCCTTTGTTCCGGTGAATTGTGCGGCGATTCCAGAGCTGTTGTTGGAAAGCGAGCTATTTGGTCATGTGCGTGGCGCGTTTACGGATGCCAAGTCGGATAAGCCAGGTTTGTTTGAAGAGGCTCATGATGGCACATTGTTTTTGGATGAAATCAGTGAAATGCCCATGATGCTTCAAGCCAAGTTGCTTCGTGCCGTGCAAGAGCGGGAAATCCGGCGGGTAGGGGCGACTCGCTCCATGTCGATCAATGTCCGGTTGGTGGTTGCCACGAATGTGCATTTGGCCGAGGAGGTCAAGGCTAAGCGGTTTCGGGAGGATTTGTATTATCGCCTGAATGTGATTGAACTGCACTTGCCTCCCCTTCGTGATCGCAAAGAGGATCTACCGATTCTGGTTCAGGGATTACTGCAAAAAAGTGCGACCGCGCAGCAGAAGCATATTGAAAGTGTAGAAGAATCGGCCATGGCCAGGCTCATAGATTATCAGTGGCCCGGTAATGTCAGAGAATTAGAAAATATATTGGAGCGTGCCGCGACCCTGACGCAAGGGAAAAAGATTTGCCTGGAGGATCTCCCCTCGAATATTCGCGAAATCCAAGGGGATGGACAACTTATCGGAGATGCCGCAGAGCGGCTACTGCCCCTGGAGCAGTTGGAAAAGTCCTATATCCGGCGGGTCTTGGAGAAAATGGGTGGAAATAAATATCAAACGGCGCATGTGCTCGGCATTGATCGAAAGACGTTATATCGCAAGCTGGCTGAAATGGAAGAGGTGGTGTGAATGCCCGAACAGTCGGATGAATTGCGTTGAATCATGGTGCTACCGGAGTTCTCCTTCGATGTCCGAATTGAGGTCGGCCCAGGTGCTTCATTGGTCGCTGGATCACCAAGGCATTAAGGCTTAGATTCCTGTTTGTCAGAATCAACCTTCCGGTGAATTGATGAGTGACGAGTCACGTCCCCCGGACCTTCAGTACGAAGTTAATATGCTCCGACAGGAACTGGCAGAGCTGCGAGCCGTCCAGTCCATGCATCAGGAAGCCAGAGACGGGTTGGAGGCGATTGAGCAGCAACTCGCAGGCATCATCCATTCGGCCATGGATGCCATTATTATCATCGATGATGATCAACGGATTGTGATCTTTAATGCGGCCGCTGAGGAAATTTTTCAGTGTTCCGCTCAGGAGGCACTGGGAGATACCCTCGACCAATTTATTCCGCTCCCTCTGCGGTCTGCCCATCGTGAACACATCCGCCGATTTGCCGAGACTGGAGCAACCTCTCGACGGATGGGCGCCAACATGGAAATTTCCGGACTTCGACGGAACGGGGAGACCTTTCCGTTGGAAGCCTCGATTTCTCAAACTGAACAATCGGGGAAGCGATGGCTGACGGTGATTCTTCGAGATATTACCCAACGAAAGCAAAACGAAGAGCGGTTGTCGTACCTGGGGAGAATTCTTGAGGAGTCTGTCAATGAGATCTATGTGTTTGATGACAGGACCCTGCGATTTACTCAAGTCAACAAAGGCGCGAGGGAAAATATCGGATACAGCATGGAAGAATTGTGCGTGATGACACCGTTGGATTTGAAACCAGATCTTCCGAACGAAAAGTTTCTGGAGCTGTTGACTCCTCTTCGGACGGGTCAGCGGGAACAAGTGGATTTTCGTACAATTCATCTAAGAAAGAATGGGACCACGTATCCCGTTGAAGTACATCTTCAATATTTACAGGAGCAAGTTCGTCCTGTCTTTCTGGCGATTATTATGGATGTGACGGGACAGGTTGCCACGGAGCAGGAGCTGCACAAGGCGCAACAAACCTTAACCACTCTGCTTACCAATCTGCCAGGTATGGTCTATCGGTGTCAGAATAATCAGGATTTGATCATGAAGTTTGTCAGCCCCAGCTGTCAGGTTTTGACGGGATATTCACCCGAACAATTTGTCGAGACTCAACAGGTGTCGTATGGGCGGCATGTGATTCTTCGAGAGGATCGCGAGCGGGTCTGGCAGGACGCACAGGCAGCTCTCAATGCCCGCAAGCCGTTTCAATTTAATTATCGGATTCGTACGGCGGATGGGATGATTAAATGGGTGTGGGAACAGGGATGCGGGATCTTTTCAGAAACAGACGAGGTTGTCGGGCTCGAAGGGTATATCGTGGATATTACCCAACAACGGGTTTTGGAGGATCAACTGCGAAAAACGGAACGATTGGCCGAGTTGGGAACATTGGCATCCGGGATGGCTCATGAAATCGGCACTCCGATGAATGTGATATTGGGCAGAGCGGAATTGTTGATGCGTAAAGCTACAGATGAAGCGACCAGGCGGGGATTGCAAACTATTGTGACTCAGGTGGAACGCATTACCAAAATCATGAACCAATTATTAAGTTTTGCGCGGAAACGTCCGGCTGAACGTCGCGGGGTCAATTTAGAATCCATCATGATCGATGTCTTGGATGTGCTGGAACAGAGGCTCAATACCCAGCATATCCAGGTGATAAAAACGGTTTCACCTCAACTGCCAAAAGTCTCAGCCGATCCCGATCACATGAATCAGGTGTTCTTGAATCTGATTTTGAATGCCTGTCAAGCGATGTCTGACGGTGGAATGTTGAGCTTGTCTCTTCACCCGACCGATGACTTTGTGGAACTCACGGTTCAAGATACCGGGAGTGGCATTCCCCAGGAGCAGCTCTCAAAGATTTTTGATCCGTTTTTTTCTACGAAGGCTGTCGGGGAGGGGACCGGCTTAGGGCTCACCGTGGTCCATGGCATTCTCCAGGAACATCAAGGTGCCATCCGTGTGACAAGCGTGCCAGGCGAAGGGACAACCTTTGTGGTTTCCCTGCCTATTCATTCTGAATCCGAAAAGCGTGTTAAGGCGTAGGGTGGGAGATACGGTGCAATCTGCGGAATGCTTCCCTTTTCCTTTTCTCCTCACCCCTCAAGTTTCTTCCATCCCGGTTTTGACTCCTCATTCTTTCCCCTGATCGATTCCAGTCGGCCCTGGTTCGTGTCCTTCCGGTTCGATGTGGACGACCACGTCCTCCAGCGATTCAAAATGATCAATGAGATGCTCTTCAATCCTGGTCGCGAGCGAGTGGGATTTTTTGACAGTTAGAGTTGCATCAACGTGAACCGAGAGATCCAAGAACACATGGTGGGACAGTCCACGTGTTCTAATATCATGACAGTCCAGGACGCCCGCGATCGACATCACCACTTTTCGAACCTCTTCGGGATCCAAGCGATTGGCATCGGTTAAGGAATACAGGACGTCCTTGAGTACGATAAATGCCGTCCATGCGATCATGGCGGCAATCAGGACCGCCACCAAAGGATCAATGAATGCATACCCGGCCTTCACGGCCAATAGCCCTGCCAGGACTGAACACGATGTCAGGACATCACTCGCCGTGTGATAGGAGTCGGCTGTGAGAATGTCGCTTTTCAGTTCGGTACCCTTTTGCCGTTCCCATCGGGTCACAAAAATATTGACCCCCATGGTCATGATCATGATCAAAAAACTGATGCCGGTGACCTGCGGGTGCAGGTCCAGAGTCCAGGACTGATAGGCTTTCCAAAGAAGATACGCACATGTCATGACCAGGAATCCTCCAATGGATCCGGCGGTCAAGGCTTCAAATTTTTTATGACCATAGGGATGATTGGCATCCGGGGGCGGAGTGGTCAGCCAGAGCCCGATCAAACCAATCACATTCGAGAGGCCATCGAAGGCTGAATGAAGGCCGTCAGCCTGCATGCCCAATGAATCCGTCACGACGCCATAGCCCCACTTTGCTGCGGCGACAGCCAGATTCAATACCAGAATCCAACAGAGAATCCGGCGAATTTCTCGAAGACGGCTCATAGGTGACAAGGAGGCAAGAATGGGAATGACGAGCGTTGATTAGAAAGAGATCACATTTCCAAACTGTATTGTATTACTAAGGACTTTCCTGAATTCCCTGCTGAACCGTTTTGACCGTCCACGATACGCCACCCTTTAGGAAATTGGTGAGTTCTGCGGTTTCATGTCCCGTTGATCCCTTTCACGCCGCTATTCCAAAAGTGCTCCGATTCCTGCGGTCAAGCCCATAGCCAGTACACCCCATAATGTGACCCGGCTCGCGCCGGTCATGATGGAGGCCCCGCCCGCCCATGCTGCTAATCCTCCCAACGAGGCGAGAAACATCAGTGAGGTACCGGAAACCACGGGAATCAGACTGGACACAGGAACGATGGTCGCGGTCAACAGTGGCATTGCCGCCCCGATTGTGAAGCTGCCGGCTGACGCCAAGGCCGCCTGAACCGGATGCGCACGGAGATTTTCTGAAATTCCGAGTTCGTCGCGGGCATGCGCCCCTAAGGCATCATGAGCCATGAGTTGTCGGGCGACCTGTTTTGCAAGCATAGAATCAAGACCTCGTTCAATATACAGCCCGGCAAGTTCCTTGTGCTCACTTGACGGGTCTGTTATGAGTTCCGTGTGCTCAAGAGCAAGGTCAGCCCTTTCAGTATCCGCTTGGGATTGGACCGACACATATTCACCGGCCGCCATTGACATCGCTCCCGCAACCAGCCCGGCAATTCCGGCGACCACTACCTCGCTGTGAGTGGCATTCGCCGCCGAGACGCCGAGTAGCAAGCTGGCAGTTGAAATGATTCCATCGTTGGCGCCCAACACCGTCGCCCGTAGCCAGCCGATGCGGTCTGTGCGGTGTCGTTCCCTATGTCTCACGGCATGTTTGTCCTTTCCTCACTAATATGACTCTGTTCACTGGAGGGAACGACCTCCCAAAGGACGTCTACGGCCGGGTAGGAAAAACCAAAGATTCATTGTTCATCTCTTTTGGGATCCGGGGCTTACTGCGCTAGCCGTTTTCGGATAGCCTGCAACTCTTTCTGGCGGGCCTTGGTCGTTGTTGGATAACTCATGTTGAGACTCTTCAAAGTTTCGACGATCACATCAGAAATGATGAGTCTGGCGTTCTTTTTGTCATCGGCAGGCACAACATACCAGGGAGCAGTTCCTGTGCTTGTCGCACTCAAACAGACCTCATAGGCCTGCATATACTCTTTCCAATACTTTCGCTCCTTAATGTCGGCGAGGCTGAATTTCCAGTTCTTTTCCGGTTCATCAATACGTTGAAGGAAGCGTTTTCGCTGCTCTTCCTCCGAAAGGTGAAGGAAAAACTTTATGATTCGTGTGCCATTGCGGTAGAGATGGCTCTCCAGGTCCACGATAGAGCGGTACCGATCCTGCCAGAGAGACTTTTCATCAAGTAATTCGTCCGGCAGCCCCTGGCTCAGCAGAATCTCCGGATGCACTCGCACGATGAGAACTTCCTCGTAATAGGAACGATTGAAAATGCCGATGCGGCCGCGTTCAGGCAGGGATTGTGTGGTGCGCCACAGAAAATCATGATCCAGTTCCTCAGAGCTGGGATGTTTGAAGCTGAAAACCTGGCACCCTTGTGGATTAACTCCCGACATGACGTGTCGGATGGCGCCGTCCTTGCCTGCGGCGTCCATGGCTTGAAATATCAGCAGTAATGCATAGCGATTGTAGGCGTAGTGGAGACGTTGTAGTTCGCTGAGATTTTCAATGTGTCTTTTGAGAACCTGCTTGTACTGTTTTTTCGAGTTATAGATATTCTTTACCCTGGTTGGCCTTTTGCTGAGATCGACCTTTGTGCCTTCATCTACTCGGAAACCATTGGTCTGAATGTTCATGGTTGCTCTTCTTTCATGATTCGTTTTGTGATTTGGCTGGAGTGGCGATGCGAGAGTTTTCATCCTTTGTCTTGCGCCTCAAAACCGGAAATGAGGTCGAACAGTTTCTCGTGGATGCCACGTTGGCGAATTTGGTGAAAATGTCGATTTCCTTTCAGGAATCTTACCCTCTCTATTTCGGTTACCTGTTGTTCTTAGTCACTGCCCCAGTAAATTGACCTAGAGGCATCCCTCTTCCAAAAAACTGTAATAGGTCTGCCGGTTAAAAATGAGGTGATCGAGGAGTTCAATCCCAATTATTTCTCCGGCTTGCTTGATCTGCTTGGTGGCTGCGATGTCCGTTGGGGAGGGTTCGAGACTTCCCGCCGGATGGTTATGGGCTACGATGATGCCAGAAGCGCGGTCTGTCAACGCATCAGCGTAGACTTCTCGTGGGTGTACTGGACTGCGGTCTATTAACCCGATGGACACCACCCGAACGTTCAGAACTTCGTTGGCTCCATTGATGGTGACCGATAGGAAATGCTCTTGCTTACGTTCTGCAAAATGCCGTATCAAAGGGAGAACGTCTGCCGGCGTCCTGATCTTTAAGCCTTCGGGTTTGATGCGACGACGAGCAAACTCAATGGCGGCGAGCACCAACGTGGCTTTGGCTTCTCCGATGCCCTCACATGCCGTCAAATCTTCGGCTCGGACATCCAATCCCTTCTCGTCGATGACTCGTGCCAGCTTGCCTGCTAGTTTCATCACGTCCATCTCGGAGGTGCCCTTTCCAAGCAGAACCGCAAGCAGTTCCTGATCGCTCAAGGCGGCAGCCCCCTTGCGAAGAAGTTTTTCACGCGGGCGATCTTGCTCGGGGATGTCGCGGATACGCTTGCTCATGGCGTCATGCTGCGGCCGTTAGATGGGTATCGATAACCGTGACGGCCATGATGTCGAAGATGCCTCCCGTGTCCGTGTATTTGGGATCGGCTAATTCTTCGTAACGTCCCCGCTCGTCATAGGCCGTCTGAATTTCGCCGTTGACCTGGCCGCGATATGCGCCTTCGAGATAAATGCGGTCTTCACGGTGCGATCGGACAGTGATTCGAATAACCGGGTCCGCCGATTTCTCCTCCGTGACTTGTTTGATGTAGAGCGCTTCCTCGTCGCTGATGTCAAACTTATTGCGAATCTCGGCTATCATGTCTTGAACGGAAACCTTTTGGGGTGGTGGGCCATTGCCTTTCTTTCCTTTGCCTGGTTTCAGCTTTACCGGCCCAGCACTGGTCGTGACACCTTGAAATTCCACGGCCGCCTTGATCACCTCCGTTTGCCGAATATGTTTCATCAGGTCGGACACGCTCCCCTGCTTGATGAGCTGGGGACCGACGTATTCGGCAAACGTGGCGAACTCCTTCAATTCCGCAGCATAGGTAAAGAAGCATGTCAGGAAATGGAAGCTCTTGACGTAGCGGGCGAGCAAATAGACAAACGCCTTGCGCTTTTCAGCATCCACAATCTTTGCCTGAAACCGTGTGCGTAGCGCATTGACGAAGAATTGCATCTGCGCATCTGTGCCTGTGCCGGCCAGTTTCGCGAAATCGGCGGCATCCTTTTGCGTGAACACACCCACCGCAAGAATTTCGGCGTAGAGCTTGGGGCAAAGTTCCTTGTCCGGTTCTTCCGGCTCAAACGGCGTACCTTTTCGATATTTTTGAAATGCCTTGAGGATGGCGGCCGCGTTGTTGGTGAAATCCACGACCACCACGTCTTTCTTGCCTGCGTGGCAGCGATTTAAGCGCGACACCGTCTGTACGGCGTGGCGGTCTACGACGGGCTTGTCGAGGAACATCCCGGCGAGCAACGGCTGGTCGAAGCCGGTCTGAAATTTGTTGGCCACAACCATGATTCGGTAATCGTCGCCCTCGAACCGTTTTTCGATCAACTCGCCGTCTTTGAGTTCGTTGACAGCATGTTCGTGGATTTCCGCGTTGGTTTCAGGATGCGTAAAATCCGAGAAAGCATAGAGGACTTTGTAGTTCGCCCCGCGCTCTTTGAGTTTTTCCTTGATGATGTTGAAATAGCGCAATCCGGCCACGCGGGAACTCGTGACGATCATCGCCTTGGCGCGGCCTTCTATGAGCGGCATCACCTGTTTCTCAAAGAGGCGGAGCATGACCTCGGCCTTGTATTGGATAAGGCCGTCGTCCTGAAATGCCACATTCTTGAGCGCCTTGGACACGACGCCTTTCGGATAGACCCTTTCTTCCTCTTCCGGAGGGGGAACGAAATGGCAATGCAGATTATAGAGTGTTTTGTAAGAGATAATGCTGGCTGCCACGTCCACAATGTAGCCCTCGGCGATCGCCTCGGCCTCGGTGTAGCTGTCGAACGGTGCACCAAACAGGCTCACAGTTGCAGGCGCAGGTGTGGCGGTAAATGCGACGAACAATTGATTGGCATCGTGTTCGCGGATGACCTTGGCAATCTGCTCCTCCGGGTCCAGTTCCGGCGTGTCGACGTCCGGCTCATCTCCTTTGCGGAACGGCAGGCGGATGGCCGCTCCCATCTGGCCTTCCTGCGATCGATGGGCTTCATCAATCAGGAACGCGACACGCAGATTTTTCAGCGTCGGGTTCTTTTGAAGCTCCTCCAGCACATAGGCGAGCTTCTGCTGCGTGGTGACGATGATCGACTTGCGGTCCTTGAGAAAGCGTGGCAGGTCGTCGGCTTTCTTAGCGATGCCCACCACGTCTTTCAGGTGGGTGAAATTTGCCATGTCCTCCCGGATATTCGTGTCGAGCGATTTGCGGTCGGTGAGGATGAACGTGATGTCCACCAACTTTTCGTTCGTGCCCGGGTTGTAGAGGCTGTGCAGGCGGTCCGCCAGCCAGCAGATAGAGAGCGTCTTGCCGCTCCCGGCAGAGTGGTCAGCGAGATACTTTTTGCCGATGTCGCCCTTGTCGGCAAAATGCTTTGTGATGTCCTGCGAGATTTTCCGCACCAACCGGCTTTGATGGTAACGCGGGAACAAGGTGAGGGCGGGACGTTCCGGCTTGTCGTCCTCCGCCTCGCGCTTGGGAACGCGGACAAGAAAGAACGAAAGCGCCTCCAACAATTGCTCCTTGGACAATACCTCGCGGTACAGAAACTCGACCGGATATTCGTCCGGATTCTGGGGGGCGTTGGTCAGCCCCGTGTTGTGCCAGCGGAAATTCTCCACCCGGCGCGGGTCGGTGGCGGCCATCACGTCGCTGGTGTCCGCGGCAAGGTAGAGGAAGGGATGTTGGAAAATTTTGTATGCGTGGTCGGTCGTTCTTGTGCCATCCATGGCGCTCGCGACACTCCCTCCATCCGGTCGGTCGCGCGCGACAAACTGCGTCACGGCGTCATGCACGTTCTGATTGGCTTCGTGTTTCAACTCAAGGGCCACGATGGGCAGGCCGTTGAGGAAGAAGACGAAATCGATTTCCTGATTGGTTTCGCCGAAATAGAAATGCGGGCGGAAGGTGATGCGGTTTTCGGCATACCCCTTCACTCCGGCACTGTCTACCGAGCGCGGCTTGGGATAAAACAGCCGGAACTCCAGCCCGCGCACCTTGAGGCCGTGGCGCAGGAGCATCCAAAGAGGCGTGTGCTCCAGTTCTTTGCGCAAGGACTTGAAGACCTCGTCTCGCGCGTCCGTGCCGTAATCGTCCTTCAGCTTTTTGAGCGTATCGGCCTGCGTGGCGTTGAGGAAGGCCCAGAGGTGGTCTTCCGCGATGACATGCCCGGTGTCCGTGATGTCGGATTGCTCCAGCACGCCATACCCGTGCTCACGGACGAGGTAATCCGCGATATGTTGCTGAAACGTCAATTCCGGAGCTTTCTTCCGCGACATGGTTAGCTCTTCCGACCTTTCCGCCTCGAAGCATCAAGATCAGTCTCTGCCGCGAGTGCATGAAGCTTGCCCGTCACTCGATTTATGATGATTTGGCGAGACGGCGCTTCTTCCGGTAGGGGGGTGGAGACTCAGCGAGCCGGCTACCAGGCAGCGTGTCGTCCGGCTCAAAGACCACGCGGACCCTTGCTTTCAACAGCTTGGCCACGCGGCGAAGCATGCTCAAGGAATGCCCCTCGTAGCTCGGTGATTCGATACGGCTGATTTGCTGCTGGGAGGTGTGGAGTTTGCGCGCGAGATCCTTTTGGGAGAAGCCGGCCTTTTCGCGCAGGGCCGCAATCTGCAACGCCACGTCCCACGCCTCACCCGCTCGCTTGAACCGCTCCGCAAAATCCGGGTCACGGAGTTGCTCTTCGAGGTGAAGGTCAAAATTGGTTTTCTTCATCATTTTATTCTCTCCTGCCAGTCGCGCATCCGCTCCCGGGCCGTGTCGAGGTCGCGGGGTGAAATGGCCTGGCCTTTGTTGCGGATGCCGTGAACAGCGACGATGCGCCGGCCTTTCATAAAGAACCACAGCACGCGTGTGTTCAATTTGCCGACGTGGCGCAATTCAAACAACCCGTCACCCACCGCCTTGGTCAGCGGTTCGCGATGCGCCTGTCGGTTTCGTAGTTTTCCCAGACCAGCGAAGACCGCCGCAAAGTCGTCTGGATCGCTCGCCTCCAGCTCATCAAGAAACTCGCGTACCGGGCACCTCCCCGCCACAGTCTCATAATATTCTACGGTGAACTCCATATTAAATCAACATCAAATTTGATGTATCCCGCTCTGCTACCCGCCGCTGGCCGGTGACGCACTCGTGAATCAGCGACTTTCGGTAGGCGGTGAGGGTGTCGATCTGAGCTTCGATGCCAATTGTGATGCGTTTGACCGCGGTGAGCTTATCGTCGAGAAAAACGCAAATTGCTACTTGCTCATCAATTGACGGAAGTGGAATTGGGAATAAGCCAACTTTCGTCGAGTTGGTGCTGGCTAGGTTGGTGGTTCGTTTGCCGGTGGCTTCGAAGTAATCACGGCCATATTCAGAGCCAGTGAGATATGCCAGAAAATCGGGCAACAGTTTATGCGAAAACAACGGATCGCGAAGATGTGGTTTTGATGCAGGCATCCTGGGATCTGCCCATCCAAATTGTGCCCCGACCCAGCTTGTCCAGATCGCCACCTTCAGTCATGAGGACATCCTCAGAACGGAGTTCGACCCGTCTCGCCACCGACGCCGGCACTTCAATCGTAGTAATATCTGAAAGGTCAACGTGGCCATCCTGTACATTGGCAACACGCAAGTACGGTCGTTCGATCAATGCTCCTTCATACGACTTGCCCAGCGTAAGACCAGTCTGGATTTCACAGAGCCGCTTTAATGCCACCAGCTGCCACTTTTCTGGAATTTCTTCAATCCAGACGCTACCGGTCTTTGAAGTGTCGGGCATCTGTCGAGGCCACGTCGTCACAACCTGCTGGATAATTGACTTCCGGAGCGAATCGAGAGTTTCGATCTGGTGGCGCTTGGCGGCCACCGCCGCGTCAATCGCCATACAACTCGCATCCAGATATGCCGCGATGCGCTGTTGCTCCGGCAGTGGAGGAAGGGGAATTAAGAAAGAGCCGAAATCCTTGTCGTCAATTGCCGGATATCCAACCCCCTTGGCTGTCGCCTCGAAGTATTGCCGTGCGTTTTCGGAAATGAGCGTGTAATAGACGAACTTGGGCGAAAGCCTTTGCCCCGCAGGCTGTACGACATTGAAGCCAGTGGAGCAAACAAAATTTTTCCGCCCATTATCTATGAAAGCCACGGCTTGTAGGTTCGGCCTGACGGATGAAATTACTGTGCAATTCTTTGTAATACGCCGCCGCGCCCGCGAGGGTGCGTCTTCGTAGCGCAGCCGCTCGATGGCCACTGGATCAACGATACCGTGATAATCCACGTTTGAAATTTCGAGATAGTCGAACTCATAGTTCGGGTTAGTGTCAGCTGGCAGCGAGGCAGCGTTGATCGCGGACACGTCTTTGAGCCGGTCGTACGTCCAATCTGGGTGCAAGGGATTCATCCGTTTGCCAATCCCTCCAGCATCTTCTCTGCCTCCTTCTCCAAGTCTCCAAAACTCCGCAAGCAATTCCTTCGCGGGCGTGGGCGGCTGGTAGCGGTAGAAGTATTTGTTCGGCAGGATTTCGTAGCCAAGTTGCGGACTATCTTCCCAGCGAATGATCGGCTTGGCGATTTCCCGTTTCAGGAATGCCTCGATGTCCTCGCCGTATGGGATGTATTCATCGTCCCGCACGTAATGCCGATGCGTCCATTCGACCGAGGTGATCTCAGGCTTGCCCTCCATCAGCGCCTTGAATTTCTTGGTCAGCATCGTCTTTTGGGGAGAGCCGCATCGTCTCAATCTTTTCGCCTTCCCCTGTTTTCATTCCGATGCGGAAGGTCAGGTCGCTGTCGTAGAACTCCTGCTCTTTCTTCAGATTGGCCACGGTGAACGCTCTTTCGTACGGCTCGGTGATGATGGCGGGTTTGTCATGTTCGTCGAACTGCCAAAAGACGACACTGACTTTATGGTAGGCGAAGTCTTCGCGGCGGAAGATTTTGACGTGTTCGTCGGCGTAACCCTTGGACCAGCCGTCGCGGTACCGTTCCTCGATCCATGTGCGATGGGCGTCGGTAATTCGGTTGCGTTTGTTCCCGAAGGATTTCGGCTCTTTTTCGAACTGCCGGCGGGCGTCGATGAGCATCACACGGCCCCGGTGGCTTGGGGGTTTCTCGTTCCGCAGCAGCCAGATGTAGGTAAAGATGCCGGTGTTGTAAAAAAGCTGATCGGGCAGCATGACGATGGCGTCGAGCCAGTCGTTCTCCAGAATCCAACGTCGGATTTCGCTTTCGCCGGAGCCGCAGTCGCCGTTGGAAAGCGGCGAGCCGTTGAAGATGATGGCGATGCGGCTGCCGCCTTGCTCGGCCGGTTTCATCTTGGCGAGCATGGTTTGCAGAAAGAGCAGTGCACCGTCGTTCACGCGCGGCATTCCGGCCTGATAGCGTGTCGTCTTGAGTTTGCGCGCCTCAGCCTCGTAGCCGTCCTTGCCTCCCCAGGTGACGCCGAACGGTGGGTTTGACAGCATAAAGTCGAACCGGTATTTCGACTCGGGAAGCTGGTCACCCGGTTCTTTGCTGTGCGGGTCGTGCGGGATGAGGGAATTGCCAAGATGAACCTTGGCTTGCTGGTCGTTCTTGATGAGTAAGTCGGCTTGGCAGATGGCGTAGTTCGTCGGGGACATCTCTTCCCCGTGAATGGTGAGGAATTTCTCAACCCGGGCTTTTTCCTCCGGCTGTATTGGCGCGGTCGAGTAAATGCTCTTCCGTCACTGACAGCATGCCGCCAGTGCCGCACGCCGGGTCATAGATGGAAATGTGCTTGTCCGGTATGGGGATCTCCAGCAGTTCCACCATCAGACGGATGACTTCGCGTGGCGTGAAATGCTCTCCAGCCTCTTCGCCGCTTTGTTCCGAGAACCGTCTGAGCAATTCCTCATAGACGTATCCCATCTCCAGGCCGGAGAGTTTGTCAGGCCCGAGTTCCAGTTCCTTGTATTGATTTAGGATCGGAGCGAGGCGGTTGTTCTTGACCATCGTGCCGATGGTGGCGCGATAGTTGAAGTGCTCGATGATATCGTCAACATTCTTGGAGAAGCCGTTGATGTAGTCCCGGAAGTTTTCCGCCAAGAGGGCGTGGTCTTCCTCATAGACCTTGCGGAGCGTCCAATCGGTCTTGTTCGAGAACGGCGGCTGCTTGGGATTGAGTTCGAGTTCCTTGACCAGTTTGGCGAGTTCCTTCTCGGTGAGCTTGGGTCGCTTCGCGAGCACCTCCGTACGCTTCTGTTCCCGCCAGGCGATCAACACACACTCCAGCCGCCGAATGACGATGATGGGCAGGATGACGCCCTGATATTCGTACGCCTTGAACTTCCCGCGCAACCGCTCAGCAGATTTCCAGATCTCCTCGGTGAGATTGTCCAGCTTGGGCTTATTCAGAGCAAGAGACATCGTTTGGCGTTTCCTATGGTTTGGGCTTCCTTGGAACTCCTAACACTGGGGCAGTCCGGGGGCTGGTCTGGTCTTGGGATCGTCGTCCACTCGGCTTCATCGGCTGATAACCAATAAGTCTGATGTGCCCTGTGCCTAAAACATCGCACGGACGATTACATGCCACAGTGGAAGGGAATTCTAGTCCAGAATCCAACGCGTACTCAAAAATTTATCCGGTATCGCTGCCCGAGATAGACTACGAAACTCGCAGCCTATCGAGCGATCAGCTCGCAGTATATCCCATCCAACCCCTTACAGTCAGAGCCGGAAGCTAGAAAAGGGAGCGTAATTTTTTTTAGTCTGCACGTGCTCTTCCGTGATGTCCACGCCTTAGCCACGACGAAAATTGCGATCTCTTTATCCACTCATGATTCAATACGCGTTCCGCTCCCACCATGCCCAGGGGTGGTTCGTTCTTTGGCCAGCGCCTCAAAGCCTGAGATGACGTCGAACAGTTCCTCGTCGATGCCACTTTGGCGCAATTGGTGGAAGTGCCGGTTGAGGTCCTCCAGCAGCTCGTCGATGTTTTTCTCGGCGCGTTGCATGGCGGTCAGTCGGCTGGCGTTTTCGCTGGCCAGAGATTCGGCACATGCCCGGAAGAGCGAGATAAAGAGATACTCATGAATGAGCGCCCCCAGCGTTGCCGTAATACTGCCAATGACCTCCGGCAGATTTCCTGTCGGCCACGGGATTATGGTCAACTCGCTTCGCCAGGTTTCGTCCAGTGGCAGCAGGCGCTGATTGACCGGCACATAGACCGCTCTGGAAGTGGGGCGGTTGTAAAAGAGGTGGAGTTCGTGGATCGTTCCCCGGCTATGAGCTGCCTCGCTTTCCAGGAGAATCTTTCCGACAAGTGGCGTAATGGCCTTGACCGAATTCGGGACCGGAAAGAATCCTGCTAATGACAGACCTGTATCTGCCAGGCGCGACTGTACCCGCTCCCCCACGGCCCATACAGTATGATGTCCAGGCCGAGCGGCCAGTGTCTTGATCGCATAATCGGCGATTACTTCATTAAACTGGCCTACCAGTCCCTGGTCTGAACCGAACACGACCGCGCCAATTGCCTCTGCATCGGGTTGCCTTTTCTGTTCTCCCATCAAGGCCATCGGTGAGTCTTCCCGGAAACAGACGCTTAACCCCAGCTCCACGGTGCGAGCGTAGTCGGCCAAAGCGCTCAGCGATTGCTCGTATTGGCCGATGCTCGAGGCGGCCAACGCCTTCATCGTGCGGACGACCGATTGGAGATCCCCGGCTCCGCCGATCTTTCGGCGCAGACTCACCATGGTGTCGCTCATGACTTCTCCTTCAGTGCCGGCGTAAGCTGAAAACGGGCAAGCGCTGTGCGGGCGATGTCGATAATCGTTTGACGATCTTCGTCATTGAGTTTGGTTGCGCCTTCCAATCGCGTGCATACTTCCAATGGGATGTCCAGGGCGGCCTTGTGTAACGCCTGTTCGGCCTTCGTCATCTGGTCAAGGGGCACAAGATCGAACAGTTTTTCGATCAACGCCAGGAGCAGGGTGATTTGAGCGGGCACGGAGACCGGGGCGAATTCCGGCTGTTTGAGGCATGCGCGAATTCTCCGTCCGTGTTCGATGATGGCGCGGGTGTCGTCATCCAGTCTGGCGCCGAACCTGGCGAAGGTTTCCAGTTCTTCAAACTGTGCATAGGCTAGCTTGAGATTTCCCGCTACGGCCCGGTAGACCGCCCGTTGTGCCTTGCCTCCAACGCGGGAAACGGATTGACCGACATCGATCGCAGGCAGCACCCCTAATTCGAACAGAGAGGGCGAAAGGTAGATCTGTCCATCCGTAATGGAAATCAGGTTGGTCGGAATATAGGCCGAAATGTTCTGTGCTTCGGTTTCAATGATGGGAAGCGCGGTCAGGGAGCCACCACCCAGGTCTTTGCGCAGATGTGTGGCGCGCTCCAGAAGTCGCGAGTGGATGTAAAAGATGTCGCCGGGAAAGGCTTCGCGACCGGGCGGGCGGCGCAAGAGCAGGGACAGCTCACGATAGGCGCGGGCGTGATGCGTGAGGTCGTCGTAGACAATGAGCACATCGCGACCCTGTTCCATGAAATGCTCGGCAATACTGGTCGCGGCGTACGGCGCGATATAGGCGAGTCCCGGCGGGTCGTTGCCCTCTGTGACGACGACGACGGTATACTCCATCGCGCCCTTGTTCGCGGAGGGTGGCCACCACTTTGGCCACACCGGATGCGCGTTGGCCGATGGCGCAATACACGCACAGCACATTCTGATCCCGCTGGTTGAGAATGGTGTCGAGGGCGATGGCGGTCTTGCCCGTTTGCCGGTCGCCGAGAATCAACTCACGCTGGCCTCGTCCAATCGGGATGAGCGCATCAATGACCTTGATGCCGGTTTGTAGCGGCACCGTCACGGGGGCACGATTCATAATGGGCGGGGCCGGACGTTCGATAGGCAGGCGTTCGGTGGAAACCACAGGCCCATGGCCATCCAGAGGCCGTCCCAATGGGTTGATGACTCGCCCGATTAATTTGTCGCATACCGGCACGTCCATGACGTGTCCCCTACGTTCGACTTCATCACCCGCATGCAACTGCCAGTAGTCGCCAAGGAGCACGACGCCAATTTCATCTTCATCGACGTTGAAGGCGATGCCATACACATCACCGGGAAATTTCAGCACCTCCTCAAAGCCCACGCGGGGAAGCCCGGAAACCCTGGCGATACCGGTGGAGACGTTTGTGATCCTCCCTATCTCGTGGGCCTCCATTCCGGGTTTGAAGCCTTCGCGTGCGTGGCTCATGCCGGCGAACGTTTTGTCGAAAAGACTGTGCAGGTTTTCAATTGGGTTATTCATTGGCGTGGTGTTCGGGATGTGCTATGGCTTTTGTTGCCGCTTTTGGACGCATGTTCAGGAGGTCGTCGACGCGTTGGTGAAGCGATGCGAGATAATGTCCGATGCTCCAGGCAATCTTGTGTCCATTGGCGGTGAGTTCGATGCCACTCACCAGGTCCGGGGCGGTTTCGAACTGGACTTGGGTCTCAATGGCGAGCACCTCCTTGACCACCTCTTCAATCGCGGTACGCTGCGCCGAAGGAAGGTCGAACGTGCTCCGTATGATCCCCGGAGTGGACGCGGCCTCGAACGCCGACTGTAGCGCGCCCTTCTCCTCACTGCTCAGTTTGTGCAATCGGCGGATAAAGGCGTCGGCCATCTGTTCTTCCAGGGTCGTTGTGGTGAGGTCTGCTAATGTTTTTCGCGCGATGGCAAAGACTTCCTCTCGTGTTCGGCGGGTGAGTTCTTCACTGAGGCTCTGGTGTTCGCTCCTCAGCGCCTCTTGCCACTGGGCCCGCAAGGTGTCCGACTCCTTCCGCGCGTTGTCGATGAGCTGTTGACGCTCGGCTGTGGCTTGATTCACCGCGTTGGTCAGCAGTGCCGCGCGCTCCTGGTCGAATTCCTCGTTCTTGTGCCTGAATGCGTCGCGTTCCTGTCTGGCTTCGGCCTTTTTTGCGTCGGCGTCTGCAAGTTCGGCGGCGATTCGCTTCTCCCGCGCGTCGATGGCATCGAGGATGGGTTTGTACAGGAAACGCTTCAACAACCACACCAGGATGAGGAAGTTGAGCGCCTGCGCACCGACGGTGAACCAGTCGATTAGCATCGTCTCACTTTCCAGCGGCCTGGGCGATGACGTGGTTCCAGAACGGGTTGGCGAAGATCAGAATCATCGAGACCACGAAACAGTAGATGGCCGTGGACTCGATCATCGCCAGGCCGACGAACAGCGTTCGGGTGATGGTAGTTGAGGCATCGGGCTGCTGCGCCAGCGAAGTCAAGGCTGTCGCGACCGCTCTTCCTTCGCCCAGCGCGGGCCCAATACAGCCGATGCCGGTGGTGAAGCCGGCGGTGACGATTGATGCCACTGCGATAAGAGTCATGCTATCCATAGGGTCTCCTTGGATGGTTGTGGCTTGTGTGTCAATCTGGTGCTCCGGAATCCGGTTCCAATTTCGTCTGACGTGTTCGCGTGGCGGCCGCGATGTAAACCGTGGCCAGGATGCTGAAGATGTAGGCCTGCACCATGCCGGTGAGCAGACCGAGCAGCGCTCATGACGATCGGGAAGATGAAGGGCGTGATGGTCAGCAGAATGCGCGACGATCATCGCTCCGCTCATCATGTTGCCGAACAGGCGAACGGCCAGGGCCAGCGTGCGCGAAAGTTCGCTGATGATGTTAAACGGCAGCATGATGAAGGTCGGCTTCAGATAGGACTTGAGGTAGCCGCCCAGCTCCTTGCTCCTCGATGCCGAAAAGCGGCACGGCGACAAACACGCACAGCGCGAGTGCCGCCGTGGTCGAGAGCGAGCCGGTCGGTGGCTCGTAGCCGGGAATGATGGTACAGAGGCTGGCCGTGGCGACGAACAGGAAGAGCGTGCCCAGAAAGCCGAGATACTTCTGCGGCTGGCGCAGGCCGACCTCTTCGATTTGTTTCTCGATGCCGGTGACGACGATTTCCAGAAGATTCTGCCAGCGGGAACGTGTCAGGCCGGTGGAGAGCTTGCGCGTAATGAGCTTTGAGCCGACGGCCAGCACGAACATCAGTCCCCACGTGAACACAATCGTGGCGTTGAGCTTGAGAAATCCGTGTTGCCAGAAGATGATCTCGTCGGGACTAAGGTGCATGGCTGGCCTCCTGCGCCCGGACGGCTTGGTATTCGTCGGCTAAGCGCGGTGAGCCGCGTCACGATCGAGACGCGCGATGATAAATCCGAGCGAGGCAGCAGCAGCAGCCGCTCCCAATGGCCGTCCGAGACAAAATAAAATCCAGTCAGAGTCATGCTCATCCGCAGCAGCAGGCTGCCGAGGAACCAAAGCGCCGGCTGTGGGGATGAAACGCCTTTGCGAACCGTCCACCAAAGGCCGCCGAAGAAACATCGCTCCGAGCAACATGCCCGTTACCAGCGCAGGCACCAGCGTCAAAGATTCATTCATCGTTATTCTCCTGTTCGGTCTCGTATTGCCTTGTCTTCCTTGGTCACCCAATGCCAGGCATTCACACAGCCGATGATCAGGCCGATGACCAGCAGCGTCAGCGTCCAGGAATGGGTTCCCGGGATACTGTTTGTCCAGCCAGAGACCGAGCGCCGCGCCGAGCAGCGTCGGCACCGCCACCGACCAGCCGATCAGCCCCATCATGCCCAAGCCGAACCAGACGGTCCGCGTCGTGTGACGCTGCGCCTTGAGCTTGCGCGCCGCCTTCGCGCCGACCTGCTCGGCTGAAGGTCGTCGCTTTCGCCTGCAAGGCTTCTCTTCCGGGTCCTCACTCATGGTGAAAAGCCGCGAAGCGGCGCATAAAGCCGCTTTCCATTTTCGCCATCACCGAGCGGACGCTCTGCTCCTGCTCGTCCAGAGTCAGAAACTCCCGCTCCACCGCCTCGCGCAATTGGTCGAGATCCGTTCCGCCAATGGCGTTGCGCACGGAGACCAGCACGTCCGGGCCGGTCTTGACCAGCACCCCTTCATCGACGGCCACGTAGACCTTCGCCCTCTGCTTCGTTTCGTAGATCAGAATTCCCGGCGCGAGCGCTGCCACGCAGTCGAGTCGGTGCGGCAAGAGTCCAAACGAGCCCTCGACGCGTCTCCGCGACGATGCGCGACACGCCGGTCTTCTCGGCGAAGATCCTGGAACGGCAGAAGAATCTTAAGATTCATGAGTGCCGGCTGCATGTTCGACCTCCGGTTCAGGTTTGCGCGGCTTCGGCTACCGTTCGGACTTCACATTGTGCTTCGGGCGCCCGTGGATCGTTGTCGACTCCGTTCGCTTGGCTGCGGGTTGCCCGATCTTGCCTTTTCCTTGCTTCGTCAATCGCCCCGATCATGTAGAGCGCGCTCTCCGGATAGTCCTTGAATTCATCGCGCAGGATGCGTTCACAGCCGTCCAGCGCGTCCTTGAGGCTGACGAGCTTTCCTTTGAGGCCGGTGAACTGCTCGGTCGTGAAAAACGGCTGGGTGAGAAAACGCTCCAGCCGCCGGGCGCGAGCGACCACGTTGCGGTCCTCCGGCGACAGTTGCTCCAGGCCGAGCATGGCGATGATGTCCTTGAGTTCCGCGTATTGCGCGAGCGTCCGCCGGATTTCCTGCGCCGAGGCGGTAATGCCGTTCGCCGACGATGCCCGGCGTGGCCATCTTGGAACTGGATTGCAGCGGATCGATGGCCGGGTAAAGCCCTTCGCTCGCCCGCTTGCGCGAAAGCACGATGGACGCGGAAAGATGCGAGAACGTGTGCACCGCCGCCGGATCGGTGAAATCGTCCGCCGGCACATACACCGCCTGGATCGAGGTGATGGCGCCGGTATCGGTGTTGGCGATGCGCTCCTCCAACCGCGACAGCTCGGTGCCCATCGTCGGCTGATAGCCCAGACGCGACGGCATCTGCCCCATCAAGCCGGACACCTCCATGCCGGCCTGGATGAAACGGAAAATATTGTCGATGAGCAGCAGCACATCGCGATGCTCGTCGTCGCGGAAATACTCGGCCATCGTCAGCGCCGCATGGCCCACGCGGAACCGGCTGCCCGGCGGCTCGTTCATCTGGCCGAAGACCATCACCATGTTCGGCAGCACGCCGGCTTCCTTCATGTCGCGGTAAAGCTCCTCGCCTTCGCGACAGCGTTCGCCGATGCCGCAAAAAATGCTCACGCCCTCGTGATGCCCGATCATGTTGTGAATCATTTCGGTGAGCAACACCGTCTTGCCCACGCCCGCGCCGCCGAACAGGCCCGCCTTGCCGCCGCGCTCCAGCGGCATCAGCACATCGATGACCTTGATGCCCGTCTCAAAGATTTCGGACTTGGTGGAACGTCGGGCCAACGGCGGTGGAGCTCGATGGACGGTGCGCCATTGAACGTCTGACGGTGCCGGCTCCCGGTCGATGGGGTTGCCGAACACGTCGAACATGCGCGAGAGAATTCCTTTGCCGACCGGCGCCTTCAACGGCCCGCCCGTGTCCTCCACCGCCATGCCGCGCGCGAGACCCTGCGTGGGCGTCAGCGCAATTCCGCGCACGTGATGTGCGTCGAGTTGGGCCAACACCTCGATAGCGATTGTCCCTCCTGACCTGTGCGCAGCAACGAGTAGATGGGCGGCACATGGTTCTCGAACCGGATATCCACGACACTGCCGCGCACCGAGACGACCGCGCCGAGATTCGAATGATTGGAATTATGGTCCATGTCAAGGTTCTTTTGGATGGTGATTGGCCGTGAATCAGGTCGTTGGTACTCTACCCGACATCTTAGGATCCAAACCACCGTCTCTACCGTTCCAAAAAATATGTGGGGTGGGTTTAGGCAGCGCCAACAACCCCGTGAGAAAAAACAATGGTGGTCATATAGTATTCAACAGAAAACTCAGCAAGGAAAGTGCCAGATACCTCTCATGGGATGATCCCATGCCTAGACTCGGGGATGGGGATCACAAAACCTTTTAAAGGAAAAAAAACATAGGATTTCACTCTTGAAACGTGCGGCAAAAAGCTACAGAGCCACAAAAAGAGGAAGTCCCAAAAAAGGACAGAAAGATCGGATCTGCGAGTCAAGCTTTTTTTCATTCATACGGATGAGCAGGTGTTGAATGAAGAATTTTGACTGTTCAAGGGATTGGCAGGATTCGTGCCTTTAGATAGGAGTGATTGTGAGCATCCATCTAGGCGGACTGGTGTCCAGGATTGAGTTTGAGGAGAAGGGACCATGAAGATCTTGTGTGCGGTTGATGGGTCGGAGTTTTCTCTCTGGGCCCTGGAATGTGTGGGAAAGTTGTTTCGCCATTCGGTAAGAGAGTTGGTGTTGTTGCATGCGGTTGATCCACGGATATTGAGAGGTGGTGGGGGGAAGCGACCCAAAAAGGATGAGCCATGTACCAAAGATATTTCCCAAAAGCTGGAGGCAGCGGGTCAGAAGGTCTTGACGGATTGTGCGCACCGGATGGAAGTGGTGTTAAGCCAAGCCACCACCAAGCCGTTTGCGGCAATTAGGACGGCCTTGGTGAAAGGCCATGCGGCTGATTCCATTATTTCCTATGCTGAGCGAAGTCGACCTGATTTGGTGGTTGTGGGATCACGCGGAATGAATGATCTCCCGGGATATCTGCTTGGGAGTATTTCGAGAACCGTTCTGACCCACGGCCCCTGCTCGGTCTTAACGGTCAAGAGTCCACTCGATGTGCCGGTTTCCGTCTTACTCGCCCTGGATGGGTCCAAGCCATCAAAGTTTGCGGCTAACCGGGTGAAAGAATGGCTGTCTCCTGAAGAGGTGACTCTTCACCTGGTGTCGGTTGTGCCCGATATCTTGACGGATGCGTCCAAGAAGATGTTCCCGAAATCACGCCTGAAGGCCCTGGTGGCTCCCCTTCGGCAGCATGCTCAGGACTGCCTTGAGGAATATCGAGAATTGTTTCTCAAGGAAGGGTTTCAAGTGATTGGAAACCGTCTTCAGGGAAATCCACGGGAGAAAATCGTCGAATCGGTTCCAATATGTCATGCGCAATTGGTGGTTATGGGATCCAAAGGGCTCACGGGTGTGGAACGATTTACCATGGGAAGTGTCTCGGAATGGGTGAGCGCGTATGCGCCTTCGTCCGTGCTGGTCGTCCGGCATTAACCACCATCGCATGAATGCCGAATGCCTTTTCTGATTTCATAGATGACCATAACAAGCTTGGACTTCACGACAAAAGGAAATACAGGAGGGATATTGTTGAACACAGGAAAGACAGGACATTCGTATGTGAGGTCGGTGAAGCCAAGCGGGGTGTCGGATCGGAGGGCTGATGGGATTCGTATTAGTCGGATGGCTGATGGCCACCGGAGCCTATGGGGAGCATCTGGATGTGTCCGGTGGCCCCGCGGGCACTTCTTCAGATTGTCATGGGACATTCCTTGGAAAACAGGTTCCTGGAGAGACGCTCACCCAGGTGTTAGCCGCACATGCCCGATGGCTCGACGATCATCAAGACCCGAACGGGGTGCGGGCCGATTTTTGTGGCGCCGATTTGGCCGGAGTCGATTTTCGGGAAGAAGATTTGAGTGGGGCCAATTTTCAAGGAGCTGATCTGACACGTGCTGGGTTTACCGGGGCCAAGTTGGTCCATGTGAACTTTCATAAAGCGAAGCTCACCGAAGCCTCTTTCTACTCCGTGGATATGCGTGGAGCGAATGTCTCGGGTGCCAATGCCCGGTTAGCGGATTTCCGAAAAGCCAATCTAACCCAGGCCAATTTCACCGGGGCCGATCTGCGAGAAGCGAATCTTGCCGAGTCTGGTTTCCGCTTAAGCATCTTGCGAGGAGCCGATTTAGAGGAAGCCTATCTGGTGAGGGCGGATTTTGAAATGGCCAATCTTGCGGAAGCTTCCCTTATTCGAGCGGATGGTCGAGAGGCAAATTTCCGCCGGGCCTTACTCGTCAACGCCAAACTGAATGAAGCGGATCTCAATCGAAGCGACTTGCAAGAAGCCGATCTTCGTTCGGCTGATTTCTCCGGGGCCGATTTGGGGTTAGCCAATCTCAATGAGGCCCTACTGACCCATGCCAATCTCCGTGAAACGATTTTCGATAGGGCTGTGCTGTTTCAAGCCAATCTCGAAGAAGCCAATTGCGCCGGCGCGAGTTTCCAGAATGCCGATTTGCTTGAAGCCAATTTAACGAACAGCAACCTTTTGCGGGCGACACTGGATGAAGCCTATCTCGCGAAAGCGAATTTACAGGGAGCCAATCTGGAAGGGGCGGACTTCTCATGGGCGAATCTGGCTGAAGCCGATCTTTCACGGAGCAATCTGGAATTTGCCGTGTTGTTCCGAGCCAATCTTCACGAGGCGAAACTTGATGGGGCAACGTTGTACGGGGCTGATCTTCGCGGAGCGAATGTCGAACACGCCTCATTTCGTGGCACGCGTTTGCAGGGGGTTGCCATCCGGTATGCCCATGGCTTGATTCAGGAGCAACTTAATGAGGCATGTGTGGATGCACGAACCCGATTGCCGGAAGGATTCGTGGCCTCATCCCCCTGTCTGCGTTGAGGGCACAAGGTCGTACTTTGCAAGGGGCTAGAATGTGATCGAACAGGCTCAACATCTTCATCTCATATAAAGAGGTCGTGAACCCCGGAATACGGCACGGAGAGCAAAATGTTCGCCGTATTTGAAAAAGTGCGCATGCGGTCGCCCCCTGTGCCGGGTGCTGTTCGGCAGAGAAACGTCCCAAATCTCAAAAGCATCTGTCATAGGCAAGGTTGGGCAGAAGAATGATCCTGCGATTTCTCTCAAGAATATCGCTGTATCCTCCCTGCAGGCTGGCCTGTTTGCCCAGGTGGCCTCGTTCACAGAATCCTCTCGCGCAAGGAGTCTGACATCCGACATGATGTCTTTCCCTCTTGTGTCGTTTCCTGTCACAGCCTCACTTTCTCAAGCCTGGGAGGTGGTGCATTCCACGCGATATCGACATCTCCCTAATCTCGGAGTGGATGATGCCCTGGTTGGAATATTGTCTGATCGTGATCTCCAGGGAACCATGAAGTCGGTTTTTTCAAGGACAACCCCATTTATCAAGGAGACTGAGGGGTCCGTCCAAAATCTGGTCAGTCACCCGGTCTTGGTTGCGTCCCCGGAGGCCGAGCTTTGCGCGATTGCGAGGGTGTTGTTGGAGGAACGGATTGGCACCTTGCCGATTGCGTCGGAAGCGGGGGGCTTAGTGGGAATGATTACCCGAAGTGATATCCTGCGTGTCCTGGTTGCCCATCCCGACTTTCATCAATGGGTATAAAGACACATGTGCTGTGGCCCTTGGGGAGGAAGTTTTCGCAGGCCCTTTTAAATCTAAGGTTTCGATTTGAAGGAGGAAAATTATGCTTGAACAGGGAGAGGAACTCTTAATCGTCCATCGCCGACTATTTGACAAAGATACCCCCGGTTTTTTGGGGAGAGGTACTGATCTATGAAACCGGGATAGTCAAGATTAAAGGGTATACGTTTGTCAAAGATATGTTTAGCGGAAACATGCAAAAGAGGTCCGATCCTCGCACAAAGGTTATGTCGATTGTTTCAGGGACCCTCATTGTGTATCAATTGCCGGTGACGGCTCTTTTGGATTCGATGAAATTTAGCCTGGATCAGGATGGAGGGTTGGTGCTAATGGATGAGGGAGGATTTTCAATGGATGTGTCGGAATCCCTCTATAAACACGAAACGCATCAATAACAAAACGTCCTTGGGTTATTCTCTGCTAAGGCAGGCCTTCTTATTTCCCTTCATGTTTCCTGCCTAGACTTTCAGTTTCCTATGGCCAACCCCTGGGCTTTGCAAGAATGAGCTGCATGGGTGCGAGTCTCTGCCTTTTATGGAGAGTGTGGCCAATGCGCAAGAAGGGCAAAGGGAAGAAAACGCCGTGAACGTTCAGGAGGGATTAGCAACCCCGTCAAAAGAACCACGGAATTGGTCGGGAGTCATGTTTAAAACTTCGGCATACTGTGTAACGGTTTCCATGTTTGCCAAATCTTCCGGTTCTAATCGGGCCATATAGGCACGGGCAATCTTATAGGATTCCGAATCAACATCGACCATGCGCACACGGGTGCGTCCGGTGGCGGAGTCCACGATGTCTTTAAACGGCAGGGGGGTAAAGCGTCCGTTCACGATGGACACCATGGCGCCATTTCCTCCATCCAGAAGGAATTGAGCGGCGCAATACCCCAAGTCCCGTGTGTATTCCATGTCGAACGGAATCGGGTCGGCGCAGCGAAGTTCATAGCCGATATTTTTGGATACGATGGTGATCTTGATGCCAGAATGTTTCAGCTTTTGAGTGACGGTTTCCTTCAGGACCTTTCCGATATCCAGTTCCGCCAGTCGGATATTGCCGTGTTCATCTCGTTCAACTCCGCCTAAGAGAGCGAGGTCGTCCTGATCCAAAAACTCCGAAAGTCCTTCAGCCAACACCGCCACGCCATCTGAGCGGTCTTGGACCAGACGTTTGGTTATGGCTCCCACCAGAATGTTGGTTAAGTGGCCAAGCTTGAGCGTGGACCCCTTGAATTCCTCAGGAATCAGGGTGAGAGTGGCTCCTGCCGCTTTGCCGATGCCTAAGGCCAGGTGCCCGGCCTTACGCCCCATGGTGACCACGAAATACCATCGGGAGGTGGTTTGCGCGTCAATCATGAGATTTTTGACCAGTTCGACTCCCATGTGCCGGGCCGTTTGAAACCCAAAGGTCGGAATGCCATAGGGAAGGCACAAATCGTTATCAATCGTTTTTGGCACGTGAACAACCTGCAATTGCCCGCTGGCCAGTTCCGCCAATTTGAATGCGGAAAAGGCCGTATCATCCCCGCCGATCGTGATGAGGCCGGTCACATCCAATTTTTGAAGGGAGGTCAAGACTGTCGATAAATCTTGGGGACGTTTGGTTGGATTGGCTCGAGATGTGCCCAATAGCGAGCCACCACGGAAATGTAAGTGGCTGACCGTTTCTCGGGTTAAGGGTTGAGTATGGGAAAGATCCCCTTTCATCAACCATTGGAATCCGTCTTCAATCCCAAGCACGTCCACCCCACAGAGACGACTTCGAATCGTGGCGGCTTCAATGACGCTATTGATGCCGGGGGCAGGTCCGCCTCCGACCAGAATGGCGAATTTGGTAGTTGGGGAATCCATGGTGTCGTTTCTCGCGCTAAAGATTAAAGCACACAATCATAGTGAGAGTCCGTTAGAGTAATCAAGCCCGAGCGTGGGAAGTTGATTCACGAATCAATAGCACTGAACAGGGCGCGTGGTGAATGGTCGCATGAGATACAATCCCGTGGCAAAAGGGAAGGGGCCTTTTCGAGGATTCGAGCGCTTCCTTCCCGCAACGCTTTTTCTGCGGCCTCGGGGGAATTGTGACCGATACTCATCTCCGTTTCCGGATAGGCGAGTTGGGGGATTGAAATGGTGTGGAGCCGTCGCACGCGTTCGGGAAGAGACAAAGCCTGTATGCTTCGAACGGCCTCCTCCGCCTGTGAGGAATTATCCACAGGTATCAAAATAGTTTTGGGTTTCAATGGTGCAGTTGGTGTCTTCATGTGTCATCGAATTTAGTGATACTCCACCAAGGTGTGGGATGAGGCTCTGTATCATCTTGGATTTTTCTGGGTTGAACCTCTCAAGAGTAGGGAGACCTGTTGGTCTGCAACATGGGAGAAATGCTGATACTGGGCACCAACTGCGATAATTGGATCATGCCTGTGGTGGACTGCAATGTGGCCGACCGGCGTTCGTCTATGATAGATAATCGTATCCAATCTGAATGTAATACCCCCAGACCGTTGATGCCAAATGCGTGGAGACTTTGAGTTGATGTTATGAATATTGAATTGGTCGCCATCCTTTCATCTTGTGGGGGAGTGTGAGATGTGTCCTGATCATGAATCTGGCTTCCGCTTTGCCTCGGGGGAGAGAAAGAACTAAAGTTCAAAGATAGTCCTAGAACCGTTGGAGTCTGGTCGCTAAGATGAACCCCGCGTCTTTAGGATCTGTGAGATGAGGGATCTGCCTGTTCGTGGATTGCTGGGTCAGTCCGTGAATGTGGATGCCCAGTTTTTTGGATTGGGCAGGTAGTAATTCCCAAAACTTGCCACGCCGGACAGTATCCAATTATGCCGGTCAACAAGGCGATAAGGCCGACAATCATGAGGACAAGGTTTCCCCACCCCGGCAAGAGAGAAAATCCTGATAAGGCAAGAAGGAGAAACCCTACACCGACGCGAATCACCCTTTCATGGTGTCCAATGTTACGATACTTTTTCATATCACACCTCCTTAGATGGTGAAGGCAACTTATTCAGCCATTTAGTCTAGGTCGCCATTGGCAACCCGAACAGCGCCCAATACCTGGTGGGCATTGAAAGGGCGTCCGATAATTTGCACTGCACCCAGGTGACTGGCTTCAGGAGCGAGGCCTTGGTTTGATTGCCCCCCCAATACCACCACCTTTCCTGAGAATCCTTTTTCGCGGAGTTGACGTAAAATTTCCAGACCGCTTGGGTGGATCAGATATAAATCTACCACGACCAGGGAAGGGTTATGGCGTAACACGGTTTCAATAATATTTTCCCCCTCATCCAGCAAAAGAAAAGGGTCACCTTTTTCCGTTAAGGTCTGCCGTAAGTTTTTTCGCAAGATCGGGTCGATGGTCGCAATGAGTAGCATAAAGAGATATCCGCTATTGAAATATTGTACAATCTGGAAGTATCAAAACCTGTGCCAAAATGTCAGTAAGAGATGCCCTTGATTTATTAGCGAAGAAACTTTTCAGTTATGGGAAAGTGGCGCCAAAATCCTCATTTCAGCTTAGGGGAAGTGTTGCTCTTGTCCTCAGTGCACCAGGTAAAGAGTCCTATTCTTAGGGATACTCCATTTTAATAATTTCCTTGAAATATGTAATACTCATTCATCTCAATTGACGATAAACAACAACAAAATCATGCTGGGGCATGGGAATTGGTTGGTCTGTGGGTAGGTCATCGTGAGAAAGATCGTAATATTTTCCAAAAGGAATCGTCATTTAATGAGGGCGTTATTGGTGTTCGTTTTCATCTTGGGATGTTCGGGAACCGGATGGGCCAAAGACATTGAATTGGTCGCCCTTGGGGTGAGAGCTGGGATGAACTTTAAAGAGGCTGGTTTGCAGCCTGGCGAAAAGGAAGATTTTGAACAATTTGATGTTTTTGGCATCATCGGACTTCCCTGGAGGTGGGAAGGTGCGTCCGGGTGGGAGGTGCGTTCGCAAGTCTGGAGTTCCGCTGGTGCGTTGAGAGGAGCCGGGGATGTTGGTTTTATTACAACTCTTACTCCTGGATTAGCTTTAAAAATCCCGAGTTGGCGTTTAATTCTTGACGGCGGAGTCGGCGGAGCTCTTATCAGCAAGTGGGAGTTCGGCCGACAAGATATAGGTGGTCCGTTTCAATTCATTGCCCACGTTGGCGTGGGTATTCAGCTTCCCAGGAACATGGTTGTGGGCTGGCGATTTCATCATATGTCTGATGCCACGATTTATGGACGCAGTCGTGGTGTGGATTTCCATATGCTTGAGGTGGCTTACTACTTCTAAGGTCTTCGTGATCTCCGGATGTTCCCGTTTTAGCATGAGTGGAGAGATGGCTGTCTGTCACCTCCTTTCATGACGTTCTCTCTCTGGTCTATTCCTGGAGGTGAAGGAAGCCAAATGGGTCAGGATGTGAGAAAGACGACGCCCCCAAAAGGAACCACCGTCAATGCGACCTATTTTGGGGATATGACCTCTTGAGTGCTTGATGAATCAAACCCTCTGCCTGTTAGCCTCCATAGACATTAATTAAATGGTTATCAATCAGATGATTCAATAAGTCTGTGCGGGCGATCATGCCCAATAGCTTGCCATCCCGCACGACGGGAATACGGATAATCTGATGCTTGATCATGTTATTGACAATTTCCTCTGCTGTTGCGGCTTCGTCAACCGTCACCGGGTTCGGGGTCATGACGTCTTCGGCCTTTAGTGCGTGCAAATCTTTCCCATCGACCAGGGCTTTCAAGACATCAAATTCGGTGACCATTCCTACCAGATGATTGCCTGGTTCAATAACAGGCACTCCGCTAAACGTGCCGGAATGGATGAGGATCGAGAGGTCACGAGCACTATACTGACGGGTGACCGCGACCATACGAGTTTGCATGAGATCACGCGCTTTCATCTGCAGATTCGGTGTAGCCATGAAACCTCCTGATAGAAAATTCCCTTTTGGAACAATCCCGTTATGGGACCGTGTGGACGTCAATTCTTAATCTGGGACAATGGTTCAATCAAAACATAGGTCAGTTGCTTTCCGGGTTCTTCTCACTATTCTTCCTGCCACCTACCTTCCCTCTTTCATTACTCAAATGTATTGGATATGAACGCTGACTATACAAAAAGGCAAGGCCTGAGGTCTCATGCCGCTAGAGTTTTCTTTTTTACCCTGGCAGGAAAATAGGGGGAATTCAGGGGAAGGACTTTAAGCAACTCAGGGCTTACCCGGCACGCTATGCCTGTAGAGGCATTCAGTAGGGCCGCGCATATGGTTCCTGACGTATTCATTGGAATCCTGGTTTTAGTGTTTGGAAGAGTTGACTGAATCTGGCAGAATATGGATACCCTGGCCATTAACCCTCATCCAAAGGGAAAAACAAGGCTCCTCTATCAAGAGGATGCCCACGTGAGCGGGATATCCGATGTGCCCTTCCGGGATGGGGGAACAATCATGTCTGTGGTCATTCAGCGATTCGAACCCGGGACCTTGCAAGCAAAGGTGCAAGCCAGAACCGTTCATGCTATGCAGCGAGGGGCGATTCATACGATTCCCACACGTTTCGAGTTGGTGGAACAAAACGGAGTTAATTTTCTCATTCGAATTGTCTCCAATCTGGCCAGGAAGGTTCAGGCCAACGCTGATCATCGGCCACTCCTCTCCACGGCTGCCAACACGAATCAGGACCCCTTTCTGCCTTACGATCGGGATCTGTTTGTGGCGGACATTTCCGATACCCATGTGTGTTTGTTAAATAAATTTAACGTTCAGGATCATCACATACTCATGGTGACGCGTTCTTTCCAGGAACAAGAATCCGTGCTCACGCTGCGTGATATCGAGTCCCTGTTGTTGTGTTTGGCCGAATTCGAAGGCTTGGCCTTCTATAACGCGGGGGAAGCTGCCGGAGCGAGTCAACGGCATAAGCATTTGCAAATGGTCCCTCTTCCCCTGACGGCTCAAGTGGCTCACCTTCCCATTGAACCCCTTTTGCATACAGCACGATTTGAGGGGAGGATTGGATGGGTTCCTGGGCTTCCTTTTTCGCATGTTCTAGTTCGGATGGATCCCGAATGGATCGCTTCTCCCCTGGATGGGGCACAAGAGTTGCTGCAGCAATACTTGCATATGTTGCGGACTGTCGGATTGTCGGACTGTGGAAATGGGGGAGGAAACCAGGAGGACTGGTCCGTACAATTTACTGGTCACACGACAGTAGATGTTATTGGTTCCACGGTCCACAGAGTGCGTTGAAGGCATTTCCGTAAATGCCTTGGGATTTGCCGGAGGCTTTTTGGTGAAAGATGAGTCGCAGCTTGATCGATTGAAAACGTGGACCAATGACCGCACTTCGGCAAGTGGCCATGTGCTAGGGGAATTTTTCCATGTTTCCCTCTTGCACTTCCATGAGTACTTAAAGCCTAGTATGTGATGATGCGAGTGGCTGTTGTCTCTAATACTCAAATCGAGAGGGAAGAAAACACTATGGATCTTCAAATTGACAGTCGGAATGTGACGATGACCCCACGGTGGAAAACGGAGATTGAAAGTCGGATGGCTGATCTACAGGCCGGCCATGAGGATTTGATCCACGGGAGGGTGACACTCACAAAAAACGCCCATCACAAAAAATCGCAAAATGTGGCAGAAGCCCTGGTGGTCGTCACGATGCCTGGCCGTCATACCCTGACGGCCAGAAAAGAGGAAAAGACCTTCGAAGAGGCTATCCGTGCGGCGTTCTTTGCCATGGAGATTGAAGTGAAGAAGTTTCGAGACAAACGGGCCTCCAAAGAAATTCGGGTCCCCTCTATTCCGTTACGCGGAGTGATTTCTAAATTATTTCCCCAGGAAGGGTATGGTTTTCTTCTCCAGGAGGGAGGAGGAGAGGTCTATTTTCACAAAAATGCTGTGCATGGAATGAACTACGAGGAACTTGAGGATGGGGTGGAGGTCTTGTTTAATGTTGAAGATGGGGAGAAGGGGCCACAGGCAACTACGGTCAATCCTCTTCCCAGCGTCCCAGGAGCAGTCGATAAAGCTGCCTTCTCCTGACGAGGCATAACCAGGGGAGACAGGGCCTTCAACAGGATTTTTCCCCTCGATAAGGGGATGACCGCTGTTTGGAACAGGGGCACGAGGTTTCTGCTCCTTGGAATCATGGTGGAGATTTTTGTTCATTGAAGTGGTGAATGGTAGCCATACGCGCTCGGGTGATTGTGGCGGGCTCCCCACAATTTATGCAGAGGAGTTTTTGGCAAAGAATACGACCCGGCTTTAAGGATGTAGAGGGCCAGGGACGCTGAAAGCACGATTTCGGCAGTTCAGGTGATCACATGTGCGCGGGCTTCCTTCAATAAATGGTCGTTCTCGATCTGCCCAATCCAGCCACCCCGTTCAAGTACCAACCCTGGTCCTACTCTTCAAGTGCCATGATCGGGTCCCACCTGGCGCCCTCCTGTTCAATGCGCCACAATTCGGATAAGAATGGACCAAATAGGGTTACTTGTCTGTAATTTCTGCAACCCAGATACAATCCGAAGTTATCCTTCCTCCGCAAAGAGTCAGTCTATCCCACTCATCAACTCCTCCATTAGTAGGGCTATTACCGTGGGAATTCCCGATTGAGGGTATCCCCCGCGCTCACGACGGGGGAACTAACTGGCTTTCGGGTCGAGGCCAGCCATCAGATAGCCGGACCACACCAAAGCCCCACGCCGTGTCGAGTCGTCGGGCTTTGGGTGTGTATCTGCCGGGTGGCTAAGGGGTACGCCTTTGTAATATCGGGCTTCGAGGACTTTGTAATATCGGGCTTAGGGGTTCCGGTCTATTCACGGTCGGACTTAGTGTGTCGCGTCTTTCAACATTCGTGGAGCATCCCTGTGCGTTCTGTCCAACAATACAATCTCGGGAGGGATTTAAAGTCGAAGTGTCGATCCTTCGCTCAAGCAAATCATTGGGGTTCAGGAAAAACAACATCAAAAAATGATCCAGTGAGGTTGCCTCACCCGAGGTCACACCTCCGGCTCCAGGCTCCAAGACATAACCTTTGACCAATAACTTTTGTACCGCTGCTGCACAATCCAGCCCTCTAGTGATTTCCACATCGACGGTCGAAGACATATTTTCAACCACAAACGTATTTGTTGCACTCTGGACGCAATCCAAAAGGACAACATTTCGATCGAAAAATTGTAGCTTTTGCGCATCAGAATTCTCCCCGGTTAGAAACCCTCCCGCCAGACCTCCGAGTAGCAGCGCTATTCCAAAAACCTTCTTGTGTTGTGAAAGGTTCCTCATTGGGTCCTCCGTAGATGTAATTGTAAGAGCCATGCCGAGACCAATTCTTAAGATTTTTGCCTTACCTAACCGTGACTCATGGTTGTTCTACTTCACCTTTCACCTCTCGCTCCGGCTAGTGGAGGTGGTGTGGAAACCAGATCCGGTTCAATCGCGGGTGATGCACGGATAAAAACATGGAATTCCTCCTCTGATGAAGTTGAACAAAAAAAGGGCCTTTGAGGCTTCCATAATCCTCAAAGGCCCTCCATTGCCTTGCCCTATGTGCTCAACCCACCTATCAACTGATTCTATGATGGGTGAATGGAATTTCTACCACAATCTGAATGAGAATGTCCCACCCAATATTGGCCGGCGGGTTGCATTCAAAGGGAACGCAGTTCCGTGTGGCCGGATATCGTATCGTAACTTTCCCTTGATGTTTTACCTTACCCGCCCCTTTTCCCCAAAAGGGCGAGCAACTATTCAAGAGTCATAGTTGACCATTACACTATTCTAGTTCCATAGACAGGTTGCAGGTTGGTGGTATACGAACCAATTGGCGGGAGCACTGATGGCGGCCCATTCGGTCCGACTCAGGTCATGACTTTTCAGCATTCCTCTGTTCTAATTATCGGGGTGTTCCAGTGCACGACAAGGGCCAAGAACGGTCATGATGACAATTCCCTGTCGGAGATCCGCCCGATTGCGTAAACGGAGTTGGCTGGCGGTCCGCCGTTTCGGAGAGGTCGTTGGTCTGAATTGCGGTACGGGTTGTTTGGTTTTTGTCGGGGACGTTTTCGTGGTGTCAACCGCTTCACGGTCACCCTTGTCATGGGCATCATTAGATGGAAGAAAAAGATCCTTAAGATTCTTGAAGGCGATGTCTCGCCGTATTCGCTCATTCAGCCATCGAATGGCCAGGGCGAGCCCGGACAAAAAAAGCAGGACAGAGAAAAATACCAATGATTCCATGCTCATTATCCCCTCACTTTTTCGTTGGCCCCGGGGATTCTTCCTCCGTGCCGGCAATGGCGTCGCGCATGGCCGTATCGGCTTGCACATTTTTCATTCGATAATAATCCATGATTCCTAAATTTCCCTGACGAAATGCTTCGGCCATGGCTCTGGGGACCTCTGCCTCGGCTTCGACGACACGGGCCCGCATTTCCTGTTCCAAGGCGACCGCCATCGCCCGCCGTTCTTCCGCTTTGGCCTGGGCAATTTGTTTGTCCGCATTGGCCTGGTCGATTTGCAGTTTCGCGCCAATATTTTCACCGACGTCTACATCCGCAATATCAATGGACAAGATTTCGAATGCTGTGCCGGCATCAAGTCCCTTCCCTAAAATATTTTTTGAAATGTAATCCGGGTTTTCCAGAACATCCTTGTGAGAGGCGGAAGATCCGATTGTGCTGACCATGCCTTCTCCCACGCGGGCGATGACGGTCTCTTCACCCGCTCCGCCGACTAGCCGGTCAATATTGGCGCGAACGGTGACCCGTGAAACAGCAATTAGCTGGATGCCATCTTTGGCGACGGCGGTGATACGAGGGGTCTCGATGACTTTCGGAATAACCGACATTTTGACGGCCTCCAAGACATCCCGGCCGGCCAGGTCAATGGCGGCGGCGCGTTTGAACGTCATGGGGATATTGGCTTTGTCAGCCGAGATCATGGCATTGACCACTTTGACGACATTCCCCCCGGCCAGAAAGTGGGCTTCCAAATCGTTCACGGGAATTTCGAGTCCGGCCTTCACCGCACTGATTCTGGCATTGATCACGGTGCCTGGAGGAACCCGGCGCAATCGCATGCCCACGAGCGTAAAGAGTCCGACATAGGCATTCGAGGCCCAGGCGGCGATCCAAAGAGGGATTGGAATGACATAGAGCAGACCAAACAAGAGCATCAGGACTATGATAAGGAGTCCAAGAGATCCGAATGCCTGGGTTTCAATTTCCATTATGCGTGGTCCTTTTCTGATGGGGGTGGCGCGAGTCGAACTACCACCCGATTCCCATCGATTCGTACGACTTTCAGCGGTTGACCGGCATCAATAAACGTTCCGTCGGATACCACATCCACTCGTTCTTCATCAAAGCGGGCAATGCCGGATGGGTGAAGATCTGAAACTGCTAATCCCTGTTTTCCCAGCCAACGATGATCTTCTGCCGGACTCGATTCATAGCCCTCCTTGGCCGGAAGGTTCGTTTCCAGAATCAGGCGTTTTCCAAATGGAAGACGTGGAAAATAGCGAACTACGATGAGGGTGGCGATGATGGCCACCAGGATTGAGAAGGCCACTTGACCAAGCGCGGACAGCATGGAATCCCATGAGGCTCCGGTCCCGATAAGGCTCAGTCCAAGTCCTCCCATGAGTGCCAAAATTCCCAGAATTCCTGCTATTCCAAAACCGGGGATGACAAAAATTTCCAACCCAACCAAAATCAGCCCGAGTCCGACTAGTAGGAATTCTTCCAATCCTGCTAATTGAACTAGCCCATGCCCCCAAAAAAACAGGGCAAGGCACACAAGCCCGAGGGCGCCAGGTACCCCGAATCCGGGTACCCGCATTTCCAACATAATTCCGAGAATCCCGACCGTCATTAACAACGAGCTGACCACAGGATGGGTGAGGAACCGCACCAGGGACTCCGCCCACGTTTCCGATGCGTATACAATCTCGGCATCAGCGAGGTTCAGTGACTGTAGCACAGCCTCCAGCGAATTGGCTTGAAAGTCCGCGATGTTGACCTGTAACGCTTCTTTAGTGGTGAGAGTCAGTAATTTACTTTTTTCAATGAGGTCGGGAATTTCAACATCCGCATCAACCATCGCTTCGGCGATGAGCGGGGGGCGATTTCGTTGCTCAGCGGTAGCCCGAAATTCCTTCCGCATGTAGGACACCGTCTTTTCTTCGACCGGTTGGGCTGGAGTGCCGGGAAGACCGATCTGCACCGGTGTTGCGGCACCGATCGTACTGCCTTCTGCCATCACGATTTTTCCCGAGGCCAGGCTAATGAGCGCGCCGGCGGAGATGGCTCGTTTGTTAATGAACGCGACGGTGGGAGTTTTGGATTCCAGGAGTGCATCCCGGATTAGCACGGCGGCGTCGACCCGACCGCCAAAGGTATTAATCTCTAATATGACGGCTTTGGCTCCGGTGGACTCGGCTTCGTCTAATACCCGTTGCACAAACGGCGCAAGTCCAAGATCGATGACCCCCTCAATGGGCGCCACAAACACGATGGGCCGCTGAGCGTGGACTTGGCCATCGCCGATTACGATGAAGAGAGATAACAAAACCGCCGCACCAAAAAGCAACACATGGAATCGTTTTTGTGGCTGCATCATTCAGTTTCCTTTGGTCCTATTCTATCCTGTTTGCCAAGACTCAAGCGATCACATGACTAGGGTTATGGCGTGAGGAGCGGTAATCGCTTGTTAAGGCCACGGGACTGCCTGCCTTTCCCAACTTCACAATACACTTGTATCGGTGTTCCCTACAGGAAGGGTGGAGTGTAAGAAGCAAGAGGAGGTCAGTGTTCGAGAAGGGGTCCAGGGAGCGACCTGCCTTTGCTTTCTAGGCGAGGCGACTCCGCCAAAGTGGCCTGTTCGGCTACGAAGACCCGAAACACTTCAGCGTGTAGACGTGAAGTTGCTTCGGCGTTGAAATCCATGGTGCGTTGGTTAAATGATCTGAAATATCGGTGAAAGTAGATGGGGAGTGGAAGAACAAAAAGTTATCGCACCGAAATCGGCACCAAAAAATACCTTGGCGACATAGGAACCGGTTTTGTGAGGTGATCGACCATGTGCGAGGCTGCCTGCCCCATGCGTCCACCACTGCATAAGGGGCAAGATTGACCTCGTGCCAAGTAAAATAACATGAGTTCTTCATGGTTTTCGTCCGCACAGCACAGGGGTCAATATAATATGAGCTAAAATGCCAAATTCAAAAAAAACATCCCACTCGTCTTTGAAAAAAATCAGGTAAACCCATTCTCATTTAAATTTCGACTTACAGAAAAAAATCGCAAGGTGATTGTGGGACGCCTGTTGCAGGTCGGGCACTTATCATGATTGGCGCCCTATTCTTCTTGGGCAAAAGCAAAAATGCCGCATATTCCGGACCTGACTGGTCATGGATTAAGCAAAACCCAGACGGTTTTTTGATTCTTCAAAAGTGAAACTTCCCGCCCAAAGGGCTGGGCTTCTTAAAAACCTTAACTACGATAACTTGGGGGAATCTGTCCCCCAAATCTCCTAAAAAGGATCCCATTCATCCCCGTGCAAAGCACGGGGCTTTCTGGAATGTGGTAATTAAGTTTAAACAACAGGATTTTTGACTAAAGGGCACCTCTAAAAACATGCGGGTTGGCTCGTTTACCCTGCCGTGGAGGGCCTGGCACGAAATCAGAGACGAAACCCCAGACGCCAGAGAGGCTTGCTCCCATCCTGTTGCTGTTTCATGGTGGCTTCCAGCCCCATGATTACGCCGTTTGCCTGCTGACGGCGGCCGTCACCACCAGAAACCGCTGAAAGTTGTCGGTGAGATTCTTCAGTCCGATCTTCGCCCGCGCCCGAACCCGGCCAATGGTTCGAATCAGTGTGCCGCCCATGGCCATGACGTGATGGCCGAACACATGTTCAACACGCGCGCGAATGCGGGCGCGTCGTTGATTCGTTTGCTGTTGGTGAGGCGTCAAGGGCTTGTCGCGATACCCCTTGTACTGAATGCGCGAGCGCAGCGTGCGCTTCTTGAGCTGGGCTTCGATCTCTTCTGAGCGATAGGCGGCATCAGCCCACACATCCCGACCGGCGGGCTTGGGCTGCAACACTTCCTCAAGGACTTGACTGTCATGCACGGCCGCATCGGTGACCGCATACCGCCGAATGAGTTTGTGCTGTTTATCCACATGGAGATGATTCTTGTAGCCATAGTGACTGACGCCCCGTTTGACGGTCCAGCGGGCTTCGGTATCCTTCTGGCGCCGCTTCGCCGGCTGAGCCGCCCAGTCCACCGGGCAGTCGCCGGCCTTCACCGTGGCGTTCTCCTCACGCGTATTCCGTTGTGTCGGCACTGGGATCAGCGAGGCATCAATCAGTTGGCCCCCACGAGCTTGAAACCCCTGGCCTGCCAGAGTAGGTGTCAAATTGGGCGAAGAGTGTGTCCACAACCCCGGCTTGGGCCAACGTCTCGCGGAACAACCAGATGGTCTTGGCATCGGGAATCCGTTGATGCAGGTCGAGACCTAAGAAACGCAGGAAGGAGAGCCGATCGCGAATCTGATAGTCCGTTTGGTCATCAGACAAGTTATAGAGGGCTTGCAAGACCAGGATCTGAAACATGAGCAGAGCATCAAACGGCGGGCGGCCTCCCTTGGGGCGCTTGGAGCGACACCGGTACTTCTCCAGCGGCTTCCGAAAGCGAGCCCAGGGGATGGGTTGGGCGAGTGGTTCTAACGGATCGCCCTTCTGGGTGAGCGCGTCGTAGCGATCAGTCAGGTCAAAGAAGCTCAGTTGGTCAGGTGTGGGCATACACGTTCCTCCTTGGAAGAAACTTCTGCCAAAATCCGACAGAATTGTCAGTAGTTTTTAGAGGTGCCCTAAATAATTGGATTTATGTAAGTTTTGCTTCCCCCCAAAGGCGTTTGTATTTCATATCACCAGGAGGCAATTATGATGATGATCCCACGATGGCGTAGTGCCTTCTTTGCGACTGCCTTCCTGTCCTCGATATTGTTTCTGGTTCCATTTGCTGAGGCCAAGCCAGGAAATAGCCATGGCCACGATGCTCGCGGGCACGACCGTGATGAGCACGGGCACGGCCATGGGCATGGTGACAAGATCCGCTACGAGTTATGGGGGAGCGACCAGTCCAACTCGGTGGCCGGCGAGACTGGGCTTGGTCTGAATGGCAGCTTTGTCTGGATTTGGCACAGCGACGACGTGAAGAAGCAAATCAAGGGTGGCCCCGCAGCCCAGCCCCTTCCCTGCACCGGGACCAGTGCGCCATGCGATACCAATCTCGTTTTCCCAGCGGCCCTCACGGAATACAATGAGTTCAACAACCCGACCGGGAACACACGCCCTCTCGCTGGCCGCCTGCATTCCTCGTTCATCGATCCTCAGCGCAAATATGCGCTGCTGAGTTTCTTCGCGCCAGGCGGCGGGATGATCGGGATCATGGATGCCGAAACCAAGGAGGGGATCGCTCTGTTCCGTGCGACTCAGACCGGAACAGGTCGCACCAACCACATGAGCTTCTGGCGGTTTGACGGGCTCGCAATCCTCGTGTGTAACCTCGACGGCAGGATCGTCGAGCGAATCGACGTCACTCGTGACGCCCACGGCAAGATCACCGGATTGACCTACGACATGGATGCGGCTCTTGGCGTCGGGAAGGGCCAGACCACCGTGGTGGCGCCGCGTGTGTACCTCGGCAACAACGCCATTAATAACCCCCTGATCGGCAGCATCCAAGCCGGGTTGCCAGACTTTAGCGACCTGACGCCGAACGGGTTCTGCAAGGAGAACGGCTGCACTACGGGCTCGAACGGGTCAGCCGGCGGGCGGCCGAACACGGCGATCCTCTGTCCGATTCCGGCCTACGACAATGCACTCATCTATGTGACCCTGGCCGTCGGCGGCCTGCTGGTAGTTGATTCAGCCGCGACCCCGATGGCGATTGTAGGTGAGTACGGCAGCGGGGTGATCAACGGCGCGGGCTGCGCCGGTGCCCAGGCCAACGGCCTCATCCATCTGGATGCCGGTGTTGCGGCCTCCCCGGCAGGGGCTACTCACTCGACCTTTACCGTCTACACGCTTCGACATGCGAGCTTCCCGTTCGCCCATAGGTTTAACTCGGAGAACACACCGACCCCCGTTGTCGCGTTCAAGGACACTACTAACACTGAGAGCAACGGCAACATGGGTGGGACGGTCCCTAAACTGACTGGACAGCTGCCGGGCGTCACCACCCGGTGCGACGCCCACGGTGTGGTGGCTAGGGTAGACGAGCGATACGTCCACACCGGCGACCGGATCAGCAACATTGTCGAGGTGGTCAAGACGATGGGCCGGTCCAAAAGGAAGGAGACCTACGACCTGACCTCGGCCAATGGCAACGGGAGGGGTATCGGTCCCTGCGCCGAAGCCAGCGTCCAGGACGACCCCGGGATGCCACTGAACGACCCGGGTCCTGATCTGATGTCCCGCAGCCCCGACGGCGAATACCTGTTCATCGCGTTTCGTGGGCCGGCTCCGATCACCGCCAACCACGCTGCCCAGGGGTGGGCGTGGTTCGGCTCGAGGAAGGGGGCAAGAGCGGAAAACTCGTTACCGTGCTGCGGGCCACCAACATCATCGACAATGCGCCGGCCGGCGCGCCGCCGGGCGGCCATGCCTACACCGGGCAGGAGCGGGCCGACATGCATTTCGTGGACGTGCGGATTCTCGACTAACGAGTGACCCTCGGTCTTTTCAGATGGCATCTTATGCGGCCTCCTCTGTCACCATGATTTTTCTAGGTCCGACATGCCGGCGGGTCTGTGATTTTCATAAGCCCGCTCAAGTTCCTTCAGGGTCGTGGCTTTAGGCAACACCAGATTACCTCCTGATCATCGCGCGAGTTTCACAAAGTCACTGAGGTATGTGGAACTCGTAGAATTTCTGGTTGCGGGGAAAGGGTACTCCTCAATTGGCAAAAAGAAGGAAGTTGGAGTTTCACCGCCTGGTGTCTGCGGCATGCCTATTCAATCATCTCCGTGGGTGGTTTGTGGTGATCCATCCGAAAAACGCTAAGTCGGGCATGGCTTGGGATTGGGGGGATTCTCCATGAACACGTTAGGTAATGACATGGGATTTAATACGATTGCCAGAAACCCAATAGAAATTTTTGATAATGAAATGCCCATTTAGAACTTCTCTCCTCCTCATACCCGTATCTTGTGCTCCTCTAAATTTTCCGACAGAAAACGTTACAAAAGAATTCTCTGGAAGTGACGTGATTTTTTTAGAATTCCAGGCACTGGATTCTTACCATCAGTCAATTGCATCCTTTGCATGCCTTTAGACCGAAAAATTACCTGAACAGTTTATTTGCTCAACGAGATACATAGACATGGAAATTTGATTGTTTGAATTCAATACGCAGGTGTCCAATGAAATTCACTTACATACATAATGGGCATTGGCTCTGACCTTCATCGCGGGAGTGGCCTACGGCCAAGACAACATGATCGCCGGTGCGAGTGGTATGGAAGCGCAGGTAGTCGAAAAGAATCGTTGGGCAGAGTTATTTGAGGATACTGATTTTGATGTTGACGATCCCTCCTGTCCGAATATTGAACTCATTTTTCAGTCAGCCATGGTAGAGAATGTGGCCGGACAGAATTGGCCAAATGAAATTCAACGTTTGATTGTTGGCCCCAGCGCCATGGTCCATTTCTTTAGGAGGCCTGATTTTTCGTGATCGAAGTGAAGTTTATGCAAATTCCTGAACAGGAAATTCGGTGCATTAGACATCTCTGACCTTATCAATTCGTTAAAATCCAATGTGAAAGAGTATAAGTGAAGGGTAGTATGAGCCATAACACCCTTTAGGAGTGTCAGATTATGGAAAGGAGGTTGAGCGTTCGAGAGAATGGACGTAGAAGAAGGTTCACTGGGAGTTGTATTTACCGCAGGCCAGTCGGCAGGAGTCAATTCATATTCTAATTGAACTTATAACTTATACGGAGGTGTCAAATGAAATTCACATACATGCTTAACGGGGCATTGGCTCTGACCTTCATCGCGGGAGTGGCCTACGGCCAAAAAAACATGATTGCCAGTGCGAGTGATACGGAAATGCAGGTCATCGATAAGAATTGTTGGGCGGAGTTATTTGAGGATACTGATTTTGATGTTGACGATCCCCATGTCCGTGTAGCGGGACCTTTTCAGTCAGCCACGTTAGAGGATGTGGCTGGTCAGAATTGGAATAATGAAATCGAAAGTCTGATTGTAGGACCCAATGCCATGGTTTACGCCTATAAGGATCCGGATTTTTCCGGAACCGAAGTGGCGTTTGTGGCAAATCAACGAAGCAGTGATTTAGCAGAATTAGACATGTCTGACAATATTGAATCATTAAAAATCAAATGTGGAAAAGAATAAGTGAGGGTTGTATTAAGCCTCCCCGTCCTTAAGAGAGTCAGAGTGTAAAGGAGTAACTTCAAGGGTTCTAATTGCATTTTATATCAGTGTACAAACCATAGGTCTCGGGTGAGGGAATTTCCTGCTGCCACAAAATGAAAATTGTGGCGATCCCTCCCCAGGAGAGGTTTTTTGCGTAAACTCAATTGCTGTTATGGAGCGCTAAACCGAATCCCGTTATCGGACTGATACAATGTTGAGTAGGTCATCCTTTCGGGTTACATTAATCATGACATCTGATTCGGTTCGCGTAAATTTCAGATCTGCCGAAAGATTCCCTATGCGAAGATTTTTAATTTGAATAGCCGGTAAAAACTCGGGAAGAAATGGATGCGTGAATCGGATTTCTTGTTCGGCACCGTTGAAGGAAATCCCGAGACAGGACTGTAGCAGTAAAAACACCGCACCTGCCGCCCATGCCTGAGGGGCACAGGCGACCGGATAGAGAATCGGACCTTCTCCAGGTTTGCGGGGAAAACCGCAAATCAGCTCAGGGAGTCGATGGAGGTCAACATGAATGCTCAAATCAAAGAGTCCACCGATGAGTCGTTCCACGCCTTGTGGTAATCCATAACGACTCATCCCCAGGGCAATGAGAGCGTTGTCATGGGGCCAGATGGATCCATTATGGTAGGCCATGGGATTGTATCGTATTTCATTTGTCGGAATTGTCCGGATTCCCCAACCAGAAAAAAAATCCTCCTCTAGTAATCCTTTCGCGATGCGTTCGGCCTGATACTGTGTGGCAATTTCAGTGAAGAGCGTATGCCCGGCATTGGTGGATCGAATTGCACAGGGCTGTTTTTTCCCGTCAAGCGCGACGATGTACGTATCTAATTCGTCTGACCAAAATTGACGATTGAATTGGTGGCGGAGTGTTTGGGCTTCAAGCAACAGAGATTCTGCTCGCTCGGGGTATTCAAGTAGTCTTGCTAAATGAGAGGCCGCCCGTTTTGCCGCATACACATATCCTTGCACCTCACAGAGAGCGATCGGTCCCTCGGCGATGGTGCCGTCTGCATGGAACACCGAATCATAGGAATCCTTCCAGCCCTGCTGAGCGAGACCGGTGGGGGTTTGCCGGAAATACTCCACGAATCCATCTTTGTCTTTATCCCCGTACAGATCGATCCACGTCAGAGCGCGTTCCAGATGAGGCCAGAGCGAAACGATAAAGTCCTTGTCTCCGGTTCGATCAAAATAGGCACCAGCTAGGAGGATGAATAACGGCGTCGAATCAACACTTCCGTAGTATTGTCCGAATGGAATTTCTTTGAGGGCGGCCATTTCACCCTTACGGGTTTCATGTAAAATTTTCCCAGGTTCCGCATCTTGATCAGGAATAATCTCCGTCGCTTGGGTGGAAGCCAAATAATTCAAGACCCCGCGTGCAAGACTTGGATTAATCCATAAACATTCCAAGGCGGTAATAATGCCGTCCCTCCCGAAAGCCGTGCTGTACCATGGCACGCCCGCATAGGGATAAGGCCCTTCAGGAAGGTCGGTCGTCATCATGCAGGTGTCATCAAGGGATCGATTGATCCAGTCGTTGAATTGTTCATTTCCGGTATAAATTGTGCAGAACTGGGATTTAGTTGTTTGTAGGGTATGAGCCGCGTGGGATTGGGCCGTGGAAAAAATTTTAGGTTCTAATGCGTTGCCTTTTATTGAACAGGCAATAGAGAGGTGACAGATTTTCTCCTCTTGAGGTCTTAACGATAATTCAAACGCCATTGCACTTGTCGTGGCTTGTTGGGGAGCCAGATCGGTGGTCAGTTGGGTCATCCGTTGTACATGGTCTAACCCCTGATATTCCCAAGAAACAGTGTGGTCGTTCAGGAGGGTGCTAGTTATGATCCCCCGTTGAGACCGTTGCTCCCCTCTTACTTCGAAGAGGTCAGCGAAGTCTGCGTGATAGTGGATGGAAAATCCGAAGTGCAAGGCATGTAACGAATAGTTGGTGAACCGGAGTTCCTCTAAGCACCGAGACTGATAGAGAAACTTCGTCCGCGAAATATGAAGAGTGCCTCTAGGAAGGAATGGAAACCCATTTCTATCCAGGTCAGGATTAGTCAGGTCCACTGCGAGTAAGGCATTGTCTCCCTTGATCGCAGAACTGAGTAGGAAGGGGTGGGTTTCCTCAAAGTGGAATTCCAATCCTGAAAGAAAACGTGTCCCTTCATGGTAAAGACCCTGCTCACCTAGTCCCACGTGTTGAATGTCACCGTATGGATTAAAAATGCCAAATGTCTCTCCCTCCTTTAAGACATGTGTTCGGGAATCGGCAAGCGCAGAAGTCGCCAGAATATAATGTTCATCTCCTATCCGGACAATTTTTTTATCCATTTCGTATCCTTTGATTAGCGAAAAGTGAATGTATTAATCATTTTATTGATCTGAACGGACATTTTCAAAACCCGAGGCAATAAAAGCGGAAAATCGCCTCAGATCTTTTGATGCATGATTCACGGGAATATTGCAGTGGGGAAAGGAATTCATTCAGGAAGCCTTTGTTCATCTTCGAGAAGGGAATAGGAAGGCTTGGTGGCCTCTTTTTTTCTTCCGTACCTGGGGGCAGGAAGTCCATCAGCAGGATTTTATGGCCGATCTACCCCAAAAACAGCACCGGTTCATAAAATCTCTATGGCCATTTTGAGTGCAAATCCGGGTGAAAATTGAACAATCCGAATCCATGACGACTTGCCGGGCTCCCGGTCTCCGACTTTCTTCAAGGGGAGGCGGTAATGGCCTGAAAGAATTTCCCCAGCGAAAGTCAAGTCTTATCCATTTTTTCTTACCAAAGGACTTTCTTCAACCGTGGGTTAGGCGCCCCGCTCTTTTTTGGTGAAGATTCTCCTGCTAAAGGGTATAATTTTAAAAATCTATACACATTACCTGCTTAAAAAGATTAGGCCTTAATGGTCTGAATGATCGACGATCATGAGTGGCGGATTCCACTGCGAGATGAATTATGGGTCAAAAAATTTTTGTTGTTGATGATGAAGAGGCTTCTCGTGAAGGGTTGGCTATCCTTTTGGCCAAATGGGGTTATGAAGTGGAGCAAGCCGGGGATGGGAAGGAAGCTCTGACTAAAATCCCTCATTTTCATCCTGATGTGGTCATTACGGATTTGGTAATGCCTGGATTCAATGGGCTCGAGCTCATACAGTTTCTTCAGAAAGAATTAATATTCAGTCCGGTCATCGTCCTGACTGGTCATGGGACCATTGAGACGGCCGTTTCGGCTATCAAGCAGGGTGCCTACGATTATTTGACTAAACCCCTGGATGTGGCCAGGCTACGCATTATGGTGGAAAAAGCATTGGAAAAGGGAGAGACCCATAGAGAAATGATTTTGTTGCGAAAAAGGCTCAAAGGTTTGTGGGGACTCGGAAAATTGGTGGGTAAGAGTAAACCCATGCAGGAAATATATAGTCTTATTGAGCTGGCGGCTCCGACGCCGGCGAGGGTCCTCATTCTCGGTGAAAGTGGCACAGGAAAAGAATTGGTTGCACAAAGTCTTCATGATTTGTCTGAAAGAAACAAGGGACCGTTTATTCCGGTGAATTGTTCGGCTATCCCGGAAACCCTTTTGGAGAGTGAAATATTTGGGCATGAAAAAGGCGCCTTTACGGGAGCCTTGGATAGAAAGCCGGGGTGTTTCGAGCTGGCACATGGAGGTACTCTTTTTCTGGATGAAGTGGCCGAAATGAGTCCAAGCATTCAAGCCAAGTTTCTGAGAATTCTTCAAGATTCCTCAGTCAAACGGATTGGCGGAACCGTTCCCATCCAGGTCGACGTCCGTGTCGTGGCCGCCACGAATAAGGATCCATTGAAGGCTATACAGGATGGATCATTGCGCGAAGATCTGTACTATCGTTTGAATGTGTGTATCATCCATCTCCCGCCCCTACGAGATAGAACAGACGATATTCCTTTATTGGTTAAGGCCTTAATTGAAGAATTTAATATCAATTATACGAGAACCGTCCAGTCCATTAATGATGAAGCATTAGAACGTTTAATGAAGCATACCTGGCCTGGAAATGTCCGTGAATTACGAAATGCCGTTGAACGGGCCGTGATGACGTGTACTGCAGATGTGATTTCGATCGCGCATCTTCCTGAATTTGCCAAAGCAGCGGACGGGGAAAATCCGGAAGCGAAGGGGGAGACGGTGCGACTGCCCATGGGATCGACGATCGAAGATGCTGAACGCCAACTCATCGTTCAGACACTTAAGCATCATCAAAATAATAAGACGCGGGCCGCGGAAATTCTTGGGGTGAGTCTGAAAACGCTTCACAATAAGCTTCATCGGTATGGGTTACATGATGCGATTGAACGTTAAGGGGAAGGAATCGTTAGGGGTTACAGTTCTTACACTGGTGGTGGTGGTTGGCAGTACGTTTCTTAATCTTTCTCAGTTAAGCAGTGTCATCGTCCAGGAAACCTCGGAGCAGGTTTCTCTCATAAAGCGACAAATTTTTGAGTACAGTAAACGGGTTGTATTGAATGCTCAGTCACCCGACACCCATCCTGTTGTCCTGCTGGCCACAAATCAGGAACTCAAGAAATTTCTTGAAGCCAGCGTGGGATACTCGCCGCATCTTCTCTATGCCCTTATTGTTGACCCTCAAGGGAAAACCCTTTTGCATTCCGAAGGCGCGAAAACTGAGCGCCCACATCCGACCAGGCCCAAACTCGAAGACCTTCTTTCCCTGGGACCCATTGACCGTTTTACGGTGCTGTATCAGGAGGGATCAATTTTTGACAGCTCGCTACCCATGACATGGGACAATGTCCCCATCGGCGAAGTCATTGTGGGTATCCATACCAGTCTGCTTCGTGAAAGAATGACGTCTTCCTTGAAAACCAGCGTTGTATTTGCCCTGGTGGCCTTGCCTATTGCCTGGTTGTTAACGATGGGGCTGGCGACGTTGACCTTGCGTCCTATCCATGCCTTGGCTGATCAAATGGAGCAACTTCGTCAAGGCCGTTTTGATGTGTTAACGGATTTAAGCCGGACGGATGAATTTCGAGAACTGGCGTCGCAACTCCAGTTGTTGGGGCAACAATTGAAATCTGATCGTCTCAAAACCCTGAGTGAGGAGACGCATCTTCAAGGAGTCATTGAACATTTGGAGGATGGGATCATCCTTATTGATGCAGAAGGCCAAATCCTCTTTATAAACCAGGCGATGGAAACCATGGTGGATATGCCGATTTCTCCTCTCCCCGGTCGTCTGGACGTTGCTGGGTGACTCTTTTGCTCCACTCATTCAATTGGTGGAAAAGGCATTGACGGAGAAAAAGAATTTCAATGCCGTCTCCTGTTTCTTGCCCAAAAAGGGGGAACGTAAGTCATTTTATATCTCCGTCGTGTGTTTGGGACCCTTTTCACAGATTCACGGAGCCATGATTTTATGTAGAGATTTGGAAGCCATGAAAACCTTGCAATCCTTGGTCCGATATGCGGCCCAGCTCACGACTTTGGGACAACTGACTTCAGGGCTCGCCCACGAGGTCAAAAATCCTCTAAATTCAATGGTTATTCATCTCGAAATTTTAAAGGAGGAAACCAAGAGCCTCAATGGAGACTTTCAGAAAAGTTTAGAAGTCCTGGAAGGGGAAGTTCATCGTTTGGATCGTGTCGTGCTTGGTTTTTTAAAATTCATGCGACCGCAGGAACTGGAACTTTCATCCGTGAATGTCAATCAGGTGCTCAAGAGGGAGCTGGGTCTTTTAGAAATGGAATGGGGAAATAAGGGCATCCGCTTTGTCCTGGATGGTGAGTCAGATCTTCCAGTCATTTCCGCAGATCCTGATCTCCTAAGTCAGGTTTTTCTCAACATTATCTTGAATGCCTGTCAAGCGATGGAAGAACAAGGCGGGGATATTCGAATTGCCACATCGACCCATCAAGATAATGAAATCCGGGTTTCAATCAGCGATCAAGGTCCTGGTATTCCTCCTGAAATACAAGAAAAAATTTTTCAATTGTATTACACTACCAAACATCATGGAAGTGGTCTGGGTCTTTCGTTAGTCTATCGGTTTATTCAATTGCATGAAGGAATTATTGATGTTCAAACGGAAATGGGCAAAGGCACCACCTTTATTATCCGACTACCAAGAAAGATTTGAGGTGACGTTTTTGTTGTCATGTCTTCAACGGAGGGTCTTCATGGGTGGAAGTCAATTTCTGGTATGGGGAATGAGCTTGTTCCTTAGTGGGTGCTCATTAGGCAATGGTGTACCGCGAATTGACTTTTGGTATCCCAATCAGATCAAAACAATGATAGAGTCCTTCGACCCCTCATTCATTCATCTTTCCTCCAATTCATCTAACATCAGGCCAGTTTCGGTGGACGATTCCACCCCTTTTGAGCCTATCCCCGGGGAAAATACAATCCAACCCGATAAACTTCAACAACAACCCCCGGCTTCCCAAGAGCAAAAACCGGCAATCCTTGTCCCCGAGATACCCAATAAAGATAATGGTCAGGTGATTATGACATACAAGGCAAAAATTGATGAGACGCAAAATTTGTTGCGCACCATAAATGAAAGGCAGTTATCCAAGGAACAATACGATACCTATGTTTCAATCAATAGTTTTCTTGAAAAAGCCCAAGAGGCTTTTTCTCAAAATGATCTGTCCATGGCATTGAATCTATCCGAGAAAGCCCATACCTTGACTAAAGAAATTGTCAATAATTCCACAAAACCATAGAAGAGAATGTTCTTGACACTTTTAGGATTAACAGGGAGAAACTACAATAGTGAACATTGAAAGCCAATCAGCTGGCTCGCGGCTATTGACGGCCATGCCCCTCAATATGGTGCCTCATGACTAAAAAGAACGTGTTAATCGTGGAGGATGATATGAATAGCCGTGAGGGCCTGAAGTCTATGCTCAGAATGTATGGATATCATGCGGATACCTCCCAAGATGGCTTGCAGGCTATTAAGAAAATCAAAGAAAATTTTTTTGAAGTGGCCGTTATCGATATCAACCTTCCTCCGGTCATGAATGTGGAAATTAATGGCTGGGATTTGATCCGGATTTTCAGATCATTTAACCCAAGCATAGACATCATTGTCGTCAGTGGAGAAAAAGGGATTCAGGCCCGCGCTCAACAATTCAATTTGGCCGGATGCTTGGAAAAACCCATTCGCCCTTCCCATCTAAAATCTCTGATGGAAACTCTCGGTAGGTGAAGAGTCCGCTCCGGGCTCTTGACACTCTTCCTTTCCAGCCTTCTCCCCTCCTTTTGGTTCGCCCCTAATTCTTTTTCTTCTAAAACCGCATCTGCTGATCACTGGTTTTTTCCTTTATCCATTACTTTTACTTTGTAAAAATTTCAACCTTTTTGTAATTTTTACCAATTCGAGGACTTTTTACATGGTCCTCTCTGATGCTCCTGGTATTCCAATCTAAAAAAACGTGATTTCTCAACGATGTTTTCTTGAATAAGTCGACAGAACTGTTCTGGCCTGAAAGTTGCGTTGTAGCTATATTAGGATGAAGACCCTCTTTCCTGAAAAATCTTCGCATGGTTGGGAGGGAATTCAAAAAACCCTATAACCTAAGGAGGATCTCATGAAAATCTTTTCGTATTTCATAACGGTGTTTTTCTTTTCCATTTGTGTCATTCCGATTGCACAGGCCTCGGAAATGGGAGGGACGACCAATGACTTGACCCAACAAGCACACCAGAAAGAACTATTGAGCATGGTAAGCGGGATTGTCCAAGACGTACAGGGTGATTGGTGTGTTGTGCAAGATTCCCAAGGGACTGAATGGAAGATTCAAGTGGATAAGTATACCGACACCATTGGTCGTGTTCTGCCAGGAGTAACGATTATCGCTATGGTAGAGGGAGACGGTCATGCCAAGAAAGTGAAAGTGCTAATGAATGAGTGAGGGTTCTTTGGAATGGGGGAAGTTCGCAGAGAAGCTTTCCACGATTCTCAGGCGAATGAAGGGTTGAGTGGGTTGAAGAAGAGGAGATGGCCATGAAGAGACAAAACTTTAATCATTTTCACCTTGCAATAGGTATTTCCTTGATCCTCATGGTCGGAGTTTTGGCTTTGGATCCTTCAAAGGATTTGGCGATGTTTTCCGAGGATAGTCAAAGAAAGGATGTGATTCAAGGACAAGACGACATCGGGCAAATCATCATTGAAGGAGAGGTTATAAGGGTGCAGGGGGAATTTGTGGGAAAAGATTTTTCTCAAATGGAGGATCGACAATACAAATTGAAGACGCCGTTAGGGAAAGTATGGGACCTCCACCTTGGAGAAAATACACAGAAAATAGGAAACATATTTTTAGGGGATCATGTTAAGGCAAGCATTGAAAGGAATGGAAGGATTCAAACCGTTCAAAAAATTGAGCAGAAAAATACGAATTCAAACAATCCAGATTTGCCGCATCAAATCAGCGGAAGAGTCGAACGAATGGATGGAAACTTTCTTATTGTAAATCGGGGTGAGAATGAAGAAATTTTACATCTTGATGCCCGGAGCACTCTTGAAGGGAATATTCATGAAGGGAGCACCATTATCGCTCAATTAGGAAACGCTGGATACGCAATTAAGATCGAAGAATTTCAGGATGAACCAGGGGCAACCTCTAACTAATGCGTCAAAATGTTGCCTCAAATATTTAATTATGAAAGGTTTTAAAGCGCTGTCTGAGTGGGAATAAACCCCTTCACCATGGTGCAAAAATTCGGAGGACATGCGTCGCGGTTCAGGCACCGAAAGTCGTGTAGATGGAAACATTTAAAGAGTATTATTTAAATGGAATTCTTTTATGGAAGAGGTATTTGGGGCAAATTGAAATAATGAATAATGAAGGAGGCTCAGGATGACCACACAGTTACTTGGGAATATATTCAATAGGTATGATTTTGTGAGGACATGGGAACCATTGCCTCAGAAAGGATCAACAGGCAAAATCGTCATGATTGTTGATGATGATAAAGACTTTCGATTCCTTTTACGTGACCGGTTGGTACGATTAGGACTGACGTGTGTTGAAGCAGGAAATGGGGAGGAAGCCAAAGTACAACTCAAAAAAAAGCATGTCGATATGGTGGTGACTGATTTTCGCATGCCCAAAATGAATGGGTTAGAATTAATCGATTGGCTGCAGCAAAATCACAGTTATGTACCCATAATTTTTGTGTCAGGAGATGTCAGTGTGCCCATTCGAAAAAAAGCTGAACAGGCAGGGGTTTATGCCATTCTGGAGAAACCCTGTTCTCTCTCTGATTTATCGTTAAAAGTTGTAGAAGGGTTTAATGAATTTTGAAAATTTTACGGTATTAGACTTATGGGCATTTCTAAAAACTGCTGACAATTCCGGCTGACTGGCATAAGTTCTCCGAAGGAGGATGAGCTATCTATGTCGACACCAAACTAACTGGGCTTTTTTGATCTCGCCCACCGTTACGATGCCCTCAGCCAGCAAGACGATTCCTTAGAACGCCTTGCGCACCACATCCCCTGGGCCCGCTTTCGCCCCACGTTGGAAAAACCCTTGCGGCGCTCCACCCGACAGAAGGGCGGCCGGCCCCCATTTGATGCGGTGCTGATGTTCAAAGTCCTCGTGCTGCAAGCCCTCTATCATTTGTCCAACGACCCAACGGAGTATCAGATTCGTGACCGCCTCTCCTTCCTGCGCTTCTTAGGGCTTGATCTGCATCAGCGGATTCCCGATGCCAAGACGATCTGGTTGTGTCGAGAGACCTGAGCCCAAGCCGGGGTCGTCGAACGGCTCTTTCAGCAATTTGATCGCTCGCTCGCCCAGCACGGCTTACAAGCCTGCGGCGGCCACGTGATTGATGCCTCGCTCGTCCCGGTGCCGACTCAACGCCACACGTGGGGAGAAAACGCGGCCATCCAAGCCGGGGACTGCCCGGCCGAGGGGGAGGCGCAGCCAGCCAAGCGGCGCCAGAAAGATACCCAGGCGCGGTGGACCGTCAAGCACGGCATGAATCACTACGGCTACAAGAATCATGTGAATGTAGATCGGCAGCATAAACTCATTCGGCGGTATACGGTGACCGCCGCCACCGTGCATGACAGTCAAGTCCTGGAGGACGTGTTACTGGCCAAGGCTGCTGGCAGGGAGGTCTGGGCCGATGCGGCCTACCGCTCCCGCGAGATTGAAACGCACTTGAGGCGGCGGCAATTACGCTCACGCATTCAGCACAAAGGCTACCGCCAGACCCCCTTAACGGCTCGACAGAAAGCCCGCAATCAGCAACAGGCGCGGACTCGGGCCCGTGTGGAACATGTCTTCGGCCATCACGTCATGGCCATGGGCGGCAAACTGATTCGCACGATCGGGCTCGTCCGGGTCCGGGCCAACGTTGGGCTCCGGATCCTCGCGTATAATTTTCACCGCTTTCTTTGGCTCACGCTGTCAGCTCCTCGGCACGTGGCCTAACCGGAGGTTGAGGGGGATCCCTATGGGACAAAACCAAGACCAAAAACCTTTCCCATCCTCTCACATCGTCGGGCCATTTCCAATTCCGCTGGTTCACCAAGGGACAAATGAGTCAACCTTTACGTTTTTAGAGGTGCCCTTATATTTGATTTTCTGAGGATCAGAGTAATTCCAGCGTCAAGGATGCGGTTTTTCAGAATAAATTAGGTGTAATGAAAAATCTCTTCTTGGGGGAAAGTTCCGATTGAATGTGATAAACTTTCCGAAAATTTTGGTAAAAATTTGGTAAGAACCACAAACTCCCTGATCTCTTTCTGCTGTTCTTCTCTTCCATAAAAACAGTTAAAATTCTATCCTCTCCAGTTCATCGTGGGAACTCCCCCTTCCTATCAAAGCCAGGGCGGAGGACCACGTGGCGTAAGCCCGTGGGTGAAAGCGCTCCCCGCTGGAAGCGGGGGGGTCCTTGCCACATGAAGGATTTTAGATGACACTGGCGCATGGAAGTACGGCTCAGTGCCCATGGGGCGTATCAGCATCACTATCATGTGGTGTGGATCCCCAAGTATCGACGGCGCATTTTGCGGGGGCAATCAAGCTCTTTGTGCAGGAGCCGTTGCCGCAAATCCAACAGTATCATCCCGATGTGGAGGTACAGCAATGGAGTGTGCAGATTGACCATATCCACATGGTGCTGGTGATACCTCCGAAATATGCGGTCTCGAGTATGGTGGGCAAGATGAAAGCGAATGTGAGCCGGCAACTGCGGCTCCGGTATCTCGAACTGAAGCGGACGTACTGGGGGGCGGTGTTGTGGTCTCCGGGGTTCTTCTCTTCGACGGTGGGGTTGAATGAGGCCGTCATCCGGCGGTACGGGGAGCATCAAGGACGAATGGACAAAGGGCAGATTCAACTCGAATTTGAATTTTAAGTGCCACGCGGCGTAAGCCCGTGGGTATCTACTAAATCAAGGCGTTTGCCGGTTGTCATTGGGAAATGGGAAGGAGATATTTTTGGGATACAGGAATGAACAGGAGGAAAGGATTTCACTCAAATACTATTCATAATTTGAGTGGGATCGGACTCTATTGGAAAGTTGGAATGCGATCTGAGACGTGATGAGTAGGACCACCCCCATACCCAGAAGCGTCCAGGTTTCTCCGAACTGTTCCATAACCCACCCAAACGTCGTCATTCCTCCGATGGCCGCGAGCATGGCCAAGGTTCCATATAACGCCAGAACCCGTCCTATAAGTTGTGGAGGGGAGATTTCCTGGATAATTCCCCACTCAATTGGGGTCAAAACGCCGCTACCCATGCCAATAACGAAAACGATTAACAAGGTGAGGGGCAACGAATTGGTTCCGATGAACGCCCATAAGGCGAATGCGGCCACAAGACTGGTTGTGGCTAATAGACGAATGCGTCGCCACTGTGCTCCGAGATAGACTTTGGCAAGGAATAGGGATGCCAAAAATAGGCCAACTCCTACACCTGATGTGACATAACCGACTTCCACTGGCCCAAATTTCAACATGTTCCTGCCAAAGACCGGCAATAAAGTATGAAAGGCACTCATAACAAAACTGTACAGTCCTGCCGTAAGAATAAGAGGAAGAATAACGGGCTGCTGGAAAAAGGTAAATTGGACGCCCTCTTGTAAATCTTTTACATAATTGGTGATTGAGTTTTGGAGGGTTTTAGCTCGGTGAGTTACCTCGGGAATCGAAACAAATACCAAAAGCAGGGCCGATCCAATATAGGTCAAGACATTAATGCAGAGCACCTCCTGGGAACTTAAAAGGGCTATCCCTAACCCGCTCAACAACGGGCCGAATATTACTCCCAGACTCATTGTGCTTTGCAGGAGGGCGTTTGCGGCTGTTAAGGCGGATTTCTCCACGATAAATGGAATGGAGGCAAATAAGGCCGGAGCGAATAAGGAAGTGGCTACCGCATTGCAAAATACCAAAATATATAAAAATTCAACCGTGAATGCTTCATGTGAGACCAGGCAGGGAATGACTCCAATAACCAGTGCCCGTAAAAGATCCGTCCCGATTAGAATGATTTTTTTGGGGAAACGGTCAATGAACACCCCGATGAAGGGGCCCAACACAATCGGAGGGAGTGTTTGCAGGATTCCAATGATTGTTGTTTGGAGCGCGGAGCCGGTGACCGCATAGACAAACCATAATAGTGCCAGTTTGGTCACCCCATCTCCGATTTGAGAGATAAGCTGACTCCACCAAATAATTCCAAAATTCCTTTGTAATAAGAGCGGGGGATTGATAACACAAGCAAAAGATTGAGGAAGGATAGGAGAAGATAGAGAAAGTTTGGACATTACTTTCCAAATGAGTTCCTTCACTCATTCCCTGCCTCAAGACGAATGTTTTGAGTAAGAACAGCAATGACCCCGGGAATTTCCCGGGCGGCTTGTGCTGCCTCCAAGGCAATCACCTGAAATCGGGTTTGGCCTTTTAGAGAGACCATCCCTCGAATTGTGATAATTTCAAAGTTGGCGTCTCGCAAGGTTTGGCTTTTGACAAAACGCTGTTTAACTAATTCTGTCAGTCTAGTGTCCAGGCCGGCCTGCAGGGTTGCACTCAAGGAGGGACGAACTTCGATGAGATTGACAATCTCTTTTTCCTTTATCAGATGGGTAGTTAAGAGTGTGGCCAAGTTCTTTTCTTCTTCAAGGGTTACCGCACCTGTCAATTTGACTGTTTTCTCTTGGATCTGGCAATCGATATCGTAAGGAAAGAGACGGGGATCGCCCATAAACGCCAGTTTTAATTCCAAATTCTGGGATTCTATAATGTTGGCTGATGCTTTCCTCTGGTCTTCACCAGAAGATTCCCTTTTCGGGGATGGGTTCGTTTGATGGTCTTGAACACGAAGAATAGGAGTTCGGTTTGGCACTGAAATGGGCATGTCATAGCCCTGAGTCACGTTAATGGCCCATATATGCCCGCATGTAATGATACAGGCTAACGTAAAAGTCGATTTCATAAATAGGTTATTGAAATTTGTCATGTTTCATACCGATTCCCTTTGGGCTTTAATTATTTTAGAAACCCTTCAGAAGGGACACCAGGGAAAATAAATTCATGAAAAACGACTCATGATCTTTGCTACCTGATTGCCTGGTTTTTAACTAAACCTTCCTAATTGAGAGGTCCTGTCGAAACGATGAACCCTCCGGGGCTAAATGGGCTGGAAAAATTCTCCTACCTTAAATTGTTTTATAAGTATGAAAAACGGTCTAAGGAGGAATTGCTTCATAATTTACCTTTTCATTCCTATAGATGAGGGAATGAGGACTCATGCGGAATTTTTGCCGGTGCGGCGGTGCGCGTGAGCCAGATGCTGGCGGGACAGAGGATATTTGTCCAAATGAATATGGGTAGATATTCAAAATCTCTGCAGGGTGCCTTCTCCATGGTCTATCGAACGGAGAAGTGGAATTGCCAATTCTGACTGGATGCCATGCCCTTTTTGAATCAGAATGGTTAGGAGATTCTATTGCCTTCCACGGCAGAAGGTTTTCTGCCTGAATGGAGGGACGATTCGAAAAAATCACCACCATGCCTGTGATCAAAAATACGAAACCAATCATAGAAATGCCAGCTATTGAACCGAAGGTATCGGCCACTCCTCCAAAGGCCACCATGCCTCCGCTGGCCATAGCCATGCTCGCAGTATTGATTAAGGTAAACACTCGTCCCATTAAATGGTTGGGAGTCGTTTCCTGGATGATAGACCAGGCAATGGGTGTGAAGGCAGCCGTACTGGCCCCAATAAGTGTCACGAGGATAAATCCCCATACGATCGAGTGGGAATGAGCAAGTAACTGCAGCGCACTTCCTCCCACGACCATGGAGATGGCCATGAGGAAAGTCCGACTTTTCCGTTCCAGCTTCTTCACGCAACTCAAACCAAAGGAGGTAGTAAGCATTCCTGCCCCCATTGCGGACCACAGCCACCCTAACCATCGAGGATCGGCTTCAATGTGATCGTTGACGAAAAGTGGAAGCACATAAATAAAGGCGCTGGCTCCCAACGTATAAAAGACCGTTGTAATGAGAAGTGCGCGAAGCACGGGTTTTTCTCTAAACACAAATCGCATTCCGACAGCCAGGTCCTGACTGATATTCGAGGTCGCATTGGCGATCCTGGGAGCGGTCGTCAACAAATGACCTTTGATCGGCAATAGGCACAAGGCGGATAACAGAAAGGTTGCCGCATCTACGTAGAGAACATTCTGGGTGCCCAGCCATGCAATCAAGATACCGCATATGGCTGGTCCGATCAGTATGCCCATATTCGTGGTGGATTGAAGAAGGGAATTGGCGGACATGAGCTCAGAGGGTTTGACTAGAAGAGGAAGGGATGCAGCCAATGCCGGCCCAAAAGCAGTTGAGAAAATGGCCGTGAAAAACACCACAATAAACAACGCTTCCAGGGTCAGGGCATCAAAAACATACAGGACAGGAATAAGAGCAATTAAAAAAGCTCGAATGACATCAAGGATCACCATCACGGGTTTTTTAGGCAATCGATCTAAATACACACCGATGACCGGGCTCAGAATCAGCGGGGGAATCGTTTGCAAAAGACCGATGATCGTCATTTTTAAGGCTGATCCCGTCAGTTGGTAAACAAACCATAAGAGTGCCACTTTGGTTAACCCGTCCCCAATTTGTGAGACCGCCTGTGAGGCCCACAGCATGCGGAAGTTTCGATTTCTAAACAGATCCCATCTATTGGGTAAGGAGTCCAAATGATTAGAGGTAGCCATGATGTTCCTGGTTTTACATGAAAGGGTGCCTAATAGACCTGTCATAAATAATAAGATTAAAAATTCACAACCGCTTCCCGACCGTTTATGGAAGGTTGGTAGGTCTCCTGCGGGAAGTTCAACAGATTTTTATAGGCTCTTATGTAATCTTGAACCATTCGTTTAACGGTAAACCGTTGTTCAAAGGCCGATCGGCATGGTTGACGGTCAAGACAAGAGATGCAGGGCACGGCTTTGATCATGTGTTCCATGGTGTCACAGATGAATCCAGTATGCCCGTCATCAATTATTTCTGGAACGGAACCTCGACGATATGCTAACACCGGTGTACCGCATGCCAACGCCTCGATAAACACCAATCCAAAAGGTTCTGGCCAATCGAAAGGTGCGACCAAAGCATAGGCATTGCCGATTAAGTCATTTTTTTCGGCATCCGTGACTTCACCCACGTATTCGACTAAGGGATCCGATAAAAGGGGTCTAATAACGGTACGAAAATATTCCTGGTCAACAGGATCGACTTTGGCGGCTATTTTTAAAGGCATGCCCACGCGTTTGGCAATTTCAATAGCATGATCGGGTCGTTTCTCGGGAGTCAATCGTCCCACAAAGACGAGGTAAGAACCTGAATGAGGATGAAAACTATACAGGTCTTCGGGTAATCCATGGTGTATGGTTTCTTTCCAGTTCGCCCAGGCCAGAGGGTTCCGTTGGGCATTGGAAATGGAAATAAGGGGGCAATCTAAAAATTCTGCAAAAATGGGTTTCAATTCGGGAAGGTCAAGGCGGCCATGAAGTGTGGTGAGGACGGGAGTCCCACAACGCCGGGCTAAGGGAAAGGCTAAAAAATCCAAATGAGAATGAAAGAGGTCAAATTGGTCTGCTGAGGAGAATGTTTTCTCCAGCATCATGGTAAAGGGAGCCTGAGGATTGGAGACCCCATTAGTTTTTCGAAGTCCTTCTCGACACATGGATTTCAGATGAGCAGTGGTCTGAGAATCACCTGAAGCGAACAGAGTGACATCATGCCCCTGACGAACAAGTTCTTCGGTTAAATAGGAAACAATCCGTTCGGTTCCTCCATATTGTTTTGGTGGAACACTTTCAGCCAAGGGAGCCAGTTGGGCGATTCTCATGGGAAACTCCTTTCAAGGGAATGAAAAAATTTTAGTAAAATCTCCGCGAGAAACTTAATCTTAGTTGTATTCGTCTAAAGCAAACTTGATGCCCACAAATTTCTTTAATGAGAACAGGGCTAAGTGATTGATTGGTTAAAACTTTTTTTGTAATGAAGTGGAATTTTCGAAGATAAAGTGAGGTCTGATCAGAAATGAAAATGTAAAATCTACCAAAAGCCATGTAAGGGTTACACGAATGAGATTCAGAAAAAATTTTGTGAAAATTGGGAGCAAAAAGATTTTCCCATATTGAGGAAATTTTTTATTTTTAGTTGAGGCGTGCTAGGAGGTGTTGGAAAAGAATGACCAAAGAGCCTGCATACGGTTCCTCTATACAAACGGTGTTTTTAGAACAGACAAGATGGAATTTTGGTTAATGAATGAAATGAGAAGATAACGAGAAATAGATGACAACCCCTGCCCAAGATACTCAGCAGAGCCATTAAGTTTTTCTACCCCTGTAAAGGTTCCATTATGGACGCCATCCCCTATCGTCCCTAACCCCATTCGAAAAGATTTATGTGAATTAATGATAATAAATCCTGCGATGAATCTCCTTGTATAGGATTAAAAAATTTGAAGAATTGATGGCAATCTGTCCATGACCGCCATACACCGCATTCGCAAGGTTATCCCGGGGCGAGTTTGAGCTGATCGTCTTTTATCGGCTAAGTCCATGGAATAAGAGCCCATCAAATGTAATGCTCCATGCATAATTTTCATTTCAGTTTTCAAGTCTGTAGGAATTACTCGAGTTTCTGTAATTTTTACTTCAATGTAGTCCTCTTGGAATTTTGCTAAAGAGGATTCCATCTCGCCAGGTCTTTTGAAATATTATGAAAATTAAGAGAAATTTAACTGTGGCTCAACGAATGTGTTTTGGGTCCACCTTTTGCTTGGTAATAAATAAGAATGAGTCAGATTGACGAGGGTGGATCAACAAACCTTTGAAAGAACCAAAGAAAGGGGGGCGTAATGGCTATAGCGGGAATGTCTGCAACAGGGTATTCAACAGTTGGAGATATCGTACCAACTCATATGGCGATCTATCTTGTTCAATCAGAAGGAAGTTCCGCCATTATGGATATTTTGTCCAATCATCTGGTGGTGGCTCCTGTGGTCGACGACGAGGGGCATTTGGCGGGATTCCTTGGGGAGTCACAAATTCTTAATGCCTTGTATTCCGGGAAGGATATTAGCGAGGTAAAAGTTGAGGACATCATGAAAGAAGCTCGGACTTCAACGGTAACGGAAATGACACCCATCTCTGATGTCGTCACACTATTTCAGGACGAAGAATTACAGTTAGTACCAATTACGAGGGAAGGACGAGTCATCGGCTCCCTGACCCGACATGATCTTATTCGAGCCTTAACCGGAGCCGGGTTAGGCATAGAAAATTAAGGAAGAATGATTGACCGAAAAGGAATGTATGTTTGAAGGCGGTTTTCAAAAGTTTTATATCCATTATTAACTAACCTACGAGGAGAAGAGTATGAAATCACAACAATCGAAGCTTAAAAATTTTGGTATTGCGGCTTGTTTCGTCGGTGCTTGTTTATTGATGCCAGCGGCCGTTCTCTATGCCGCGGATGGTTCCTCACAATTTACACCAGAGGAAATGGTTCGAAAAAATCTTGAACCTTTTGCCGGAGCTTACAAAGAAGTATCGGAGCTCAGTGACACATATTCACAGCGGATCATGCAATCCGAGCCGGGCCAATCTGATGCGTTGCAGGAAGAAGCAAACCAAAAAATGACCCAGGCTGTCGCAAATCATGGGCTTTCGGTTGAAGACTACAATCTAATTTTTCACACGATCCAAAGTGAGCCTGGACTTCAGGAGGAATTTATGATTGCACTGCAACGAGGGCATTGAACAAAAAGTAATTTACCCATCATTCCGATTTTCCCCAAGATATCGGACACGGAGTTAAGAATTCGAAAATGATTCTCGTGCTGGATAGGCGGATCCGCGAGATCTTTTCTACGCATCGGCAATGATATGGGGCGCTTCCCATGGTCGAGGCGCTTCACGATGCAGGCATCCCTAGTGAAAACCGGGTGGCGCGACGTGCGACTTGGGGCTGCAAGCGATTCAGGCCAAGAAGTTCAAGGTGACTACCGATTCGACACATTCCAAACCGGTCGCCCCGATCTCATCCAACTAGGCTTTTCCCGCCGTGGCCCCCATCAGAAATGGACCTGTCTGAACCGATGAAGGATGGCTATATCCGGCCGTGGTGATGGACCTGTATTCACGAGCCATCTTCGGTTGGTCGATGGCCAGACTGATGACACACCAATTGGTGTGTGACGCCCTCATCATGGCGCTGTTTCGTCGCGGCTTTCCCACGCACACGATTATTCATTCCGATCGAAGGAGCCAATATTGTTTTTAGCGCTATCAGCAATTGATCAGGAGCCATGTGCTGTGCGGATTCATGGGACGCAGAGCCACCTGTTAGGATAATGCCGTCACGGAGAGTGTTTCCCACACGCTAGAAGTGGAACTGGTTCACCGTGAGCGGTACGTGACGCGGCGCATGACCCCCTCCAGTATCTTTGAATACATCGAAACGTATTATAAGTGGCAGAGAAAACACTCGGCGATTGGCCATCGGATCCCTATGCCATTCGAGAAGACAGCTTAACCTGTGTCCGATGTGGTGGTGGTGGGGAGGATCAGACTTATCGGGTTCATCTCCCGGGGACAAGTGTTACGGCACTTCGTCTTCATCCCGATAGGCTCTTCGCTCCCGTGGAGTGAACGGGTGCAAGATCCATCGGGTGGTTTGACCGACAAGATGGAAGGGATGAATTTCGCGTCAATTTTGGCGATGGATCTTCTCACATTTTCTGATATCGATCATGGGAAAGCCTATTGTTCTTCTTGTCAGAAAACCCTTCAGGCACATCGAACAAAGGCCGGAAGCTTGGCAGCGGAAGAGCCGGAAGCCAAGGAAATCCGTCCATGTTTGTTAGGGGTAGATGATGATCCATCAGTGGCCGGATTGTTAGGTGACGTCTTCAGGAGTGGGGATATGATGTGCTGATGGCCAGAAATGGTCCTGAGGGCCTTGATGTTCTGGATCGTCGTTCGGTGGATGGGATTTTGCTGGATATACATGCCCAGGATGGATGGGCGGACGATGCTAGATGAATTACGATGGTCGGGGCATCAGATGCCAGTACTGATGATGTCAGGCGAATCGGACGAACGGGTCCTTCGGCAACTTGCACAGGAAGGAGCGCAAGGCTTTTTCTTGAAACCGAATCATCTCCCCTCTCTCCAAGAAGCCTGTCACCGGGGTCTTTAACAAGTATGAGGATGAGGGAAATGCCTCGTCTCGTGGCCAGGTGGCCTGATTGAAGTGTACAGACCAGATTGAATGGCTAAGGGATCCCTCAACAGACCGCGTGACACCTTTACCGAAGGAAGGGGACCGCATGAATCCAGATAAGGCCGAACCGAGTGATGAAAATTTTTAAAAATAGCCAGAGAGCAAGAGAGCTGGGTCTGTTCCTCAATGAATGCCGGATGATCCTTACAATAACAAGATAGATATAACCCGGCATCCGGCACTTACTGAATGTGGTAAGGGTTTGTAGATCCGGTGAAGACAAGAAATGCAGTAGAGAGTTGTTATTTACCCATATAAGCTGCCATATAGGAGGCCCAAGGGTACTCCATGCCTGCGTCCTATTAAGAGTTGGAGGTGCCGATCTTTTATCCAGAGATTTTACACCTGTTGTTGAGCTGCAAGGGACTTATGAAAATTCAAGGTAGCGGTTTACCTGATGAAAAACATGAATGAAAGTCAGAAGGGACGAATATCGTCTGTCCGGTTACGGAGAAGTCGGGAAACCGTAATGGGCTGATTATGCGGGGCCAGTGGCCAATAACATGCAATCTACGCCGAGCATCGCTCAAGGCGGTGATGGTGAGCCGCCCTTCGCGTTCTTACGCTGGTTGAAGGCATGGATCGCGCTCTTGAGAGTGGGGTACGTGTTTGAACCATAAAGCTCCCTTCGTTTGCGCATCCACTCGGGTGCGAAGAAGCGTGCGAGCTGTCTCCTGACCTGAGCAAATGCGAGTACGATGTCTTCCCTTGCTAATTCGGTACGGATCTCATCCAGCTTTTGCATCCCTGTGGCATCAACGAGATTGACCGGACTTGCGTCAAGCACGACCCATTCGACCGGGGTTGGGGAGGCCGCGATGGATGCCAGCAGGTTTTCTTTAAAATAGTCCGCATTGAAGAACACTAAGTTCCCTTGGAATCGGTACAAGAGCAGACCGTCGATGGTCCTGGCATGCGGATAGTCCAGAATATCGTGAAAACCTTTCAATCCTGGAACCTGTCCCAGGGTTGCGCCGTGTGGGCGCGCCGCCACTGTCAGTAACCATAAGAGGGTGAGTCCCACTGTCACGATCACACCGGGCAATGCTCCGAGAAGCAGCACGCCCAAAGTTGTGATGACGGATAGGAAAAACTCCCGCTGGCTGGTTTGAAATAAATCTCGCAATGAGGGAATATCCAATAGGCCGACAGCCGATACCATGATCACAGCGGCCAGTGCGGTGTTCGGGACGTCGGCGAGGGGTCCGGTGAAGAAGAACAGAACCAGCAACATGGTGAGGCCGGCTATTATACCCGCCATTTGAGTCTTGCCACCCATGGCGTTATTCACAGCTGTTCGGGAATCCGCTCCCGTCACGGGGAATCCTTGACCCAGTCCGGAAGCAAGATTACAGGCCCCGAAGGCAAACAGTTCCTGGTTCGAATCAATTTCATATTGGTTTCGACGGGCAAAGCTTTTTGCGGTGAGTACCCCGCTCGTGAAGCTAATCAACACAAGTCCCGCAGCATCCCCCAAAATGTTCCGGAAGGCGTGTAGGTTCAGTGCGGCGAAATGAAGCACCGGCAAACCTGCAGGCATTTCACCCAGGACGGCGATCCCGAACCGCTTAAGATCGAGGGCGATCACGGCCACGATGCCGAGTATCACGACTGTCAGGGCACTGGGAATTCTTGGTAACCACCGGCCCAACAAGACGAGGGTGATGAGCAGGGAAAACCCCAGAAACGCCGTCGGGTAATGAATGTCATTGAGTTTCCCTGCAAGCTCGATGAGTTGAGGAAAAAAATCCCTCTCCTGCGAGGAGTATCCGAGGAAGGTCTTCAACTGACCGGCAAAGATTACGAGAGCAATGCCGTTCAGATAGCCTGTCAAAATCGGAAGAGAGAGAAAGTTGGCGATAAAACCCAGTCGCAGGAATCCCGCCGCGAGGTAGAGAAGTCCGGTCATGAGGGTCAATACGAACAGCAACCCCAGGTAACGCTCCGGGTCACCGCCAGCCAAAGGAGCAAGGCTCCCGGCGACGATGATGCAGGTGGCCGCGTCCGGCCCGGTCATCAATTGCCGCGATGAACCAAACAGGGCATAAGCGAACAAGGGAAAGATGGACGAGTAGATCCCCACGACGGGTGGCACGCCCGCGATCGCCGAGAGGCAATCCCCACAGGCAGGGCAATGGCGGCAATAGAGAGGCCGGCGGACAGGTCGCGGCCGAGCCATGTGGGATCATAGTGCATGAAGGTGTGAAGGCCTGGTGCGACTCGCGCAAAGAGGGAACTGATGGTTCGTGGTTTTTGTTGTGTAGCGTTCAAAATGGGCTCCTTATCTATCTAATGGCACACCCGGTCCTAAATTTGGTCTCACCCGCCAATTCACAGACTTGGCGGAGGAAATCACGGCTGCAGGATGGCAGGCTGGTTTTCAAGGATTGTATACCAATACCTCTTCTCAGCTCTCATCTCGAATTTATCTTTTGCCGTCTCCTTTTATGCCCTTTTCCATATCGGGAAGGGGAGAGTGATATAATCAGTTCCCGGGATGGGTACAATCAACCTTTCTTTGATGAGCAAGTGCGTGGCTCCGCGGGCTTGTGTAAACATGTGCGCGGCCTCCTCGTGCAGTTGTTCTCTGTTCCTGGGCTTGTAGGACGGTGGCGACGGCAATCCGCAGATGTACCTCCCATTCGTCCATCGTGGGGGGATTTTATTCTCGTGGATCCCGCGTTCACGGGCATAATCTGCCAGTTCGTGTGCGGCGGCAATGGCCATGTCGTCAGTAATCGTTTGAGCTTTGATATCGAGTGCCGAAACACGCCAGGGAAAACCAGGGAATTGTTGACTTGGTTGGGGAAGTCGCTTCGTCCGGTTGCCATGATCTTTTCCCCGGCTTCCTTGGCCTCCCAGAGCCAGATTTCCGAGGTTGGATTCGCACATACAAACACGATGGCCTGTTCCGCAATTGCCAATACCCATTGGGCCTTGATGATTTTCCCTCCTGAAAAAGCGATACACACATCACGCCATTTGAGCGCCTCAGGGATTCCCCCTTCCACACCATCAGCGTTGGTTTGCAGGCACACCTTCCATTTGTCGGCGTATTCCGTCCGGCCTGCTTCGATGTGCGGTTCGACCCCTAGCAGAATACCTTGACGATCGCAAGTGAGAATTCTGTTGGGACGATTCCGCTCGCTTTGAGCAGTCGATAAGTGGCGACATTGGCGGCTCCCATCCCGATCAAGACGATGGTGATTCTTTTGGGGTCTTTTCCGACCAGGTTCAGGGCATTGAGTAATCCGGCAAGGATAACCGTGCCAACCCTTGTTGGTCATCATGCCAGATGGGGATGGTCATGTCTCTCCGGAGACTTTCCAAGATGTGAAAACATTTAGGCTGGGTGATGTCCTCTAGGTTAATTCCGCCAAATGAGGGTTCGAGGAGCTTGACCGTCCGAATCAGTTCCTCCGGATCTTTCGTACCTAAGCAGAGTGGGACAGCATCGACCCCTTCTAAATACTTAAAGAGCAGGGCTTTGCCTTCCATGACAGTCAGAATAGGAGTCTGGCATCTTATTGCCGGTCTTCTGCCCGGTCCTCAAAAGTAGAGCGAAAAGACTGAAATGAGGCTGATATTTCCAGAGAAGCACCGGAGGAATACATAAGGCCATCCTGCTGGAGGGAGTAATTTTTCAAGATCCGTTTTTTCTTTCCCGAGCGTTGCAAGGGTTGATGTAACAATTCACTTGATGCCATAGTGGTCTCGCTTTCTCTTGCGCACAATAATCACTTGCAACCGAATCGTTCTTGGCGCATTAAGCAAATCCCTCGCACTGGTCATTCCATCCATTCTTCACGCCCATATCCGAAACGCCTTTATTAGGGTTGTGCTCCACAATCGGATCCTGTCGAACAGTTCCTTCAATTGACGTGCCCTGAGGAAAACTGGAGTCTCTTTTCCCCACTCTGGCCATTTTTCATTCCGCGGGCTTTGAGAATAGTCGCATCGACCGTTTCTCCGCAATTGAGACATCTCAACACCTCAAGATGGTGAAACTGATCCTCGAGATTATAAATGCTATCTCGCACTAACAGCCCTTCACACCGTTGGCATTTCATCATCTCAGCACCCATCTGTTCAGTCGTCATAAAATTATTTCCTCCTTTTGGAAGCGTCCACTTGCACCTTGACCCCCTGCTAGTTATGATAAGTAACTAGTTACCAAAGTAAAGTAGATACCGTAAAGTAACCGTGAAATTGCCACCAAGTTCATTCGGCTGTCCGTTGGACTCTCTTCTTCGTGTTCTTGCCGGGCCGTGGACGATTTACATCCTCTGCCGCCTGCATAACAATGGAGATACCCGTTTTGGCCAGCTCAAGCGCCAAATGCCGGGCATTTCATCGAAAATGTTGACGGAGCGATTGCGATCGTTGGAGAAGGCTGAAATTATCTTCCGTCACCAAGCACCGACAATTCCTCTCCAGGTGACCTACGGACTCACCAGGGAAGGTCGTGAACTCACCACGATTCTTGATCAAATTAATATATCGGCCTATCGGTGGCAGGGTCTGGAGACAAAGACGGTGAATACCACCATTCAGGTAAAAGAAACAAAAAGAAGAACCGCGGTATCTAAAGATCGCGGGATGTCATCTCTAAAACTAGGGAGGGCCAAACGTAAAAGTTAGGTGATCTTTGTCATCGCCACAGGTTGGATGGAATTTTTGGATATTCACCGGACAGGGAAACTATCCTTCGGGGGGTGTTGAATAATAATAATTTCCAATGGCATATTGACCCACAGGCACGTTGCATATCAGCGGCCTCGGGGCGGTTCAAAAAAGTTCTGCCCTGAGTCCTGTCGAACGGAAGGCCGCAAATTGCCTGCCGTGTCCAGAAGGGCACAACTTTTGTTTTGCGCGCCGAGCGTACTTCCAGTACGTGAGCACGTAAAAATGGCGAGAACGCCGCCGGCGGCTTTTTCAACATCCCCCTTCGGGATGTGAGACATCCCTCCCTTCAATCGGTTTCTAAGTGTCACCTGCCGGGTAAGAACGCTTCTCACCCAATCACACGTTGGATGCGTGTTTAATGTCGGCAGGCTCTGCATGTGTCGTGAAAAGGTGATCCAACGCAAGTGGAGGGTATCTATGTCGGCCGCAACCCGAACGGCTTTTGCTGGAAGTTTTCCGGAGCTGGGTAGTTTTCCTGGAAAAAAATGACTACAGCCGATTAAGTCGAGAGGTAGGGAAATTAAGGAATCTGAAAAGAAGCAGGGTTCTCTCTTCTTGGAAATCCCGTCAACTTCCTGGTTCTGAAGCGTGAGTTCCGCTCCAGATTTCAAGAAGGACAGGTACCTGGTTTAGCTTTTTTCAACTCGAACAAAGTGAAAGTTAATTCCGCCGCTGATGCCCTGGTTGTCTGGGTCAGATGGCTCATATGTTGCCACGGAAAAATTTTCTATGAGCAATGCTTCCTGGAGAGCCAGGCCGAAATCCTCCAGGGTGGTCACCTCGACAGAATTGATTTCCTTGATGAGGGCTCGAGGTTTTATTCCAGCAAGGGGCGCGGGCTTTCCACCGATCACTTCAAAGACTACCACGCCTTTTGCCCGTTCTAAGCCCAGAAAATCCTGTATCTCTTCGTCCACTTCTCCGACGATGATACCGAAGTCTTCTCCCAGCTTTATGGCCTGGTCCTTGGACATGGATTGGGTAACTGATTCAGCATGAAGCAGAAAAGGGGTTCCCAACCCAAAAGCCAAAATCATGATTACAAGTGCGTTCGGGCTAAGGTGGACAATCATTCGGACAAGCTGGTGGATTCCATATGGGATAGTCGGACAAATCATGTTCATCTTTCCCTTTCTGATATCCGTAGAGACTTTTGAAGAATTTGATTTCCCTAAGGAAACGGACATGCTTTCACATTCGAATTTATGATGTGTGTTGTTTGGGGAAATCCTTCACGCCGGGTTTATTCCTGAAATTCCGCGTCAGGCTTCATGTGAATAACGGGATCATTCTGGGAGTCAAGAACCATCCCCACAGAGATCCGGCCATAATGATGCCCGCCAGTAAATGCGGGAGGGCACTCCCTCCGATGATTTCTACCATTGGCAACTCCTCTTTTCGAGTTTTTCACGCAATCCACTATGAATGACAAAGTTGTGGTGCTCAGACAAGCACCTCCTGTTCTTGCTTTGCTGGAATTCTCCCATTTTTTACTTGACGGGTTTTCAGAAGAGTGAGATCGACGACATGACCACAATTAAGGCATCTCCCCACTTCAATTTCTAAAAATTGTCCATCCACGTTAAAAACACTGTCTCTCACCATAAATCCTCTGCAGCGTTCGCATTCTCCCATTTTGTCACCTTTAATAAGATTATAACCAATTTTGTCTTTGGCCTGTTTCATAAGTAAGATAAGTGCCTAGTTACTAAAGTAAAGTAGGTACTATAAAGTAACCTTTAGTTTGTATTGAAATTCCTTTGCATGCAACTGAATTCCTTCCTGCTATGCCTGAGAACTTCGAATATTGAAATTTCGGACCGGTGGCATAAGAACAGGGTGGTCGGTTTTGAACCGTTCAAAACGCCAAACGTCTAGTCTCTCGCCGAAAAGTTGACGGACCAATCAGATGAATGCGCTCGCCGGTCTATGGAAGGATGACCAGACCAAGATGGCAAACTTCAACCTTCGAAGGCGGTGTGACGATCTTGAGGTTGTATAATTCAGTCGGAAAATAATCTGATGGGATTGATCAAAGGTGGAGGGATGAAGCAAAACTGTTATGGGGGAACCCTGAATTTTGTGTTGATAATGGCCTACTCAATCGTTGAACCCGGTCACACCGGGACAATACAGAAGGGTGATCTACCCGACGCTCTGACTCCCTCCGTGGAACGCATTCAACAGGGCAAGGCCTAATATGAGGGGCTTGGCAGATGTATTCATTGCCATGGCCAGAAAGCCTTGAGACGCCCACTAACCAAACAAGAACTTTTTTCTATTATTAAATTGGGAGTGCCAGGCACATCTCATATGCCTTTTCAGCATCTATTTTCAGATGAAGAGATTTGGTCCATCGTCCAATATCAATTTCACGACACCTGCATGAATGGCTGTTCCAGGTAGCGGTCCGCTTCTGGCTATCCATAACAATTTTGCCCCTGTAGTTGATGAACGATGTCTAAGTATTAGTAGTTTTAAGGTGGTCGAGCCCTTATCCCTTTACACAGATTAATGGGCGCATTTTCGCTACCTTAAGGGCCAAGTGCGCTTGTTCCGCCGCATCGACCACAGCGGTGACGTCTTTATATGCATCCGGCGCTTCTTCGGCGACCCCTCGCACGGAAGGACTTCTAATAAGGATTCCCCGAGCCGCTAAATCTTGAATTATTTTGTGGCCCTTCCATTGGCGAGTGGCCTGATGTCGACTCATACTCCGTCCGGCCCCATGACAGGCCGATCCAAAGGCCAGACCCATGCCTTCTTTCGTTCCAACCAGAAGATAAGAGGCTGTCCCCATGGTTCCACCGATGAGGACCGGTTGCCCGATAAGTTGGAGGTCAGGAGGGATTTCATCATGTCCCGGACCGAACGCACGCGTGGCACCCTTCCGATGGACAAAGACGCGTCGACTCCGGCCGCCGATTTGGTGTTCCTCCACTTTGCAGGTGTTATGTGACACATCGTACAGCAGGGGTAAGGACACCCGAGGAAAGATTTCAAAAAATACCTGACGCACTAAATGCGTGACAATTTCACGATTGGCTAAGGCGCAATTCATCGCCGCCCGCATCGCCCCTAAATATTCCTGGCCCAAGGGGGAGTCGATCGGGGCACAGGCCAATTCGCGGTCCGGCAAGGTAATACCATACTGGCTTGCCGCTACCACCATTTTCTTGAGGTATTCGGTGCCGATTTGATGCCCGAGCCCCCGGGATCCGCAATGGATGCTGACCAGAATATCTCCGAGGTGGATACCGAGTTTTTCGGACAAAGGATCGTGATAGGTTTCCACGACCTCTTGAATTTCCAAATAATGATTCCCGGATCCTAACGTGCCCATTTGGTCTTGCTGGCGCCTCTTGGCATGGTCAGAAACGCACGCGGGTTTTGCCCCGGTCATGCAGCCGTGTTCTTCAATGCGCGATAAATCTTTTGCTGTCCCATAGCCTCGTTGGACCGCCCATTGGGCACCGCCGGCGAGCATGTCGTCCATTTCCTTGGGTTTCAGGTGCAATCGACCTGTACTACCCACGCCTGCGGGCACCCGCGCAAATAAGAGGTCCGCCAGTTTTTCTTTCATGGGGGTGATATCGTCCGCACGCAAACCCGTGAAGAGCGCCCGTACCCCGCAGGAAATATCAAACCCAACACCGCCGGCAGACACCACCCCTCCCTGTTGAGGGTCGAAGGCTGCGACTCCGCCTATCGGAAACCCATACCCCCAGTGAGCATCGGGCATGGCAAACGAGGCTTGGACAATTCCCGGGAGTGTGGCCACATTGACGACCTGTTCATAAACCTTCATGTCCATGTCGCGAATGAGTGACTCATCCGCGTAAATAATTCCCGGCACGCGCATCTTTCCCTTTTGAGGAATGTGCCACTCAAACGCCGAGACTCGGGATAGGAGATTCAGGTCCATACGGTTTGTCGCATTAAAGAAGAGTGGATCAATCGGTACCCTGACCTCGTCGGTTCAGCCTGCGATATTCAACTCACGAGACTAGACATCAACGACACATTGGGCAACCCAACCGTTTCCCTCAATCTGGCTGACAGACAGCTCGGTATAGGTCGCCCCCTTTATTTCTACGGCTGGTTCATGTTTCATACGATCGACCGGTTCCCCATATGCGATGGCTTCCAGATGATGATCGGTGATGGTGACGTCAAACCGCACAAATAACATATGCCCACATGCCATTTCAAAGATAATGGCATTCAGCCAATCGACCAGTAGGAGCTCATCATCCGGCGCTTCGCAGGTGAAATGGTGTTCCATTAAAGGAGCCACCTGTTGGGGATCCGTGACCACAGCCGTCAGTGCAAACGCCGCCTGTTCAAAGGCTTGGGGCTTCGTGATTCCAAACCCACGAATACCCATATCCGCTTCATGGGGGAAATGCTCCCACCCTGTTGAAGACTCAAGGCCGTCCATGCGTGCGATCGTATTTTATAAAAATTCCCGTCCCATCCGATATGCGTGATCGAACATTCCTTTTTTGCCGGCATGCCCGGCTTTTTGATCGGGCATCCCTCGGCTCCGTCACTCCCGGCGGTCGCAATCGGTAGTCCATCTCCTGTTGTCATGCCCGAAGGTTTTTATCGGGCATCCATCTGGCGTCCTTCCTTTCGGATGGATCCCCGCTACCTACCGGCGGGGATGACAGAGTAAAAAGTCATGCCCGATATTCATTACCGGGAATCCATCTGCCTTTCTGTTCTCCCTAATCCAGCAGGAAAGATATGTTGGCGTTAATTCGATATTTGGTGATTTTGTTATTTTCCACTTTGGCTTCCAGATCCTTGATGTAAATTGATTTTATGCCGTGCACACTTTTGGCGGCCTGGATCACGGCGTGCGAAGCGGCATCCTCCCAGCTTTTGTCTGATTCGGCTAACACTTCGATCACTTTTAACATGTCTGACATGGTTGAACCTCCTTGATGTGAACATGAATGTTAGGCTCTGCCCTGGAGATAGTCGTAGAGCTTTTAACCGTGACTCTCTGGTGAAGGGTGAAGTTTGGCGATGGGGTTAAAGGGAGCAAGGAATCTGATATATCGCAAGACATCCCAGCGCTCATCCTCTGTCAGACGCTCTGACCACCCATGCATAGGAGAAAATACGGCTCCATACGTGATCACATTCATTAATTCCCAATCGGTTTTTGATCGTGATTCTAACGAGTGAAAATTCGCGGGCTGTACCAACAGGAATTGGGTGTCCGGCCCGTCACCTGCCCCCTTTGGTCCATGGCAGTTCACGCAATGTTTTTCAAACAGAATTTTCCCATTTTGAGGGTTGCCTGGAACTTCTTGACTGAACGCCAGAATGGGCCAGGCCATGATGAGGATGAAGCTGAGAAACCCAAGGTATTTGTGTGGTTGATGCATGATGTCCTCCTGCTCCCTTATCTAAAAGGGGTGTAATTACTTGGCATTATAGGACGGTCAGAACCTTCACTGTCATCCTTATGGCTCTTGAATGGATTCCAGGTACGACAACAGTTGCCAGATTCGCCCTCGGACTTGGTCGGCCCACTCCGTTTCAATCGAGACTTCATCATCCGGTATCCGGAACCAGATTCCAAACACTGGCATGTCACGCGTGCCATGACTCGGAATGTGTTCGCGTCCATCGATTGTGCGGTACCCCTGCCAAAAGGGGAATGACCCTCCATGGTTGGCTGATAACCTGGTTAGATTTGCCGGCTTGGGTTTCAATGAATCAGATAGAGGGCCATCTCCCGTAGCCCGTGCCCCATGGCAGGATGCGCAAAATTTTTGAAAGAGCTGCCTCCCTCCGGCTATGACATCTTGTTCCTGGGCCCATCCCGAACTCATTCCCATGCCAAGGATCAGCAAGGCGAGACTCCCATTCCGCAGGAGAAGTCTAAGGGAATGATTAATGGAGTATCCTTTTGATGATAGAAACATTCAGACAACCTCTTGGGGGAGCCGTGTGTTGACAGTCTGTTGGGGAGGAACACGATTTGCCAAAATTTGCGCATCAGCGATTTCTCCACAATTCAGACATCGCCATTCATGAATCCATACAGTGTTATGAACATTTTCTAAATTCAGACAGGCATCAATGACCATCAAACCTTGACAGCGAGGACATTCCATTACGTCACCTCCTGCAGGCAGGGTGTTGGTAAAGAAATAAAGGATTGGAGTGTTCAATTTGAGGCTTTCAACTTGCAAGTTTGAGCCAGAATACTGTTTTGATTCCATCATGAATGAGAAGGTAGTATCAAACTTTGTGCCAAGTATAGATTTGTGGTCTTAAAAAAAACCTGTACAGAAGCGAGGATTGGAGAACATGAATCGTATCCCGTTGAGATGGTGGAGAAACGTTGAAAGTCGGGGAGGAAAACCAAGTGGAAATATTAGCCGAAGGTTCAGGAGGTGGTTGGGGAAAGCGTAGAGAAGGGCTAGAGATGGGACAAGGACAGCAAGGGGAAGTGTAGCATCTTTCCCCAGATCTTCAGAACGGGTCGTCCCAGTCTTCCTCATCGATAGATATCGACATGTGAAGGATGAATGTCTCCGACCTCTCTCCAGAGGCTCAACAGGGACGCATCTCTCAACTCTATCATCCCATCTGTATGAGGGGGGTCTATCCGATGGGCGGTCAAGGTGGACTTCCAATAACGAATGTTGAGAATGATGGTAGCGGGGAGGCTATAAGATTGATTTAACGGGGTATGCCAAAAGGAAAAGCATGCGCGCGAGGGACCTGGATGCCCGGTACAGGTCAACGCGCACCGATGAACGAAAAATCATAAGCCGCTGTACCTTTTCGCTAAAAATGAATATGATCTGATCTCCATGATGGAGGTTGGCTAACACTTATCCCCAAGGGAAATTCTTTCATGGCTGCTAGAGCGAAGCCCCTTAAGCCCCAGGGAAAACCCAAAAAGCCGGCAAAGGAAAGTCCGTCAAAAAAAACGGCTCCTCGGATTCCGCCAAAAACCTCATTGAAAGCCTCACAGTCAAGTCCTAAGCTTCCCTCCGCGGTCAAGAATATCCCCCGTTCTTTTCAATCTCGGGAATCTCGGACAGCGTTTCCGATTGTGGGGATTGGGGCTTCGGCGGGCGGACTCGAAGCGTTTGAGGAATTTTTTACCCAGATGTCCCCCGATAGCGGGTTGGCTTTCGTGGTGGTTCCCCACCAGTCTCCCAGTCATACCAGTTTGCTTCCAGGCCTACTGCAAAAGTGCACGACCATGCCGGTCCTGGAAGTCACCGATGGCCTGGCGGTGAAGCCCGATACGGTCTATCTGGCTCTGGCCGGGAAAAACCTGGCACTGCTCAACGGCAAGCTGCAATTGATGGAACCTGCCTCACATGACCGCCTGCCTTTACCAATCGATTACTTTTTTCGCTCTCTGGCCGAAGATCAAAAGCATCGGGCGATTGGAATCATTTTGTCGGGGACGGGGTCGGACGGCACATTGGGTCTGAAAGCGATTAAAGGGGAATCGGGTATGACGATGTCCCAGGAGCCGCAATCCGCCAAATATACCGGGATGCCACAAAGCGCCATTGCGACCGGGATCGTCGATTATGTCTGCCCCCCGGCATACATGCCCGAGCAAATTCTGTCCTATATCCGGGGACCCTACCTGGTACCCATGCCCGCGCCTCTGGATCAGGAAAACGACGTGGTGGGACAGTTTTTGCCGAAAGTCTTTGTGCTCCTCCGGGATCGAACCGGCAACGATTTTTCCTTGTATAGAACGAATACGATTCGCCGCCGTATCGAGCGACGGATGAATATCCACCAGATTGAGACTCCCAAACAGTACCTCCGCTATTTATTGGCCAATCCGCCCGAGTTGGATGCGCTGTTTCAAGAAATGTTGATCGGCGTCACGAGCTTTTTCCGGGATCCTGCAGCATTCGAGGTCCTCGCCCATCAGGGCCTCCCTTTACTCCTGGACGCCAAGCCGGATGGGGATCTCGTGCGGATATGGGTGCCCGGCTGTGGGACCGGCGAGGAAGCCTATTCCTTGGCCATCCTTCTTCGCGAATACATGACCCACCGGAAAATCCGGTTTCACGTCCAGGTATTTGGAACGGATTTGGACGCTCAAGCTATTGAAGTTGCGCGGAAAGCGATCTATCCGGCGGGGATCGCGAATGATGTCTTCCCGGAACGATTGGAGCGGTTCTTTAAAAAAGAAAACAGCAATTACCGTGTCAAAAAAGACATTCGGGATCTCGTGATTTTTGCTACGCACAACCTGCTCGCCGATCCTCCATTCACGAAATTGGATCTGTTGTCCTGTCGGAATCTGCTTATTTATTTAGAGGCGCAAACCCAACGTCGCCTGTTTCCTCTTTTTCATTATGCATTGAAAGGGAGGGGGTTGCTGCTTCTGGGATCTTCAGAAACGATCGGGGAGTTTGAAGAAGGGCACTTTGAGGCCGTCGAACGAAAGTTGAAACTGTATCGACGAAAAACCGGAGCCACCGATCGTACCACCCTTGAGGGATTTCCGATTTGCAGAATCACAGCGGTGCGTGACCTCTCAACCGGAGAAGATGGTGCATTTCCGAGTCCGCCCCCCTCCATTCCTGCCTTAATTGAAACGATGTTGTTGGAGCAGTATGCCCCCTCCAGTGTGATTGTGAATGAACGAGGGGAGATCGTCTATATCCATGGACGGACCGGCAGCTATTTGGAACCGGCGCCCGGCCAACCGAATCTGATTCTCGTAAATATGGCTCGAGAGGGGTTACGATATGATCTGGCGGCAGCGTTGCATCAAGTTACCACTCAGGAAAGTGAAGTCGTGCACCGAGGCATTCGAGTCAAAACCAATGGGACGTTTGCGTTGGTGGATCTGACGGTCAAGCGAATTGAGGACCCTGAAGCGCTTCGAGGGCTCTATCAAGTGATATTGGAGTCCAGGCCGTCCGCGGTCTCCCTTCCAGGAAAAAAGAAAAAGATAGGCACAGGCAAACAGGAAGCGGTGCCTTCCCCCAACGTTATTCAAGAATTGCGCTATACGAAGCAACGGTTGCAGCACACGAACGAAGAATTACAAACGTCAAATGAAGAACTGAAATCCACCAATGAAGAACTCCAATCCACCAATGAAGAATTGCAAAGCACGAATGAAGAATTGGAGACGTCCAAAGAGGAATTGCAATCGTTGAATGAAGAATTGCTGACGGTCAATACCGAATTGCAAGGCAAGATCGACGAACAGTATGCGACTAATGATGACTTGCACAATCTACTCAATAGCACCGAAATCGCCACGATCTTTCTGGACAACGCTCTCAACATCAAACGTTTTACACCGGAAGCCAAACAGATTGTCAACCTCATTGCGACGGATGTCGGCCGACCACTGACGGATATCGCCTCGAAATTACCCGATGGTCGACTCATCGAGCATGCTCAACATGTTCTTCGGACTCTCGTGTTTTACCATGGGGAGGTTCAAACGACCGATGGGGAGTGGTATGTTCTCCGGATTCTTCCCTATCGGACGGCCAGAAACACGATTGAAGGTCTTGTCCTCACCTTTCTAAATATCACGAAATCGAAAAAAGCGGAGATCATGGCCCGGCAGGCTCAGGAATTTGCCGAAAGCATTATACAGACCGTCCGCCAACCCCTTATTGTCTTAGATGGACAGTTACGAGTCGTGACTGCCAATCAGGCCTTTTATCAGACGTTTCATCTCTCCCCTACAGAGGTCGAGCACTGCCATTTCTACGAGGTAGGGGAAAGTGAATGGGATGTTCCAGTACTGCGTCGACTGCTCGAGGAAATTCTCCCCCAAAACAGTATGTTTCAGGATTTCCTCGTCGATCACACCTTTGCACGAATCGGACGCCGGGTTTTTGCTCTGAATGGCCGTCGTCTCGAACAAGAGTCAGGGGAATCCCGACTCATTCTTCTTGCCATGGAGGATGTTACTCAGGAAAAGCCGAATAAGGAGTCCCGATGAAATATGATGGGCCGAAAAAATCTCTGTCATCCCCTGGTCGTGAGTGGGGATCCCTCCGAAAGTAAGAAGACCAGATGGATGCCCGATTAAAAATGTCGGGCATGACCCCAGGGAATGGATGCCCGATACAAGCTGTCGGGCATGACGGCGTTGGGGAGGGAGTCCGGTTAACACCTGTTGGACATGACACCGGGGAATGGGTGCCCGATACCAAACGTCGGGCATGGCAACCCTTCTTCGTCATCCCCGCAGGTGGTCAGCGGGGATCCATCTTTCAGATATGATTAAATCCCCTTATGTGTATATTTTGGCCAGTAAACCTCATGGCACCTTATATATTGGAGTGACCAGTCATATTATCAAGCGATGCTGGGAGAACCAAAACGGATTCGTGAAGGGTTTTACCAATACCTACACTGTCCATAGATTGGTGTATTATGAATTTCACCCGGACATGATTTTGGCGATTACCAGAGAAAAATTACTCAAGTGATGGAATCGCCCATGGAAGATTCAATTGATTGAAAAGCATAATCCCGATTGGCGTGATCTTTGGGCGGAAATTGTCTCATGATTGGATTCCTGGTTGCATAGGCAAGTCGAGGATAAAGGTCAGATGGATGCCCGATTAAAAATGTCGGGCATGACGGCGCTGGGAGGAGACGCTCGATACAGGACGTTGGACATGACTTATGTTCTCTGTCATCCCCGCCGGTCGTCAGCGGGCATCTATCTTTGAGAGGCAACGCAACCCACAATTCCTAATGCCACGGAGTGTATCGTATGGGTTCACAAAAAAAGTCCTTCACCAATTCTGACATTTTACGTCAAAAGGCTGAAACAGCTCTGACGACCACGCGCACGCAGGTGAAGGAGATGACCCCCGAGGAGGTGCAGCACCTCGTGCATGAACTCCAATTGCATCAAATTGAGCTGGAAATGCAAAACGAGGCACTACGGGAGACGCAGGTTGAATTAGAAGTCGCCCGTGATTGCTATGTAAACCTCTTTGATTTTACCCCGGTGGGATATGTGACAGTCGATGAAAATGGACGCATACTGGAGGCCAATTTGACTTTTTGCCATTTGGTGGGAGTGTTACGAAAGACCATTCTGCAACAAAAATTTGAACAATTTGTCGATCGGGAAGACCAACCGGCCTTTCGCCTCCATTTGGAGTCCCTTAAAAAGAGCCCAGGGATCCACTCGTCCGATGTTCTCACCCTCCGCCATTCGAAAGCTCAACATCGAGTCCGATTGGAAAGCTGCCAGGAGACGGTGGAGTTGCCCGGCCGGGCGAATCTCATTCGAATCGCTGTTGTCAATGTGACCGTGAGGGAGCGCCTAGAGGCTGCCCAGGAAGAACACAAAGCCTTAATGGAAGTGGTGGTGGGCGGGGTGATGGATGCGATCGTGACGACTGAAGAAGATGAGCGGATTGTGGTGTTTAACAAGGCGGCTGAGACCATGTTTCGCTGTCCCGCCTCACACGCCATTGGGCAGCCAATTGACCGGTTTATTCCTGAACGGTTTCGAGGGGCCCATCACATGCACCATCGACCATTTGGACAGGACGCGGTGAATCATCCTCACATGGATGCTGCACGAGATGTCGTTCTAAAACGAGCAGACGGAGCAGAATTTTCTGCCGGTGTGACCATTTCAAAAATCGAGCTAACGGGATGGGGCAGGGGGAAGTCCCTGTTTATTCTGGTCCTTCGGGATATCACCGACCAATGCCGTCAACAAGATGAGCAGCAACGGATCAGCAAACTCAATGCGTTGGGTGTTTTGGCGGGGGGCATGGCGCACAATTTCAATAACCTGCTTACGTCTATTTTGGGGAATGTATTTGTGGCGAAACTACGGGTGGATCCGCAAGACGACCAAGTGACTCACAATCTTGAGGAAGCGGAACAGGCTTGCCAGCGTGCGAAAGAGTTGACTCAACACCTCCTGACCTTTGCCAAAGGCGGGGCACCGATTAAAACTTCCATTCCTGTGGGAGACCTTCTTCGAAAAAATTCGAACTTTGCTCTCTCCGGATCGCCTATCAGTTGTGATTTCGATATCCCCGACGACCTCTGGCCTCTTGATGCCGATCCCGCCCAATTCGCGCAAGTGATTCAAAACATTACCATCAATGCCAGGCAGGCCATGCCAGAGGGTGGCCACTACCTGGTCAAGGTGGAAAACGTGGGGCTGACGGATCGGTCGGTTCTGCCTTCACCGGCACTTGTTCCTGGGAATTATGTCAAATTTTCGTTTAAAGACCAGGGGACTGGAATTGAGGATCACCATCTTAGCAGTATTTTCGATCCCTATTATACCACCAAGCCCGGTGCGCCAGGGTTGGGTTTAGCCACTGCCCATAGCATCATCCAACAGCATCATGGGCATATCAGTGTGACATCCACCGTGGGGATCGGCACCACCTTTACCCTGTATGTGCCGTCTTCCTATTCTACGCCAGAGCCTGGGCCACCAAGGAATCCAGCCATCATTAAAAAGGGTCGCGGACGAGTGCTGGTTATGGATGATGAACAGAGTATTTGTCGAATGATGGCGGACGCGCTGACCCATTTCGGCTACGAGGTCGTGACGGTGGAGGATGGGCAAGCCGCTATCGACCTGGTTTCCCGGTCAATGGCAGATGGAAAAAAATTCGAAGTGGTCATCCTCGACCTCACCATTCCCGGTGCCATGGGGGGGAAGGAAGCTATTCAGCATCTTAGACGCCTTGATCCTCACATCAAGGCTATTGTGACCAGCGGATATTCTGAAGATCCTATTTTGTGTGATTTTCAACGATATGGTTTCCAGGGAATCCTGATTAAACCCTACAAAATTTTGGAACTCGCGAATCTGCTCGAATCGCTGGGCGGTCCTATCCCTCAGGCCACGATTCAGTGACCCCTTGGCGACTCTGATGCCAATGGCATGATCCTGTCCTAGGCGTCCTAGGTCTTGATACCGGTTTCGCTAAACGGTGCGGGTTGAGGTTCTTAACGCAAATGATGGATTTTCGATTCGGGATGTCGGGATTGGCAGTAAAATCGATTCTGCTTCCAGAATGAAAGGCCGGCCAAAGGTCTGGATCTTCAAAGGAGCTGTACCTTTTCGTTGAAAATGAATATGATTCGACTTCTGTGAAGGTGCCTGTCCACCTTATCCCTAAGGAAAACCTTTCATGGCTGCTTTACCTAGGCCAACGGGATTCAATGGGCAATCCGAAACGCCAGGGAGGGAAAAACCTTCTGCAAGGAAGGCGACTCCTCTGAGTCCCGTCACGATACAATCGAACGCGTCACAATCAATTCCCAAGCTTCCCTCCCCACTCAATATTATCCCTGCATCTTCTAAAGTTCGTGGACCTCAGCCAGCTTTTCCGTTCGTTGAATTTGAGGATCTGAATGATTTACGAAGACATTCAATGTCCATAGATTGGTGTATGGTGAATTCCGCCCGTCATTCTTTTGGCTATAAGATTCTGATGACAGACCACTCAATACCAATTCAGCTTCGAGGGGCTCGCACATGAAGGTATCGTGATGAGTTCACAGAATACACGCTCAACAGGAAAGAGTCTTTTACGGCAAAAGGCCGAGACGGCGCTTCAGGTGACACGCTCGCAGGTGAAGAAGATGACGTCTGGGGAAGTGCAGCACCTTGTGCATGAACTCCAGGTGCATCAAATCGAACTGGAGATGCAAAACGAGGAGCTTCGGCGGACTCAGGGTGACCTTGAGTTGGCTCGTGATCGGTATGCCACGCTGTATGATTTTACACCAGTGGGTTATGCCACACTTGATGGAAGCGGGCATATTCTGGAAGTCAATTTGACCTTTTGTCATTTGTTGGGTCTGTCACGCAAAGATATTCTCCATAAGAAATTTGAAAAATATCTGGATCCCGATGACCAACCCGCGTTTTACCGATATCTGGATACTCTGAGACAGAATCCAGGTACTCACCCTTCCGATATTCTGACCTTGCAGTATTCCGAACTGCTGCACCGAGTTCGGCTAGAAGGCTGTCTGGAGACCAACGAAGCTTACCGTATAGGGAATTTGTTTCGAGTCGCAGTCGAGGATGTCACGATGCAGGAACGAATAGAAGTCGCGCAGGAAGAGCAAAAGGCCTTGATAACGATGGTGGTAAGCGGGGTGTTGGAGGCGATTGTCAGTACTGATGAGGATGAGCGGATTGTGCTGTTTAACGAGGCAGCTGAGAGCATGTTTCGCTGTCGGGCTTCCCAGGCCATTGGGCAGTCAATTGACCGGTTTATTCCAGCCAGGTTTCGAGCCGCCCATTACACCAAGCAGCATCTTTCTAAACAAGAGGCGGTAGCATCCCGTCAGATGGGTATTACAAGGGAGATTTTGGCACTGCGGACTGATGGAGAAGAATTCCCCGTTGAAGTCTCCATTTCGCAAATAGAGGTGAAAGGAAAAGGAAAAGGAAAGGAGAAACTATTCACCCTAGTGCTGCGTGACATTACTGAGCGTCGACAAGCTGAGGAGGCGCTGGAGAAAGAGCAACGGTTTGTCTCTAATGTATTGGAAACAGCGGGAGCGCTCCTGCTCATTCTTAATCCCCAATGGCAAATTCTTCGCGTGAATCGGTTGTCGGAAGAAATATTTCAACATCTTATCGACGGTGTGTGTGGGAAGCCGTTCTGGAAATTGTTCGCGAATTCCGGAAAGAATGCACAAGGGATGAGACAGTGGCTGGAGTCTTACAAGGCTGGAAAGCTACCTGAGTCGTTTGAGTCGACCGTCGTGGATAAAGACCATCAGTTCCGATGGATTCATTGGAATACGACTGCCATTTATGATGAGAAAAAAATGGTGAAATATTTCATCGCGACCGGGATCGATGTGACTGGGAGAAAGCGAGCGGAGATGATTCTTCAAGACACCTATCAACGAGTGGAACGGCAACAGCAGGAGCTGAGGTCGTTGGCGGCCCAACTGTTGACTGCCCAGGAAGAGGAGCGCCGGCGTATTTCCCGTGATCTGCACGATGATGTGAACCAACGGCTCGCCCTTCTGAGCCTGAAGCTTCAGACTGCGCGAAACGGCCTTCCGGATAATCATCTCGTTACGCCAATGATCCAGGAGCTCTATGAAAGCGTCGCCAATCTATCCGATGACGTTCGGCATTTAGCCTACCAATACCACCCCTCGATTCTCGATGATCTGGGATTGGGAACGGCTCTCCGTTCGTTATGCGAAGACTTTGCGAAGTGGGAAGGGGTGCCGGTCACGTGGGAAGTGACTGATGAGGCACGAACATTCTCTCAGGCTGTGGCCACATGTCTGTACCGGGTGGCACAGGAGAGCTTGCGAAACGTGTCGAGACATGCCCAGGCTTCGGCAGTCCATCTCGTTTTGAGGGACAACGGGCAGGAGATAATTCTTTCAATTCATGACAAAGGACAGGGTTTTGAGATGGACGGACTCCATTCCCGAGGCTTGGGTTTCGTCAGCATGAGGGAGCGGGTTCATCTGGTCGGTGGGAGCCTGTTGGTGGAGAGTCAGCTAGGTCATGGCACAACCGTGAGGGTCTCAATTCCTGGAAGCGGAGAAGAATGAATGGTATGTGGAAAACATCAGCTCGTGACGCTACATGTCTGAAAAGCTGTGTGACCCAGTCATCCATGTTTGTCTTTCAATTCCGTCATCCTCGCCGGTGATAAGCGGGGCTCGATCCTTACGATATGATTAAAACACCTTGTGTGTATATTTTGACCAATAAACCTCATGGTACCTTGTATGTTGGAGTGATCAGTCATCTCATCAAGCGATGGTGGGAGCACCAAAACGGATTCGTTAAAGGATTTACTGATACTTACGATGGTCATAGATTGGTCTACTATGAAATTCACCCGGACATGACTTGGGCAATTACCAGAGAAAAATTACTCAAGAGATGGAATCGCGCATGGAAGATTCAATTGATTGAAAGGCATAATCTCGATTGGCGTGATCTATGGGAAGAGATTGTCTCATGACAGGATTCCTGGTCTTTTGGGCGTGAGAAGAATATCGACAGGATGGATTCCCGATAAAAAACGTCGGGAATGACCGATCCTCTTCTTTATCTGTCATCCCCGCATTTAGTAAGCGGGGATCCATCCGATACGCAGGTAAGATGGAACCCCGATAACGAATGTCGGGAGTGACGTCCGGAGGGGGATATTGGGACGTTGTTCGATGAGAGGGACCAACGAATGCCTATGCGAATAAGCAAAATGCAGAACGACATAGGGCCTGTTCCATGGTAACCCGACCTCGTATCCTGTTAGCCGATGACCATTCATTGGTCTTGGAGGGCCTGGCCAAACTAGTCTCGGAGGACTGTGACCTTGTTGGGAAAGTAGAGGATGGAAGGGCCCTTCTCCAGGCTGCTCAAAAGTTGGAACCGGATGTGATTGTCTTAGATATTTCCATGCCCAAATTGAATGGACTGGATGCGGGCCGTCAATTGAAGAAATTACTTCCATCGATCAAGTTGATTTTTCTGACCATGCATGCGGATCCGCTCTATGCGAAGGAAGCCTTTCAAATCGGGGCCTCCGGGTTTCTCTTGAAACGGTCTGCGGCCTCCGAATTGATGCTCGCGATCCATGCGGTTATGAAAGGGCAGTTTTATGTGACTCCGGCCATTGCCAAAGATTTCCTGGGTACGTTCACTCAGGAAATGCCGGCTCCAAAGGCTGAGTCGAACTCTTTAACGCCACGGCAGCGGGAGGTGCTGCAACTCATCGCTGAAGGTCACAGCACCAAAGAGATGGCGACGATGTTACATGTCTCTCCGAAAACCATTGAGTTTCATCGAGCCAAGATTATCCGGGAGTTAAACTGTCAAAGCACGGCGGAATTAACGAAGTACGCCATTTTTCATGGTCTCGTGTCTCCGGAATAACACATTTTCCAAATTTCTCGACCAGGGATATTTCTATCAAGAACTAGGGATTTTCCTAGTGTTGATTTGCCCGCTCTTGTATATATTACGCCATCCATAAGGGTATCTAAAGTCCTGAAGGGTCAAGGTGCCGGTGCCTATCTCACATCCTTATCCATATTCATGTACCGGGAAATCCTCAAGGAACCTTCCCCGTATCGTATTGGCGGATGACCATCCCATGGTCCTGGAAGGGGTGGCAAAGCTTGTGGAGGAGTTCGCTGAGGTCGTAGGAAAGGTGGAGGATGGGCGAGCATTGCTTGATATCGTTTCACAATTGAACCCGGATGTGGTGGTGATGGATATTTCCATGCCGAGTCTAAACGGTCTGGAATCCGCTCGCCAACTTCAGAAGCTTATTCCCCGATGTAAGATCATTTTCCTGACGATGCATGGGGATTCCTCCTATATTACCGCAGCGTTCGACGCCGGGGGTTCCGGCTATCTCTTGAAGCGTTCGGCGGGATCCGAACTTAAGCAGGCTGTGCAATCGGTGTTGGCAGGCCACCAATATATTACTCCCCTGGTACAGCCAGGTAATGTTTTTCCTCCGGATCCCAAAAAATTGGGGACACCATCGTTTAAGCAGCTCACCCCACGTCAACGGGAAGTCCTGCAGTTAATCGCCGAAGGCCTTTCCACCAAACGGATTGCCACGCTTCTCAATATTTCCATTAAAACGATTGAGTTTCATCGATCCAAAATCATGGAAACCTTAGGGATGCATTCGGTACCTGAGTTGACCAAGTTTGCGGTAGCTCACGGACTGGTTGTGAAGTAGCCGATTCCGCTCATCTTTCCCCACTTCATCCTAGGATTTTTTCCAGAAAGGACTAGGGGTTACCCTAGTTCTTTTTTTTTACTTCGATCGGTATTTTACACGCTCAGCTTAGCGGCACAATCCCCCTCAACTGATACTTTCATAGTTGAAACCGATTTAAACAAGATAGGCCCTGCATGAACCACCTTTCTTCATCTTCCCCCCTTGCGAAAGATTTGATGAACTCCGCAGCAGTCCCTCTTCGACCCGGTCTCTTTGAGAAAGGTCTGGTTTTGCAATTTCTCTCGGGTCATTACAGCGGATGGCCGGTGGTCGATTCCACCAGAAAAATTCTGGGGGTCGTGACCGAACTCCGTCTATTACAAGCCTGTTCACGGTTGGATTCTCTGGATGAACTCAGAGTCGAAGACACCATGACCACCCCGGTGTATGTGTTTGAACAGGATTCGCTTGATGTGGTGTTGAAGGTGATGGTTCAACGGCAAGTTCTGAGGATGCCTGTGGTTCGTAATCGGAATCTTGTCGGAGTCATTTCCCGTGGAGATGTGTTACGGCATTGTCTTCCGTTATCTACGTCTTCCCCTCAATTCGTGTTTTCATGTGCCTGGTGTGAACGCATGCATGATCCCTCGGACGGGGTGGCCGGGACAGATGGCTGGCAGGATTTGGATTCATATTTGTCGAGGCGCCATCTCACATTCTCCGACATCGACCCTGCACATACCTATTGCCCTTCCTGCCTGCAAATTCTTCAGGGGATCAAAACCTCATCCCCGGGTGTGTCGGGTGCGGAGACGGATGCCCCGCCTCAGGAAGTCCGTCCATGTTTGTTAGTGGTTGATGATGATCCTTCCATAGCCGGGTTGTTGGATCAGGCCCTTCGGGAATGGGGATATGAGGTGCTTGTTGCGAGAAATGGGCAGGAGGGCCTGGATCTGTTGGGCCGCCATTGCGTGGATGGGATTGTGCTGGATATGCACATGCCCATCATGGATGGGCGGACTATGCTGGATGAATTACGATGGTTGGGGCATCAGATGCCGGTACTGGTGATGTCGGGCGCGTCCGAGGAACAAACTCTCCGAAGACTGTTGCAGGAAGGTGCTCAAGGCTTTTTCATGAAACCGTTTCAACTTGCTTCGCTCCAAGAAGTCTGTCGTAAGATCTTTCAAAACGATGAGGTCAAGGCAGAGTCCCCCCCTCGTTTTCATGTGGCTTGATTGAAGGCGGGATTCCGGTTAGGGCTGATTAATTTTTAAATGAGGTAATGGGAATTTTTCAGTAGGAAATATGCATGAATGTCGGGAAGTCTGGTGATGTGAATGGAGCCCTTGTAAACGGGAGGAGAGAAGTTTGCACTTATCAACGCCTGGTGGATGACCATGTTAATGAATATGGCGCAATACAGGGTGCCTGGTCTTTCGGGAAGGTGGTGCGGTCATCCCTAAACCGGTGGAAGCATGAAATCGCTCGAGAGTAATGCCAACTCCATGGGCTGTAGAAAGGAGGATGCTATGGTACTTCTTGTAACTCACGAAGTGGAATTTGCCAAACACATGACCCTGTTCCTTGAAGCCCAAGGCTATCCTGTCATGCTGACGTTCGAAGGGTCCGAAGTGCCGTCCTTAGTGACTCAGGGAAATCCTCAGCTCATCATTGTGAATTTGTACTTGCGAAATCCCAGCGGTCTTGATGTTTTGCGGCAACTTCGCGCGCAAGGGTATGCAGGAAAAATTATTGTGTTAGCCAGTTATTCCACCAGCACCGAGATGCCCCGGGCATTTTATTTTGGCGTCGATCAGGTTCTTGGGCAGCCGGTGTCTTTACACCATCTGGCCTCAGCCGTCCGTGCGTCAATCGGTCCCTCCGTCAAAACGAGGAACGCGTGACGAGCCTGAGTGAATTTATGTCCATTTGGCTAATGCATAAGACCCCGATCCGTTCTGATCCGGTTGCGAAAAGTGCGTTCGGTGCTCTTCTTGATTCAGTCTATCGGTTGTAAGCTTAGTTAGAGTGAGAGGCATTAAAGGAATTCAAGGAGGATATTGAGCCATGGAAGACACGATTCCGGTTTCGAACGGGCATGCAGAGCCGCAAAGTCTGCCCGCTTCTGTTAGTGAGAATCAGAAGATGACGTGTGGTACCCATTCTGAACCCCTGGAAATCCAAATCGCCAATCGCGCCTATGAGATTTCCCAGCTTGGAGGTGAGCCTCGTGGCTCGAGTCTAGCCAGTTGGTTGAAAGCCGCAAGGGAGATTTTGTCAGAGGAATCTGAAAGGCCTCAATGGAGTGCCTAAATCCTCTGTGTTTGGCTCGACAGGGTTCATTGGGCATTCATCCCCACCGCGGTCGCGCGGTCCTTTTTAAGCAGGAATTCTTTTTCTGAACCTCTTCCAAATTGGATTATCGTTCACGACGGGAGGGGAGTAACCAGGGAGGGGTAGGTTCGACATTTTGTATCAGACATTCATCAGAACCCTAGGGAACTTTTCTTGGTTTCCCAGGAGAATCCCCAGTATTCCTTCTTCCTCTTTCACGATATAAAAGATCGCTGAGAAAAATTCATGGCTTTCATACAATTTTCAAATTCAAAGGAAGGAAGTTCGTCTTATGTCTCTATCCCATGCCTTATGGTCCATTATTCTTGCTGGAGGGGAGGGGAAACGAACGCGTCCGTTTATTGAACAATGGTTGGGCTATCCCAAACCCAAGCAGTACTGTACATTCGTGGGAAACCGGTCGATGCTCCAACACACCTTAGACCGGGCGGATCGACTTGGGACCCCTCATCAAAAAATCACGGTGGTGGCTCAAGGCGATCAAGGGTTCGCAGGTGAGGCCTTAACGGGTCAGCGGGCAGGACAAGTGATTCTTGAACCGAATTATTGCGGCACCGCGCCTGGGACGTTTTTCCCTCTCACGTATGTTCGGGCATGGGATCCAAGTGCCACGGTGGTCATCTTCCCTTCTGACCATTTTGTGTTTCCGGAGAATCGTTTTCTGGAAACGGTTCAGCGTGCCATAGGCGGGAGTCGTATTCTTCAGGATCGCATTCTGCTGTTGGGGGTACGTCCCACTCATCTTGAATTGGACCATGGCTGGATGAAGGCGGGTGGGGTGTTGGGGTGGAGTGGAGGATCCTGTGTTCGGCAAGTCGATTCCTTTATTAAGCAACTCGACCACGTCCAGGCTCTCAATGCCATGGCTAAAGGGGCACTCTGGAACACGTCGGTGATCGTAGGGAAAGTTTCCACCATCTGGAAGCTTGGCTGGCAATATCTTCCGGTGATCATGGAACGGTTTGAGCGATTAGGAAAAGCCATCGGGAACACTCATGAAGGCCGTATGCTTCGTCAGGTATATCAAAAAATGCCCATATTGGATTTATCTACTGAATTCCTCCAGCGTTTTCCTGAACGTCTGGGGATGATTGAACTAGAAGGCGTGGTTTGGAGTGATTGGGAAGCCCCGGACCGCATTCGTGACACGCTGAAAGTTCTTGGAAAAGAGCCTGCGTTCCCCTCTGAGCGTCTCATGCCGACCTGTTCTTCTGCACATGAACCTTCTTTACTCGAGGTGACTCGAGGAGTAGTAAACGCGTATTGACAACAAATGACCGCAAGGAAACAGAAGAACAGACTGGTTCAACTCGTCAAGTCCAGAGAAGGTCGGGTAAACAACCGCCCGTCAAGAAACCTTCAGGTGCCAAGAATCGTAAACATCTTTCGGCGGTGGAGGAACAAGTGAGCACTATTCCATCCGCGAATGGGGAAATTCAACCGCGAATTGCTGAACGGGCCTATGAGCTCTACCAGCGGCGAGGAGGCCACCATGGCCAGGACCTTGATGATTGGTTCCTTGCGGAGCAAGAGATCATGGCAGAAGATTTATGAGGCATTAAACCATAGAGCGAAGTCTTGAGCCTGGCGCCCTGGCGCCGTGGTCGAGCGGAGGGGAGCGGAGATCCTTTCAAAATGAAGACTTGATGGATTTCCAAGGCACATGATTAGAAATGACCCCGATGAGACTCAGTTGTCGATACATGATATCAATAGTGACAATTCGGCTCGGATGCCTGCTTGTCATGAGCGGGGATCAATCTGCGAAAGGCTCAATCCTGCCTGGGGTCATAATTAATCTTGGGTCCGACCAATGGGTCTGATTTCCGCCTTCTCCCAATCCTTGTTGCAATCTTCACCAGTTCCCCACTATTCCCTGTAGCTTTTTTGGCCAAGGGACGATATCCCGCCTGGTCACATTCCCTCAGAACCCATTAAGAAAAAAGGGAATTGCTCAGAGGCTTTCCCCTGGCATAACTCTCGCTAGAGAATAATTAGCGGGACGATATCCCTGCAGGGACGGGGAAATGTTTCTAGGGCAAAGGAAGTGCAAGTGGAAGGTAGTGAGAAAAAGATGTTGAGCCATTAAACGGGGTTTTCCTCTGTAAAGATGCGCCGTAAGGTCCGGCAACGACATTCTGTCTCGGGGGTGAAAGGTAATCGTATGTATCGAATTTTAAATGAAAGTGAAGAAGGGATTGTGGGAATACGGGTTGAGGGTAAATTGTCGACCGAAGAGTATGATCTATTGAATGCATACTTGGAAAAACTGATGCAGGATGTTGGACCGATTAATTTCTTATGTGATATGGCAAGCTTTGAGGGCTCGAATGGGCAAGCCTTATGGGAGGAGATGACGGATCATCTTTGCCACGTTCAGGAGTATCAACGAGTTGCGGTGGTGGGGAACGGACGATGGTGGAGGAGTGGACCAAAGGTTCCTGTTCCCTGGCCTAAGGCTCAATTGAAATTTTTTACACCAGATCAGACCGACGAGGCCTGGCATTGGGTAAAAGGGTGAAATCCTCAAAACCATTATCAACAGGCTTCATCTGTATGCCGCAGAGAATTCGACCGTGAATGAGTTTGTGGCGATCTTGAATGAACAGCCGTTTGAGTTGAAACCTCTTCTTCTCATCAATCGACGGGCAATGGCTCAGCAAGATACTCCGTTTCGCTCAGGCTGCCAGAGTAAAGGGTCATGTCCGGCATGGTGAATCGGCCATAAGTTTGATCCTGTCGCTCCCGACCTCGGTTATCGGAAGTCCATCTTGATTTCCCTTCGGAGGGATCCCCCGCTACCCACCAGCGAAGATGCAGGAGCCCCAATCGTCTTGTCAGCCTGAGACCCAGGCCAAGGAGCTGACAGAGATAATTGCCTATGCCCGGCATGGTAATGGGGCTTTTATTGTATGGCCTAGGGACTTTTTCTTGGATTACTAGGGAAATTCCTAGTTCCTTCACCCTATGTAATGTTTTACAAAAGACCTGGGATGAAGGGAATGGACCCTATTTTTCTTTGGCATTCAAGGCCCTTCAAGGAGAGGAATAACATGCTGAACATCCAGGCTAATCCATTGTGGTCCATTGTCTTAGCGGGTGGAGAAGGGGAAAGGACCCGCCCTTTTATCGAACAGTGGTTGGGCGGTCATAAGCCCAAGCAGTATTGTACATTTGTCGGAAATCGGTCCATGCTCCAACATACGCTGGATCGGGCAGACCGATTGGTAAGACCTGACCATAAGGTCACGGTGGTCGGACGGAACCATCGGGAGTTTTTGAATAAAGCCGTAGAGGGAGATACGTCTGGACACGTTATTGTTCAGCCACGTAATTGTGGAACCGCCGCAGGAGTGTTCCTTCCACTCACCTTTGTTCGAGCATGGGACGCTGATGCCACGGTTGTCATTTTCCCCTCCGATCATTTTGTCTTTCCGGAAGCTCGTTTTATCGAGACGGTCAGGCGAGGAATTCGCGCAAGCCATTTTCTCCAGGATCGCTTGATCCTTTTTGCCGTTTCTCCCTCACATCCCGAATTGGACTATGGGTGGATCAACCTGGGAGGAGTTCTGGGCTGGAGCAGCGGGTCTTGTATTCGCCTAGCTGGTTCCTTTCTTGAAAAGCCAAGCCCCAATGAAGCGTTACAGGCAATGGCAAGTGGCGCTCTTTGGAATACGTTGGTGATGGTGGCAAAAGTGACCACGCTCTGGAAACTTGGTTGGGAAAACCTTCCGGTTATGATGGAGCGGTTTGAACGGTTAGGAACGAGGATTGGGACCGTGCATGAAAATGAGACGCTTCACGAGATCTATCGAGACATGCCTGTCCTGGACATTTCTCGTGAATTGCTTCAACGGATTCCCGAGCATCTGGGAGTGATGGAATTCGAAGAAGTGCTGTGGAGCGATTGGGGACAACCCGAACGGATTGTCCAAACACTCAAAACTCTGGGAAAAGAACCTGCATTTCCTTCGGATATTTTAGAAAACCCCTCCGCTCCCACCCATTCAATTCCTCATGCGGAGGTGACGTGATGCCAAAAAATTCATCTATTCAACCATCCAAAAATGATACGCCCAAAAAGTCTTCCTCGTCTGGCAAGCTCAAGAGCATGTTAATGAAAAAGCCTTCAAAGAAGCCGGCACCTTTAGAGGTTGAGGAGGGCCTGATCGCTGGCGTCACCGAGTCTATGAATTCTCAGCCTACCAATGGGAATGGGCACGCGCGGATTGCCCAGCGGGCGTATGAATTATTTCAGGGCCGAGGCGGGCATTCTGGGCAGGATCTCGATGATTGGTTAACTGCCGAGCAAGAGATATTGGCCAAAGATATATCATCCTAGTCCAGGAGGTCTGTTCATCAGCCGAGTTGCAAGAAATCCGTTCGCCCATCTTCCCCTTTTGTTCTGAATGACGGCCCGGTTTCCTAGAATGTTTTTCCCCTGTTTGTGTTGGTAGATTGCCGATAGGTCAAAGCCATGTCGCCTTTGCTGTTTCTGAAGAGGAGGTGTTTGTATGATACCCAGGAACATGTTCTGTGGTTTCATCTTCATCTCCTTAGTCCTACCAATCGATGGGCTTTGCAGGTCTTATTGGGTCTCAAGATCAAAGACGTGACCAACTTCAGGCTCAGGGTTACCTTCAACAACGGGAAAGGGACAAAACTTAACGGCAAAAACAGGATCGAGAAAACGAGCAGATTGAAAAACACGAACGGAACCGGGAAGGAGAGGGCAAAAGAATTCATGCCCAAAGTCCAACCGGGAAAGACAAATCTCCATTTATGGGAAAAGGGGGGCGGTATGGGTCGTCACGGACGGTAAGTAGCATGAACCATTTCCGGCTGACATGGATGAATAAAAAAATCCATCAGCCAAAATTCTATGCACAGAACAATCAGATCTAAGCGTTCATTGCGTAGGCATTGAAAGGTCCAGACCCGTTTACCAGTTTCCCTTTACATGCGTAACCCCTTCTCGGATTTTGTTGGACTGATTGAGAGGCTGACTCGTGAGACAGAATTGGAGTGTCTCCCTCATCAAAGGAGAAAGGATGCGTGGTTCAAGAGGAGCCCCGATAATTTTGGGGATTTTTGGTTTATCCACGTTGGGATGTCTACCCACGCCATCAGTGGGTGGAGAGATACGCACTTCCGGGAAAAGGCATGACAGAGGGCTAATGGCACACATACTGTTCCCCAGACTTATCTGAAGGATGAAGCCTTCGCCGGTTTCTCCAGTCAGAATGGTTGCAGGTCCGACCTTTCATTGACCACATTATGGTCCTAAGAATCCGGAACACCTCACCTATGTATTGAGTTCTTAGAATCTCGTGGGGATGTTGGACGTATAAGGACTCTCCCCCGCTTGTCGCTCCCTCCTTTCCCAGATAAAGTGCTCTATTCCCAAATGTGAAAAATATGGGGCAACACCTATCGAACTATGAGTAGTTCATGTAGATCACAAAAGGGTCCGGTAAGACAAAATGGCTCTACATGAGGCAGTGGATTGAGAGCGATCCCCAATCATTTTCCTGTTGGGTCGAGCAGGATAGAGCCGCAGAAATACGAGTAAGTTTTGGCCCATCGCGATTTCATGCCGACTCACCCAACTCTTTTTGTCTCATCCCGCCAAAGCCGGGAACAATCCTTTTAACCCATTGGCAATAAACTCCACGGCGATGGCAGCCAGAATGAGGCCCATAATCCGCGTAAAAATATTAATACCGGTCTTGCCTAAACGTTGCGAGATCCACGGGGCCAAATGTAAAGCCATCCAAACACATAGGCCGACAGCAACGATTGCAAGAGCAATAAGGGCTTGATGGCCCCAACCGTTCCCTTTATGGACCTCAAGGACGACAGTGCTAATCGAACCGGGTCCCGCCAGTAACGGGGTTGCCAGTGGGACGACGGCAATATCGTGTTTTCTGTTGGACTCTTCAGCTTCTTCCTTGGTTTGCACCGTGGGGCTCAATTCTGCATGAAGCATGGAAATGGCCATGAGTAGGATGAGGATCCCGCCGCCCACTCTAAAAGAACTCACGCTGATCCCGAAGATTGCGAGCACCCCTTCACCTGCGATCAAGGCCACTAACAGGATCAGGGTCGCGGAAAATGACGCGATCTTGGCAATCTTCCTCCGTACTGCCAGCCCTTTCCCCGGCGTGAGCGCGATGAACATGGTGATAGCCCCCAAGGGATTGATGACGGCTAAGAGCGCTACAAAAATTTTTACGTATTCCGTGTAATCAAGCATGCCGGATCCCTCGTATTCCTTTATTCCAAATGACTTTAGCGTGATGAACACCTATCCCCGTTGGGCCACTCAAGGGTCATGGCTCGGGAAAAGGCATGGGCTTTGCTGTCACACCATCCTAGGATGGATATGGTATGGTCATTCCTCAAGAATGATGCGGCCGATTGTTCACCAACGCATTGTACCGTTTGCAGCGTGCCACCGCACTTGTCCTATGCCTCTGCTCCTATGCCTCTGCGCGAGTCTGACGGTGGCTGGGTATTCGGTAATCGCCGGAACCAGAGGGCACTGAAGGCGGACCGCCCATGAAATGACGAATAGTGCCCAACCGGGTTGAGCCATCTCTACACCCATGAAACCCTTTTAAAAAAGGAGGTACGATGCCAAATACCAATGCCCCGTTGTCACCTTTGCAGTGGTCCGACCGGGTTCGCGCGTAACGTGGTACCTTGGAACGGTTGTCTCATGCTCAAGCGGGATCCGTCGCCTGGGCGGCATTTGATAGAGAGACAGAACAGCTGTTGCGGCAAATCTATGGGGACGCGCATCAGTCCGTGGAATTATATGTCTATGACTGCATGGCGGAAGCGATCGTCAATATGCCGGAATCCGCGCAGGAATGGTTGGGCCGGGATCTGCACAAGAAAACTATTCAACAACGGAGGCAACTGTTTAACGCGGTGTTGGCAGAACTTGAGGGGTTGGAAGCCGAAGAAACAGGAGCGCTGACCGGCGAGGATCATGAAGATCCCCCAGGTCTGTGAAGGTGTCGTTCCGCATGTGGGTCCTCTCTATTCCGGTATGTCGGTTTTGGGAACAACATGCATCGCAGAGCGATGTTCTCTCTCAGACCCTGTCTGGATCGATGACCGGCCTGGCATGTCTTGAACCCGAAAGAGCCAATTATGCCGTCTCCGCGGCGCGCCCTTTTACCATAAGCGTGAATTCCTCCGATCGGTTCCATGCACGTGTGCCGTTGAGGAGTGCCGTTGGAAGTCGAGAAAGGCGAGAGTCGGCCTTGGGTCACCTTCTGGAATGAAAGGGATGTCCGCAAGGAGAGTAGAGAAAATGAATGAGCCAGTGTTCGGCAACCGAGTAGAAAACGAGGGTGTCATACGATAGGCTAGGCTGTTGACGTTAGTATCCCAAGAACAATAAAAGGAGCGCAATGATGAAAGTGTTGTTGGCGGTAGAGCAAACCCGTATTTCTGTAGGAGCCATTCGGATACTCACCACGTTAATGTTGCCGGGTGGTTCCGATCTGTTTCTACTCCATGTGAACCCCATCCCTCAAAAGATTACGGGGCTGGCAAAGGAACGGATTTTGAAAATTTCTCAGCGGGTTCAAGAGGTTCAAAAAGAATTCCATGAACAGGCGCGTCAGTTCCTGGGTAAGATCGAGAAAACGTTACGGCGGCAGGATGTAGTGTTTCATTCCATGGTGAAACACGGATTTCCTGGGGAGGAGATTTTAAAAACCATTCGCGCCAAAGGCATCGATCTGGTTGTTCTCGGTACACGGAGCTATTCCAAAGCCGCCGGATTTTTTCTCGGCAGTGTGAGTCAATGGGTGTTACAGGAAGCGCCATGCTCGGTGTTGATTGCGCGCAACAGGCCTCACAAAAAACTAAATGACCGAGGTATGAACATCCTGCTGGCCACTGATGGATCTTCCGATTCACGGGAGGGCATCGACTTTGTTAATGCGATGGGGTTGCCGGATTCCTCGCGTATCATGATTCTCCATGTGATCAGAAAACAGGTGTACGAAACCGAACGGGCATTGATCACCGGCAGGGAAAATAAGCAAGAATTTGCGAAATTGGCGGAAGAAATTTTAGAAGCTCGAGGGCAACAGGGCGTGAAACTTCTTGAACATACTTCAAAGGCACTCTCTTCGCATGACGTCACGATTCAGAAACGGTTGGTGTATGGCAGTCCTGCGACTGAAATATTAAAAGCCGCCGGAATGATGAAGGCTGATCTCATTGTAATGGGCTCGCAAGGCTCGACGGGGGTTAAGCGGATAATCCTGGGCAGCGTGTCGAACAAGGTGGTCCGCAGTGCCGGAACTTCGGTGGCAGTCATCCGTCACAAAACGAAAAAGCGGTCCACTGAAACCCGGGGAAGGAACACGTAATTGTTGTGTGCCGAGGTAATCTTGGTGTCGCGCTTTTTGTGAAAAGAGAACGCGGCAGCAGGATGCACGGATCTCTCGCCTCTATACCCGAGACTGTTTCGCTTGAGTCAGGGGGCATTCAAGAGGCATTGGACAATCTTCATGCGTAAATAAAGGCATGTGTCATGAGCATTCGAAACTTCAAGTACCTGTTTAAGCCTCGATCCGTTGCGGTCGTTGGCGCGTCAAATCGGCCTTACCGCGTAGGAAATGTTGTGATGCAGAACCTTCTCAAAGGGGGATTCCGGGGTCCTATTATGCCGGTGAATCCCAAGTACCAAGCGGTGTGCGGAGTGCTGGCCTACCCCAATGTGCAAGCCTTGCCGGTGAATCCCGACCTGGCCATACTTTGCACTCCTCCCGATACCATCTCCCGGTTGCTTCAAGAATTGGGAGAACGCGGAGTTCGCGCCGCAGTCATTTTGACAGCCGGCATGAGGCCGGAACCGGAGGAAAAGGAGGGCGCGACCGTATGGACGGACATGCTTGAAGCTGCACGGGCATACGGCATGCGACTTCTTGGTCCGAATACGATCGGTCTGCTTATTCCCGGTATGCATCTGAATGCCAGTTTTGCGCATATGGAGGCGCTTCCCGGATCGCTGGCGTTCATTTCCCAGTCTGGCGCACTCTGCACGGCTGTTTTGGATTGGGCTCGCTCTCAGGGAATCGGCTTTTCCCATTTTTTATCTCTCGGGGATAGCGCAGACATCGATATGGGCGATGTTCTGGATTATCTCGGCAGCGACCCCGATACCCGGGCCATTCTTCTGTACATCGAATCCATTACACAGGCGAGAAAGTTCATGTCTGCGGCCAGAGCTGCCGCTCGGAATAAACCGGTCTTAGCGATCAAAGCCGGCCGACATCCGGAAGGGGCTGCGGCCGCCAGTTCGCATACCGGAGCGCTCATCAGTCGTGACGAGGTGTACGATGCGGCATTCGGCCGGGCCGGAATTTTGCGAGTGTTTGAAATCGATGAACTGTTCGATGCGGTGGAAACTCTGGAACGAGCCGGCCCGTTGCAGGGAGAACGATTAGCGATCGTCACGAATGGGGGCGGGCCGGGAGTCCTGGCCGCCGATGCCTTTGCCGAAGGGGGTGGTTCTCTCGCCCGCTTGTCAGAGGCCACCATTCAAGAGCTGACAACGCTGTTGCCGGCGAGTTGGTCTCACGGAAATCCTGTCGACATCGTCGGGGATGCGAGAGCGGAACGCTATGCTCAGACCTTGACCAGTATCCTGAAGGCGCCGGATGTGGATGCGGTCATCGTGACCCATGCCCCCACGGCAGTGATCACCAGCGAGGAGGCCGCATTGGCTGTGGTGAATGCGGTTCGCGCATCGTCCTCCAAGAAAAATGTGTTCACCAGTTGGCTCGGAGGCCAAACAACCGTTCAGGCCCGCCAACTGTTTGCCGAAGCCCGGATTCCGACGTATGACACTCCCGAAAAGGCCGTGCGGGCGTTTCTCCATCTCATTGACTACTCTCAACGCCAAAAAACGTTAATGGAGACACCGCCTTCTATACCTCATGAATTTCGCCCGGCTGTCTCTTCCGCGAGATTGGTGATTGAACAAGCCCTTGAGCAAGGGCGGTCTTTGCTGAATGAATCGGAAGCCAAGGCGATCCTCACCGCCTATGGTATTCCAACCGTGGAAACCTATATTGCGTCGACGGTTGAGCAAGCCATTCGCCTGGCGGAACAGGTGGGGTTTCCGGTTGCGTTGAAAATTCTTTCTCCGGACATTACCCATAAAACGGATGTGGGTGGAGTGGTGCTTGATGTGGAATCTCCTCAAGCCGTTGAAACGGCATTTCAGGGAATAAGAGATCGGCTGCAGCAGATTCATCCAGGAGCGGAGATGCGTGGAGTCACGGTACAGGCGATGGCGCGACGGCCCGGCGCCTACGAATTACTGATTGGCGCGACGGTTGATGCCGCGTTTGGCCCGATCATCCTCTTCGGACAGGGAGGGATTGCCGTCGAATTGTTGAACGATCATTCGATGGCTCTCCCTCCTCTGAACATGAAATTAGCGAACGATCTGATTCACTCGACGAGAATTGTCTCATTATTACAGGGGTTCCGGACACGCCCAGCCGTTGATCTTGAGGCCATTTGCCTGACCTTGATTCAAATCTCTCATCTGGTGCAGGACTTTCCCGAAATTATTGAGCTGGATATCAACCCGCTTCTCGCCGACAAAAATGGGGTGCTGGCGTTGGATGCCAGGATGAAGATTACGTCTTCTCGCATTTCGGGTCCCCAGCATCTTGCCATTCGTCCCTATCCGCAGGAATTCGAGGAATGGATCACGCTCCAATCCGGCGAAAAACTGTTCTGCCGTCCTATCCGGCCTGAAGATGAACCTGCCCATCATGAATTTATCGCCCGATTAACTCCGGAGGATATCCGATTTCGCTTTTTCGGGCTTCTTCAAGAATTGCCGCATTCTCAAATGGCACGCTTTACGCAAATTGACTACGATCGGGAAATGGCGTTCATTGCCATTCGTGCGTCCGAAGGAGAACGTCCTGAAACACTTGGCGTGGTTCGGACTATCAATGATGCCAACAATCAAAATGCGGAGTTTGCCATTGTGGTGCGCTCAGATATGAAAGGGCATGGCCTGGGGAGACAATTGATGGAAAAAATGATCGGGTATTGCCGGAAAAGGGGAACCGAGCGACTGATCGGACAAGTCTTAACGGACAATACCGGGATGCTGGAGTTGGCGCAGCGAACCGGATTTACAAAAAAACTTACAGTAGAGGGAGACGCAATGGAGATTATCCTGAATCTCACCTCCGGATGAGCGTCTGAATAATGGAGAGAGGTTGTTTGCAAGATCACTGATCCAAGAATAGTTTCCAGCTAATCAAAGTAGAAAGAACTGATTCGCAAATATCCCAAGCAACTGGAGACAATCATATGTATACACAATTAATCGCACCGGATCACGTGATTGCCATGCATCTCAGGGACAAACTGACGGGCGACGACATCAAAAAGTATAAGCTCATTCTTGATGAGAAATTGACTCACCATGATCAGCTAACATTGTGGTTGACTTCACAGGCTTGTCGGACATAAACGCCGATGCACTCGTTGAGGGTACGAAGGCCGATCTCGAACTTCTCAGGCATACCGATCAATTCACCCGCTTCGCCTTTATTTCGGATAAGGAATGGCCCCAAACCGTAATCAGGTTCATGAGCGCTATAATTCCGACCGGGGAGATGAAGGTATTCCGCCCGATGAGAGCGATGAGGCCATGAAGTGGGCATCGGAACTGACGGAGGCACTCAAATCCCAAACTCCCGCTATCCGGTTCCTCCCCACATCAAAGGAGGTTGTCTTTACCTTTGAGATTGATGGCGTAATATCGGCGAAGGAAATCCCCGAGGTCTCTGGCCGCCCGAACTTCGCTTCCGGTGACTGGTTGAAGGGAACCACAGAGGAATATCGGGAAGAACCTTCCACGTCTATTGCGGACTCCGCCGTCAATGGCGATGACGTGAAGGGACAATGACCATGGGCGCCGCCGTACAACTCCACAACCGTGAGCGCGCCGCGATGTTACCCATGCGCTCACTTGCAAACCAGGCTTTCTCGCGCGCCGCCGGCGCACCTCTGATCGAAGGCAACACCATCCGACTGCTCCAAGACGCGCGCGAGAATTACCCGGCGTGGCTCGATGCAATCCGTGGGGCGAAACGGTACATTCACTTCGAAAACTACATCATTCACGAAGACGATGCGGGTCGGATGTTTGCCGACGCGCTCGTCGGCAAAGCGCAGGAAGGCGTGCGCGTGCGTCTCATTTACGACTGGATGGGCGGATTCGGTAGAGCGTCGCGCGATTTTTGGAACCGTTTGCTCGCGGGGGGCGTGGAAGTGCGTTGCTATAACCCGCCGCGCTGGGACTCACCTTTTGGCTGGCTCAGTCGTGAGCATCGCAAGACGATTTCGGTGGATGGCGAGGTGGGGTTTGTCACCGGCTTGTGCGTTGGGCAGATGTGGGTCGGTGTGCCTGAAAAGAAGATTGAACCGTGGCGGGATACCGGCGTGGAAGTGCGCGGACCGTCGGTGGCTGTCATTGAGCAGGCGTTCGCAGATGTCTGGGCGATGATGGGAGAGCCGATTCCTGAGCGCGACCTGGTCAAACCGGACGCGCACGCGCAGAAAGGTGAAACGGCCCTTCGCGTTGTGGCGAGCGTGCCGGCGACGGCGGGGATGTTTCGCGTCGATCTACTGATGGCCGCCCTTGTGAGGAAAAGCCTCTGGTTGGTCGATGCGTATTACGCCGGGACGACCGCCTATGTGCAGGCGTTGCGTGCGGCAGCGAGCGACGGGGTTGACGTGCGCCTGCTTGTGCCGAACGCAACCGACATTCCGCTTCTTAGGCTATTGTCCAGAGCGGGTTATCGTCCTTTATTGGAAGCGGGTGTGCGAGTCTTCGAGTGGAACGGGACGATGCTGCACGCGAAGACGGCCGTCGCCGATGGACATTGGGCGCGCGTCGGTTCGACGAATCTCAACATCGTCAGTTGGTTAGGCAATTGCGAGATGGATGTCGTCGTTGAAGACGAACCTTTCGCGCGCTTGATGGAGCAGACGTATCTGCAGGACTTGGAGAACGCGACCGAGGTGGTCTTAGATGCTCAGCGGAAGGTGCGCGCGCCGAATCAGCCGCGCCATCCGCATCCAATGCTCACCAGCGGCGGCGGGAGCGGCGGGCGTGCCGCTGCAGGCGCTCTTCGCCTCGCCAACACCGTGGGCGCGGCGTTCACGAACCGGCGTGTGCTCGAACCCCTCGAAGCGCGTATCACGGTAACGGCGGGGGTGATGCTACTGGCGTTGGCAATTCTCTTTGCGTTCTTCCCGCGCCTGTTAGCCTATCCACTCGTCCTGGTCTTCACCTGGATCGCCGGCGCGCTACTCTACAGAGGCTACAAGCTGTACCGCGGCAAAGCTCAGTGAGAGAGTGGAACGGTCCGGCAACGTGGATCGTCGTCGATCCGTTCAGAAGAGGTGCCCAAGCGGGCGCGCCGAAGAGAAGTGTGATTCGGCTAGAGACGGAAAGGGCGGTCACGGTTGACGGCCACTAGACAGTTGACCCATATCACCACTGAAGTCTTGACGCGATTGCCCCAACTGGTGGATAGCGGGACAATCAAGCTTCGAGTTGGCAAGGTATTTCCCTTGGAAATGATCGTGTTACGCCACGGGAGAAGGCCGATGCGGTGGACGAAGAAGACCTGCGCGGGAGAAAATCGATATGGATTATCAACAGGGCGACGGGATAGGGGTGAGCGTCACCGGGATCCAACAATCTCAAGGCATAGACAGGTTGACGTCGAGCGCCCTGTCTGGTCGGCAACAGGGTCGATGCGTCCTTTCGCTCGACCTATTGGCGGTTCCCGACCCAATCGCCCTCAGCAGGCGGGGCTCGAACTGGCGCCGGTGACGATCATCAGCATTTTAACGAATTGCAGGAGGAATTATGTTCGGAACCATTCGCAACATCGAAGGTGAACAGATCGACTACACCTTCCATCCGGGCGAGAAAGGCCGGAAGGTCATCGTGGTCCTCGGGCACGGGGTCACAGGCAATAAGGATCGCCCGTTTGTCGTCGCGCTGGCAGAAGCCCTGTCACACGACGGAATCCCGACGCTCAGGCTGTCGTTCTCCGGCAACGGTGATTCGGAAGGCCGCTTCGAGGACTCCACGATCTCCAAGGAAGTGGCAGACCTACGCTGCGTGATCGACGCGCTCGACGGATGGAAGGTCCTGTATGTCGGCCACAGCATGGGCGGAGCCGTCGGCGTTCTGCTGGCCTGCAAAGACACCCGCCTGGTCGGACTCGTTTCACTCGCCGGCATGGTCCATACGGACGCGTTCGCGCAGCGCGAGTTCGGCGATGTTGCGCCGGAGGAGGGCTTCATGTGGGACGAGCCGACGTGCCCGCTGTCGCAGGCTTACATTGACGACACAGTGGCTATCGGAACCGTCGTCACCCTTGCTCCGTCGATCCAGATCCCCTGGCTGCTCGTCCACGGAACAGAGGATGACGTTGTCCCTCTCCAGGATTCGCTCGACATTTTTGAAAGGGCCAATGAACCCAAGCAGTTCGTACAGATTGAAGGTGCAGACCATGTGTTCTCCGGGCACACACCGGACATGATCAAGGTCGTACACGAATGGATTCTGGAACAGATCGGACGGGTGTAGATCGGTCTTGCTTCGGATGAAGGCGCAAGAACGTCTTGGATAGTGGACATGCCGTCACGGCCATCATGCGGCATCCGGAGAAACTCACGCTCCACTCAAAGCTTCATCAAAGAGGGACATCTACAACGAAGATGAAGTAGCCTGTTTGATCGCGGGGCACCATGCCGTCATCAGCGCGTTCAATCCCGGCTGGAGCAACCAGGACATCTCCAAGCAGCAAATCAAAGGCACGAAGGCCATCATCAGCGGGATCAAGCAGGCCGGGATCAAGCGATTTTTATTCGTCGGGAGTGCCGGCAGCTTGCAGGTCAAACCAGGAGTTTAGGCCTTGGATTTGCCCGGCTCCCCCCCCGAGTATAAGATGGGTCCCCTCGCGACCCGCGAAGCCCTGAACCTGTTGCGCAAAGAGAGGGGGCTGGACTGGTGCTTCCGCCCTCATGCAGCGAGTGGCATGATCACGAAACGCGACTACGCCTTGATTGGCGAATGAATAAACCAGGAGGGCAAACGAGTGTTGAAAACGAAAAGTACAGTTACTGGAAAGGACGATAATGCGAGTATCCTTTGCGCGCGGTTGCTGGTCTAATAGATTACCGCTGTGGGCCTCAATGGTGGCCCTCCTCAGCCTGCAGGGCTGCATGAACTTCGGGGCGATGACGCTCGACCGTGACCGGATGGACTTCACGCAGGCCGTGGCGAATTCTTGGAAGCAACAAACCCTGCTCAATATCGTCAAAATGCGGTATGCGGATACCCCCATTTTCGTCGGTGTCGGACAGATCGTCAGCAGCTACTCGTTGGTCAGCAGTGTGCAGGCCGGCGGCACGATCTTCCCCAACCTCGAGGGGGGACCAAGCAGTGGTCTCAATAATTTCTTCAATTTTGGCGCGCAAGGACAATACACGGATCGGCCCACGATTACCTATGTGCCTCTGACCGGTTCCCAATTCATTCAAACGCTCATGACCCCCATTCCACCGATACGACTCTTTGAGTTAGTCGAAGCCGGGTGGCGGGTCGATATGTTGTTTAGCGCCGCCGTGCAGACTGTGAATGGACTGTCCAATAACAGAGGCGGTGCGCAAATACGATTGGGGGATTCGGAATTCGCTCAACTGGTCAAGTCCCTTCGGCGGATCCAGGTATCCGGTGCGGTGGGATTACGCCTCGACCCTGATAAAGACCTTAAGGGTGGAGGCCTCGTGATGTTTTTTGCGACGGAAAAGGTTCCACCGGAAATCCAGGAGGAGCGAGAGACCGTGAAGCGCCTGCTTGGTTTGAACCCGGAGAAGACGGCGTTTTCGGTAATCTATGGTGCGGCGCCAGCGCGTGATGATGTCATCGCCTTGCATACTCGCTCGGGATTCCAGATCCTGTACGAGCTTGCGACCTTCGTAGAAGTTCCCGAGGAACACGAGAGGGAGCAGCGGGCATATCCGCATCTTCCAGCCCCGCCCGAGGGTCAGGAAGCTCCCCCGCCGCTGATTCACATTCTAAGCGACGTGACGAAGCCCACGGATGCCTTCGCCAAGGTGCTTTATAACGACCTATGGTTTTGGATCGATAATCGTGATCTTGCCTCGAAGGGATTATTCTCATTCCTCCTCGTCATGTTGACCCTGGCCGAAACCGGCGAGAAGGCGCCGTCACCGTTCGTCACCATTCAGGCCAACTGAGGGTGGGCCGCAGGCATGGTCGAACATTGGGATTCATGCTGATGAACGTAAGGAGTCCTATCAATGAAAGTTGCGAGTATCGGAGCCACGGGGTTTGTCGGGTCGGCGATTCTCAAGGAAGCCTTGGATCGTGGGCATGCCGACACGGCCGTCGGATGCGGCGTGGACTATCTGGAATGGGGGGTAAATGCCGATGAAACTATTCAACAATACTCTCTACGTATCCGAAGCATCCGTTGCACAGGGGCCGTCGATAGCGCGGGCCGTGTCGGTGGCGGAAAACAATCAAGCGGACCTGACGGTCATTGATGTCATTCCAGCCCTCACCGCCGGAATCGGGTTGTTGCCCGGCGGGCACACCTCCGGTGAATTACAAGCATCCATAGTGAGCGAGCGTCGAAAAGGGCTGGAGTCCCTGGTCGAGCCTTATAAGGAACGTCTCAGCATCCGGTTGGACGTGCTGCAGGGCCAAATGTATCTGGAAGTGATTCGTGCCATTTTACGTCACAAGTACGATTTGCTGATCAAGCCGGCTGAAAATCCAAACTTCATCGAACGACTGTTTGGCAGCGACGACATGCAACTCCTGCGCAACTGTCCCTGTCCGGTATGGCTCACACGCTCAGAAGAACAGTCGGAATACGCGCGCATTCTGGCAGCAGTCGACGTCAACCCGGATATCCCTGAGGAAACAGAGAAAAATCTCAACCGGCAGATTCTTGAACTGTCTAGTTCGCTCGCGATATCCAAATTTGCTGCACTGGATGTCGTTCATGTTTGGGATGCCCCATACGAGATGAAGGTCAAGTCATGGAGCGACAGTGAAGCCACCATGGTATATGTTGAAGGTGAACGATCACGTCATGAAAGAGCGTTTAACCGCCTTGGCAAGCAGTTAAGAGACCAAATAGGCACAGAGGCCTATGACCATCTTTCGCCTCAATTTCATTTGCGCCGCGGAGCACCCTCCACGGTCATACCGCAAACGGTGAAGCAGTTTCAGGCCGATCTGGTGGTCATGGGAACGGTTGCTCGGACAGGCATAGCCGGATGGCTCATTGGGAATACCGCAGAAGCTATTCTCGAACAGGTGCAATGTTCCGTGCTCGCCGTTAAACCCCTTGGCTTTGTCTCCCCGGTCAAGCTGTCTGAGTAAGAAGCGCCAAGCCTGCATCCCGTGTGCCCATCAAAGTGAACCAATCAGGAGGGAAAGAAAAATTAAATAGGCCACCGGTGTTGGAGAAATTAGTCCGTGAATCTCAGATTATGAAGAACTTGAATACACAATTCAGCCCCTCTGCGCAAAACGTTGACCTATGATCGTGGCAAAGAGAGGGTTGAGCACGAGTGTCTGGCCTAACGACCGCCCATCCGAGTGTTCTTTGCGGCCCGCATAGTACCCTGGCAGCGTGGCTCAAATGAGAATACGAACCGGCTGCTCAGGCAGTACTTGCCAAAATGATTCGATTTATCCATGTATACGCAAGCCCAGCTGAATAATGTGGCGCGGCAGTTCAACGAACGCCCGAGAAAAACATTAGAATACGAAACACCAGCAGAGAAATTTCAGGCATGTGTTGCCCCGACCAGTTAAAATCACAGCCATCGATTCTTCATTTTTTCATCTCATTCAGGTTGCGCGTTTTTTCTTTTCTATCGAGCGAAGACTTTCTCTATGCCTCTTTATCCATGATAAAAATCTTCTCGAATAATCTTTCCATTTTTCCAAGTTTGAACGGCCACCTGCTGCATCTTCACACGATTTCCACCTTTAAACGTGAGATCAAATGTCCATTCAACCGCAGCATGGTCCCCCTCAACGATCGTCCGTCCGGCTTGAGCTCCATGAAATTCCTCCACATTCCCGACAAACTTTTCCTCATATGCCCGATTGGCCGCTTTCCCGACTCTTTCGTCTTTTCGATTCTCACTCATCACAACGTCGTCTGCGTAATACGCATCAAACGTTTCCAGAAGTTTCCCCGCCAAGATACCATCAATCACTGCTTGAACCTGAGTTTTAATACTCATCCTTGCCTCTCCTTTCAATGAATACTCATCTTCTGAAGTGAATAAATAGGATTAAAAGCTCTTCACTGACCCGACATTTTTCCTTTGAGGACTCAATGGGACTAAGCGCATTCAGGGCGTTCGCCTCATCCGAGGCCAGAAAGACGAGTAGCGCGGCTATCGCTTCCGGCTTTATCCACTGGCTGTGTCGGCATTTGGCATGCTTTGCCGGTTGGTCGGCGTATCAATCGTTGTGGGCAGCAGGTGGCCAATTAAGCGGAAACATTTTTTCTCCATCGATGGTTTCCAGGTTCACCTCTTTCTTCATTTTGCCCATATACACTAATTTCCCGGTATAGAAGTGGTGATGACCTTCTCCACCCTTGGGATGGGCCTCGATGACATCATTATCCACATTCATTATAATGGTCTTTTCATCCTCGCTCCACACACGCAGCCCATGTGCAGAAATATATAAAAACACAAACCAATATAAGGAAAAAAGTTTAACGCCGTTTTCGAGAGGAAGCCACGCTTTCTGGAATTTCTTTTTTCGCTTCGACTTGTGGGACCGGACCAATACTATCAAGACCAGCTGCGCACAAGGAGCATCCAAATGTCCGCCAAGGCTCCCCCTAGCTTATAGCAGCAGGTTATTACATCATTCGAATTTCGAACGTTCCAACCAATCCATCTGTAATCTTGCCGGTCGGATATTCATGGTATTGGGTTAGCCCCATATTATAATTATCACGCTAAAATATGAGCGATTATGCAAATACCTAAAAATCCATTGGCACTGTACCTGTCTCACGGTGCGGGGCCGTTACCAATGTTGGGTGACACTGGGCATAAGGAATTGGTGGAGGCCCTTTCGGTAATAGCAACTTCGATAAAAAAGCCGTCGGCAATGGTCGTCATTAGCGCGCATTGGGAGGATAAAGTTGCCGCGGTGACGCACCAAGACCGACCGCCGATGATCTACGATTACCATGGGTTTCCGAAGGAAGCCTATGAGTTCCAGTACCCGGCGCCCGGCGCACTGGAACTAGCTGAAAGGGTCTACGCCGCGCTTAACGCCAACCGAATAGAAACCCGACTTGATGCTCAGCGTGGTTTCGATCACGGTCTCTACATTCCCATGATGCTGATGTATCCGAATGCCGATATCCCATGCATGCAGGTGTCTCTGTTGAACAGTCTGAACCCTGCAGAGCACATTCGCATTGGTGAAGCTCTTTCAGAGGTAGCGAAGGACGGCGTGTTGATCGTCGGAAGCGGTTTTTCGTTTCATAACATGGCAGCCTTTTTCGCCAAAGACACGCCGGAATCTCGGGCCATGAACCAGTCATTCGAAAACTGGCTGATAGATACCTGCACCAGCCACACCATAGACGAAGAGGAGAGATTCAATAGACTGGTTCATTGGGAAGATGCGCCGTCTGCGCGTTACTGCCACCCGAGGGAGGAGCATTTGCTTCCCTTGCATGTTTGCTTTGGCGCTGCTAAGCGACCCGCCAGCGCGGTTCTTCAACTATTGATCATTAACAAGAAAGCAAGCATGTACCTTTGGTAAAAGGTAGCCTGACTCGCAACGGGAAACAAAAAGCCTCCTACTTCTTGATAAGAGTTGGAGGCTTTTCTTCGCTCGTATAGAGAATTCGGTGTTTCTTGGTGAGCTCGATCTACTGTCAATCAACGGTAGATCAAGCAACCTCACTCTTTCTAACGATTGTCAGTTAGTGCTTGTCCTCACCATGACTACCAAGACGAATGTCAATAACGGTGCCGCTCTCATTCAATTCGACTGTGACAACCTCGCCTTCTTCTAGGGGTTTGGTTTTGAGATCAATTCGACCAAGAGGAAACACTTTTTCTCCAGTGATGGTTTCCAGCTTGATCTCTTTCTTCATTTTGCCCACATGCACTAATTTCCCCGAATAGAAGTGATGATGGCCCTCTTCGCCCTTGGGGTGGGCATCGATAACATCGTTATTGATGTTCACGATAATGGTCGCTTCATCCCCCTTCTTCCATTCGGCATGTCCATGCGCGCGCGCCTCGTTCTGATTGAGAAACAACGTGCCTGTGTCGGTCTTCACCGTCACGATATCACCTTTTATAACCGTCACCACACCACTTACTTTCTTGTGTCCCTCGCTGAGCGTATCCGCGTGTCCGATACCCGACACCATGAATACCATGCCGATAAAAACCGATGCTGCCATGATGTGAAGATTCACCTTACGATTCATACCTGAGTTCCTCCTTTTAGGATTGTTGAAAATTCATTCTGTTCCACGATAAACGGAGGACATTATATCCTGTTTTTGGGCTACGCTCAATCATTTGGCACTTTCCCTGGAATCACCCTCGCTCCAGATCCCTCCACCCTGCGCAAAAATAAATAAAATGACACCGCAATACAGAGCTGCAATCTCTCCCTCATTTTCGGGAGGAAACAACGCGTTCATCCCGTGCGCCATCACGGAGCACGTAACTCGTGAGGAGTGCGCCAAAGTCCTCGTCGACAAAGGTAAAGTCAAGGCTGTGTTACGCATCAACAAAATTATTCGGGGGATTTTTCGCAAAAGGGCTCGGTCCGGAGATCCTGTGGCCGAAAATGGCGGCATGAGCGGTGTTGGGAGTGGCGATGCTGTGGTTCGCTGCCCGTCGTTTTCATAAGACCTTTATGTGAGACGAGCATAGCGACCATTAATGCCTAGACTCATTAATCTAATATGTGGAAAAAATCAATATATTCCTTTCTGCACGGCTCAGGACAATCAATGGGTGAACCCCTTTTTTCATTGCGGTTTCGTGTCCAAAACAGAAAGATGCAACGATCGAGGTCGAGGAAAGGCGTTGGTGGGTGCGCACGGTTTCCGGTTGCCGGCATTCCGATCGTTGCGTCTGCTTTAATCTCATGCAAAAATATGTGTCATGAAAGATGACGAGCCTTCTGTGCCGGATATCGGGACGATTGAGACCAAACTCCATCGGTGGCGGATCCAACATAATACACCGGACAAAGTGGTCGAGTCTCATCGTGCAGTCATCCTCGAGCGGGTCGTCCAATCTATGGAATTCGAGAACGATTTCATCACCGTAGCTCGCCTCAAAAGTTTGTTGGAGATATGCACGAAGATTCCAAACAGATAGGTTCAACCCGATCCTTCGAGACAGCGAAAGGTCCTTTGACCTATACCGAAATATCGGAGCGGCTCGCTGTGGCACTCGCACAGCTTTTCGATCGGCTTTTGCGCCTGCCGCCGGAGCAAATCGTGATTATCCCTGAATGGCTCTGTGAGCAACATCGGGAACTGGCCGGACACATGTTTCCCGATTGGGCTGGACGCTTTCGCACGATCAATGTGGAAGTGGGGACGCATCAGCCCCCTGCACATTATGAGGTGCCCGTTCTTGTGCGATCCTTTTGTGACGATGTGACGGAACGATTACGCCATGTGCGTGCCGATCACGTAGCAGAGGTTGTCGAGTTTCTGGCCTGGGTTGACGGGCGCTTTCAGTGGATTCATCCCTTTAAAGACTTCAATGGACGCATCGGGCGTCTTCTACTCGCCATGTTGATGTATAAGCTGGCACTCCCTCATGTTGAGACCGCTCCTACCGAGCCTTCGAGACGTCAGGAATATCTCCAAGCCTTGCGGGCCGGCGACGCCGGAGATTTGGAACCCTTGACCAGGCTTTGGCTCCAACGCCTTAGCAATGCGTTGGAAGAATAGTTGGTATTGGATTATGCCCTTGGCTGGGGCATGCGGAATACTCTTACTTATCGGCCGAAAAATGGGGATTTGATTTGGGTTGATGCGATAGTGAGAGGTGGGAATGCGAAGACATCACCAACATTGTTCTTGAAGTGGCAAGATCCGGATGGCCGGGCAGGAATCCTCGAGCAGAACAAAGAAAAACTTGATCGCAACATCCCCTGGGTTGCTCTCACTGCCAAGAAGGCCGGTGGAGGGGTGCAAATGTCTTGAAGGACAAGTGCAACTGTGAGTATCTTGCCGACCACCTGATCCTAAGGAGAAGGAGACGACGCTCTCGCAGAGCCTTCGCCAAGTCATTAACGCCACAACGGTTTTGTCGTTTTGTAATAATTTCATTTTCTCATTCCGTGAACAGACCAAAAATGGTGAAGAACTTGCAGCCTTATATTGCTTTGTGCTTTTATACATTGCTGCACAAGGGCCGGGCGTGTGAAGTGTGGATGATGCCCGTGAGATTGCGTAATGAGTGCGCAGACCTGATAAACAGGCAGAAGCCAATCGCATAAATTTAATTTAACCATTTTACATGGAGGACGGCGTGAACCGTACAAATCATCTCAACATCATGGTCTTATCAGTTGTTATGGGCATGGTTTTCATCATGGGGGGGGTCGGGCAGGCGGATACGCTCAGCGAGGGACACAGGAAAGTGTCCGGCGTGGTGACCGCTGTAAAAGGTGATCTTGTCACGGTGAAGACACCCACAGGCAACCTGCCTCTTAATCAGAAAAACGCGCGGCAACACGGTCATGCTGAATGGAAGGTTGGGGACGAAGTGACCCTCATTGTCAACATCAATAACGATGTCATCGAGGCCCACCACAAAGGAGAAGAAGGCCATCATCACTTTTATACCGGAAAATTGGTGTATGTGGGAAAAATGAAGAAAGAGATTAAGCTGGAAACTATTGATGGCGAAAAGGTATTTCCTCTTGGTCTGCTTGAAATCAAAACAAAACCCATCGAAGAGGGCGAGGTCGTCACGGTCGAAGTGAATGAGGGTGGAACCGTCATCGACCTCCGTCGTGGTGCGCATGGTGAGCAAAAACACTAAGAAGGGTAAAGGGGTTCTACAGATAATGAGCAGCTAGAAGTTGTCAGATCCATTACGACTCAAAACGCCTTGATCTCCCACCAATTAGGTGGATGATCGAGGGGTTTTTTATTGAGATTTAGCGGTCATGTTGAGTGTTCTAAGTCGTTCATCTTCACTACTAAAAGGTAGTTCTCCCAGAATCAATTCATACCAAACTCAACAGGAACTATCTCATATATCCGACTGAATACGGATTTGCTGGTGTTCTAACAGATAGTTCTTGTTCAAAACTTCTATTGAAAAATTATCTGACGGATCCGAAAAACGAAATGGAAGAGGCAAGAAACCATCTTAAAGAACCCTTAATCCCGGATTTTGCATTAGGCATTTGAACCCGGAGCTGACCATGGGGGTGAAAGCCCTCGAGTCTGGCAAAAAGTCCCTCGAACCATGGTCGACGTTGAGGGGGCTCCCTAATCCAGAGGACCTTTCGCCGTCCTTGGCGACCGACCCACGCGCCTAATGCAACGGAGCCCGCATGATCGAAAGCTTCACGGCCCTGGGCGCTCGCAGTAAGGCTTGGCGGAACAAACTCATGAGGTTATAGGCGAACACGGCGGTGTAAAAAGCGGCTTCTGTGCCCCAAAAAGAGTCCAGGCAAAAGCCCGTCAACCCAAAGTCCTGTTTGAGGTCAGCGATCCGATTTTCCGAATCAGCCCGGTGTCGATACAGTCGCCAGACGTGTGTAGGGGGCAAAGCAAGATTGGTCACAAACAGTTGATAGCGATAGTCTGGCACCTCCTTGGGGGTGGAAATGGTATAACTCTTGATCTTCTCTGATTTCAGATATAAGGTCCGTAGGGCGGCAATGCTATGAGAAGTAAGGAAAGGGCTGGAAGCGATGATTATGATTGTGACATTTCATGAAGAATTTCGCGAGACTATATCCTCATTTCTGAGGGAGAAGGGCTATGAAGTCTGTGTACCTCCGCATCGGCAAGATGTCTTTTCCTTAGTGAAGGAGAAAAATCCATTAGTGGTGGTGTTGGATATGTATGTGGCAGAACCAAACGGACTAGATGTGCTAAAGGAGCTACGAGCCCAAAATTATCCTGGAAAAGTTGTGGCCCTGGCCGGAACGTCGGTGCGTTCCTTAATGTCACAAGCGTCTTCGCTTGGCGTGGACCAGGTGATTGGAGGATTTCAGGGAAGTGGCGGAGCACTCAATCTCGATCAAGTGGAATCGGCTATCAAGATGGTGTTGCACTCGGGTATTGCCAAGCGTGCCTTTGAATTGTATGAGGCACGGGGCCGGATGCTCGGGTACCCGTTAGAGGACTGGTTGGAAGCCGAGCGTCAGATTCTTCATGCGAAAACTTCTTTGCCATCATCAAAACCAACGGACATGAACGCGGAACCTGAAAAAATCGCAAAGAAGGCAACAAAAACAAAAAAGAAATCACCCTGAAAGTTCCGACATCCAACTCAATCTTACCGGCCGGACGTCTGCAACAAGTCTTGCCGGTGGCATCGAGAATCAGGAAAATCTGATTTTCAACTTATACTTTCTACTCAACAGTTTTTCAGCGCATTCAGCTCGCGGTGATGGTGAATCTGACAAGAGGATGTGGAATCTTATTGCATCCGACGTCCCTCCCAGGAGCATGGCGAATCGGGGATTTAGGGCCCGCAGCCTGTCAGTTCGTTTATTTTCTAATTGCAGCCGGTCAGAGTTGGTGGCAGATGTTGCGATTGGGGCCGACCGGCTATGACAATTCTCCCTACATGTGCTTTCCCGCCTTTGCAGGACCCCCCATGCTTATTAGTCCGGAAAAATTTCTTGAAGATGGTTTGGTATCGGCATCGGATGCGAAAAGGCCTCCGTCTTCTTCGTCCGAACGTGTGGATTACCATCTAGTCATTGAGCCGAAGCTCCTAATCTTAGAAAAGTCTTTTGAGCAGTTTACAGCCAACCTCAAGCCGAACATCGTTAAGCCTTTTTTGCTGTTTCGTGGGTAACATGCTTCCTGGCTAGAAGACTTTTCCCTCTTTATGGCTTTGAAAGAGAGTCATGATGGGTAGGTATGGAATCGGTTGGAACATCCACTGATCATTCGAGATCCGCAAGCCCTGCAGGATACCACCCGCATAGATGGACATGCCTGGCTTCGTATTGTTGGGATTGGAGCGGTTATTTTTTGCTGGTGGAATTCGAGAAAAATATGTTTTGGATTATCCTGAAACCAAGAACTCCCAACCTGGAAATTTAAACAATAGGTCGTGAGTTAGAATGGCTTTTGGATAGGTATCGGGAAGGTTTTTGGGATAACCAGAGACGGGACACCACAACCGTCTGTGCTTCGTTCAAAGGGGAAAGGAGCATTGAAAACAAGGGTTGCACCTTTGGGGATGCGTTTAGCGATGCATTCTCGCCCCTTGGTCGTTCTCTCTTTCTTATGTTCCTCTCGCCCAGGCGCCTGCGGCCCTGCTGTGCACGCTTTTTTGAACACCCCTTTATTATTTCTCGTGCGGAGTTCTGTCACTCATAAAATGATGAAAAGGCAAAATATTATTCAACAGTCCCAGAAGAATCGATTTTCATAGGAACAATAATTGAAGGGAAAGACGATGACAACTGGTGTGTTGAAAAAATCAACAGTGACCAAGGAAGAGCTTCAGCGCATGCATGCCTATTGGCGTGCCACCAACTTTTTGTCCGTGGGGCAGATCTATCTTCATGATAATCCCTTGCTCAAGAAACCGTTGACGCTTGAGCATATTAAATTGAGGCTCCTTGGACATTGGGGGACGACACCGGGCTTAAATTTTCTGTACGTCCATCTGAATCGGGTCATTAAGAAGCATGATCTCAATATGATGTATATCACCGGTCCCGGTCATGGCGGTCCCGCGTTGGTGGCCAACAGATACCTTGAGAGGACTTACAGCGAAGTGTACCCCAACATCTCTCAGGATGCGGAAGGCATGCAAAAACTCTTCAATCAGTTTTCTTTCCCTGGAGGAATCCCTAGCCACGTGGCTCCCGAAATCCCTGGGTCGATCAACGAGGGAGGAGAGCTCGGGTATTCATTGTCGCGTGCCTTTGGGGCGGTGTTTGATAACCCGGATCTGATTGTCGCCTGTGTGGTGGGTGATGGAGAAGCGGAAACCGGCCCCTTGGCGACCGCCTGGCATTCCAATAAGTTTTTGAATCGGAAGTTGGATGGCGCCGTGTTACCCATTTTGCATCTCAACGGAAATAAAATCGCCAATCCCACGGTGTTGGCTCGAATCAGTCATGACGAATTGAACAGCTTGTTTGTCGGCAATGGCTATAAGCCGTTTTTTGTGGAAGGGGATGACCCGGAGGCTATGCATCAGGTCAGGGTGGACACTTTGGATGAGGTGATGAAGGAGATTCACGCCATACAGCATCGTGCCAGGGAAAAGGGGGAACCTTCCCGACCCTACTGGCCGATGATCGTCTTGCGTAGCCCCAAGGGTTGGACCGGTCCAAAAGAAGTGGACGGGAAAAAAACCGAGGATTCCTGGCGTTCGCATCAGATTCCGTTTTCTGAATTGGCGACCAAGGCGGATCATATTCAATTGCTGGAACAGTGGATGAAGAGTTACATGCCTGAAGAGTTGTTTGACGAGACCGGCAAACTTCTTCCGGAGCTGGCTGAACTGGCGCCTAAGGGCGAACGGCGAATGGGCGCGAATCCTCATGCAAATGGAGGCTTGTTGCTACAAGAATTGAAGTTGCCCGATTTTCAAGATTATGCCGTAGAGGTGTCCAAGCCCGGAATGGTAGTGGCTGAAGCGACGCGGGTGATGGGCACCTTTCTTCGGGACGTCATTAAACGCAATATGGGTAATGGGGATTTCCTGGTCTTTGGTCCCGATGAAACCGCGTCCAACCGCCTCGACCCCTTGCGGGAAGTGATGAATCATCGATGGGTGGCCGACACCATCCCTGAAGATGATCATCTGGTTCCGAATGGATGGGTGTTGAAAATTCTCAGTGAACTTACCTGCCAGGGTTGGTTGGAAGGCTATCAGTTGACTGGACGTCATTGGTTTTTTCCTGCTACGAGGCGTTCATTCACATCATCGATTCGATGTTCCATTAACATGCCAAGTGGTTGAAGGCCACGGGCAGTGAGATCCCCTGGCGGAGACCTATTGCATCACTCAATTATCTCTTGACTTCCGATGTGTGGAGGCAGGATCACAATGGATTTTCCCATCAGGATCCAGGTTTTGTCGACCACGTCGCAAATAAAAAAGCCGAGGTCATTCGTATTTATCTTCCTGATGCCAATAGCCTGTTATTCATTACGGATAAATGTCTCCGAAGTCGAAATCGTGTCAATGTCTTTGTGGCCGGCAAACAACCCGCGTTGCAGTATCTGAAGATGGATGCGGCCATACAGCACTGTACGGCTGGTATCGGAATTTGGGATAGGGCCAGCAACGATAAAGGGGGAGAACCCGATGTGGTCATGGCCTGCGCCGGTGATATACCCACCCTTGAGACATTGGCTGCGGTGGACCTTCTGCGCAAACAGATTCCCGATTTGAAAGTTCGAGTGGAGAATGTGGTGAATCTCATGAACCTTCAACCGCAGAGCCAGCATCCGCATGGCCTGTCCGACTAGGTGTTCGATACCCTCTTTGCAACGGATAAACCCGCCATTTTTGCCTTTCTTGCGTATCCCTGGTTGATCCATCGTCTGACATATCGGCGAACCAACTATATAAACATCCACGTTCGAGGCTATAAAGAAGAAGGCACGAAGACCACCTTTTTTGATATGGTTGTTCTTAACGATCTTGACCGGTATCATCTCGTGGCAGATGTGATTGATCGTGTGCCGAAACTCGGATATCTTGCGGTCTATGCCAAACAGGCTATTCGCCATAAAAAGATCGATCATAAAACTTACATTACCAAGTATGGTGACGATATGCCGGAAATTAAAGATTGGAAGTGGCCGTATTAGTTTTATTTTCACATTCAGAATAACTAGGATCGTTTCGATTTATGGCCTGTTCCGGTAACATAACTCGTGGTATCAACTCCAATGTTGATGCCCTGGATTTTTATCTGATTTTTTTATCAAGAAAAAAGGAGACGTGTGATGGAACGCCGAGACATTTATATTACTGAATTTGATCTGAATAGACTCACTGAACTATTAGGAGTCTGGCAAACGTTCAGAGGCAGCAAGAGTACAAGTATCCATCTGGAAGGGTTATCAGAGGAGTTAGACCGGGCGCATATTGTTGCCCCGAAGGACATTCCGCCTGATGTTGTGACAATGAACTCACGTGTCCGGTTGTCAGATACGAGCAAAAAGGAAAATCTGATATATACTTTGGTTTTTCCGCGTGATGCTGATGCTGAGGCTGGAAAGATTTCTGTTCTTGCACCAATCGGAACCGCCATTCTCGGGTACAAGGTTGGGGATATTATTGAATGGCCGGTTCCGTTAGGAATACGAAAGGTAAAAATTGAAGAGGTGCTCTATCAACCTGAAGCCTCCGGAGATTTCCATCTTTAAACGGCTCCGGTTACTATCGGTTCAACATGAACCGCATGGGAGCGTTCTAAGGCAAAGAAGTAAATTGTAGCCATGAGTAGTCCGGCATCCATTTGAATAGTCATTCGGTATGGAGGTCCAACAAAAAATGTGGGGCATGACGATGATGGAGACGGCTTCACAATATGTGTCATCCCGGGCACAGATACTACGTGGTGGCATCAGGATGATAATTCGATTAGCTGAACTAGTCGAGAGCAATGTTGTATGGTGTATGCTGAAGGGCATGAAAGCGGTTTCTTGTCAACCACGCCAGTCGTCATCGTGGATCCATCCGAATGTATGTTGAGTGTGGATGCTCCATGAATAAGGTTGCCATGACGAGGGTTGCGATCTCCGATAACAACTTCAGAAAAGGGAGCATCTCTCTCGGCAATCGAATGCCTCATCGCGTGGAATCTTTTCATAAACTTGAATGAGACGGATTGGATTGACTCTTATGGAACCGCGATCTTCGGCCTTTTTATCTCGCCCGCACCCGCATCTCTATGAAATCAATACTTGGGTGTGGTTGCATGACCTCTCTCAGAAAATGAACCGAACGATTCGCCTTGGTGACGTGCCTGATCATGAATGGGATGAGCTTCAGGCAAAGGGCTTTGATTGTCTGTGGCTCATGGGCCTATGGGAACGCAGTCCTCTTGGCCGGCGGATCGCAAAACAACATGCTGATTTACAAAAGGAATATGCCAAAGTGCTTCCCGATTGGCAGGAATATGAGGTGGTGGGTTCCCCATATGCCGTTCGGGCGTATCAGCCAGATCCGGAGCTGGGGTCCTGGGAGCAACTGAAGGATGTATTGGGAAAACTTCATGACCGCGGCATCAAATTGATTCTGGATTTTGTGCCCAATCACACCGCATTGGATCATGAGTGGACCACCAGCCATCCGGAGTATTATGTCCAAGGGACATCCAGGGATGTGACAAACTTCCCTTCGAAATTTTTTCCCATCGACACCCCAAAAGGCATTCGATATCTGGCGCATGGCAAAGATCCCAATTGTCCTGCATGGACGGACACCGCGCAATTAGACTACTTCAATCCTGACACGCGTAAAGCGCTGATTCGCGAATTGCAACATATTGCAAATTATTGTGATGGGGTGCGCTGTGATATGGCGATGTTGGTGCTGAATGAGGTGTTTGCACAGACGTGGGAAAATCATGTGAAGGCCGACGTCTGCCCTTCCGAAGAGTTCTGGACCGAAGCCATCCCACTCCTTCCGGAGTGTATCTGGATTGCAGAGGTATATTGGGATCGGGAATGGGAACTTCAGCAACTTGGTTTTCACTTTACCTACGACAAAAGCTTGTATGATCGGCTTCGCCATTCAACCCCACACGAGGTCGCACTGCACCTTCAGGCTGATACCCTCTTTCAAAGCAAGCTTGTACGATTTTTGGAAAATCATGATGAGCCGAGAAGTGCTGCGGTGTTTGGGAACGTCCGCCTCCCTGCGGTCGGGGTTCTGATGGGCACATTGCCGGGTATGCGTCTGTATCATCAAGGGCAACTCACTGGGAAGCGTATCCGGATTCCAGTGCAACTTTGCCGAGCCCAGGACGAATCCCCTGATGAAGCGACCGTTGCGTTTTACGACCGTATCCTGGCGATCACCAATCATGAGGTATTTCACGTTGGACTGTGGAACCTGCTGACCGTGGGTTTTGCTGGCGACAATTCCTTCAATAATGTCATCGCATATCAATGGATCACCGGCCGGGAATGGAGACTCATCGTGGTGAACCTGAGTCCCATGGTTGCCCATGCATATATTCGCCTGAACGGAGAGCTTGGAATGGAATCGCACAAGTTCCCTCTCTACACCTTGTATGACCAGTTCAGCGATCTGGCCTATGAGCGTAGGCGAGAGGATCTCATCCAAAACGGATTGTACGTTCGTCTCGATCCTTTTGGATGTCATGTGTTTTCTATGGGAGATGAGGTAGTTGAACCTGCGAAAAGAGAAATGTAGAAATACCGTTCAGAATGTTTGAAGAAGAAAGAATTGCTGTTGGTTTCTTTCGAAAGTTTGTAGTTGAAAATTTCTTGCGCCGTCACACCCGCAGTCCCTCTCCGTGAGGGTTCCCTCCTTGGTCAATAACAATAGCGTTTTGTCCAGCAAAGTTTATCGTTACACTAACGTGTGGGGGAATATTGCCTCAACCACTTCGAAGCATGAAGATGGTCATCACGAAAGAATGTAACCATGGGTGTGTCGGCAGCAATCCTGCTGATCAACGGGACGCTCTCCAAGCATTCGAGCTCAGATTGTGGTAAGGAGTTCCTGAAAGTCGTCGGGTTGGTTGGGACACCAGGTACACGCGCAAATTGCATGTATAGGGTAATCCAGACCCCATTTTTTTTGTTTGCCAACCTTATCAATAATTCGTTCGGAGGGGGAGAAGTTTGTTGCGAACGACATTCTGGTTTATAGGGTCGGCCTCACTTTTCCCCTGCAGTAAATCGATCCCGTCGGCTTACGGCAACATCGGAAACGAACATGGAACCGGAGTGGCGATTGAAAAGTGGGCCTAGACCGGCAAGAATGGGTTCAACTTTTTCCTCCGGCACCACCGTGAAGACCATGACCTGGCTGGAGGTATCATTAAACATGAGATGCCCTTCATGAAAACCATGATGGCCTTTCCCGGAAATGTTGCTGATGACGGTATACCCCGTCGCCTTCACTTTGTCTAACAAGTCACTGACAAAACTCAGATGTTCTCCCTCGATAATAATTTTAATTTCCTTCATCGGATGAAGAATTAAACCGCTCATGGCTTGTGTACTCCTTCGTTCAGGTCAATCTGTTTGATAGAAATGTTTAAAGTGTTGGTTAAGAAACGACCCTCCAACCTTGTTTGGGTCTATATTGGTAAAACGTTCCTTCCTCAGGTTCCAAAGCTACAAGATGAACCCAGCCCCCATCGAAAAATCGTCTGAGAATCTGGTTTTTGTGTATGAGCAGGCTTATCCGGTCGCGCGGGGCTTCGACGATGAAGAGAGGGCGCATGGCTTCATGATAGGGACGCTCACCTGTCATGACGGTTTGCCAAGGGAGGCCGACCCGCAAATCACTTTGTGTGCCGAACATGACCCCGATCCTCCCCGTCACGTTATGATACATTTTGCTGCCGCTTCCGTAGACCTTGGGATCCACAGTGGACAAGTAATGCTCCATGCTGATCCATTGGACGACCACTCCCGGTGCGGTCAGGATGATTTGCAGATATTTTCCGGTGGGATCGATCTGATAATCATAGGAGTGCAAAAAGGTTCGCCCTTCTAAATTGAGGCCCTTGGTCAGATTGCGGTGCCCGATAATAAATGCGGCATTTCGCGACAATCCCCATTCCGGCCTAACTTGCGACCAGTCAAGGCTTCGTTTTTTGCCTTCTCTTGCGGCCTTTTCCGCTGAAAGAGGCCCTTGGACATCCGGAAACTGCCCACAACGTTCCAGGCAATTCTGCCGACCGGCTTCCTCAAGATCACCAATCAACTGCGATAATTGCCGGCGATGGGTGGAAGGAACATCTTCCAGATCAAAGAGTTGGGTGGCATCCGTTGTGGTGTCAACCTGACCCGCCAGGAAATAGGTGTCGGTCGGAACCGAGATCCCGTGCTGGGCAAGCAGTTCTCTGACATCGGGCTTATTGGCCATGACCGCAAAAGTACGGGCGTTAGGCATCCCTTGGTTGCCACCACATGCTCCACAATCGAGTGCAGATTCAAACGGATTATTTTCCGAGGTGCTTCCGTGTCCGCAGAGCAGAACTAATCGGGCAAAGTTTTTGGTCAGACCCATGAGGAGAAGATTGGTGGCCAAAAAATTCACTTGTTCGGTCAACGTGAATCCTGTTCGGGTGATTCGGTGCAACCGATCTGATGCTTTACGCGAATTGATCCCATAATCGTGACGGAGCGTCTCGATGAAGACAGCTTCCTGGGTGGGAGTCAATTGAAGAGCCTGACGAACGTTATGGGGAAGAGAGTTGGGGGAATAATTCTCCTCCAATGCAAAGCGGCACAGTGTCTCAATAAGTTCCTGGGAAACCTGGCTGCCATACAGGCCAAGCTGCTCCCGCAAAGCACGGCGGATGGTTGGACGTTGTTCAACCGCTAACATTTCCAAGGCCTCCTCCTGCGTCACTTTATTCACCGTGAGGGTTGTGGCAAGAGGAGGGGTAAAGGCCCGCCGGAGCCATGAGGTCCATTCCCGATACCAGGTGGCCATGGTCGTTTTCAGAATAAAAGGAAAGGCATAAAACCATCCCATCGCTTCCACCATGACATAGGGCGTGATCACATTTTCTTTGAGGTCGTACAGTAACTGGTGGGCGGTCTGAAGGAACCGTTTCCCAGCCAGATGTTTTTCGGCCTCCAGGCTTTGATAAGCCCGGGGAACTTCGCGCACGATATGTTTCGGTTTGAGCAGAACCGGGCATTGATCCGTTTCATGGTGGCTGCCGAACGGGCGGAAGCGGAAGGGGATGGCAAAAAATCCGGCAAACCCCAACGTCTCATAGCCGCCGATTTCTTCCAAATGGCGCCGAAACCCTTCGGAGCGGACGTCGATACAAAAAATGGCTTGTGTCAGTGGACGAACCTCTGCAATCCTACCTGATTCGGGATCTGAGTCCCTGACTGATTTCATGACGTTGGGCTTGAGTGTGTCCAATAAGGTTTGTCGATACCCGGCCTCAAAGGCTTGCAACCACACCGGGCCATGCCGGGTTTCCGGAAATGCCTCGAGCCAGCTTAAGAGCATGTGTAATTCATCGCGGGGGCCGTCAATCATGGCCTGCGGAGGTATCTGAAGGATGTCAGCCAACGTCAGAAGATGCCCTGCCTGCGATTGACATGTTTTGTGTTCATCTGCAACTTGGGGGTGAGCGTGGTAGCGGTCGGCGAGCTTGCGCCATGCTGCATTCCGGTCTCGTGAGCCTCCATACCGCAGAGAATCGACTTGCCTCCTGTACTCCGGAGTAAGGCAACCGGTTACACGTGCCTGTCGAAGACGGTAGACGTGCGGCTGGTCCCGCATGAAGGCCACCAGAGTCGGATAGTCTCCTGTGATATTCAACTCCGCCCGGCAGGTCTCCCTGACTAACTCTCCCTCATAAAACAGCCGGATAGCCAGATATTTCACCAGGCCTACGGGGTACATTTCCTGCCACCCATAGCCTGCTTCTTCCGCGCGCCATTTGATCAACCCAGTCCATCCCGGCATGGTGCCCAGATGAAGTGAGAGATAGTCCACCCATTGGGCTTTCGGAATGCCAAGGGTTTCTAGATACAGCAGGAGACTGTCTTCCGGTCGCTCCGGTAAAGCCTGGATCTTATGTTTCCAGGCTGGAATGTTGAGAAAGGCGCCACTGGAATCGTGCCGGGCCAGCTGTTTCCAGGCATTGTAAAGGGAGAGTTCGCGAGCGGGCATGGTCCATGCCGCATGACCTTCATCAACAAATGCCCCGCACCATTTAATGAGTTCCTCATTGGTCTGCTCGATGATCCGGGTTCCCAACACACGATCACACCAGGCGCTTAAGGTCATGTCATGTCCGAGTGCTTGAATATCGACTTGGACGGTCGCCTTCACTTGGGCATCATGATCGGATGGAGGAAGTATCGTTCGCAATCGGTCGGTGAGAGCAGCCAGCGCAGCATCCTCCGAAGAGTGATCCCATGCACCCGGCTGATGCATGTGGTTCGGAGCGGTGAGGCCCTGAAGCAGATGGGCTCTGAGGACCTCTAGGTGAGTGATTTGCACATTTCCTACCGAGACCGTTTTGTCCTGGGTTAACGGCTGGAGGGCAGCATCCACCTCATCGATGCGAATTCGACCGTTTCGGAAATAGTCGCGAAAGACCTCATTGGGAAGGTAAGGACGGCCACCCAGGAATCGCTGGCCCTGTTGAACGGCCTCTTCAAATGATAAATATTCCAACCCATGGAGAAGATTGTGGTGAATAAAGGTCCGCATGGGCCAATAATAGGCAATCACTTCGCCGGCAAGATTGACCAGCGAGCGCATTTCCATGCGCTGAGCTTCGCTATACCGGCTGGCTGTTACCGTTTCCATATCGCATCCTGTGAAATCACAAAAGATAATTGACCGGTTGACTCTGTTGGATCGGTAGCTTCAAACCAGTGAGATGGAACGATTCCAAGCATCACCAGAAGAACCAATAAGAGGATGAGAGACACCCTTTCGTCAATATGGAGATCGTGCCCAGCCTTGAATGACGGAGACAGACGGCCGAATAGGACTTGTTGCATCAGCCGGGGGAAATACCACGAAGCCATCAACCACGTCAGAAGAATGATCACGAGGGTTCCCGTACCGCTGGAAGAGAAGCCCAACATCATCTCCATGAAAGCCGAAAAAAGGGTAAAGATCGGAAGGCCCACGGCTGCGGTAATGAACAGCACGAAGAGCGTGGAAAAACGGGGCATGAGGTGCGCCAACCCGTGAGAAATCGTCAAGTCCAGATGGCCAAACCGCGTTCGTATGTGCTGATTCGCGACAAGAAGTCCGCAGATGACCAAGCTCAATCCCCCCAAATAGACCACGGCCCCTGGAGACACCGAGTGCGTGACCGACACATACCACCATAAGATAGAACCAAGGGCCATATGGGCATACGCTAACAGGATATCCATCGAATCTTGACTCAAGGCGAGTAAGGACCCATATAGGGCGCTGACTATGGCGACCATCCAGAGAAGATCCATGATGCCTTCCGGTATGAAGGGAAGGAGAGTGTGGATGCCGTGGAATCCGAGACTCGGCAAGAGTACGGCAAAAAAGGCAGAAAGCGTGCCTGGCAAACAGGTGACAGAGGCGACAAATGCCCCATGGACGGGCAGAAGGGGCCACATCATGGCTAGGGGAATCAACAGCGTTATGACCTGGATGTGATCAGAAGTCAGCAGGGAAGCCAGGAGTGAAAGGAGGCCAACCGTCAACAGGCCAATGGCTTTCCATGGTGTTTCCCCATCCGGTCTCCTGTGCCGCATGAAAGCCAGGATTAACATTCCGAAAATCCCGAATAAAAATATTGAGCTGGCATGACCCTGACCCGCCACAACACCTATCCCCAATCCCGCAAACAGAAGCGTCAAACTCAGAGAGATCGACGTCTCCTTGTCGTTGTGGTGACCGAGAATCGATAAAAATCCTGCAGCCAGAATTAGGTTGATCAAGAAGTGCGAGATGGTCAAGGGCGCTTCCGACATCCAGAACGGGACAGTCACGACCAACCAGGTGAGTGCGAACACGACTAGCGCCAATATTTTGAATAACTGCGGTTTTAACCACAGGATCGTTCCAAGAGCGACCCCAAGCAAAGGCAGGCCTACCGCAACAAGGATTTGTCCCGACCACCATTCCATTACCACTTCCATCCCCCGAGACTATGATCAAGACGTTGCGCAAAGCGGATGATGCCCTTTCCAGCCCAGCTGTAGAACTGATCCACATAGAGCCGGTTCATGAACCAGACATAGAATTGAGGTCTGAGGTCGACCACCCATTCCGGGAGGAGACTCCGTTGCCCGCGGATATTGGTATAGAGGTGAGCCCAGCCCAACACAATCATGGCGGCGATCACCAATACCAACCCATCAAACAACTGGCCGGGAAGAGCCGCGACTTGGAAGTAGGCGTGGGCGACCCCGGGTTCAGGATACAAAAAATATGTGAACGTCTCTGCGACCCATAAATAGGTGAAAATGACCAGCAATAAGGTCAGCAACATCACCCCGGCCACTTTCCATGACGTGGCGTTGAGGCGATATAAACTAAACATGGCTTGAGAGGCCGTGACCCAGGCAAAGAACAAAAAAATGACACCGGCCTGTGCATCCTGCAGGGGAATGGCCAATATGCCATGAGCGATGAGCAGGATGATCAATGGGAGAAGCAAGGTCACGCTGACGCCGGTGATCCATGTGGCGCGGGAAAAGGCCCCGACTTCTGCCGTGCGATCGGCAACGGGCTGCTTGGGTTCATGTCGCGATGCCTGGATCACATGCCCGGCATTCAAAAATAATGTGGCTTTAAACACGCCATGAGCGATGAGGTGGAAGATGGCCAGTGCAAAGGCTCCTAATCCGCATTCCATCACCATATAGCCCATTTGGGCCATGGTCGAAAATCCCAACGTTTTTTTGATGTCGTTTTGAATCAGCATGATCCCGGCTCCGAGAACCACGGTGAGCGCTCCGATCGCGAACACCACGTGCAGGGTAGTGGGAGACAATGCATATAACGGGGCCAGGCGGTTCAGCAAAAACCCCCCGGCATTCACGATACCGGCATGCATGAGCGCGGAGACGGGGGTGGGGGTATCCATGGTATCCGGTAACCAGACATGCAAGGGGAACTGAGCGGATTTGGCCATTGCCCCGACAAAAATTAAGAGGGTAATCGCCGTGACGGCGCTGATCATCGGCTGGCCGCCTGGCCATAGAGGAAGCAAAATCTCGGTCTCGGCGGCGTGGACAAAAAGTTGGGAAAATTCCAGGGTTCCGAAAAGATAATAGGTCAGAAGAATACCGGCCAAAAACGCCACGTCTCCCACACGATGCACGATCAAGGTTTTAAATGCGAATCGAACGGCAGGCGGATGCCCAAAGTTGTAGGCGAGCAAGAGATACAGCATCCAACTTAATAATTGCCAAAACACAAAGAGCATGAACAGATTGGCACTGGAAACCAACGAGAGGATGACAAACGTCATCAGCCCTAAGAGTGTGTAAAACCGAGCATAGCCTCGTTCGCCTTGCAGATAATTGATGGAATAGAGATGAATGATGGTACTGACTCCTGTAATGAGCACCATCATGACCGCACTCAGGCGGTCGATAAGCAGACCGAAGTGAAGCCAGTCCTTGGACCCGGAAGAGACCGGCTGAAATTCGATGCGAACCGGACCTCCGGAACTCACCGCATAGAGAAGCCAGAGGGACCCGACAAAGGCTAGTACCAAGGCAGGAACCCCCACCTTGTAACTCTTTTCTCCCAATTGTCTTCCGAAGAGGCCGATGATGAGGCCCGAGGCCAGAGGCAATAGGGGAACGAGAATCGCCAAGAAGATCGTCATGAATGTGTTTCCCGGAGATGTCGTCACCGATAGAAAGCGATAGTCATGAGAAAATAGTGTTGAGGAAAGAACAGTAAGAATAACGTTGCAGGCGCGTTCAGTCTCGACCGTTGGAATGCCTCGCTATGTGTTTGGTTGTCGGCCATTTTATCCTGTCAAAACGATCGTGTCGACAAATCTGCTATGCACGTCCAGGAAAATTTAGATAAATGGGTTTTTTGCCTCGTGATGGTTATGAGGTGAAGCCACCATAATGAGTCCTCAGTGAAAAACGACGGTAGTCAGGCCGGAGATTCCAATGGCCTGGATCGCTTTTTTGGGAACGGCTCTTGGGCCGGATGCTCTAAAGAAAATTCTGTTTCTTGAGAAACCGCTTCCATCATGCCTTGAAGGAGAAACTCGGCCTGAGTCAGGGCTTGCTCCGGATTCTCCGTTAGCAGGAGGAAATGACCCATTTTGCGTCCTGGTGCGGCGTGTGTTTTTCCATAGAGGTGAAGCCGGATCTGCGTATGAGCCAGAAGTCGATCCCACCTGGGCGGCCCGTTTAGCCACAAATCTCCAAGCAGATTCACCATCACGACGGGATATATGAGGGAGGGGTCCCCCAATGGTAATCCGCAAATGGCGCGGAGATGTTGTTCGAATTGGGACGTCACGCAGGCCCCAAACGTAAAGTGCCCACTGTTATGAGGCCGGGGAGCGATCTCATTGATTAACAAGGTGTTGTCCTCAAGAAGAAACAGTTCCACCGCCATGACTCCACAGTAATCAAGCGCCTCTGCAAGGGAAACAGCAAGCTTCTCGGCGCGTAATCGAATCGTGTCTTCCACCCTGGCCGGCACGCATGTGGTATGCAGGATGTTCCGCCGATGGGCATTCTCAGCGAGGGGATACAGTTGGATATCTCCGTGAAGACTGCGGGCCAGCACTACCGATAGTTCCATCTTGAAAGGCGCGACGGCTTCCAAGACGGATGGGACTTCCCCTAATTCTCGCCAGGCTTCATTCAGGTGAGCCACGCTGGCAACCCGGATTTGCCCCTTGCCATCATATCCTGACCGGCGCTTCTTTAATATGGCCGGGAATGCCACTCGTTGAGCTGCAGTGGTGAAGCTGGCGTGATCCTTGATCGAGGCAAAGGGAGTTTGTGGAAAACTGTGATCTTGAAGAAATTCTCGTTGAACCAGTCGATCCTGGACGAGAGCGAGCACGCCAGAGGCTGGACGGGTGGCTTTGCCGGTTTCAATGTCTGCAAGAAGCATCCAGGGCACCAGTTCCGTCTCAATGGTCACCACATCAACCTGAGCGACAAAGTCCATCACGCCCTGGGTGTTCGTCAGTGCTGATTGCACAAAAAAATCCGCAACCTGGGCGGCCGGACAATGCTCAACGGGATCTAACACGCCAATCCGATACCCCATCCGGCGGCCTTCCATGGCCAACATGCGACCAAGTTGGCCTCCGCCCAATATCCCGATCGTTCCACCCGGAAGAATGATATTCATGTGAGTTTCTCCAATGCAGCGGTGTGTTGCCGGTCATAATAGGCTTTGAGTCGTTGGCGGATATCGTGATCAGATATGGCAAGAATGGCTGCCGCCTGCAATGCGGCATTGATAGCTCCATCCTCGCCGATCGCATGGGTCGCCACCGGAATGCCCTTTGGCATTTGGACAATTGATAGGAGGGAATCAAAGCCCTGAAGCGCCCGAGACCGCACCGGCACTCCGAGGACCGGAAGAATCGTTTTAGCTGCGGCCATTCCCGGCAAATGTGCGGCCCCCCCTGCTCCGGCAATGAGCACGTGAATGCCCCGGCTTTTGGCCGATCCGACATACTCAAAGAGAAAATCCGGCGTGCGATGGGCTGACACAATACGGCATTCATGGGGAACGGCCAATTCAGTGAGAATCAGACTCGCGTGACGCATGGTCTCCCAATCACTACGGCTTCCCATGATAATGGCCACGAGTGGATTGGAATTGTCAGATTCAGTATTCATCGATTATGTTGTCTCCCAGGAAATATTTCACTTAAAAAGCATCCACCCGAGAAGCACTCGGTTCCGTGAACAGAGCTTAAGTCGGCAGCCCAGGGTGATGAATTGTGAAATCTCCTACTATGAGCCTGAGCTTTTTTTCCCCCGGCTCAGGCTTCACCTGTATGTGCCGCAGGGCGTTTTTCTCAGTACGACTTACTGTACCCCGCCACACCATCATAATTCCATAATTTCTACCCCGCCGACCACCATCACTTCTGGCCGAAATGTTCCCCTGGTCACAGCGGCGTCATGGATATCCTTTGTCGCCATAAACCCCCGGCATCGATACCATTTCATTAACCGAAGGTCCGGGCTCACATACCCTGCCAATACCTTTGTTCCCAGATTGGAAATGAATTCGCATTTGAACGGGCCAAATACACAATCGCTGAAGGGCGTTAGCCTGGGATAGGGATTTGGTGTTGGTGCACATTTCCCTGATTTGGCACGATGCCGGCCAGGAAACTCTAGCCAATTCGAACTCACACGTTAAAGCCCGGCCTCTTGCCCACGCATTTATTCGGCCTCGCGGCCCAGGTCCAGTGACCGTCATACTCAGTTATCGGAATCCTATCCTGATGACGAGGAAAGACGGCGGAACTCTTTGGGCGCGATAAAAGGCGAGACGCAATTTTTTAATTGTTTTTTCTTTACGTACATCTCTGGCCCAGCTAGCTCAGGTTGCAGAGATTCACGCCTTCGCGTCGGCGGGAAGACTTTTTCGTTCGAAGAGGATCCTCATGGGGGTGATGAAAAGTACCTGGGTTCTGTTCCCGGAAATCGTCAATGTTTTTCTCACATTGGCATCGGGCGTAAACACTTGAACTCATCTGATGAGAAAATGTTTGAAAAATTCTGAAATCTAGTAACGCAAACCCTGGAAGACCGTGTCATCCAGAGTGAAATGAAGCATCTCGCAAGGTCTTGACGTCTTCAACGACAGCATCGTTCCTTCGCCGTTGATTCAAAATGATAGGCTGGTGAGGATTCGGTTTATCACAAATGGTTCATTCCCTTCCTTAATGGGGAAATTGCAGCATTTACAAATGATGTGGCCCCGGTTTGTCATCGTCCTGCCTTCCATGTCGACCGGGCCGACCAGATCGTAATTGCCCAAGCGGCATCGCTCCTCTTCCGGTCTTACCGCCTCGGGCGGCACAGCGTTCAAATGCTGGAAGATGGTGCTGGCGCGAGGCGGCCTGCAGGCGTTGGAATAGCGTGAGAACTTCGGGCACCTTCGTTTGTCTCAGAAAACGGTCATACATCGCGATATTGTCGTGTTCCCCTTGAATGCCGGCCCGACAGGCTTCGAGCACAGATGAGGGAGGCTCAAGCTTCCCTTCCCAGTCATCTTTGGGCAACGGAATTCCAAAGTGCCTGCACAGAAGTTCGAGCGCTCGCGCGTGGGTTTCCTCCGCTTTTACGATATTGCTGAACGGCCGTATTTCACCGAATGTGTTGAGCACGAGGCGATAGGACGCCCGCGCTTTGTATTCATCAATCAGCGCTTCCAGAACCATCGCCTTGGTGTTGTCATCAAGCATGTGAAGCACCTCTCATCTTTTGACCAGTCGGGAAACTCACAACCAACCCGCTCAAGACATAGTGATTCCCTCCCTTCTGCCGTGGTGCTTAAAGCATGCCAACGAATTCCACCCCTTGATGTGCATGTCCCTAGATGAACGGCCAGATGATTGTTGGAGGAAGACTCAACCGCCACTTTATGTTGGGCTGATCCTTTTCACGTTTTCTATATATTCCATATTCCACGAAAAGAACTGTAGATATTTGCCACGTCCGTGCAAAATTTTTTGTGGCCAAATGGGTCATCGGTTTGGGGATCGGAAAATGATGCCTGACGTCAAAAGCCCAATATGAAAGAAATTTTTTCATAATGGTACCGAACTTGAAAAGAACATATGGAAACACCAATTAAGTGAGCGAAACTACAGAGGTATATTGGGATCGGGAATGGGAGCTTCAGCAACTTGGCTTTCACTTTACTTACGACAAAAGCTTGTATGATCGGCTTCGCCATTCAACCCCACACGAGGTCGCCCTGCATCTTCAGGCTGATACCATCTACCAAGGCAAACTTGTACGATTTTTGGAAAATCACGATGAGCCGAGAAGTGCCGTAGCGTTTGGTAACGTCCGTCTCCCTGCGGTCGGGGTCCTGATGGCCACATTGCCGGGCATGCGTCTGTATCATCAAGGGCAACTTACTGGAAAGCGTATCCGGATTCCGGTGCAACTCTGTCGAGCCCAGGACGAATCCCCAGATGAAGCGACCGTCGCATTTTATGACCGTATCCTGGCGATCACCAATGATGAGGTGTTTCACGCTGGACTGTGGACCCTGCTTGCCGTGGATTTTGCCGGCGACGATTCTTTCAATAATATCGTCGCGTACCAATGGACAACCGACCGGGATTGGAGACTCATCGCGGTGAATCTGAGTCCCATGGTGCCCCAAGCGAATATTCGCCTGAACGGGGAGCTTGGAATTGAAACGCACAAGTTCCCCGTCTACACCGTGTATGACCGGTTCAACGAACTATCCTTTGACGGTAGGCGAGAGGATCTCATCCAAAACGGATTGTACGTCCGTCTCGATCCTTTCGGATGTCATGTGTTTTCTACGGGAGATAAAGGCAGTGAAGGATAGGAAAAAGATAAATTAACAATACTGTTGGAGCGATTGAATGTGCCTCAATTGATGTGGCCCACTCACCCCAAAATTTTAGGCGAAAGATTTTGCTCCGGCATCAGCGGTCTCTGCAGGCGTTAACTTTTCGAGCTGGTTCTCGCAATAAAATTCGTGATCAGTTGCTTTAATTCCTTGCTCTCGCATGAGGGACAACGCGCGGTCCCGGCTTCATGTTCTTTCAGCGTTAAGGCCAGAAGGCATTCTTTGCCACACTTGAGACATTTGTAATCGTAGAGAGGCATCACAAATCCTCCTTGTTAGGTTCCCTCCACCTCAATTTTTAGATCCGGGGTTGATAGGGGGCTAATTGCCGGATATAGCCGATCACCTCCCGAATCTCCTCTGAACTCAATCGATCCCACCAACCATGCATGGGACTAAAGACCAAGCCCCAAATAACGATCGCACGAAGATCTAACTCGCTTTTTGCCATAGATTCCGGAAAATGGAAATCTTTCGGAGGCACGATTAATGCCGATGAATCCGGACCCCTTCCGTCGCCCGTCTTCCCGTGACACCGGAGGCAATGTAGACGATAAATTGTTTCTCCCGCAGAGAGCATGGTGGTCTGCTGAGCCCGGACTTCTCCAAGCCATAATAAAATACAGATAGAGCTGATGACGGGTATGAGAAGACTGAGAAGGCATTGTTCTTTTTTCCATTGGGTGAAGCCATTTAGTTTCCTGGAAATGCGATAATGTCGCATCTTGCAACACCCCATCCCTTTCCCATGACCCCAAATTGCAACACTTTTCGTGTGCTCTGTTTTCACCTAGTCTTTTTGCTCTAATCCCAATCCAACCCATGCCCGTAAAAGATCCTGCCGGGTCAGGCATCCTATCACCACACCATCTTGCTCCACGGGAAGTACCAGGAAATGTTTTTCCTTCATGAGTCTGACAGCCTCTGCTAATGTGGTGGAAACATGAATAGCGATAGGGTCCGGCACCATGATCTCCTCTGCGGTTAATTGGCTGACATCGCGTCCCGCTTCCAGCACGGCCAGTACATCAAATTGGCTGATGAACCCAACACAGTGCCCGTGAGTATCGACAACTGGCGCGCCTGGAAGGGAAGACGTGAGGAGTGCTTTTGTAATGGCCAATCCATTCTGATCGTGATGAAAACGGGAATCATGGAGCATGGCGATTTGCTGGATTGTTCTGAGGCCGACTGTGGCAATCGCGTGAAGACTCATGGGTTCCTCCCCTTTCTTTCTCTCATAAACCCTCAAAGGCTTTTCACACGGATGGAGTGAATGAAAATTTAAACGGTTTGAGACGATATCAGCTATGACTTCCATCTCGAATATACAACCCGCCAACCTCCAGAACTGTTCCGTCACTTAAGGTGATGGATAAAAACTCTTGATTCTTCATGAGAGACTTGACTTCCCCGGACCACCTGGATGGCTCAACAGACACGATTGTTTTTCCACAAATTTTTACCTTTAGCAGTTTCACGTCATCGACCTTCATGTGTTGGCCTTTGTCTCTTTAAGGTTGAAATGTGTGGATGGTATATTTCTCGTGCGCACCATGAAATTAGAATCTTTGCTCCTACATGAGTTAAAGCAAGCCCCATGCCTTTATCGGCAATCTCTTTCTTTCGTCATCCCGCCGGGTGTCAGCGGTGAACCATCCGCAATGAAGACCTGAGGGATGCCCGATGAATATTGCCGGGCATGACAGACTTTTTTCCTTTTCCCGATCAGTCGTGAGGAAAGGTATATAAGTTGCAATTTGATTTCCTGGACATTATTTACCCTAATTGGCATTGTTGTGAATGGAGTTGTGTGACGGCTGAGGAAGGGGTGAAAAATGTAGGCCAGTGATTTCCTCTCTTTTTAAAAGTACATGAATGGGTGTTTCACCTCCCAATCATCAGGAAGAAGGGTATATGTGTTTGGAAAGTAAAAGAAGTTCCGCGTGACCTCCACATGTTCCATGGTGAAAAGGATTTCTCTCGGAGCCCTATGTGTTTTGATGGCCCTTAATGTGTCGGGTGTTGCCCTGGGTGTGGAAGCTCCAACTGTCGTGGTCAGAGGCACCATCGATGAGGTCATCCGATTGGTCAACGACGAAGGTCTCAAGAAGCCGGATCAAGCGACCCATCGCCGGCAATTGTTGGAGGAGATTATTGGGAAACATTTTGATTTTGAGGAGATGGCCAAGCGATCCCTGGCCGCACATTGGAGGAATCGAAGTGAGCCGGAACAGCAGGAATTTGCGACATTGTTTCAATCGCTTCTTTCGAAAACCTATGCCGGCAAAATTGAAAACTATTCCGGAGAAAAAGTCCAGTATCTCAAGGAACGGCTGAAAGATTCCTTTGCAGAAGTGCAGACCACCATTGTATCAAACAAAACGGAAATCTCTCTCGATTACCGGCTCCTACTAAAGGATGGCAACTGGCGGGTCTACGATGTGGTGGTCGATGGAGTGAGTCTCGTGAAAAATTATCGGGTTCAATTTGATCGCATTATTCGGGATTCCTCGTACGAAGAATTGGTGAAGACCTTGCGAGACAAGTCCAGTGACATCACGGCTCCCTGAGGGATGCTTAAGATGAAGACGCGTATTCTGATTCACCAGGGACCAGTCGTGGGGGTCGACGCGCAACCTCTTGAAATTGTCGAACGGAAAGGCAAAGGCCATCCCGATACCATTTGCGATGCCATTGCTGAAGCCGTATCCATTCAATTGTCTAAGGCATATCAGGAAACCTTTGGGCGCATTTTGCACCATAATATCGATAAATGTTTGCTGGTGGCGGGCCAGGTGAAATTGCATCTGGGAGGTGGTCGGGTCACCCATCCGATGCGCCTGATCCTTGGGGACCGGGCTTCCTCCGGTGTTCTGGGTAAAACGATTCCCGTGTCCGACATTACGGAGGAGACGGCGCGAACGTGGATCAAGAGCCATTTGCCCCATGTGAATCCCGATACCCATATGAGGTATCAAATTGAGTTGCAACCGACTTCTGCTGAACTCGGGGCGATTTTTGAACAGGGATCGGGGTTGCTTCCGGCGAACGATACCTCAGCCGGAGTCGGTTATGCCCCGCTCACTCCCACCGAGCAATTGGTGGTGGACCTTGAACAGTATGTAAACGGGCCACGGTTTAAAGGGGCATTTCCCGAAACGGGGGAGGACGTCAAAGTCATGGCCGTTCGAATGGACCGGATGCTGTCACTCACGGTGGCCATGCCGTTTCTTGCCAAACGGATCACCACAGAAAAGGCCTATTTTGCCCGAAAGGCGAAGGCTCTTCAGAATGTGCAGCGCTTTATTCATGAGCAACCTCATTCCTGTAAGCAGGTGGATGTGGTCGTGAATGCGCTAGATCGCCCTGGCCAAGGCCTGAAGGGCATGTATCTGACGCTGTTGGGAACCTCTGCCGAGCAGGGAGATTCCGGACAGGTGGGACGGGGGAACCGCATTTCAGGGGTCATCGCGCTGAATCGACCGATGAGTGGAGAAGCCGCGGCCGGAAAAAACCCCGTGAGCCATGTTGGAAAAATTTATAATGTGTGGGCTCGCGAACTGGCCCTGAAGGCATATGCACAAATACCAGGAGTCCGTGATGCCACAGTATGGATGGTCAGTCGGATCGGTGCACCGGTGAACGAACCTCTTGTTGTGTCGGCTCAGGTTGGGGTGAAGAAGGGATTTTCACTAAAGCGGATCTCGGGAGAGGTTCAAGCACTGATCAAGCATGAACTGGCTGACATGGAACATTTTTGTGAGGCTCTGGCCAAAGGGCAATTCCGGATATGCTGACGGCCATCATGAAAATAATCGAAATGGTCTACACGACGAGATCACATGCTAATCAGATAGATTCTATTGCCTGGCAGGATGCATGATTGATTGACAACACATTGGTTGAATGTCCACTTCATAACGGAACGTTGGCAGAGGGTTCCCGTCGCATTAGCGGGTTTACGGCTACGTGTGTGCTGGTCAGTAGTGTGGTCGGCACCGGGATCTTCACCACGACAGGTTTTATGGCCCGAGACCTTGGAGATCCGTGGCTGATACGTCTGGTATGGGGAGGGGGCGCGTTACTGGCTCTCACGGGGGCGATATGTTACAGCGAGCTGGGAGCGGCATTCCCCTTTGTAGGAGGCGACTATGTGTATCTTCGGGAAGCCTATCATCCCTTTTTCGCGTTCCTAATTGGGTGGGCTTCATTTACCATCGGTTTTGGAGCCGCCATTGCCGCAGGAGCGATGGGATTTGCCTCCTATGTGCTTCAACTGGTCCCGCTTGAAGCAGACTCCACTTTCCTGTGCAAGGGATTTGCCCTGGCCTTAATTTGGAGTCTGACCGTGGTTCACGTCGCAGGAATTGGGCCGGGCGGGATCCTTCAACAGATCCTGACCGTCTTAAAAATTGGATCAATTCTCCTTCTCATAGCTGGGGCCTTCACGGTAGGAAATGGTGATTGGCAACATTTGGTCATGCGTCCCAGGAAAATCGGATATCGGACTGGGAACCCTGGTGGTGTCCTTTATTTTTGTGACATATGCCTACTCGGGATGGAATGCCGCAGGGTACATTGCCGGAGAAATGCTCAATCCGACCCGTTCCATTCCACGAACGATGATAGGCGGGACCCTGCTGGTTGGCGCGGTCTATGTGGTGCTCAACCTCGTGTATTTCTATGCGCTACCGATTCAAGACCTTGGCCGCACCTCCGCTCATGCCCGTCGCGGAAAAATCCGCAGTGGGGATGTTCGGTCCGACGGCCGCTCAATTTGTCACCATCATGTTGTGCATTTCAATCGCCGGTGCGGTGAGCGCCATGATATGGACCGGACCACGGGTCTACTATGCCATGGCCAGAGACGGGTTTCTGCCGGGCTTCTTTTCGGATACGGAACACCATCATGGCACCCCGGTTCGTTCCATTGTTCTCCAAAGCCTGTGGGTGACCGTGTTAGTGCTTTCCGGATCCTTTGAGCAGTTGGTGATTTACAGCGGAATGGTGATCACAGCATTTACAGCGCTCACGGTCGGGGCCGTCATCATTCTTCGCCAACAGGCGTCCGCAACTCGTTCGTCCCTATCGGGTTCCCTTCTATCCTGTGTTGCCCGTGTGCTATATCCTGGTTGCCGGAGTGATCATGCTTTTTCTCAGTGTGGAAAAACCGGTTGAAACGTTCTGGGCCTGCCTGACGCTGAGTGCCGGTATTCCGCTGTACTTTCCATGAACAAATTCCGAAAAGACCGGTATCCTGAATGCTCCGAAGCATTCTGCCAAATGTAGCCGAAGGGTTAAAGCCATCAATCACGATTGAGAGCCGGCCTACAGGAAAAAGATCGCTGACGTGTGGAAAAAATATTTCATTGGCTGATACTTGTCATGTATAGTACTCGGTATGCGTCGTGATCCGGATGCGGAAATGGAAATCAGGCTATGACTCAAGGGAACAATCACACCCGACAGATTGAACGGGATTGGATGGTGGATACCCAAATCGTGGCGGGGGGTGTCACCGATCAAGCCGTTGATCGCGGCCATGCGCCGGGTTCCCCGGCACCGGTTTATGCCTGATTCACGAATGCCGAAGATGCCTATGGAGATTTTCCACTCTCCATCGGCTATGAGCAGACGATTTCTCAGCCCTTCATTGTTGCGTATATGACGCAAGCCCTGAAGCTCAAGCCGGATGAGAAGGTGCTTGGAAATAGGAACAGGTTCAGGATATCAGGCCGCAATCCTGGCTGAATTAGTGTCCAAAGTGTTCACCATAGAAATCGTCGAACCGCTGGCCACAAGAGCCAAAAACAACTCTGGCAGAACTTGGGTACGACAATGTGTTCGTGCGGACGGGTGATGGCTATCAAGGTTGGCCGGACGAAAGCCCGTTTGATGCCATCATTCTGACGGCGGCGCCGAACCATATTCCCGAACCGCTCTTAGAGCAACTGGCGATAGGCGGACGTCTCATTGTTCCCGTTGGGGACTACCCTCAACGTCTTCTGTTGATTCGTCGTACTGAGGAGGGATATCAGGAAACCGAATTGTTACCGGTGCTGTTTGTGCCCATGACGGGCGAAGCCTTAAACGATTCCTCCCGCAACCGGGCCTTGACAGACTCATCTCCGGTTGACCCATCGTTTACTCATAAATGACAAATCCGCCGGCCGGAAGAGTGAGCACGACTGCTTTTCCATTTCTCGACTCAACGGTCGTCTCCTGACCTATCTGTCCCGCATTCGTTGAAAAGAGACACGTGAGTGTGTGGCCGACCTGATGCAGTCCGTCATCAACCGTCACCCAGGCGCTTCGGGGCGCAGCATAGTCGGTATTCATCGCCAGGAGAATTTCCTGGTCATTGAAAATTCTGGACCAGGGAATCACTGAACGAATCTGACCACCAAGCATGCGCGGCAGCCCGAAGTCGATTCCATTTCCGGAAATTTCTCTCAGGTATTGTCGACCTCGTCGTAATGCAAAGCTTGTCACGACGAAGGCGTAAGAGGATAGAGAGTTGCCGGTACGCCGGACTCTCTTCATTGAAAAAATGCCGTTGATGGCTTTGAAAAGCGCCGAATTCTCCCCCGAACATACATTCGCGAATGAATTGATCACTCTGTCCGTGGCCGTCAAAATACTGTTCGCTGCCATAGTACATGCAGGGAATGCCCATTGTAAGCGCGTTCAGCGCGAGTACATTCAACAGTCCGTCCGGCCCATCAGGATCGGCACAAAACCTGGCTTTGTTCTCTCCCTTTCGTACTTGATCATGATCATCGAACAGGGTGACCACCCGATTGCGAAACCAGACGTGGGATTCTTTCTGAACCAGGATGGAATTCCGGAATAACTGGAAATACTCCTCCGGGTTGCGATAGCCCTTCACCAGGTATTCCATTTTGTCCGGGATGTCGTCGACGCCAAGTGCGGCATCCAGGCCCGTGGTTTCCAGCGTTTGAAACGCGCGGGTTCTTCCTCCGGTAATTTCTCCAATAAGGTAAAAGTTTTCTTTGCCGATCGATTGGGTGAATTCATGGATCACCGAGGCGAAGTACCGGCTGGCTCCCAGGTCCATATGCTTCACGGTATCCACCCGATACCCATCCACGTCCGCAAAGGCAATCCAGAATTTGTACACCTCGGCCAGTGCCTTGAGAGCATCCGACGGCTGATACTGATCGACATCGCCCGAACCGAGTTGGATATTTTTCAGGTCAAGGAAATCCCCTTCAAGAAATTCAGGCGAAAAATCCCAATTGGTGATATGTCCCTTTCTGGTAAACGCCTGAGGGTCTTGGAATTCCTGTGGCCAGATGGCTCCATGCGGCCAGGCGGCAGGATGGCTTGCGATGTCGAGTTGTTGGAAGGGGAGGGTCGGTTCTCCGAATTGATCATGGAAACCTTGCACGTCATAGGGTTGCCCATCCCAGCGTGGGTCCATAAAGATCTGCCCATTCCGTTCGGTCCGATAGCGATTGGGATGGTATCGAAACACATCTCCCGTGTGATTGAGGATAATATCCAGAATGACGTAGATCCCGTGGGCGTGAGCGGTCCGGACAAGTGTTCTCAGATCTTCTCGTTGACCGAAATGCGGATCGACATCCAAAAAATTTTGAATACCATATCCATGATAGGTGTCCTTAAATTTCACCTGTTTAAAAATGGGACTGATCCAAATGGCGGTCACGCCGAGACGTTCAAGGTATCCCAGCTTGCTCGTCAATCCGGTTAAATTTCCTCCGCAAAACTTCTGTCCCGCTGCCTTCCAATGAGATTCATCCGCATTGCCCGCATCGGATGCCTGAAAGAGGGGGGTCAGAGCCACGCCGGACGACTGTCCCGTCATTGCTTCTGTACCCCTTTTCGTGGCCGTCCGAAAAACGGTCGAGCATTAAAAAGTATAAGACCTGATCCTCCCATGCGGCGGGAGAAGGGAAAAACTTTCGGTCACTGAGAGAAGGCAGATCCACATCTTGAAGATTCTTTTCTGTCATGATGGACTCCCTTGATTGTGCACGGTGCGTATCTCAAATCACGGCTGAAATATGGATGGAATTCCGGTGCCGTCTGTCAGATTGGCCGGTCTGACATTTTTGGTCATCTAACAACGCTGGAAAACCTGATCTTTAGGGATTGTTTCTCAGCCTTGGGTTCATGATCCACCATCATGCAATGACCCAAATGGCAAGGCCCTGGGCTTGGTGCGCCAACTCTTCGCCCACATGGTGATGAAACATTTCCTTGAAGCTCGTGTACGATTCCCGTCCCACCACGATGGTTCCACAATTTTGTTTGTGAGCCGTTTCGATCAACTCACGAACAATATCCGGTCGGTGGATGGATGAAGCAAACACCGCCGTGATCCATGGCAGGTAACACGCCAGCCTGGTACAGAATCGTTTTCGCATTTTCCATCATTGGTTCCGCTGCCTTTTTTGCGTTCTCGATCCATTCTGCTTGCTCTTTTTTTAAGGTCTCATCCAGCTTTTGCTCTGTTCCCGGATCTTCGGCTCCCCCGAATTCCAATAAGTTCCGGAGGAATCGAGGGAAGAACGTGAAAGAGTACAATGTGAAAATTTTCCCGCGCCCCGACCATGTCAGCCACGTAGGATACGCTTCGGATGGAAGAATCCGAATCGTCCACACCGACGAGTAATGTCTTGTCCCTCACCATAGGATCACTCCCTTCATTTGACGTGAATCTCGCAACCCCCTAACGAGGATAGTTGGCGGTTTTTCTTGAACCAACGGCCTTCTAGAGATATCCTCGACTGGCCTGAGCGAGCTGAATGCCTTCACCACGTTACTCCCCTAAGGAGGTCTTCCTCAACGCCTTCCGGCTTTGGCTGCAAATGGCCACGAATTGGTTAACCCGAACCACAGATGTCCACCAGACCATGTCGCCTATAACCCTGGGAAAGCAGGATATTGGTCTTTGGGACAATCGGCTGCAATTTTACACAGGTCAGCCTATGAGGTGAAGGGCTGCCATATAATTTAAAGTACGTAGAACATTCGACGCGATATCCTCATATGTCCTGGAGTGCTACAGTTCATTAGCACAGGATGAGGAAAGGAAACACGGTTTGTCGCTGAAAACCGGTTGTTGGAAAACTCCATTCTGAGTCATCTTGTAACGAAGAATTCTGAACTCATGGAGGAAATGGCTGCTCATGGAACGGCAGATTCTGTCTGATGGTTGGCGGCAACCGACCTCGCGATCACGATTTCTTCTGTTCAGGCGGCAGCCTAAGGTGACTGTTGTTTTCTTGTGCCTGCAGCGTCGGTGGCAGGAGGACTTGAGAGCATGCTCTCTTGGCGTTGGTCTATGAAAGATACATCCACAATTGAGGCAATCATGACCGGGTTCGCTGAGCGGACGGGCCTGATTCCCCCGGCTCGACCGCCCCGTCGCTATCTCTGGACCGACGCATTTGCCGTTTGCAACTATCTAGAACTTTTCCGCCAGACAGGCGAGGAACAATACCAACAAGATGCCAAACGCCTTGTCTCTCAAGTCCACAGCGTCCTGGGGCGACACCGGGAGGACGATTCGCGTATTGGATGGATCAGCGGATTAGACGAACAGGAAGGAGAGCAGCATCCGACCCGAGGTGGCCTGAGAATCGGAAAAGAGCTTGCTGAACGCGGACCGGATGAACCGTATGATGACCATTTGGAATGGGAACGGGATGGGCAGTATTTTCATTATTTGACCAAGTGGATGCATGCCCTCGATTGTCTGGCACGGGTGACGGGAGATTCCGTCTATAACCAGTGGGCTTTGGAGCTGGCCAGGACCGCCCATGCCCGCTTCACCTATACACCCTGGGGCGGTGGACCCAAGCGCATGTATTGGAAGATGAGTATCGACCTCTCCTATCCCCTGGTCCCGTCCATGGGCCAGCACGATCCGCTCGATGGGCTGATCACCTATCAGCAACTTCAGGCGACGGCTGTGAAATTGGACGATCCCCACGCAGAGAGCCCTCTGCGGACAGAGATTGCGGAGATGACCGCGATGTGTGAAGGCATGACCTGGACGACGGATGATCCATTGGGAATCGGTGGACTTCTGTCCGATGCTTGCCGGCTTGCACAATTAATGATCAGTACCAATTTGCGCGAATCAGATAGATTGGTCTCGCTCTTGCGAGATGCTGAGGTTGGCCTGGAGGCCTTTGTCCGGAGTCGGCCCCTGAATGCTTCCGCTGATTACCGTCTGGCATTTCGCGAATTAGGGCTATCCATCGGCCTCCATGCCATTGTGAAGATGCAGAGAACCATCGAACAGCATCCGGAGAATTTCTCCAACCAGCAGGAGTTACATGCAAGGCTGTCAGGCCTTGCACGATTTCTTCCATTGATCGAACTCATCGAGAGCTTCTGGCTTGAAGCCGAACAATCAACAGAGTCACAGCTGGACCGGGCACCAGGATATTAACAGCGTGATGCTGGCTACCAGCCTGGCGCCGGATGGGTATCTGGTACTTCAATAACGATACACGTGACTTGGCAATGCCTGGCGAATTCCTCATCAGCGAGCCACAGATTCGATCCCTACACGGCCCACCAAAAAATCAAGAACTTACAAAGACCATGCCAACACCCCGCTGGGGAAAAACCTGTTTCTGGGGGTTGGGTGTGTCCTTTGCCGTTTTTCCCAAATAAATTCCCGCTCGTTTTTTAGAGACCCGAAAATGGAGGCCCCCGCCCCTCCGGGCTGAGAGATTTCGCTAACTAAAAAATCAATCTTCGCAACAACCCGCGCTTCATGCGAATGGCAATAACGGGCGCTAACCTGGCAATAATTCTCTAACTTGTTTTAAATAGGGTGCCTTGCAATAAATCCTATATGTATACTCCACCCTTGGTAGAACTTTTGCCACGGTAGATAAATCGCGAATCTCGCAGACTTTGTAGATCCTACGCTTTGGATCTTTTTTTAATACTTTTATGGTCGAGTCCTCCTCATAATTAAATTTAGGCCCCTTATTTTCAAAGCAATGTTTAGCAAATCGAATCTTAGCATCACCGAGTAAATTCTGAATTTTCTCCCATTCGGTTTTTGGCCCATTTTGAGATCTGCCATTGCCCCTATCTGCGTAACGTTGTTCCCATCCCCGTTTAAAGAGTCTGCGATCAACAAAAAGCTTCTTTGCAATTTCTTTCACTTTGCCTTGTCCACAATCAACATCTTCCTTTAGTAATACCGAAATAAACGATTGATCATTTAGACCGAGAAATACTTCCAATAAGTCCGATGCCGATTCACACTCTTTGTACCATGCCCATTTGGACTCTTTGAGCCTATAGCTAATCTTTTCAAGCATAGCACTACACGCACAGTTGGTTTTATGGCCATAAATCTGGCTATGCATTTGATATCGAGACAGCATGAAGTCTTCCAAGGCATCCAGCCCACTATGGCGAATTGCGACTCTAAGTTCTCCTCGATCTGTCCGACCATATGCGCACATGCTTTTAAGAATTCGGTGGGGGTCATATAATCCATAATTCACACCACACATTTTGGAATCTCGAAGGAGATAATCCATTCGATCAACATCAATGTCACTAGACAAAATATCATGCAGTAAATATTGAGTCTTGTAATGGGGAAGTTCCAATTGCTCAGATGCCCGAATATCGTCATCAATAATGGAACACACATCTTTAATCATACGATCGGGGTTCAATTTGTGATGTCCTAATTCAGAGCTACAATCCAATAGAACACGTGTGGCAATAAGACAAGATAAAACTTCATGCCGAATAATTTCCCCTTTCCTGTCTTGGGGTATGGTAGAAGCTCGCAACTCGAGATGTTTGAGTTCTGGGTCCCGAAAAAAAGATTGCATTTTCTCCCAAGAAGGGAAGAAGTTGTCAAAAAGGTGACTGAGGGGGCCGTGACCTATGTCATGAAATAGCGCTGAGACCCTCAGCACAAGTTTAAAATAATGATCCTCGTTAAGGATCCTAATACTTTCTTCAATTGTTGCTTCACCTACACGATAAGGTTCTTGAAAAGTCTCACGGGAATGCTCAGCCTCACAGATATGGCGCTGATTAATTAGAATCCTGTCAAAACATTTGTCAGCCAAATACATAACACCCAAACTGTGATCAAAACGCGTATGATTAGCAGCAGGAAAAATTAGGTACAAGAGAGAATTTTGCCGTAGGCCATGAAGTCTTTGAAATAAGGGATGGTCAATGATCGCTTTTTCAATCGACCCAAAGGTAATTGCACCATGAATGGGATCTTGGATGGTATGACGTTCAAAGTCATAAATTGGAAGGATCATTTGTTTTCTCCCTCGTATATCCTTTTCTCTTATGGTGATAGCTTGTGTTAACGATGTGGTCATCAGATTAATGTTAAGCTTAGATAGATCTTAGGGTTATCTCAGTCCCTTTGGATGGAATGGGTTCTGAGGCAGTTTTTTGAGAAGAACCACATCACAACTTGTTAGAATGTTTCGCCCTCCTCTGCAATAATCTCCAAATTGGCTGTTTAGTTCCTCTTTCCTGAACTTAAAAGTATTCATTGTTATTTGAGCATAACTAGGATTCTTGGGATTTCCTGATTCCAAAAGCCATCCTGGATTCAATATTTCTGTTTGTTTTTGCCTCAAACTCCTCACTCAGCGCCGAGGGCTTTGGCAGCTTTTTTCACATCCTTTTGGTTGACCCACAAAATGGCCCCGCAGCGTCCCGCGCCACCTGTCACGGCCGCGGCTGCCCGTATGTTGATTTTCGCTTCCGCGAGTTTCGCGGCATAGGGAACAAAGGCGCCCATTTGATCCTTGTCATCGATGACAAAACAGGCTTTGGGACCTTTGATATTCCATTTGGCCTTTTTGGCGGCGGCCGTAAACTTGGCAGGGTCGACGGGCACACAGTCGACTTGGGCTTTCCCGTTTTTTTTCGGAAAAGCCAGAAAGGCCAACAGGTTGACCTGGGACTGTTGTAGGTGCTCCAGGAGCTTGATTCCTTGTCCCGATTTATGGGGAACCATCATCTTGTAATACTTGGCAAGGTGGACGGAATTGGGCATGGGAACCTCCTCATGATTGGGAAAATTTGTGAATGGTTAGAACCTTCGCCGATGTTCTCTTGGAATATGTCGACTGAGGTCATTCAAGAATGAGCTGCAGTAAGGTTGTATCACGTTTGCTGAACTTTTCAAACGGAAAAAGGGGCGAGTCGTGTTGGGGAAAGAATGTGTGTGCACAGGGTTGTTTAGGGTGAAGTCTTGCATGATCGTACGAACCTGGATGAGGGGCTGTTGTAGCATGGTTGGGTAGTCTTTCCCTAACAGTTACAAACCAAATGGGAAGGTATCGGGCATATCTTTGGTCGTCTCTCTGGTGAGTGCTTCAACCGCCCGCGTTTCATCAAACCAGATATATTCATCAAATTGGTGTGGTAATGACGCATAAAAATAATGGCTCTGTAATTCGCTTTCGGGTCGATAAATCACACCAATCGCGCGTTCCAGTCTTTCTTGCAGAAGTTTCTCGCGGGTGATGTTCTTGAGTGGGACCCTGAGCGGCAGGAGAAAGTTGTCAGCTTCAACCTCATGACACACATGCTCATAACTGTCTGGATGCGATGGGCGAACCTGCTTGATTTCCATCGGGCCACCCCATTCTGATGCCGCGGCAACGGTACCATGGTCGGTGCCAAAGCCAATCAGATAGGCCGCATCGCCATATGCCTGCCGCACCAGTTGCCCGACATTGAATTCACCACGAGCACTCATCTCCGTGGCTCGTGCGTCACCGATATGTGAATTATGTTCCCAGATCACGGCCTTGGCATCCGGGCCTCTGAAGTCGAGAATAGACTGCAAGGTTTCAAACATGTGCTGGTCACGTTGGTTCCAGGAGTTATTTTCGGCGAAGTACATGGTGCGATAATAGCGTTCGGCATTACTCACCAGGCGTGCATTTTGTTCGGCGTTGAAAAAGCGTTCTCCATCTGCCCGGGAATATTCCATGCGCTTATTGTGCAAATCCTTCAGCATCGCCAAGACTTCATGCTCACATTCCCGGTACTGTCTGGTCATGGTGACTCGGCCATACATCGCGGGATCGCTGGCCCATGGCATCAGGCAACCATAGCGGACCCGTGCGACTTCTGCTGTTTTCGGGTCGACTTTTTCCAGATAATCCAGGACGACTTCAATGGAGCTGTACAAGCTGTACAGATCCAATCCGTAAAAACCCACCTGCCGATCAGGATCTTTAATGGTGTCATTATGGGCTTTTAACCAAGAGATAAAGTTCAGCACGGAATGATTGGCCCACATCCAGGTAGGGAAGCGGGAAAATGGCTGACTTTTCAGGAATGGATCAGGCGAGGAACCATGAATATAGTGATCAATAAAGGCTGCATCGGGCCAGTCGGCTTCTACCGCAATAATATTCACGCCTTTCTTTTCGATTAATTCCCTCGTGATTTGCGCACGCATATCGTAGAACTCGGCGGTCCCATGCGAGGCCTCACCCAGCAAGATCAGGCGACTATCACCGATGCGGTTCATAAGGTGATCCAGCTTCACATGTTTAATGCTGGCAAAGTGTTCACTCGATTGCCCAATCAACTCGGGCAGGCTTGCCTCGATATCTTCCCTGGCGGGTGTTTGTCCAGCTTCGTCCTCCCAGCCAGCCGCACCGATCAGCGGGACAAAACGGACACCGCCCATATCCTCTTCCTGATATTCATGCTCACTGATGCGTCGAAGCCGGATGAGTTTCTGTGTGCGCAGGGTCGAGCCCACCGGGATAACGAGACGACCACCAATGGCCAACTGGTCCTTCAGGGGTTTGAGGTACTCCGGGTCCTCCTGCGGTGACAACAATGGCATCATAGGGGGCATGGTCCGGCCATCCAAGGGTCCCGTCTCCATAAAGGACCTGAATGTTGCGATAACCCAGTTCCGCGAGGCGTGTACGTGCGGTGTCCACGAGTATTTTATGTCGTTCGATGGTATAGACTTCGTGAGCAATTTCCCCCAATATCGCCGCGGCATATCCGGAACCCGTCCCGATTTCCAGTACGCGGTCTTCCGGCTTTAATTCAAGCGCAGCAGTCATCAACGCCACGATATAGGGTTGAGAAATGGTCTGGCTGGCTTCGATCGGTAGGGGCGAGTCACTATAGGCAAATTCAACAAGGTCTGTCGCGACGAATTCTTCACGAGGGACGGCGTTGATGGCATTAACCACCCTTTGGTCGTGGAGGCCACGAGCCACTAACTGCTGATCAATCATGTCCTGTCGTAACTTATTGAACGTGTTCATGGGTGACTCCTGAGGATGTCCTTTTTAACATGATGCCAATAGTCACATGGGATTGAAAAAAATTCTCCAAGCGGTTCTGTAAAATTGATTCCGCAATAATGATGCCAAGTGATTGCCTTCCAGTGTAAGGCAATCAATTCCATGACCCGCTTCCCTTTTTCCGCAATAAGAGCCATTCAATAAAAATTTCTCTAGGGTGGGAATTCGTGAATTGAGGAATGCCTAGGAGGCGCACCCCGAAAATTTGTGGGGCAAATTTCTACACAGGTCTGCCTTACAGAAGCCATTGGGTAAAAGGAATCGAGAGTCGTATTTTTGTTTTCTCAGTAGTCTTGTCTAAGATTGTTTCATAAGGCGGTTCATCTGTTGGCGAAATTACCTGCCTTTGTATGTTTTTTGGAAGGTCATGATGAGGCGCGGGCGGCGATCTGGCCCCAAAATCCTCTCCGGTCACAATTTCGAGATATTTCAAGTCGCTTCTTTCATGTTCCTTGTGGAGGACTTATCTCCGCATTGAGGAGAATCCTGTGAGCTGGAAATTGCTGTATTGGATCCTTGGGCTTATTGTTCTCCTGCCATTCTTTAATTTTCTGCTGGGTGTGCATCCGCCGAGATTTCAAACGGATGATGACCCCAAGCGCTACGGGTTGGACTACGAGTCGGTTTCGTTCCCCACCTCTGATGGGTTAACTCTGAGAGGGTGGTTTATTCCCGCAGCCTCTGCAGCACGGGAATCTTTGCGCCAAGGAGGGATGGCCTGGAATACGTGCGGGACTGTCCTGGTGGGCCATGGGTATCCTTTTGATAAATCCAATATCCTTCGGCATGCGCTCTTCCTACATCCCCAGTTTAATCTTCTCCTGTTTGACTTCCGGTATTTCGGCGAGAGTGATGGTGCCTACACCACGGCCGGACTATTAGAAACCCGTGATGTCCATGCCGCCGTTGAGTATGTCAAAAGCCGGAGCGATGTGAATCCGGAACGAATCGGGGCGCTGGGGTTTTCCATGAGCGCGTCAGCCTTCATCATGGCTCGGCATCCCGATGTCAAAGCCATTGTGGCCGATAGTCCCTATGGCACTCTGGAAGGACTCATTGCCCGGCAGTTTTTCTTCTTTCCGGGCTTCACGAAATGGCCGCTTGTCGCACTGACAAAATTCTATGCCCGGCTCTTCCTGGGCGTACGAGTCAATGATGCGGCCCCGGCCGAAGTCGTGCGGGATCTTAACACCCCTTTGCTGATTATCCATGGGGATGCCGATTCGCAGATCCCTCTTGAGCATTCGCAGACCATTTACGCCAACGCCGATCCCGAAAAGACAACGCTCTGGATTGTCCGGGGGGCTGACCATGGCTTTGCCCATGGGCTTGAGGGGCCTCGATATGAGGTGCGGGTGAGAGAGTTTTTTGAGCAGCATTTGTGCCACGCTGCACATACCTAAAGGGTGTGTAGCGCCGGTGGATTGCGTGAACTTCTGGCTCCTCCGCTTTTTCCTCTGGTGTCATTCCCCACCTTTTCTATCAAGCATCTCTCGTTCGCTTCTACCATTCCCGACAGGTGTTATCGGGAATCAATCTTAGGTTTTTCAATCAATGCCTGGTGATAGATGGAAGGCTGTGCCCTAGTATTCCAAACTATTGTGTCCATGTGAGCAACCGCATCTGCGGCAGCGCGCCGTAGGGATTCCATTTCCCGGGATTCTTGTTGGCGAACTCTTCTTTGGCGCGCTGCTCATCGGTGTAGGTCCAATTGAAGATTTGCTCCTCGATGAACTCGCCCGTGGCCAGCGCTTTGAACGGCGTGCCGGAGAGGTAGAGGTAGGCCTTGGTGGTGATGGGCAGGAACTCGATCTCTCTCTCCGAGAGTTCGCTGAGGTCCTCGTTCACGTCTGCCAAGCCGGCGGCGTATTCGAGCTTGGCCTCCTTCTTGGCGACCGCCTCTTCCTCGCCCTCGAACAATTCCTTGGCCGTGTCGCGCCACGCCCCGAAGTGGTATTCGTCAAAGACCACCAAGTCCCACTTTACTTTATGGAGCCAGGTGTTCTTCGGCTTGATGTTCCCCACGTCGTCGCGTCCCAGCAAATCCTGGAAGGAGCCGAAATAGACGAGCGGCTTGCTGGCTGAGACCTTCGTCGGATCGCTGTCCGAATTTCGCGAGAGGTATTGCCAGCCGTCGAAGTCCGCATGGGATTCGAGGTCCGTCTGCCACGCATCCTCAACGGCTGGTTTGAAAGTGACCACCAGCACGCGCTTGGCCCCGAGTTTCCGGGCGAGTTGATAACTGGTGAAGGTCTTGCCAAAGCGCATCTTCGCGTTCCAGAGGAAGCGCGGGACGGCGTGCATATCCTCCTTCCAGATGGAGTGAAAATAGGCGTGGGTCTTTTCCACGGCGGCGCGCTGCTCGGCGCGCATGGCGAATGTCTGGTCGTGCGTGCCAGTGAATCGCTGCCCGGTGCGCAACTCGGAGAGCACGGTCTTCACGTCCTTGAGCGTGCAGCGCATCCATTCCAATTCGACGTTCTCGCAGCCCTTTCGGGCGAGGGCAGCGCGCACTTCGTGATCGGTGAAGGTCGTGCCATCGTCGCGCTCGGCGAACTCATCGAGAACGATGGTGTAGTTCTTGATGTTGGCGGTCTTGAGTTGTTCAGCGACGCGCTGCTTCGCGTTCAGGTATCGCGGCTCTAGCCGAATCGCTTGCTCAACGAACAGGTGATAGATGGAGGAATCATTCGTTCCGCCACCTCCGCCGGTCATTTGATACGGCGGATTTCCAATGATTACGTCGAACTGCATATTGCCTCCAAATATCTCGGCCAGCCGAGTCTTGATGTTGTCCGTGTGAAGAAACGCATAGGCATGGGTTTCTAACTCGTCCTTGCGGTCAAAGATTTCTTTCGGCGCGCCGCAGTAACGACACCGGCCGTCTTCCCATGTGTGCTTCGTGCGCTTGAACCAGATATTTCCGTCGTCGCTGGCGAAGGATTTGGCTATGGAGTGCTTGCCGGTGGCGTGCTTGGAGCAATACACGCTCCGCCGCGCCAGCAGACTCGTGATTTGTGTGATGCCGATGCCGAACACCTGCTTCGTCAGGATGTGATTCACGCGCTTCTCCAGGTTCGGAATCTCCTTCTCCAATCCCTTGGTCAGTCGGCTGGTGATCTCGCGGAGGAACACGCCGGATTTCGTGAACGGGTCCAGGAACTTCACCGTCTTGTCGGCCCAGATGTTCGCGCCGCCGTGGTTGGCGGCCCACGCCTCGGCCAGCGTGTCCAGCATCCGGTTCGCGAACTCCGGCGGGGTGAACACCTCGTCGTTGGAGAGATTTGCGATGCACGTCAGCACGTCCGGGTTGCGGCCGCGCAGCGCAAAGCTGGCCTGGTCGCTCATACGATGTCCTTCGGGGCGCAAGCGGCGGCCAGCTCACTCACCGTCATCGGCGGGTAGGTCTTGGTCGGCGTGAAGATCTCGTGCTTGCCCAGATGAGCGAAGAGCGAACCCTCCGCGCTGAAGGCAGAAGAACCGGTCAGAACGTCGAGGCGGAAGTCGCGCCGCTGGAACTTGCCCTTGCCGAGGTAACCCCATTCCGCAAAGGTGATGGGCTGATCATCGCTGGTGCGCATCTTCAGGGCATCGCCGTGGACAAGATTCTGCGACAGCACGTAGAAAGCGGCCCGATAGAGCTCGTCCGACTCGTCGAGCTTCAGGTAGTCAGCGAGGATCTCCAACATATTCGCGCGGCAATCAGCGATGTTGTCCGGCAGCAGCTCGATGCCGTAGATGCACATCAACGCGAGCAGCGCATAGTGCCGCCGCTCGAAGTCGGACTTTCCGTACTTCAGTTCCACGGCGGTGAGCTTGCGCCGCAGAATCTGCACGAGAAAGTTGCCGCTCCCGCACGCGGGTTCGAGGAAGCGGGAGTCGATGCGCTCTGTCTCGTTTTTCACCAGGTCGAGCATGGCCTCGACCATCCATGCCGGAGTGAAGACCTCCCCGTGGTCGGCGACGCGTTGTTTGGACTTGACGTAGTTCATGAGTCGACGCCTTTCAGGCGATGCTTCCTTGTGGTCACTGCGGGCTAACACCCTTCCTTGATGGGTTCACATCCCGTCAAGCGGACCGCGGACACCCGCCGGCCCACGGTTGAGCACATGGGTATAGATCATGGTCGTTTTGACCTCGCGATGTCCCAACAACTCCTGGACGGTTCGAATGTCAGAACCGCTTTCGAGTAGGTGCGTGAAAAAAAATCGTATCGTACTTCTGTGGAAATTTTTCGTTTAGTTGCCGTGGAACTCCCGTCCACACAAAGAGGTCGGCCACGATGAAGAGGATTCTTGAGCAATGCACAAACTTTGTCAAGGATTGATCGGGTGGGCTGAGCGAGATCCTTCGCGCTGCGCATTTAGGAAAGTTTTGGCAAGTGCGCGCCTGTATGGCGTGACGTGACCCCATGCTGTTACCCACACTTCTCCAACCCGGATTGGCCTTTCGAATCAACCTGTTTGGGTAAAGTCTTTTAACTCGATGATGTGCCCCAGCTTGGCTGCTTTTCGAAAATACTGGGTGTCGGCGGTGATGAAAAGGGTATCAGGAACATGCAAGGCTACCGCATGGTAGAGGGTATCAAACAGATGATGGTTGAGTTCCACGGCCAGACGACAGGCCTGCTCATATACGTTCCATTCCGTGGTGATAGGCAACTCCATCGCCAGAAAAGTCTGAAGCATGCTGATGGATTGCTTAGGCGCCAATCGAGTCAACACGGCTCCCACTTCTGCCAACCAATGTGGAGGTTGAAGGACTTGACCCTTGCCCTGCTGAATATCCGTCAACAGCGCGAGGGCTTGTTCTTGATGGGTTTCACCGTCTTGGCCAGGGAGAGCCCATTTCACGGCCACGCTGGCGTCGACCACCCAGGTGGTCATGGACGTCCCTGGGTTCGTGCAAGGCGAATATCCTTGTCCGTCACCCGAGGCGCGTGTTCACGCAATGCGAGTAATTGATCAATGGCTCGTTTGCGGCGTCCAAGTCGCTGCTGTTCTTCGATCGCCTGCTGCATCAATTGGGTCAGCACAGCACTTTTGTTCTTCCCGGCAAAGACCTTATCAAATTGTTTTTTGACATCTTCCGGAACGCTGAAATTCATAGTGGCCATCAAATCTCTCCATTGTTGAAAATTTCAACAACATTGTGACTCACCGTTTATCACTTGTCAAACCAGGCCTTTGGAATAGGAAATAAAAGGCTAGCCAGGGATTAAGGAGGTCCTCTCAAAGCATATTCATGGCCAATTTAACCCATAATGCACCTTCAATGCGCAAGGTGCAGCCAAACATTCAAAAAAGAGAGGGATAGCTTTTGAGGTGTGGCCCCTGCAATTCAAAATGGAGTAGGTGCACACTTTCCCGGGCTGAGAAAAATAGATATCATTCTTGATATACCTTTGGCGCAGATCCAATAGATGAAATTCCCAAAACAGATCAACCCTTTTCTTTGTTCCATAACATTTTTGTACCGATACAACAGAAGAGTTCCATGGATTTAAGGAAGCTCCGTTGGCCTACTGTTCTTTTGTGTGCAACTTTCGTGGTTGTGGGGATACTTGGTTTGTCTGGAAAGCCAACCGTTGTCCCGGAGCAGATTGAGAGTGACCTCGAAGTGTTTGTTCGCCAAGGGTGTCCACATTGTGAAAAGGCTAAAACCTATCTCACCCGGCTGATGCAGCAAAATCCCAAACTCAGCGTCACGATTCGGGATATTGGCGAAGATCCCCAAGCGTTACTTCGACTGAAGACCTTGGCGGCGAAATTCGGTATCACACAACTGGGTGTGCCGGCCTTCTATGCGCGAGGGGAGCTCCTCATCGGTTTTGAGTCTGAGGGGACCACCGGAAAGCAACTGGAAGAACGGTTGGGGAGACCACCACCGGATGAGGGCACTTCCTCGGATGGCACCTGTCCGATTGAACCGGAGGCGCCCTGTCCCCCGAAGCCGAAACCAAAGGTTATCGGGGGACAGCCTATTCATGTTCCATTCCTTGGTGATCAGACCCTTCCCGAACTCGGCCTACCGCTTTTTACAGTCTTGCTCGGTCTTCTTGATGGATTTAATCCTTGTGCGATTTGGGTGTTGCTGTTTCTTCTGGCGTTGTTGGCCAACCTTCGGGATCGACGCAAGATGTTTCTCCTGGCGGGGACGTTCGTCCTGGTCAGTGGAGTGGTGTACTTTGCGTTCATGGCGGCGTGGCTGAATGTCTTTCTGTTCATCGGGTATGTGCGCATCATCCAAGTGCTGATGGGTGGGCTGGCAGTTGGAATCGGTCTGGTAAACGTCAAGGAATTTTGGGCCTTTGGGCAAGGCCCCTCACTTGCCATTCCCGAGTCGGTGAAACCCGGGCTCTATGCCCGAGTTCGAAAAATTTTAGCGGCCGAGCATGTCAGTCAGGCCATGATCGGCATTCTGGTATTGGCCACTCTAGTGAACATGGTTGAGTTTGTGTGTACGGCAGGCTTTCCCGCCATGTTCACCCAAGTGCTGAGTCAACAGGGCCTGACCACTTGGGAGTACTATGGGTATCTCGGGCTCTACAATCTGGCCTATATTGCGGATGATGCGGTGATGGTCACGATCGCCGTGGTCACACTCAGCCATCATAAATTGCAAGAACGGGAGGGTCGATGGCTCAAACTGATCAGCGGGTTGGTGATGCTGGGGTTGGGTATGCTTCTGCTGTTCGCTCCAACGCAACTATTCTAACGCCAGGCTGTCTAGGGTTGAATGGTGCAATGCCCTTGTGATTAATGAGTAAGAGTTCTAAAGTATCCTTGCTCTAAATAGGCGAGCAAAATTTCCCCCACGAATGTATACAGGACACTGGAAATCCAAGATGGTCTCAGACTGTTGATCGGAAAGTTTGTGGAGGGTATGTGTTGGATAAACCCGAACGCGAACTTTTGTATGCGCAACAAATAGAACAACTCTATGCGCTCGCTCCTGTTGGCATTATTGCCTCCCTCGTCAATGGATCTATTCTGACCGTTATCCAATGGAACGTGATCTCACATGGCGTGTTGCTGACTTGGTTGTCTTGCCTGTTTGTGCTCAATGGGACATGGATTCTGCTGTGGTATCAATTCAGCCACGCGTCTCGAAATCCGCAGGATCCCCATCGCTGGGGTCCTAGATTTCTTGTGGGGACTTTTGCCTCCGGCGTTCTCTGGGGGGCAACGGGTGCCGTCTTCTTCTCCGAAAGCTCCATTCCGCATCAAATTTTTTTGGCCTTTGTGTTAGGGGGCATGATCGCCGGGGCCACTACTGTGTATGCGGCCTTGGAAGGGGCCTTTCTGGCCTATACTCTCCCCACTATTACCCCACTCCTCGTTCAATTCTTTGTCCTGGATGATGAATACCATATGGCCATGGGAGGTATGAGCCTGCTTTTCGTGGCGATGATGTTTGTTACCTTACGACGCAATCATACTGTCACGATCGCATCCATGACCTTAAGCCTTGAGTTGGGCAAGTCGAATCAAACCTTGCAAAGCGAAATTCATGAGCGTAATCAGGCCGAGGTGGCTCTTCGGGAAAGCGAAGAACAGTTACATTCGGTTGTGCAATCAACAGACGAGGGTATCATCTCCTTGAATAGTCAGGGGAAGGTGATGTTGTGGAATACAGGAGCGGAAAGTTTGTTTGGCTTTTCAATGAAGGAAATGCAGGGGCAAACTTTAGAGCGCATCATTCCCGAACGATTTCGTCTGGCTCATCAACAGGGAATTACACGGGCCTCGCAGGCCGGGGGAAAAACCGTTGAGGGGGAGATGTTTGAACTGATGGGGCTTCGAAGGGATGGTAAGGAATTTCCCCTTGAACTGTCTTTGGGGTATTGGCACAAGCACGGAGAGATCTTTTTTACCGGTATTGTTCGGGATATCACGGCACGTAGGGAGACGGAACAAGCCCTTCATCGCAGGGAGCGGGAACTCGAGCATAGCCAGGAAGAGCTTCGGGCGCTTGGCGCCCAACTCATTTCTGCTCAGGAAGATGAGCGACGCCGAATTTCCCGGGAACTGCATGATGATATGAATCAACGGTTGGCTGTGGTCGCGCTTGAGATACAATCCATTCAAAATACCCTGCCAGTGTCAGATGCCATGCAAAAGACTCTTCAACACCTGAATGATCAAGTGTCCTCCCTTTCCGATAGCGTCCGGCATCTGGCCTATCAGCTTCATCCTTCTATTTTGGATGACCTGGGGTTGGTCGTCGCACTCCAGTCCTCTATTAGAGAATTCTCTCAATGGGAGAATATTCCAGTCACGTTTCAACCCCGGGATGTTCCGCATGCTTTACCGCAGGACATCGCGTCGTGTGTATACCGGGTGACCCAGGAGTGTTTACGAAATGTGGCGAAGCATGCGGATGCCTCTCAGGTGCGCGTGGAGGTGGTGGGGTTGGAGGCCGGCCTTCAGCTCGTAATTACGGATAATGGCAAAGGATTTATCCCTGAGGCTGTTCGTCCGGGTAGTCAGGGATTAGGACTGATCGGGATGAAGGAACGAATTCGGGTCGTGCAGGGCACCTTTGACGTAAAAGCCTCCAAGGCCACAGGAACCACCATCACTGCCTGGATTCCACTTTCTCCAGAAACCTAACCCCAATTTCAAATTTTCGTGTTTCATTTGAATGTGCGTCTATTTCTCATTGGAGTCATCGGATGGCACCCAGACCACTTTTGCAATTTTTCATGAATATGTGAAAAGAACATAGGTTTGAGCATGGTTGAGTCGCCATCTAGCACGGAACCCAGGATTTGTATTATTGACGATATGATTATCCAATGCGAAGGGGCATGGACCATCCCAAACTTACCCGAACTGGATCATGCGCTTCAGACAATCAAATGGCCGGTTATGTCGGAACTCATGTGGGATACCCTGAAGATCAGTGCCATGGATACCGGGGGAGCCGTGTTGTTGCATCGCACACTGATGAAACTCCGCAGGGAAGGACGCCGGGTGTCGGTTCAAGGTTTACGTGCGGAGTTTGGCGAATTGCTACAAATGGTTTCTTCCAACTGGAGTCGAATCGAAGAACTGGATTCCTCAGAATCGGGATACTTGAGTCAGCTTGAACAATGGAGAAGTCAGAAAATTCGCCAAGCGGCAAGAGCCCTGGAATTTGTCGGAGAGGCGACGGTTCATGTGTTCCGGTCCCTCCGACGACCTTCATTAATTAGGTGGAGGGCGTTGTTCCACAGCCTGGACCGGGATGGGTATCATGCATTGCCGATTACCGGATTGCTCGCCTTTCTCATGGGTGTAGTGATTGCGTATCAGGGTGCTGAGCAATTGCGTCAGTTTGGAGCCAATATTTTTGTGGTGGATCTCGTCGGCATCTCATTGTTTCGGGAAATTTCTCCCTTGATCGTCGCCATTCTGATTGCCGGGCGTTCGGGATCAGCCTATGCCGCTCAGATTGGAACGATGAAGGTGACGGAAGAGTTGGATGCCGTCAGGACCCTGGGACTTTCGCCCATGCAATTGTTAGTACTTCCACGGGTCTTTGCCCTTGTCATCGCTGTTCCACTTTTGACGGTGTATGCGGATATTCTTGGAGTCATTGGGGGTGCATTGGTTGCCTCCAGTCAGCTTAATGTCAGCGGAGTGGAGTTTGTGGGTCGATTTGAAGAATCCGTGGCACTCCGGCATTTTTTTATCGGGATTGGGAAGGCCCCGTGTTTCGCCATTATCATCGCCATGGTCGGCTGTTATCAGGGGTTTCAGATCCGGGGCAATGTCGATGATGTTGGAAAGAGAACCACGATTGGCGTGGTCCAAAGTATTTTTCTGGTTATCGTGTTTGATGCGGTGTGCAGCATTGTCTTTAGTTGGTGGAATATTTAACGATGTCTTCTGACACTATTCATAAGTCAAATCCTGTTATTGAAGTGAACCACTTGTGTACCCGGTTTGGTGACGCTGTTGTCCATGAGGATGTCAATTTAACGATTATGCCTGGGGAGATCTTTGCCATCGCAGGTGGCAATGGATCAGGGAAATCCACACTCCTACGAGAAATCATTGGATTACACGCACAGACTGAAGGAACCATTCGCCTTTTCGGACATGAGGTGTCAGCGTTAGGAGAGCAGGGCGCACAGAATGTGTACCGGCGTTTGGGGGTCATGTTTCAGCAGGGCGGGTTATTCAGTTCGCTGACGTTGGCCGAAAATGTGGCCGTGCCGTTAAAAGAGCACACTGATGTCTCATCGGAACTTATTCGCGACATTGTGGCCTTAAAAATTGCCTCGGTCGATTTGCCCAGGGACAGTGCCAGTAAATTCCCCAGTGAATTGAGTGGAGGCATGCGGCGACGAGCTGCGTTGGCGCGGGCGATTGTGATGGATCCCGAGCTACTCTTTTTGGATGAACCCACCGCAGGCTTGGATCCCATCATTGCGGCGGGATTTGATGAGTTGGTCCTTCAGTTGAAAACGGTTCTAGGATTAACTGTGGTGATGGTCACGCATGACCTTGATTCTCTCTGGCGCATTGCAGATCGCGTCGCCATGCTCGGGAACGGCACAATCCTGGGTGTAGGGACGATGCAAGAACTGGCGGAATCAAGCGATCCTATCATTCATGAATATTTTCATGGGCCCCGGGGGAGGGCGGCCCAGAGTCAATATGGGGTGTAATGATGGAGCCGCGAGGTAATTATGCCATTGTGGGAGTGTTCGTCTTTGTCTTGGGTGCGGTTGCGGTGGGAATGGTGTTGTGGTTGGGGAAATCGGATTATCGCGGCGCGTACGACCAGTACCATGCCTACATGCGGCAATCCGTGTCCGGGTTAAGCGTCGACTCGACGGTGAAATATCGGGGGGTGAATGTGGGGCGAGTGAAGGAGATTGCCTTGAATCCGGATAATCCCGAGGAGGTCAGTCTGACGCTTGATATTCTTCATGGCACCCCTATCAAGACCGATACGGTTGCCACATTGGAGACACAAGGATTAACCGGATTGGCGACAATGAATTTGGAGGGGGGGAGTCGCGAGGCTCCGAGATTGGAACCCGAACCCGGTCAAGAATATCCAGTCATTCAGACGAAACCCTCGCTGTTCTTTCGCTTGGACATGGCCATTTCGCGTCTACTTTCAGAACAGGGGCTCTCCAAGCTCTTGAGTAGTTTGCATGGGTTGAGTGAAAACACTGCGGCTTTCATGAATGAGGAAAACCGGTTAAAAATGGAAGGCATTCTGAATGACCTTGCCACGATGTCCCACACATTGAGTAGGCATCAGGAAACCATGGCCCAGGGAATGGATCGGGCGGCTGAAGCTGCCGAGAATCTGGCCATCCTGACCTCAACCGTGAACGAAGACATGCCAAGACTGGTCGCGCGTATTCACCGGAGTGCCACGGCAGTCCAAGGGGTGGCGGAAGCATTAGCCCGAACAGGAAAGACGTTGGAGACCGTTGTTCAGGACAGTCGTCCGGACATCCAACGATTCACACGCGAGACATTGGGCGAAACCGGGCAATTAGTGACCGAACTCCGGCAGCTCACATCCACCCTGCAACGGGTGGTTCATCAAATTGAGCGAGCGCCCGATTCGCTGATTTATGGTCGATCGTCTCAACCCAGAGGTCCCGGGGAGTAAATCTATGAAAGCCTTGTTCCTCCTTGCGCCAGTGTTCTTTGTGACTGCATTTTCCGCCTGTGCGCTCTTCCGAGAGACGGATGAGCCCATGCGCTCGTATGTCCTGGAAATGGAGAAGGGGGAAGAAGCCCTGGCATCTGACGAATTCCGTCCATCGAATTTGCCGAGTCTGCTGGTCTCACTTCCTGAACCTGCGCCGGGCTATGAATCGCAACGAATGGCCTATGCGCAGGTTCCGCATGAACTTCGCTATTTTGCTACCAGCCAATGGGTCGATTCCCCCGCCCGAATGCTGGCCCCAATAATCACGAACGCACTCGAAAGCAGTGGGGAATGGGGTGCGGTGATTCAACTGCCTTCCGTGCTTCGAGGGGACTATCGCTTGGACCTCTCCCAGGTGGTTTTGGTTCAGGAATTCATAGATCAGCCGAGTCAAATTCGATTGGCCCTGCGGGCCCAATTGGTGACGGTTTTTGATCCTCGTGTCATTGGAACGCGGAGTTTCGAATTTCATGAAGCGGCACCCAGCGAAGATGCCTATGGTGGCGTGCAGGCTGCTCATAAAGCCACAGGGAAGTTGTTGGTTGAGCTGAAACACTGGTTGCAGGGGTGTCTCCAAATAGGTCAACCAGCGCACTGCTAAGCCAGGCATCTTACGGAATGGAACAGAGGGAGGCTGAGCGCCTTGTCGGAGGAGGAGATGAGAGAAGTCCTGGCGTATATCAGAACGTTTGGGGGAACACCTCCGTAATGTGCCGATCTCCCCTTGATTCATGGAGGGGCAGGTTACGAATGGAAGACGGGGCATGATGGGGAAGTGAAGAAAACGATATCATTTTCATTTTGCCCGGTCCTTTGGTCTGCCGAACGAATGAGAGAAAAATTTTCCAACTCTGTCACTTTCCGGTAACGGAGGACCGGGGAGGAAGCCTAAGTTTTAGAGAATTTCATAGGTTTTTGACTCCACGTTCACCTGCAAAATCGCTTTGGAAGCGGTCGTGACAAACCTTTGAATCCATAGAATTTATCCCGGCTGCACCCATGGCCTTATAGGTCGGCGCCGCATTTCCCTATTGCTTCTCCAGTTCCCCATACGTTCAGCGAATCCTGCTTTTCCCCGGCGCTCTAGTGACACTGACGCGCCAACTTGGCTGTTTCATTACATCATAGAATTCATAGATGCGTAGGTAACGCACGGGTAGGTGGAGGGTCGAGGTGTATGAATGCCACGCTTACCCGAAGAATCGCTCAAACCTGTTTCCTGGACCCGGTTGGTTTCTTGGCTCGTCCCGTCGCGACGACGGCATCGCATGGATTTCAAGACCGGTGCTGCGCATGTATGAGTGCCTTCGCGTGTGCGCTTAGTGCGAAAACGCCCCTTCCAAACCCCTTGATTTATCCTGGTCGTTTTGAGGAACGTGCCTTCGCTGTGATCCTATGAACGACCGATCCAAGCCCCAGGCGTGCGTTTCGGTGCCATGGGTTAAGCATGAATACGTCTGGAGAGAACATTGGTATCAATTATGCTAAGAGAGTGTGAGTAAGGCGAGAAATGATCATGTCGTGTTCTAGCGAATTGAGTAGTCACTCTTGAAACCATAAAACAAGGAAGCTTGGAAATGAGAAGAGGACCGATGGCCGATGACAACAGTAAAGGATCTTCATATAGACGGTTTACGTCCAAGGCATCCTGACGACGGTCGTCGCGCGTAAAAAAGTGTTGGATACAAGAAACGAAAATGACCGAACAGTTTAATAGCAAGAGATACTTGCCAGTGAGTTGAACCCACCGCTAATACGAGAGGAGGGAGTATGAGGAATCGACCAGAATCACCCACAAAATCACGAAGAGATGACCCGTCCACGTCGAGGGAGCAAAGGATTTTGCCGGATCGTATCCAGATCGCACGTGAATATTCTCATCCCAATTCGGCAAATGTTGGCGTGGGCAAGGTTCTGAATCAATTTTTGATTAAACGTCAGGCGAAAGTCGGAACCTGACATTTCGATCAGAGGGCCATGCCCTTACTCTGCCAATTCCCTGCGTCTTTAGCGGTGGAATGGACCTAAAACCTGAGCAACATGTGGGTCAAGTCTGGACTAGGGTGAACATTATGTTCACTCGGATTTTGGTGGTCGATGATGACGAAGACTGTGCGCGCTTTCTAACGGAAGCGATAGGGGGATGGGGATTTGAAGTGGTAGCCACCTCAACCGGGCGTGAAGGTCTCGACGTGTTTCATTCAATGCCTATCGATGGCATTTGCCTTGATTTAGAAATGCCGGTCATGAATGGATGGACCATGCTGGATGAACTGCGATGGCTGGGTAGTGGGGATCCGGTCATTGTCATGTCGAAAGAGGCCGATTATGCAAAACTCCAGAATTTTCTTATGGAGGGGGCTCAGGATTATTTGGTGAAACCGTTCAATCATCTTCTCTTGATGCAGAAAACATTTCGCCATTTCCCTTGGCGAACGAGCATGGGAACAAGACCGGTTATAAAAAAGTTAAGACCCAGGAAGCCAAATTTCCTCTGGCAGAAGGAGCCCTCTTGGTCCAAATCAGTTGTTGGGTATCTGCGAGAAAATCCGATTGGAAGGTGGCCTGAGTCGCAAGAGTAATCCGCCCTTGTCGTATTTTTCCTCATTTCCCTTTCTTCCAGATGCCGATGATTTTTTTTCTTTCACAGTGTGGGGATGTCCAGAGCAGGGAATCCTGGACATTATTCTCGATAGTCACTGGAAAAGGAAGGGAGGTGGGTAGTACAACAAAGCGATTTAATGACATAGGGATAGGTATACACACGTTTAAGAAGACTTGATTGAGGAATAAAAAGATTATTAACCCGAACTCGTGTCCATTAGACCAACAGAAGGAGAATCATGAGAACTCAAAAGTCTAGCAATGAAGGAAATACCTCAAAAGTTTTACAATTCCAACTCCCGATTCCCAAGGATGGGGCTCCCAGGACGAACACCAAAAAAGGGAATTCAAAAACGGTGTCTCAACTGGCTGGGCGTAGGAAAGGCGCTCAGAACAAACAATCCCAACCAGTTCCCCCCCTTTTCACTTCAGAAGAAGAATTACAGGCGCGAATCGCGGAGCGGGCATATGAATTGTTTGAAAAACGAGGACGACAACCTGGGTATGATCGAGAGGACTGGTTTCAGGCGGAAAACGATGTGTTGACCCAAAAACAAGTGGTGTAGAAGGAGGGGCATGGTTGCGGAAATTCTTGCATTAGCGTCATACCTCCCCTTGCATCCCCATCCTTCCCAATATGTTATGGGGGTGCCGGCCAGATTGATTCGACCTGCCTCGATAGGTCACCCGTTTTTATTAGGAATCTTCCCGATACCCTGTCCAGGTTCGCCTGGCCTTCGACTCGTTTTACGTCTTGGCTTTCGATTTGACTAAGTGATCCGGAGATGTCACGTACTTGCTTTTTTCTAATATGTCTATTATTCTAGACATATGGAAATTAATGATGCCCTTCTGGCTTTTGCGGCCCTCTCACAAGATACGCGGCTACGGGTTTTTCGTCTGCTGGTGGAATATGGCCCGGAAGGGGCCCCTGCCGGGGCATTAAGTGAGGCCCTGGCCATTCCCCATAACACCCTATCCTTTCACCTCTCGCACATGAGCAACGCGGGGCTGGTCCTTTCTCAGCGAAAAGGCCGGTCAATCATCTACAGCGCCAATTTTGAATTTTTTACCGACCTGATTCGCTATATGGTCAAAGACTGCTGCCGCGAGGATATGGCCAGTATCCGGGACAATAAAAAAAAGAAGTGCAGCATTATCGAACTCTCGAATTGTTGTTAAACCACTCACAAGGAGACACATCCATGAAACGTCTTCATATTCATATCGGAGTCGAGGAGTTGGAGGAAGCCATCGGGTTTTACAGCAAATTGTTTGGGGCGGAACCGGTCAAACGCAAACCGGACTATGCCAAATGGATGCTCGAAGATCCCCGCGTCAACCTGGCCATCTCCACGCGGACTTCTACGAAAGGCGTGGATCACCTGGGCATTCAGGTTGAGGAGGAGCAGGAGTTGGACGAGATCCGGGAACGACTGAAAACCGGAAATCTCCCAGTGGCCGAAGAAGGTGAGACCCACTGCTGTTATGCCAAATCGGATAAATCCTGGGTATTGGATCCTGCCGGAGTCCCGTGGGAAGCCTATCGCACGATGGAAGACGCGGAAATCTTTTCAACCCATTCGGCACAAACGGATTCCGCCTGTTGTGAACCGGCGTTCCTGGCGAGATCCGAGACTAAAATGCCGGTACAGGAATCCAGGGGCTGCTGTAGCTAATGTCTGTTGAGCCAATAAAAGTCCTGATTCTCTGCACGGGTAACTCGTGCCGTTCCATCATGGCCGAAGCCCTGATTAACCATATGGGCCAAGGACGATATCGGGCGTGGAGTGCAGGAAGTCATCCCGCCGGATACGTCCATCCGGGTTCCGTCTCGACCTTGAAGCGGCAAGAAATCGATCCAGGGCGGCCGCGCTGCAAATCGTGGGATGACATGATTTCACAGCATTTTGACTTGGTCATCACTGTCTGTGATCAAGCTGCCGGAGAAGCCTGCCCTATTTTTCCCGGCCACCCCCGAAAGCTGCATTGGAGCATACCCGATCCGGGCAGAGTGATAGGCACAGAAGACGAGATCAACGCGGCCTTTGACCAAACCTTTTTCCTGCTCAAGTCAAGAATCGAAGAGATCCTATAATGACCGCATCCGCCCCACGGCGTTTAACATTTCTCGACCGCTATCTCACAGGGTGGATCCTTCTGGCCATGGCGGCCGGCGTCACGATCGGCTCGGTCTTCACCGGGGCACCGGCATTTGTGAACAGCCTCTCGCTGGGAACAACCAACATCCCCATCGCCATTGGCCTCATGCTCATGATGTATCCCCCGCTGGCTCGCGTGAAATATGAAGAGCTTCCGCTCATCTTTCGCGATTGGAAAATTCTTCTCCTGTCACTCGTCCAAAACTGGATTATCGGTCCCTTGCTGATGTTTGGCCTGGCCGTCACGTTTCTTCACGATTCGCCGGAATATCTGACCGGGCTCATCCTCATCGGGCTGGCCCGCTGTATTGCCATGGTGCTGGTCTGGAATCAACTCGCCGAAGGCGACAACCAATATGTGGCAGCCTTGGTGGCCTTCAACAGTCTCTTTCAATTGATCTTCTTCAGTGGATTGGCCTGGTTCTATTTGGAAATCCTGCCGGCGTTATTAGGTCTGGCTGTGGAAGTCGTCGACGTCAGCTTTCAGACGATTGCCGAAAGTGTCTTCATCTATCTCGGCATCCCCTTTGTGAGTGGATTCCTCTCACGCTGGATCGGGATCAGGCAAAAAGGCCGCGAGTGGTATGAACAGAGGTTCCTCCCGAAGATTGCTCCTCTCACGCTGATGGCAATTCTGTTCACCATCTTTGCCATGTTTACGCTTAAGGGAGGCATGGTACTCAGTCTCCCTGGAGACGTGGTTCGCATTGCCCTGCCACTTATCCTCTACTTCGTCCTCATGTTTCTCGTCAGTTTTAGCATGGGCAAACTCATCGGGGCCGATTATGGCAAAACCACGGCCACCTCCTTCACGGCAGCCAGCAATAACTTTGAACTGGCCATCGCCGTGGCTATCGCCGCATTTGGCCTGGGATCGTCCGTCGCGTTCGCCACCGTCATCGGGCCATTAGTCGAAGTGCCGGTTCTGTTAGCTCTCGTCCATGTCGCCCTCTGGTTAAAAAAGAAATGGTTTGCCGGGGACCAGCTATCCGTTCTCCCTACCTGAGCCATCAAGTCCATCCCGTCTGCCCGGTCGTTCGTTGTTTGCCTAATAATTCCAGACATGCCAACATATGCAGCAAAGATTGTGGAAAACGTCATCCATGATGATTTAAAAGAGGAGAACCATGGTGTATCGTCTACAGGGAACAAGTATTATCATGATCGGGCTCATCATCCTGCTGGTCCTTTCCGGATGCACCAATCATCCCACGAAAGCCGAAGCCGCCTCCCTCAAGCCGGTGGAGATAAAAGAATGGCAGGTGCCTTGGGACCAGACGAGACCGCGTGATCCGTATGTGGATCAACAGCAACGCGTGTGGTTCGTGGGACAGGGGGGAGATTACATTGCCGTGCTCGACCCTGAAGTCGGGCAGTTTCACCAATTCAAACTGGAGCCCGGCACCGGTCCGCACAATCTGATTGTGGATAAGGATGGACAGGTGTGGTACGCCGGAAACCGCGCCGCCCACATCGGCAAACTTGATCCGGCTACAGGAAAGATCATCAAGTACCCCATGCCCGATCCAAAAGCCCTCGATCCGCATACCTTGGTGTTTGGCCATGTTCGGGACATCTGGTTTACGGTACAACAGGGGAATTTCGTAGGACATCTCGATATGGCTACCGGAAAGATTCAACTCATGCCGCTACCAACTGCACAGGCTCGTCCCTATGGCATGGTCCTGGATCCCACCCACTCCCCATGGTTTACTGAATTCGGTGCCAATAAATTGGGGACGGTAGATCTGGCGACAAAGACCGTTCGAGAATTTTCGCTCTCACGGACCGAAACACGACCACGACGACTGGCGGTCACCTCGGACGGCGTCATTTGGTATGTGGATTATGCCGAAGGGTATCTTGGATCCTACAACGCCAAAACAGGCGACATTCAGGAATGGTTGGTCCCGGGAGAAACCGATGCCAAACCATACGGGATGACTGTCGATGACCAGGACCGGGTGTGGTTTGTGGAAACCGGCGCGCATCCCAATCGTCTCGTCGGATTCGATACACGAACACACACGTTCCTGAGTCTGACCGATATCCCTAGCGGTGGCGGAAGCGTCCGTCATATGGTCTATCATCAACCAACCAAAACCATCTGGTTCGGCACGGATGCTAACACCATCGGTCGCGCCAAAATCCCCTAGAATCGTTCCTCATTGGCCCTCCGGTCATTTCGACCAGAGGGAGAAAACCTTTCTATGGCACCTACCTACCCGTCTTATTCTCTTTTGAACAAAAATGATAAAGTAAAACATCATCATTAAGAGAGCAAGGTCGGGCAACCGCATTAAATAAGGAGTCTTCATGTTATGAAGCGATATTCGTCGAAATATGCGCCGAGACGATCCTGTCTCCGGTACTTCCTCATTGCCATCTTTGTCTTGGCACTTCCACAGTTAAGCCTTGGCGAGATGGATCATGCTTCGTCTTCATCGGAGGGGAATGCGGCATTAGGTCAATTGGGAAGCATTGAATTTCCCGCATCAGGGTCCACAGAAGCCCATCCCCATTTCCTAAGGGGCGTCGCGGCCCTGCATTCGTTCTGGTATGAAGAAGCCATCGATGCTTTTCGTCGAGCGACCACGATTGATCCAAATTTTGTGATGGGATATTGGGGTGAGGCGATGGCGAATAATCATCCCGTCTGGCAGGAAGAAAATGTTGAGGCGGCACGTGCGGCGCTGGGGAAAGTTTCCGATACGGCGTCGGCAACCGTCAGAGAGCGTCAGTACCTCCAGGCCGTGAACACGTTATTTGGTGAGGGAGACAAGCTTGCCCGCGATCAGGCGTATGCGGCCCGAATGGAAAGCCTTGCCAGTGAATATCCCGAAGATCTGGAAGCCACCTGCTTGTATGCCCTGTCCCTGCTCGGGTTGGCGACCCATTATGATGAGAAGGCGTACCTTCAGGAGAAATATCGCGTTCAGGCTGGTGCCCTGGCCTTAGGCGTGTATGGAGTGAATCCCAATCATCCGTGTGCCGCGCATTACACCATTCATGCCTTTGACGATCCAATTCACGCCATCCTGGCCCTGCCCCAAGCCCGTCGCTATGCCAAAATCGCGCCGGAAGCGCATCATGCGCAACATATGCCCGCCCATATCTTTGTTCAACTGGGCATGTGGAACCAGGCAGCGGCCTCCAACAAGGCCGGATGGAAAATTTCACAGGCCTGGGTCAAGGACAAGCAGTTGCCATTATCGCTTCAGGATTATCACAGCCTGTACTGGTTGGAGTATGCCTATCTCCAACAAGGCCGATATAACGCCGCCGCAGCCCTGATATTGGAGAAGCAACAGGATATGGCGCAATCGTCATTCGGCGAAGAAACACAGGTCCTTGGCTATGACCGAAAGGTCAGCCGGAATTACGATCAGATGGTGGCCGCCTTTATTATAGAAACCGAACGATGGGAGCTAGCCGATCAGGCGTGGAACGTGAATGATCATCGCTTTGGTGACGAGTCGCCATCGATGTCCGTCTATATCCGCGAATTCGCGCAGAGCATGGCAACGCTGAGAAATCAATCAATCGCTCACCGGGTGCATCCCGGATTAACCTCCCCAGTCCAAGAGCCTTCCACGCAGTCGACTGAACCGGTTACCGCACAAATCTGGAAATTGCAAATCGCAGCGTTGAAACATCTCATCAACGGAGACCATTCACAGGCCCTAGGCATGCTTGATCAGGCTACCGCCCTGGAAGAATCCCTTCCGCCTCCTTCCGGCCCCCCAGATCTCATAAAGCCCTCCAATGAACTCTATGGCGAAATACTGTTAGGTATTGACCGGCCGAAAGAGGCGAAAGAACAATTTGAACGATCGCTCTTATGGCATCCCAATCGGGCACGCTCAGTTTTAGGCCTGGCAAGAGCGGCAGCTCAATTGGGCCACATTCAGGCTACTCGTCAGGCCTATGGCACCTTTCTAAACGTTTGGAATCAGGCCGATTCGGATCTTCCCGAGTTGAACGAAGCAAAACAGTTCATTCAACAAACTACCCAGCAGTAAACCTCGCATGGGTCATTCCCGAGGTTATTAATCGGGAATCCATCTCCGATTCTTTTCCTCAGAATCTATGGTTCTGGCCATTCAGCTTGACGATGTGTATCGGAAATCCCTCTTGGTGGTTGCTCCTAAAAATGCGGTGGCAGGTTAACGCCTCGCAAGTGTGTCTCCAACTCTCGTGACAACGTGATATTCGGTGTTGCCGGGTTTCGCCCCGGCAGGCGAGGCCCTTTTGTTCCGGCAAAAGGACCCAAAACCATGGACGCCCCGTCTGGCCTCATTGGAGCGGACGGACGCCAATCTCAGGAGGGCGGACCAACTCGCTCCGCTCAAACAGGGCCTGCCAACCGATAAGAGCGTCCCTCCCTTGGGCCAGCCGGCAGGCGTCGGACCATGGGAAACGAACCTTTCAGGGCCAAACATGAAAGAGCAAGGAATCATATATTCTGTATGATCCTAAAACAGTTCAATGAAAAAGGTGTTCATCAATAAGCCTCGCATGGGTCATTCCCGACAGTAGTAATCGGGAATCTATTTTTAGCTTCGTCATTCCTGCGGCCTTCTGACAGGGATCTGCGCCGCTCGCCATAGAGAAACTGTCCTGGCTGCGGTTGGCCTGGCCTGGTTCTTCTGCCCTCGAAATTTCGAGAGCAACTATTCTTTTTGTGTGGTATTTTAGCGAGAATCCATTTTTTTAAATCCCCACCTCAGATTTTTAGAATGTCCTGCCTTCACGACCTAATTTCTTGAACAATAATTCTGTACAAATTTTTAATTGTTGGTTAGCATGCCCATAAATTTATTTGTCCACTCTCCAATTTTAAAACGAAGTTAGATTTTAGGTTTCAAATACAGACATTGAAATTCAACGGACAGTTTTCCCAATCCGTAGCTCACCGAATTCTATTTGAAGAGTAGTTGCAGAACTGTTCCAGGTAGTTCCACGAATTTAAAAACAAATTCAAGACCATGCCAAACCGTAAGCAACCAAAAGTTCAAGCGGCAGAAGTTACCTATGAGCTACATTCGCTTGGGTGGAAGGCATTTCAGAACCTATGCGTCACTATAGTGGGGGAGGTATGGGGGCAAGTAGTGCAGAGCTATTTTGACTCCAGAGACGGTGGACGAGATGGTGCATTTCATGGCACTTGGCAACCAAAGACTGGCGAGTCCTATCATGGCGCCTTTACCGCGCAATGCAAGTTTACGGCCAAGGCAGATAAGTCTCTACGTCTCGCGGATCTAACAGACGAATTGGTGAAGGCACAGAGGCTTAAAGAACGTGGGTTGGCTGAAAACTACTTCCTTTTCACAAACATGCGTTTAACTGGGGAGTCTGAAGAACAGATTAAAAAAAGATTTGAAGATCTTGCAGGCATCAAATATTTTGCAGCATATGGTAGCGAGCGTATCTCCCAAATTATCCAGGAATCCCCCAGGCTTCGCATGCTAGTGCCGCGCGTTTATGGTCTTGGCGACCTCGGACAGATACTAGACGAGCGTGCTTACGCCCAAGCGCAAGAGATTCTCAGTGCACTGGGAGAAGATTTGGGTAAATTTGTGATAACCGACGCATATAAAAAAAGTGCGAAAGCATTAGTAAAGCATGGCTTTGTACTTTTACTTGGTGAACCCGCAAGTGGAAAATCTACAATTGCAGCAGGTTTAGCTGTTGGGGCGCTAGACGAGTGGGATTGTTCAACAGTTAAGATTCGGGACGCCGATGACTTCGTTAAACACTCCAATCCACATGAGCCTAAACAGTTTTTTTGGGTGGATGATGCCTTTGGCGCCACTCAGTTGGATTCCGCCAGTGCGGTCAAGTGGAACAGTGTTTTTCCACACGTGCAGGCGGCAATTCGTCGCGGCGCACGGGTCGTGTTTACTTCTCGTGACTATATCTATAGACGTGCACACCAGCACCTGAAGGAATCCGCCTTCCCACTTATTCGTGAATCCCAGGTGATAATTCAGGTTGAACGGTTGACCAAGGAAGAGCGAGAACAGATTCTTTATAACCACATTCGGCTTGGCACCCAGTCAAAGCAATTTAAAACAACAATCAAGCCGTTCTTGCCAAAAGTTTCTGCTCACCCGAGTTTTAGTCCTGAGATTGCACGACGACTTGGCAGTCCGGTGTTCACGAAAAATATTACGATTTCAAACGAGGGTCTAGAAGATTTTGTGGCACGACCGATGGATCTGCTAAAAGAAATCATTCGGACGCTTGATGTAGGTAGTCTATCGGCCCTGGCCTTAATTTTTATGCGCGGAGGAGTGATTTCAAGTCCGATTACAATGACGAAGGAGGAGGAAAAAGCTGTCATTCTTTTGGGAGGTACACAGGCTGATGTTCGGCATGCGGTTAGGGCGCTAGAAGGGAGTTTACTTATTCAGGTACGCCAAAAAGCTAGGTATTTTTGGCGGTTTAAACACCCGACCATTCGTGATGCATTTGCGGGGTTGGTGGCTGATGACCGAGAATTGTTGGATATTTATCTCACTGGCACACCAATCGAAACGCTGTTCGGTGAAATTTCTTGCGGTGATGTTGGGTTAGAGGGAGTAAAGGTGATCATTCCTTCGGAACGATACGACCTGATAATGACTCGGATAGAGTTGTTCTATAAAAATCGCAGAGAGAATGAAGTTTCAGTGAATCGTTTCCTGGCCAACCGTTGTGATTGCGATTTTCTTTCACTTTATGTTGCTAGAAATCCGAATTTTATTGCAAATTTGCGCATTGGTTCTTATCTCTATGCCGTATCAGATGTAGATGTGGTGATACGCTTGGATGAATTTGATTTACTTCCTGCGGAAAAGAGAAGTAGTGTCCTAGCTGCCATTCGAGAGCTGGCAGTAGATACACCTGATTCTGGATTCCTGCGAGAAGAGATTCGCCAGTTTTTCAAACAACAGGAGTTTAATGAACTACTTGATCATATCAGGCAGGTCTTGCTGCCAAACCTTGATGACGTGGTTGACAATTGGTCCTCCCATTACAATGGTGACGATGATCCTGAAGAATATTTCAACGAACTCATAGGTGCATTGGAGGACTATGCGAAAGTATATATAGATGACAATATTGCAATCTCACAAATCAACAATGCTATTAAGAAAATTGAGAAAGTAATCGAAGAATTGCACTCCGATATGCCTCAAGAACCGGACTATGAAGATATATATGGCGAGAGTATGGGTAGAAGTGTGGTAAATGACTCGCGATCGATCTTTGATGATGTAGACACATAAACTCAACTTTATTAGCTAAATAACGACTTTCGATGATTAAATCCATTAGATTTGAATTTCCTAAAAATGGATTTTGGGGGTCTTGCGATTGTCATCGCTTTGCTCTTTGGATTGAGGTATGATTCTTTATGATGATGAAACGACTTTCTCTCGTAATCCCTTTCGTGTGTGGAATACTTTTTCTAATCGGATGCACTTATCTTCCGGCTTTGTCTGTCCAGCCTGAATCGCCGGAAGTGTTGCTGGTCAATATCACCCCGTTAGACGCCACGATGTTTGAACAACGGTTGCAAGTCGACTTGCGCGTTCGGAATCCCAATGATTTTGATCTAGAGGTCACAGGCCTTGATTTTACCCTGCACCTCAATGATCAACGACTCGCCCGTGGCCTGACAAATAAGGCCTCGACCATTCCGAGACTGGGTGATGCTGTCATTTCCGTCGAGACCACGACCTCCACACTCGATGTGATACGACAACTCCTTCAACTCTCACAACGGCAGGAAGTCTCCTACCAGGTCGACGGTGTCCTGTATGCACAAGGGGCCAAGTTGCCATTTAAAAACAAGGGAGTCTTACTTGACACAAATGAAATTTCCGGCTCATCTCCCGGATCGTGAATGAGCATGTTCTCTCCTCTTGCGGGGATCTCTTCTTCTGAATTTCTATAAGCCAGCCTATTTTTTCCGCGTTTCAAAAGTGCTTTAACTGGTATTGAGGGTAGATTGCACTTCTTCTACTCACTGAAGCTGAAAGAAGACTACCCTCTTTCTGTGGGTTCTTCTGGCTTTTCCGTGGGTAAAATGATGGGTTGCGGGTTAGTGAGTTTCAAACTCTTTGGGATGGCGGAAGGACTTATAAAGGGGACTCGGTTGCTGGCTCTATTCGCTACTCTACCCATGGTTCCCTCCAGAGGTCCGATGCCTGCTACCCGCCCTCTGGGCGGACGCTCGTATCAATCGGCGGGCCGTGTTTGAGTCCTTCGGCGTTGGCTCAGGATAGACTCCGCGAGTTGGCCCGCCTTCCCTGTCATCGCGTCGGTCCATTCTAATGCGGCGGGTGGGGCATCAGTGGTTTTGGGTCCTTTTGGCTCCACAACAATGGTCGCGCTCTTCAAGACGCATCAAGCAAAACCTCGCCTACCGAGGCGAAACCCGGCCACACCACGAATCACTAGGACGGATACAGTAGGTGGCAAGTGGAAAGGATTATCTCGAAAAGTCATACACCGAGTTTGCATGACCCACGGAAAACCCGGATGGGCCTTTCTGTGGAGGTAGACAGCACTGAGCCGAAGCAAGATGCGAAAAAAAACTTCCCTGTCTGTATCTCATCATTTGATTGTGGTCCCCTTCTTTCTCCTCGGGCATTATTGGTTTCAATAGACTGTACTGTTATTTCAAGATATACTTGCCTTTTCAACTCTTTTGAAGGGATGTCCTCATGTCTCTTTTCATTGAAGAACACGAACTCAACCGATTGCCTGTGACTATCGATCAGGACATCATGAGCGGTGCCCCGGTATTTCAAGGTACACGAGTTCCGGTAGACGCTCTGATTACGAATTTAGAAGCTGGTCTTACCTTAGATGCGTTTCTTGAGAATTTCCCTTCGGTCTCCCGAGACCAAGCGTTACAGATTCTTGAATTTTCCAAGTCCACCCTTCTGAAGCTTGCTCACAAATCTTGACCATTCTGCTGGATGAATCGGTTCCCCGCGTGATTAAAACGCATCTTGGGGAATTTTCTATTTCTACCGTCCAGGAGATGGGATGGCTCGGCATGAGAAATGGCCAATTGCTCGTCGCAGCAAGTCAACAATTCACCATTTTCATTACTGCAGACCAAAAGCTTCGTTACCAACAAAATTTGAAGGATAACAATCTGTCAATCATTGTCCTTCCTACTAACCAGGTCCCCATGGTCATGACCCTTCTCCCAACTATCCGGGAAACGATTGTGATGATTCAGCCCGGCACATTAATTGAACTTTCGATGCCTTAAGTTTCCCTTCATCGCACGTCATTGGGGGAGCTTTGATCAGGTTTCGCAACCCGCGATCCTTATTGTCTAGGTGTTATAGAGATTATCTTCTACATTGAACCTTTTCCTCACCCTCCCTTTGTCCTCCTTCGGAACTAAACCTCAAAGAGGCGAGGATGACCCCAAGAGTCTTGTTGTAAGGGAAATATTATACAAGCGATGGCTCTTCTGACTGTATGATCCTCCATTTTTTCTGGATGCTGTGGTGACTGCCATTCACTAGATATAAATGACATCTTTCGAAATGAACGGTGTGTACCATCAACCTCTCCCTGTCGAGGGAGATGGGATTGAACCAAAGTAAGCTGAGAGAAATCGTTTCCGGTTGTTTCCCCGCAATTGCTTGTGGGCTTCCTCCTCGGGCACAATCTCTTTTGATTGTAATGACATTTATCCCAAGTCAGGGAAAGGAGATAAACCATATGAGTCTGTTTGTTGATCGGATGATCCGTGCGGCTAAACTCGATGTTCACCTCTATGAAGAGGTGGAAGCGGATAGGCGTTCGATGGGCCAGGCGATGGGTGTCGTGCTGTTATCCAGTCTGGCCGGTGGTATCGGGTTTATGCCAGAGGCCGGTCTGATGGGATTGGTCATTGGTACGGTCGGAGCCCTGTTAGGATGGTATGTGTGGGCATTCATGACCTACCTCATTGGCACGAAACTTCTTCCCGAACCGCAAACCCACGCGGATTATGGTGAACTCTTACGGACGATCGGCTTTTCGAGTGCCCCTGGCCTCATTCGAGTGTTCGGCATTATCCCGGGCCTAAGCGTGGTTGTGAATCTTCTTGCCGGGGTGTGGATGCTCGTGGCCATGATCATTGCGGTGCGGCAAGCCTTGGATTATCAGAGCACCTACCGCGCCATTGGGGTGTGTCTTATTGGATGGATTATTCAGGCCGTCTTGCTCGCGTTGCTTGTGACCACGATGGGCGGGGTTCCTGAACTCATGCTGGAACAACCGTGACTTCTCTCAACAGATCTCTTGCAAATCATCGATCGCCCAGAGGTGCGTGATGACATGCTTCTGGCCCCGCGCGAAGTTGCCGCAAGCCACGTGCCGATTCTACGGAGCCGCACTCGCCGGTATGACGCTCTGGCTGGGATGTGCTTCGTCGCCGTCAGAAGTTGTTCCGGCTTCCTGTGAGGTTTCTCATCTACAGAAAGCCGACCTTCCTGAGCGGGGAATTTCCGCTCACCGCGGGGGGCAGCTGGGATGCCCGGTGAATACCGTCGGTGCGTTTCAGCGGGCGATCTGCCTTGGCGTTCATCAGATTGAACTGGATGTGCGATCGACCGCGGATGGGGAACTTGTTGTGGCACATGATGATCGCGTGAAAGACGGGCAGGGGCGAACGTTGCGCATTTCCGAGTTGACTCTTGCCGAAGTCCAGAGCCTGCGGCTCGATTCATGTACAGGAGAGATGGCAGGACAGCGTATTGCCACATTCGAAGAGGCTCTTGCCATCATGCCGCACAATATCTGGATCAATGTGGATATCAAAGAGAACAATCCCCTAGTTGGGAGGCTCGTTGCCGAGACGGTCGCCAAAGCCCAACGCTTCAACCAGGTGATCTTCGGCGCGCGCGACCATACCGATCTGGCCGTGCGCCGAGTGGCAGGGGAGACCGACGAAGAGAGCTGGATCGCCAACATGAGCCGGGAGATCTTTCGTTTCCAGTATGTTGACACCACCATTCATCCCTGTGACGAGTTTATCCAGCTGTCCTTTCTGCGAAGCCGGCCAAGCGTTGAAACTATTGCCCAACTGAAGCAGGCAGGAATCCGTGTGAACTATTCGTGGCTCGGGGATGAAGAAGAGAGCGAGCTCAGGCAACGCCTGGGAGATCTAATTGATCGCGGGGTGGACTTTGTGTTGGTCGATCATGCCGGGCAGGCCATGGAGGCAGCTTGTGCTCTAGGCATCACACCGGTGGTTCCGCGCTGGAATGGCACTCCTCCCTTCACCTGCAGCGGTCCTCCTCGCTGCGCTCCCGAGCTGTGACTGTTCCAACTCCTTTCAATAATGAACCCCCGGCTTCAACATTTTTTACCAAACACCAGCAGGCAGACTGTTTTCTCTTATCCTGCCAATGTGCTAAATAATATGAGATACAGCACAATGGCACCTCTGTGAATCTTCCCGTTCACGATCTTTAATGACACTTCAATTTCTTATTCACCTGACAGCACATGGAATATGATGAATCAATCGACCCGATTTGAAATACCCGGAACGGATTCTAAGCTCATTGTCGGAGACCGCATTTCCGGCCAGGAACGACAATTGCTTTTTGTCACCGGTTTTCTTTCCAAGCGGTGGGGTAATAAAAGCAAGGCTCTGGCCGATCTGTGTCGGGAACGAGGCTGGGGGTTTAGCTGTTTTGATTTTCGTGGAAATGGCGAATCAGAGGGCGCGTTTGCCGACTATACGCTGTTTGACTGGCTTGCAGATGCGCGAAGCGTGACGAAGATGCTGGCCGATGGTCCGCCTGTGACCATTATCGGATCATCCTTAGGTGGCTGGCTGGCATGGCTCCTTGGACAGGAATTTCCGCACGTGCAACAATTGGTGCTCCTGGCTCCGGCGTTTAATATGATGGGAAAACGTGCGCAGGATATTTTTCCTGAACGACGCCAACAGTGGCAGGAGACCGGATGGATGCCCTGGGATGACGATGCCTTACACAAAGATTTTCCGCTCTCCTGGAAATGGGTGGAAGAAAGCGAGGCGTTATGGGCCGGGCGATTGGATTCGCCAAAGAGGGTGTCCACGCGGATTGTGCATGGGCTTCAGGACGTGGTGATTCTTCCCAAAGGGAGTTGGGAATTCACCGAACATTTACTCACACAAGATCCTCAGTATCCTATCGAACTGCTTTTGAAGACCGGGGATCATCGGTTTAGCAGCCCTGCTAATCTTCAGACATTCCTGGAAGTTGCCGGGCAGATTCAGTAGAGGGCGAACCATGTTTTTATCAACGCCACAGACGGTCTGCCGCCTTCTTTTACCGCTATTTCTTCCGCCGGAATTTAGGAACCCAAGAAAGGAATAATCCCCATGACTGCACAAAGCCATCCTCATGCCATTACCATTACGCCCAATCCAAATCAGGTCAAAGTGACCTTTAACGGGACCGTCATTGCGGACACCAGCCGGGCACTGACATTGCGGGAGGGGCCTGTTCCACCGGCTCAATACCTCCCGCGTGAAGATGTGACGATGTCTTATCTTCGTCCCACTACTCACTCTACGCATTGCCCCTTTAAAGGTGATGCGTCGTATTTCACCGTGAGCGTGAAGGGCAAAACAGCCGAGAATGCGGTCTGGACCTATGAGACCCCCTTAGCTTCCGTGGCCGACATCAAGGATTACGTGGCCTTCTATCCAGAGAAGATGGACGCGATTGAGGAGCTTTCTTCCGCCTCTTGATGGTTTGGGACCGAACCGTTTGGGGTTCAATGGGAATTGAACCACACGGTGGGATCATGTGTCCTAAGCTCTCGCATGGCCATTGCCAGGCATGAGAAAGAGACTATTTTTTATTGGCTCTTTCAATTAGGATAGTGGTATGTCGTCTCTACGCCAAAACATCTTGTTCATTATTCACTTTTTCCGGGAGGTACATCATGCCGATCTATGTGAGTTTAGTGAATTTTACCCATGACGGGCTGATAACCATGAAGGCCAAGGGTGTGCAGCGGTCGGACATGGTGAGGAAAAACGTCGAATCCTTGGGCGGGAAAATGCTTCATGCCTTTTATTGTCTGGGGGAATATGATGTGGTGGCCATTTTAGAATTTCCCAATAATCGCGCGGCCATGAAGGCCGGTGTGCTCAATGCCTCAATGGGGCATATTCGCATTAAGACAATGCCTGCGGTATCCCGCGATGAGTGGAAATCGGTCCTGAGTGAAACGTGGGGCAAATCCAAAAAGAAGAAGTGAGGGTGGCCTTTTCTGCAAATCATTTGGATTCGAACAGGTCGGTGTGTGATTTTTCTTTTCTGTAAGGGGTGAGGCCTGGGTAGCGATCACTAGCGTATCTGTTTGTTCGTTATGCTCCTGATTGTGTAGCTATGCCCTTTGACCTCATAATCTTTCAGCAGATCGTAAGATCATACTTGTCGTGCCATAATTGTTGACGAACAGATTCATCCTGTCCGAAGGAGGTATCTTATGGGGCCAACGAAAGCTGTCGTAAAAGACTGTGGGATCTATGATGCCAAAACCGGGAATCTGATTAGGGATGGGTTCCCTTCCCCTGAGGCCATCCAGGATTATGCTGCCCATCATTATCTTGTGCTCCCGGTTGTTAATAAGGACTGCCAACCGTGGTTGCTTGATGGCCAACCGATTTTTTGCTTACGTGGCACCCGCTATGAAAACATCAATGACGAAGTGTTGCACCTGGCACGATGTCCGGATTGTGGTGGCATGGGCATCCGGGATGACGAACCGGTGGTTGAATCCGATTGCATCCGGTGCGTGTCCTGTGGCCATGAGTTTGATACCCGCTTGGAAATGATGGAAAGTTAGGGTGGTGTTGTAGCCTGGCAACTGGAATGTTCTTCCCGGTGATTTCGCTTTGAACGACTATGTTGATTAGCGATTGCCTTCAAGTACAGAGGAAAACGTCTAGCCTCATACAGTCCTTCTCCATCTTCATGAGTCTCTTGTCTGTTCACTCCTGTCATGATGCTCCTTCCCTCCGAACATCCATACATCAAGGTTCTCCATATTCTCTTCCGATAATGGTCTGTCCTGATCGTTGGCCTGATGCTGGTCGTATCGGTGGGTTAGCAGGCACCTTGAATATCTGGATATACACTCACGTAAGCCATTTGCAGGAGGAAAGATATGCCCAATGCAAAACGGGAAAAGCCCTGCTATTTATGTAAGGAATCAGGGTCTGAAAGTCTAAGCTATTTGGTTTGCATACAATGCTCCCGGCATTTTTGTCGCTTTCATGGCGACCCGCAAATGGATGAATGTATTAAATGTCTCGAAGGCAACGAAGAAACCTAAAGGGGGGCTGAAAAATTTGGTCTTTCACGATGGGTCTGGACCAAGGGGCGTGTTCGAGGGATCTGCCCTGAGCGAAGCCAGGGCGCTAAACACGAACAGAAGTTAAACCACTAAGTCATTAAGGCAGTCTGACATTAGTGGAGGGCGTCTCGAGTTTCTGGCGTCTCCAGGCTGATGCGGCCCAGCGTGCCGTTGCGAAATTCCGTCAAGAGAATTTTTGCCGCTTTTTCCCTATCCAATTCCCCGCCCTTTCCTTTCCGCAGACATCCACGTTTTGTGGCGATGGCTTCGAGCACACCCGTGCTATCCAGCCCGTCTGCGATTTTTGACCAAAACCTAAGAAACATGCGGGACTTCTTGGAAGTAAAAGGCAAGTAACTTCCGAGGCAGGCTTTAATGTAATGGGAAAATATATTTTTCCATTTTCAGAGTAGGATCCAGCGCCTAATACGGTGGGAATTCCTCTTCGCTAGCTGTGGTAGTTTTCGGCGACAACTCATCAAGAGCTGCCTGTACAATTTTTCGCCAGTCAGGGCCCTTTCCCGTTAGCCAGCAATCGGAGTAGCGTTGAAACTGTCGTGCCGTCGACTTGGCATGAAACGACTCAGCTCCCACTAAGTCAATCAGCTTTTTGCAATGCTTGCGGACTTCGTTCTCAACTTGTTTGGATGTCAGTTCTTTTTTCGATCTTTGATGGAACAAGCTGAGAAGCTTCAATTCAGCCATGGTCCCATGGGCCCATGCCTGAGTTTCTCTCTCTTCTTTTTCTAGATCCTGCTCAACCACTTTCCGTGTGAATTGGTAAGTATCCTCGTCGGGTTTGCCATGCTCTGTCACCGCAGATAGACAAAGATATTGTGTGGCCACCCAGTAAAATTTTGAGTCGTCTCTCAGAATTTCACTCATTGCATCCTTGTAGTATGCCAGAGAATTTTTAAATGCCTCACTGGCCTTTTTTGTCTTGTCTGGGCTTTTGTGATAGATCAGCGCCATTCGTTTATATGCGGATCCGTGAAGGCCAAAACATTCAGCCCGCCTGGCCTTATCCTTATCCTCATCCTTATCCTTCCCTGATTTTTTCTTTGGCAAGCGATGTTTCCATCTCTTCAACAGACCTGTGACGACCTTAAGAGCATCTTCCATTGACTGTTCGTCGGAATTGTCGGCACGATCGAAACCTACCGCTATAGCCCGCTTCATTTGTCGCTCAAAAAAGTTGGTCACTTGATCCGGAAGCTGTCCGGCATCAGAAGGCATGGTGACATAGGCAATGATGCTGGCCCAGTCGTGGTCCCGGTCCGCAGTCATATAGAGCTGTCTCCGAACTTCGTGCAGAACCTGGCGTGGATCGTCGCCACCCAAGAGCCGCGAATAGAGTATGTCTGCCATTCTTACTGAACCTCTCTTTGTGAGTGGAAATTGTGAGGCAAAGACCCACGGGATACCCTCAGAGTGTAAATCGTGCGCGATGCTACCACCGGGAACCAACAAAGAGCCTGGATTACCCGAATCACACGTTGCAAGGGTGACAACCAATGGTTGGGACCTGCCCGGGCGATCCTTGAACTCGGCCTGCAAGGCCTTGGCCAGGCGCTTCCAGAAACAATGTCCGGCTGGTTCTTATCCAGTTGTTGGCAAAGCGCAAGGCCGAATCGCTGCTCCCCTGCTTCTTCATAGGCAGCTCCATGGGCGAGAATATGCACGTGTGTGAATTCGCCAGTGGCGCATTTTTCGTAAATATCTGTAATGCTGGGATTGATCAGAAGTCGGAGTCGTTCCTTGACTAATTCGACACGGTCAAGGTGTTTGCCGTCTTTACGAGGCCAACGTATCCACAATTCCAGTGCTTGTCGCAGCGCGTGAACGTGTGCCTGTTTGGGTACGTTCATACCCGCCGGCTGGCCGCAATAAACAGAATACGCGGCTCGACCGGTCGATCCCAATTTACAGACACGGAACGGCTGCGACGAATTTCGCGTGTGATGACAATGGGCAGGCTACCTTGCAAGCAGAATTCGAGTCCTTCGCCTGGAAAGGCTTGGGGAGCAATGGACAATTCAAATGGAAGTAACGAGAGTTCCGAACCCGATAGCACAAGTCGAAGATGCACTACCGACCGTTCTGCTTCCGTTGCTGCCTCAGAAGCATATCCCTGTCCCTGTGCACGAGAAATTTCCGGATGGAGTGTTTTGATGGCTGTGAGGATCGACGCGACCTCTTCGCCGAGTTCGGTGACTTCGGCCTCACGTATCGAGTCGGGCACTGCAACCCCGCTTGTTGAGCCATCCTTTGTCACATACCGCAGCCGTCTGAGGCGATTGAGGAGTTTTCGGTGTTCGAGGTTGATATGAAACGTCACGGGCGAACCCTCCCCACAGAGTGCCATGTAAGGTGTGAGCGGCGAAAGAAGCTGATTGTGGGGCGGCCCGGGACGGACGAGTTCGAGCGTTACATTCTTAAAAACAGCCATACCCTTCTCCCTTCACTTGTTGTATCGGTGTATTTCCAGACAGGTATGCGGCATGAATGGGTTGTAGCCGTTGTGCTCTATCCTGCAAACCCTTCTAGATATTGCCAGGTTCCGATGTAAAGTGGAGTTCGCTTTTACTGTCACCGGTAACGAGGAGAAGATCGCCTTCCACTGAGCCGTTCTTGGCTGAAATACGCACAACGTGGGTCCGATCGTATAACAGTGACACTTCCTGGCCATTCTTTCCGGGAATTTTTGCCCCATCTAAATCATTCATACGACCAGAAGAAAAAGCACGCCAAGCCGTTTCTTTAAATTTTGTGGCATCGGCGAGCACTTCATCTGTCAGGCGCAGCAGCCTGATCCAGGTGCCGCAGTTAAAGTAAAAGCGCCCCGGTTTAAATTCGATCGCGCGTGCAAGATGAGTATGTCCCGTAATAACAAAATCCACTTCAGGACCGACGCGTTCGATGATACGATCATAGGTTTCGTCCTTGGTGCCGATGTCAAACGTAGTGTCATCTTTAAGCCAGTCTTTCAGCGACCGACGCAAGGCCTCGACCTTATCGATGAGGCCAATCCTGCCGGCAACAATGTCTATCCAACCCAGCGTGCCGGTCGCGCCTTCCTCCTCAGCCATGTCAGAGGCCTTTTTCCCCTGGTCTATCGCGTTTTGGGCTTCCCGAAGGAGATCGTCCTCAGATTGACCTACTTGGGAACGTTGACTTTTGGCAATGGCCTCTTTCAGGTTGGCGCCGAGGAGGCGTTCGACTGCCTCATTTGCCACGGTTTCCTCGGACACCCCCGAAAAATTTTTCGCATCAGCGGACAGCAGTTTTTTCGCCTGTAAACCGCCTCGCACCTTGTCGCGCAGGATTGGAAATGCGTCAGATAGATTGATTTTACTCAGCGCGTTCTTATCGAGAGTTAACAGCACGCTCATCACAGGCTCAATCTCCGGCTTAAGGAGATCCACAAACGGGTAGGATTTTTTGAACTGGTTCATGACGTCGACTACGAGCCGGGTTCCTGCATTGGGCTTCCACTTTGCGGCATCGGCTGTCCGTCCGGCATTCATGGCGTTGCCGAGTTGTCCTAGGAGATCGAAGTTGACCTTGTTCCAGTCGTCGACCTCATTGCCATGTGTGCAAAAAACCCGTTTGTCTCCCACGATGCAGGCGAACCCGCTTCCGTGGGTGGAAAACACTAATCTGCTCTTGGCGTCTATATCATCCTTCGTCAGGCGGTGACGTATTGATGCTTCCACGCCTGGTAACGATAGTTCGATATCGTGGTTGCCCACAATGAAGATTAGATGCCGTCGAGGCTTTTTGATAAATCTTTCGAGTGCGTTCCAGACAGGTGCGAATGATGGATCTTGGTAAATCCGTTCGAGAATGTTTTGCGCAAGCTCATGGTCGAGGGCCACATAGCCCCGAATTTGATCTTCGGCGAGGGAGTCAATGATATCGCCGTTTAATGCCAAACAAATATTATCGTTAGGACGTTGTCCTGCCAGATGCGTAATGAGTTCCCCAAGTCGAGCTCCACGATTGAAAATCTGAAAATCCCGGTCAGCGTTTTTGGTGCCGCCCATGTGAAGGTCAGGAGACGAACATAGAGTTCGTCGTATTTCGGCGGGTAGGTTAGCATGCGAATCTCCTGAATGTATGGTGCCTTGAATGCCGAGGTCGCCCTCTGTTAAGCCACAGGACCTGTGGCGTATCGATCAATGCGATCCTACGCCGAACGTAACCGCAAGCATTCTTGCAAAACTGTGGTAATTGTCAAGAGTGGGGAAAAGGGAGAATTAATAATGCAATTGATCGTCCAGAGTCTGGGAGTGGTGGCGCGCGTCTGGCGTTTCCAGGCTGATGCGGCCCAGCGTGCCGTTGCGGAATTCCGTCAAGAGAATTTTTGCGGCTTTTCCCGATCCAATTCCCCGCCTTTTCCTTTCCGCAGACATCCGCGTTTGGTGGCGATGGCTTCGAGCACACCCATGCTATCCAGCCCGTCTGCGATAAAGCCGTAGCGTTTCGTCAGTAGCGCAGGGTAGCGCGCGAGCAGGATGGTGATAAGAAACTCGGCGATTTCTTCTTCGACCATCACCTTGGCGGTGACCGCGTGGATGGTGGCGAGCAAGAGTCCCACGACAGGATGTTCGATTTTTGGCCACAACAGGCCGGGTGAGTCGATGAGCGTCATGTGGTCGTTCAGGGTGTGGCGTTGCTGAACTTTGGTCACCGCGGGTTCATTGCCGACTTTGGCGAGGCGGCGTTTGAGCAGGCTATTCATGAGCGTGGACTTGCCGACGTTGGGGATGCCCATGATCAGCATGCGAAGCGGCTTGCTGGTGCTGTGACGGTGGGGGGCAAGGAGCTGGCAGAGACCGGGTACTTTGGCCGCTTGGCCGGCATGGGTACAGGAGAGAGCGACGGCGTTGACGTCAGGTTCCCGGTTGAATTCGTTCAGCCAGGCTTGAGTGACGGCGGGGTCGGCGAGGTCGGCTTTGTTGAGCACTTTCAAGCAGGGACGCTGGCGGTGCAGCCGCAATTCCGTGATCAACGGGTTGCTGCTGGCGTCCGGCATGCGCGCATCCAGTATTTCAACCAGGACATCGATGGCTTCCATCGCTTTGGCCGCTTCCTTGCGCGCGACATTCATGTGTCCGGGAAACCATTGTATGGACATGTGGAGTAGGCCTCCTGCTAAAAATGACCTCAGAGCGGATAGATTTTATGGACCCATTGCATGACTTTATGGAGTTCGGATTCGGTCATGGCGGTGCGGGATTTCCGAAACTGCGAATAGACCGCCCGGTTCACCGTGCCATGGGACAGTTTTCGCGATTGCTCGTGCGCACGGACATGCTGCTCAATTTTTTTCCGCAAACGATCTAATCGTTCTTTCGGGGTCTCCTGGTGGGTTTCCATTTGGCCGGGTGCGGCCAGGTTCGCCCATAATCCTTGATTGCGCATTTCGAGGACGCCGGACCGCAACGGTTGAATGCTTGACTCCGCTCGATCCGTCGGGAGGAGGTTCCGTCCATCGGGGTAGGGCCCTTCTCCGAGGACCTGTGTCGATGACGTGCTCCCGGCAAGCGCCGTGGTCCGTTGAGCCAGGATATATCCCAAACATTCCCGGAATGGCCGGTCGTCCGGAGCGTAAATGTAGGCCCGTTGCTCGCATCGGGTCCTGCGAGCGGATCCATGCGCGTGGCTCGATGTACGACCTGTTCGATCCATGGCTTGGTCCGGATATGGGTCAAACAGATGAGATGGGTTATGGCCGGCACATCCAGGCCTTCATAGGCCATGGCCACCGTAATCAGGCAATCCACGGCCCCGCTACCCTGTCGTTTAAACGCTTTGATCGCTTGATAGGCCGCCGTGGAATCATCGCTCGTGGCAATTCTGGCAGGCACTCCTCGTTCCTGAAGCCAGGCCGTATACTTTGCGCCTGCTCAATGTTAGCGGCCACCACCAGCAGCTTCGATCGGGAGTGGGTGGTGCGATGTACCTGCCAATCTTTCACGCCCGTGCTCAAGAGTTCCAGGGCTGCTTCCGTTTTCAACGCTGTCAGGAGTGCCGCTGCCGTCTGTTTCCCGGCATGTGCCAGGCTTTCAACATGGTGCTCGGCTCCCTGAGCGTCTAACCAGGTCGCCTGACAGTTCGCGTAATGGACGGTCAAATCAATGCAGGCATGTTCGCGCAGGGCATCGGCTAAAGTGTAATGAATGACGGCCCGGGATTCCGTGTTGTCCCAATCATGCCGGTTTCCCCGGTCGGTGGTGGAATACGGCAGGAAGGCAATGGGTGTGCCTTCACCACGTTCGAACGTTCCGCTCATCAAGACTCGCAGAGCCGCCCGGTCATAGAGCGGCTGAATGGCTTCATGCCACAGGCCTCCCTCTTCGAGATGATGTGGTTCATCGAGAACGAGGATGTACCGCTTGCGGCGGAATTCTTTAGCGTTGATCTTGCGGGAGTCTGCTGCCAGGGCCTGATAGGTCGTGACATAGGCCGCACACCCTCTTGTTGGATTTTCCTGGTTGGTGGTCATCATGGCCTCCAGCCGATGACCTAGGAGCGCCCTGTGGCTGGGATCCTGAAAACCCCGCGCACCCTGGTCCTGTAAGACACTGCGAGGGACAATCCAGCACAGGGCGTCGGCAATGGCTGGAATCAAGCGGGAAGCCAGGATCTGAGGCAGCAAGCTTTGCCTCCACCGGGTGTGACCGCACAGACAATGTCTGTCAGGCTTCGTCCCCCTAGAATATTCTCGCAGATGTCCGCTAATTCCTTCTGGTGCCGCCGTAGCTCCATGCTTATCCCTCGGCCATCTCCAGTGGAGTACTGGGATGCTCAGGAATGCGACGGGCTTTGCCCTTCTGCTGTGATGGAGGAAGGTGCGATTTCGAACGATTGTGGGCGCTTACGGGATCCTCAATGTTGCCACATTGGAGGCAACGGTCCATGAGGACTAACTGACTGCTGCCCTCCCTATCATAGACAGACTCTTTTACAATTAGTCCACCACATCGCTTACAGGCCATAAAGAACTTCCTTTCTTGAAAAAGACATTCGTTGTCACAGGGGGGGCCTCATTCCGTTCGAGTCCTTCCCTGAGATCTTCCCTGATCTGATGCTGGGCATTACCGACAACTGAACCCGGGAATCACCCGTATTTGGAAATATGCGACCGATACAAAAGTGGCACAGGTGTACTGGAAGGTTTCTGGTTTCCCATTCCTCTGTGAGCCATTGAGGAAATTTCAAACGGTGATTGTGAAATGAACCTGGAAGGCGAAGCGGTCTTCCTTTCCCAGGGATCCAACTGTTGATGGAATGGACCCGGAAACTATGGGTCAGCGTTACACTCTCTGCCGGCATGTGGCCATACTCTCCAAGGCCACCGTAGGGGAATTACCCGATCTGTACCACTTTCTGTCTTTGCCTTTCGTTCATGTCTGTGAACAAGTTGGACATTTTTCAATCAGGCACCAGTTTAGGATAGATAGACATAACCAAAATGTCGACAATTTGCAATCGAATAATGACGTGCTGCCCTAAAAATTGAGCGATTGGCAAGGTCGGATTCCCTATCGATATGCCCGGATTGGCTGAGCGGTCTTTCGAGCATGGGCAATGGATTGTAAACCCATCCACGGAGCGAGGCTAGGCCCCCTGCGATTTTTTCCGCCCCTCCATCCCGTTGCAGGGGTAGAGGTGTCAACGGTTGGCTTCCCATTGTCAGGAGGTTCGGTCATGCGGTAGGCTCCCTCTCCCTTGTTATGGATCAGCGTCCGCTCCCAGCGTCGTTGCGAGATGCACGCCCTCCCTGATGTTCACGCCAATTTCATGTTGATGGTCTAACGCCTCTCTTGGCGATGACACACGGAAATCGTTGGCGCAATAGCTGTGCCTTTTGGGCTTTCCTTGTACGCCCTATATCTTGAGATGTTTAAAGAAGATTGCTACCTATAGGAGAAGAACAATGCCAAAAGCAAAACGAGAAAAAAATTGTTATGTGTGTGAGAATGCGGATTTAATACGAATGAGTTTTATGACCTGCCGGCAATGCGCTCGTCATTTTTGTAGTCGTCATGGTGACCCCAAAATGGATGAATGTACCAATTGTCTTGAGGGCGATGAGGAAACCTAGACCGGCTCAACGACAGTTGGGTCCGGCCTTTCTCATGAAGGGGGAATTATACCGGCTCATTCAGGAACGGGGATTGATCTTACGATTCAATCCGAACGATGAGCAGGCGAATGAAACGCTCAGCAGTGCGTTGCTCAGGCTAGGCAATCCCCCGAACTGACTGATGTTCATGAGCCCGGGCTCAATCTCATGGAAATCACGAACGTTTATCTCACCCATGACGTCAATCGTCTTCCCTCCCATCCTCTATATTCTTTAAACTAAGGGGGTTTTCCGTGGCATTTCTCCGACCCATTCTTCTCTGACACCTTTGAAGTATGAATAGAGTAGGGTTTTTGTGAGGTTCGAAATAAATATTGCGTATGACCATTTATTTTAATCTGCAGGCTTAGGAGCACCGACGATTAGAATGCTCAGGGTTATCCCTGATGCATTACTCAGGAAGAGCGGTTTTCCGATTCCCATGATTGCCCTTCGACTATCACAATCTATCCTCAAACTTTCCTCTGGCCTCCTGCTGCTGATCATGTTGGTGTCCGGCTGCGGTCGGCAGCATATGGCCCCGCCTGGTCATGCTCCCAACGCCGAGTCGGCAATTATTGTGGTGCCAGGGTATTACGGGACGCGTTTGGTTCGCAAAGAGGATCGCAGTCTGGTTTTTATTTCCCTTACCCAAGCGCTGTTCGGTCACCAATCGTTGACTCTTCCAGTTCCTGGCTTGGGATTTGAGGGGACAACCGATTTGCAACCCGATGGCATCCTTGATGAGGTTCGCCTCGTTCCGCTTGTCTACTCTATGGACGTCTATGGTTCATTGCTGGACCGACTACGGGTCTCCAACCAGCGGAACGGGGAGGTGATTCCCTTTACGTATGATTGGCGTGGGGATCTGATGGAGGCTGTTTTTAGTTTGGATGCCCTCATTCGCCGACTCCGGGGCGAGGGGAAGAAAGATGTCTCTATTGTCGCGCATAGTATGGGTGGTCTGATTGTCAGCTACTACTTGAGGTATGGTGTCCAGGATATCGATACTGCCGTGGAGACCTGGAAGGGAGCGGAGGAGTTCAACCGCGTGGTGTTGGTCGGGGTGCCATTTCTTGGATCCATGAACTCGTTTCGAAACATGAACTATGGGGCGACCGTCGGTTGGAACTCCTCACTGCTTAGCTCCGAGGCCTACGCGTCCTTCCCGGCCAGTTACTATACCTTACCGGTTGCCGATTCCGATGAACTGATCACCCAGGATTTGAAGCCCTTACAAGGGGTGATCAGAAATGCCGGGCAGTGGCAACGGTCCGGATGGGGACTGCTCAAGAATAAGGAAGGTTTTCCCAAGGAAATCGTTGAGCGGCGTGCCACCTATACGTCCTATTGGCTTCATCGATCGCAACACTTTTTGGAACTTCTTCAGGCGCCTTTCTCCACACCGAGCCCATATCATTCTTCTCTTTTCTACCTGTATGCGAAAGGCTCATTGACCTTAGGCAAGGGAGTATGGGAGGGGAGTGATGGTCGTAAGGGCATTGACTCCTTGTTGTTTGATGATTCCGAGTTGACAGGGGCAGAACCCGCAGGGACTCTCCCCACTCTTTATGCTGATGGAGATGGAACGGTGACGGTTTCATCTGCATGGCTTCCGGCAGCCTATCGTCAGACCTTTCACCCGACTATACGGAACTATGAGGTCGGACATACCGAATTGGTCACTACCCCGGAAATCCAAGCCGATATCATAAGATTTCTCGATATCCGGTAGTACAACAGAGAGTCGGGGCAAAAGGTTCGTGTCCCTCCGTCAAGGTGGTTGGTGCGCGCGCATCATCAGCGACGAGGCAGAGAGGGGAGTTATGCGTGGCATGCTGTTATGCTTTTCAACGATTTTTGTTTGCACAATTTTCCAATCTCTAAATAATTCGTGAGAACAATCGGCAATTCTCAGAGACCTCTCTTCCGTATATAATTTGTTGTGAACCTTTTCTGATGGTCTATCATATTTACCTCTTCTCTCACTGCTTGTTGGGCAACCTGTATTGATGACATCCTACGCATGAACATTTCCCTGCTTATTTTGCTGGGTGTGTTTCTGGTCATCGCGTTCCGGAACATTGGCGGCATCCCTGTAAAGATCTGGCACGCCATGGCTGCCGGCGCCGTATTGGTTTTGGTGACCGGGCAGATTTCACCCCTTGGGGCCATACAGGCCATCAATCTGGATGTGATAGTGTTTTTGCTCGGGATGTTTGTGGTGGGGGAGTCCTTGATTCTTAGCGGATACCTGTCCGCGCTCGCCTACGGGATTTTGCATCGGGTGAAATCAGCTGATGGGTTGGTCCTGATGATCTTATTCGGGGCAGGGCTCACTTCGGCGGTATTGATGAACGATACCTTGGCCATCGTCGGGACGCCTCTGGTACTGCGTTTAGCCCGTGAACATCGCCTCGAGCCCAGCTTGCTCCTGATGACGTTAGCTGTGGCCGTGACGACCGGGAGCGTGTTGAGCCCTATCGGGAACCCACAAAATCTCTTGATTGCAATTGACGGACCGGTTCCGTCTCCGTTCCTGACTTTTCTTCAGGCCCTGGCGCTCCCCACTCTTCTCAATTTGGCGTTGGCGTATGTGGTTTTACGGGTCATGTGGCCGACGGCGTTTCACGCCACCACTCTCGTGCATAGCGTGGTGGCGATAAGCGATCCCGCCCTGGCTCGCCTGGCCCGTCTGGCATTTTTCTTAATACTCGGCCTGATTGCGGTGAAGATCGCGTGTGTGTCCCTGGCCGTGCCGCTGGAGATTCGGCTGAGCTATCTGGCCATGGCTGCCGCGCTGCCGCTGCTGGTGTGTAGTCGGCGACGTCTGGAATTGTTGAGGCAGGTGGATTGGTCCACGCTGCTCTTTTTTGCTGCCATGTTCGTCTTAATGGCGAGTGTCTGGCAGACGGGAGTATTCCAGGGGTGGACAGCGCATCTGCAGATGGACCTCACCTCCCCGTCTTCCATTCTTGGTCTCAGTATCATTCTGAGCCAATTGATTTCGAATGTCCCCTTGGTGGCCTTGTATCTGCCTCTGGTGTCTGAGGCCGGCGGTTCCCTTCCAGCCCTTCTGGCTTTGGCTGTCGGTAGTACGATTGCGGGTAATCTGATGATTCTTGCTGCGGCCAGTAATGTGATTATCATCCAGCGGGCGGAGCAGGAAGGCCACACCCTGAGTTTCAAGACTTTTGCTTGGATCGGGGTGCCGTTGACGATTCTCCAAACGGTCGTCTATGCCGGGTATCTGGAATGGGGTTTGGGATAGGTGAGTGCTGCTGCACGCTCCATCACCCGCTTCATCCCCTACAGCGATGCTGTGCGGCGAAGAGCTTACGGAGAGAGCGCACGGATGTAATGCACCAGGTCCAGGACCTGTTCATCGGTGAAGGTGTCCGCCCAGCCATGCATTTCGCCCCCCCCATTTTTGATCATGGAAGAGAGTTCCTGGTCGGTTTTGGCCTGTGTCATTTGTGAGGTCAAATTGGCAGGGTCCTGTTCCAGGAAAGGACGTAAGGCGCCTCTGCCGTCTCGCTGTGGGCCATGACAGTCTTGGCAATATTGGAGAAAGAGCGTTTTGGCGGATTGTGCCTGTTCTTGTTCAGCGGAAGCCGGGGGAAAGGGGATTATAACCATGGCTGTGATCATGAGAACTAACCATATTGAGGGGCTCATGCGTCTCATGGAAAAAGATTCCTAAATCCACCAAACATCCTTTTGGGTAGAACGGGAATGTGCACATTCCCACTCGAGTCCGCTATCTTATCGCCCTGAATGGTGCACGGACGAAGGTCTGTTCTTTATTATTTCTTGACCAGCACGGCAGTTTTTGCCGCACCTCCCCCGGTCACCACGCTCACAAACACCATTCCAGTGGCGACGCTGTCGGGCACAGTTACCTCTATTTTATCATCACCTTTAAGGGTGAAATCCGTCGCCTTTTCGGCTCCAAAGGTCACCTCATGCAGGCAATCTTTTTTCTTTCCGAAATATTCTCCCATAATGACTATTTTAGAGCCGGCCTGAAACTCATCTGGTTCGATTTTGGTGATTTTGGGTCGATAGGTCGGATCGCATACCGGATCATCTTTGAGGGTTTGCTCACTGGACACGGTGGGCGATTCGGAGGTGCCCATAGTCGCGGTGTCGTTTTGAGAGGGAAGGCTTGATTGGGCTTTTGCCTCGCTCATCCACATCGAGTCTAACCCTAAAACAGCTAGCAGTATGATAACGAATAATGTCGCGACCCTCATATAGTAATCCTTTCAGAAAGAAAAATGAGATTAAAGCCGCACCGTCATTTGGATTAGCCGTATTAAAGCCTGTTTGATCTACGAAAGCTAGCCCCCGTAAAAAAATCAGCGTGATCCTCTTTTGGGGGTACGTTTAGGGCAATGAAGGTTCGTAATGGGCTATTCGTCGGATGTAGGCGGTGACGGCGCGAATATCTTCGATGCTGAGTGTATCCAACCAACCATGCATCGGACTGAATGCCAATCCCCAGATGATGGCTGACCGAAGGTCCATCTCCGATTTGGCCCGGGATTCCCTGCGTTGAAAGTTGGCGGGCGGCACGATGAGCATGGCAGCGTCCGGTCCATCGCCTTTTCCCTGGATACCGTGGCACCCCACGCAGTGGGCTTGATACACGGCCTTTCCTTGTAGGGGATCGACTTGCGGTTCCTGGGCTCCAGTGGGTATGGCCCACCCGATCAGCAGAATCAGACTCCAAAACCTGATGCCAGATCTCATGTGATGTCTCTCCTTGTGAGTGTCCATGCGGCATAATCGGGTGAGGCTCGTGACGCGATGCGGTCCCCCTTATTTTTTAGTTTGTGATGTCTTGGGTTTTTGGCGCGGAAGTGTTGGGGGTTTAGGTCCCTGCCATTCGACTCTAGCTAATTTGTCTTTATGCGACCATTGGTAGGCGATCTTTCCTTTGAAGGCCCGATCGAAATGTTTGCCCAGGCGTTGGGCAAAGTGTTCGGTGGTCGTTTCGATATCCGCCCCGTCAGGGCGTGTGCGAATTGCCATGACCCGTTCGAGAGGATTGTTGCGACTGGCCTGACTTTCCTCGTTATGAATGAGACCTAAGACCTCAGCTTTGTGTGTGCCCCAGTTCGGCCAGTGAATGGCGAGAAATCCTTCCGCGTAGCCGTCTCGTAATTTCCGGCAGGCCGGACAGACAAATCTCTGTGGCACCATGACTTGTCTGATCGGTTTTTTGATGCCACCCTTGGCTGATTGAGAGGAATGAGAAGAGGAAGTTCCTGAAAGGCTCCAACGTTTTCGAAAATACACCGCCTGACATTCAGGGCATTGAAGTAAGCCTTTGGGAGCCATCTTCATTGAATAGGGATCCTCATCCGTCAGTTCTTTCTTCTTGTACGAAGTGGAATAACCTTGCCGTTTTGGGATCGCCTTCATCCTTGCCTCGCTTTTATGGTGAATACATTTCTGGTGTAACCTGCATCCCTATAAAATAGGTAAATCCAATTTTCATGCCGCAGCTCGGGTCCTAATCGATCTGCATAGAATTGATGGAAAATGTCCTACACAGGGATTTTTGGGGGGTAGTTGACTCCTTATTGGATGGAATGGCGGGTTAGAAGTGTACCATTATGCCACATGGCGAAAGAGTTCATCCGTCCCGCTTTGCCCCAAAATCAGGTCACGGGGGTAATGATTTTTCAACCGACGCCTGCCTAAATTGAATAGGGAAATGGTCCAAATGTCCCGGCGCCAATTTTGACAATGACAGGATTTGGCCACCCTCGCTTTGGACCAAAGACTCAAGTATGACACTGTTATCAATAGTTGGGGTGAATGCTATTGTCTGGTCGTGGTGAAGGCCTGTGCTTGCATGGGAGCGGTCTTGAGTGGTGGGAAGGGCACAATCTTATTGGATCAATATTTCATTCACGGTTAAAAAGAGTCGATTAATGAGTTCACCCGATAAGGAACCAATAGCTGTTGCCACTAAAGCTGACAACAGAATGCTGATGAAAATGATGAATAGAAATCTCATGACGTTCTCTTTTCCTGGGGTTAGCCTACTTTATCCAATCATTATTGAATGCCTCAGTGAACCTTTCAATCATTCTCCTCTTGAGAGCCAAAAGACTATTTGATCTCCACATGATTTCAGATTTAATGGAGTGCCGTAGTGGTTGCAATTTATAGCTGGGGTAAGACCGAAATGAATATGACTCAAAAGAAGGGGAATCACGGTCTCATGACCCCCAGCATAGTGTCAGGTGAGGGTTGGGAATTGGCGGGCCAACCGGGTGGGAATTTTGCCCTGTTAAGATGCAGTCTGACAGCGAAAATCGTGAAGATTGCTGAGCTGACTTCTGGCCTTATCCTTAACTGAAAGGCCTCCACTATGGGTACGCCAAACAATCAAATTTCATGTTCGAGGCCTGCAATGAAATCAGGGAGAAAGGCACAGGGATTTTGTTCAAACTTCCAGTTACAGCAGGAAGTTTTGGTGAGTCGATCTTGTGAACAGAGGAATCTTTTGAGGTTACTCGTTTGAAAGATTGTGGATCTGTTGTTCCAGTTCCTCGATGCGGTCCAACAATTCCAAGGCCACGCTGACTCCAGGCCAGTTTATCCCTAAGTCTCGATGTAACCTGAGGCCGCGACCCAAGCGGTTAAGCGCGTCTTCTGGAAAAAACTCTGTTCCGTGCGGGTCCGGTTCCGGTGGTTCAATGATCTCCCATCGCAGACAGACCTCCAACATGTCTTCGCCTATTCCCAATCGGGCACATACTTCTTCCCTGCGGATGCTCCCGGAGGTAATGATTTCCGCCGTAACCTGTTCCAAGGCGGGTTGTGGTTCTTCAGTCATGGGTGGCCTCCCGAAGAAGGGTTGAACGGGGATCGGGATGATCAAATTTCGCTAATTGCTCATAGAGAAGTTGTTCATCGGGAGAAGGAGTCTCAGGGGTGACGATATCGAGAACCACAAACTGATCCCCATGCCCTCCTGTTCGTTTGGGCAGTCCCTTGCCCTTTAATCGCATTCGCTGTTGAGAATGGCTCCCGGCCGGAATTTTCAGGCGGACAGTTCCGGATAATGTGGGTACTGGCATGTCGGTGCCCAATACGGCTTCCCACGGCCAAAGGGGGAGAGTCACCACAATATCTGAATCTTTACGTTGAAACACGGGATGAGGGGCAATCTGAACATGAAATAATAAATCCCCCGGTGGTCCTCCTCCGCGACCCGGTGCGCCCTTCCCTTTTACGCGAAGTCGTTCGCCATCGCGCACTCCGGCCGGAATGCGGACTTCAATCGGACGAGGAATTCCGCCGGCATCAGGAAGACTCAAGGCCCGGCGTGTACCCGTGAAGGCTTCTCGTAATGAGATCGGCAGATTGGCTTCCAGGTCCGCCCCCGCCATGGCGAATCCCCGAAAGCCGGCCCCTTCCCGTTGAGCCCCCTGCCGGAACATGCTCTCAAATATATCACTGAAATCAGCGCCTCCCTGGGTATATCCGCTGGGTCCTCCCCCTGGATACGCTCCTCCGCCCTGTTGGCGCGCCCGTTCATAGGCTTCGGCTTCCTTCCAGTTCATGCCGTATTGATCGTATTTTTTTCTATTTTCCTCATCCCCTAAGACCTCATAGGCTTCATTCAGCTCTTTGAATTTCTTTTCCATTTCCGTCTTTTTTTCGCCGGGATGTAAATCCGGATGATACTGGCGTGCCAGCCGACGATAGGCTTTTTTGAGTTCTTTGGCATCGACGGTTTTTTTGACTCCCAGTATGTCGTAAAAATCTTGCTGAGCGGATGTCATAGATGAAAATCCTTGACTAGTTTAAGAATGGTCCAGGCTCATGGAGAACAACATGATGCCTCATAACTGTAAAGCTAGCCTTTTTCCCCAAAAGAAGACAAGAGTCAACTTTTCTGAAAAGCATTCCTAATAAACAAGCAAGTGCAATACCAATCGACGTAATTATAAAGTGAGAACGATGTTTTCTTGGGCGAAAGGAACTCGGCGATGGGATTTTCTCAGTGAGGAGGTTGTTCCAGGAGATCGCAGAGCTCATTGGTGGGGCCATTAGTCTGTCGTAATTTGATGATGTTGTTGTCTTGGGACTCAAGGAGTCAAAAATGTGCGGCGAATGGTCACCAGAAAATCATTGATCCGTGGCAGATCGCTTTCATCACGGCATACAGCAATTAATCGTCGTGCCTGCTCTGTAAGTTCCTCGCCCCAATCCATCACTTCCCCCAACCGGTATTGTCCATTTTTGATGCGAGACAGCCCTTCTCCTGCCGGCGTCTCCGCAATGCGGATGTGGAACCTTCCTGACTCGAGCAATTCACACAGGTTGAAAAGAACCCGGATATAGGCGGCGGCATACTTTGCCGGTCGTCCATCTTTCTTAATTAGAAGCTTGGTGCGTTGATTGTTGGCATAGTTGGTAAAGGCATCAAAAGCTTTGTGAGGCGACCATAGGGCCGGCAGAAGCATGCGCAGTTGTTCTCCCCATGCATCGGATGTGATGACGGGAGCCAGCAACGTCTCAAGAATAAGCGGATGGCCCTGTGTTCCCAGCAGAAGAAATTGTCCGACCTCCCAAGCCGTTTCATCGCCATCACCTTTGGTCCACTTCGTGGCAGGGTATTTATATCCTAACTGAAACATCTCCTCCGTCGGGATGACATAGACCCGGCGGTAATCCCGGTCGCTCTTATCGGACGCTAAGCCATGGGCATGGGAACCCACGAGAACTTTGAGAAGAGTCTGTGTACGATCGTCTGCCTGAGGTTGCCTGATCATTCGTCGCAAATCTATATCGTTAAGGGTGCGTGAAGCCATTTACGATCAGGATGAGACTCCCGGTTGCCAAAATGGCGATCATTCCCGGCGCCACATATTTCATAAGCGGTTTTCCTCCAAACCATCCTGCTAACAAAAGCTTTACGATCGTATTGGTCATGGCCGCGAGAGTGATGGCCGTGGCGGCTGTCCAGGCTGGCAGGCCATCCTGCTGTAATCGGACAATTGACAACATAATGGCATCCACGTCGGTGGTGCCGGCCAGGAGACTGGATGCATACAACCCTTGATCGCCCAGGTAGGTTTGGGCGGCTTTCGAGATGAACAGGACTCCGGCATACAATATCCCAAATCCCAGGGCCTGACGTAATTCGAACGGGTTGCGGTGGGAGATGTCCGGACCATCCGCCGGTGTGCGTTGCGCTTTGCCAAATAAGATGAAACTCATGACATACCCGCAGAGGGCCATGCCCCCCAAAGGCGCGAGAAGCATGAGAAACAGATCCGGTTGCAGAAGGCTCACGATGACCAGCATCCTGGCAAACATGGTGCTGGACGCGCCTAAGATGGCCGTCGCTCCAGGAAGGACCACGCGTGGGTTTTCCCCTGCTTGGGTGGCCATGCTGATGGTGACGGCAGTGGAAGAGACCAGGCCTCCCACAATGCCTGTTGTGGCAAGGCCTTTATGGGAACCGATGATACGAGTGCAGAGATATCCTAAAAAACTCACCCCCGCAATGAGAACGACCATGATGCCGGTATGAAAGGGATTGAGGACATCCAGAGGACCGAAGGTGCGGTTGGGGAGAAGAGGCAGGACGACGAGGGCTAAAATGACAAATTTAGCCGTCGCATAAATATCATCATCGGACACCTGTTGCACCACATGATGCAGCCGTTCTTTTAAGGACAGCAGGGCCATGACGACCCCTGCGCTTCCGACGATGAGAAGATACCGATGTGGTGGATCAATCGGGAGGGCAGGGAGTAGCGCGAGAACTCCCAGGAGAAACGTGATCAGGGCGGCGAGTGGGGTGATGATCCCAGGCGGATCCTTTCGACCCCATTCCTTGTCGTACGCGACAGCCAGGAGCGCGCCAAGAATCAGGAGTGTGGCAATAATGGGCCACACGCCAAGGACCTGGGAGATAAACGCCGACATGGCTCCGGCAAGGGCGATTAAGGGAAAGGTTCGCACGCCGCCGATACCGGTTTTGCGCTCGATGCTTAGATTCTGCTGACGTTCCAAGCCAATCAAAGCTCCTGCGGCGAGGGCTACCAGAAAGCCAAGAATGGATTCTTCAATAGTCATCATGGTCAGGTCTTATTGAAACAGGAAATAAAGGGGGAAAAGAATGAGAACTCTTTTTCTTCCTGATGTTCATCCAATACTCACCCAATATGAAGTGAGAAGCAAGAAGCGGGCTCAATAGAATGGAGGACAGATTAGGCGTTCATGAAAAGCCTTCTCGTGAAATCGTCCGACATCGGCCGACCCCTTTTCCTAGTGGACCACAACCGGTCGAATTTTTTTCCAGGCGGATGGGACGACGTACCGGTCCTGGGATCGTTTGATCCGGAACGATCCGGCGTGGTCGCATCAACCAAATTTCGAGCAGGGGCCGGAGGGGTTGTATGGGGCGTCTTATCCTCGCTAACCGGATCCTGCGGCCGCCGGATATTAAGCTGACAATGTCAATGGGAGTGGGAGCACTGAGGGATGGCCAGTCTCAATCGCGGCCTGCTTTTCAAACGAGGGTGTTAAGTCTTTACATCACAAGTAGGACTCCGGCGCCTTGGATGGTTCCGGCCTTTAATTGTTGGAGTGCCAGATTGGCTTCCTCTAATTGAAAGGGAACCGTGTGGGTGCGAATGGGAATGGCGGCGGCATCCTTCAAAAGGTCTAATCCATCCTGGCGCGTGTTCGCGGTGACACTTTGGAGTGTCCGCTCCTGAAACAGATCGACTGTATAGTCCAAGGATGGAATGGGCGTCATGTAGATGCCGGCCAAGGCGAGTGTGCCGCCTTTTTCCAACGCCCGAAGAGCCGGTGGCACCAGTTCACCAGCCGGGGCAAACATGATCGCCGAGTGAAGGGTGTTCGGTGGCATCTCCGAGGCCGTTCCGACCCATACCGCTCCCAGTTGACGAGCCAGAGTGCGATGTTCTTCCCGTAAGGAACACACATAGACTTCACATCCCCAATGCCTTGCGATTTGAATCGTGATATGGGCCGATGCCCCGAACCCGTAAAGTCCCAGCCGTTGGCCGGGTTTAATCTGACTACGGCGCAAGGCGCGATAGCCGATGATGCCGGCACACAACAGCGGGGCGGCTTCTTCGTCAGTAAACACAGATGGAATAGGGTAGGCAAACTGTTCAGAGACCAACGCATATTCCGCATAGCCTCCGTTGATATGGTATCCGGTGAATGTAGCCTGTGCGCACAGATTTTCCCGCCCTGCCTTGCAGAACTCACAGGTTCCGCAGGTTGCCTGGAGCCAGGCGATGCCTACTCGATCACCTTCTTTGATTTTCTTAACTTCTTGTCCCACTCGATCCACGATGCCGATGGTTTCATGTCCAGGGACAATGGGGCGAGTGAATGGTGGCAGTTCGCCTTCGACGATATGCAGATCAGTGCGGCATACCCCGCAGACATGAACCTTGACGCGAACTTGGCCGGGACCCGGTTCCGGTTTGGGAATGTCACGGGCCCGTAAGGGACCCGTCGCGATATCGGCGTCCTGTTCTAGAATCATGGCATTCATCATTCACTCCTAATTGGGGTAAAAATGTCGATTTTGCCATTCAGGCATTGGAGGAACTGGTGATGATAACCTATCCGGAATGGTCATATCTTTGCCTACGGCGAAGAATCCGTGCCCAAGTGGAGCCGCGGCATCATATAGCGCAATCCTCTTTGTGGTCTTAGTTTTAAATCACTCTAGTTTCTGTTAGAAGGAACCACGCTGCCTCGAAAAATCATTGGACAACAGTCTTGCTAAATTTATACTGACGTTTGCAAACATTGAGTCTGTGATCTCATCAGGCCATCATCATATCGTATCTGTCGGGACAGGTGAAGGTCGGTCAAGAACACCAGCATGAAGCGAACAAGGCTGAAAGCCAAAAAACCCCGTCCCCACAAACCTCTCTGGAATATCGGTTCCCACCGAAAACCCCGTGTTCGGCAATTCCGGTGGATTCGAATCATTCCATATAAGATCATCTTTGTTCTCCTCGGCCTTTATCTTTTATTTGAGATTCTCACGTTTCCTTTTCTCTCGATCCCCCGGTTGCCCATGGAGAATCCCACAGAATCCGCGCTTATGCGGCAACGCATAGACGAAGCACACGATCAAGGAACCACCCTGAAGATTGATTACCGATGGACGTCGCTTGCAAGCATTCCGCGCCATGTTCGAATGGCCATTCTGGTATCCGAGGATGGGACCTTTTATTCTCATACCGGGGTGGATTGGCATGAGGTCCTGGAGTCCATTGATACTAATTTAGAAAAAGGACGGATAGTTCGTGGTGGTTCGACCATTACCCAGCAATTGGCCAAGAACTTGTATCTCTCGACTTCACGGGATCCGATTCGGAAAGGCAAAGAACTCCTCATCACCTGGATGTTGGAATCCACCTTGAGTAAAAAACGTATCCTGGAACTCTATCTCAATATCATTGAATGGGGCCCAGGGGTGTTCGGCATTGAGGCTGCAGCCCAACGCTATTTCCACAAACCGGCCTCGCGGCTTTCTATGGATGAGGGCGCCCGCTTAGCAGCGGTCGTTCCCAGCACGCTTCGGCACCAACCCACAGAGACCACATCATATGTGGAAAAGAAAAAAGAACTCATCCTCCGTCGCATGTCTACACGCTAATCTGAGCGGTATTAAGGAAATATTTGAGGGAGGAAAAACCAAGGGGGGAATAATGGAAACATTTCAAGTCAAAACAAAGAAACTCAAAGATATTGTGGATCTCACCTCGAAACTGAATAGCATCATTCAAAAGAGGGAATTTCAGAATGGCTTGTGCCACGTCTTTTTACCCCATACCACTGCCGCGCTGACGACGGGAGAAATTGGAGAGGGCACGGAGGAAGACTTCCTCGAAGTCGCTGAAACGATCATTCCCCAGATCAAATTCCGCCATGCCCATGATCCCTCCCACGCATGGTCGCATATGGCAGGCTCCTTGATCGGAGCCTCATTGACCTTGCCCGTGATAGACGGGGAGTTGCGTTTGGGTACCTGGCAGTCAGTGTTATTAGTTGAACTAGACGGTCCCCGGGAACGCCAGCTCGTGGTAGGTTTAGCCCCTGTGGTCTAAAATAATCTCTGCTTGCATGGCCACTTGGTGAAGCCGGGGTTCGTCCCGGCGGCCGAGGTCCTTTTGTTTCGGCAAAAGGACCCAAAACCACTGACGCCCCGCCCGGCCTCATTAAGATGGGTCTGATGCAAACTATTGGAGGGCGGGCCAACTCGCTCCGCTCATACAAGGCCCGCCGATCAGTGAGAGCATCAGACCCGGGCACCTGGCGGCAGGCGTCGGACTAGAAAAACAAGTAGGATATCCAGATTTGAGTTTCTTCTGAAAATTCTTTATCTCGCTGAGGTGCCCCACAGATTGACTAATTTCGCTCGTTGAACAAGAATCCGCCTGTCCTACGCCCATCCGCATAAGAAACCTTGGAAAAAGGCAAAAACTGTCTAAGCCTCTGAAATTTCGAGGATGATGGCCGTCCGAAGCCGCCATTGAATGGCGTCTAATATGCTCGGGGTCAGATATTTCCATATGACAGCGGATGTTCACGCTTCGGGATAGTTGAGTGAAGCCGAAAGCGGATTGCATGATTGCAAGACCTGACACCAGAAACAACAATTGGCGAAAAATCTCTATCTTTCCACTTCACGCGATCCCATTCGCAAATTCAAAGAACTGCTCATTGCGTGGATGTTAGAAGGGACGTTAAGCAAGAAGCGTATTCTAGAACTGTATCTCAATATCATAGAATGGGGACGAGGCATATTCGGCATCGAAGCCGCCGCCCAACGCTATTTTCATAAATCTTCAGGACGACTCACGAGGGAGGAAGGCGCTCGCTTGGCGGCCGTCATTCCCATCCCCCTCCGCCGCCGCCCCACCGACGACAACGACTACGTGAACAAGAAAACCCAACTCATTCTCAAGCGCATGTCCACCCGTTAAGCCACCTCCTCTTCCTCACTTTGACAAAAAGGGGAGGGATCTAAAATTTCTCTTGCAACACGTTCAACATTTTCTAATTTTGCAAACTTACAACTTGACTTATCCACTCAATTGACGAAGAATCCGCCTGACCATTTCAGTCCCGAGGTTCTGCGAAAGGTTGGGCAGGGGGATAGGGCTGGCAAGCCCAAGGAGGGAAGGTAGAGTGATCTGATACGGATACGAAATCGAATTTTCGCATCTTATTCGGATCCATCTAATCTTTGTTAGTTGTGAGAAAATATATGGATGCAAAAGAAATTATCCAGCAGATTCGCGCGGCGGCAGATGACCTCGAAGTGACTCTTTCGTCGAGCCAGAATTCGACCGATGTGCGCAATTGGGATGCTTTAGAGTTGCCCAGTGTCATTGCCGCGATTGTTGATTTCCTTCAACCGCAACTCACAACCTACGAAGCGGTACTTTATTGGCATCTGTTCCGCCACTCGTTGCTCGGCAATGGAACTCAATACCTTCGAGTGAGTGTACGAGGGCTACAGACGGGCGTCGCGATTTCCAGCAGTGGCAAGTCGGAAGAGTTTTCATACAAGGTAATCCAGAGAAGCTTCGCAAGTATGGAAAAAAAAGGTGTGATCGAAAAATCCGGTGACACGAATCGCGCCGGTACGCTTTACAAAGTGCTACTCCCAGATGAGATACCGATGTGTGCCGACTATCGCCAGGCCCAAGCCACTGTGGTGCCTATTCCAGTCGATCTCAATTCGGAACTTGACTACTACAACGTTCAGGACAATCGCATCAAGGTATTTGAACGCGATGACTATATTTGCCACCTTTGTCGTAAGCAGCTAACGAGATTTTCCGCAACCCTGGATCACATTCAGCCAGTCTCAAAGGGCGGAGACAATTCATTTGACAACCTTGTGACGTCTTGCCTGCATTGTAATTCACGGCGTGGCAACCGACCTGTGATGGATGCGATTATTCAGGGTAGATAAGACAGCTATGAAATTGCAGACCGGAGTTGGTTCAGCGTTCAGTTTCTCGAACCCTTTTCCTTCGGATTGCATTTTTTTGGTTTTTAACGTTGACTCCATTGGTACGCAATTCTGGTACCTCGAACGTTCTGCCAGCAGTTTCCAACCTCCGGTTTGATCTGGGAAATCACAGTCTCGCCACGCAGCCCTAGGTGCGGTTATAGTCATTGCACACCATTTCCGAATCTTTCTTTTCTGACTGCCCACCGTTTGCTGACCAACAGTGAATGCCTGAGTCAACACTCCTATTGGAAGGGAGCATGAAATTCCTCAACTGCTTGGTCCTGGGGTCAAGTATGTTGTTGTGAGTTTTGTGCCGAAATGCTTGGAGTCAGGTCTTGCAATATAACAGCGGATGGTCACGATTTGGGGGTAGTTGAGTTAAGCCGAAAGTGGATTATTTAATTACAGACATAACCTCAGATAGACCCCATAGATTTCTTCGTTCCCTTTCCTTTGACCCGACGCCTACTGTTCGGCCCTATGGGCGGACGCTCTTTAAGTTCTGGCGGGCCTTGTTTGAGCGTAGCGAGTTGGTCCGCTTTCCCTATCCCTGCGTCTGCCCAACCTGATGCGGCCGAATCGGGCGTCAATGGTTTTGGCTACTTTTGCCGAAACAAAAGTGGCTCGGCTGCCGGGCCGAAACCCGGCAAGTCTTAAACAATTGAATGAAGAAATTGTTATTTGTCTGTAGGGCATCTCTAAAAACTGCTGACAAATCTGTTGGGTTCTGGCATCAGTCTGGTCCAAGGAGGACCGCTCATGGACACACCGAGCCAACTTGGATTTTTTGACCTGACCAATCGCTACAACGCTCTCACGGAGAAGGGGGATCCCTTGGAGCCACTCGCCCAGCATATCCCCTGGGCCCGTTTTCGCAAGACCCTGGAGAAGAGTCTCCGTCGCTCCAAGTGCGGCCGACCACCGTTTGATGCGATTCTCATGTTCAAGGTCCTCGTGGTGCAAGCCCTCTATAACTTGTCGGATGATCAAACGGACTATCAGATCCGCGATCGGCTCTCGGTTATGCGGTTCTTAGGCCTTGACCTCCATCAACGGATCCCCGATGCGAAGACGATCTGGCTGTTCCGTGAAACGTTGGCCCGAGCCGGGGTCGTGGACACGCTCTTCAAGCAATTCGAGACGTATCTGGCGGGTCAGGGGTTCCAAGCTTGTGGGGGCCAACTCATTGAGGCCTCGTTGATCCCGGTACCGAAACAGCGGAATACCCGTGAGGAAAACGCGACGGTGCAAGCCGGCGAGTGCCCGGCAGACTGGGAGGCCCAGCCGGCGAAGCGGCGGCAGAAGGATACCGACGCTCGGTGGACCAAAAAGCATGGGGTTAGTCACTTTGGGGATAAGAATCATGTGAACGTGGATAAGCAACACAAGCTCATTCGACGCTATACGGTCACGGATGCGGCGGTGCATGACAGTCAAGTCCTGGAAGAGCTGTTGCAGCCCAAGACCGCGGGGCGGGACGTGGGGGGGGATGCTGCCTATCGGTCGGAGGAGATTGAAGGCGAGCTCAAGAAGCGGAAGCTGCGTTCCACGATTCAGTACAAGGGATATCGGGACAAGCCCTTGACCGCTCAACAGAAAGAGGCCAACCGAGGCCGCTCACGTATTCGTGCCCGGGTCGAACATGTCTTCGGCCATCACGTCACGGCGATGGGAGGGAAACTCCTTCGCACCATTGGGCGGGTGCGGACACGAACGAAGATTGGCCTGAAGAATCTCACGTATAATTTCCAACGGTTCCTGGGGCTGACGGTCGCCGTCAGAGAGCAAACGGCGTAACGAAGGGGACGGGGAACGACGAGGAAACGAAAAGAGCACGGTTGCAGACCCGTCTCCCTTCTCTTTTCGGTCCAGGATTTCGTGCCTAGCCCCTCTACGACGGGGCAAACAAGCTAACTCGAGCGTTTTTAGAGGTGCCCTGTAGTGAAAATCGGCTTCGCAGGTAAACGGCAGAGGTCATCTTTTCCGATTAGGAAGGGGTTGAGGCCAGATCATGCGCTATTTGGGATTGGCGCACGCTATGCCTTGATTTCAATGCCACCTGAGCGGGAAACGAGTCCTCAGTCCACTAGAGTTGCGATTGATTCGTAGTCTTTCGCGAGCCCTTAGGTCTTTTTTTTCTTCTTTTGAGGTTTTCTTTTTTTCTTTTTTTTATTTTCCTCCTCCTCCTCTATTTCTTTTAGCAACTCTTCCAAGCTGGGTTCTCCGCTGGGATGTGTCACCGTAAAGGCATAATCCTTTTTCGTGATTTTGATGACATCGATCTCTTGATCCAAAAACCCCTGAATCTCCTCAAGGCGTAACTTTTCTTCTCTGCTGCAGAATGAAATCGCAATCCCCTTTTTGACACCCCGCCCGGTTCTTCCTACACGATGCACGTAGTTTTCTGCTTTATCCGGCAAGTCATAGTTCAGGACAAAATGAACATCCGGAATGTCGATGCCGCGTGCGCTGACATCTGTGGCGATTAAAACCTGACAGGCCCCTGCTTTAAATGCGTTCATCACCGCAGCCCGGTCACGCTGATCCTTTTCCCCATGAATCGTCAGCGTTTTTATCCCAACACGGCCCATCGCCTTGGCGACCCGTTCAGCGCGCACTCGCGTCCGGACAAACACGATCACCCGGCTCTCAGGATTATCGGTCAGGAACCGTTCCAGAAAAAACCGTTTATCATCCATTTCAACGAACATCACATAGTGAGTGACACTTTTGGAGACACGATTGTCCGGCGAGATTTGAATCCGGATAGCCGAATGCCTCACCTGAGAATAGGCCAGTTTTTTGATCTCGGCATTAATGGTGGCTGAGAAAAAGAGCGTTTGATGTTGGTGTGGCAGCTTTTTTTTGATCGCATGAATATCTCCAATAAATCCGAGATCGAGCATGTGATCAGCTTCATCCAACACAAGGGTTTGGACTCGGTTCAGCAGAACATACCCCTGACTGATCAGATCAAACAGTCGGCCGGGGGTCGTAATGAGCACATCGATGCCATTCTGAAGTGTTTGTATCTGCGGGTCCTGCTCAACGCCGCCATACATGGCAAACACCTTGACCTTGGTCTGTTTGGAAAGCTGGGCAAAGACCTCTCCAATCTGCATCGCCAGTTCGTGCGTCGGCACCATGACAATACATTGGATACCATCGGAGCGTTGACTCCTTTTCCACTGGTCAATGTGATTAATGATCGGGATGGCAAATGCTGCCGTTTTCCCCGTACCTGTTTGGGCGATGGCCAAAACATCTTCCCCTGCCATGATCGAGGGCATGGCTTTAAATTGGATGTCCGTTGTTTTCACAAACCCGAGTCGGGACAGGTTATTTTTCAAAGCATCTGAAATGGGATATTTTTCAAACTTCATGGCGTTTTAATTCCTCTTCTTCTCAGCCAATCCGGCACATCAGGGGTGGATCATTCTGATCTCGGACTGTGCCCCAGTCTACTTGGAAATGATCAGACAGGCAAAAAAACATTACGGAAAAGAAATGGCAAACACAAGGTTTCCTGCAAGATCTCTTTTTTTAACTCACCAATAGAACATGGGCTTCCCGTCCTACACGGAGACTCTTCCGCCGCATGCCATTCCTTCTTCCCTAGAGGACCCTGGGGTGGGTGTTCGTTCGAATCCCTCAGACAACGGCCTTCCACTTCTGACCACACAGGGTCCGCTCCAGCTCATTGCCGCGGCTACATTCGGGTCCGGGGCCGGTTGGGGCCCACATTCAAACGTCAAGTGCACCACGAGCTTTCAGAAAGACTTCGTCGGATGTGCGATAGCCGCAATACTTTCATAGGTAATGATTCAACAACTGTTCAATCCGATGAATCGTGGTTTGCCTCAGTTCATCAAAAATGGTTCCTTTGAATGGGGGGCAAATCTGTTGCTGAGAGTGTTGCCTCTCGGTGCTAAGTGGGCTGCATTCTCCGGCTGTTGCAGTGTCGGAAATTCCTATGCCTTCGAAAAAATGGTCCTGGGGTAAGACCTGCAATGCGACAGTGGATTGTCCCGCTTTGGGATAGTTGAGTGAAGCCCAAGAAGAATGGCGGGATTGCATGGGGGGACCTGAGAGAAAAATTGAAAAACTCTCGACCACCGCCTTTTAGTTCAAACCCACTCATCTGCCGAATTTCGTCGCTTGCAAAAGAAGTCGTCTGGTCTATTCTACTCGGGTGGATAACTGTTGAGATTGGAAAATAGGGTCGAAAATGAATCGGAAGTCGTTGTTAGCAGCAGAGGTTGAAGGAACGCTCTTGAAAATGAAAAACGGCCACTTCAAATTTGGCATGGTGTTTGAGTCACGAAAGCATTTCCACCTTTTTCCTTTCAGAAATGTGCTGATTAAGAGAGTGCTCTTTGGCTACTTAAATAGCTCCTCTCTCACTCGGCAACGATGGCCTCCGGTTCATTTTGAACTTTTTCCGGGGAAGCCGTGTTGACGCGAACGGTGAACATGCCCAACACATCCTCCGCGACCAGATAGAGACAGGGAATGAGCACGAGCATGATGGCGGTGGCAAAAAGAATTCCAAATCCCAATGAAATGGCCATGGGAATCATGAACCGTGCCTGACGGGACGTTTCGAAAATCATGGGAGCCAATCCGCCGAAGGTTGTAAGGGTGGTCAACAGTATGGGCCGGAACCGCCGGATGCCGGCCTGGCAGATGGCCTCAACCGCATTATGCCCTTCCCGGCGCTTGGTATTGGCATAGTCGATCATGATTAAAGAATCATTGACCACCACTCCGCCAAGCGCAATGATTCCCATCATACTGATGATGCTGATGCTGTAGCCCATGATCATATGGCCGATCACCGCACCAACCACTCCGAACGGAATTGATGTCATCACAATGGCCGGTTGGAGGTAACTACGAAACGGCATGGCAAGCAACACATAAATCAGGATCAATGCCAGTGCCGAACTATATAAAAAGCTCTGAAGCGCATCACGCATATCGGCCTGGCGTCCTTCGAATGTGTAACTCAGGCCGGGATAATCTCGAAGCAAGGCTGGAAGCACGTCGTTTTTTAGTTTATCCAGGACAAGGTTGGTTTCCTTTGCGGGTTGGACATTCGCGGTAACGGTCACGGTACGGTGTCCGTCCCGACGGGTGATCTCCCGAAACGCCCGGCCTTTTTCGACCGTCGCAACTTGATACAACGGCACGTGTGGCCCGGCAGGGGTTCGAATCACCAGATTTTCCACGTGATATTCGCTCGACCGTTCCGACTCGGGGAATCGCACCAACACCTTGATCTCGTTACGTCCTCGTTGTTGGCGAAGGGCTTCTGATCCGTAAAAGGCGTTGCGGGCTTGTCTGGCGATATCCCCGGCGGTGAGGCCGAGGCTGCGGGCCTCCTCTTTGATCCGAAAGTCCAGCTGAGGTTTCCCTGGAGAATACCCGTCGTCCACGTCTTTGACACTTCCAAATTCAGCCAGACGGGCGGCCAGATCGGTGCTCGCCCTATCGAGCATGGCAATATTCCGATGGCTGAGTTCAACACTGATCCCGGCCCCGCGCCCCGGTCCCCCGCTATCCGACTCGAACCGCAGGTATTCCACTCCCGTGAAATCCGGAGTGTGTTCCCGCCAGAGGGTGGTCAATTCGCTTGTGCTGAGCGGACGATGGTTCGCATCCGGCAAATAGGCGCGAACGTCGATGGTATTTCCCAGCACCAGCGCAAAGGTGCCGTTGGTAATATGTTGTCCCGGATATTGGTCGATCACGTCCTGCACGGAGCGGATCAACCCGTCCCGGATCCGGATCATTTCACTGGGCGGACTTCCGAAAGGAAGCGCGGCTGTGGCCTTGGCAAAATCCGCCTCAACAGTGGGCATGAGAATAAAGCCCATGCGTCCGCTAAATGGATAGGCCAGAACGATGGCAAAAATCCCGAACCCAATGGCAATCGTCAGATAGCGGTGAGTAATGGCCCGGCGAAGAAACGGACCATATGTCCATTCGACGAATCGGGAAAACCATGCGCTGAACCGTTGTTGGGTGTTATGCAGAGTCATGCCGATGGTGCCGGTCGGATTGGCGCCCGCATGCGCCAGATGGGCTGGAAGGACGAACAAGGCTTCGATCCAGGAAATAATGAATGCGGTCGAGACTACCACGGGAATCACGGCCCAGATTTTTCCGAAGGATCCGGGCATGAACATAAGAGGCAGGAAGCCCACGATATTCGTCAAAATGCTGAAGCTGATGGGAGTGGCGATATCCCGTGCCCCCAGGATGGCCGCTTCGCTGAAGGATTTGCCGCGTTGCCGGTATTCATAAATATTTTCCCCGGCAATAATGGCGTCATCCACCACAATTCCGAGCGCAATAATGAAGGCAAAGAGGGACACCATATTGATGGACACGTCCATGGCCGGCAGGAATAACATGGCCCCCAGAAATGAGGTCGGTATCCCCACCGTCACCCAGAACGCCAGTTTGTATTCCAGAAACAGGGTGAGAATGGCCAGGACCAGCAACAACCCCAGAAATCCATTTTTCAGCAGAAGCGTGAGCCGTTGATAATAGTCTTCGGACCGGTCCTTGAGAATGGTGTAATGGATGGAGGCCGGCAGATCAGGGAAAATACGGGTCATCGCGGCGCGCACGCTTTCCGACACACCGATCGGGGTTTGATCTCCCACTCGAAAGATTTCAATGCCAATGGCACGTACCCCGTTAAATGTGGCATACGTTTCGCTTTCCTGAAATCCTTCCGACACTTGCGCGAGGTCACCGAGACGCAAGAGCGTTCCCGTTTGGTTGGCAATGATGGGGATGTCGGCAAAGTCGGACGCCCAATCACGTCGTTCCTGCACTCGCAACAAAATTTCTCCGCTGGAGGTTTCCACGCTTCCACCCGATCGATCGAGCGCGGTCGCGGCAATGGTTTGTGCGATGCCCTCCAACGTGAGTCCATAGGCCCGGAGGTCTTCCTGAGACACCTCCACATGAATTTCATACGCCCGCGCGCCTTCAAGATCGATTTGTGTTATGCCGGGTTCTTGTAAGAGACGGTCCCGAACTTGTTCGGCGACTTCACGAAGGGTCCATTCCGATACGTCTCCATACAACTGAAGAGTCAGGACGTCGCGACGACGGGTATCCAATGTGACCCGCGGCTTTTCCGTATCTTCGGGAAACGTGACGATGCGGCTGATCGCCTGCTGAATGTCCTGATACACTTTTTGATTGTTGGATTTGGCGAGGAGTTCGACGACGACCGTTCCCTGATTTTCCGAGGCCTTGGCCCGGATCTCGCTCACTCCTTCAAGTCCGCGTACCCCTTCTTCAATCGCGAGGATCACCCCATGTTCGACTTCTTCGGGACTCGCGCCGGGAAAGGGGACCGTAATGGTGACTGTATCCTCTTCAAATTCGGGAAAGACCTCTTGTTTAATGTGGGAGGCCATAAATAGTCCACCCAGAAGTAACGTCAACATGAGCAGGTTGGGCGTGACCCGGTTGTGAACCATCCAGGCCAGAGGGCCGGATTCTCGGTGAGGTGGAGGCGAGGAAGGCTTAGGTTCCATGGGGAGTCACTGTTGTGTCCGAACGGCTGTTGTTCAGGCGAATGGGCATCCCATCGGTGGGGGCGGAAATGTCGGTGATCACTAAGCGGTCTCCCGTTTCCAGGCCTTCAGAAATAAAGACTTCCTGTTGGCCACGATAGGCGATCGTCACCTGATGAATTTTCAGAGTATTGTCTGGATTCATGAGCCACACGGTGTCCTGATCATGGATCCAGCGACGATCTACCTTGGCAAGCCTGGCGAGTTCCTGTCCCTGAATTTCCGCGCGAAGATAAGAGCCGAGCAGCACGCGAGGCAGCCGCGCATCCTGTTTTTGAAGATTCAGAGGATCTTGTATGGCCACCAGAAGCCTGGCCATTCGCCCGTTGGGTTCAAGATCGGTCAGCAACCGTACCACCCGGCCCGTCCGAAAATTTTCTTTTCCCCACACATTTTCCTGGAAGAGTTTAACGGCGGACCCTGGTTCATCAGGTGTGCGAGGAATTGTGATCCAACGTAATTGAGCCATGGGGACCGCTAACTCGACCCAGTACTCCTTCGTTCCCGCAATCGTCACGAGATCTGAGGTGGTGGTTACATAGGTTCCGAGATCCACGTGATGGCGAACCACGGTTGCCTGAAACGGGGCTTTGATGACGGTGCGGGCCAATGCGAGCTTTGCGGATTGAAGGGCAGCCGCTGCGGCATCCACGTCGGCTTTCATCGCGCGAAGCTGGGGCAGGCGAAGGACGAGGGATTTTTCCTGGTCCTTGATTGTTTCCCCCAATAAATCGAACTCTTGTTTGGCGACAATTTGATTGCCCTCTTCGAGGAGAAGAGCCACGCGGGCTTTCGCCAGATCGGATTGTCGTTGGCGAATAGACAGCGCATAATCCGCTGGTTCCAAACGAAGAATGGTTTCCTGTGCATTGAAACGACCGCCGGGAACGAGCTCAGTGTTGACGGCGATGATTTTCCCGTTCACCTGTGACCGGAGCGTGATTTGATGAACAGGTTGGACTTGTCCCCAAGCCTCGATGGTCAGAATCTGTTTGGTCACATTGATTTCAACGGCTTCCACCAGTCGGGGTTGCATGGGTTTGGGATGACGTTCAGGTTGTGGGGCGGTCTTGACGATCGAATACGCAATGCCTCCAGCCAGCATCAGGATCAGAACAGGCAGGACAGCCTTCACCACGATCAGTCGTATGCTAGAAAGGGATGGGGGTAACATGGTTTGGGAGGGTTTCGGGAGGAATCCCTATCCGTTGGAGATGGTTAATTGACGGATTTCAGGTTTAGTCATGGGCCACCCACCGGCCAAAGCCTTGGCCAGATCAACGCGGAAATCGATTAGGGTCCGTCGGGCGGTCAGGATTTCACGTTCAAGCTCCTGTTGACTGTTCAGCGCATTGAGCACGTCCAGATAGGCAGTTGCACCATTAAGATAACGGGCTCGCAAGCGTTCGATCACCTGGGTGGCGATGTGGAACTGATCTTCCAGACTGGAAGTTTTTGCCCGTTGTTGGGTTTCACGAATCAAGGCATTTTCGACCTCCTGGAAGGCTTGAAGTACCGTGGATTCGTAGTTGTGAAGGACTTCAGAGCGAGCGGCTTTTGTGAGATCGACTTGCGCCGCCCTTGCCCCCGCATTAAAGATCGGTGCGACGATTTGTGCCGATACGGTGGCTAACCAATTGGCAAACAGTCCTCCCGGAGCAGCGGCAAAGGCCCCGCTGGTCAGAGTTGGAGTGAGATTTGTGGTTATCGTCCCGGCAAGATCAATGCGCGGGAAACGCTCGGCAATGGCGGCCGCGACACGCGCATCGGCGGCTTGTACCTGGTAAAACGTGGCCTGCACATCAGGCCGACGTTGAATGAGCTCCCCGGGCAGGCCGGTACTCGGCAATGGGGGAAGGTGTATCAGTGCCTGATCGTCGGGGATCTCCAGAGACTTGGGAGGTTTCCCAACAAGAATGGCGAGTTGATGGCTCAGCGTTCCGATTTGGGCGCGGACGTCTTTGGTTTTTCCACGCGTTTGCTCCACTAATTGTTGCTGTCGCAGGACGTCGGCCGCAGCGGCAACGCCCTGTCGGAACCGCAGGGTGACCAATTGAAGAACTTTCTCGTTGGTCGATATCTGTTTCTCAAGCAATGCCATTTGGCCTCGTTGTTCGAGCAGGTTATACCAGGTTTTCGCCATCTGACTCGATAAGGTGATCGCGGCGACCGTTACATCGGCCTGACTGGCCTGCGCGTCGAAGTTCGCTGCACTTCCAAAAGCCCGTACCCGTCCCCACAGGTCCAGCTCATAGGCCACCGATACTCCTACAGCAAAACGATCGGTCTGCGTGCCTAAATCAGTGCGACTCCGGCTGGCATTACTGTTGGCGTTTAAAAATGGAAACCGGGGAGCTCCATCACGCACGGCAATGGCTTCCGCCTGCCGCAGTCGGTCCCAGGTGGCCAACAGACTAGGATTGTCTTCCAGAGCGCGTTCAATCAACCGGTCAAGGGCCTGGTCTTCAAAGGCTTCCCACCATTTGTCCGGTAACGTATTCTGACCGGAACTGGAAAAGGAATCGGGCGGCTGAATTTTCAATTCAATGGGTTGTGGGTCGAACAGGCATCCGGTTATCAGCATTAGTAAAATGCCTGTGAGAATGGCGGGCCAATTCCGGAGCGTGATCATGCGATGTTTAGAATAACGAGGGAAAATAAATTCCGATTCCATTATGGATGATGATTGGCTGAACTTTTGTGCCCGGAGAAAAAACGTTTTATTGGACCTTGCTGACGAAAATGATCCCTCCAGCCGTTTCACGTCATGCTTCTCTATTCGGTCAGTATACCCAAGATATTTCCCGGAAATTTTTCCAAATTCTTCTTTTTTGTAAGAAAACCTGCCAGAATTCCGTTCTGACAAACTTTGATACAATTTTTCTTCCCTCACTCTCGGTGCCGGCGTCATAATAATGAAGACGGGTGATCTTCAGGAGCTATATGGATTCTTTACCGCATGTCCTTGTTGTTGATGATCAGCCGGATATTCGCAATCCGCTCGCAACCTATCTCACACAAAAAGGCTTTCGACTGAGCGCGGCCGGAAGCGCGGGGGAAGCCAGGAAAATTCTCGAGACCGGCGCCATCGACCTCGTCGTCCTGGATATCATGATGCCGGGAGAAGACGGTCTGTCTCTCTGCCGTCATTTACGTGAAACGAAAGACATTCCCATTATTTTGCTCACGGCTATGGCGGAAGAGACGGATCGCGTGATCGGGTTGGAAATGGGCGCGGATGATTATGTCGTGAAACCGTTTAATCCCAGAGAATTGTTGGCACGAATCAAGTCTGTGCTCCGGCGTGCGAATAGTCTTCCATGGAAGGAACGGCGAATTGCCGAAAAAACCATTCGATTCGACCGATGGGTCTTACAGGTTTCGCAACGAGAACTCATCGAGGAAGATGGCGTGGCTATTCCGCTCAGCACCGGGGAATTCGTGCTGTTGACGGTGTTTCTGAATCATCCGCACATGGTGTTGACACGTGATCAGTTGCTGGACCTCACCCGGCACCGCGCGGGCGATGTGTTTGATCGCAGTATCGATAATCAGGTCAGCCGGTTGCGAAAAAAGATTGAAATCGATCCCAAATTGCCATCCTTGATTAAAACGGTGTGGGGCGGGGGATACACGTTCACCGCAGAGGTCACCTTTCAATGAAACCTGGTACGCCCATTTTCCGGCGGTTGTGGCCGCAACGGCTGACCAGCCAGATGATTGCCCTTTTGCTCGTGGCCCTGGTCATTGCCCAAGTGGCCAACTTCCTCATTTTTACCGATGAACGTCGTGCGGCTATTCGATCTGTCGAGCGGACCCAAATTCTTGAACGAACCGCTTCCCTGATCGATCTTATTGAACACAGTCCATCCGGTTTGCACGATCGCATGGTCCAAGCCGTCAGTTCACGAAAGTTGTACTACTGGTTGTCGGATTTCAGTCAGATTCCTCAAGGCATGCAACAAGGCGACCATGAGTGGATCAACCGTCTCAAGGATTTGCTGAACAAGAACGACGTGTCTGAATTACGGTTTATGCTTCCGTCCCAGGACGGGTCTTGGAAAAAGACCATAGGCGAAGTGCCGGAAGGCGTTCAGCCTTCCATTGTACGAAGTGAAAAATCCGGACCGTCCTTTCCTCTTCCGCTCTCGGAATTTGATACACCAGGGCTGCTGATTTCCGCGCATCTTCAAGATGGCCGGTGGCTGAATGCCGGCATGGGGATCACCCCTTCCCTGGGCCGCTGGGCTTTGCCGACGCTGATTTCGATGGTGTTCACCGGAGGCAGTATCTGCCTGATTGTGGTGTTCATGGTGCAACGCATCACGCGTCCGCTTCAACAACTCACGGAAGTCGCGGAGCGGGTTGGTCGGGGGGAATCTATCACGCCTATACCGGAAGAAGGTCCCGTCGATATTCAGCAGACCATCCGCGCGTTTAACCGCATGTACGAACGACTGCAACGGTTTGTTCAGGATCGCACCAGAATGCTGGCGGCCATCAGTCACGATTTACGGTCTCCCATTACCTCTCTTCGACTGCAAGTCGAAATAATGAAAGATCAAGAAGCCAGAGGCAAGATCCTGGACACATTGGATGACATGCAACGGATGACCGAAGCCACGCTGGCTTTTGCACGAGATGAGGCCTCGACGGAGGTGTCGCGTTCGGTCGATCTCAGTGCCTTAATCGATAGTCTTTGTCAGGATCTGGCCGATATGGGCATGGATGTGAAATTTGAGAGTGCGAAGAAAACGCCATTCACCTGCCGCCCCATCAGTCTTAAACGGGCCATTCGAAATCTCATTGAAAATGCCGTGAGCTATGGAGGACGGGTCGAGGTCAAGCTTCGACAGAATGACCAGGAATTTCAGATTGTGATTCAAGATAGCGGTCCGGGAATTCCCGAACAGGATTTTGAACGGGTCTTTCAGCCGTTTGTGCGACTGGAGGAATCCCGCAACAAACAAACCGGGGGCATCGGTCTCGGCATGGCCATCGCCCGATCCATCGTTCGCAATCATGGTGGGGACATCAATTTGGCCAACACGCCAGGCAGCGGCTTGAGGGTGAGCATCCATCTGCCCGCATCTCCGCTTCAACAGGCGGACGAACAAACCTAGCAGGATGTTGAAAAAATCCGCCAGCGGCGTTCTCGCCACCTGGCCGTGCTCACGTACTTCTCTGTACGCTACGCCCGTCCAAGCGGCTGCGGCCTTCCCTTCGAGAAGCCTCAGGACAGGTCTGGACGGGGCTTTTTGAACATCCTGCTTCGTTCAATGAAGATCGTAAAATTTTGGATCACGATAAGCTCTCAGAAGAATTCTGAGTGTTTCAACAGCCTCCTAGGCCTAAGCATTCAATTCAGTCTGTTTAATGGTGGTCATGTCGAATCGTTCAAGTCCAAACGATTTCAAAAATCCCCGCTGCTTTTTTCCCCAACCCTCTTCTTGACTAATTTCGTAATTTGACGAAAAATCAGCCAAGAAATCCGTTATGTTGCATTGGTCAATCTTTCATTTGATCCCCTGGAGGTTATGACACCATGAAGCCCCAACCGTTTATTGTCTCACCCAACGACTACGAGCCTGCGTTGAATGTGCTCGGCACCAAGGTGACCGTGCTTGCATCAAACGACGCGACACAATCCTATGAGATCACTCTGCAGCAGGGCGACGAAGGAACGGGTCCGCCCCTGCATAGTCACGACTGGGACGAGTCCTTTTATGTCCTCAAAGGTCAGATCGAGTTCAGTTATGAAAACAAGACGGTCATGTGCCTGCCGGGCACGCTGGTACATGTGCCGGCTGGCACCGTGCACGGCTTTCGCTACGGCGCAGGCGGCGGGGAAATGTTCGAACTTACCGGCCAGGGCAGCATGGCCACACAGATGTTCACCGCCTTCAACAAGGAAATACCCCCAGGCCCTCCCGACATTCCCAAGGTGCTGGAGGTTCTCAAACAAAACGGCGTAACTGTCGCGAATTGAGGTCCCTTGGCCGGCAAGCTAAACTCTTCAAGACGATAAGCGGCTGCTCTCAAAAAAACTCGATTGACGGGAATAGGTCCGCTTGAGGCTTTCGAACGAACGATCACTGTGGAAAAAAGTGGACAAAAAGCGGCCCATGCAAAGCTGTGGTGATTTTCAGCCCGCTCCGGAATCAATCCCCAGCGAACACGTCGTACTTGGAAAAAAAAGATCTCATCCTCCGCCGAATGTCTACTCGTGGGGGGTCGTCCCGGGGCCAGGTGCTTTTGAACTGTGTTGCTGGGAGGTCATAGCTGAGAGATGCTGGGGACATAAATGAAATTCAAGCGGTGCCCAGTCGATTTTGTTATGAGCACTTGAAATAGCCACTGTAAGGGCCAAGGGGTGGCCAGAGGAGCAGGGCCTATGCGTGCATGGTTGATGGATGACTATGAGGGTGTCGAAAAATTGCGGCTTGGTGAAGTGCCGGATCCACAGCCGGGTCCGGCACAAGTGCTGCTGAGGGTAAAATTTGCAGCGCTGAACCCGGCTGATGCATTTCTTGCGCGCAAGATGTACCCGGCCAATCCGCGGCTTCCTCACATTCTGGGCCGTGACGGGGTGGGAGAAGTAGTCGCGGTAGGACCAGGTGTAGGAAATGTAAGTGTAGGCGAGACTGTTGGGATTTTGCGTTGCGAGGTGGGTGTAGAGACATGGGGGACGCTTGCGGAGAAGGTGGTGGTTCCGGCGGAAAGTGTGACTCGTATCCCTACCGGCTGGTCGTGTGAAGAGATGGCCGGGGCGCCGTTGGTCTTTTTGACCGCCTGGCAAGCGTTGACTCAATGGGCCGAACCTCCGGCACCGCCATCTTCAGGATCGGTCCTCCAGGTGACCGGGGCCTCCGGCGGTGTCGGTGTGGCATCGGTGCTGCTAGGGAAATCGATGAATCTTACGGTGGTGGCCCTCTCGCGCAGCGCGGAAAAGAGGGACAAATTAAAACAGCTTGGAGCTGATTTCGTGTTCGACCCGATGGACAGCAACCTCGTGAAGGCAGTGACGGCGGCACTGAGGCCGCGCAAAGTCGATCTCGCGGTGGATAACGTGGGAGGCGCACTGCTTCCTCAAGTTATAGCTCTGCTTGAATATGGCGGTCGGATCAGCGTCGTCGGCCGGAGCGGAGGAACGGTGCCGAAGTTCAACACGGCGACCCTGTTTTTCCGCCGTAATCGAATAGGCGGAGTCTCGGTTGGAGACTTTACCGCTCAGGAATCGCATGCGGCATGGGAACAGATCGTCGGTCGATTGGATGCTATGGGGCAGCGGCCACAGGTGGACACCATTGTCCCTTTCGAGGAGGTGAAGATGGGGTTTGCCCGATTGGACCAGGGGCCGATGGGAAAGGTACTGGTGCAGGTAGATGGCTAAGGACAAGCTGGCTTCACCCTGTCACCATCGTAAGAAAAAGAAAGGTTTTACTGTCTCGTTTCTCTGCGACCAAATGTTCGTCCCGACCTCCGAAGTCCTTTTAAACTGTGTTGCTGGGAGGTTTTTGCTGAGGTATGCTGAGGACAATTTAAAAGAGAGGTGATAAATGGGTATTGCAACAGACAAATTACTTGAAGAAGCTATTTTGCTTCCGGCTGACGAACGGGCGAGTCTTGTAGAAAAGCTTCTTCAGAGCTTAAATCTGCCAACTGAAGCTGAAGTTGATCGGCTGTGGGTCGAGGAAGCAGAACGACGGGTTTCTCAGATCGAAGCAGGCGAGGTTGAAGTCATCCCGAGCGAACAAGTCTTCGCAAAGATTCGGGCGAAGTACCAATGGTGAGGTTCAGTTTGCATCCTGAAGCGGAAGCTGAATTTGATCAAGCAGTTGCCTACTATGAGGCCAAACAAAGCGGCCTTAGCCTTGCCGATAAAGTCTTAGTGGCCGTTACCAGAATTCTCTATCCTATAGGGGGGCAATCTCTTGCTCCAAAAATACCCTCTTTAAAACGAAAAACGTCAAACGAAGCTTTTCCACAATTCCCTGGTCTGGTTTGCAGATCCACAACTTGCCTTATCCTCTCGATTGACCAAGAGCCCATCGTATTCTTTCTAGCCGGTGGATGAAGTGTTAATGCATTTGAAAAGAGGGAGGTGTGGGGCTCCTCTATTTACTTCTATGCTCTATATACATTAACGGGGTGATGTCATGAAACTTAAGGTAATTATTCATGAAGCGGAGGAAGGAGGCTATTGGGCGGAAGTTCCCTCCATTCCAGGGTGCGCGACTCAGGGGGAGACATTCGATAAACTTCTCCGAAACATCTACGTGGCGGTTGAGGGATGTTTGTCCGCAGACCTAAAGGAGTTTGAGATAACCGAAAAGGACAAAGTCATGAAAATCGTGGTATGAAAATGGTTTCAGGAAAGATCCAGCCAACTCCGCAACGATGTGTCAAGACTCACAATATCCGCTCCAGAAATATGCCCCACCTTCTTCACCATCAAACTTTCATGTACGGTGTACACTCCACGCTTGACGGCACTTGGCACGTTTAGGCCTGCTCCTTTCCAATCGGCTAACAAAAATTCACCCTGTAAAAGCGAAAAGGTTTTACTGGTCAGCGGGACAATGAACACGTCGTTCGAGACGTGAGGGGCACCGATGATCACAGCGGGTCTGACCTTTGTTCCAGTCAGATCAGAGAAGGGATATCGCACGAGGACCACTTCATGCTTCGAGTAGCTTGGCATACACATCATCCTCGGAGTTATCCCAAACCTTAGCTAACGAACTTTGGCTTGCTTTCATCCAGAAATCGGTTTCTTCCTGTGGCAAGATGGTGATAAGCAATTCCGCCCCTTCCGGAACTTGAATATTTTCCAATAACTCGATCCGACCTTCCCGGATAATGGCACGAACGGTGTTCAGCATCATCGTCCTCCTTCGTACAATTGGTTCATAAATCCTTCTGTGTGGGAGAAAATTGAGAGATGCTTGATGCTTCTCTCAACTATCCCGCCATCTGGGAGGAGTCTTTTAGATGATTATGGGTTCTTTTCATGCCATGTCAAGGGAAGAAGGGTTGTCGGTAGGATCATCTACATCCGTCTGTTGAATCGAACAGGGAGGGCCTATGGGGTCGTTAAATCATTCGACAATGAAAAATTTCCACAATTCCTGTTCCCTTTTACATTCTCTCAAATTGACTCTTCCCGTCAATTGGCCAAGAATTTGTATCTCTCGACCTCCAGGAGCCCCATTCGCCAATTCAAAGAACTCATCATGACCTGGATGCTGGAAACCCCCTTGAGTAAGAAGCGTATCCTTGAACTCTATCTTGATATCATTTGAATGGGGATATGGCGTATTTCGGCATCGAAGCTGCCGCGCAAAGGTATCTCCACAAACCGGCGTTCCCACTTTCTATGAGAGGAAGGCGTCCGCCTGGCAGCAGTCATCCCCAGCCCCCTCCGCCATCAACCGACCGAGACCACGTCGTATGTGGGAAAGAAAACAGATCTGACTCTCCGCCGCATGTCCATCCGATAAGCCGAAAGTCGTACCAGACTCCAAAATCCATTTTTTTCGGTAAAAGGACCCAAGGCAATTAACGCCCTGCTCGACCTCATCTGATGGGAAGCAAAGAAGGGAAAGCTTACCATCTCGGAGTCTATCCTGAGTTGTTCTTCGCCTCACGTACGTCTTTTAGAAACATAGAGCCAAAATGCCTGCATCGCTCAGCAATCGGCGAATATGTCATTCGCACAAACTTGTTCTATCTGGTTAAAATCCAGTCGAGATTCTTCGTTGAGTGGGGGAAGAGTGTTGGACGTCTGCGACGACGTTGGCATCGTGCAGGTCAAGCGGTGCTACAATTTGTTCCTGTAAACGCAATTGAAACCGCACTGCATGGGCCAAGGTGTGACAAGAGGAGATGAACATATGCGTGCGTGGTTGATGGATGGCTATGAGGGTGTCGAAAAATTGCGGCTTGGCGAAGTGCCGGATCCACAACCGGGTCCGGCACAAGTGCTGCTGAGGGTGAAATTTGCAGCGCTGAACCCGGCTGATGCGTTTCTTGCGCGCAAGATGTACCCGGCCAATCCGCGGCTTCCCCACATTCTTGGACGTGATGGGGTGGGAGAAGTAATCGCGGTAGGATCAGGTGTCGAGAAACGTGCGCGTAGGCGAGACCGTTGGGATTTTGCGTTGCGAGGTGGGTGTAGAGGCGTGGGGGACGCTTGCTGAGAAGGTGGTGGTTCCGGCGGAAAGTGTGACTCGTATTCCTACCGGCTGGTCGTGTGAAGAGATGGCCGGGGCTCCGTTGGTCTTTTTGACGGCCTGGCAGGCCTTGACGCAATGGGCCGATCCTCCGGCGCCGCCATCTGCGAGAATCTGTCCTCCTCGTGACCGGCGCCTCCGGTGGTGTCGGTGTGGCATCGGTGCTGTTAGGGAAATCGATGAATCTCACGGTGGTGGCCCTCTCACGTAGCGCGGAAAAGAGGTCCGAATTGAAGAAACTTGGAGCTGATTTTATTTTTGATCCGATGGACAACAATCTCGTGAAGGCCGTGACGGCGGCACTGAGCCCGCGAAAAGTCGATCTCGCGGTGGATAACGTGGGGGGCGCGCTGCTTCCTCAGGTTGTAGCTTTGCTTGGATATGGCGGGCGGATCAGCGTCGTCGGCCGGAGCGGAGGAACGGTACCGAAGTTCAACACGTCGACCCTATTTTTCCGCCGTAATCGAATAGGCGGAGTCTCGGTTGGAGACTTTACCGCTCAGGAAGCGCATGCGGCATGGGAACAGATCGTCGGTCGATTGGATGCCATGGGGCAGCGGCCACAGGTGGACACCATTGTCCCCTTCGAGGAGGTGAAGATGGGGTTTGACCGATTGGCCCAGGGGCCGATGGGAAAAGTGCTGGTGCAGGTAGCTGACTAAGGACTGGGCCGTTTCATCCCGGCCGCCAACTGCGCGAAACTCCGGCACTCAAGATGTATGCCGAGGCGGTCTCCTGTTTTCTGCTCGGTTAAGCGCAAAAATACAATACCGTCACAGCCATCATGCAAACGGTTAGCTCTGGATTGAGCTACCTCAAAATGAAAAAAAGCGCGGTGACAGACGAACAAGGAAAAGATGAAAGAAAATGATAAAGGTAATTGCCTGACCGCAACTGAACATCTTTAAGTAGACTCTGGGATCCTTCCCTTCTGATAACCCTGTTCAATTTTCCTCTTCCCACAACTTGCTTTATTTCGTCGATTGATGAAGAATTCGCTTTGAGTCTTCCGACCTGGTAATTAAGCGGTGAGGCGAGAGGGGAGGGTGCCGTTACCAATCCGAAAAAGATGCCGTGAGCAATGGCCAAATGGACAGCAACTGACTGAGATGCGCCTATGCTTGCCTATTTTCCGGATAAGCGATGGCGTGTGATACGGATAGGAAATCGCAGGTCTACATCTTATGCGGATCCATTTAATCATTCTTGGGCAACAAGCAACAGACATGAATCGGATATCCAAGATTCCGCGCTGGCCAGAACGAAATACACGAAATTGAAAACACAACGAGCTTCATCATGTTCCGTGGGTCCATGACAGGAGAAGAGTGGTGGTACTTGGTGATAACCCAATACGGCATTTCGAGGACGATGCGCTTGGTAGAGCTGTTGGCGCGCGTTCTTTCGCCCAGCAAGTCCTCGCACTTGATGCCACGGAGGGTGTTGTAGTCGGGGTACTCGGTGCCTGGGGTTCAGGCAAGACATCCTTCATAAACCTTGCTCGTAGTGAGTTCGAGCAGGCCAGTTTGGCTGTTCTTGATTTCAATCCGTGGATGTTCAGTGGCGCTGAGCAGTTGGTGGAGTCATTCTTCGTGGAACTAGCCGTTCAGTTGAGGCTCCGCCCAGGCCTCGCCGATGTGGGCAAGGACCTTGAAGACTATGGCGAAACGTTTGCCGGGATGGCGTGGTTGCCGCTGGTAGGACCATGGATCGAGCGGGGAATCGGTGCGACTAAGATTCTAGGCAAAATCCTTCAGCGCCGGAAGGAAGGTGTTGGTGGGCGCCGTGAGAAGCTAGAAAAAGCCTTGGCTGCTCTTGATAAGCCCATCTTGGTCGTGCTTGATGACATTGATCGTCTCTCGACTTCCGAGATTCGAGATGTATTTAAGCTGGTGCGGTTGACGGCCAGTTTTCCTAATGTCATCTACATCGTTGCTTTCGACCGGGCGCGTGTCGAAGAGGCGCTTGCCGAGCAGGGAGTGCCTGGACGAAGCTACCTAGAGAAGATTCTTCAAGTTGCAGTCGATCTGCCAGCAGTTCCCAGTGATGTGCTGAACCGCCAGATATTTTCTGCCATTGATAATGCCCTTACCGACATCGAGAGCCCAGGCCCTTTCGACGAAATAGTCTGGCCTGACGTCTTTATGGAAGTTATTCGGCCCCTAATTCGGAATATGCGAGACGTTCGGCGATACGCCGCTGCTATCCAGGGAACGGTGAGATCCCTCGACGGTCAGATTGCTCTCGAGGATGTACTTTCTCTCGAAGCCATTCGAGTCTTCCTACCTGATGTCTTTGGACAATTGCACAGTGCCGTCGACGGACTTACTACAACTTCCGGATTATCATACGGAGGTAGTGATGATCCACCGAATATCAAGAAGCAGATTGATGACCTAATTGAGGCTGCTGGAATTCAGGATGAAGTAGTCCGCGCGATGATCAATCGTCTCTTTCCAGCTGCCGAGCGGTTCATCGGTGGTAGTAATTACGGGCCTGATTGGAAAGCCCGATGGCTCAGGGACCGTCATGTGGCCCACGCGGATATTTTGCGGTTTTACCTGGAGCGAATGATAGGTGAAGGTCTGCAGGCCTTCACGTATGCGGAACAAGCCTGGAGCCGTATGGCTGATGGTGAAGCCCTGAATATGTACCTTCGCTCCATCGACGCGGAACGACTGCAGGGCGTCATCGGATCTTTGGAGACCTACGAGGATCAGTTCGCACCAGAGCATGTGGTCCCAGGAACGGTGGTCCTTCTCAATCTCCTACCAGATCTTCCAGAGCGACCGCGGGGCATGTTCGAAATTGACACCAGACTTGTCGTGACTCGCGTCATGTATCGTCTTCTGCGGTCGGTGGGCGACCTAGCTGGGGTTGAAGAAGTGGTGCGTCAGATCCTACCGACGTTGGAGACGCTGTCCTCAAAGTTGGAGGTGATTAACACTGTCGGATATCGGGAAGGGATTGGCCATAAGCTGGTGTCAGAGACTGCGGCCGCGGCATTCGAGAAGGAGTGGCGCGAGGAAGTCCGGTCAAGGGCGATTGACCATCTTGATCTTGCTAGGGAGTATGACCTCCTAAGGGTCTTCCTCCTGACAAAGCGCGAAGGTGAGCTGTCGGAATCTCCATTCAATATCTCCGATGAGCCTCCATTAACCTTGGCTTTGCTTCGGGCTGCTCGGAGTGATTCAATGAGCCAATCTATGGGGAGCCGGGCGGTACGACGATCCTCTCGCTTGGCTTGGGATGCCCTCATTGAACTATTTGGCGCTGAGGTTTCTCTGCAAGAGCGGATTGATCGGCTAAAGGCTACAGAGCCGGAGGACATCGAGGACCTGATTGAACTGGCAGGAAAATATCTCGGCGGATGGCGCCCTAATAATTTTTGCGATGACTAGTAAAAAAGTTCGTGCAAAATAAACGAGGTCGGGAGGCATTGTTGATTGCGGAGGTTCTATTACCGCTCCTGAAATTGAACGATGCTCACCAGAAGCTTCTCGACTCTTCCTTTTCAGTTTCTGCAAACTTCCAACTTGACTAATTTCGTCAATTTAAATTACGGAAAAATTGCAGGTTTCGCGGCTTTTGCGGATCTAGCTTAAGAGTCTCACCCAGGTATCTCCATGTCCCAGGAAGAGGAAAAACGAAAACAGAAATTCGCGCGGCCCAAGCGCTATCTTGAACAGGGGTAAATGAGGGTTGATCGCCTAATGCCGGCTGGTCCCGGGCCCTCCCAGTTTCGCATCATTTCCAAGGCGCAGGAGAGATCAGGTCATGGGAAAAACCGTCCAGCGTATCGGTGTGATTACCGGAGATCCCAGACTAGCAGATCCGACGAAACGCAATGCGCAATATAATGAGGAGGACACAGCGACGCACAATGCGATGAAGGCCGCCTTTCAGGAGCTTTCAGACTATACGTTTCTGTTTTATGACGACCATGCCCGTCTGTTTGATCAGCTTCAGCAAGACCGTCCGGATTTAGTCGTCAATTTTTGCGATACGGGATTTCGCAATGTGCCCGCTCAGGAACTCAACATTCCCGCGTATCTGGAGATGCTGGGGATTCCCTATACCGGCTCGCCGCCGTCCGCCATGGTCATCTGTTTTGATAAGGCGATTGTCCGGCTGATGGCCCAATCGCATGGCGTCCCGGTTCCGCGGGAATTTTTCATTGGTGGTGACATCTCCCTTGACGAGGCATTGCCCGAATTTTATCCCGCGTTGATTAAACCCAATGCGGCTGACGGGAGTGTGGGCATTACGAAGGATGCCGTGGTCCGCTCACCGGAGGAAGCGCGGAAGTATCTGTACTGGTTACGCTCGACACTTCCCGGTCGTGATGCGCTGATGCAGGAATATCTGCCCGGCCCGGAATACGGCATCGGCGTGATCGGCAATCTTGAAACCGATTTCTGTATCCTGCCTCCACTGGAAGTCGATTTCTCGCGTCTTCCCACAGGCCTCGATCCGATTTTGTCATTTGAATCGAAGGCCTATCCGGATTCTCCATACTGGACAGATATTAAATTCAAACAGGCAGTGCTTGATCCGGGTATTGAGGAACAAATGAAGTCCTGGGTTCGGATCTTGTTCAGGAGGTTTCAGTTGCGCGACTATGCACGGTTTGATTTTCGCGTCGGGTCGGACAAGACGCCAAAGCTGATGGAGGTGAATCCGAATCCGGCCTGGGCCTACGACGGGAAGCTGGCCTTTATGGCAGGTTTTGCGGGAATCCAATATGGAGACATGTTACACAAGATGCTTCACGCGGCCATCACCCGGCTGTCAGTCGCAACCAGTTAGAGAAGCGACCGTGGAATCGCCAGTGCCCAATCAAGTCTTTTGACCAGTTGATCGCCGTGGTAGGCTTCCAGTTCTCCCGCAAACTGAAACGTTTCTGTCGTGGCGGTGAGCCGTGTCCGGCACTCCAGCCAAATCGACCAGTCCCGCCGTTTCAAGTGGGCCGTCTGTGTTAATTCCGTCTGAGCCGACAGCGCATCCTTTTCAAGAATGCGATACCGTTTAAAGAGGGTGTATCCCACATCGAGATCGATCTCTTCAATCCTGGCGTGCGATGCGCCGTCAAATTCTCCCCCGTCACTCCGTAACGTGTAGACCATTTCGTTGCTTGCCAGATCGATCTCAATGGTTCGCCGCATGCGCAGTTGCCGGAGTTTTTTATGAGGTGTGCCGGGTGCGGCTTCGGGTGGACCAAAAGGCCGCAGCGCTTCGTCTTCCTGGCGGGGAGGTCGCACGGGAAGGGTCACATTGCTCATCCCTGTGCGGACGGTCAATGTCACGGGAACGGGCGGCGGCCAGGCAATCGGCCAGTAACTGGTCGACAGTGCGAGCCTGATCCGGGAGCTCGGAGGGAACGCATGGGCAAGGTCGTTGAGTTGCACCCGCACCTGATACCATCGGCCCGGCTCAAGGGGTTGGGGTGTTTCATGACTCTCGCGATGCGTGAGATTCAGCAGCCCATACGTGACACGCAGGACGGACCCGTCGGGGGCGACCTCTCCGAGACGGACGGCGATCATCGCCACCGGTTGATTGACGCACAGATCCAGTTCCACGACCGGCGCGCCCAAGACCTCAAGTCGTTCGGTGAGCGGATCACTATCGAAGACGAGCGAACCGCCATCGTCGGAACGTTGATCGCGCGGCATTTCCCCATCCGCGCCGAACCCGCACCATTCTCCGGACCGGACCCCGGTTGTCTGTGGTGAGCAAAACGATAACTCCGTGGGTTTTTCGGGAACAGGCGAGAGATGCCCCTGTTCCAAGAACCAGCGTCGCTCGCTGATCCGGGGGCTTGGCCAGGTGTCTTCCGCCACCCATCTCCCCGGCCATACGGCGTATTGAGGTTGCGGGGGCTGACTCTCCTGCATCCATACCCGAAATGCGGGTTCATCCATAATTCCTGTCTCTTCGCCCTTTAGCCAGTAGTTCCACCACCGGACGGCTTCTTGCAGAAAGCCGATGGCGGGGCCGGGGACGCCGTCTTGCGGAAAGACATGAGCCCAGGGACCGATAAGCGATTTTTTCGGGCAGGAGAGATGGGTCATTAACCGGGGAATGGCATTGGTATAGCCATCGGCCCAGCCGCCGATGGCATAGACCGGACAGCGAATGGCGGCGTAATTTTCGCACACCGACCCGTGTTTCCAATAATTGTCCCGCGATTGGTGACGCATCCAGACAACGGGAAACGGTTCGAGATTGTTTAACCGTTGCTGCCACATGTCCCACCATTGGTCGCCGACAATTTCCGGGTCAGGCGGCAGCGCCGAGTAGAGGGTCAGCATGGAACCCCATTGCATATTCTCGTTCAAGAGACAGCCGCCCATATAGTGCGCGTCATCCGCGTACCGGTCATCGGTTGAACACAACGTGATGATGGCTTTCAGATTCGCCGGATTCAGCGCCGCGACCTGGAGCGCGTTAAATCCTCCCCAGGAAATCCCCATCATTCCGATCGCGCCGGAACACCAGGGTTGTTTGGCGATCCAGGCGATGATTTCCAGTGCGTCGTCATGTTCCTGATGGGAATATTCATCATGCAGTATCCCTTCCGAATCCCCTGATCCTCGAATATCCGCGCGGATGCTGGCATACCCATGTGCCGCAAAATACCGATGGATGGGCTCGTCTCGTGATCGCATAAAGTCCCGTTTGCGATAGGGGATGTATTCCAGAATAGCCGGCACCGGGTCTGTGATCCGCGGACTTCGGCAACCAGATGCGTGCGGCGATTCGGCATCCGTCCGACAGCGTAATCCAGGTGTTTTCGATTTCTGTAATACGGTCGAGGATGGTGTGATCGATGAACATGAAAATCTCTGGGTTTTTCGCCAGTCTGTTAATGCAGTTCCGCAGCCGAGTCGGGGATAGTTTGTAAAGCGGGTGCTCGATTGGGGAGAAACTGATGGGTGGACCAAAAACTCAGCGCCAGGTTTTCTCTTACGGCGAATCCTGTTTCCAGATTCCAGCAGTTGATGATAGCCAGACGAAATCCGCCTGGCGGCATGGAGTGGTCTTTCGGAGGTTTTTCTTCATGGAACGTGATTTGAATGCTGGAAACATTTGGCGTTTGCCGCAACTGCGCGACTAAGTCTTGGGGAGGATGCTGATAATGGACGCCATGGGCGCCAAACAAGACGACACTGTATCCTTCCTGTCGATGGGATTCATCAAATTGCCATGTTTCTTCCGCATACAGCCGAACGAGTGACTCAATCCAACCGGCGCCGTACAAATCCGGCCATTGGTCCGCGAATCGCAAATGCACTTCGATGATGTTGCCGCCGATCGTCTCGAAATTGATCATGCCGGTGTACCCGGCAAGATGCCGGCGAAGCCAGTCGCCGCAATAGGTTTCAATGTCCGGACATGGCGTCGCCAACACCGTCCAATAATCGAACATCCCTCCTTCCAGCGGTTTCCCGATGGCATGCCGCCACCAGCGAGGTTCGCCCTTGACCATGGCGACGTCGCTCGATACATGATCTCCTTGGAGCAACGGCATCCACATGTGTCCCGGTCGTTCCAAATGTTTGTACTCTTTTAACGAACGCAACACCCGGCTTCCCGGCACCCATGCCGCGCATGTTGTAAATGGGTTTCGAAAATACGGGAAAGAAGGATGGATCCAGCCCGTGCGGACCACATGTCAGGTTTTGGCTTTCGGCAATCATCAGCTTGTTATAGACCCACTTATATGGGGGTACCACGCCCAGGCATCGCCATCTTCAGTAGGGATTTTGACATCCGACGGGCATGGAATGCCTTCGAAATACTGCATTCTCCAGGGATCAGCTTCACAAATCGGCATGTGCGCCTCGTCCTTTCAATGTTCATAACCACTTACGCTGAATCCATACCATACCCATGAAGGTGCGGGCATGCAAGCCATTTTTGTACATAGAAATAGTTGGCAGTTTTTGCTCTTATTGGGAGTATAAAACTTTGTAACACACAGTAAACAATTCTTCGAAATCATAAATAGTCCGAATGAATCTTCTAGAAGGGAGACGCTTATGGAAACATTCAAGGTGAAAACAAACAATCTAAAAGATACTGTGGATCTCACCCCGAAACTGAATAGCATCATTCAAGTAAGGATTTTCAAAATGGCTTGTGCCACGTCTTTCTGCCTCATACCACTGCCGCCCTGACGACCGGGGAAATCGGAGAAGGCACGGAACAAGACTTACTCGAAGTCGCCGAACAAATCATTCCCAAGATCAAATTCCGTCATGCCCATGATCCCTCCCATGCATGGTCTCATATGGCGGCGTCCTTGATCGGGGCCACTTTGACCGTGCCCGTGAAAAACGGAGAGTTGCGTTTAGGTACCTGGCAATCAGTTTTGCTGGTTGAACTGGACGGTCCGCGCGAACGTCAACTCATGGTGGGCTTAGCTCTTACGGTTTAAATCCAATGATATTGAGGGTTCGAGTTTGTTAGGCG
>CAWDGE010000014.1:0-86958 GCA_963801755.1 uncultured Nitrospirales bacterium | reverse complement strand
TCTTTCGTCCGGCTATGTTTATCCTATGCTTGGCTGTCGCTTACCCTTCGAGTCTCGTTTCAGCCGCTCTTACTTTTGAATCCTCCTTTAACCTCACTGAAACATATACGGATAATTTATTTTACGATGATAAGGACAAAGAGGATGATTTTGGGACCATGATGGGACCCAATATTGCGCTTAAATATGACAATCCTGACATTCTGATTGGCGCAACGTATTTCGGCAGGTTTGCGACATTTGTCAACAACCCTGATCAAAATCGGTACATCCAAAACGCCAATATTCTTTTGGACCTTCCGTTTCTTACTAAACGATATAAGAAGTTGTCAGTAACCATTGATGAAACGATGAATTTTACTCCTCAATTAGATGCCTTCTCTTTGTCTGGTGCGCAGGATGCTTCTACTACGTATTCTGGGAGAGGGGGAACCGATTCTGGAGGCACGGCAGGAAACGTGGGCTCCGCAGGAGGAGCTTTGGGGGGATCTGGAATTTCACAAGGAACCGGTGGCACCCAGGGAGTGTTTACTTCCCGAGCCAGCGCGTTTTCGAATATGTCCGGAATTAACTTAGCCTATGCCATGACGCCTTCTGTGACTCCAACTTTTAGCTACAAAAACCAGTACCTTCACTTTTTTTCCAGTGGTTTCCAGGATCAATTGACACATATCGGAAGATTTTCATTGGTCTATGGGAAGTCTGAGCAAACTACGATCATCCCTTCCTATACCTATTTGCAAACAGACTATCTCGGCACACCTACTCAGGTCACCGTATCGGATAAACTGATTTCTCACCAGCCTCGATTAACCATTTCCCATAATTTTACTCCGTTGTTGATGGGGTCTCTTCAGGGTGGGGCCGCGTTTAGCAAACAAATAGGTGCTAAAGAGACTCTGGATAATGGATCCACCACAAATGAGCTTTCTGATAAATGGCAGAGCACATTCATTGGGGGGGCGACAATTACGAAAAGCTACCGGAACGGAAACATTTCCCTGAATGTGGATCAAACTATCGGGGGTGGTGGAGGGTTGGCCTCTCAAGGGACTCGCACGCAAACCCTTACGGGAAGGATTCAACACAACCTGAGCACAAAGTTGAATGGCTTTGCCTCTATCGGTTACGCGAAGAACAAATCGACTCAAGACGGCAATGCCTTTGATACCAATACCTATCGAGTTCAGGGGGGAATCTCTTATGCTTTTCTGAGCTGGCTTTCCGGCAATGTGAGCTACTCCCATATTAATCAGAAATCCAAGGGCTTGGCGGTCGATGATATTAAAGTCAATCAGGTCTTTTTTGGGTTAACGGCCTTTGCTGATCCCTGGGTGCTGATGCGATAAGGATGGCGCCCAAAAATTTACAAAATTGGGATCCAAAAATTTTCCGTTGCCAATGCCATCAAGATTTATCCTGCCCACACCATTCCTTATTCCATCAATATGCTCAATCATGTTTCCGCATACGAACTAATTGACCATGCCTCTAACCGGTCCCGTCTGTGGATGTGGACATCTTCTTCGTTCCTAATCTTCAATTCGTCTCTCGAATCAGCCGATAGATTCCTAATGACGTTGTCCCGGTAACATTAGAACCCTTTCGTCCAAACCTACTACCTGGGAAAGGCTTGTTAGGGGAGTAGGGAGAAATCCTGGTGATCAAGTCATGGCTGAGGAAAATCCTGATCACGATTTTGGTGGGGCATGATCCTTTGGTAAAGAAAATTATGTGTGAAGAATCGTGAACGCTCGCGCCGGATTTTCCTATTAAGAATTGTATGAAAGTTTGATATGAATATTTTGCTGCTAGCTCCCCACCCCTTTTATCAGGATCGAGGGACTCCCATCGCAGTCAATCTTGTCCTCAAGGTGTTATCAGAACGTGGGGATACCATTGATGTCCTCACGTTCCACGAGGGAAGAGCGGTGGACTATCCGCAGGTCAATATTTACCGAATACCTGCCTGGCCTTTTCTTTGTAATGTTCGACCGGGGTTTTCATGGAAGAAGTTAGTGTGCGATGGCCTTTTGTGTGCCAAGATGATAGCTCTTCTTTGTAAGAAACGGTACCACCTGATCCATGCCGTCGAAGAATCGGCCTTTCTAGCGCTTGGCGTGAATTGGATAGCACGTATTCCCTACCTCTATGACATGGACTCCTCGTTGGCCCAACAAATGATTGAAAAATATCCTCGGCTGACTTGTCTGTCAAAGGCGTTCATGGTTTGTGAACGCCGGGTTGTACAAGCTGCTTCTGTCGTGATGCCCGTGTGTGAAGCCTTAGTGACGCGCATTGAACCGTATCACCCGTCAAAAATCATGCTCCTTGAAGACGTCCCCCTTCTTAGGGAATCGTTAGATTCATCCTTAATGGCGAAAGAGGATCTCAAGGCTTCGGGCATACGGATTTTATATGTTGGGAATCTGGAAACCTATCAAGGAATCGATTTGTTATTGGATAGCTTCGCTCTGGCTTTGAAAGAAGCTCCACAGAGCACGTTATTCATTGTGGGCGGTGAAAAAGACAATAGAGATTTCTACCATCATAAAGCAGAGAATTTAGGTATCGACCGGAATGTGTACTTTCTTGGTCCCCGGCCTCTTGATCAATTGTCTGCCTATCTGTCCCAAGCAGATATTTTGGTGTCTCCAAGGATTAAGGGGAATAATACTCCGATGAAATTGTATTCCTATCTTGCCAGCGGGAAAGCGGTTTTAGCCACAAATTTGGTGACCCATACCCAAGTCATCAATAGTCACGTGGCCATGTTAGCCGACCCGAACCCGGAACCGTTTGCTGAAGGGATGCTTCTACTTATAAAGAACCAAGATCTACGACGCACCTTGGGTCTGGCAGCCCAAAAACTGGTCGAAGAGAAATACAGCTTTCCGGCATTTCGAATGAAATTGAACGCTGCGTATGATTATCTCCGTGAAACCATACAGCAGAATTCCGGAACTTGTTAGATAGTCGGGTTTTCTTAATCCCAAGGCGCGATGATGACCAGAAATTTACCTCGTTTGGCGAATGCCCGATACGATGTCGCGGTGGTGGGCGGAGGAATTTATGGGGCATGTGTGGCCTGGGATGCGAGCCTTCGTGGACTATCAGTGGTGCTGCTGGAACAAGGGGATATTGGTTCAGGGACATCGGCCAATAGCTTAAAAATTATTCATGGAGGATTCAGATATTTACAGCATGGAGATTTTGCGCGAATGCGGGAATCAATCCAGGAGCAAATGGCACTTATGCGCATTGCCCCCCATTTGGTCCATCCCTTGCCGGTCCTGATTCCCACCTATGGGCATGGGCTGCGAGGGAAAGAGGTCTTTGCTTGTGCCTTAGCGATCAATGATCTCATCGGGTTTGACCGGAACCGATTGGATGACCCTCAAAAACATATTCCACGGGGACGGATTCTCTCTCGAAGTCGGGTTCTGGGGCTGTTGCCGAATATTCCTGACGCCCATCTGACGGGTGGTGGAGTATTTCATGACGCCATGGTGTACAACTCAGAACGATTGCTCCTGTCATTTCTCCATTCGGCCGTATCGATGGGAGCGGAAGTGGCGAACTATGTCAAGGTGGTGGGATATCTCAAAACGAACGATCAGGTTCGGGGGCTTGAAGCAGAGGATCGGCTATCAGGAGAGCGTTTCCAGGTCGAAGCCAACGTGGTGGTGAATGCGTGCGGCCCCTGGTTGGATCAAACGGAAGACATGTTGTCCGATCGACCAGGCAACCATAAGGTTTCGTGGGTCAAAGCCTTTAATATTCTCACCCGTCCGTTGTTCTCCTCCTATGCGGTTGGGTTGGCTGCCAGGGAAACCTATTCCGATGACCGTGCGCTGTTAAATAAGGGAAAACGACTGCTCTTTATGGTGCCCTGGCGGGATTGTTCTCTCATTGGAACCTCATATCGTTGGTATGAAGGAAAACCGGATGCGTTCAGAATTTCAGAGGAAGATATTCATGAGTTTTTGCAGGAAATCAATCGGGCCTATCCCCAAGCAGCCCTTACCATGAAAGATGTGGCCATGGTCAATGGTGGTTTGCTCCCGGGAACGAATGGGGAGTCTCGTCGTGGAGATATTCAACTGGAAAGTGAAGCTTTCATCCGTACAAGGGAAGACGTGGGCGCCCGAAATGTCATTTCGCTTCTAGGGGTAAAATTCACCACGGCACGAAGGGTGGCCGAACTTGTGGTTGATCGTGTGTTACAGGTCTTGGGCCGGACTTCAAAACCATCTCAAACGTCCCGCACCCCTCTGTATGGCGGAAAGATCGACAAGTTTCACGAATTTTTGAGTCAGGAAATGAAAAGTCCTCCCGGGAGAGTGAGTCCAAAGGCGGTGCATCGCTTGATTTACAATTATGGCTCTACTTATCGCGCGGTTCTTCAGTATTTGCCTGTTTCGGGTGAGCGCATCACTCCTGACGAGTCAGAAGATATGGAGATTCTCCAGGCAGAGGTCCGGTATGCCTTGCAAGAAGAGATGGTCCAACGATTAAGTGATGTGGTTTTTCGCCGAACAGAGATAGGGACGGCTGGTTATCCAGGCGATAAGCCTCTGGAAGTGTGTGCGGATATCCTTTCAAAAGAGTTGGGATGGAATGCACGCCAGACCCAACAGGAATTGGCCATGGTGCGAGGTCTGTACCCAGGATGAACATGACGGAACAAGAAGCGCCCTTATGGCCCTTACGCCTCTTCAATAAATCGGTATTGAAACAACGGAAATATAAAGAACTCACCGAGGCTCTCGGCGAGACGAGGACGTTACACTGCCTGGATATTGGAGCAGATAATGGCGTGATCAGCTATCTGCTTCGTCAACGGGGTGGACAGTGGACCAGTGCGGACTTGGACCAAACCACCGTGGAGGCTATTCAAGAGCTGATTCACGAGCGGGTGTTTCAGATTGATGATCATCCCACACCATTTGCCGACAATGCATTCGATCGTGTGGCCGTGATCGATTTCCTTGAACATATTCCCAATGATGAGGCCTTTATTCGTGAGTTGCATCGGATTGTGAAACCCGATGGACAGGTTGTTCTGAATGTCCCGCATATTAAACCGACGCTCCTCAGAAAAATTCGTTTGGCCATTGGCCAGACTGATGAAAAACATGGGCATCTCCGCCCCGGGTATACCCCGGAGGACATCAACCGGATCTTGGGCGATCACTTCCAGGTGCTGTCGGAGAAGACCTATTCCAAATTCTTTTCAGAATGTATTGATACGTTGATCACGTTTGCGTTTGATCTGTTGAAGAGAGGGAAGCGGACTTCCGCGAAGGGGCTGGTGGTAACCGGAAAAGACCTGAAGCAATATCAAAAAGTGTTCACCATGTATTCCTTACTCTATCCGTTTATTTGGACCATCTCGAAATTGGATGCCATCTTATTTTTTACCAGTGGATACATGCTCCTGGTGGTTGCTCAAAACAAGAAGGGGACACACGCGTAATGGGACGAGTGTTGGTCACGGGCGGAAAAGGATTTTTGGGAACCCATCTTGTGCGGCGGTTACTCGCGGATGGTCAAGAGGTTCGGGTCTTCGCGCATCGGGTGAGCAAGCAGGGTGAGGCCTCACTGGATGCGAGATGTGAGGTGCTATGGGGAGACATCCGCAACCTCGCGGATGTGGAGCAGGCCGTTAAAGGAGTGGAGAAAGTCTTTCATTTGGTCTCCAATTTTCGGAAAGGGGGATCGGATAAGGCCGATGCGTATGCCGTGAATGTCGAAGGGACAAAAAATCTCCTTAGTGCCGCCGAGAAATATGCGGTTGGTCGCGTGGTGCATTGCAGCACGATTGGCGTCCATGGGGATGTGCAGTCGATTCCGGCTCATGAAGAAACGCCGTTCAACCCCACGGATTTATATCAGGAAACGAAGCTCATGGCGGAACAATACGTGTGGAAGTTTCATCAAGAAACCGGATTGCCCATTAGCGTCGTTCGGCCGATCTCCCTGTATGGTCCTGAAGATCTCCGCATGCTGAAGCTGTTTCGTACCATAAAAAAACGACAGTTTGTCTATATCGGAAAAGGCAATGTGTTGTTTCATCCCGCATACATTGATGATGTGATTGAAGGGTTCCTGCTCTGTGCGTCCCATGATAAGGCGGTGGGCGAAGCGTTCATCATCGGAGGCGATGGCTATCTTCCGTTGCATGAACTGGTGGATCGTATTTCCGAGCAACTTCAGGTTCCAGCCCCGAGTATGCATATCCCCCTGATGCCGGTGGAATGGCTCGCTGGTCTGTGTGAGTCCGTCTGTACGCCCCTGGGAATAGATCCTCCTTTACACAAACGACGGGTAAGCTTTTTTAAAAATAATCGAGCATTTTCCATCGAAAAAGTGAAACGCGTGCTTGGCTATGCTCCCCGAGTATCATTAGAAGAAGGGCTGAAACGAACCATTCACTGGTATGAAGATCATGGACTACTCTAGTCGTGAGCCATTGGTCCATGTCCGGAGATGAATATTCGGGGTGTAGAAAAGGAAAAGTCGGCAGTGGGCGAATCCATGCACCATCAGTTCCTGGTCTTTCTCTCGGTCCATTGACGAACCATCTTCCAAAACAGGGAGATTCCGATCGGAGACGAGGCTATGTGTGAAGCGATTCCCGACACGAACAAAAATCTACGGAGATCTCAACAAACGTCTGTATCTATTTGCTATCGGCAAGGAGCACCGGGATGAATGAGAGACCGTTAGTCGAATCGCTTGGGGACGCAAGGCTTTCCCCGTATCGTCAATACCTCAGCATGTTCGTTGGCAAGGAATCTCTTGGTGCGCTGGTCAAATATGAACTGTATACCTCTGTGTTGGGCCGATTACCTGGCGCCTTAGGGTATTTCATGCGGGGCAAATGCTATCCCGGGCTTCTGGGCTCCGTCGGTCGAGGAACGGTCTTCGGATCGGGGGGCGTGCTGCGTTGTCCTGGGCGGATCCGGTTGGGGCGGGGAGTGATGATTGATGACTCTGTCGTACTCGATGCGAAAGGGCCAAGCTCATCCATCATTCTTGGTGATCAGATCCTATTGGGGCGGAACAGCATCCTCAGTTGTAATGATTCCGCAATATCGATTGGCAATTTTGTTTCCATTGGGCCTTTCTGTTTTTTGGTCTCCCGCAGTCATCTAACTATTGGCTCCAACGTCGCGATCGGGGCAGGAACATACATGCTCGGTGGCGGTCACGCTTATGACGACCCCGACACGCCTGTGATTCATCAGGTACGGGTGTCGAAAGGGATTGTGGTTGAGGACGGTGCCTGGATTGGCATTGGCGCAAAGATTCTTGATGGAGTGACCATTGGTCAAAATAGCATTGTTGGTGCGGGCGCCGTCGTATCCAAGGATGTGATGCCTTGGACAGTGGTATTGGGTAACCCCGCTCGTGTTGTAGAAAAGCGCAAGCAGGTTAAAGAAGGATGAACACACTCCCCATGGTTTGGTCTGAGGCGGAACGTTTGTGGCCTGAAAAAATCGGTCTCGTCACGGAGAGGGAGCAACTGACGTACGCCGAACTCGCCAGGCGTATACGTCGCCTCTCTTGCGAGTTGGTTCGGCAGTGGGAAGTCCGGCCCGGCGAGGTCGTGGGATTATTGGCGCCAAACAGTGCGGAGTTCGTGTTGAGTTATTTTGCTGTGACAGCGATTGCCGGGATTGTTCATCCGGTCGATGAGCGTCTCAAACCGGAGGAGATCCGCTTTCTTCTTAAAGATTCCGGTGCCAGGTTCGCGATCGTTCACCAGGCGCTCTGGCAAAAGTTTGCGAGTGTGTGGAGCACCCTTCCCGCTCTCGAGCGGGTCTTGGCCATTGGCGATGTCGAGGCCACTACTCAGGTTGAATGTTTTGCTAGGTGGGTGAATCGGCCTGCGGATCACGGGAATTTAGAAGAATTGGCGAGGTTACCAGCTCCTGACACCATCGCCGAGTTCATGTATACCTCCGGCACAATAGGCAAACCGAAAGGTGCCATGCGGTCCCATGCCAATGCCCGAGCCGCATCCGGTAATGCCCGTCGAGCATTCGGCTACCGGCATGATGATGTCATTGCCATCGTCATGCCACTTAGTCATTCCAGCGCGCTGGTCAGTCAGATGCTGCCCATGGTTGAGGTGGGGGGCACGGCTGTATTAGTGGAACGTTTTGATGCGGTTAATCTTCTGGCGCGAATCCGTGAGCAGACCGTGACCTGCTTCCGTGCCGTGCCCACGACATTCAAGATGCTGATGGTCTATCCGGAGTTCGATGCTGACCATCTTCCGTCTTTGCGATTGTTGATGAATTCCAGCGCGGCGATCGAGTCTCGGACCCATTTGGACATTAAGTCGCGTTTCCCTGAGGTTGATTTGGTCAACTCGTACGGGCTGACCGAAGCTTCCACCTGCACGATCCTTACTGACGCCATGGCCGGCGAACATCCGGATTCCATTGGCGTTCCGATACCCGGTGTGGAGATGTCCGTTGTGGACGACGCAGGCTGTGCGGTGGACGATGGTATTGAGGGCGAGATTTGGGTACGAGGTCCGCACGTGTGTCATGGCTATCATCGTCTTCCCGCGGAAACAGACGCCTTGTTTGCACCGGGAGGCTGGCTGAGAACCGGTGACATGGGCCATAAAGATTCTCAGGGGCTTTTTTACTTTCACTGTCGCAAAGTTGATGTCATTAACTGTGGGGGAAGGAAGTATGCACCGGCGGAAGTGGAGCAATGCATACTGGAACTCAAAGAGGTTGCCGAAGTTGCGGTGCTTGGTGTGCCACATCGGGTCCTCGGCCAAGTCGCCAAGGCCTATGTGGTTTTTCGGGTCCGTGCGACTGGTGATCTGAAGGCCGTGACCCGCCATTGTGCCCGGTTTCTTCCGAGCCACAAGGTCCCATTTTTCATAGAGTCGGTCGAGACCTTGCCGAAAAACAGCCTTGGCAAGATGTTGCATCGGGAGCTGAAGAGGGAACCACAGGCAGCATTGCCCAGCAATTAACGAATGGATGAGGAAGAATATCATGTCAAACACACATGCAAAGGTGATCGAGTTTCTTTCAGGAGTTCTTCAGGTGGAGATCCCGCCGAATATTGACGACCTGCACCGCTGGGAATTCTCCGATTGGGATTCCATCAATCATTTACGTCTGATCATGGAGCTTGAAGACGCATTAGGCGTGAGTCTTGATGACGAACAAGCGGCAGATCTCTCATCATCGCGACAAATTGAGGCGTTGTTTGTGAAACACCGAGTGAGTGTACCCGGTCAGGCGTCCTCATGAAAATCGGCATATGCGCCAGAACATGGGGAGAGAACGGCGGTATCGGTGTCTATACGCGAAGCGTGATCGAGGCCATCTTACAACTTGATACTCGCAACGAGTACCACATTCTTTACGCCAACGATGCCCATCCTGGGTCGCTGCCAAGTACAGATCGTGTCCGCGAGGTGTATCTGCCTGCCAAAGGCAAGTGGATGTGGGATCAGTGGGCCGTCCCGAGATATGCGCACCGCGAGGGTCTCGATCTGATCTTCCATACCAAGTTTGCCATCCCGTTCCTGGCACGATGTAAAACGGCCATGGTGCTCCATGGGACTGAGCGGTTTGTCCACCCGGAATTTCATCAGACAACGGATCTCTGGTTTTTTAAAACCGTCTATCCCCAGTATTTAAAACGAGCCTCTCTGATCATTGCGGTATCCAATCGAGCCAAGGACGATATTATTTCCTACCTGGGCATTGATCCGGTTAAAGTGAGAGTGGCCTACCTTGCCACCGATCCCATTTTTCGATCGATCAGTGATCCCCAACAGTTAGAGGATGTGCGAGCCAAATACACACTTCCCTCACGATTTATTCTGTTTGCCGGGCATATTTATCCGGGAAAAAACTTCACGCGTCTCTTGGAAGCCTTTGCGACGGTGAGAAAGACGATCGATGTGCATCTTGTCGTGGCAGGAGGAATGCGTTGGAAGTATCAGGATGACATGAACGCTCTAGAACGCTTGGGATTACAAGACTGCGTTCATTTTGCCGGGTATGTTCCGCAACATGAACTTGTTGCCTTTTACAGCCTCGCTGATGCAACCGTGTTTCCGTCACACTATGAAAGTTTCGGGCTACCAAATATTGAGGCGAACGCATGCGGATGCCCGTTAGTTACGAGTCGCACAGGAGGAAGCCCTGAAGCAGCAGGAGACGCTGCCATCTATGTCGATCCACTGGATGTTGGGGATATTGCGAATGCCATTGTTCGAGTGTTGACCGATGAGGACCTCCGACACACCCTGATTGAGAAGGGGTATGAAAATGCCGCGCGTTTTTCCTGGGAGAAGACGGCACAATCCACGCTTGAGGCGTTTGAGTGGGTTATGGCTCCTGCGTAAGGTGCCACGGTGATTATACGACAGTTAAAGAGAAGCCTTGAGAAGAATCGAAACGAGTTGCTTGGTGTGGGATTCGGACGTTATCCGGCTTTTGTGCGTGGGGATGTGCCACCGGAACAGATACCGGTTTTTCAGTTCCACGACGTCTCAACGGCTACACTCGAACCCGCCTTGGAGTTCTTGGCCAACAATGATTATGAAACTCTCACGGGAGATGAATATTGCGAACGGGTCGTGGGTGCATTACCACTAAGAAATCGTGAAGTGATGTTGACGTTTGATGATGGTCAAGCCAGCCTATACACCGTCGCATTTCCCATGCTCTGTAAGTTTAAGCAAAGAGCCGTGGCCTATATTGTACCTGGGCGCGTTCCCGGTGGAGAAAAGTCTACGAATGAGCATGACATGGACAGAGCTCTTTGCAACTGGCTGCAGATACGCGAAATGTATGAACGTGGGGTGATCGATTTCCAGTCGCACTCTTTGTACCATCACAGTATCGCGACCTCCCCGAAGGTGTGTGATTTCAATAGGCCGGGTCTCTCGACCTCCTTTCTTCAATCTGATCTTGCCCCGATTCGTCACCAAAGCCTGGTTGGTCGTAAGCCGGATCTTCATTGTCCCTGGGGCCTGCCAATCTATGAATGGAACGCCCGCCTGTGCGGCTCTCCTGCGTATATCCCAAACATGGAGAGGGAGGACCTGTGCGTCGGGTACGTGACGGAAAATGGTGGTGAAGCTTTCTTCGATGACAAGGACTGGCGGCGACAACTCCTGCAGATAATGAAAAGTGCACAGGAAAAATACGCGCCCAGACAGTTTGAGACTCCCGAAGAACAGAGAAATGCCATTCTCACAGACCTCCGTCAATCAAAGACCGAGATCGAAGCCAGGCTGCCAGGTAGCTGTGTACGGCATTTCTGTTTTCCCTGGTATAGAGGTTCTGCCCTGGCGGTTGAGCTTTCCCATGAGGCGGGGTATGCCACCAACGCTTGGGGGAGCCTTCTGCCGAAATTCGTGAATAAGGAAACACTCCAACCTGTGCCAATCCCACGGCTCCCACCGAGATATATCTATCGGCTGCCGGGTGTTGGACGAAGACCCTTGTGGAAGCTCTTCGGTGGAACCGTTTAATGGGTTGGTGTGGCCTTGATGGGGGAATGAGAGAGGGAGATATCCCTTTGATCAATTTCACGAGAGAACCACGATGTATCCCCATGAGGGAATCGCCGTCTTATGATTGAGGAATCACAGAACAATGCAGGGGCAGCCTCACGGATATTCAGAAATTTTGGATATTTAACTCTTGGCAAGGTTCTGGCCGACGTTTTCACCTTTCTGTTCTTTCTCGTCCTCGCACGAAACTACGGTCAAGAAGGCCTCGGACAGTATTCCTTTGCCATGGCATTGACGGGTGTGCTCGTCGTCTTCGCCGATTTCGGCCTTCAAAACCTGTCCATAAAGGATATGAGTCGCGACAGAGATCAGGTGGCAAATTACTATGGCCGTCTGATGGTGGTTCGTCTGTTGTTGTCGGTGGCGGTCTGTTCTCTTTTGATGGGAATGACGGCTTTTTTGCCATTTTCCTGGGAAATGAAGCTTCTCATCATTGTGATCGGGACCTATCAGATCTTTATCACACTGGTGAATGGGTTTGGTGCCGTATTTGTCGCCTTAGAAAGTATGCATGTTACTAGTCTCCTTGAGGTCTCCCTCCGAGTCACCACAGCCATAACCGGGATCGTCATCGTTTGGGGAGGAGGGAGTCTACTCCTCGCCGTTTCATCCCTCCCGGTAATGACCATTCTTCATGTGGCTCTTGGATATTCTCTCACCCATAGTCGTTGTGGGGCGCTTCGGTTTTCCGTCACTCTTGCCGGTGCGCGTCAGGTTCTGGGTGATGCCTTTCCCTATGCCTTGCATACCTTATTTGAACTTTTTTCATCCAGGGTGGCGTTGATCTTTATCGGGTTCATGCTGAGTGCGGGAGCAGCCGGGATCTTTAATGTTGCCTATCGATTCGTGTTCGTCCTGTTGTTTATACCGGTATTCGCCAGACTTGCGATTTTTCCTGTTGCATCCCGTTTATATATGACATCCCCGGAACAGTTAAGGGAGCTCTATCGCATTACTCTCAATCTTGCCATTGTTCTTGGTCTCCCAATGGCCGCGGGAATCTGGCTTATCGCGCCAAAATTGATCGAGGTACTTTATGGATTGGAGTTTGGTAAATCAGTAGAGATCCTGCGTTGGCTGGCCTGGCTTATCCCTGTGGTATTTCTTCGATGCATCATGGAAATTTTTCTGATTGCCTCTGATCGTCAGCGTGCAGTGACAAGAAGTCACCTGCTGATTGCGTGTCTTGGTGCCTTCATTCATTTTTGGATGATTGTCTGGCTTGGCCTTCAAGGGGCCGCGGCCGCAACCCTCCTGGCGGAAATCCTGCTCCTTGTGCTCCTTGGTGAGCAGCTTAATGCTTTGTTTGTGTGGCGGAGCTTTGGCCGACGAATTTGCATTTGCACTCTTGCCGTCATCGCGTTTCTGGTTCCTTTGGTGATGTGGAATCATCTGACATTGCCTGTCATTATAATTTTGGCAGGTGTCATTTATGTCGCAGTTTTGGGAATTTTTAGGGATATTCGACAAAACGAGCTTGCACTCATCCTCAACTACTTTTCTCATAATCGAGATATTTCAAGTATGTTCTCCCAAAAGCCAATCACGAAACCCTGACAGTTTTCACGCAGTTAGGTGGGATATTTGCACAATGCGTATTAGAACGATCCACAACACGATAGAGTTGGACTCCATCAAGGATGTATGGAAAGCGTTTGAAAAAGTTTCCGGCGGCCCCACCGTATTCCAGTCCTGGACGTGGAATCGGACCTGGTGCGATCAGGTGTTAGCGGGCGATCCACAAAAGCGGTTGGCTGTGAAGCTTGTTGAGGATTCCGGGGGCAGACCAGTGGCCATTCTCCCATTTTTTGATCAGAGAATAATGGGGTCAATCCTGCAGGTGACCCAATTTCTTGGACACCGGATGTCCACCTATAACGATGTGCTCCTTGTCGATCCAAGTAATGTGGAGTTATGCAAAGAAGTCGTAGAGTCCCTTTGTTCCGTCAAACAATCGAATGGCTTCATTCATCTTCGACAAATGTCTGATGAGTCGGTTTTTACAACCGAGCTTATCCTTCGCGGGCTTGCTGAACCGCAATGTCAACGCGCGTGGGTTGACGCTGACCCGAAGCAGCCGGATCCTTTATTACGAGTCAGTAAGTCACGGAGAAAACACATTCGGCGAGCGGAACGGAGTTTGCGTGAGAAGGGCACCGTTGAATATCGTGTGTGTCGAGGAAATGAGTTCACAGCTGCCTTTGACGAACTGATCGGGTTGCATAATCGGCGTTTCTTGCAAAAGGGTCAGGACACGAATCTCACGAGCCAGAACGTCGGCTTTCTCAGGGAGGCGGCTGCAACGCTTAGCCATCAAGGGCAGGCTGAAGTGCTCCAGCTTCGATGCAATGATGCTACGATCGCCGGGGTGCTCCAGATTATCGATGGGAATCGTTACTATTCCTTGCAATCAGGATTCGATCCTGCATTTGCTGATTACTCACCGATTTGGTTGCTCGACGTCGAAAGCATGCACCGAGGATTCACCAAACTTGGTTGTACGAGTTACGAACTGGGAGCGGTCTACAATGAATACAAACATAGTTGGAATCCCTCGTTGGCAACGAGTTATGTGGCAACCTTTAATGCCGATAACTGGCTGCCTCGAATCGCACAAGGTGTATATCGAAAAAAATTCAGGAGAGATGGTCAACGGTTAGGGGTGTAGGAGTTGGTTGACGAGGATGGTGATGGCAGGGACTTCTGCGTACTCGTCTACCTTCATTCATGTGGATCGGTTACAGAGGACTCCATTTTAATTTGTTGAGCCAATTCTGGTGGGGCCATGGTTTTGAAAATATGAGTAGAAGCTCTGCAGGCTTTCCAGTCTTTGTCGCCTAATCAATCGTGAATGCCTAAGTATATGATCTTCTGATATCCCCAGCCTGCATCACATAATGAATTGGATCGCCTAGGGCATACTCCATCAGTGGCATCCGGAAGAGCTCTTTTGGCAAATGGGTTCGATCCAGGCAACTTGTCGGTTCGCCTTCCAATGCGTGGCTATCGCGCTGGCGCTGTCCAGGTCTTTCAGAACGAATGTCGCTGACGGCTCCTGTTTGAAGAGGTTTGCTCGCAAAGCATGTTGGGACACCGGCCACTGCGGTCCCTTATCCCAGCCCTCCAGTTTTAGGCCAGGCAGCCCGATGAGGTAAAGTGTGTCAATAAAACAGGCACAATGTTCTGGCAGGCCATAAGCCTCCTGGTCACCAAGAGCGAAGACGCTGATGTGATGTTGGATTCGTAAAGCAAAAAATAAAGGCAAACAAATGAATGCATGCGTTAGGGATTTTCCAGGTTCATACAATATGGAAGTGAAATCGTACGAGGAAAATGGCTTTCTTGTTTTTCGGAGCACCATTAGGGAATCGCTCATTGATGAGATGAAAGCGTTTATTGCCAAAAAAGAAGCAGAAAAAGTAAAAACATTCACGCTACTTTCAAAAAGACGCGCTATCGGTGTTCACGACAACTTGATTGCAAAAATAATCCTTCAAGAGTTTTGCAAAAAGAATAGGGAGATACTCATTGAGGTTTTGGGATCAAACTCTCTAGTAACCGATATTTCGGTGTTGATATCAGATGCCAATAATGCTCCACAAATGCTGCACACGGATTCCCCTTGTCGTGTCAGCGAAGAATGTAACTTGATTATCCCCTTAGAGCCATTGCATGCGGACAATGGTCCGACGGAATATGTGCCAGGATCTCATTGGGGCAAGAAAAATAAGATATACAAACACACTGTTCTGCGTTCATTTATGCAAGGGAAAAAAGAATATGTAGATTGGTGTTTGAAAAATCGAAGTAATCTTAAATTTGCGGTTGCAAAGGAAGGCAAAATTTTTTTGCTCAAACTGATGGCCTATCCGGTTTTTCGATTATTTTACCTTTTAAAGCTGGAATACAGTAAATTTTTTCATCAACAATACGTCGTTAGAGACGAGGACATAAAGCAATTCATCGCCGATAAAGGTGATGTACTTTTGTATTCTTCTAGTTTAATTCATCGGGGTGGACAAAACTCGACAAAAAATCATAGGTATGTTCTTAGCGCTTTAATAAAAGAAAACAGAAATAATCGAAATCCAAACGTCAAATATCACCAGGACGACCAGAACGACTATTTTACAACTACCGTAAAAAACTGTGGGACTCTACATGATTACCTTCATGGAAATTTGTGACTTGTGAAGTATTGTGTGCCACCACATAGCGTGGGGCATGCACCGGGCGTTTGCGGGTCTTGCGCATTGTTACGCGATGTCGGCTGGTGATCTTCTCTTATTTACGCGGGAATTTAACAAGAGACTTCATTACTTGGCTTCCAATAAATACCCACGAGGGCAGGCCTTGGGTATATGCGGGATAGCATTGCCGGCTATTGAACCTAAGTCGTTTAATCAATGGTGAAAGCCCAAGTATATGATCTTCTGATATCCACGGCCTTCACGGCATATCGAAGCGTATCACCTACGGCATACTCTACACGCGGCATTCGGAAAAGCCGGTTTGGCCAATGGGTAGAACCCGGACGAGTATCAAGCTGAATGTCTTTTTCAAAGTCTGCCCGAAAGAATAGACAAAACCCATCAAAACCTCCGGCCCGATTGACACGTCGGGTTGCCTGCCAATTTTTTGGTACCGCATTGACGGTGTCTATCTCGTTCAGATCAAATGTCATGATCGGTTCTGGCTCGCAAAGATAAAAGTCCAACGCTGCTTCCTCCAGAAAGTGTCGAATGTATCCGGGCGGTTGAAACTCCTTTGCTTCAGGAAGATCCCGCAAGAAGCTGAAGTCAACGCCTTGTGGAAGGTCACGCACGGTCACAGGTTTCTCCCAGAGAAACGGCATTCTGTATTGTTTTTTTAGCGCGACTGGCTCCAGAAATAGTTCGAAACGTCCAGGTAAAACCTTGCCGGTGCTCTTTAAAGCCCGCCGCTTCAAGTCAAGTAAATTTTGTATCATGTTCTCGTTAAACAGATCGTCGCCCATCTGTTCATGAATGATGAAATCCACTTTCTCGGGAGGATTGAAGCGCCGGCTATTGGAACGCACGAATTTGATGGTATCGGTGCCATTATTTTCGGCAATTTTTTGGGCTATCCCAATGAAACTGGAGTGATCGATGGCGTAGACCGTGGCTCCTTGACGTGCGGCATACAGTGCCAGAATTCCTGTCCCTGTGCCTAGATCAATAACCGTATTTCCCGGCCTGATATGTGCGCGAATGGCGTCATGATAGGTGTCCACCCGTAGATGGTCTGCCAACATCTTCTCATGTTGGTACAGGCTGCTAAACTCGCCCATATTGGCAAGATCATAAAAAAGGCTGTCCAGGGCTTTATTGGATTTAATGGCCTGCTTTGCAAGGCTTGTTATACGTCTGACGAATCCACCGGTCATGCCTGCCTCCTATGATTTCTGAGATTTGGGATGCGTAACTGGTTTCCTGGAAACCAGGACATATAACGCCATTTTTCCCGCATATTCGGGTTTTCCATCGATTGACCAATCCTGGATTTGCGCGGAATTTCTGTCTGCAACGGCATGGCCTTGTACACTTCAAAAATGAAGGATGAGGGTTTATGGAAATGAGTGATGAACAAGACTCTGGATTACTCTTCCGAATTGTGAGGGGCACTGATGAGTGCCATTGAACCCAGGATCCTTTCTCAATTCATTTGGTCTCACTAAAAGGCCAATGCTTGAATGGTTCTCTCGCTGACCTGCCTATTCGTCAGACCCATCATGACTATCAGAGAAGATCCAAGTAAGAGTTACGCACAGCTAAACGATCAATTGAACTAATTAAGATGTTGGTCAGATGGGTAACTCAATAGGACTTTTCGGTCCGCCATAGGCTAATCTAAACTCTGATGCTTTGTGGGTTTTTGCGATGCAGACTCCACGGCCAAACACCCTAACCAAAAGCACCCGCCCGATAATGGTGGCGCCTGCCGATAAATGGCCTCGCACAGCATTTCGGTTTAAATTATCTACTGTGAACACTATACGGAAATAACCGAAATTCGTAAGGTCACGCGCCGCAGCCCTGAGTAATCTTCTATATATGCCCTTTCCCCGGGACGCGGTATCAACTCTTGCGTCATAAAGCCAGACAGTTTTTGGGGACAAAGCATATGTAATTCCATCAGCCACCTCTTTAAAGGAGCCTGTACGAAACCAAACATATGCACTCAACATCCCATCCTGCTTGCACATGAGAACACGATCGCCCATCATGAGCCGTTCACTTTGTAGGGCCGAACGTTTCAATCGAAAGAGCAGCGTCGAAGGCTTGAATCCTGAAAGCCAGTCGGGATCTTCTAGGCCTGCCCAAATCAGTTCCCCCTGCTCTGTCTCAGAATCCAAGTGACCTTGAAGGTCAATTTCCATAAGCAGTTCATGGCCTACTCGAAAGAGAGAGGCAGGAATTATGCGGTCAGAAATACATGCAATTGTATAAAGAAGGCCAAGAGACCTCGCTCCACTTACTAATTCTCGGACATGTTCATACGATCTGTTGACGATTCGCGCGAATGGCATACAAAAACCTTCAACCTTTACTCATCATCCCGTTCATAATCAGCTCGGAAGCCTCCACGATGAAGTTGTGCATATTATTTATCTTACCTACGAATTTAATGGGAAGTTCCTCTTCCCACGAATCACATGCAAATTCAACTTCTCCCTTTTTCTCGAGCATATTACATTCACTTTATTCCAGAGAGACTGCAAATGTGCTGATAGGGGATCATTCGCTCCGTCCGGTAATAGTGCTTAAGCCAGGGAGCGAGCTTCTGGATTGATCTGGTCACCGTGTCGTTGATCTACTCGGTCATGCATCGAAGGCTATAGAAGGGCATGAGGGAGTACTGTTCATCGAACACAAACCTAAGGGGAAGTATGGTTTCTTTTTCTTTGGTGGGCTGGCATGAGTTTTTTGAACGGTTTCGCCAACGCAATTCCCCTCGAGTTTGGAAACTCAACGTAGAATGACGGCTGTCATTTATGAGATTTTCATGCTCAGGGGTGAGATTCAAGTTTTTTCCAACCAATCTTCTCCGACATTCAAAACGCGAATCTTTTCATGGGCTAAGCGTCATTCTTCTCGTACCCAAAGTCCCTCATCCGACTTTGGCGGGAGGATTAAAGAGGGAAAACGTCTGGATGACGCCTGTTTTTTTCTTCACTGGGAGATATTTGCGTGATGGATCTGAAAGTAATTGGCGCATTGTTAGGCAGTTTGAAGACCTTCCAAGATTACAGCAGGAACTTTTACCTTTCCCCCCACGCTATGCCAATTACACTTTGTTGTTATTGAAAGAGCTGGATCTAGGGAATGGAAAATCTTCCTTCTAACCCTCTTACTTAACTCGCTGGCTTAATGATGGGGCTCACAATCATTTAAAGGTAGTTGCGTAGTATTGCTGAATGTTAGGGCCTGCGTTTACCTCACTTGTTTTGATACATGCATCTTTATTCGTTTTAGGTTTCTAATTGTGCCATAGTACTTGGAAATAGACTTGCTTTGATTGCCATTACCCACCACTTATCTGCTACCCCTATATTAGACTTAAGGCTTGCCATTTTCCCCCGAATGGGAAGTAAAGGAATTTCAGAGGTAAAAATTATTTCTTTGAACCTGGTCCAGCGAATTAATACCCTGGTGGCCCATATTTTGCTTTATTGTTTTATCTGTTTAGTGAAATGAAGGGGGGAAATGAAAATGGCAGGCAATCAAATGTGGCACAGTGCCAATATTGAAAATTAAAGGAGGGTATATCAGATGTTTGTCATGCAAATTTTACTTGTTGGGATATTACCTTTATTCATGACGATGCAGGTTTATGCCCTTGATACGATACCGGAAAAACTGTCCGATTGGACGGAAAAAGGAGTGGTTCTCCAAAACAGTTCCGGAGTTGCCTGGGAAAATAAACTTGGAATTGCTGTGAGTGGTATCTCGAAAGTTGGCGGAATCTATTACCTGCATTATCTTGCAGGGTTTGACGGGTGTTGGAATGCTGATGGGGATGTTAACCACCAATCTCTCGGTCTTGCCACCAGTACGGACGGAGTGAACTTTTCGAAATACACAGGTAATCCAATTTTGAAACCGCATGATTTTGTACCCGTAAGCTCCCAGGAAGAAGGAATCCGAACTGCGTATATTAAATACCTTCCTTCGAAGGGGAAGTTTTACGGATACTTTGGTGTCGAGTCGCCGGGGGGTTCTCAGACCTGTAACTTTGGTGGAGGAGGAACCTGTGGATGTAATATTAGTGTTGATTCCCGGGTGTATGGAGCAACGTCCGTTGACGGAAAAAGTTGGACTGTGGAAGGGGCGGTCGGTGGCACATATTCCTCAAGTGGGAGCGAAAACTACGCTGCAGGTTGGGTATATAATGGTAGCCAATTTGGTCTGTACATCACTACTGCTGAAGGTGGACAGCTAAAATCTGCCTCTAGAGGATCAAATGCTTGGAGTCTTACTGAATTGGGCGGCATAACTGCCCTGGCTTGGGGTTGGTCTGGGCTCGACGCATATTTACACGATGATAACAACACCATCACATTAATATATGATCCTGCTGGTGGTACTCATCCTGGTAGCAACAATGACAACCTGTATTTTGCTACCACCCATCTTGACGACATGAGGAACATCCAAAACCAACGGGTCGTGCAATCAAATGGGGTAGAGAGAAATATCATTTTTCGAGATGGAAACGAATGGAAATGGTATTACAGTGAAGAACCGGCTTGGAACCAAGGCACCATAAAACTTCGCACCCACCAGATCGCAGGTTTAGATAATGTACCACCAGAACCTCCCAAAAATCTGAATGTCACACCCCTGCCTTGATCTCACTTGTCAGTGCAACTTTGGCTCTTGGTTGAGTGAAGGACTTCAATAGCCTCATGGATTTTTCTCAGCGATCAACAATGAGGCGCATACAGGGCAGCTACATGCGTCCGATCTGGGAGCAATCCTACCAATTCAGACTCTATTGTGAATGGTTCAGAACCCACGTACTAACGGTCTAGGTGATGGGAATGAAAAATTCCACGATCAGTCAGTAAACCTCGTTAAACCAAGGCCTTTGCCGCTATAAGTTTCAATAAGCCCATTCTTTCTCCCTTCTCCGCACATTTAGGTTTCAGATTGGCTCGCTAGATATTGTCTTTTGCTAAGAATGGTTCATGCCATCTGGCATTCATTCTATGATGAGCCACACACGCACCTGTTAGTGCCAGGCCTGGGCCCATTTTAGTCTTCCCCACCCATTTCACATCATCAACTTTTCGATACCGACAGGGACAAATTCTCCGTATGTCAGTGGCATAGTATTGCCGGAGTGGCTCGGGGTTTTGGGGTCCCACTTGGACTTTTAGGAAGGCATTTATCTCTATGGTGGAGTTCATTATCAAGGAGAACTGGAACACCACGTCTTCCCTGTCTACGGGCGAATAAAGGGGTTCAGAAGGTGACAGACCCTTCATGGCGACTCCGTTTTTTCACCTGTACTGGCATCTGACTAAGGACCTTTAGTTTCGCCTTTCCGTATCCGAAACATACCTACATATTCTTTTTTATCGGTTCTCATAAAAAATATGATTTCTGTGTTGTTTGTATTCTGGCCTATATGCCTCAGGATCCCTGGTCCTGGAAGAAAATGTGGTTGAATGCTGAAAGGCGCTCATGCCTCTATCGCGTAATTGTCGCTGTTGAGACGATTGATTTGTGAAAGGGAATGCGAGGAGAAGCCCATGTGAAAGGGCTGAGAATGATTTGGACATAATTTTCCTGAACACTCAGACTTTCATTCGGAGCTTATTGGGTTAAGGGCTTTGATGATTATGCGACCTCTCCTTTCTATTGTGGTTCCCATTTACAATGAGGAGGAATGCGTCCAGCCTCTTTATGAGGCTATTCGAACCGCATGTGAGCAGAATGGGCAGTCCTATGAAATCGTGTTCGCGGATGACGGAAGCCAAGATCGGACCTTCGAGTTACTTCAACAACTCCATCAACAGAACCCGGGGGTCACCGTGATTCGTTTTCGAAAAAATTTTGGACAAACCGCGGCCATGGCTGCTGGGTTCAGAGCAGCACGAGGACAAGTGATTATCAGTATGGATGGGGATCTGCAAAATGATCCCAGTGATATTCCGCGACTGTTGACAAAAATAGAAGAGGGTTTTGATGTCGTCTGTGGATGGAGGAAGGAAAGAAAGGATAAATTTTTATCTCGTCGATTTCCTTCTCTGATTGCAAACTGGCTTATCGGCAAGATCACCGGTGTGGCTATTCATGATAACGGATGTTCCCTGAAAGCCTATCGTGCCTCAATTATTAAACGCGTGGCTTTGTATTCTGAGCTTCATCGCTTTATTCCCGCTATGGCAACCTTGTCTGGAGCGAGAATTGCCGAATTAATTGTGACTCATCATCCACGAAAATTTGGAAAAAGCAAATATGGAATCTCAAGGGCTTGGCGTGTGTTTTTGGATTTGTTTTCGGTGAAAATGGTAACTGGGTTTGCTTCCAGGCCAGCCTTATGGTTTGGAACCTTAGCCATTCCCGGAGCATTGTTAGGCAGTCTGAGCTTGTTCGGCATGTTTTTTTCAGAGGGCATAGGCATTGTGTTTCCTGCAACGGCCTTTTTGCTATTCGCCCTTACGGGCCATTTGCTGACAATGGGAATTCTGGGTGAAATGATCCTCTATGCCGGAGATTACCGTCCCGAACAAATGATATGGAAAGCTCAAAGTTAATGTTTCTTCCGTGTGAATTCCATGGTGTCGAGGCAATGATCCCATCAAATCACCAAGAAATGTCTAGACAACTCGTCAGGAATGGAAGATTGAGCTTGAGTTACCAAAAACCTGTCTGCATTCGTTTGGCGGTTGGCTGTTCCAGCATCACGTTTTCTTAGTAAGAAAAAAAATTATGAACGTAACCATGGCATGTTGCATTCCCGGGGGCCTTTTCCCATGACTATTCATCGCCTCGAGACAAAATGTACTTCTACAGATTCAACGCCTGTTGCTGTTTCCGTTGTCGTGCCGGTCACCGAACGATGTGATGCCTTAGACGAGATTTATGGTGTGCATGCTGACATCTTGCGCAGCCTGGTGCCCTCATTTGAATTTATTTTTGTCTTAGACGAAGGGTTTGAAAAAGCCGCCCAACCCCTATATGGCCTGATAGACAAGGGAGAGCCCGTTCGAATCGTCCCACTCCAGCGACATTTTGGAGAAGCCACTGTCCTTATGGTGGGATTTCAGCAGGCCCAGGCTGACGTCATTATTACTCTGGCGGCCTACTTCCAAACGCTTCCCGAAGGTCTGCATACAGTTATGAGTTCCCTCAATAAGGGCTATGATCTGGTTGTGACCCGTCGCTTCCCTCGGCAAGATCCCTGGATCAATCGTCTTCAAAATCGCGTCTTCCATTTTGCCATGCGATTGCTGACTGGCGTGCAGTTTCATGATATGAGTTGTAGTCTTCGTGGCATTCGGAAGCATGTGGTTCGCGAAGTGAATCTCTATGGAGATCTGCATCGGTTTCTTCCTTTACTTGCCTATCAACGGGGGTTCCGGGTGGTGGAGCGAGATGTCGCCCAGCATCCAGCGGATTTTCATTCCCGAATGCTTCGGCCCGGGGTATACCTTCGCAGGATTCTCGATATCATTTCCGTTGCGTTTCTCTTCAAATTCACCAAAAAACCATTGCGATTTTTCGGTTTGGTTGGGGCAGGGTTGTTTTCCGGTGGCCTGATCATTTCCCTGATTTTGGCTATCCAAAAACTCTTTGGTCTCACTGGACTCACCGATCGGCCACTGTTAATTCTGGGTGTCCTATTGATGGTACTCGGAGTCCAAACCGCCTCGGTCGGCCTCCTCGGTGAAATGATCGTTTTCACTCATGCCAGGAAGATGAAAGACTACACCATCAAAGATCTCTTAAAGGCAAAATCTTATGAATAGTCGCCAAATCAATATCAAGGGCATCTCTAAAAACTCCTGACAAATGGATTCGATTATGGGATGCTGCGTGTCCAAGGAGGATCTGATTATGTCGACACCGAGCCAACTTGGATTTTTTGATCTCACGACGCGCTATGAGGCCCTCAGTCAGAAGGGCGATCCCTTAGAGCAACTCGCGCAAGTGGTCCCCTGGGAAGCCTTTCGGCCGGCCTTGGCCAAAGTCCTTCGCCGCTCCAAGCGAACACAAGGCGGTCGGCCTCCCTTCGATGCCATTTGCATGTTCAAAGTCTTAGTGCTGCAAGCCCTCTATAACTTATCCGATGACCAAACGGAATATCAGATCCGCGATCGCCTGTCGTTTATGCGATTCCTAGGCCTCGATCTGGCCCAACGCATCCCCGATGCGAAGACGATCTGGCTGTTTCGGGAAACCTTGGCACAAGCGGGCGTCGTCGAAGCCCTGTTCAAGCAATTTGACGCTTATCTGGCCGATCAGGGACTCCAACCGCGAGGGGGCCAACTGATCGATGCTTCACTGGTCCCGGTCCCGAAGCAACGGAATACACGAGAAGAAAACGCGGCGATTAAAGCGGGCCAGAGTCCCACCGAGTGGGAGGCGGACCCAGCCAAACGCCGGCAGAAAGATATCGACGCCCGTTGGACGGTCAAGCATGGGGACAATCACTATGGCTATAAGAATCATGTGAATGTCGACAAGCAACACAAGCTGATTCGGCGCTATACCGTGACGAATGCCGCGGTGCATGACAGCCAGGCGCTGGAAGCCGTGTTGCAACCGGAGTCTGCCGGACGAGGTGTGTGGGCGGATTCAGCGTATCGCTCCCAGGAGACGGAAGCGTTACTCAAGAGGCAGCACCTCCGTTCTCACATTCAAGAAAAAGGCTATCGGGACAAGCCTCTGACGTCGCAGCAAAAAGCGCGGAATCGGCGTCGAGCGCGGACGCGAGTTCGCGTCGAGCATGTCTTCGGCCACCAAGTGACGGCGATGGGCGGGAAGCTCATTCGAACGATTGGGGTGATCCGGGCTCGAGCCAAGATCGGGCTCAAAAATCTGGTCTATAACTTTCAACGGGTGCTGTTCCTCACAGCCGCGAGTCGGCACCAGATGGCCTAACAAAGGAAGGAGAGAAGGCCTTGAGCGTCAAGCAGTCAACCAGTCACTCCCACGCACACGGCGTTCAGGGCGTTTCGCCCATCTCACCAGCAGGGGCAGGAAGGGACGACTCCAAAACTGGAAGTTTTTAGAGGTGCCATTAAGTAAGAAAACGATAGTCTGAAGTTAGGTAGCTCGAACACGATTTCCGGTTACTCTGTTCTTATGAATTCCCCACTGGCTTCCTCTCCAGGTGTATCCATTTCGAAAAGCGAGTTAGGTTGTGCCATTGTTTGTCTTGCCGCCTTTTTTATTGGGGTCTTGGCCAGGTTCGATGCGTTAGGTACCTGGTGCCTGGCTGTCGATGAATTTTATATTGCAAAATCGGTTGAACTGATTCAGCAAAAGGGGATCCCTTTATATCCCGATGGTGGCATGTATTGGCGAGGCTTGCTCTTCCAATACTTTGAAGCTGCCAGTGCAGGCCTATTCGGTCTGAATGAATATGCGCTTCGATTGCCAGCGGTCCTGTTTAATCTGTTAACGATCCCCCCTCTCTATTTGTTGGGTAGGAAACGAATTGGAAACGCAGGAGCATTTCTGCTAGTTGCCTTTTTTTGTGTTTCAATTTGGGAAGTGGAATTTGCTCGATTTGCACGAATGTATTCTATGTTTCAATGTGCATTTATTTGGTTTCTTTATTGCTTTCATGAAGGATTTTTTCTTGGCCGAAAGCGGGCAATTCTTTGGTCCTATGCCATTGCTTCTATCAGCACCGTCATCTATGAGGGTTCGATTTTCATGGCTTGCTTACTGTTTTTGCCCCTATTGATTCGAGGGGTAAGCCTTGTAAATCAGTTGCGGTATGGGATTTGGGCTAGTGCCATTCTTCTTTTGAATGTTGTTTCTCCAAGGGTGTGGTCTTGGCTTTACCCTGGAAGCTCGGGAAACGAGTACCCAAAAGGATTCGTTCTCCCTCAGGAAGGAGGCGGCCCTCTTCTACCTCCAGACATCTCATTGTGGGAGTCTGTCTTCCTGCGAGGAGATCTTTGGGGCGTGGGGTATTTGGTGCTTGTCCTTATGGGAATAGGTCTCGCATATATGGGGATGAAAAATTCCTTATGGGATTGGCGACAAAAAACCATTGCCTTAGCGTTACTTGGGGCTGGCCTATTTCAGTTGTTTGGAGTCGTGCTGGCCATTCTGCTTGTATCATATTTCACTCAAACCATTGATCCACAGTTCGTCTTACGAAGGTCTATTGAAAGGAGTTTTGCCATATTCCTGGTCGCGTGCCTTGGATTCTGGCTTACCGTGGGGTTTCTTACGACTACCGGGCATCTTTTTATCCAAGGAGCAGAAAGCCTATCTTTGCATAAAATTTTTGCCATTGTCTTTCATTATCCAAGAGTGATGGAGGAGTTTGTCTTTCTCTGGCTTGATGTGATGCCCTATTTAATGATGGTGTCATGTCTTTTCGGTTTGATGGTGTTGTGGGGTTCGAGAAATTCCCGCCAATTCCTGACTGATCACTTTCTTCTTCTGGTGTTGGTTGGTTGTATCCTCATCCTGGGAGTGATCAATACGATGTACAACTCGACACGATATTCCTTTTTCCTTTATCCCTTGTTTCTCCTTTTGTGGTTTGAAGGCGCGCTGGCTGGTAAGTCGTGGCTGGATCATACGATGTCTCCAAATGCCTTACTGAGGAGAGTCCCTAAGTTTGCGGTGGGACTCTTGGCATTTGGACTATTGCTATGCTCGGAAGATTTTTCCTTCGCACATATCATGAATATCGGAAAAGCCGAGGTGAACTTTCGTATGAACGTTTCCGATGAAGTTGCGGTTCACTACTATCAGCGAGCTGATGTGAGAGGTCCTGCGGACTATATTAATGAAGCTTGGAATACTGGCGACCTGATTCTTAATGCCGTCCCTTCTTCGTCATTTTATCTCACGCATGAGAACTACATATTTTATGACGATCAGTCTTCCTTATTTAGGGAGAATTCCCAGGACGAAGGAACGAAAGACCGGTGGGGAAACTTCATACTGCATAATAAGGACACCGTCCAAAAGGCTGTGCAGGGAGGAGAAGGAGCTGTGTGGATCCTGACCACACCAAGATACCAAATGGTGCTGATTGAATGGGTACAAGAGGCACTTGGTGATAAATTTGCTGGAATTCATAGCGCGAACCCAGGTAGCGATAAGCGGATACAGGTGGTCAACATGGCGCGTAATCCGCCTTAATTATGAGCAAAAATTGGAATTCACCTACATACCCAATGGTAAATTTACCCTTAGTGTCAGTTGTTGTCCCTGTCTTTAATGCCGCCAAATTTTTGCGTGAAACTCTTGAATCGATCTTAGATCAAACCTATAGGCAATTTGAAATTATTGCCGTGAATGATGGTTCTACGGATTCTTCCCTGGAAATCCTGGAAGAATATTCCGATCGAATTCAATGCATACACCAGGAAAACCAGGGTGTGGCCATTGCCCGGAATGTGGGAGTCGACCTCAGTCTGGGGCATTATGTTGCCTTTTGTGATGCAGATGATATTTGGTTTCCCCGGAAACTTGAGTGGCAAATGGATATTGTGAAAAGACATCCATGTGTAGGGGTTGTCAGTGGTTTCATGGAGAAAATAGATGAACTGGGTCGAACGCTCGAATCTTGCCAAAGGCCATCAGGTTTCCATGATCAGCCCATGAATCTCAAGCAGGTCTTACTGATGGAAGGCAATGTGATAGGTATGTCGACCTCTCTAATCAGGAAAGAAGTTTTTCAGGAAATTGGGGGATTCCAGCCTGGGAATAAAGATCTCAAAGCAGAAGACTATGATTTATGGATACGGGCTTCGGAAAAAACCAAAATTTACTTGGCTTCGCAAAATGTGGGTCAGTATCGGGTCCTTAAAAACTCAAGGAGCCATGGAAGCCTGAGGAAGGAATATGGGGCTCAATTTCAATTGTTGCGAATTTACCGAAGTGAATATTCTCCTAATTGCTACAAAATACGCAAAGCAAAAATCTATGCTGAATGGGCAGATAGTAGCTTTGTTGAAGGGGAAAGATATGCCTGGAAGTTGCAGATCAAAGCTATGAAATTTCATCCGGCGAACATTTTGTATCAAGTCCGGTTTGCCAGGGGATTGGTTAAACACATGGTGAAACGTACTCTTCACTTTCTTCAAAGAACTATGGGCTGTCTCAAGGATATCGGGTGATTGCCTCAACGATACATGAACGTCTCGCCGATTTGGTAGAAGGATATGGATGGCGGGACGGTGTCGGCATCATCCTGAATGAATTGAGCTCCAATGAACGAAAGGATCTTTTTTGGGAAATTCATCTGGGTTCCCAGGCAGCTTGGATGTTATGGGTGGGAAGAACACACCAAGATACTGTCTTGAATTTTGATGCGGGGTTGGGGACCACGACCGTGGCTCTCTCCTATTTATTCCCTAATGTGACTGGAGTGTTTCGTGACGAGCCTAGCAGGAAATGCGCCATTGCTCGCGCTCGACACGATGGCCGGACGATTGAAACGATTCAAACGTTTGGACTTCACGAGCCGCTCCCGTTTCAAGAAGGCCTATTTGATGTCATTTGTCTTCCCAACGCGCAGGTATGGTTGGAGGCCGAAGGGGGCACTGTGCAAAAGAGTTGGGAGTACTTTTCTCAACTTTCCAAATTTTTAACCCCTGCGGGAATGATCTATTTGGGAATGAAGGAAGAGCCATTTTTCTCAGGTTTTGGGCATGATTTTCAACGGTTATGCCAACGGCGATTTGAAACGGCAGTGGAGAATAATCCAAACCGAGTTCTCACCAGACTCAAGTTTTACCCTACGTCCGGTCCTGTCGAAGCGGTGTTTGAGAAACGGAACTATAAGTCCTGGGTCTACAGATGTCGGTCCACATTAAAAAAAATGGTGAAGGGGGAATCATACGGTTTGATTATAGGAAAGTCCTGCCCGGATATGCCTTCAGGGGTGATCGGGGACATTGTGAATCAGCCTGAGATTGCCCAAAAGGACCAATCAGATATTCAAGTGTATGTCGGAACAGCCAATACGCTTGTGGGGAAACTTCCAGGTTGGATTGTCCGGTTTCCTTTAGGCGACGAGTCTTTGTTTCGCTGTCGTAATAATTATGAGACCTTGCAAGCGTTACAGGGTAAAACTTCTGTGGCCATTCCAGTTCCCTACGATCTTCGCCGTTTTGGTGATCTGAGATATTTTGCCGAAACCAAACTGCCAGGCATCGAACCAACAGGGACCAGAAAATGGTCGTGGAAACCTGACATGATGACAACTCAGGCCTTTCACTCCCTTTTACAACTTCATACGGCAACAGCACAGAAGGTGATTCTTGATGACGTGCTCTTTGAGCGCCTTGTGGGTGCCTCTCTTTCCCATTTAATGGGGTATTCCAAAGGAACCAATAAAGAGATGGTTGCAAAGGTTGAAGCGCTATTGAAAGAACGGTTACTGGGAAAGGACACCGTTTTGGTACGGACACACGGTGATTTTAAGCGCACGAATTTACTCGTCAATGAATCCGGGGAAGTTGTTGGTTTGATCGATTGGGATTTGTCACGAGATATGGGTTTTCCGTTGATGGATTTATTGTGGTACTTGAGTTACGAAGTCTATTTGAAACAGCGAATTCCCTTTTATCAAGCCATTGTGAGAGTGGCGTTTGAAGAAGATCTTTTGATGAATGACTGCGTTCAAACGTATTGGCAAGCACTCGGTCTAGGACCTGGAGATCGGCAGAAAATGTATGCAGTCATTCTGCTTCTCTATCAATTTCATGAGCATCTCGATCATTGGCATAAATCGGATGAAGATTGGATCTCTCACACCATGATGCCAATTCTGCGTTCTGCTTTTGAGAAGGCATTAGGTATGGTCCCCGAGGCAAACTGTTCTGCCTCATAATATTCCGATTGAATATATGGCCATAAACAGTCTGATGTTTCTTGTTGACGGTTTTTCTTTTGAATTGGACTTATGAATATGCAGTCAGATATGAAGCGCCTTTTCAAGCATTCTTCCATTTATGCCATCGGAGGAATTGTCAATCGCGCTGGAGCTTTTCTTCTTCTTCCCCTTTATACAAGCTATTTGACTCCTGCAGAGTATGGGACGCTGGAGTTAGTCTACGGTGTCACGGCACTCGTCTCTTCTTTGCTGGGAGTGGGATTGGCGCATGCGACATTGCGATTTTATTTTGAGTTCCAGGAAGAGTTGGAACGAAAACTTTTGGTGAGTACGACATTGGTCGGATCCGGTTTGATTGCCTGCACCGGGGTCGCCCTGTTGTGGTTTACGACACCGATCTTGTCAGGCATTCTGCTTGGCTCACGACAAGAAGCGAGTCTCCTGCAGCTTGGCCTCCTTATTCTCATTCTACAATTGTCCACGGAAATTGGACTTGCGTACTTCCGGGCCAGGGAGTATTCCACCAGATTTGTGGTCGCTTCCTTTTTGCGATTACTTTTACAGGTTGGATGTAATTTTTACTCGGTGGCTATTCTTGGATGGGGAGTGTGGGGGATTCTTCTGGGAAATCTCATGAGCGTCGGGATATCGTGGGGCTATGTTGTTGGCACCACGGTGTATGAATGTGGACTACGGTTTCACCAAACCAAGTTTCGACAGGTACTCACCTATAGTTTCCCCTTTCTCTTGAGCACCATTGTTGGGGTGGCCGTTCTGTATTCAGATCGGTTTCTCCTGAAGGCTTTGTATGGACTTGAAGCGGTCGGGCTCTACGCCTTAGCGCTGAAGTTCGTAGAACTGGGCCATGTGCTGGTTCTGGAGCCGTTTAAAAATAGTTATGGATCGTTCCGATTTTCGATTATGAACAATGAGAATGTCAAAGAGTTGCAAGCTAAGATTGTTATCTATATGGCTGCCACGGTTGGGCTATTGGCATTGGGAATTTCAGCCTTTTCACCCGGTGTTCTCCGGATGTTGACGACTCCAGAGTACTGGCCTGCGGAACACCTTATCCCAATACTGGCTGCGGGTCTTTTGGTGTCCAGTTTGGGCTATCCCTTTCAGACCGGGATTTTGTATATGAAAAAGACCAAATACATGTTTTATGTGACCGTTATTGGTGGCCTTGTGAAAATCCTATTAAGTATTGCCATGATCCCTCGTCTGGGGGCGATGGGGGCAGGCCTTGCGTTTCTATTGGCGGAAGTCGTGAGCGTGAGTTGTATGCTTTTCTATTCCCAACAGCTTTTTCCTGTTCAATATGATTATAAAGCCCTGGGAAAAATTGGAGGGATTAGTGGGCTTCTGTTGGGACTCATTTGGGGAATGCTGTTTGTGGGATACGGTGGTTTCCTGGGAGCCGGGGTGGCGATAGTTTTCTGTTACCCTGTTCTCATTTTAGGTGCCGGCTGTTTGAATCGGTCAGAAGTCGAGGCTGGTTTGCAATTCGCTACCCATGGAATCAAGCGGATGTGGCGAACAGCTCGATAGGGTTTGCCCTCATGTCGTGAACGTTTCCTTGCATGGGATAGCAAAAAAACAGAGGAATGGCCTTGATTGGTCAACCAAAAGTTGCTCACGTGGTGTTAAGTCTCCAACCTGGTGGACTTGAACGATTGGTCTGTACTCTTGTCAGTTCTCCAGTGCTGTCAACTTGGCCCACTATCGTCGTCTGTTTGGACGAGCCAGGTGTTCTCGCTCCTCTGGCGGAACAAGCCGGCTGTCGAATTGTCATGGTCAAACGCAAACCGGGTCTTGATTTGGGGTTGATCCGGCGGTTGGCCACGGCGTTGAAGCGGGAAGGAGTCACCGTGGTTCACACCCACAGTCTTGATCCGATGTTGTATGCGGGGTGGGCCGCGTGGTTGACGTCCGTCACCGTTCGTATTCATACACAACATGATATCTGGCTGAGAACGTACAATTGGAAGGACCGTCTAAAGTTTCGTGTCGCGTCCGTATTTTTCCATAAAATCGTCGGTGTTTCTGAAGACACTACTAGGGCGTTTGGGCAGTATGGAATCTCCTCTCCTAAAGGTGTGACGATTTTAAATGGGATCGAAGAAAAGAAATTTTCGAGACTACACCATGTGAAGAGCGGCGCTGTTCTCGAGGCACCCGGTTCCAGGAATCAAAGAGAATGGGTCGTAGGGACAGTTGCCCGGCTTTCTCCGGAAAAAGGGATCCATCATCTCCTGCACGCCCATGCAATTCTTCGATTACGTGGTCTCCCTATTCGGCTCGTGTTGGTGGGGGAGGGGCCTCAGCGGGGTGATTTGGAATTGCTTGCTCGGACTCTAGGAATTTCTACAACGGTAGAGTTCATGGGGTATCAAGAAAATGTAGAAACGTTCCTTTCCACATTCGACTTGTTTGTTCTTCCGTCTATTTCGGAAGGAATTCCCCTTTCATTGTTGGAGGCGATGGCCAACGGCCTTCCCGTCGTGGCGACGAATGTGGGCGGAATCCCGGAGATTGTCGTGCATCAGGAGTCGGGTCTCCTGGTTCCTTCCGGTCAGCCAGAGGCATTAGCTGAAGCCCTTGAACAACTTATTCAGGATCCAGGTGAAGCCGACCGAATCGCCAAAAATGCTGAATGTCGTATTCGAGAACGTTTTGGGATGACTGCCATGTCTGAGGCTTACCAACATCTCTATGGGGCAGAACCACCAGCTCAATTTTTGAAGAACATCGTGAAAGCCAGTCTTCGGATGTTTCCACGGCAATGGATGTTATGGACGGGAAAGCGGGATAATCGTCACATTGCCATTACCTTCGACGATGGCCCCGATCCGATCTATACCCCGAAAATTCTTGAAATCCTCAAAAACTATGGTGTTACAGCAACCTTTTTCCTTGTTGGTGAAAAGGTTGAACAGCACAAAGTGATGGTTCGGAGAATTTTTGAAGAAGGCCATGAATTAGGAAATCATTCCTATACCCATCCTTCTTTCGATTCCTTATCATGGAAGGAATCCGCAGGAGAAATCGAGAAGACGCAGTCTCTTCTCCAAGCCATCACAGGACGCCCATGCCAATCATTCCGCCCCCCTTTCGGGAAATTATGCTTGGGTTCCATTGTTGGAGCATGGATAGCAAACATGACATGTGTTATGTGGAATGTTGATCTCAAAGATTTCCAGGCCACGAGCTCGGGAGAAATCCTTGCTGCGCTACAATGCCAGTCTCTTCAGCCTGGGGATATTCTCTTATATCATGGGACTAATCCTCATGCCCTCCAGGCGCTTCCAGTTATCCTGGATGCCATCGTTCGCCAGAAATTTCAACCGGTTTCAATTTCAGGGATGCTCAGGGTTTGATGGAGTGAGAAAGATGAAATTTCTTTATCATCATAGAACGTTGGGTCGTGGGGGGGAAGGTGTCCATATTGCCAGTATGGTTCGGGCTCTTGAAACTCTTGGGCATACGACCACAATGGCTTCCCCGTCCGGTGTGGATCCACTGGCAATGGCTGGGGATTCGCCAATAGATAAAGGTCAGTCTAAGGTACGAGGGATAAACCGGATCTGGAAGGTTGTCAGTTGCTGGGTTCCGGATATTGTTTTTGAAATTCTGGAAATCAGCTATAACCTGGTTGTATTGTTTCGATTGGGGCCTCTATTAAAACGGCGTGGCCAGGATGTGTACTATGAACGGTATGCATTCTTCATGTTTATGGGAGTCTTTTTAGCCAAATATTTTGGTTGGCCCGTGTTGCTCGAAGTGAATGAGGTGGTGGGGGTTCAGAGGGCTCGAAACCAGTTGCTCATTCCTGTTTCTAAATGGTTTGAAAAAATGGTATTCAAAAAGGCCGATGTGATTTTCACAGTCTCCAGTTTTTTGAAAGAAGAAGTCTTAAAACGGAGCGGGAAAGCAGAAGGGGTTCATGTGATTCCCAACGCTATAGATTCCCGCATTCTAGAAACTTCCGTTACTGGAGAGGATATTCGAACCCGTTATACATTCAATGGAAATATTGTCGTTGGCTTTGCAGGATGGTTTGATGCATGGGACCGGTTAGATCTGCTTGTTGATGTGGTCAGAGATATTCACGAGGAATATCCTTTTGTTCGGCTAATGCTGGTGGGTGATGGCCCAATAGCTGATAGGCTCAGGGACCAGGTTCGGCACCGTAAATTGGAAGCGGTTGTTTTTCTGACAGGCCCTGTGCCCAGATCCCAGGTTTTATCCTATATCGCGGCCATGGATATCTGTGTCCTGCCAGATTCAAATGTTTTTGGGTCTCCCATAGTCTTGTTTGAATTTATGGGAATGGGAAAAGCCGTGATTGCGCCGGATCTTCTGCCTATTCGGGATATTATTGAAGATCGAGTGGATGGATTGATCGTACAACGTGGAGATCCTCATTCGCTACGGCAGGCCCTCTCCCTGTTATTGAGCGATAGCGCTCTGCGGATAAAATTAGGTGAGCGTGCCCGGCAAAAAGTTTTGGACAAGCACACCTGGTACGAGAACGGAAAACACGTAGAACGGTTTGCCTCTGTACTCATGGAAAAGAGTTGAGGAGCCTGGTTTCTCCCGCCCCGCTATATCTACCCACTTAGGATTGTCGGGAGAATTACCGACATAAACTCCATACACTTACCTTTAATCAAGTTTAATCTCTCCCTTTTCCTTTTTGAGAAAAAGGAAGCCTAGCCATAGGCTCTGCTTGAAGGAAATTGAATGTGTGGGATAAATCTCTACCCTACTGAGAAGGAATTGGGATGAAATTGCTATTTTGGGCTGCATTTGTGGCGGTGCTGTATACCTATTTTGGTTATCCCTTTCTTGTTTGGGTTTTCGCACGTATGAGACCGAGGCCAATCAAGCAGGAAACAATCTTTCCGTCTGTCTCTATGATTATTGCGGCCTATAACGAAGAAAAAGTCATTGGTGGCAAAATGGCCAACACGATGGCGTTGGCGTATCCAGAGGGGCAGTTAGAGGTTATTGTTGTTGCAGATGGGTCGACTGACCAGACGGTCAGTATTGCTCAGTCATATGAAAAACAAGGAGTCACCGTCTTGTATCGCCCGCTTCGGCAAGGAAAAACGGCTGCCTTGAATCATGCTGTTTCATCGGCTAAGGGGGAGATTGTCTTTTTTTCTGATGCAAACACTATGTATGAACCAACAGTCATTCAAAAGATCGTGCGAAATTTTCATGACCCTTCTGTAGGAGGAATTTCAGGTCGAAAAGTCATTTTAAAGGACAGCGAAAGGCAGACTAGTAAAGGGGAAACAGCCTTTTGGAATTACGAAGGCTGGCTCAAATCTCAAGAAAGTAATTTAGGATCGATTGTGGGTGCAGATGGTGAGATCTTTGCCATTCGTAAAAATCTTTTTTCTCCTATGCCGCCAACCATCGTTCATGACGATATGTTTCTTTCTCTCAAGATCGTTGAAGCTGGCTTCCGAGTCATTTATGAAGGGGAGGCCACTTCGGCAGAATATTCATCAAAAACCCTTCATGATGAATTCTTCCTCAAGGTGCGGTATGCATCTGCCGGGTATCAAATTCTTTCTGAATTTCGGAGAATGTTTCTTCCACCAAAGACGATCTTTGCCTTTCAGTTTATCTCTCACAAACTATTTCGTTGGTTGATTCCCTTTTTTCTTTTGGGCATGCTGCTCACTAGTGCGGTGATTCCTTCCCTTTGGTATCAAACCCTTTTCTGGGGTCAAATCACCTTTTATCTTGCTGCGGTCTTAGGATGGGTTCTGATGGAAAAACTTGGCCGTATAAATATTTTGTATGTGCCGTTGTATTTCTGTATGGGGAATGCGGCCGCGTTGTATGGATTTTTTCGGCATTTCTTCAGTGCCGGTCAGACTAGCCTCTGGCGTAAAGCTGAACGATAGGGATGGCATAATCTTGGAGAAATTCTGAGTGTTTCTTGTCTATGGGGTTCTCATTAGCATTTTGATCCTCCTGGGATTTGTCGGGATCGTTTTACATAGAAAGCAGATGCATCTATGGATTGCAAGCTATGTGGCTCAGCAGTTCCGTTCCCGTCCAAGGTTGTCTCAGGGGCCTATTCATTTATTCTTTTGTGTTGCGGACCATTATGAGCCTGCTGTTGGTGGGGTGCCGTACGAACAGGAATGCGCCAGGGTGGAGAAATGGAGGAAACTCTACCCGGCTCTTGCGTCCAAGCATCAGGATGGGAGTGGGCGGTGTCCTCAGCATAGCTTCTTTTTTCCTGCAGAAGAGTATCGCCCCGAACATCTTGACCATCTCGCAGATTTATGCCGAATGGGTTTTGGAGATGTAGAGGTTCACCTCCATCACGATAATGATACAGCCGAAAATCTTCGAAACACACTCCTAGAATTTAAGACTATCCTCCATGAGAAACACCATCTCCTCCGAAAAAATCCCGAATCAGGAAATATCGAATATGGCTTTATCCATGGGAACTGGGCCTTGGATAATAGTAGTTTGGCAGGAAAATGGTGTGGAGTGAATAATGAGATTACCATTCTTCGTGAGACGGGGTGTTATGCGGATTTCACTTTTCCTTCCGCCCCCGATGAAACGCAGGTTGAAACAATTAATTCTCTTTATTATGCCACAGATGATCCTTTGCAACCGAAATCCCATAATGCCGGTGTCCCTGTTGAAGCTGGCAAGAAAGCCCGTGGAGATTTGATGCTGATCCAAGGTCCGTTAGGATTGAATTGGAAGGCTCGGAAATTAGGATTTCTTCCCAGAATTGAAAATGGTGAACTGTCAGGTGACAACCCCCCCTCCAACGATCGCGTTGACCTTTGGGTTAAGACTCATATTCACGTGCAGGGGCAACCCAATTGGATCTTCGTGAAGCTTCATACACATGGCGCGGATGAACACAACATGAGTGTTCTCCTTGGAGAGCCCATGGACCGTATGTGGACATATCTGGAGACCAACTATAACGATGGCAGGAGATATTGTCTTCATTATGTGACTGCCCATGAGTTATTTCAAGTGGTGAAGGCTGCGGAATGTCGATCCATGGGTGATCCTACTCACTATTTAGAGGAAATTCGAAATCTTCAAGCAATACAAAATGTCAAATAAAATAAATTTAACAGCAAAACTATTCTATTTGGAAAAGCCGCAAAGGATTTCATTCAAATCATTATGATTAAAGATGAAACCGCAGCGATAGACCCTGTGAATTCCATTGGGCCCAATCGGACTTCTGTGAATGGTCCTATACCCTCACCCCTGTCTTTTCTTCTTTTTATTTACCTCATCACGCTCTATCTACGGCCCCAAGACTGGGTGTCGTTTATGCTGAATTGGCCTGTTGATTATATTATTTTCGCTTTTTTGATCGTTGGCTCCATTTTTCAATTGGATGGATGGCAGCGTTTGGGCAAATTGCCATTATTATATGTTTTGATCGTCTGGCTTGTTGTGATCATCCTGTCAAACCTTGCGCAAGGTGGGGAGGGATCATGGTATGCCAGGGCGGCTTTCACTGAGTACTCGAAATCCTTTCTTATATTTATGTGCTTATTCCTTTTTCTGAACTCAACCGGACAAATCCGCCGTGTGATCTGGTTTCAAATTATTTTGTCAGGGCTTCTCGCCTACCAATGTATTGATCAAGTGGCTACTGGCGTTGGGTGGGCCGGGCAACATCTTGGTTGGGATGATGGACATGGTGGGCGCGCAAAGTGGGTTGGGCTTTGGGATGGGATGAATGTCCTGGCCTTGCTGTTTGTCATTTCCTTCCCTTTTCTCATTCAATTTATGTTCTCCCCCTGGAACATCTTCGTTCGGATTTTTTCCTTCCTTTTTGCCATACTTATCTTTCAAGGTCTTCTTTTGACCCAGTCACGGGGAGGATTGCTGGCCTCAGGCGTGGCTCTGCTTGCTTCTCTTGCCTTACGTTTTAAGCCGCGTACGGCATTGATAATTGGTGCGACGGTGCTTGTTTTGGCTGCCCCTTTGGTCGGGTTTCTTACGACACGTGGATTAGATGATAGTGATGGGAGTAAGTCTGCGTCGCATCGTGTGGAACTGTGGGCTGCCGGGTTGGAGATGGCTAAGGAACACCCGGTCTTTGGAGTAGGCAAAATGCGATTTAAAGATTCTGCCAGACATAAAACAGGACTTAGTCTAATCGCACATAATTCATATGTCGAAAATCTTGGAGAAACGGGCTTTCCTGGACTATTTGTCTATATCGCTTTGTCTTATATTTCCATAAAAGGTCTGTGGCATGTTTCGAAGCAAGTCTCCGATCCTAAAGATCGCTCACTCGCCCTGGCCCTTTTGGCGAGTATCTGTTCGTATGCCGCCACCTCCATGTTTGTGACGACAGATTTTATTCTTTTTTATGTACAGCTTGGGATTGCTGCGGCGTTTTGCTCATTAAATGGATTTAATCCTACGTTGACTCGGAATGATATCTTTTGGATTGCCCTTATAGAAGTCGGGTTTGTCCTGTTTCTTCGAGTATTTACTGCACTGTTTTTTGCCGGCGTGATGTCATAATCTTTTCTTTGGAGTCAATTGCTATGTGTGCCATATGTGGTGTGGTGAGGATGAGGGATGGTGAACCTATCGAACAAAGTCTTCTTGTGAAGATGAGGGATTCGATGGTCCATCGGGGCCCTGATTCCGCGGGATTATTTTTGAATAAGCATGTGGGCTTTGGACACCGAAGGCTAAAAATTATTGATTTACATGCGGGCGCACAACCGATGTTTAATGAGGATGGGACTATTGCGGTTGTCTACAATGGCGAGATTTACAACTTTCTTGAATTGCGGGACCACTTAATAGCCAAGGGCCACACCTTTCAAACGAAGTGTGATACTGAGGTCATTGTTCATGCCTATGAAGAATATGGAATTGACTGTCCCAAATGGTTTGACGGCATGTTTGCGTTTGCCCTTTATGATGCCAACAAAAATTCGGTCTTTCTTGCTCGGGATCGGGTTGGGATCAAGCCACTCTATTTCTATGTGGATCAGTATCAGTTTCTTTTTGCTTCCGAGGTACGGGCCATTCTCAAGGTGCTGGATCATCGACCCTCCGCCAATATTGCCGCTTTAGATTTTTACCTATCGGTGGGGTATGTTCCCGGGCAAACAACACTGTTTCAAGGCATCCAAAAACTTCTTCCGGGGTATGGTTTACATCTTCAAGATGGGCGGATGACCCTTTCACAGTATTGGGATCTAAGGGACGCCCCTCCCAGTGCTCTGTCATTGGAGGAAGCTCAGGGCCAATATGCCGAGTTACTTCAAAAAAGCATAAAAATGAGTCTGATGAGCGATGTCTCGTTGGGCGCATTTTTGAGTGGGGGCATTGATTCCAGTGCGGTTGTTGCAGGAATGAGTCAATTTATCACAGAGCCGGTCAAGACATTTTCTGTTGGATATGTTGATGACCGGGGTGCCAGCGAACTTCCCTATGCCAAACTTATTGCGAACCAATTTCATACGGATCACCACGAGTATATCCTTGAGTCAGATGAATTCTTTTCCTCATTGGATCTGTTACTTGAGTATACGGAAGAACCCATTGTGGAAAGTGCCGCAATTGCATTATTTCACCTCTCTCGGTTAGCCAAAGAGCATGTGACTGTTATTCTCTCCGGGGAAGGAAGTGACGAGATTTTGGCCGGCTACCCCCTGTACCCCATTATGGGCATGCTTGATCGAATTCACCGAATATTTGGATATGTCCCATCCTGGATTCTTGATGGGCTCTCGATGCTCACCAAGGAAAATGAAAAATACACAAAATATGCTGATTGGGTGCGGATGCCTCTTTCCAAACGCTATCGAGGAATCTCTAACGATGTGACGCCGAGTATAAAGGCAGCAATGTATCAACCTGCCTTTGCCTCTCGTCTAGGTCATAATTCTGATGCGTTTTTTGAACATCTCTTTGGCACCCTACCCCAAAGTTCATCATTGAGAAGAATGGGTTATGTGGACATTAAGTCCTGGTTGCCGGATGACCTTTTGGTCAAAGCGGATAAGATGACGATGGCCAATTCCCTTGAACTCCGTGTTCCATTTTTGGATCACCATCTTCTTGAGTTTGCCATGTCGTTGCCTGATGAGTATCGATTGAAGGGGTGGGAGGGGAAGTTTATCTTGAAAAAAGTCATGGAGAAATCCCTACCTCGTGAAATCATTTATCGGGAGAAGAAAGGATTCCCTGTGCCGGTGGCAAAGTGGTTTAAGGAAAACCTTTATCATCAGGTTCGTGATGTCCTGCTAGACAGCAAAAGTCTTACACGGAATTACTTTCAAGAGTCATATATCGATAATGCCTTGAAACGACATCGGCACGGGAAGGAAGATTTGAGCCGAAGGCTTTTTTCCCTTGTCGCTTTAGAAATGTGGCACAAGAAATACATTGATTGATCCCTTTCTTTATCGATCGTTGCTACGGCTTCCTATGCCAACGCCCTTAAAAGTTCTGTTTATTTCCCAGATTTTTCCGACTCCCGTAAATCCAACAAAGGGAGTCTTCAGCGAGCAACTTGTTCAAGGTTTAATGGACTATTGCGATGTCCGCGTTGTCTGCCCACAACCCTGGTTCCCCCGGCTCCCTCGATGGAAGTTTTTGGAAAGATGGCATGGATATTCCTTAATTCCGACTGAATATGATGTCGATCGCATACCCGTCTTGAGTCCGAAATATCCGTTTATCCCTAAATGGGGTGACCGTTACCATAGTTTCCTGTTGTTCCTAGGCCTTGTTCGGTATGCGTACGCCCTGAGGCGCCGTTTTCGATTTGATGTAATAAATGCCCATTGGCTTTATCCTGATGGAGTGGCTGCTGCCTGGCTCGCCAGAATAATGGGGGTACCCCTGGTACTATCAGGTCTCGGATGTGATGTGAATATGTTTTTGTTTGAAAAACGTAAGAGAGCGCCGATTCGTCTGGCCTTGAAACAGGCTTCTCGAGTCACAGTCGTTTCAGAAGAATTGAAAGCCCGCCTGCTAGAAGTGGGGAAAGATCATGAGCATGTCACGGTTATTCGTAACGGCGTCAATAAACAATTATTTTTCCCAAGAGATCAGACCGAATGCGTGAACATGCTTGGACTTCCACAAAGGTACCCTTGCGTCCTCTTTGTCGGAAGATTGGCCGAAGAGGAAGAAAAAGGTCTTCCGTATCTGATTGAGGCCTTCCAAAACCTTGTTCGAATTAGAAAGCAAGTAACCCTCTATGTTGTCGGGGATGGTCCCATGCTCAAACCGTATATGGAGTTTGTCCACAAACAAGCCCTTCAAGGGCATATTCAATTTGTGGGTGCGAGGCCCATCAGGACATTCCACTATGGATAGGTGCCTGTGATGTATTCTGTTTGCCGAGTCTTCGTGAGGGATGTCCCAATGTGGTACTTGAGGCATTATCCTGTGGCCGTCCGGTGGTTGCATCCGGAGTGGGTGATATTCCCAAATCTCATTGGCAAGGACAACGGATTACTTGTTGAGCCTCGCAATAGTCACCAGTTGTGCGAGGCGTTGGATATTGCCCTGGCCAGGAAATGGGATCAAGCTGATATTTGTGGGTCTGTCAGTACCTTAACCTGGGATGCCGCCGCATCCCAATACTATTCCGTACTCCTCGGCGCCTGTTCTGATGTGTGATTTCCTCCGGATGGGTGGAAGTATTTCCTGTAAGGGGCAGGTGCAGCAAGTCTTTCACGGCTGCTTGCTGCACCAGATTAGACCATATTATTGAATGGTGAGGGTAAGGCCTTTTGGGGAAGCTGGTGGAATCGTATCTGAGGTACCACCACCATTCGCAAACTCTGCTGGAAGAGGGTTTCCCAGAAATTCCCAAACATAATGGGTGAGGGAAGATTTGCCGCAGAACCCTCGTGTTTCATTTGCACAGAGATCCGCCTTGATCCGTGCTTCATTGGGGAAGGGCCAGAGATTTTCGTTTGTTAAGGTGCCATTTTGATAACGTTTGATTATCGTCGCGCCAATATCTCCACCATCCGATGCCGCCCCCTTATTCGGCGTTCCCGTTTCCGCCCGCAGCAGATATTTTAATCCCGGTTGTACACTGGAATCGTGGGCACCAGGACTTGCGCCGGTATAATTAGGACTATTCGAATAGACGTTATTGTAGTCTGAGGTAACCGACCCATTGATTCCACTATTTGAATTATTGTGTATGAGGCTATTTTTGAGAGAGACATTGGTCACCTGATTGCCCCCGCCGCCGAAATATGTCCCATAAGATCCCCCACCCAATGTGACATGGTTGAGGGTGGTATTACTGCTATTTCCTAGGAACCGTAATTGCGTATACATTGCTCCAGGACACAACATTTTCAAATCGATTATTGTTATTGACTGCCCCTCCTGACTCAGAAGCCAGGCCGTTCCCCACATTATTGAGACTAATCATACCAAGAATGACGTTATTGGATGAGCCAGTATAGGGAGCGGTGTCGCCATTGCTATTGCCGGCAAGCAAAATCCCACCACGATCTCCTCCTCCTGTGGCAGTCGTCCCATCCAGGAGAATCACATTCTCCAGCAGGCTGTCATAGGTATTGTATAAACTCATGTTGAATTTCGGATCACCGGGTTTATAGTCCAATCCATCCCAACGATCCCATCTGAGCACAGCCCGCCGCACGGTGACTTTAGTGCCTCCGTAGACACTCAGGACATATCGGCCAGCACCCCAGCCCCACACCTCTTCGAATAACGAGTCACGAATCCTGGCCAAGCTCCAGACGTTATTGTTCGTGTTCACCGCACTCCCAAACGCACCGGTGCGACGAATTGTAATATTGTTGATCTGATTGGTTAACGATGTGCCATCTGGTGATTGGATGGAAACGGCAGGTCCTTCGCCAGAATTCTGGAGGCGGAGCCCTTCGATGACGATATGATGGGTCCCCACCTGGCGAATGTCAACTCCCGAACGAACGCCTGCACCATCAATGACGGCTTTGCCATCGTGTTCTGCCTGAATCATCGTGGGTGTGGTTGTTGTTCCGCTTGGAGGATTCGTGATGGTGCTCCCTTCATAATTATATTGGCCATCTTTGAGGATATAGGTGTGGCCACCCCCCTTCGAAAAGGCATACGAGAGCGTATAATAAGGGTTCTGGCTGGTGCCATTACCCAGGACATTACTCCCTGTGGGGGATATGTAATAGGTAGCCGCAAGGCTCTGAGTGGCATTCAGTATGAAAAATGCTGCGAGTAAAGGCCAACAGAGTATTGCTGGATTTGTTGCATATCGACTTTTCATGGTTTTCTCCTTGTGGTGCTATGTCGTGACTCCGCTGGAATCCCTTACGCATAGGAATTTAATTGATGATAAAGCTAGCAGACGTATCTTCTTGTGGTTCTCTAAAAATTTGGTTTTCATCCCGTGACTGGTTATGTTTCGGTAATATTAAGAAAAGCTTTAGTAAGATTTTTAAGAAATTTTCAACCTTAACTATGCCATAGGCCGAAAATTCAACCTCGTTAACGAACGAAGTTTTTGGAGAAATTTGCATGCTGTGTGTCTCGGTTGGAGTTGGTATGGAGCCTCCTCCTAACCTGGGAATTTGTGGTTGGTCATAAATAAATGTCCCTTGTTTTGGCCTCGAACGTAGCGTTAGAAATCAACATTTCTCAGCAAAAGACTGGATTTTTCTTGTACGGGAATGATTAAGCGTAAAACAAGCATTATTTAAGTCAAAATATATTAAAGAGAACTCATAGGTGTTGATATACTTTTGAGCCTTTTCTAAGGAAAAAAGAGGATGAAGAACTTGATTCGAAAAGAGTTCCCTTATCTCATTAATTTGATCCCTTCCAAAATCTCCTAATCCTACGTGTAGATGTCCGATTTTTTATAATCAAAATGCTGCCTCCATCAATTGCGGAGGAATGGTCTGTCCCGGGAATCATTCAGGCTGTGGCATTGGATTCCCCAATCCGATAACTGTTATTGATTTAGCGGAGGACACCCAATAGGTCGCGATTGCATCCTGCCCAGCGAAAAGGTCAGGCGGGATCGGATCATTTGGGTTCGTCACGCTCGTTAGTCCCACGTTTTTTCCCACATTATGTCCCTCCACGAAAGAAAGTGAGTGATTGGTGCTGTCTTCCAAGAAGTGAACGCCTCGCACTCTGATAAGTCGCAGCTCAAATGTGTCTTACTGCTACTAAAATTATTGTTGGTATCTTCATCAGGCTTCAACCGGATGCTCCTACATCCCAAAGTGCCTTTAAGGGTGGTGGCGTTGGGCACTCATCCTATTTCATTGCTTGCCACCACTTATTCTTGGATCTGCCCGTTGGGAATGCGTGGAATTTATCATAAAGATATAGCTTATCTTGCTCCGAATATTTGTCTTATTGTTTCGTCTCTGATGATTTCATGGGACATCCCTGCCCTAGGGTTTGACGATGACGGAATACATGCTAAAAAGATTTCCGGCAGTGCCATCACTGACATTTCCCCCGAGAGTAATGGTCCCGGCAGAAAAGGACCGCACAAATAGGCGAAGGTCGCATCCGAGGTCACCAGATCTGTCCCGGTATCGGTAAAGGTACTCAACCACGAAGGTTTCGAGGAAATTCGATCGTCATGGGCGACATACACGGATACGGATTGATTGACCGTAAAGCTAAGGAAGGTGGCATTGGTCGCTGCTTTGTCATCATTCGCCGTTCGGATATATGCCGCTCCCTGCACGAGAGTGGGCACTGTCGTAAAGGTATAGGCGCGGTCGATATAGACTGTGCCCCCGGCTTGGAGGCCTGGGGTGGGCACGACATACGCTTTGCCACTGGACACGGTCAGATTCGAAATGTTGAGTGTTGAGGGGGGGCGGGCGGTGTGCTGGTATTACTCACCGTGACCGTGCGGGATGCGGAGGTGGTCGTATTGCCTGCTGCATCGCGGGCGATAGCCGTGAGGGTGTAGGAGCCATTGGGCACGGTGGTGGTGTTCCAACTGATGCTGTAGGGATTAGTCGTATCTTCAGTCCCGAGGTTCGCGCCCTGGAGGCGGAACTGCACGCCGGTCACGCCGACATTATCACTGGCACTGGCGGTGATGGTCACCGAGCCAGAGACGGTCCCTCGCGCTGGGAGCCGTCAGTGTGACGGTCGGGGAAGTGGTGTCACCTGGGGTGGCGCCATTTGATTTAACGATGACGGAATACATGCTGAATCCTCCACCGCTAGCATTGCCCCCGAGGGTGATGGTGCCGGCGGGGAAGGACCGCACAAATAGGCTAAAGGTCGCATCCGAGGTCACCAGATTGGCGCCGGTATCGGTAAAGGTGTTCAACCACGAGGGTTTCGAGGTAATGCGATCTCCATGGGCGACATACACGGAGACGGGTTGATTGACCGTAAAGCTGAGAAAGGTGGCATTGGTCGCTGCTTTGTCATCATTCGCCGTTCGGATATACGCGGCTCCCTGCACGCTAGCGTGGACCGTCGTAAAGGTATAGTTGCGATCGATATAGACGGTACCCCCGGTTTGGAGGCCTGAGGTGGGCACGACATACGCTTTGCCACTGGACACGGTCAGATTCGAAATATTGAGTGTTGAGGATGGAGGCGGTGAGGTGTTTGTAGGTACAGAAATCTGTTTTTCTGTGGAAGGGGCACTTTCATTTCCGGCTGTATCAAATGCTGTAGAGATAAATCCATAGGTTGTTCCTCCACTGAGACCGGATACGGTTATTGAAGGGGAGGATGAATTACTGGTCATTCCCGAAAATACTGGTTGTCCAAAATCTTGAGAAGGTAACGTCCGTTTGTATATTTTATATCCTGCTAAATCCGATTCAGTATTTTTATTCCAGGTCACCGAAACGTTAGCTGAAAAAACAGGGGCACAAGGAATTACAGTTATTATTGCTGCCAGGAGAATGAAAGACGAAAATCTTTTGGGAGATGCGTGAGAGGCCAGTCCCATGATTAATTGTATAAAAAGCTGGATGAGATTTTTGAGAAACCTCTGTGCGATTTCGCCAAGTTGAGGCGGAGCGATCTTAGGATCATTGGTTGGGAGAGTTTTTTTAAATAAGGGGATGGTACTTTGGAATTTCATTATTCATCTCCTGCTTTTGGTAGACTTTTTCCCATTTCATTAATAGTTTTCTCGAACGGAATTTCTCTGTGCGTGTATATTCTCAATTTGCTCTCTCCTAATGTGATTTCCATCTGAGGGGAAAAACATGGCTTTCCCTGTGCTTAAATTTCTCCCAGGAGGAGAAAGGCGAGCCGAATCATTTAATTTATCCGGCAATAAAACCTAAACTTCCAAGTACTACCTTAGAAAATTTGGAAGATGTTTTTAATTCAGGGGGGAGGATGATGAAAAATTATGAAGATGGATAAATTTTGGGGGGAGAAGAAGAAAGGCACCAAATGAGTAGATATTGTTTTTAGCACAGTAATAAAAATGCCCACGTCAAGTTTTTGAATCAGATTATAAGGAAAAATTTAAAACGTGGGCTTTGATGGAACTTAAAGATCTTCACAATAATTATGTTAGCTAGGGTGCCACATGCAATATGGAGACCATTGGGGGCTGGGGGTTAATGTTTGATTGTTTATAAAGAAAAAAAATGGTTGGTGGGTTTACAGAAATTCCATAAAATAATGGAATCCTGCTGTAGGATTACTCCATGCAATGTAGGAAATACAATTCAGCATTGCTACGTAGCCAGCATTTATGTGAAAGTTCTTTGGTGATTCTGATGGAGAAGATCTCTGAATTTCCAGGGGAAAGAAAAGCGGGTTGTTTGGGGAAACTCTTCACTCCAGGCTTGAGCCCACAGATATTTTTCTTTTAAAACGATCTTAATTAATTTTGGTGTGTAAAAATGTTGCCACGTCTGTCTATATTTTGGCGATTAACCCTTGGGTACCTGACAATCCTTGCGTTGGTGGTTGGGGTGAATTTGTATATCCTCCATCAATTTCGTGCATTAACGGAATTAGGCGCTGAGTTAGCAACCCACCATTTTCCAGCTGTGGAAACAGCGAAGCGACTCATTACCAGTCTGTATGCGCAATTAAAAAGTGATAAGCAATATTTGGTACTTCGGGATACCACCCTTCTGAAGGATTTCCTTCAGGAAGCTGAAAATTTTCGCAAAACCTTAAAGGCCCTTCAGGATCAGGAAAACCCTGGCAGTACGCTTGAATCACTTGCGAAAACCAAAGAACTGCATGAAGAATTTCATACCTTATTTTTGAGTGTTGGCGTTGAACAGGCCGACCGTTCTCCTCAGTCTATCGTCAGGTATGAACAAAACCGGGATACGTTGATTACTGCCATAACCCAATCCATCACAGCCTATATCACTTCTCAGGAAGCAAGTGTCGGAGCGATTCTCAAGGATTCCCATCTTCGCTCGGTACAGGCCCAGGAAATTACGAAACAGCTTCTCGTGATGGCGCTGGTTCTAGGTCTTGGCTTGGCCGGGATCGCCAGCTATAGTATTCTCCGGCCCCTTCGTCGAGTCAAAGCGCAAATCCGTCGAATTGGACAGGGTCAATTTGGAGGCACCATCTCTTTGTCTGTTCCCCAGGAGTTACGCGAACTGGTTGGCCAGGTAAATTGGATGGGCGAAAAACTACAAAAGTTAGATGAGATGAAGTCGGAGTTCCTGGCAAATATTTCCCATGAGTTGCGGACGCCGTTAACATCAATTCGCGAGGGCTCGCAGCTCCTGCTTGATGGAATTCCTGGAACATTGACGAAGGACCAACGAGAAACGCTCACCATTATTTCTGAAAGCAGCCAACGACTCAATCACTTAATCGGGAATCTCTTAGATTTATCCCGGATGGAAGCCGACATGGTCTCCTATAATTTTAGTCCCACCGACTTGAATCGTTTGGCAGTTCGGTCGACAGAAAAGGTGAAATTTCTTGCGGAACGCAAAAATATTCATCTGACCCTCGATTTGTTTCAGAACAAGGTGAGGTTCTATGATCTGGATGGACCGAGGATGGAACAGGTGTTGGAAAATCTTTTATCCAATGCCATTAAATTTAGTCCTGAAGGAACCACGGTGTTGATTCGATCGAGGCCGGAAAGTTCCGGAGAAGGGTTGCAATTTACCGTATCTGATACGGGACCAGGAATTCCCGAAGCCGATTTGCCTCATATCTTTGAACGATTTTACCAGGGGAAAACCCAAGAAGGCCGTGTGTATGTGGGGAGTGGGATTGGGCTGGCTTTGGCGAAGCGAGTGGTGGAAGCTCATGGTGGAAAAATTTGGGCGGAGAGCATTCTTGGAACCGGGACGGCGTTGCATTTTACCATTCCGAAACGAAAGCCTACGGGGACTGTCTCTTGATACGCAAAAAGTGTGAGTCGTTGATCTGGGTGTTTTTGGGGTCTGTGATGATCCTGAATCTTCTTGGATGGGGAGAGTATAACCTTACCGGCTGGAATAACTCGGCTATGGCTCAAACTGTCCCAGCCAGCTACTCCACTGTGCCGTCGGTGTTAACTCCTGACCCCGAAGATGTTCCATTTTTTCGGGCAATTGCGGATGATCAGGAAAAGAAGCTGGGTTCATGTAAAAATGAAGATGAATGCCGGGCGGTTCATTTTCTTCGTGGAGTCGCTGCGTTATATGAAAATAGGGAATTAGCGGCGCTTCATTTTCGAAAAGTGGTGGTCTCTAATCCCAATAGCGCATTGGCAGGTGAAAGTCGATTCTGGTTATGGTTGTTGGATGTATTGAACGCTCCGGGAGGAGGGACCGCTTCCGAGGGCCTGACAAAACGATTGGTTCGTGAAATTGTGAATAAAGAATTACTGGTCTATGAATTAAGTCGTCAATTAGAAACAGATTCGGTTGATGCACTTAAGCAGGAACTGACGAATCGGGAAAAGGCTGTTGAAGAGTTGAATCAGGCTCTCTCGAATCTTTCCAAACAAACAGAACAATTGAAAAAGGAGCAGACGCTCCGGCAGGATGTACAGCTGGAACTTAAGGCCAGTGAGAGAAAAGTTCAAGAATTGACGAATCAATTAGAGGCATTACGGCGTATCGATCAGGAAATACGCGAGAAGGCCCCGCCGACCCGCCCGTCGGAAAAAATGGCCCCAACCCCCAAACTCGAAAGAGCTGAGGAGAAAGAAATACCATATGAAGGTGAAGGAAAAAAATAAAGGAACTGTGATGGCTGATGAACGAATTCTTGTTGTTGATGACGATCCAAGTTTACTGACCCTCCTGAAAATGCGACTGCATTCCATGGGATTTGTGGTCACCGCGTGTGGGTCCGGGGGAGATGCGTTGAGCCGCGTACAGGAAGATCCCTATGATTTTGCCATTCTGGACCTTCGTTTGCCGGATGCTGATGGCTTGGATCTAATGGAAGAATTGCACCAGCATCAAACCAATCTTCCCATCCTGATCTTGACGGCGCATGGCTGTATTCCCAATGCGGTGGAAGCCATGAAAAAGGGTGCGTATGGGTATTTGACCAAACCGTTTGATGACAAAGAGTTACTGGAGAGTATTGATAAAGCCCTCACCACTAAACGGATGAGTCAGGAGATTCATCGACTACAGCTTCTTGTGAATGAATTGTATGGGCTTGAAAATGTCGTGGCCCGCAGCGCAGAAATGCATACGGTGTTGAAGCAGGTGGCTCAGGTGGCGAAGACAGATACCACCGTCTGTATTTCCGGAGAAACCGGGACCGGGAAAGAAGTTATTGCACGCGTACTTCATTGTAATAGCCCTCGAGCTTCGAAACCGTTTATGGCCGTCAATTGTGCGGCTATTCCAGAAACTTTGTTCGAAAGTGAGTTGTTCGGGCATATGAAGGGTTCCTTTACCGGAGCCCATCAAAATAAGCGTGGTTTAATCCAAAGTGCTGATAAAGGGACATTATTTTTAGATGAAATAGGTGAAATGCCACTGTCATTACAAGGAAAACTTCTGAGGGCTATTCAAAATCGTGAGGTGGTGCCCGTTGGAGGGCAAGTGCCGATGAAGGTGGATGTGAGAATTCTGGCTGCAACCAATAAGGATCTGGAGTTAGCCGTGCGGGAAGGACGGTTTCGAGAAGATCTGTATTATCGGATTCACGTCGTCCCTTTGTGGATTCCCCCCCTTCGACAGCGACGGGAGGACATTCCTTCTCTCGCCCAGTTTTTTCTTAAACGGAGTATTGAGCATCACGGGAAAGTCGTCAAAGGATTTTCCCCGGAAGCCATGCAGGCCTTAATTACCTATCCGTGGCCCGGAAATGTTCGAGAACTTGAGAATATGATTGAACGAGCGGTTGTCATGTCCCCTCAGGATATTATTACGGCAGAATTTCTTGCCCTCTCTCCGCAAGAACAAAGCAAGCCAGGTAGTCTTCAGCCATTAACTGATGCGAAGGAAGCGTTTGAGAAGGAGTACCTCCAAGACCTGCTCAAGGCCACCCAAGGGAATATCTCCAAGGCGGCACAAATTGCCGGGCGGTATCGTGCGGATTTTTATAAGCTGCTCAAAAAATATGGCCTACATCCTTCCGATAGACAGGATGATCCGTCTCCTTCAACTGGGCAACCAGGACTCCAGTAATTTGCTTAGAGGTGCCAATAGGCCAATGCTTCGTATTTGATCTGGTATTGTGCCCGATGTGTTTCAATCAAGGAACAGCAGATAAACGGTGTTTCTTTCTAGCAAATCGGGCACATCCCTCATTTTTCGATAATCTCATGTTTCCGCAGACTACATAATTACCTCTCCCTGATAGGGGACGGTTCTGTCCCTTGAAGATGATCTAAAAGTACACCTGTTCATCAAAATCGAACCCTAGCTTTTGTTCTCAGGTGATAAGCGAGGTCGATTTAGGGGGCACCCTACAGTCTCCCTCATCATTTTCCGAAAAAACCACTACAGTCTCATGCTGATCGATGCCCTGGGAGCCAAGGCTATAGCCGTGCTCCATCTTGAACGCTCTCTACCTGGTGAAGGTATCCTGGAAGTTGTTGGGGAAATGCCTTCATCCATTTAGCTATTGTTTTAGCGATTTGGTGACTAAATTCTCATGAACCAGGAAGGAAGAGAAAATTTTTCCATGATACGAATAGTGCTCGATGGCCGGTGCAGGTAGTCTGGTCGCTTTCCCAGGATCTCAGGTGCCTCCGAGTAAATGAAACATGTGTTATGCATCAATGATTCTATTGGTGAATCCATCGGTCGAAACAACGAGGAAGCTGGGCCCATTGGTAGTGCTCAGTGATGAAATTGTGGGCGTTGCTAACTCCTAGTGGATGTATAAGGCGCATATGAGTGTCTGGGTTGTTCCATCTGTTCTCACGGCGGGGGTTTCCATTTTTTTGGCGACGATCATATTTGTGAGGAGAAAAGATGGGGCACACTATTTTCCTTTACTCTTGCTGATGGCGGTTATGATTTGGATCCATGGATTGAATGGGATACAAGAAGTGTTTCCAGATCATCTCATTTTCTTGAAGAAACTTATTCTAATTGGTGAAGTAACTCTACCGGTGATGATCGGTTATGTCGGGTATTCATTATTGCAGGATTTTTCAGCCAATTCTTTGGCATTGGGCAAAGGGTGGTGGAAGATCATCGCGGGTGGAGCAGCTTCCATAGCGGTGCTGATCATGGGTATTCCAGATGGATTCATGCAGGTCAATCCTGATCGGGAAATTGTGTTCAGAAGACCAGAGGGATTGATGATCTGGGGGTTTATCGTATTGGCTTCGTGTGTGGGAACATTTCAGCTGGAACGGATGCTTCAGTCTTTTCCCGATCCTCTGCGATATCGATTGAAATACGTGCTAATTGGATTGGGAGGGCTGGCTTGTATATCCATCGCGCAGGCCTTTCATATGGTCGTGACTTCTGTGTGGCGCCAGGAAGATTTGTGGGCTGGGGGAATCGCATCGTTCAGTTCTCTGGTTGTCATGGCACTGGGATTGAGGCGATGGCGAGGACCCCAGGTGATCCAGAAGATTCAAATCAGCCACCATGCTTTATACGCCTCACTTGCCGTAGTGTGTGTCAGCGGGTATTTCGTTCTGGTAGCTATGGTGACCGCAGTGGTGCAAAAAACCGGTTGGGAGGTCAAGGAATCATTGGGTGTGATCCTTATTTTTCTTGCTGTTATGGGATTGGTGATCGCCATGCTTTCCAGGCGTATTCGTGTCGAGTTTCAGCAAGTCGTTTCTCGTCATTTTTTTAGGGCGAAATATGATTATCGGGAAAAATGGTTAGAGGTTACTGAGACATTTGCAGCTTGTCAGGATGTCCAACAAATTTTGAATCGATACCTGGAGTGGCTCAGTCGAACATTTGGAACCTCTCGAGTCACAATTTGGAAATATTTTGATGTTGATGGACGGTATCATCAAATACGAAAGGAACGGCGTCGAAGAAAGTTGACAGAGAATGATCGGTCACCGAATATTTTAGAGCCGATTCCCATTCCTGAAACTCACCCTCTTATTCATGAATTGAAAGTACAGCAAGAACCTTTGTTGGTACAGGCGGGTCAGCGGGCGGGTGAGGATTGGAGAGAATATCTTGATGTTACTCAGGCCCATGTGTGTGTGCCCTTGGTGACTGAACAAGGCAGACTGCTTGGGTTTTGTACGCTTAGTCAGGAATCGGTTTGTGAATACTACGATCAAGACGATTTGGATTTACTGCGAGCCATTGCGCACCATGTGACGATGCTGCTCATCCAATTTGAATTGGTTGAAGAGCGCAGTTCATCCGCCAAATGGGAAGCGGTGCATCGGTTTTCTGCATTTTATTTACATGATTTAAAAAATTTGGCTTCCAGTTTATCGCTGGTGGCTCAGAATGCTGCTCAATACGGGAGTAATGTTGAATTTCAGGCATCTGCAATGCAGACCGTTAAAAATACGTCTCAGCGAATTATCGATTTAATGGGGGAATTGTCTCGTCAAGCGAAAGAACCAAATCTTAGTGAAGGAGCCGTTACGGAATCGGTGGATGTGAATCTGTTGATTCAGGAAACCCTTGCGGCCGTTAATGACCCTGGATGCCAACCGAATTTTTCCCCGGGGCTAGAGGTTCCGGTCCTTCAACTCAAAAAAGAGGCTATGAGGCAGGTGTTCTTAAATCTGATCCTTAATGCGCGTCATGCGACCGGTGAGAAAGGCACGATTGGTATATCCACCGCCTATGATGGTGAGCAGGTGATCGTCGAACTAGTCGATACAGGGGGCGGGATGTCCGTGGCCCAACTTGAAAAAGTTTTTCAGCCATTCAGAAGCTCCAAAAAGAATGGATTGGGTGTAGGGCTGTTTCAATCTAAGCGAATTATAGATGACCACCATGGCGTGATTCACATTGAGAGCCAGGAAGGACGAGGTACGACAGTGATTGTTACATTTCCAGTACAAAGTGCCGATAACGCAATTACTGTAATGTCTAGTGTGTCAAAAGCCGGGGTAGAGTCTGACTCAAGAAAAAGCGGGTGACCATGAAGTCTGATCCTCTTGCTGAACATTCACGTCTTCCTTCACTCCTTCTGGTTGATGACCATCATGAAATTCTTGAACAGATGAAGTGGGGATTGAAGTCCTCCTATATGATCTATGAGGCAGATCATCGTGTGGCGGCTGTCGAAATTCTTCAGCGGGAAAAGATCTCACTGGTGACCTTGGATTTAGGTTTACCGCCTGATGCCGGTGGGGTGACGGAAGGACTGGCTGCCTTAGAACAATTGCTTGCGGTGAACCCTTTGGTGAAGGTGGTTGTCATTACGGGAAATCAAGATCGAGCGAATGCGCTCAAGGCTATTCATTTGGGCGCATATGATTTCATGGAAAAGCCTGTAGACTTGGAGGTGTTAAAAGTCGTTCTTCAGCGGGCCGGATATTTGGCTGGCCTGGAAAAAGAAAACCAAAAGCTTCTGGATCGGGAAGCAAAACGAGGATTTCCTGAAATTATTGGAAGCAGTCCAGTCATGGTTAAAATGTTCGATACCATTCGGCGAGTGGCCGGGTCGGATATTTCTATTCTCATTGTTGGGGAAAGCGGGACCGGAAAGGAGTTAGTGGCTCGGGCGATTCATCAGCAAAGTCACAGAAAGGATGGCCCGTTTATCGCGATTAATTGTGGGGCCATTCCCGAAACTTTACTCGAAAGTGAGTTGTTTGGACATGAGAAAGGTGCGTTTACCGGAGCCCATCTCCAGCGTCCAGGTCGAATTGAGTCGGCTCAGGGCGGGACGCTGTTTCTCGATGAGATTGGTGAGATTTCTCCTGCATTACAGGTTAAATTGCTTCGGGTCTTACAAGAACGAAGCATCGAGCGGGTAGGCGGACGCGTAGAAATTCCGGTTGACACGAGAGTTCTTGCTGCCACCAATATGGATCTTCAACTGGCCATGAAAGATGGCCGATTCCGAGAAGATCTGTATTATCGATTGAATACCGTGACTATCACGGCGCCTCCCTTACGCGAGCGGGGTGGCGATATCGTGATGTTGGGCAAATCGTTGCTTCAGCGTTATACAGAAGAGGCCAAAAAGAAGATTGCAGGATTTACGAGGGAAGCCTTGATGTCCCTCGAACAATATCATTGGCCGGGCAACATTCGAGAGTTAGAAAATCGGATTCGTCGGGCCGTGACGCTAACCGACAATCCAAGAATTGCCCCGGAAGATTTAGATTTAGCCGATCCCGATGAGAGTCAAGAGGGACTCACCTTGAAGGTAGCCAGAGACACGGTGGAAAAACGAGTGATTGAGCAAACTCTGGCCAAGACAGGTGGAAATATTACAAAAGCTGCGACTATTCTTGGTGTGAGTCGCCCGACCCTGCATGATTTAATTTCCCGCCACCACATAAAAAAATAACCATTGCCGTCGGCAATGGACTATTCTAAATTTTCAGATTGAATGTTGGATGGAATTTACGATCGATAGGATGCGTTGATTTTCACGTAATCGTAGGTCAAATCCGTGGTCCAAATCTTGGAAGATCCCTTTCCCATTCCGAGGGAAATGAAGATGGTGAGGAAGGGCTTCTTCATTTCCTGTTTAATACGTCGTTCGACCTGAGGACCCAACCCTTTCCCATTTTTGACGATGGGAATCTTATTGAATTCGATGAGGAGTTTCTCCGCTTTCACAGGGGCACCGGCCCGTCCCAATGCGGCCACAATTCTTCCCCAGTTTGGATCCGTACCAAAGATAGCGGTTTTGACTAGTGGGGAGGTGGCTAAAGTATTGGCAAATTGTTTGGCGGCCAGGTTACTGGAAGCCTGGGTAATCTGAAATTCAATGACTTTGGTGGCGCCTTCGCCATCTCGAACAATTTCCATGGCCAGATGGTGACAGACTTGAAATAAGAGTGCTTCAAATTTGCTATGTGCCGTCGTTCCGGCTTTGATGGCTAAATTTCCCGCTTTCCCGTTGGCCAGACATAATGCCGTGTCATTGGTGCTGGTTTCTCCGTCAACAGAAATACAGTTAAATGTTTGGTTGGTGACGGCGCGAAAGGTTGCTTGTAGGGTTTTTTGGTCAATGGCTACGTCTGTCGTGACATAGGCCAACATGGTTGCCATGTCAGGATGGATCATTCCTGAACCTTTGGCGATTCCGCCAATTGTCACTGTTTTCCCACCAATACGGTCCTGAACCGCGATTTCCTTGGGACAGGTGTCTGTCGTCATAATGGCTTTGGCAGCTTCTTGGTGACCAGCCTTGCGTAGACGTGAAATCAGAATGGGAATGCCGTTCCGTATTGCGGACATGGGGAGGGGAACTCCAATGACACCAGTTGATCCGACAAACACATGGTGGAAGGGAATCGTGAGCTGGTCAGCAACCCTCCGACCCATTTCCCTAGCATGTGCCAATCCTTCCGGTCCGGTAAATGCGTTGGCATTGCCACTATTAATGATGAAGGCTTGACCTGTGCCTCTCTTGAGATGGAGCCGATCGAGAATTACCGGGGCGGCAGGGAGCCTGTTGGAGGTGAACACCGCCGCGATAGGTCCAGGCTTCTCTGACACGATCATGGTCAGATCAAGTTGTTTGGTCTTTTTAATGCCTGAGTGAATCCCTGCTGCTACGAATCCTTGGGGGGCAGTGATCCCACCTTTTACGCGTTTAGACATGGAAATATGCCCTTCTCGTCAGGAGAAACCCGTGAAAAATGGTTTAGGGAAAGAGGCCTGGCCCAGTCAATCCGAGTGTTTCGGGAAGTCCTAACATAAGATTCATACATTGAATCGCTTGTCCGGCTGCGCCTTTTACGAGATTGTCTAGCGAACCTGTGGTGACGAGATACCCCGTTCGAGGGTCATAGGTGCAACTGAGGTCACAAAAATTCGATCCTCGCAGATTTTTCGGATTGACTCCCTCGGAACTGGGAAAGAGTCGAATGAAGTATTCGTCTTGATACCGACTTTTATAGGCGGCATCCAAATGAGATTGATCAATGCCAGGCTTCAATTTGGCATAGGCCGTGCTCAGAATGCCTCGATTAATAGGTATTAGGTGAGGCGTAAAAATTATGGTTGGACTGGAGGAAGTTGTTTGGGAGGATGGAGCAGGAGCTAGTCGTGCTAACTCCTGTTCGATTTCAGGCACATGGCGGTGTTTACCGATTTTATAGGCATGAATGGCTTCATGGGATTCAGGAAAATGGGTTCCCAGTGCAGGTGTGCGACCGGCTCCTGAAATTCCAGACTTTGCGTCAATGATAATCGAGTTTTGCTCAATAAGGTCTTGGGCCACAAATGGCGCGAGTTGCAAAATGGCGACGGTGGGATAACACCCTGCAACTGCGACAAGGTGGGTCTTGGCGATAGCCCCGCGATTGAGTTCTGGTAACCCATACACCGCGCTTTTGAGCAAGTCAGGAAAAGTATGGGCGGTTTGATACCATTGCTCATATACCATCGGGTTTTGAAGACGATAATCGGCACTTAAGTCAATAACATGTTTCCCCTGTGAGAGAAAATCGGCGACTGGCTGCAAGGATTGCGTATGGGGAAGAGCGAGAAAAACCACATCGACTTCCTTGGCGATCGATCCGGTATTCAACGATGACAATGAACAGTCATAAATCTTCGTAAGATGAGGAAGTAGCGAGGCGACAGGAATGCCCTCAGATTTTTCAGACGCCACCACGCGTGTCATTGTGATCTGGGGATGCAGGGTGAGTAATCGAAGTAATTCACCACCTGTATAGCCACTGGCTCCGATCACTGCGACGCGAATTTTTTTATCCATGGTCTTTCAAGGAAATTGGTTGATGGGGAGAAGGGTTGAGTACGATGCCTATTAGGAAATAATTTTTCTCTGTGCCAAAGGACTGTTTGTGAAAAGTTATCTTGAGGTGGGCAAAGGCATCAGTAGTTGTCGAATTAAAAAAGGGGGAGGCTGGAAGGCCTCCCCCATAATTCTACGTGAATGGTGAACCGGCCAATTATCGTTTGGAGTATTGGAACCGGGCCCTGGCACCTTTTTGTCCGTATTTTTTTCGCTCTTTCACCCTGCTATCTCTGGTGAGCAATCCATTTTTTTTCAAAGGATCCCGTAAGGAAGGATTATATAAGGCCAAGGCCTTGGCAATGGCATGGCGAAGGGCTCCCGCTTGCCCTGAAACGCCTCCACCGGTCAACGTGGCTTTGACATTGAATTGCCCGCTGGTTTTGGTGACCTCGAATGGCGTTTGTATTTGGATTTGATGCGTCAATCGTGGGAAATATGAATCTACTGATCGTGCGTTGACTAGAATGTCGCCTTGTCCTGGTTCTACCCACGCTCGGGCAATCGCATTTTTCTTTTTTCCGGTTGCGTATTGAATTGTATCGACCATGTGAGAATAGATCTCCTTTTTTCGTTGTAACGGTAACTGATGACTTTAGAGGTTTAGAAGCGTCGGGCTTTGCGCTCGATGCAGATGCTCGGCACCAGGGTAAATTTTGAGTTTTCGAGCCATTTGCTTGCCTAGCGTACATTTTGGAAGCATCCCACGAATGGCTTTGGAGAGCACTTCAGTTGGTTTCTTTGCATGAAGATGCTCGGCGGTAATGGCTTTGATGCCTCCAGGATACCCGGTGTGGTGATAATAAATCTTTGTACGAAATTTATCGCTGGTGAACTGAATTTCGCTGGAATTTATGATGATGACATGATCTCCTGTATCGACATTCGGGGTAAACGTTGGTTTATGCTTTCCACGAAGGATTGAGGCAACCTTCGCGGCCAAGCGTCCAACGGTTTTCCCTTTAGCGTCGACTAAAAACCATTGTCGTTCAACTTCTAACGGTTTAGCTTGATAGGATCGCATGAGTGTCTTATTTCCTTTCACTCTACTTGATTATATGCCTAGATGTCAGTCTGTTCTAATCCCTTTTGATCGAGTTTGGAAAGCCAGGTATCCAAATCTTCTCCCCCGCGACGTTCCAGTACTTCAGGGGTGACGTAGATTGGACATTGACATCGGAGAGCCAAGGCAATCGCATCACTTGGCCTTGAGTCGATCGATTTTTCCAAGTCATCTTTGGATAAAAATAGCGTTGAGAAATATGTATTATTTTTGACTTCCGTAATTACGACTTTGTTTAGGGTAAAGCCCAGGTGGGAGGCAAAGCTGCAAATAAGGTCATGGCTCATAGGGCGCGGTGGGATGACGTCTCTGACGCCAACCGAATGGATGTCCCTTCGGCGGTTCCGACCCAAATGGGAAGAACCTCTGAGTTTTTTTCATCCCGTAAGACCACGATTTGCGTGTCGGTATTCGGATCGACCAGCACCCCATGAACCTTTAAGGGAATTAATGTGTTTATTTCAGTCATCACTCGCACACTCATTATTAATCGTAAATATTTCAGATGGCCACATGAATATCAGCTAGACATCTGATTTGCCAAAATCCTCAGGCTTGAGGTTTTCCAGCCATCGTTCCAATTCTTCAGAGTTTTGTTTATGGAGCACTTCTCCGGAAGCAAAAATTGGGGCATCCGTGCGAAGGGCCACAGCAATTGCGTCACTTGGCCGAGAGTCAACCGTGAATTCTGAATCTCCAAAGAGGAGATGGATTTTAGCGAAATACGTATTATCTTTCAGATCCGTAATGACCGTACTGATAACTTTAGCGTCCATATTATCAAGTACCGTTTTCATGAGATCATGGGTCATTGGCCTTGGAGGAGCTATCCGCTCTAAGGCAAAACTAATCGCGCTGGCTTCGGCCTTCCCAACCCAGATAGGGAGCATGTCCGAATTCTGTTCATCTCTCAGGATGACAATATAGGCGTTGTTATAGGGGTCAAATAAAAGACCCCTCACGTTCATTTGATTCAACATACGATGTGCCAGTCATATACAGGAAGTGGATTTTACTTGAAAATCAAACCTTGAAAATTAGCATTCAGTGAGATGTTTTGTCAATAAAAATAAGGGCTTCTCAATCTCCGCATGCTTTGGATTGATATCTCGTCATCAATTAATCCTCAGAAGAACGTTACGGCTTTAAAAAATTATATCATGCATGGGAGGACATCGGTAAGCAGCCTGCCTTTGATCAGCTTTCCTACTTATCATGTCTGAAATTCGAGTTTTGTTTTGACTGTGGAAGTTATCCACTCACATGCTTCCTCACGGGAAACATGGTGTTTTTCTCCCGTTTTACGGTTTTTGATTTCAATGGTGTTCTGTGCCAATCCTTTATCTCCCACGATAATATGGAGAGGAATGCCTAACAAATCTGCATCGTTAAATTTGACTCCACCTCGTTCCTCACGGTCGTCAAGTAACACCTCTATCCCGTTTTTGGAAAGGTCCTGATAGAGCTGATCGGAGGCTTGACGTACGTATTCTGATGCCGTGACGGAAAGAATGTGGACATGAAAGGGGGCAATGGGCATGGGCCAACAAATCCCTTTGTCGTCATGGTTTTGTTCAATGGCTGCCGCCGCTGCTCTGCTGACACCAATGCCATAGCACCCCATCATAGCGGGGAGCGTTTGACCTTGAGCATCAAGGTAGGTGGCCCCCATTTTTTCACTATATTTGGTCCCAAGCATAAAGATATGCCCCACTTCGATTCCTCTTGCCGTTTGTAGCGAGCTGCCTCCCCGAGGGGAAGGATCCCCGGCCTGGGCCTGGCGAAAATCTCCTATGCTCTCAATGGCAAAATCCCGATCGATGTTGACGTGGATGAGGTGGATGTCTGGTTCGTTCCCACCGACAATGAAGTTGCTCAAAACAGCCACGGCATGGTCAGCCAGAATCCTAACATTCTGAAGACCGACCGGTCCGACAAAACCGATTGGGGCCGTTGTGGAGCGGGCGACCATTTCTGGAGTCGCCAAGGATAATTCATGGATACCTAGGTATCGTTGAATTTTGATTTCGTTCGCTTGATGGTCCCCCCGAATCAGGACTGCGGTTATCTCATCCGTGCCGGTCTGATACAGGAGTGTTTTCACCAGAAGGGAAGAAGGCACGTTGAGTAAGGCACACACCTCTTCAACTGATTTGGCATTGGGTGTGGAAACCTTTTCTAACGGTAATGGGGCCTCACGCTTCCCGATGCTGGACGGAGCAATCTCGGCCCGCTCGACATTGGCAGCATATTGCGTATCCGGATCAAAAACGATGAGTTCCTCTCCGGTATTGGCTAGGACCATAAATTCGTGAGAAGAGATGCCACCGATCAACCCGGTATCGGCCTCCACCGGACGAAATTCGAGGCCCATGCGCGAAAAAATACGGCAATAGGCGTCGTACATGTCTTGGTAGGTGCGTTTGGCTCCTTCCGCATCCTGATCAAAGCTATACGCATCTTTCATGATGAATTCACGCCCTCGCATGATGCCAAACCGTGGCCGAATTTCATCGCGAAACTTTGTTTGGATTTGATAAAGGGTCACGGGCAATTGACGATAGGAACTGACCTCGCGACGGAATAAGTCAGTGACGACTTCTTCGTGAGTGGGGCCCAGGCAAAAGTCTCGATCGTGACGATCATGTAATCGGAACAGTTCCTTTCCGTAGAAATCCCAGCGATCTGTTTCTTTCCACAGCTCGGCCGAAGAGAGAATCGGAAGTAAAAGTTCTTGGGCTCCTGTTCGGTTCATTTCTTCCCGAACAATGGCCTCGATTTTCCGAATGACCCTCAATCCAAGGGGAAGGTAGGAATAAATGCCGGCTGCGACTTTCCTGATCATTCCGGCGCGAAGCATGAGTCGGTGACTGACCACCTCGGCTTCCCCGGGATCTTGTCGCATCGTTGGGATTAATGCTTGTGATACACGCATGAAGACACCTGGTTATATGGTTGAGGACAGACTGGTTAGCAGAGAGAACTCACATGGATAGCAAAAGGCAACGAGACGTTCAACTGGGTGGAATTATTGCAGAAGGCGACTAATGTCATTCCAGGTCGCATAGGCCATCAGAAAGACCAGCAATACCAGGCCGATTTGTTGGGCCATTTCTCTCGACCGGTCTCCTAAAGGGCGACCTAAAATAGCTTCGCAGGCAAAAAAGAAGAGATGCCCTCCATCAAGAATGGGAATGGGTAACAAATTTAAAATTCCCAAATTAATGCTTAAAATCGCAATAAGCCACACGACGCTGGCCATACCTTGTTGGGCCTGCTCGCCGGACACGCTGGCAATCATTAACGGGCCGCCTAGGTGTTTCGACGAAATTTCTCCAGTCAAGAGCTTATAGAGTCCAATAACGGTTAATTCACACCATTTCCACGTCGCCTTGAGTCCATCCCAAGGTGCGAGGAATAGAGAGGTGCTCTTGAGCACCGTACCCGCGCCGGCTAGTTTGATCCCAATGCGGCCAACTGACTTGGTCTCTCCATCGGGAGAGGTGCTGGTTTGGCCTTCAGGGGTAATTCGAAGTGACACAGTCTGCCCTTCGCGCTCGACCTGTACCTCTAGAGGGGTTCCAGGGTGATTGCGAACGATCTCGGTCATCTGTGACCAGGTGACAATCGGCGTGTCATTAATTTGGATAATTCGGTCATCCTGTTGAAGACCCGCAGCCATGGCAGGCGTACCGGGCATGACTCCCCCGACAAGCGGAGCATGATCCTCAATGCCTAAGGTGTATTGAGGTTCGTCCGGGCGATCAGGCACCATTTGAACGGTTGGAGTGATGATCAGCGTTTTCACGCTATTCCCCCGAATAACGTCCAGTGTGACAGGACGCCCATGGGCCTTGCCCACCTGTTGGTATAGTTCACCCAGGGTCGAGATGTCCTCTTCGTTAGCTCGGATAACGCGATCACCGATGTGTAATCCGGCCGTTTCGGCCGGAGAATCAGGGGTGATAGCTTCAATGACCGGTGTGATGGTGTCGATGCTGGGAACAAACAGCGGTGATCCTAAGGCCAGCATTCCCGTAAAGATCAGGTAGCTGAGGATGAAGTTGAAGCCGGGGCCCGCCGCCACAATCAACGTTTTATGGGGAAGCGACTGGTGAATAAAGGATTCACGTTGCTCAGCAGCTGAAACAGCTTCTGACCCTTCTTCTCCATATAATTTGACATATCCCCCAAGAGGAATGGCTGCCAGAAGATATTCTGTATCCCCAATCTTGCGACCAATCAGTTTTGGTCCAAAACCGATGGAAAATTTGAGGACCTTCACTCCTACCCAGCGAGCGGCCAGGTAATGTCCGTACTCGTGAAAGGTCACAAGGACTCCCAGTACGACCAGAAACCACCATAATTTTTGTCCAAATAGGAAAATGGAATCGGGAGAAAACGACAGGAGGTTATTCATGGATGTTTAATCGCGGGTTCATATCGGTGAAGAGGAACTGGCTTTCATCATTTCTGTGGCTGTTCGTCGGGCCCATTGGTCTATCTCTAAGGTATCTTCAATGGATGTGACGGGAGTCGCGCTATAGGCATTCATCGTTTCTTGAATCACTCTGGGTATATCCAAAAAGGCAATCTGTTCCTTGAGGAAGGCATCGACGGCGATTTCATTTGCGGCGTTTAATGTGGCTGGAAGCCCGTCCGCTCCTGCCAGTGCGTCGTAGGCTAATTGGAGACACGGGAATTTTTCCGAATCAGTTGGATGAAACGTAAATTTTCCGATTTTCCCCAGATCCAGGAGTGGAGGATTCAAGGGAATGCGTTCCGGGTATTTCAGAGCATAGGAAATTGGTGTTCGCATATCCGGGTGGCCTAATTGCGCAATGACTGACCCATCACAATATTCTACCAAAGAGTGAATAATACTTTCTCGGTGAATGACGACATCGATTTGATCCTGAGGGATATCAAAGAGCCATCGGGCTTCAATCACCTCTAGGCCTTTATTCATCAAGGTGGCGGAGTCGGTGGTGATTTTAGCACCCATTTTCCAATTTGGATGTTGCATCGCTTGTTCGGGGGTCACGTGTTCGAGGTCATTGATAGGCCAATCCCAAAATGGCCCGCCGGAAGCCGTTAACACGATCCGGCGAATGTCTACCTTCCGGTGGCCCTCCATCGATTGAAAAATAGCGCTATGTTCGCTATCGATGGGGAAAATAGTGACGCCATGTTTGTGGGCTTCCAGTTGCATTAATCGACCTGCCATGACCATCGGCTCTTTATTGGCTAGGGCAACCTGCCGGCCTGCTTGAATGGCTGTCAATGTTGGTTTGAGCCCTGCTCCACCGACGATAGCGGAAATCACTAAATCACCTTTCGATGCACTGGCGACGGCGCAGAGCCCCTGTTCCCCGTCCAAAATTTCAGTTGACGTGCGTCCCATCCGAGCTCGTAATCGGTTGGCGGCATCCTGGCAGAAGAGCGCAGCCACTTCGGGCTTGAAGGTGCGGATTTGTTCTTCAAGGGCCTGATCATTTGATCCGGCTGCCAGTCCAACTACTTGAAATTCTTCAGGGAATCTGGAGATCACATCTAAGGTACTGTTCCCAATCGATCCGGTAGATCCCAAAATGACGATGTGTTTCACCAGATTCTCTCCCTATGGTTGCGTTCGGTCTGGGTATTAGTTTGATCCCGTGAATAGGACATAGTAGTAAATGACCGGGCCGGTAAAGAGCAGACTATCCACGCGATCTAACACTCCCCCATGTCCTGGAATGATTGTGCCTGAGTCCTTGATACTCACGCTACGTTTGATCGCAGATTCTGCAAGATCCCCAAGGGTTCCGATTATGGCCATACCCATGCCGAGAATAGCGCATTCTCCCAGCGAGAAAAAGGGGAGGAACCAAAAGTGGCTGATGAGGGCTCCCAGCACTGAAAAGAGAATTCCTCCGAACAAGCCTTCAATCGTTTTTTTAGGGCTCAGGGTTGGTGCCAGGGCATGTCGTCCAAGAGTTAAGCCTATGACAAATCCACCGGTATCAGCCAACCATGTGATGGCTAAGACGAAAAAAATCAAGGCGATTCCATGAGGGAGCTGCCGGAGGAGTATGAAATGCCCTAGCAGAACCACGACATAGAGGATCCCAAATGGATAGGCCGCCCATAAAGGGAGCCGTTGCCTCATGGCAGTTGGGGATATAAAAAACCCCGTCAAAACAACCATAACGATTCCCAAGAACCAAGGGTTCAAGGCTTGGGAGTATCCGGTATACATGGCTACAAGTACCATGACGGCAGCAAGGCAGGAGGTAACCTTGGTAACAAGGGTGCCGGACGGTCCAAAGTAGAGCGTGAGAAATTCCCACAATGCAAGGAGGGAAGCGCTACCAACCAGGATGGAGAGCAGCCAGGGTGGAGCATAGCGTATTCCCCCATAGAGCAAAGGAATAAATACGATGGCTGAGTAGAGTCGACGGGGATCCATTGTTATGGGAGTACAATTGGTAGTGGGTCAGATGAACAAGACGTAGGGTGCCAGGTATGCGGGATGGCCACAGACCGTTTTATGGGGATACGGTTTGAGTGATTCGGCCAAAACGACGCTCTCGTTTTTGATAATCGAGTAGGGCGAGAAGAGTCTCAGCGCGACGAAAATCAGGCCACAGGGTTTTGGTGAAATAGAGTTCCGTGTAGGCAATTTGCCAGGGAAGGAAATTGCTGATTCGCGCTTCCCCAGAAGTCCGGATGAGCAAATCGGGATCAGGGAGACCCCATGTGCTGAGATATTGTTCAAACAGGGACTCATCAATTTGGTCTGGTGTGAGCGACCCCATCTGAACCTCGATTGCGACTTTACGAACGGCATCGACAATTTCGGTCCGTCCCCCATAGCTGAGGGCGACTGCCAGTGTGCGCTGAGTCAAATGGCGGGTTTCTTCCGCCACCTCTAAGGCCAGCGACCGGACGGAAGGGGGAAGTTGCTCCAGTCGTCCAATTGGCAGGAATCGCACCTGTCGCTCCTGAAACCGTTGGCGTTCTTGATGCAAGTACTGTTCAAGTAACCCCATAAGAAGTCGAATTTCGGCATGAGGCCGTTTCCAATTTTCCTGGGAAAATGCATAGATGGTGATATAGGGAATCGTGAGTTCATGCCCAATTTCCAGAACATCCTGAAGCGCCCGAAGCCCTTCTTTGTGACCGGCAATTCGAGGCAACCCTCGTTGAGCGGCCCATCGGCCATTGCCATCCATGATGATCGCGATATGTCGGGGAAGGGAGGTGAGGTCAAGTTGGTCCAGCAATTCGCCTTCGGCAACTTGCCTTGCTTCCACCGCGTGAAATTCATCCATTGAAATGTGCAGAAACCGATTGTGAGGGTGAGAACCGTGTTACGATTCTGTCGAAAGATTTTCGGAACTAGCAAAATTTCACAACAAATTCAGTCTAATAATGAAAGCGATTCTTGTCAAATTACTGTCAAAACCTTCACCGGAAATTGCGCCAACCTAGGAGATGGGCTATACTTCGTTTTTCTTTCTTTGATACGTAATTTATTGTAATTGGTGTATATGATACCCAGCCTTTCAGATTTTGCCCTCCAAGAAAAAGATGTCCTCCAGGCCCTAAATAAGGCCACCGCGCGGGATGTGGATTACGTGGACATGTATGTCGAGTCCTGTGTGACCGATTCCGTTTCTATGGAGGAAAGCCTCGTCAAGCGCGCGGTCAAAAGTATTTCCCAGGGGGCAGGTATTCGAGCGGTGGCTGGTGAACGAACAGGGTTTGCGTATTCGGATGATCTGTCTGTGCGAGACCTGGAAATTGCCGCGGATACGGCACGATATATTGCCGATTCTCCTCAAGGGAACAACCCCATAGCCGTCACTCATCGTTCTCAGCCAACTCAGAATCTCTATCCGTTGTCTCAGCCGCTCACCGATATTACAACCGAAGCCAGGGTTGACTTACTGAATAAAATTGACGTGGAAGCCAGGCGTTATGATCCGCGAATTACCAAGGTCATGGCGTCTTTTAACACGGAACAGAAAATATTTTTAGTCATCAACTCTCAAGGGCAATTGGTGGGAGATGTGCAGCCTCTCTCTCGCCTTCAGATTTCCTGTATTGCTGAAGATGGGGCCAATCGCCAGGTTGGGTCTTTTGGAGGAGGGGGACGGGTCGGGTTTGCCTTCTACCTGGAGCAGAACCGCGCGATGGAGTTTGCCCGAGAAGCTGCACGCCAGGCAATTGTCAATCTAGGCGCGGTCGAAGCTCCGGCTGGCACCATGCCAGTTGTTTTAGGTGGGGGATGGCCTGGCATTCTGCTTCACGAAGCTATTGGCCATGGGTTGGAAGCGGATTTCAACCGCCGCAAAACCTCAGCCTTTAGTGATTTAGTCGGGAAATCCGTCGCATCGGAATTATGCACAATTGTGGATGATGGGACGCTCCCATTTCGTCGTGGTTCTATGAACATTGATGATGAGGGGACGCCGACGTCACGGACCATGCTCATTGAAAAAGGTATTTTGCGCGGCTATATCACGGATCGGCTCAATGCCCGCTTGATGGGCATCCCGTTAACAGGAAATGGAAGACGGGAAGATTTCCGGAGTATTATCCTTCCACGTATGACCAATACCTTTATGTTAGCGGGAGAATCCGATCCGCAGGATATCATTCGGTCGGTGAAAAACGGGTTGTATGCCGTGTCATTTGGGGGAGGCCAGGTTGATATCACCAGTGGAAAATTCGTCTTTTCAGCCAGCGAAGCCTATCTGATCGAAGATGGGAAGGTGACCAGGCCGGTCAAGGGGGCGACGTTGATTGGGAACGGGCCTGATGTTCTCAAGAAAGTTTCGATGGTCGGACATGATATGAAATTAGATGAAGGAATCGGTACCTGTGGAAAAGATGGACAATCGGTTCCGGTCGGCGTGGGACTTCCTACCATTAAAATTGATGAAATGATCGTCGGCGGCACCGCGATGAGCTGATGGCTACCCCTTCCGTTTTGTTTTTCTCCATTTAACGATGTCAAATTTACCCGCAATGCATGGTGACCGTTTCCCGGAGTTGGCGGCCACGGTTCTCAACCGTGCCAAGGCCTTAGGAGCGACGGAAGCGGATCTTCTTGTGGCCGAAGGCGATTCAGTCTCGGTGCAGGTGCGTATGTCAGAAGTGGACCGGCTTTCCAAAGCGCGTGAAAAGGTCTTGGGGATCCGGGTTTTTTTTGGCAAGCGTTCAGCCAGTTCTTCTACATCGGATTTTTCAAAATCCTCGTTGGAGCGTCTAGTCAGTGATACATGTAGCTTGGCCAGGGCTGTGGTTGAAGATGAAACTTCAGGATTACCGGCGCCGGATCAAATGGTGGCCGATATTCCTGACATGGATATGAAAGATGACCGGCATTTGACTGTTGATGAGGAAATAGACCTGGCCAAACGCACAGAACATTCCGCGTTTTCCGCGGATCCCCGCATCACCAATTCGGAGGGGGCCGAATGTTCGGCTGGCTATGGATCGATTTTGATGGCGAATTCCCATGGGTTTGTTGGATCGTACGCCAGTTCTTCCTACTCACTCTCCGTTTCGCCCATCGCGTTGGACAGCCGGAATGGCGGCATGCAGCGCGACTATTGGTATTCCGTGAAACGTAAATTTCATGAATTGGATAGCCCGGAAAAAATCGGACAGGAGGCGGCTCGCCGAACGGTAAGGCGACTAGGCAGTCGAGCCATTACGACACAGGAAGTTCCCGTGATCTTTGATCCGGAAACCGCCAAAGGTCTCCTTGGACATATTTCCTCGGCAGTATCCGGGTACTCCCTGTATAAGGGAGCCTCGTTTCTTTTGGGCCAACTCGGAAAGTCTATTGCTTCAGATTTGGTGACAGTGATAGATGATGGCCGGTTAGCCGGAGGGTTGGGGTCTCGACCCTTTGATGGTGAAGGGTTGCCCACGAGAAAAACCTTGGTGGTCGATAAAGGGGTGCTGTCGAGTTACCTGTTAGATACGTATTCAGGCCGGAAATTGGGGATGGCATCGACGGGCAATGCGTCAAGATCTGTGGGAGAAAATCCAACAGTGGGTGCCACGAATTTATTTCTCTCGCCAGGCTCCTATTCACCCGAGGAGATTCTCAAATCAATGAAGCGAGGGTTATTTGTCACCGATCTTATTGGCTTTGGTGTCAACCTTGTCACGGGAGACTATTCAAGGGGAGCGGTAGGGTTTTGGGTTGAAAATGGAGAATTGACCCATCCTGTGGAGGAGGTCACCATTGCCGGGAATTTGCAACAGATCTTGAAGGATATTGAAATGGTCGGAAATGATTTAGAATTTCGTGGCCGGTTGGCTAGTCCTACCCTCAAAATTCGCAAAATGATGGTTGCCGGTCATTAGAGGAATACCCAATAAGAACTCATTTACGAGTCTATCGATTACGTATCTAAATCATAAAGTCAGAACGCGGCCGCAGGGTCATAAGGAGTCAGGATGCCACTGGAAAAAGATGATGGAGCAAAGGTTCTCCAGTTGATCACCTCCCGGTATAATGACCGGGAATGGAGAAAAAAGATTGAAAAAACCTTAAGCTTGCCCCCATCAGGGTTGAAAGACGAAGATCAACGCAAGGCGTTTCTCTATCTTAAGGTCGGGCTGCAAATGTACAAATCCCGCCGGGCGGATGCCCCTTCTTGGATTGTGGGAGGCTTTGCCACGAAGGAAGTGATTGACCGGGCATTGTTTAAGCCCACGGTTATTGATCCGAATTTTACCAAAGACCAGGTGGCTGGATTTGGGGAAGATCCCGGTTCCGCAGTCAATGCGGCTTGGTGGGAAGACATGCTCGTTAATTGGTTTGAAGAGCCAGAAGAAGAAGGCGAAGAGGACGTGAACGCCGAATCGTCTGAAGATTCAGAATTATCTGCTGAAGAGGAGCATGCTTCCGACTCCACAAAAAATCCATCTCACGCTAAAAAAACCACCACCTAAGTTATTTTCTGTCAGCCTTCTCTCAGGTCCCTTGTGCCTATTTTCAAAAGTAATGGCATGGAGGGACATAACTCTAAACCGACTCATCCGCTTTTTCCCTCTTCATCGTTGGCAGTTCCAGCGACACAGCAAGGCTTCGTCCATACTTCGTTACATCAATTAAACTCCTGGGTCTGTCGGCTCATGTATAGTGTGACGGTGGCGTGTCCATTTCCGGTTCCAGCTCAGGGACCAGCGTTGATTGTTTGTAACCATATCTCGATGGGAGACCCATTGGTCTTATTGGGAGTGTTGAATAATAAAAAAAATTTCCAAGGGCATATTGACCAACAGGCACGTTGCATATCAGAGGCCTCGGGGCGGTTCAAAAAAGTTCGTCCAGCAAGGCCGCAGTCATTTTTGCGCGCAGAGCGTACTTCCAGTACGTGAGCACGGAAAAATGGCGAGAACGCCGCTGGCGGCTTTTTTCAACAGCCCCTTATTGGCCACCGCAGGACGTCCTATTCGGTTCATAATGGCGAAAGAGATCTATGCGCAGTCACACCTCCGTTGGGTGTTTTAGGCGTTTCGTTGTATTCCTGTGCAGCGGGGCAGGCGGGGTATCCGTGCGATTCGCACGATGTTAGATGGTTTGGCAGCCCAGAGTGTGATTGGCCTTTTTCCCGAGGGCGGATTGGATCGGCATCGTTTAGATGCGGGGTATTTGGGAATAGGCTATCTGGCGATAAAAAAAGGTGCGCCCGTCATTCCGTCGTCTATCGTTTGGGACGGCCCTCATTAGGTGACGTCGATGGTCAAAACGTTATTGGTTCCGAGTAAGGCGAGAATTCAATTTGGGAAACCCCTGCCATTCCCCCAAGAGGTTCGTACGAGTAAGGAATCCCTTCATGATGTACGAAGGAAATTATGAAGCAGATTGAAGGATTGAGGGAAAGTATTCTCTCGGATGCCTCCTGAGCGTAGCTTTCCCTGCTGTTCTTGGGAGGGGTGGGCATATCCATCAAATTTCCGTCATACCCGCAGTTGTAAGCGGGTATCCATCCTTCAAGCCCGCCCACAATGTTGAAGTTTTGCCGGGTTTCGGCCCGGCAGCCGAGCCACTTTTGTTTCGGCAAAAGTAGCCAAAACCATGTTGGCCGTGGTGTGGCCCTTCAGGTTCCCTGCGCGGTTCGCCGACCCCGGCGTCGCGCAAACTCGCAAGGCTCAAACAATGCGCGCCTTTTCTCCGGGGTCGGCTGCACTGCTCAGCCACATCACAAGGCCACGGGAGGTTGCTGAAACTATAAGTCCCTGAATTATAGAGGGCAAACTTGCGGAACCTACCCTGAGCTAGGTCGAAGGGCTCAGACAAGGCCCGCCATCTGATAAGAGCATTTACCCATGGGGCCGAACGGAAGGCGTCAGTCAGGTCATGGGGTCTGGTCTTGCAAGCACTAAATCGGCTTTCAGCTTCACTCAACTATCCCAGAGCATGTCCATCCGATGTTATATTGCAAGACCTGGCCCCAAGCACAATCGAAGTTTTTGGAGGCCGCTTGAATCTTTTGCTAGATGCCTTTGGAGAGCATTCGTGACATCTTAGAGGCAGTTAATTCTGCATCAGAATTACCTAACTCAGCGGCGATTATGTTTCCTTTTTTGCGCAAAATTTCCAATGATTCATTTAGCTTTCCGATAAGACTCGTATCCAGCACCATACGAATTGCTACACCATCATAGTTACTCGCGATAAAGTCTGACTGCTCACCAATAAGGCTGATGGCATTCTCACAGCTACAAATATAGAAACTCCCCCCAGATTGGCAAAGTGAACTTGTCATAAATAACCCATACCCTGAATTAACCCAGTCGCCATCGCTTCTTTTTCTTCTTTCCTTTGCTACACCCGAAACTCCAGGCTGGAGAGCCATAAATACGGCTTGCTTATTGTCTTGGATTGACAATCTAGGATTTCTTTTAAGAGATTTAAACAGCCCAACTCCTTCGTCAAGAATTGAAATCTCAACTCTGTTTTTGGTTGGCCAGTATTGAGCGGCATACCAAATATGACTCGCCCCACCGTGCTCGACAACGTTTCTGAAAATTTCTCTAATTGCATAGGTTAGAGTTTCAAAAACTTCGCAACCGCTATGTCTTGTTAATACACCCGCAATTCGCGAAGATTCCTTTTCAATAACCTCCCCGTGATGAACAAATCCTTCACGTGCTTCGGCTTTGATTTTACTTACTACCATTCGAGTGATTGGGATATATGTTTCGCTACCCAAGGCCTGTCCAGGTTCGTTGCCATGATCGAGGCCAAAACTTTTAAAAAACCCCATCCAAGAGGCGTAGTCATTCCCCTTAAAGTTGTTTGCTAGAAGCTTAAAATTCCGTCCAAATTTCTCTCGACCTTTTCGAGCAAATTGCCGAATCAATGCTGAAAGAAATAGCATGCCAAAGGGTTCGACATGGCCTAAATATCTAAAATCCAGGCAGTTTTCAGGGGTCGCAGGATATTTGTTTAATTTAAGAGAAAATAGGATGAGAGTATTTGGCACAAGGCTGCTTGGAATGATGATGTTATTCATTACATCTAACGTTTTCGTTAACACCCGCGATGACAGGAATGCCTTGGTTTACCGGTCTGGGATCAGGTCTTTCAATCACGCAATTCGGTTTCTATTTCATCAACTATCCCCAAAGCCTAACCATCCATCATCATATCGCAAGACCTGACCCCCAAGCACTCCGGGGGTTTTTGGTGAGGCTGAACGCCTGCAGTCAGCGGCACAAGCTCACCACTCCTGCGCAAATATTCGCCATTCCCTTTAGGCGTTCCTTGGGCGCTTTTCTCTGTTCAGATTTCCCTTAAAGGTGATTCTTTCGCCAAGCAGAGGCAAACCCACTTCTACCGGGTACTGGTTCAATCAGGCCCCTATCTCTCAACTTGTAAAATACATTCTTCATTGAATTCTCGGATGCAATACCTGTGATCTGCCGTGCAACCCGATTAACGATTTCATCATGAGTTTCAAGGTATTCCATTATTGCTTCTTCTGGCGAAGCAAGCGGCTCATGTCGTATATGAACAATAACGGACGTATCAGTATCTTGGATGATTGGCGGCTTTAGCCTTAAAGTGCTCATTGCAGCAAATGCTGTATTTAAACCTTCGCCTACATCTTTATTGGGGGGATCAGGAAATTTGTTGACCATTCGTACAATTTTCCCATTCCGAGCAAATTGTTCCTGCAAGATGTTCTCTGGGGTAATGTGCCCTGGTAGTTTCCCTGGGCTTTCAACTTCTATGCGGTTATCAAAAATGCGAACATGTACATCCACCGGTATGCTGTAGTCTCGATGAAGAACAGCATTAGTTAGTATCTCGTGAAGCGTCTCAAATGGATAAGAGATTGATTCAGCCCTTTCGGGCCCAGCTTCTGAATATCCTCGACTAATTCAACAGTTTTTGCGACGGCCGCCTTAATCTGTGCATAAAGGTGTCCCTCAATCGTGATCGGATCAAAAACAAGCGTTTCACGTGTGCCTTCTGAGGTAGAAGTTCGATAACGATAAATCTTCACTCCACATCTTTTGGGTAATATAGCCTGCGGTTCCTCAGCAAAAAGTAGCACTCCAGCAACTGTTGGCTTTTCAGATTGAATCATTTCCTGTTTCCTCAACCATTCCTCGGGTTCAGCCGTGGGAATAACATTAAGAAGAAACTCAAGAATCGGCGTAGAATTAGTGATAACAGTTAGTCGGGCATTAACTGTTTCAGTTTCAAATGAATGGATCCCTTTATCAAGTCTTAGTCGGGCGAGACCCTCCGTTGTTGTAATGGGGAGGTTCTGAGCACCGCGTCGAACATAAACAATATCATTGGAAGCTTTATAAATCTCACGGGTCTTATTTACATTAACCTGAAGTACTAAACCTGTGTGTCCGGCTGAAAGCAGAAAGGTATATAAATAATACTGACCGAGTGGAAAAAGTCTCTCAAACGATTGGATATGGCCGTTCGCAGATTCTGGGTCAGGAAAACCACGCCATGTTCGTGTTTTACTACCAGACTGTATTGCCTCATCAATTCCGATATACAACTCTCCGCCGCTGGCATTAGCAAGTGCCGAAATCGATCTGGTCAGCTTTGCTGGGTCAACGTCTTTAGATTTTAGATCTAGGAAGTGCCCCTCATCTAACGCCAAAATCTGATCAACTTGAAATTGTGTAATTTTTGTTATTTCTATGCTCATAAATCAATAATAGACCTGTTATAGGCTTCGTTACTAGCATTTCAATCAAGGCTTAAACAATGATTAGGTGGATCTACAGAAGAATCAGATCAGTCAATTCTTGTCCATACAATACGCCATCGGATTTCCTGAACATAATGCCATTATCGTTGCGGTTTAATGCGTTGTGCCTAAGGACCTATTTATTTGGGAACCTTATGTGGGTCGGAGGAATACTATCCCCTTAAATGGGTTCACATCCCGTCCACAGCCCCGTCAAATTTTCGCCTAAACATCCAAGTTAGGAGATAGTTTAATAATCCTGGAAATTTGTCAAGAAAAAATTCGTGTTTTTTCGAAATTTATTCGAGGTCGAAACCAAACGCTCAAATCCACCTGGTCTCTTTTCAACTACGAGTACCGTCGTTGAGCTGGGCACAGATCCTTCGCGGAGCCTTCTCTGAGCGGAGTCGATGGGGCTCAGAATGACAGAGTCGCTGAAAACTCCGACGCCTGCCGTCTGGCCCAAGGGAGGGACGCTCTTTTCCCCTGCGGACCTTGTTTGAGCCAGGCGAGTTGGTCCGCTCTCCGCAAGTTGGCGTCCGTCCCCTCTCATGAGGCCAGACGGGGCGTCAATGGTTTTGGCCACTTTTGCCGAAACAAAAGTGGCTCGCCTGCCGGGGCGAAACCCGGCAACACAAAAAATCACGCCAACACCAAACCTTCCAGAATTTCATCTCAAATGACCCGACGCCTGCCGCCCGGCCCCATGATCGGACGCTCTTTTCCTTGACGGGCTTGTGTGAGCGCCGCGAGTTAGCCCGTCTCCGCCCTTCGCGTCTGATCAATCTGATGAGACGGGGCGGGGCGTCAATGGTTTTGGGTCCTTTTGCCGAAACAAAAGGACCTCGGCTGCTGGGCCGAAACCCCGCATCTGCTCAGTAAATTGGTTAAATGGTTTTTAGAACAAGCTCATTTGAGTGGGTGGATCGGCTGGAGTTTCCTCTTTGGAGGAGGCTTTGGATGCGGGAAGGGTTGGCGGTGACGCGGTTTGAGGTAGGCGTGGGTGTTTTGCTCATATCTTCCAGGACCGTCTTTAGCTTTTGGAAATCTTCCTTGAGGGGAACTCGTAGATTTCCCTGGTGGAGTGCGGCTGCCGGATGAAGCAGTGGGAACACGATGAAGTTGGGCATTCGGATGACCTGTCCGCGTACTTTGGTGATACCGACTTTTCTTTCCAATAACGTTTGTGTGGCAAAGTTTCCTAAGGTGCAAACCAATTTAGGTTTGATGAGTTCGATTTGTTGAAGCAGGAACGGTTTGCATGTCTCTATTTCCTCTGGAAGGGGATCCCGATTGTTGGGTGGCCGGCATTTAATGACGTTGGCAATAAAAATATCCGCGCGACTTAATCCGATAGATTGAAGTAACTCGTTGAGTAATTTTCCTGCCGCCCCGACGAAAGGCTCTCCCTGTCGGTCTTCATAAAAACCCGGGGCTTCTCCGACAAACATGATGTCAGCCTGAGGATGCCCTGTCCCAAATACCACCTGAGTGCGTCCAGAAGACAATCCACATCGTTGGCATTCGTGAAGGAATGTTTTGAGTTCAGGAAGATCCATTGAGGGGGGATCTTAGATTTGACAGTTTAGGATGTCAATGTGAAGAGGTCTGAACCCATTCAGTCACAGCCCTGGCACAGGCATAGGCACTCAAGACGGTGCTTTCCAGTGAAGGAGGGAGTGGGGTGGCTGTCCAGGGGCCGGCAAGAAAGAGATTGGGAATGGGGGTATTAGGCAGAGGGCGAAAGGTGCGAAAACCGGCCAGGCAAGGAAGATATGGGTAAGCTGATTGAGTGACAGGGGGCTCACCAGGCGGCAATGATTGCTCAGGAGAAATTTGAAGTATTTTTTTGATGTGAGGCCAGACCGTTTCTTTCAGCCAGTCGTCGGTTTGTCCTGAGGATGGCGAAGGGGAAAGGTTAACGCCCGTGATCGACGTCTTGGCGCCATCAGTATTCCGAATGGCCTGGCTGGTTATCCAATCAAATACACCGGAGTTGAGGATAAGGCGAGGGGGAAGGAATGTGTCGTTAAGGGTCAATTGGACAGTTGTTCCTAAGGATTCCTGCAGGTGAGCCAAATGGGAAAAACAAGAAAAACGAGCCGGGGCTCTTTCCGGCAAGAGTCTAAGAAGTTCTGGAGGGGAGAGGGGCGAGACGTAGATGTCGGCGGTGAGACGTTCGCCCTTATCCAGGACAATGGCCCGGATGCGTTCTGTGTCGGCTTGAATGAGGGTGATTTCGTTTGAGGGATAAAACGTCACGCCTTTTCCAAGTAAGACTCGTCTTAGCTGTTGTTGTAGATGGTCGAGCATGTCAGGTGAGGCTAGGAATGTCTCTGGTCCATTGGGTTTGGATAACCAGAATCGAGAGAGTACTTCCAGGAAATACCCGAGCGATGCCTGGGTCACATCACATCCTAAAAATAATCGACAGAGTGGGTTCCAGATACGTTGTCGGGCAAGAGCCGATTGTTGAGCGGAATTCAGCCAGGATTCGACTGTGAGCATGTCAGGGTGGTGATCTGGTGGAGGGGGCTCTTCCCACTTTTTTTCTAAAAAATTAATCAAATGCCAGCGATCAGCCCAGGGAAGGCCGCAAAAGCCGGCGAGTCGGATCATGGGATGAAGAGTCCCAATTCCCCGCGCGTTGGATAGCGTCAGTGGTCGATCTTCAGATGTTCCAAATTCCAACTCAACCGGTTGAATGCGTTGGGCCGCATGTTCGAAGGCCAGTTCCTGAAAAAGTGCCCATGTGGCATGGTAATACCGGGGAAGAATAAGCGGGGAGGGCTGCGTCGTGACGCGTTGAAAGGATGTTGGAGGTTCCGGTTCAATCGATTCCGAAAAATGGAGGGAGGATGCTGCCGGAGAGAAAGATCTGTGGTATTCGAGAATTGTGATCCGGAATCCGTAGGGGACGAGCCGAAAGGCCGTGAGTAATCCGGGCAGATTTCCGCTCAGTATCAGAATGTGGCGTGTCACACTGATGGGGCAATGCTAAGGGAGAGAAATGATCGAATCCAAATATTGGCGGCAATCCCCAGTCGTTGTATGGGGGCAACTCGAATCCGTGGGCCGAACACCTGATAATGTTGGTCTTCAAGTTGTTTGAGGATGCGGCTGTAGACCCCACGCATGATTTCTGAAACCACCAGGGATTTTTGATCGGAGGAGGGAAGTGTTTTGAGAATTTCTTGAGCTTGGTGGTAATAGGTGTGCGCTCTTTCGCATTCAAATTTCACAAGTTCAACCAGAGCTGGCGATCCTTGTTGGAGTAGGAGAGCTTCTTCCGAGTAGCCAAATCGCTGTAAGTCCTCTAGCGGAAGATAGATACGGTTCTGTTCGGCATCCCCTTTGAGATCGCGAAGAATATTGGTTAATTGAAACGCCAATCCCAAGTTGACCGCATAGTCTTCTGCCGCAGGGGATTGCGTTTGGAAAATCTTGAGGCAAATCAGCCCAACCACTGAAGCGACCCTGTAGCAGTATTGATACAGATCGGCAAATGTCGCAAACCGATTGGTCGTCAGATCCATTTCGACCCCAGAAATCAATTCTTGAAGGAGTGCTTCCGGGATATCGAAAGTTTGCAGGTGGGCGGCGAGGCTCGTCGTGACCGGTTGGGTGGGGTGGCCTTGATAGGTGGCGGTCACCTCCTGTCGCCATTTGCGGACTTCTTCGATGGGATGGCTTCCTGGGGCCGGCTCATCAACTGCGGTATCCACCATTTTGCAAAAAGCATAAATGGTATACATGGCTTCCCGCCGCTGCTGTGACAGGAACAAAAAAGAGTAGTAAAAGTTGCTGCCACTTTCTTTCGTATATTTTGTGCAGAACGTCTGCGCTTCAATAGGAGTCATCGGCTTCATTGAGTTATTTCCAAAGGCGGTGGTCAGTCATTGATCATGAACCGCCGGTACAAATGCATGGCGGCAATTTTTGGATTCCAGTGCAAGTTATGTGGGGTTAAGCCGCTAACGAGTATCCCGATTCTTGGCCGCACTGGACAGGGATTTTGAGCCCCCCCTTTACTTTTTCCCATAACTCTAGGTGACTCATATGTGGGTCAACAGACTCAATATGGCAACAATCCGATTGCCGAATGCAATAAGATGAACCTCAGTGCAGAGTAGCAAGGATTGCGAAGCTCTTCAATGGATAAGGAGCGGGTAATATCCTGGATGGAGCGGAATGTTTTGCGGTTAATTCAACAGAACTACGGAAGATTATAGGTAACCGAATCCCAGATCTTTAAGTGGCACAAGGAAATAACGCCTTGAAAGCCGGGAGGGTTCCTCCTTACCGGGGGGAAACCTCCCCCATACTTTTGGTCTGTGACCTGAGCTTTTCGGCAGAGACCCAGCCCGTTTTCCCCGATTGCGTTCGAACCTGGTAGACCCACCCGGTTGGTTGATACGCTCCATCCAGAATCGTTAAAGTTTCTCCCTGTTTCACTATGGGCCCAGGCGTAATATTGGCAGGATCTCCCATCAGCAAAGATCTTCCAAGAGTATCCGTAAGCGTTACTTCCTGATTCTCGTGAAAGGTTGGAGCTGTTATACCAGCCTGGGATAGATGGCCCTCTTGATTCCTGGTGATGGCAGCCGAATCAGTGGAGGTCTCTTGAGGCAAAAAGGTATTTGAATTGAGGGACCAATACCCCACTCCTACAATCACCAATAACAGTACAATCCAGAAAAGGGGTTTCCTTGAAGGGGGTTTGGATTGGTTGAGGTCGTCCTCTTCCAATCCTTCGTCAAATTCCAAATCTTTATCAGGCTCTTGGGCAAAGAGCACGTTCCATCGAGAAGGTTGTTCTGGGGTGAACACCGCACCGATTGTCGAGGTCATCATGCCTATCTCCTTTTTTTTCGTGAGGTCTGCAAGCGAGTGTCAGTGCCAGGTTGGCGTAGTATGAATTTGCCAAATCAGCGGGTCGTGTACGAAGAAATACCCAGCCATGAAGTTTATTAACATCACTTCTATTTCCTGTCAAATCTTCACGACATATCGATGAAGACCCATGGTCTCTTCTCCCCGCGAACAGAACGCCCAGGGGAAACGATCGAGACCATTCGAAGGATGAACGAATCCGGGCCGCCGGTTGTGCCTGGCAATAATGAAGATTGATATAGGGATCTGCGTTATGGAAAATATACCTCGGATCACTCTTGTCCAAAACAGAATATGACGTTGGGCCGTCCAGCGGTTTACGGTCACGGTGCATTGTCCAAGACACTGTTACCTGACCGAAGGAGGCCCAACGTGACGACATCATGCAGCATGTTCAGTCAAATTCTCAAGCTCATTCCCCGCACCGCCTTCCAATCTCTCGTTCAGCAAACCGGCGCCGAGGCCCGCAGCAAAGGCCTGTCGAGTTGGGGTCAGTTCGTGGCCTTGCTCTTTTGCCAACTGGGGCGAGCCCATTCCCTACGGGAGATCGAGGGAGGGCTGAAGAGCTGCGAGGGCAAGCTCGTCCATCTGGGCATCGAGACTCCCGCTCGTTCGTCGTTGTCCTACGCGAATGCGCACCGGCCCTGGGAGCTATTCGAGCAGGTATTCTACGGCCTCTATGAGCAAGTCGCGGCCCAGGTCACCGGCAACCGGAAGTTTCGCTTCAAGAATAAGCTCGTCAGTCTGGATGCCACCGTCATTGACCTGTGTCTCTCGTTGTACGACTGGGCCAAGTTTCGGCGCACCAAAGGGGCGGTGAAGGTACACTTGGTGCTGGATCATGATGGCTATCTGCCCTGCTTCGGCCTCATCACAAACGGTAAGGTGCAAGATGTGACGGTGGCCCATCAGCTCGCTTTCACCTCTGGTACCATGGTCGTTGATGATAATGATTACCGCCTCTTCGCCGAATGGACTGAGGCCGAGGTCTTTTTTGTCACGCGCTTAAAGGCCAATGCGCAATTTGAGGTGGTGGAGGAGCATGAGCCTCCGCCGCACCGCCGCATCCTCAAAGTCCAGACCATTCGGTTGATCGGGAGCGGGGGCCCGGAGAAGTGCCCGCACGTACTCCGGCGCATTGAAGCGATGCGCGAAGATACCGGCGACATCTTAGTCTTCCTGACCAATCATCACGGCTTGGGCGCCAGCACCATTGCCGCCGTCTACAAAGAGCGGTGGCAGATTGAACGGTTCTTCAAAGCCCTCAACCAGAATCTGAAGAGCAAGCCGTTTGTGGGCACCTCGGCCAATGCCGTGAAGACCCAGATCTGGACGGCCCTGATTTCGTTGCTCCTGCTGCGCTACCTGCAATTGACCTCTCGCTTCAACTGGAGCTTGGCCAATCTGGTGGCGCTGTTGCGCATGAATCTCTTCACCCATCGGGACCTCATGGCCTGGCTTGCTGAACCCTTCGGCACACCGCCGGAGCCGCAGAGTATGGCGCAAACATCCATGGCACTCGGGTGATCTTGGACAGCAGAGGGGGCACGTTTATGAACTTCGCACAAAATCCGTCCAAAACCCGCTTCAGTGTAGCAGCTTATCAGCCGGGTTTCGGCTGTTTTGGACAGCAGTGATTCCTCTTTATTATTTAAATTTTTAAATTTTATTTTCTCTGCGTCACAGATTTATGATTTCACGATTGAAGACATTGAGAACCAGCCGCATTCCCTCGCAGAGTCCAAAGGAAAAGTGATCATGATCTTCAATACGGCAAGTTTTTGTGGGAACACTCCGCAGTATGCCGGGTTGTAAACATTATATGACCGATACCGCAATGCAGGATTTACCATCCTGGCGTTTCCCGCAAACGACTTTGGCAAACAAGAACCGGGAGCCAATAAGGAAATCGCCGAATTCTGCTACACCAAGTATTCGTTAGAATTCCCCTTGTTTAGTAAGATCACCGTTCTTGGAGAAAAGAAGCATCTCCTTTTTCGCTATCTCACGGAGGACACAGCCTTTAAAGGTGAGATCACCTGGAATTTCCAGAAATTTCTTGTGAATCGCCAAGGGGAAGTCATTGTCCGGTATGCACCAAAACAAAAACCCCTCATCCTGCAAATAGTTGGTGATATCGAAAAAGCCCTACAGACTTCGTAAACCATTCATTCGTTCTGCTGAGCAACCGCAATTCTTATGGAAATGATGCCCGAGCGTGAAGATCTCGCACATCAGGGTAGGAAGGAAAAGCGAAGACAGCGGTATTAAAAGCAGGAGTTTAATGTCTCTGAAAATCCCCGGAGACAATTGCTCCGAGCCTAGCCCAGCAGGGCATCTTGTGACACTCCTTTATACTTGTCTGTCTATTTGCACCATTTCAGAGGCGGACATCTAAATTTTTGGCGTCATACCCGCGGTTTCAGGCGGGTATCTATCCGAAGGAAAGACAGCCTGGATTCCCGATGAAAGATGTCGGGAATGAGTGGGAAGAGAAATGCCCGTTCCCCGCTTTAGCGGGAAAAAGCTTCAGGAACAAGACCTCTAACTAACAAAGTCTTCATTCTCTCTCTGGATCGTTTACAGCCTAATCATTGCTTTTCAACAGGAGCAAGGGTTGGTGAAAAATCTATCGCGTCACAAGAATGTACACATTTTTCGTTCACCTTGGCCGACGCCTGAGCATGGGCAAACCGGCTTCCACGATGCTCTTTTGGGGGAGGGGGTAAGGCTATATCAGCCACGACATAATAGGTTTCCGCTTGCAAACTCGTGAAGCAAAACCGGCCTTCCGCATCGGTCTTGGTATGTTTTTCAAATTTCTCATAGCTTTCGGGTCAGGATCTACCATTTTGTGGCCACGGAGGACTGGTCTATCCCCTAAATTGTGGGTACATCTGAAAAGCGCGAGAATGCGCCAGGAGCTATGTCATGGCCCAGCGGAGGAGATTTCTAAAAGAATTTAAACACGAGGCGGCCCAGATGGCGATGAGAGGAGATCTGTCCCTCACCCAAGCGGCAAAGGATTTAGGGATTCGTTCAAATATGTTGAGACGGTGGTTTCGAGAACAGGAGAGGGATGGTGTGTCGATTATTGCGGGTCTCGCCCAGGGGTTACTATGAAAGTCAGACACGACCGACAAGTCGTCGGGCGAGAGAGAATGCGGAGTTGGCCTAGGAGTCTGTCGGACTTTTCGTTCGTCATATGTTAAAACGCCGGGTATTAAAAACCCCAATTGAGGCGACAGGGCTATGAGTCACACGTTTCGCCAATTTGACCGAAACACACTGTATCTCCTCCCTCCATCCTCTGAACGACTGGTTGCCGGAAGGCCATCTGGCCCGCTTCGTCGTCGAGATTGTGGAGCAGCTGGACCTCACGTCGATCAAGGCCGCCTATGCCGGCCGTGGATCCAAGGCGCATCATCCGGAGATGTTGTTGGCGCTGCTGTTCTACGGGTACGCGACTGGCGTGTTTTCCAGCCGCAAATTGGAACGTGGAACCTACGACTCCGTGGCCCTTCGCTATCTCACCGCCAATGATCATCCCGACCACGATACGATCGCCACCTTTCGGAAGCGCTTTCTCGCTGAGCTGAAGCCGCTCTTCGTCCAGATTCTCCTCATTGCCCAGCAGATGGGGGGTCTTCAAGCTGGGCACCGTCAGTCTTGACGGCACCAAGATCAACGCCAACGCTTCCAAGCACCGGGCCTTGAGTGGGCAACATGCCTGCAAGCTGGAACAGCCACTCCAGGCCGAGGTGGAAGCCCTGCTGCACCAGGCAGAAGCTGCGGACCAAGCCGACCTCCCTGACGGGCTGGATATCCCAGAAGAGCTGGCACGTCGTGAAGAGCGCCTTGCCGCGATTGCCAGAGCCAAAGCGGAGATCGAACACCGAGCCGCCAATCGCCAGGCTGAGGCAAGCCCACTACAAGGCGCGACGCACCGAGCGCAACGCCAAGGAGGAAAAAACGGGCAAGAAGGCGGGTGGCAAACCACCCAAGCCGCCTGAACCCGGCCGCCCGGACAGGGACCAAATGAACCTGACCGACGAAGCATCCTGGATTATGCCCACCTCCAGCGGCGGTTTCGCGCAGAGCTACAACGCCCAGGCCAGCGTCGAGGTCGACACGATGCGGATTGTCGGTCGGCACCTCAGCCAGCATCCCAATGACAAGCTGGAAATCCAACCGGCCCTTGCTGCCTTACGCACCCTGCCGGAGGCACTGGGGAAAGTCGACAGGCTGTTGACCGATACCGGCTACTACAGCGCCACCAACGTCAGCAGATGCCTGGAGCACGAGATTCAGCCGTAATCTCAGCAGCCAACGCACCCCTCACCACCAGAGTCGCAAAGAACGCTTCGCCGAGCCGGAGCCTTTGCCAGACCATGCCGCTTTCGTGGGCGAGATGAAGCATCGACTGAAGACCCAAGACGGTCGGGCACTCTACGGCAAACGGAAAAGCACCGTCGAACCGGTCTTTGGCATCATCAAGGCCGTCATGGGATGCCGCCAGTTCCTGCTCCGAGGGATGGATGCCGTCTGCGGGGAGGGGGATCTGGTCTGTATGGCCTGGAACCTGAAGCGGTTATGCCCTAGGGGCAGAACAACGACGGCAACGACCTCTCTGGCTGGACAACGACTCGGCCATATTGAGGCCGCATGGGCGATATTTCAAAAAGGCTGGGTTGATCCCGATAGCAACGGTGAAAACCGTCTGTCAAGTTCCACTATGGTTGGTCAAGCCCGACAGACTCATAGGAGATTAGATGTATTCATACCGAGAGTGGTGAGGGGTATGGCGACCCGAAGGGCTGGAAGGAGTTACAAGAGCGTGGGCAGACCTGTGGTAGACAGCGGGTAGCTCGGCTGATGAAACAGGAGAGTCTCCACGTCATTCCCCTCGAAGAAGCGGTGATGCACTCGCAAAGGGGGCAATCGACCAGCTGGGGCGACTAATTCATCTGGCCCGCGACGACTGCGCGGTATTGGTCGCTCAAAAAATAGACGCCGCGTCTGAACAATCTAAACTACAACGTGCGTAAAGACGCCAATGAGAGGATCGCTTGAGTTCGTAGAAGTTTTCCTTCAGATACGAGCCGTAGGCCTCTATCAATTTTTCCAGCTGACCAGGGGAGTAGGGTATTTCCGGGACCATGACGTATTCGGCGTCTGAAAAGTAGCGTTCCGGGGCGGGAAAATTGTGCAAGAGCGCTTCAGAATCGGGTTCATCTTTCCAGAATAGCGGATACCCGTACTTGGTTGGCCGCATACCAAGCAGTACGGAGAAAGGATTGGTGTGTTCAAGCGTAATAACTGAATGATTGTCGTGCGGCACGCTCTCCAGCAGCTTTACACCCTCTGCAATCAGCGGCAGATACTCCCAAGCCTTGAGCTCCCCCCTCGGACCACGCAGCTGGTTGAAAAGGGCATGTGCCCTGTCGTCATGTCCCAGCGTTCCGTGCACATCAAGTGGCCGGTCCGCGCCAACGAAGATTCCGGACTGTTTCATCGCGACTACGGCCTGTTCTCCTGTCGTCTTCTTGAAATGGACTCCTAGGGCGAGCCCACCTCGCACCATCGGCTCTGATGCAAAAGCCAGCAGCATACCCAAAATGGAGATTGAGGCGAGGTATCGAGGCCACGACGATGCTGCGGCTCCCTTCTCGACGCGACATTCCGTGCGGCGCGCCAATTCGCCGCAGATAAGGAATACGGCAACCAGCCCTGGGAGTCCACGGTTCGTTCCTCCGGATTTGTCGAGGATTATAAGGCTGGCAATGATGCAGCCGGTAACGAACGCAAGATCAAAAAAATTCCGATGACCACTCAGGTAAACCGCTGCCAGAGCTGTAAAGCAGAGAACAAAGATCTCTAGATGTTCGGAGATGATACGAAACTGTCTCCAGAGTGGGCGCCGAAGCACGCGATTTTGGCTCACTGTGTCAAAAATATCATTGAAATATGCGGAATTATACTCGGTAAATATTTGTATTGCAGCGACAACAAAAACAAATATCGATAGTGAAATTATCGAAAGCCGCATTTTGTATTTAGACGTTATACTATTGATGATCACAAAGGCCAATGCCACCGCCGCGAACGTGATCTTGTTGTAAAAGAGATAGATGAGCAACAGAGATAGGACGATGGAATCGAGAAACAAGTCGCTGCGGCGTAGGCTTCGCGGCTCCAGGTAGAACAATAAGGCGATCGCCAATGCCGCCCATGCGTGTCGTGTGTAATAAATCCCGTAGGTCAGTTCGTATTCCGCCAAGACGCATCGGCACCACGATCAGAAGAAATAGAAACAGTAGAAGAATGACCGAATGCAGGATCGGGAATCTTCGATAGCACGCGAGAGAGGCCATGATGAGAAGTGGAACAGCGGTGACGAAGTGCCCAAAGCCCAACACTGCCCCAGCATTGAGGTCGAGATAAAACCCCAGCGCTGCCGGATAGTAAATCGCCGCACCATATAAGGACTTAAAATCGATGGAGGGAATCTGACCCCTAAACGTGCGGTAAGCCGAATCCATCAGACCCAATTGGTCATTTAGGTAGATCTCCACATAGCTGGCATTGGGCATGATCAGCGTGATAAACTCCAAGACCAATAAAGATGCCGTCAGCGAGCCGAGAACGATCAGCATGGTTCGTTCCGAGTATACCCGTAGGACCGCGGTGAGGACTGCGTTTGTTCTGGTCATTTCGCTAGATGATTTGTGCGAGCACGGCTAGAAGGTGGGTCAACTCTCGCCCAGTCGGTTTCCCTGAAGTTGGCCTGGACTGTGTTAACACTTGTGTTAACACTCGGATTATATACAGGTCCCTCTAAACACCACAAGTTTTTGGGTCGCCCCTTCCGGGCTCGGCGTGAAAGATGGACGGAACGCCCTGAGCACCTTATGCGTGAGTGTTCTCCCGGTTTATGCTCACGGCCCTCCCTGCTCCCCTCGTTAGGCCACTGGCTGTCGCGCAGAGGGATGAGGAGGAGAAACCGTTGGAAGTCATACGACAGATTCTGATGCGCCATCTTTGCTTGAGCCCGCACTTGTATGGTCAAAAAACTCATGCGGCTTCTCGGTAGGAGCTGAAGTTGCCCCTCTTTAGTGGACGCCACGAAATATGATAAGAGGCGGTTAACCAAGAGGAGGACACCCGATGCACACCATTCCCAATCGACAGTACACGCGGGAATTTCAGGAGGCAGCAGTCAATCAAGTGTTGGATGGGGGCCGGTCGGTCGCCGAGGTAGCCCGCAGTTTGGAGATGTCCGATAAGACGTTGAGCAATTGGGTGCGGCGGGTGCGACGGGGGGAATCGCTTTCCCGCCATGGACCGACACTCGAGGTGACGAACGCGGCGGCGGAGCTGTCCCGATTACGGACGGAAAATGCACAGTTAAAACTGGACAAGGAAATCTTAAAAAAGGCGGCGGCGTACTTTGTGAGAGAGTCGCGGTGAGGTACGCCTGGATTTATCAGTATCGCGACGTCTATCCGGTGGCCCGGAGTTGCATTTTGTTAGGCGTGGCTCGCAGTGGATATTATGCATGGCAGCGTCGGGCCCAGCAGCCATCGGAGCGAACCCAGGAGAACGCTCGCTTGCTCGTGGAACTGCAGGCCCGGCATCAGCGGCATCGGCACTGCTACGGGAGTCCCCGGATGACGGCCGATCTGCGGGCGGCGGGCTGGCCTGTGAATCGGAAACGGATTGCCCGCCTCATGCAGAGGGCGGGGATTCGGGCCCGGGGCCGTTGTCGACGACGATATACGACGCAATCCCAGCATGGGTATCCTGTGGCGCCCAATCGTCTCGGTCAGCAAGGCAGAATCTCTGCCCCCAACCAGGTCTGGGTCGCGGACATTACCTATGTGGCCACGGACGAAGGGTGGGTGTATGTCGCCTTGGTCATGGATCTGTTTTCGCGAAAATTGGTGGGCTGGGCATTGGAATCCTTTGTCGACGGGCGGTTAACCTTGGCCGCCTTGCGCATGGCCTTGGGCCAACGGCACCCAGATTCCACGCTGGTGCATCATTCGGATCGCGGCGTGCAATAGGCGGCGACCGCATATCGCGCGGTGTTGGAGCATCACGGAATCACGCTCTCGATGAGTCGGAAGGGCAATTGTTATGATAACGCCGCAATGGAATCCGCCAATGGGACGATCAAAACTGAACGGGTCTATGGGCACCGGTATCAGACGCGGGCCGAAGCCAAAGCCGATCTGATCGCATATATTGGCTATTACAATACGGAACGTCGGCATTCGGCACTCGGGTATCACAGCCCGGCAGCGTTTGAACGGCAGTGGAGGAACCAGCACAGTCCAACGAACGGCTCTTCGACCTCCACACAGGGGGATACCTAAGTATGCACCAAGGGAGGATCGCCCGTTATAAGGCAAATATGAAAGGCAAATTTTTCACCAGACCCTGGTGTCCACTTTTTGGGGGTAAGATCAAGTATTTCAGCAAACTCCCAAGCCTTTCGTCGAGTACGAATTGATTGGGTGCCCCCCAGTTTCTTGGCCCGCTCCCTCGTTGGGCCAACGGTATGGTCATTTGTGGGGTCTCCCTGTTATTTATTGAGGGGGAGAGTCTGGGGAGAATGGCTATGTGGAGTCGTTTAATGGCAAACTGTGCGATGAGGTGCTAAATAGCGAAATCTTTTACATGCTGAAGGAGGCCCCAATAATCATCGATCAGTGGCGTCGACAGAACAACACCTGTCGCCCACACAGTGCTCTGGGATGTCAGCCACCGGCCCCGGAGTCACGAACCCCGAC
>CAWDGE010000013.1:0-123818 GCA_963801755.1 uncultured Nitrospirales bacterium | reverse complement strand
ACAAACGTCTCGATTCTCTTTATCGATTCGACGAACAAGGGAGAAGTGATCCTGATTGACGCTCCCCACCCTCGGCAAAAATATCAAGGAGGGTAAGAACCAGAAAACATTTTTGAGGCCAGATGAAGAACACCGGATCATCGAGACATTCAATGCAAAGACTGCGGTCGATGATTTTTCCGTCGTGGTTTCCTACGATGAAATCGAGGCGAAAAATTACTCGCTCAGTGCTGGGCAGTACATCGGCGTGAAGATCGATTATGTGGAAATCACTGAGGCCGACTTTGAGGAAACTGTGACCGCGCATCAAAACCGGCTGAACGATCTTTTTGAAGGAGCCCGCAAATTCGAAAAAGCGATAGCTACGGTGACCAAGAGTCTTCGTTATGAAAAAAGTTAGACCAAAGCGCCTGGGTGATCTCCTCAATCTGAAGAGGGGCTATGATCTTCCTGAATCAAAACGAAATGAAGGCAGTTACCCCGTGATCAGTTCGGCGGGAATATCCGGCTACCAAGTCAATACAAGGTTGAAGGAGAGGGGGTTGTAATTGGCCGATACGGCACCTTGGTTGCACATTACATTGAAGGCAGATATTGGCCACACAACACTTCGCTATACGTAACGGATTTTAAGGGCAACTACCCGCGCTACATCTATTATCTGCTAACCTGCATCGGGAGGATAAAAACATCGGATAAGAGTGCCGTTCCTGGTGTTAACCGCAATGAACTCCATGAGATGGCAGTTCCTGCCATTGATGATGTTCGCCTACAAAAGAAAATCGCATACGTTCTCGCCACCCTCGACGCCAAGATCGAACTCAATAACCGGATCAATAAGGAATTGGAGGGAATGGCGAAGCTGCTGTATGACTACTGGTTCGTACAGTTTGACTTCCCCATCACCGCCGCCCAAGCCGTCGCGATGGGAAAACCAAAACTAGAAGGCAAACCCTACCGCGCCTCCGGCGGAAAGATGATCTACAACGAAACCCTCAAGCGCGAGATTCCTGAAGGCTGGAGCGATGGCAGTTTGCTTGACGTGGCGGAATTTACAAACGGCATCGCATGTCAGAAATACCCTGCAGATGGTGGCGAAACGCTGAGAGTTATCAAAATCAAAGAGATGCGGGCAGGATTTTCCGCAGATTCAGACATCGTAACTGTCAAAGTGCCTGCCAAAGTTAAAGTCAAGGACGGTGATCTTCTCTTCTCATGGTCAGCTTCGTTGGAGGTCATGATTTGGACAGGAGGAGGCGGCGCATTAAATCAGCATATTTTCAAAGTGACGTCGGATTCCCATCCACTATCCTTTGCTATTTCGTGCTCTTGGATTACTTGCGGCACTTCCGAATGATGGCCGATCTTCGCAAGACGACTATGGGCCACATCACGATCGATCACCTGGAACAGAGTCAGATCGTGATTCCCGATGATGATGTCGCTGAGACTTTCGAAGTGATGACCAAGCCGATCATTGAGCGCATGGTGAAAGCACATGCAGAAAACATCCAGCTCACCGAACTGCGCGACTGGCTCCTTCCGATGCTGATGAACGGCCAAGTCACCGTCATTTGATTTACCATCTCCCGTCTTCCAATCGGCGAACCCAAGCCATTGTCTCAGCCAAGATCGGCTAACGTCGGGAATTAGTATGGATTCCCACTGCCTTGCCGGGTTTCTTGCGCAAGCGTGTGAATCTCCTGATACGACTGCACGTGCAATGGAACTTGGAGAGTAATTCTTGATGGAAAGGGGAGCGTTGATGCGGGGCACCGAAAAAAACTGCGAGGGTTTTTCCTTCGTGGCCATGTGAACATTTTATCGATAGACCTCATTATTGGTTCCGATGTCGAGCAACACAATCTCTTTTCTGGTTATTCGTAACTTCAGAGTGATGCGGTATGCACGAGTCAAACTGACGGCATGCAGTCCTTCCAATTCCCTTTGAGAACATGCAGTCGTAGAGAGGGTTGAAACGGATTGGCTTCCAATCCTCTGAGAACTTTGGCAAGTTGTTTTTTCTGTTCGGGGTGAGTTCGCGTGAACTTGGCCACGCGCCGATTAAAATAGCTGGTCGTGGCCAGCGTATACATTAGGCTTCGAGGTGAAGTTCGTCGATGAGAGTTTGCGCTGTGTGGGGACGAACATGCCCTTGCTTGAGATCCTTCAATGAGCGGCGAATCCGGTTCAGGTACGACTTACGATACCGCTTCGCCAGTTCCCGATACTGGTCTTCTGCCATGATGACATAGGCGGGTTCGTTGTTCTTGAGCACATGCACTGGACCGTTCTTCAAGGCTTTGTCAATGACCGAGAGTCCCCTACGCTTGATTTCGGTCGCCGGAATCGTCTTTTGCGCTGTGTCAGTCGTGGTTCGCATGAAATTACTGTATCTCAACCGTCCCATCACGGCAAGCTCTAATAACCTATCACGGGGGCCAATTCCTAGGGTCTTGCATATGACATCTTTACTGCCTTGTTTTGGCAGTTCCAGGGCTCTTCTTCCCTCCCCTGTTTCTATTGGTCCACATTGTGTGGTATCGGGGGGAATTCTGCTTTTTTGTTTTCTCTGGTCTCGGTTGGGTGACGGATTGCAGATGGACGCCCGCTGACGACCTGCAGGGATGACGGAGGGGCATAGCGTTTCGATACGCGGGTGCGGCTGGGCTCAGATCCTTCGCGGTGCCTGCCCTGAGCGAAGTCGAAGGGGATCAGGATGACAATGCGGGGAATAAGATGGATTCCCGATTACGAATGTCGGGAATGACGGAAGGAGCAGAGGGGAATGCTGGAGCAGAAAGATATCTGCTAACCCCCCCACGATAACGAACGGGGAAGCCCTCCATTTTGCCGGGGATTTTTACTCCTCATTTTTTTATGCCTGCATGAAGATGGATGGCCGATAACGTCTATTGGGCATGACGGGACTGGAGATACATGGTCATGGCCCACCGCCTTTGGCTAAGGGAAAATAGCACGGTTAAGGATGACTGTATTGGGTGCAAGGATGAGTCTTCGCATCGAGCGAGTGTACCCCACACATGTAGGCGTTCTGCCAAAAAATTGGCATAATGCTATGCTGAATCGTTTTTGGTAAGGTTCCGCCAGAAGAATGACGATGAACTGACACAAGACACCAATCGTTGTCTGGATAGCTCTGACATCTTTGGGATGGCAGGGAGCATACTTTCATGTGGAGGCGATGTCATGAACCACAAGAGTCTTGTCTCATTATTAAGCAGCAGACGCGAGGAAATCGTTCGCCGATTTGCCATTAAGACATTGGGTATTTTTGGGTCGGCAGCCCGTGATGAGATGCACGAGGGAAGCGATATTGATGTTCTTGTGGAGTTTCAGTCCTCCCCCACCTTCGATGCCTATATGGATCTCAAGTTTTATTTGGAGGATCTTTTTCAGACGAATGTCGATTTGGTCCTTGAGGACACCGTGAAGCCTCGCATGCGTCCTTTTATCGAAAAGGATTTGATTCGTGTCGCGTGATTGGACGTTTTTCCTGGAAGATATTCTGGAAGCCGCCAATAAAGTGCTTCGCTATACCAACGGCCTGACACTGGAAGCCTTCCAAAGTGATGAACTGGTTTTCGATGCCGTGGTCCGCAATTTGGAAATTATCGGCGAGGCCGCCAAACATTTGCCAAGAGACGTCCAAGAAATGATGCCGGAGGTTGAATGGTCCAAAGCCGCCGCATTTCGTGATGTGATCGCCCATGGCTACTTTGGATTGAATGTCCACATTATCTGGGATGTGGCACGGAACAAAGTCCCAGACATCTCAAGGTCTGTCGAAAAACTGCTGACAACACTCCGGAACGATCAGCAATGAACCGGCTCGGTCCACCCCGTTTACAAATGAAGGAAAGACGGATTCCCGATTTCTTTCGTGATTGAGCGACCACATACCCTATTGCCCCGCTTGGTTCGAGATAGCCCTTCGCCGTAGAAGCTGCCTCAATGGATGGTGGCCGAGGAATCGGTTGTCGTCTGTTGTTTTTGCTGTTGATACAGGGCTTCGAAATTCACCGGGTTGAGCATGACGGTGGGGAACCCTCCCCCGTGTCACCGCATCAGACACCGTCTCACGAACATAGGGAAAGAGAATATTCGCACACCCGATGCCTAACACCGGGCCTAGTTCCGTTTCGGGGACATGGAGAATACGGAAAATCCCGGCTTGCTCCGCCTCCACGATAAACATGACCTTTTCTTTGACCTTGGCCGTGACGGTCACCGTCAGGGACGCATCATACATGCCCTCTTCCACACGGGTATGTTGCGTCTTCAACTCGACATGCACCTGTGGGGCGTCACGCTCCAGAAAAATGCCGGGTGCATGGGGGACTTCTAATGACAAATCCTTGACATAGATTTTCTCTATGGTAAACACGGGCTTCGGTTCTTCAGTCATGTGCCATCCTATCGGTGAGTGAGTACATACAGTCAGCAAGCCACATACGGGCCTGACCAACATGATCTTCCGGCATTCGGAACATAGGAACCAATATTGTCATCGATTCCGCATGAGATGCAACCTGGTTTCCATTTCTTATTCATGAAGATGCGGACTGGGGGTCAGCCTTTCATATCAGAGATGAAATTTCGTGGGCCGTGTTGATGTAGAAGGTCAGAAATTGGCATCATGTGGGGTGTGCTATAGAGGAAGAGACCACGGTGGCGCAGAACAAGATCCGGAACTCTGAGCATGCGATTCTATATTTTACGCAATCAGGTTGCCGTTTTGGCTTCTAGTGCCAAGGAATTTGGCGAATGGGTGGAAACGGCTGATCGGGTTGTGAGTCACACACAAGTCGCCGACATTGAGGTGTCTACGGTTTTCCTTGGGATTGATCATCAGTTCTTCGCCGGCCCCCCTCTCCTGTTTGAAACGATGGTGTTTGGTGGCGCTCTGGATCAAACGTGCCGCCGCTGTTCCACATGGGATGAAGCCGTGGCGCAACATGAAGCGATCCTGTCGGAAGTGTTAAACCGCGTGTATGGCTATTATGATCCAGGTTGAACCTGTAAAAGTCGTTTCGTCTTCAATCTGCTTGGGGGCAGGTTTTACATTCACATCTACTCGCAGTTTCCTGCCTACCTTTTTGCTTATTTAGAATGGCTTACTTTTTTCTGCGGGGTTTCGCCCCCGAACGACGAGGTCCTTTTGTTTCGGCAAAAGGACCCAAAACCATTGACGCCCCGTCTGGCCTGACTGAAGAGGAGGGACGCCAACCCTGAGAAGAGCGGACCAACTCGCCAGGCTCAAACAAGGTCCGCCAGCTTTTAAGAGCGTCCCTCCTTTGGGCCAACCGGCAGGCGTCAGAACACAAAAGTTATTGGGGGCATTCTGGAACGAGAGTGCAATGCGTTGTTTGAGGCCGCCCAGCGCGATGCCTTGAAGAAATAGACTTCTCGACTTTTTAAAAAAATCAAGCGCGTGTTTTTAAAAGGTGAACCGGACTGTTCTTTAGATGCCGGGTTTCGACCCGGCAATTTCTGACACACACACAAATTATTCTCACACCATCGCGAAAGATCGGCTCTCACCCGCGCCACATCCAGCACTCATGCTGCTCAGCGAAGTCCTTCGTTGTGCCTTGGCCTGATCCTTGCGAATGGCTCGGGATGACCTGGTCTCTCTGCAACCATCAGGTCCTTCCGCTTTGAAGCCCTTTCATCGACAGCGAAATACGCTTGCGAGGAATGTCGACCTCCAGCACGGTGACTTTGACTTGTTGGTTGACCTGGACCACCGTGTTGGGATCGCTGACAAATTTGTTGGCGAGTTGACTGATATGGACGAGCCCGTCCTGATGCACGCCGATGTCGACGAACGCGCCAAAGGCCGTGACATTGGTTACCACCCCTGACAGGACCATGCCGGGTGTGACCTGCTCGATGGATTGCACCCCTTCATCAAATTTCACGGCCTCAAATTGTTGTCGGGGATCACGGCCGGGCTTAGCCAATTCTGTGAGAATATCCGTTAAAGTCGGTTTGCCCACCTCCTCCGTGATGTATCGAGTGAGGTCGATCGTGCGTTGTCGGACAGGATCCTTCATGAGATCCTTCACGGTGCAGCCTAGGTCTTTGGCCATTGCGTTGACCACGGCATACCGTTCAGGATGCACGGCGCTGGCATCCAGCGGATGCTCGCCATCGGTGATGCGTAAAAATCCTGCGGCTTGCTCAAACGCTTTGGCTCCCAGGCGAGGGACTTTTTTTAATGCCGTTCGGCTGGCAAAGGGTCCATGTTCCTGTCGATAGGCCACGATATTCGTGGCGAGTTGCGGACCCACACCGGAGACGGCCGTGAGCAATTGCGGGCTCGCCATATTCACGTCCACCCCTACCCTATTCACGCAACTGATTACCACATCCTGTAGCCTTTGCTTCAAGATGCCCTGATCGACATCATGTTGGTATTGCCCGACGCCGATGGCCTTGGGATCGATTTTCACCAGTTCGGCTAGGGGATCCATCAGCCGCCGCCCGATCGAGACGGCTCCACGCACCGTTACATCGTGATCGGGAAATTCCTCCCGGGCGACCGGGGACGCGGAATACACGGACGCGCCGCTTTCGTTGACCATCACGATGGGGATGGCGGATGGCAACTTTAACGCGCGCAGGAAGGTTTCGGTCTCCCTCCCGGCCGTCCCATTGCCCACCGCGATCGCCTCAACTTGAAAGCGCTGACACAAGTCTACAACCGTGTCTCCCGCCTTGGCGGCCCCACCTGCTCCCAGATGCGGAAAAATGGTCTCCGTATGACGCAAGGTGCCTTGGCGATCCAGACAAACCATTTTACATCCGGTGCGAAATCCCGGGTCAATGGCCAGGACGGTCTTCTGTCCCAGAGGTGGCGCCATGAGCAGTTGCTGCACATTTTGCGCAAACACTTCTATGGCCGTTTGATCGGCACGGGTTTTGGTGACCAGGCGGGCTTCTGTTTCCATTGAGAGCGCCAGGAGCCTGGCAAAACTGTCTTTGATGGCCAGGGTGACCTGGTCCGATGCCGGCCCTTTTCCTTTCAGAAAGAGGCGATGCAGAATAGATAGCGCTTCGGATTCCGGCACCGTCACCCGAAAGGTCAAAAACCCTTCTGTTTCTCCACGTCGCATGGCCAGCACACGGTGTGAGGGGGCCTTGGCTACCGGTTCTTCCCATTCAACATAATCCCGATACTTGCTGCCTTGGACATCTTTCCCGCGCACGCCGGTGGTCTTGAAGATCCCCTGCTCTAAATACAGGGCACGCATGGCGGCACGAGCCTGCAGATCTTCGCTGATCCATTCGGCCATGATATCGCGCGCTCCGGCCAACGCGTCCTCTACCGTCTCTACGCTCTGTTCCGGATTCAGAAATTTCTGTGCTTCGGCTTCGACATTCAATTGCGCATCTTGCGCCCAAATGCTCAAGGCCAACGGTTCCAATCCCCGTTCTTTGGCAATCATGGCCTTCGTACGGCGCTTGGGGCGGTAAGGTAAATAGATGTCTTCCAATTCGGTCATGGTCGCGGCCGCCTGCACCTGCCCTTGCAGCACGTCGGTCAGCTTGCCTTGTTCCTCAAGTGAGGCCAGGATGACCTCCCGCCGTTTATCCAATTCTCGAAGCTGAGCCACGCGATCCCGAATGGAGGTAATGACGACCTCATCCAAACCGCCCGTGACTTCTTTGCGATACCGTGAAAGAAACGGGACCGTAGCGCCATCATCCAGCAGGCTCACCGTGGCCGAAACCTGCTTGTCGGTGATCTTCAGTTCCTTCGCAATGGTCTTCTCATGTAATGCTGAATTCATGGTCTCTGTACATCCTTACTTATTCATGAGTGAAATTTTCGTCAAGAGTCGTTCTTCACAACGACAGCCCGATTGCGCGTAAATCCACTCAGCATCTCACTTGGGTTGAGGTTCCGGTTCCCATCCTTTTGCTCGCAAACACTGGTCGACTTCTTGTTGTGCCGACTGTTCGGCCGATTTAGTGATGAACCCTTGGCTGACCCCTGGTTTTCCCATTTGACCGCTGGGGATGACCGGGCCGGGTGGCGACATAAGGATTTGACTGCGGCAATCGACTCTATCAGCCTCAAAATCCGCTTCCGTGGCACCGGCCTTGACATACTTCACTTCAGTGCATCCATAGAGGAAAAGACTTCCAACACAAACCACAAGCCATGCTTTCATCATTGGACACCCTCTTTTTCAAAATGGAGTTACTTTGAAGAGCGGCCGTAATATGGCCTTTATGGAATAGACGGGATATACTCGTCAACTTTCAATCTCGGAAAAAATGAGGATACCGTGGTTCACCCCTTTCCGCAAATACAATGCCTGACGGTTCTCTTGTGCATGTTGCTCAGCTTGTCCGGATGTGCCCAAAAAATGGAGGCTTTGGATTTTTCCGGTTTTTTAACCGATTACGCCAGCCTTCGTCCTTCCCCTGATGACAGCGGTGCCTGGAGCTATCGGAAGCCGGGTGTCAATTTCAAGGGATACACCACCATCATGCTGGATCCCCTGGTGATCTGGCCCAGCCAACATTCTAAGTATGGCGGTCTTGATGCCTTAACGGCCTGGAAATTGGCTCTGGCCTTCCAGGACAGCATGAGCCGGGCACTGGCCGGAGGATATGTGATCGTCAAAGATCCTGGTCCCGGTGTCCTGCGCCTCCGCGCGGCCCTGACGGACGTGATGTTGGAGCGCCCGGCACTGGCATCGTCGATCCCGCTGCTTCCCCTGGCCAACGATTTCCTGATCCAGGGCGCCGAAAAGATTTCCGGCATGAATGCTCTGGAGGGAGAGGCGGCCATTGAAGCCGAAATATTGGATACTCAGAGCCAGGAACGGCTGGTGGCGTATGTTGAAAAGCGGATGAGCTCAAAGATCCTCCTGACGCGCGATAAGGATGCCTTGGGACCGGTGCTGGAAATTTTTGACTATTGGGCGAACAAACTTCGACAACGTTTGGACGAGGAACGCGGGATACGGGAATATCGGAAAGACATTCAGTAAGCCTCTCTCCAGTTTCCCAATCACCATGACTGGGACGCCTCTAAGGGATAAGAAAAAGACTCCCCCGAATAATCCCCTGGCCACGTATCACCTGTTTTCCAGTCGATTATAGTCAAGCAGGCCTGCTTCAATGGGAGACTCGTTCTGATAGGCCGCCTGTAGGGCGTCACTATGCTTCCAGAAATCAGGATCACTTCGTCTGACACCAAAACGACTGAGCAGAGTTTGATAATCCTCCTCACTCCCGAGGCGTTCCACGGCGCTGACAAACTCTTCCAGCGTTGATTCGTCGATGTGGTAAAATGCGTTGGGATAGGCGCCCAAAAACCCTCGCACCACCGTTAAGGTATCTTCTTCCGGTAAACGCCGTTCTTGTTCAAAGAGCAGATGGGACACATTGCTCAGACCGTTATCATGGATGAGTGTCACTACCTGAGCGTTGGATCCACCGATTGATAAGATGGCGTTTTGCGGCAACCAGGACACGGCTTTTCCTTGCAGGTGCGATAACTTTTCCAACTGTTGACGGACGTGTCTACTGCCGAACTCCTCTATGGCATACGGCGCATGCAAGACCGGCGCGAGGCGTTCGCGTAACATCCCGATCAATTCTAATTTAGGGTCTGCCGTGCGATACTGAATACCTGTCTGCCGATTGATGCTGTTAAAATACACCGCACCAAAATCTTCGATCTTATCCCCGCCGTCCCGATACCAGTACTTCCATTCTTTGGTTCGCGTACGTTCCGGGAGCAGGGTGAGAAAATCAAGTTCACCCTCCATTCGCAAAAAATCCATATACAGGCGGGAATTTAACTGGTGACCGATATTGCCATAAATGTCATACCCGGCAACCAGCAAGTAATGAATGCGCTCAAGCAAGGAATACCCCAGCAACACGAGCGTCTTGGGCTCCTCGCCAACAAAGCCTTTCACGACGGTCGCATTATCCAGGTGTCGAAACACGGTGAGCGCCGCATTGTCATTCTGACCATCGCCATCCCAAATCAGGTCGAGTGAAATGGCTTCCAGTGTCGAGAGGTGTTGTTGTATAAACTCGATTTTGCCGGCCACATAATTCTTTTCTAATTGAGAATATTTCAGCCATGTCCTTAGGGGTGTGGCGTTGCTCTGCTCTGCTGTTGGCATCCGAAGATTCTGCTCTTCTTTTTCAAGGAATTGGGCTCCATGGGCAAGCGCAGGGCTGTCGGGGTTGGCAAAGACTATCCAGAAGCGTTCATTAATTACATTGAGCGCCACCTGACCTCGACAGACAGGCCCCTTGATGAAATTCATCAGGGTAAACCGGGCTTCATCAAGCAAAAACTGATACCGGGATTTCACCGGAATCAATTTGAAGGTTTCAAACGGGTTGGCCGATGTCTCCGGTTTATAAGATGGTAAGGCTTGAACCGTGTATTCCGGTTTTAAAAAAAGGGTGTGATAACGCGACATTCGTTCTTTATTGAGCATATACGGCATGTGGGTTTTGGCCAAAATCGTCGTCCGAACCGGCTCAAAGCGATAAAAGATGCGATCCACTTTCGGATCATCGTAAGGCCGTCTAGTGGCAATGAGATGAATGGCTTCCCCAGAGGGGGTGGTAGATCGTACGAGACGAAAGAACTGCTTGGGGGCAAGGTCATCAAAATAAAGATGGGCCAGGAAGAGATGCTCATAGAGGTACCGGCTCATTAATTGTTCTTTCGGTGTCTCGCCATTCAAAAACGTTTCCCACTCCGAGATGTTTGAAAGGGCACCTGCTCTCACCGGGGCTGGTGCTTCATCGGCCGCGCCCTCCTCCAACCACGTCATCAACGTGGCATGTTCCTGTTCCGCTAAACCGGGTAATCCATAGGGCATCCCCCATAAGGGATTGTTGCCGGCGAAGGTGTCAAACTCCGGTATCGTTGGGCAATATTGAGACCGCTCGATGTCAAAATCAAAACTGGGGGGGAGCGGGCTGGCTGCAGGAAGCGGGTGCTGCCGCTTCAGGAGTAACATCTTCGCCATCAGGCTCGCTTGAAGATTGGCCTCCTTTGTCTGCACCCGTTCGTTCAACACCGGAAAAAACTGTTTCTCCCGCCATTCGGATGGTGAATGCGCATCGACAAAAAGGCGAGTGGGTTCCATGGCCAATAAACGACCGGGGTTATAAACCAGTTCTTTATTGGCACCTCGTTCAATCCCTTCATGGGCACTGAGATTCAGTTGACACGGGGCATCGTAACATCCATGACAGACGATACATCGGGCCTCAAGAATCGGTTTTACATCCTGCCGATAACTGACGGTTGTCACCTCGGTTGTTTTCGTCAGCCGGTTTTGCGGCGAGGAAGGCCCGAATTGTTGATCCAGCTGTATCCCGACAAAGAGGGCACAACCACCAACGATGATCGTGAGAAGCAGGATAAAAACAATACGGGCGTATGGTCGATCTGTCATCTTATCTCCTCAGGGTTGATTCTCTATTGTTCAAGTCCCTTAGTACCCTCACCGTCCTATTCATTACTCCCACTATATCCAAGGGATAGCGAAAATGGCTAACTTTCTTCCCTTTCATTACCCTTTTCCATGAACCGATTTCACAGAGAAAAATTAAAAAACATCAAATATGAGCTGGAGAACAATCCGCCATGTTTACTCCCATTCGACACATCCTGCTTTCAACGCAGTTTTTCTTTTTGCTCATAGGTGCAGAATGTTTTGTGCGGCATGAGTCACCCCGGCTCAGGTCTGGGCACAGCGTGCGTCTGAGGAAGACATTCTGAATGGCCGTTTGATCGGCGCAGGATATTGGTGAACAGGCGAGCTTCGGTTTTCATGATCATGGTCCCGGCTCTCATAAAGTCCGAAACCCATCACAAGAGTGCTCGTCTGTTATTCATCGGAAGGAAAGGAGTCTTTGGAGTGATTGGAAGTTCGTCAACTACGTGGCAGGAAATTGTCTCAACATGAAGATGAAAATCGACTGATGAGGAAGAACCCGAAAGGGCCCCATGGCTTGCTAGGCCTTCCTATTCACTCGATGTTTCTGATTGCGCCGCTTCTCGAACCCTTCACCCGGTACCAACCCGAACAGTCGGAGGAATTGGCTCCCTCATATTGTCATGATTGAAATGCAAGAGGAAGGGATCAGTCATGAACCGATCAACGGTCGATCCCTCACCGCGGTGTCGTCCCGGCTTCCTAAACGACGGTTGCGTTATGCTCTCCCGGTCCCATCTTCCCCCCCTTCTCCTCAGGTCACGGTTAATGCAAACAAGTGGAGGGCGGTATCCTTAAAGTCACCGGACACCCGGCCTTCCAGCGGTCCACGATTTTGATCAACCGGCCTATCTCCCGTCCAGCCGAGTTTATAGGAAAAAGCAAGATTGAGGGTGGGCGTTTTTGCCAGAGGCCTCAAAACCCGAACTTGTAGGTTTCGCCAACGGGAAGCCGTGAGGCCGAAACGTGGCCCTCGGGTTGCCATGAACATATGACACCGATATTGGCTCCCACCCCGATGGCCTGATAGTTGATTTGCATTTGCCCGTCGTTAGTACTACCGAGATGATTGATACCAACGGTCTGTTTGACTGCGCCAAGCATCACGTTCACCCCTCCGCCGACGGACAGGTATTCATTCACACGATAGCTCGCGGTCGTCATGAAACTGACTCCGGCCAGCAGCGCATCTTTCAGGTAATAGCGACCGACCCCTTTCCCTGTGTATTTCAATCCCAGACCGAAATTGGAAAATATCCCAAAGCCCACTCTCCAATCATCTCCAAGAGGATGCACGTAAAACCCGCTGGCTCCGGGAAATACATCAATGGGATGTCCGCCGCCTCCGCCGGAGGAGGTGGAATTGCCGTTCGAGGTGAATCCAACATCGCCAGACAAGAGTTGGGCGCCACCCTGGAATTGCGCACCATCCAAGAGGGACATGGCGGCGGGATTTTTAAAGAATGTTGACGCATCCTGGGCGCGAGCTGCCCATCCCGCCCCAGCGAGGCCCACGTCGGGTGTGCCGATTTCAGTCAGGAAGAGCCCCCGGCTTGAGCCAATGAAGACAGGAGCCATGTTCCCACCAAGAGAAGACTCAGGGTAGGAAATCTGACCCTCCCTTCAAAAAACTCATTCATGATTCTTTCATTTCTGAAGGATGCCCTGATGGAAAGTCCAGGACCACTCTTTTGATGTGACCCTGAAATCGCTTATTCAAATTGGACGTCCAAAATATTTCGATTGGCCTTTTGGCCGGACGGAAGAATAGTACACCCGAGATACACCGTTTCATTTGCTTTTACCGGTATTTGGGTGGTGGTGACCAGGTTGGCACCTGTGATTTCGGAAACGGTTGCGATGATAGTCGCATCGGGATGTTTATTCATAACGCCCTGTTCTTGTTTCGACTGAGGACATTCACCATTCGGGCGTTCGATCAGATCAACATAGGGCGTCGCATCCATGTGTTGAAGATTCCCCCCGCCACAGGCAGTGAGACCCAAAATCACGCAGCAATACCACCAGCGAATAGTGTTCATCATGTTCTCCAGAACACTGTTAGAAAGAATAAAGGAGCACGGTAATCAAAAGAATGTTGAATAAATCCGGCCTCGGACTCTACCGATTCTGTTCCGCCTTCACAGAACAGATCCGCGATCATACTTTTTCGGCCCAATACGGGAAGGCTTCTTCAACATCATTCCAGGAATTCGTGACCCCGCTCGGCTTGGTAGTCCCACCCCCTCAATCCATCGCAGCCGTCAACATTGTTAATATATAAAAATCGTTTAACTTTTTCGATTCAAACAGGCATGACTATCGAGGCCGAATAGACCCAATTAAAAGAAAATTTAACATGTGCATAATTCTGTCAGTCTGTCAGCATTTACCAAAGCCAATCAGACAAAATCCCGACAACGTCTACCGTCACAAGACCCCCACACCCGTGATGCCTTTGGCCAATGAATCAGTGACACGCAGAATGACTGCGACACAATTCAGTGGCATGAACTAACAAAATCCGTCGGACTTCCTGGATGGTATGGGTATTCGATTGACAGGAATGACCCGACCGGACGACGAATTCCGATTCCATTCCCTCCAGGTGTGCACTCTTATAGGCTACGACACCATCGTTTCCTTCCTCCAGGAGGCCTTCACCTTCCACCGCTATAATTGAGTGGCCGGAAACTCCGGGAGCCAGGGGCGTCTGAGTCAGGCCTTTCGCCAGCGTGCTTCCCGGTTCCATCGCCGACACACTTCCCACATTCATTCCTTGTAAATCCAGCTTGAGTGTGTCGAGTTTTAACGCCATGAGATCTGTGACATCTGACATGAATCGGCCTGGCGGCTTCACGAACCTGGCCAGTTTGATGAGCGCCTCAACTTCCAGCCACGTAACTCCCATGATGGGACCTGGCAATAAAGATAAGACGTTTGACCGTGAGAAGTGGAATAAACAGCATTCCTTGCAGTAATTCACGGGTCTGGTCGGAAACCTTCATATCCTCAAGTGGTTGGTTGCTCACCTCATCCCAAAAGGTATGTCCGGTCTCGACAGCCGTGAGTCTGGTCAACAGGCCCCCCTGGCTATATCCAATGACGACCATAGCCTGTAAGCAGGATCCTGATATTTCCGTTGCAGGTCGTTCACCGTCTTTTGTAGGGTTTCCCGAAGCAAGGCCGCAGAATATAAAATGGGATTGCCGGTATCATACGTGAAAAACCAGAACTGAAACTGCTTGCGTATTGAAGGGTCGATGATTAAATCAGTGGTCATGTCTGCCCACCTTCCAGAGTCTTTTCGTTTGTCCATCCTTTCAGAAAATTGGGTTAAGACTGACTCCGGCCAACCCTGAATCCACTTTTTTCTCCGGATTGGCTCAACTGTTGCCACCCTCGGCCCACCGACTCACTCCTCCATTCCCGGAGGAGCAAGTCGGCCCGGTATGCCAAAAACCGAGGAACTCAACCTATACCATCCTGCTGAGGCACAATTCAGAACACATTGCTGAATCCTCGACTAATCCATCAGGGGAATATTGGCCGCGAGATCAAACTTGATCGCAGCCCGGATTTTATTCTCCATTTGCAGGTATCGAGCCACTTTTTGAGCTGGAAGCACATTGCTGAGTTTTTCGGCATACTCCCTGCGCATTTTAACTTCCGCCCCTTCGGTTTTGATTGATTCGTTGATGAGATCTTTGGCCACTTTATCAGGCACGGACCCTTTATTGTAGGCTTCCGCATATTCGTTGATGAGTCCGCCCAGATGATGATTTAACTGTTCCAGTTCTTTTTGATAGCCCTCGTAGAGCGGCCAGAATTCCTTGGATTCTTTGTCCGTCAAATCCATATTGCTGGCGATAAGCAGTTTCTTATCGGCTTTGACCTTATCGATCAGAATTTGCATATTGGTAATTTGTGCATTCTCCGCAAAGGCTGGAGTCACGCACAGGATGACGGCGGCGACGGTAAACATGATGAACTGCTTCATAACGCTAATACTCCTTGGTTGTAGGTAGATGATGAATGCTAGATGAGAGAACGGAATTCCCTCACATCTTCGCCTGAATTGGCGGCAGGAAGCGTAGCAAAGACGTTAATTAAAGTAAACGCTTGAGGAAAGTAAATTCAGCCTGTCTGTGGGAACTGGTAAAACTGAAATAGCACAACGGCTGCAGATTGAGAATCAACTAAAATCCTGGTTGCGGATATCAGGGAGAGAGAAGCTGGGCACGGATGCGACTGGAAAAATCAGGAGCCTGATCGGCTTGTAATGCCAACTCATTGAGGTGGGAACGACCCTGCAATTCCTCAAAGGAAATATTGGTGTCCAATTTTCCCTGCTCGTGGAGGTAGACAGGAGTGTACCCGCTTAACAGGGTCTTCAAGGAAAAGGTCACATGGCCGGGATTCAAACGTATGCATCCAGATAACATTCGTGCAGTTGGCGGTGAGGGTACTATAGACCTTGGGCCCCTCGCGGGGTTCATTGAGGGTGTTCATGTAGCCCAGAAACACCCGTTTGGCGTTTTCAGGTGAACCGGCCAATGGATACTGATACACGTCTTCGGGTGGATCTTTCCGATAATTCGTCCTGACCCGGATCAGATCCCGTTCGTCGCCCACGATATGGATCAGCTCATACTGTTTAAAAAATCCTTTGATGGAAGAATAGCCTTCAATGGCTTCCTTTCTTGCTTCGATGGAAATGGCCACGTGGTCATCACCGAACCTGAACGTGAGAAAAATATGCGCGATCATCGGACCCATCCAATAGGCGGCCACAAGGTCCACGGAATCCGGTTTACTGAGGTCATACGTGCGATCGTAATAGGCCGGCGTAAAGTCCGTTTCAGTACGGTAGTCAAAATTTCGAATGTTGTGCATGGTGATACGATTTCCATCGATAGTGGCAGTCGGAAGCACCGCTACTTCCGACTGCCACTCGCGGTCAATGGACGGTTCGATTAGGCTCCACCAGACAACAAGCACGATGAACAGGCCCGCATAGGCAACAACGGTCTCCGACGATATTGACTGGTGCAGTAGGCTCCAAAGGTGGCCAGACCCCCCGACAGCAAAGGTGAAGCCAGAAGGGTTCGAAGGGTTTCGGTTTCGGACCCATCAAAATACAGCGCCAACGTGCCCCAAACCCCCGTACCAACGATCAGGAAAGCTTCAATGAATAGACCAAAACCAGATGTCACATGGCGGATGGGAAGCCCTTCATGACAGAGATCTCCACATTACAGTGACCACTCCTCTGGATACCAAGCAGTAAAACAGAAGCCACATCCGTAAATGGAAATTCTGGACAAAAAGAGTGTCAGACAAGCGAGCACACAATCAATCAACCCCGTGTCACTTAAGGCCTGCGAGCTCGGAATTACGAAAAACCTGTACATTTGGTGGATGGGTACGATAAAAAGGTAGGCACCCCCTTCAAATTCGGGAAATTTCATTCTTACGTCCTTCTATTTTTCCTTATGGAAAAGCCTGCTGAGAAAGTCACACGTCTGAGCCTGTCCGCTAAAATTTTTATCGGCATGGGAATCGGCATTTTGGCCGGAATATTCCTGGGAGAAAGCGCCCAGAATTTCTATGTCATTGGTCAGGTCTTCATTCAACTCTTGCAAATGTCCATTCTGCCATTTTTGATGCTTTCGCTGATGACGGGCTTGGGTAGCTTGACGTATGCGGAAGCGCTTTCGCTGGCAAAAAAGGCCGGGGGATTTCTGTTGGTCTTGTGGGGCATCGCCCTCACAATGGTGACGGCAGTCCCCCTGACGTTTCCTCAATGGAAATCCGCCATGTTTTTCAGCCCTTCGTTGGTTGAAGAACCACAAGCGATCAATTTTCTGGAATTATATATTCCGTCCAATCCATTTTTTGCCCTGGCCAATTACACTGTGCCCGCGGTGGTTCTCTTCAGCATCATTGTCGGAATTGCCCTGATTGGTATTGAAGAGAAGAAACCGCTGCTTGATGTCTTGTCGACGTTATTGAAATCTATGACACGCGTGACGGATCTCGTCATTAAACTGGCGCCCTTGGGAGTGTTTGCCATTGCGGCCAGTGCGGCGGGAACGATGAACTTTGAGGACCTGGGCCGGCTTCAAGTCTATCTCGTTTCCTATATCGTGGCAGCCATGTTTTTAACATTCGGGGTCCTACCGACGTTAGTCGCCCATCTCACCCCTCTCAGATACCGGGATATTATCCGGTCGATTCGTGGGGCCCTCTTGACGTCCTTTGCGACCGGTAACTCCATGATTATCCTGCCGCTGTTGACGCAATCAGGTAGGGAATTGTTAACGCGCGCCGAATTCGCTGATGAAGAAACCGCAACCATCGAGGTTATTATCCCCACATCGTACACCTTTCCCTCCTGCGGGTTGTTACTGAGCCTGACCTTTGTCCCGTTTGCGGGATGGTTTGTGGGATCGGGGTTGTCCTTTTCCCAATATCCCGGCTTTCTGCTCTCAGGACTGGCAAGTTTTTTCGGCGGGACCCTGGTTGGAATTCCATTTTTATTGGACCTGTTTCGTCTTCCTTCTGACATGTTCAACCTGTTTGTGACCGTCGATGTATTCACCGGCCGCTTTGGGACGCTCACCGCAACCATGCACATGTGGGCGCTCGGACTCCTTGGGACCTGCGCCATGGCTGGACGATTGCGGATCCATTGGGGAAGATTGGTTGGGTTTCTCACTGCCACCCTCATACTTGGAGTGGCAGTCATGGGAGGAACCGGTCTGCTTTTGGCGTATGCGATTAATCCCGAATATACCAAGTATCAAGCCTTCGCGGACATGACCTTGAGACATGAGCCCGTGCCAGCCAGCATGGGAGAACCTCCCCCCGATTCGCCAATGATTGTACCCGAAGAGAGCGGGGATCTGGAAACCATACGCCGTCGAGGAAGACTTCGGGTCGGTTATTTTCAAGACAGTCTTCCGTTTGCATTCAAAAACAATGTCGGAGATCTTGTGGGATTCGACATTGAAATGGCGCATCTTCTGGCCAAAGCCCTCCAGGTGACCGTGGAATTCATCCGACTTCCCGACAGGGCAAACATTGAGCGGTATTTGAATGCCCAAACCTGTGACATCGTGATGTCCGGCTCCGTACTTCGGCCGGGGTTGGCAGCAAAGGTTGCCATGTCTCAGGGATATATGGATGGAACGATAGCCTTCCTGGTCAAAGATCACCACCGGGAGGTATTCAAGACATGGGAAAACATTCAGAGCCGGAATGATCTGAAGATCGGGATTCCTGCCAACTCACAATATTATCGAGCCATGGCAGAGAAAGCGGTACCTCACGTGAAGTGGGTACCACTCGCTTCCCCGCGTGATTTTTTTCTAGAGCGGACCGAAGAACTTGATGCCCTGTTATTTCTGGCAGAGGCCGGTTCGAGTTGGACATTAATCTATCCCGCCTACACGGTGGTCGTGCCCCTGCCGCATCCTATGACCATTCCGATGGTCTATCCCATGCCCAGGAAGAATCAGCAACTAGTGGATTTCGTCAATGCCTGGCTGGAATTGAAAAAGCGGGATGGGACGATCGGTAAAGTCTTTGAACATTGGATCTTAGGGAAAGGAGCGACCACGAAAACTCCACGATGGTCGGTCATCAGGGATGTGCTTCATTGGGTTGAATAGAAATATGGCTCTTTATCTCTCTTGGCACCGCTACCCCAATAAATCCAGGATCAAGCCGAAGATAATGGTGGTATCCGTGGATTTCCGATCATCGGCAGGCGTGGAATTGTACCGCAGGTTATACTCGAAACGGATGGACAGTCATGAACACACAGGAAATGAGCACACGGTGTGGAATATGTTTTGGGGGAATTATCCAATCCGGTCTGTCAGACAGCCACTCAAAATATATCGGAATGACACAGGCCTTGGCCCTAACATGAGGATGAATTCTTCCCGCAATTTATCGACCTGCGGGAAAAGTCACGCCTGAAATACTGGAGATCACCTCTGAATTACGTTCTGATAGTTCTTGGACCTCTTGTTCGGCGGGAGGAGGGAATTTATCAGAACAATCGGGAATGTGCCTTACTGACAGTTGTGCTGTTCCGGTTGGAAATTTAAAATCCGGCTCACGCATGCATTGGTCGTTTGCGTGTTCGACAGGACTATTCAGGATATTCTATGCTGGTGCGGCCTAATCACACTTCGCCATGAAGAGAGACAACATATACTGATTGTGTTCAGCAGGAGGTTGCCACTTTTTGGGTTTATCGTACTCGTTATCTGGCTTATGTCGGCCTGTTCGACACTCCCGCACGATTATGAGACACCAGAGATTTCTATTGCCGGCATTACTCCGAAAGATGTGGCAGTCTTTGAACAACGTTTGACGTGCAACTCCGGATCCAAAACCCGAATAACTTCGAGTTGGGTATCTACGGTATTCGTTTCAATATCGACCTGAACGACAGAGAGTTCGGCAACGGCAGGTCCGCAGCAAAAGTGACTGTCCTGCGTTTGGGATCCGAGGAGGTTACCACGGAGGTGATTGCGGGTTTCGAAAGCGTTCTTCGTCAGATTCAAGGAATGAATGCTTCGGCCGTCAAACTAAGGTCTCACCTCAAGGGCACGGTCTTCGCTGAATCCCCCGGCAACTTCACCATCCCGTTCGACAAAAGCGGAGAAGTGGACCTCAATTTTGGGCCGGCGGCCCAAGAGTAACAATCAATTTCGGTTTTTACCAGGTGAACCGGAGAAATCCTCCGTTATAGTCAGGGCCATTGAGAGAGGGAGGAAGCAGCAGCCGCCGGTCACGGTTCACGTGTATCTCTTTCGGAAGGCTTCCTTCCGGGACGACCGTTTCCAAAGCTTGGAAACTGTGCATTTCGACGCCCAATTCGATTCCCGGTAACCTCCCTGGATCTTTGAGAGAAAAATTTGGACCGTCCTTCCACTGAAGGTCGTATGTGGGAGGCATCTGCTGAAGAAGCGGGACGTCGAACAATCTTTTTTCCCATTTTGGGGTATCATGCAACCTGTCGCTTTTCTCTTCCGTGAGTTTTGGCATGGGGCCCACTTGCCTGCCGACCAAAACGTTCTCGGCGACCAACATCGCTCCTACCTTCGGAGGTATCACAAGGCACGACCACATCATCAAAGAAATCCTGATAGACAATACGATGGTCTTTGAAACATCCGTTCTGGTTGCTGGGGTCATGATGTCACTCCTTTCTTGATTTTACCCTTTCCCCAATTTTTTCTCAAGGGTGATCCCTATTGGGTCCCCAGAAAAACGTGGTGAGTCGAGTCTTAGGTATCTGGGGTATTAGTTTTTTCAACGCCGTTGTCGGCAAGTTCGTGTTTCATTTCCCCGATTGCCGCTCTCCATGTCTCCTCCACAGCCGGGCACCAGGCATCTTCCAACCCCTCGGCGACAGACTCCAAAACGGTGTTGGCCTACTGCCATTCTAGTTTTTACCCTTGCATATGGTATAGAAAGGGTTTCATATGCAGAGAGGGACAATTTCTCATATTTTCCTTCCTACAATCTGTCCGCCTCTTGAACGCCGAGAGGGAACAAACGGGAAGAACAAAATTTTAAATTTTATCGTATTCCACATTATCAAAACATTTGTCAAAGCAAAGGAGACCATTCATGCCTATGGCATCGCGATTCTTAGTGGCCCTTCTTCTTTTAGCCATGACGGCTTGTTCGACAACTCAACAGGCAAGCACTGTCGGCAGTTCCGGGTTTCTCGATGATTATTCGATTCTTCAAAAAGGCGAGGGAGACAGTGAAGCCCTTCTGCGATACGTCAACCCAATTGTGGATTGGAAACAATATACCAAGGTCATGATTGACCCAGTCCAACTTTGGATGGGAGAGGGATCTTCTCTTCAGGATATTCCCCGAGAAGACCGCATTCGGTTGACCTCTCTCCTCCTGGGCAAACTACAGAATGCGTTATTGGCGGATTACCGGGTTGTTCGTGAGGCCGGTCCCCATATCATGCGTCTTACGGTGGCCCTCACGGAAGCCAAAGCCTCAAATACGGTGTTAGATACCATTTCCAGTGTCCTTCCGACGGGATATGTCATTTCTGGCACCAAATCTCTTGCCACTGGAACCGGAACGTTTGTTGGCAGCGCCAGCATAGAAGCCAAAATTACCGATGCGGAACTTGGGACTCTTCTGGCCGCGGCTGTGGATCGCCGGGGAGGGACAAAATCTCTGTCAGGAGTCACTGCAGAATGGAATGACGTCGAAGAATCATTTCAGGTCTGGGCCAGTACTCTACGTTATCGCCTGTGCCAATGGCGGGGTGAACGCAATTGTGTAAAACCCCAGGAATAGCTTGATGGGGTAGGTTGATGTGATTGGGATGGGCCTTATATTTTCATTCTTTACAAGATCCCAAACTGCCATTGGCATGAACGGATCAGCAGATGCAGAAGCACCCGGCGATCCTCATCCTCCCAATAAGAATATTCTCACGAGGATTGAATTGACATACGACTCTCCCCTCGATAAGGCGATCCATCCCCCAAGCCCTGCTGGCATTTCATTAGATCTCAATCCAGGATGCTAAACAAGGGATCTGCCAAAGACTTGCCATGCCCCCAGCCTTCGATCTCTATACAACCGCAAAGGAATTGGTTACAGTTTTGTCCAGGAACCTAACCCGTGTGAAGTGCCAGAATTCATCTCATAATTAAAGGAGGGCTGTTATGAAATCGTTTACGCGTATCGCAGTATGTCTGGTGGTCTTAGTGATGGCCGTGGGGTGCGCCTCAACCAAGGTGACCGGACGCGACTCAAAGATCGGCGCGGAAAAGCTTGCCAAGCCGGATCGCATCTATGTGTATCCCTTTGCGGCCTCTTATGCCGACATTCCAAGCTGGTCCGTTGCAGGCAACCATCTTGCCAAACCGGAAGAACCACCCACCCCGGAGGAACTTGAGGTTGGTCGCCTGATGGGCGCCCTTGTGGCCAAGGAACTGGTTGAGAAGATTCAAGATATGGGTCTTGTGGCATTGGAGGGAAATCAGCAAAGCCTTCCCAAACCCAACGACACGATGTTGACCGGCTATTTTGGAGTGATCGATGAAGGGAGCACCCTCAAACGTCTGGCAATTGGTTTCGGGTCAGGGTCAGCAGAGTTAACAACGGCGGTGGAGGGTTACCAGATGACCAACACGGGCCCCCGTCTCCTTGGATCGGCTCAACTCGATTCCGGCGGAGGCAAAACGCCTGGGCTGTTTGTCCCTCTTGCGGTTCTCGTAGCCACCGCCAACCCGATCGGCCTTATTGTGATGGGATCAGCAAAAGTGGGGATGGAGCTGACAGGCAGGAATAAGATTGAGGGCACGGCCGAACGCACGGCCGATGAAATCGCCGACCAACTCGAAATAAGGTTCAAGGAACTGGGTTGGATTAAATAAGAGTGACTCCTGCTTGGAGTACTCAATTCGTCATAGCGTCAGACTCGGCATTTGCCATCTGATCTTTGGGTGTAGAGTAGAATCGGCATAGGGAGCAGCAGCCTCGTCCTTCTGCTCCCTTGCCACACCGCCGGGCATGCGGGTCCGCATCCGGCGGTTCGGGGGATTTTGGAGTACTCAATTGGTCATGAGGTTATGCACCAAGTTTCGGCACTCCCATTCAATCGTAATCACTCGTGGGCAGAGCGACGTTCAACAGCTTGGCGGAATTCTTCCACCAACGTCGCGAGTTCGCCGCCATAGATCAAATTATTGGCGATGGGATCGAGCGTAAAGAGTTCTCCTTGATGATGTGATAACGCATGGGTGGCCATTAAACCCAACCGGGTCACCTTCTGAAACTCCCGGGATTGAGGCTCAAAGTTAAAATCCCCTCTCACCACTACACCCTCATACTGACCGGTCTACCGGAGCGGGTGTAACGCGGCGTTTAGGATGGCTAAGCCTTCTTTTCGTTTAGACACCGGATCCTTGAACTTATTCTTGATCACTTCATAATTGACCAGTTCCGTTTGGGCATGCATCTCCTCCAACTTTAGAAATTCGATGCTGCCGTCCATACCCGAATGCTTATGGACATTGCCCACCAGACGTTTGTGTGCGTTCCCGGCCAGGTGATTTCTCCGACCAGGGCAAATCTGAGTTCTTCCAGTTGAAACCCTCTGGTACTCTGGCACATTCCGAAGTTGTCCAGAATTTTCACTCTCCTGATTTTTTTTAGTTGGAGGTAGGCTTTGGCTAAGATTACCAGCCCGTTCTCTAGGGAAGGCATCAAAGCCACCGATTGACTGACTCGAAGCCCCCAGTCATCCACCTGATGGATTTCTATGTAAACCAGACTGAACTTCTGTAACCCATCGACGAAACGGGTGGCCTGTTGTGGGAGAGGATTGACTTCCTGGAGAAAAATCAGATCAGGAGCCTCTTCGGCCAATTGCCGTATTTGCAGATCGAATCGGGCTTACCTTTGCCCCGGCGTTTCATTCAGGCGCACCCAATACAGAGCGACCTGTAAGCCATGCCAGATGTTATACGTCAGAACTTTAAACGTGGTCGGCTGGTACGATGCGTCGAACTTTTTCTCGAAAATTGCAGATTCCAAAGCGGCACACCCTCCGCCCGTGGAAACCAATCCAAGGCTAAGCAGGAGGAGAAGGGATAGAGTGGTATGGAACTGAAAAAGCCGAGATAGTTTCTCGAAATGATTAGGAATAATGTTTCGGTGATGACCAAACAAAAACGTAATGTTTTCTTACCTCTACGAGGTGTAGCCTCTCCACTAGTTTTTGTTTAGTTCCTCATCTTTCCAGTATTTGGTCCCCTGAATCGTGGCTTGGAGGGCCAGTCCGGATTCTGTGATCTGGTAGAGTTTTACTCCGGGGGCCACATCGATTGCCCCGGCTACCGCGCCACCCTTTTCTCCGGCTTTTGCCGCAGCATCGGCCTGGGCACCGGCCTGCCAGCCGCTTTCAACAAAGCTATCAAAAGCCTCCCGTGTGTTGAACATAAACACGCCCCGAAAATCTTTTACTCCAAGACCTACGCCGACGCCTGCGGAGAACATTTTCATGTAGGTTTCTTTCCCGGTCTCATTGTCATGAGCGAGACCCCACCCTCTTCCTGTGGACAAGAGTAAAAGGTTCACGCCGGTATTGCTAAAGACGGCATACCCGACGGCACTATCCATATATGTTTTGGCTTGGGGTTCGATAGCATGTAGTTTCACGAGGGTTTCCTGCGCCATATCCCGCACAGCTTGGCGCTTTTCATCGGGATTCTCTCCCTTGGGACCGCCGCACCCCACGAGAAGAAAGAAAAATGCCACATAAACTATGAGCACGGTCCTCAACTTGTTCATCATCTTCTCCCTTTTGTAATGGTTAAGGACTAACTATACAAATATCAAAAGGGCTTTTCAAGAATTTTCTCAAGTCTACTAAGTAAGAATGAAGCTAGAAGTCCGCAAGTGAATTCTACGATTCTGAGCCCTTCGCCGAATTCGACTCCTTGATGGTATGAGACAAAATTCCTGTCGAGGGATATGATAGAGATCCAACGATCGTTCCCCAATCGGTCCATTCCAACTTTCCCATTAATTGGTGAGGTGTTTGTTGAGGGCAGGGAGAAAAAATAAATGTCTGTTGGTGGGGCTAATGTTAGTCTTGGCTGGAAGCCATGAGGTTCATGCCGAAGAAATTAAAAAACTGGCTGAGGAGGTACAAAATCCCGTTTCCGATCTTGTGCGGTTTGGTTTTGTTAACAACACCCTTTTTGGGACCGGACTTAACAATCATCTCTCGAACGTTTTCAATCTGGAGGCGGCTAACACCAGAAGATTTGGTGACTGGGCTCTTCTTAACCGGCTGACTATCCCCATCCTTTATTTTCCCGCCAATGCCATAGAGGATAAAACAGGAAGTATGACAGGATTGGGAGATATCGAGTATACGGCGTTTCTAGCCCGTGACGAGTCCAAGCGACTGTTTAAATTAATCGCCGGTGTGGGACCAACCTTTATATTCAATACCGCCACAGAAGATCGGTTGGGACGCGGGAAATGGAGCGTCGGGCCCACGTTGGCAATCGTCAGTATTCCGGATCCCTGGGTGATGGGTGCCCTCGTCCGAAACCTCTGGTCGTTTGCGGGTGATAATCAACGCCCCAAGTTCAATCAGTTTTTGATCCAACCCTTCCTCAACTACAATTTTTCCAATGGATGGTACCTGACATCAACCCCGGCGATCGCCGCGAATTGGGAGGCGGAGGACAAGCGGAATCGCTGGACGGTACCCATTGGAGGCGGATTCGGGAAGGTCATGTTCCGAAGAGAAAAACGTCCGATTAACATTAGAATTCAGGGTTTTTATTTTCTGGAAAAACCGGACCTGACACCTGACTGGACGTTACAAATCCAGTTTCAAATCCTGTTTCCAGATAAACCCGCCTAAACGACAGTCATCCAATTTTCATCTCCCTCTCTCATCAACCAGCTCGTTTAGAAATTCCTTTAAATTGAATCCATGGCCTGTTCTGTTTGGATGGCTTACCCAACAGTGGGTCAAGCCTGGGGGAACAGAGTCGGACTTACAAAAGGCGATGACTCTTTGTAAACGGGAGAATGTTCATTTTGGTCGGGATAACATGAGGACATTCGGCCAGGACGGTGAAGTCACGGTCACCAGTAGACAAAAACGGTATGACAGTGGCGCAGGGGAAATGACGCGGGAGAAATGCCCTGAAAGTCACGGATGGACACGTGAGTATGTCGAATGAACCGTCTGGGTTCAAACATTTAGCCACGACACATTCAGACTTGTTTGAATCCCTTTCCTCATTCCTTGACACTTCGCTTTCATTCGGCGACGGGAACCGTTTACAGAAACGGCTTCCCTACGGATCTTTTGAAGAGTCGGTGCCGCTGGCCCAGCAGGAGTAGGCCCTGCATGCACCGACTATGGATGAGGTGATCGCTGACAGACCAACTTTAGTTGTCTAAGAGAAAAGACGAAGCGCGGCTGTTTCTTTGTGTTTGAGCAAGCGTACAACCCACCACCACACAAAATACTGTTTACTCTCTTAATCCGTACAGACTGTTCGATTTCTTATTGGAGGATATTCGACATCTCTCTGGCTGGAACTGTCAGGGTCTTGTCCGGTTTCCCAGATACGGACACATTTCGCATTGACATAGAGTAGATCTTTTCGAGGACCAAAGACCTTCACCAGTGCCTTTTGTGTTCCTTCCACGGTTCCTTCCATAAGAAAGATATTCCCCCGAGTGGTGTAAAAGTCCTTTTCCCGTTTTCCGACAAAACGAATAAGAAAATGTCTGCTCCTATCGGATTGACCGATTTTGGGCCCTTCCTCAATTTGCGTTTTGGGATAGGGCAGCCACTCGGCTAATATCAGGTACCCCTCATCCGTTTGATCAATGCTCACCACTGCTCCTGCAAGCTTCTTTTCCTGCCCCACGTAACTTGACGAATTATTAGCTATTTCGTCGAACTGCGGGCTTGTGGTCACCATCTTTGTCCCGTTCGATTTGGGAGACAATAAATCAGAGCCTGGTAATTTCGCGCATCCAATCTGCAGACCCATTAGTCCCAATATGCCGAGTACCATAATCCCTTTTCTCATGAACATCCTCCTTTGTGTGAAACAAAAAGTCGTGCCCATGATGGGGAAAACAGAATGAGATTGATTCCCGCCCTATGGGCAATTTTTTCTAACATGAGAGACTTAGCCTAGCTGGAACTTATTGCGGCCGGGTCAAGAGCTTGTTACAGAATGGTTAACTTTCAAAAATCGAATCAATGAAGAGACGTTTAGGGCGAACGGAATAGACCCTCCTGCTTCGATTGTCCCTCCAGCTTCAGATATCCAGGATCTCCATTGAACAACACTGCTCGAACGGTATTGTCCCATGCCCTAATGGATAATAAAGGGGGGGAGGGCTGAAGAGCTCCAAGGGAAAACTCCATCTCGGCGTGACTCCCCCGCTCGTTCGTCCCTGTCTCATGGCAATATTCACCGGTTGCGAAAGGTCTTCGCGCATATGCTCTGCCGGCTATAAGCTTATCGCGGCTCAGGTCAGCGGCACACAAAAATTACGATTCAAGCAGAAACTGGTCAGCTTGGATTCCACCGTGATCGATCTGTATCCCTCGCTGTATGACTGGGCGAAGTTTCGGCGCACCAAGGGCGGAGTGAAGTTGTACTTGGTGCTGAACCATGATGGCGATATGCCCGCCTTCGGTGTGATCATAGATGGGAAAGTTCAAGATTTAGCGGTGACGGACCAACGAGTCTTTATCCCCGGCAACAGGGTCGTCGATGACCTGGGATACCACGACAGCCAGCTCTTTGCCGAATGGCCGAGTCAAGGTGTTTTCCCTCACCCGGCTGAAAGCCAATACGCACTTTGAGGTGGGAAAAGGGTATGAGCCCCTGCAGCACAGTTTCATTCTGAAAGATCAACCCATCCGACTGACCGCACGTGTCTGGGCTTCCACCAATTGTGGCATTGACCGCCTTATTTCAAAGAAAGGTGAAGCATCGGGCGATGAATATTCTTCCAGGATAAGGTGTCAAGAACCTCCCCTTTTAGCCAACCTTATAACCTTTCGCCTCCATGCAGGTACGATGGGCACGATTAAACGTTTCCCGCGTGCGCTGGTTCTGGGCTCCGGCCTGTTGGACCTCCTGCTGATATTGCTGCTCAGCTTCCCGCTGTCCCATCATTCCCAGTCCGCCGCCGGCAGCGGCACCAATGGCTGCTCCCATCCCCACATCGCCCGCAATCGCCCCTCCGATAGCCCCGAGGGCGGCGCCCCCCATCGCGCCGAACAACGCACCGCCACCAGATGGAGGCGGCGGCGCGGCAGCCAGGTTCGGATGTTCCGGATCGTAGCCTGTCTGCTGTTTGGCCCACTTGTAACAAGTAAAGTCGTCCTGTTCCTGTTGTTCCGGACTCTGTCCCTTTTCGGGAAACACAAAGGTCTTCGCCTGGGGAGGAGGCGCATTATCGACGGGAGAGCCCGATGTCTGTGGCCCGGCCTGCTGAGTGCCCACACAGCCTGCCACCATGACCGCGCATGACAGGATGACGAACGAATGCTGTAATCTCATCGTCTTCTCCTTTAATCGATCAAGATGACGAAAAGCCCTAACCAATCTTATACCCTTTGGCTTCCATACAAACGTTGTGCGCACGGTCAAAGGTGTCTCGGGTCTGTTGGTTCTTGGCCGAGGTTTGTTGGACTTCTTCCTGATACCCCCGCTCAACGCGCCGTTGTCGCATCATGCCCATCCCACCGCCGGCAGCGGCACCGATCGCCGCACCTTTACCTGCATCGCCGGCGACGGCTCCCCCGATTGCCCCTAGTGCGGCGCCCCCCATCGCCCCTCGCACCGCCCCACCGCCAGATGGAGGCGGCGGCGCGGCAGCCAGGTTCGGATGTTCCGGATCGTAGCCGGTCTGCTGCTTAGCCCACTTGTAACAAGTAAAGTCATCCAACTCCTGCTGTTCCGGACTCTGTCCCTTTTCCGGGAACACAAACGTCTGCGCTTGCAAGTGAGGGGCAAGGAGAAGCAACCCCAGTCCAAACATCAGCCCCAAGATCAAATACGTACGCATCAATGCCTCCACATCTAGAGAATGATTCGTTCAGCGATTATTTCTGGTCAGGAATATGATAGGTCAGTTTGGGCCACACCGCGACACCCTCCCCGAGTTGTTGGGCCGACTCAACCCCGCTGACCATCGTAATTTCTCGCGACTGGATTTTCGAAATCATCTCGCCCTCGCCTGTAATGCCGGCAAACTTGCCGGTGCCGCCCGTGATTTTAAACGTCCCCCGGCACCCTTCCACATCCCCAGTGCAATTGAATTCCGCAAAAACACGATTGCCCGGCTCACCCGTGATCACGCACTTTGCATAACTCGTTTTCGTTCCATTTTTCAAATCGGCATCAACGGTGCCCGGGCAGATGATCGACGCCGCATGTAGGGGGCCTTTGCCGTCATCCACCAACATCACGCCACTGTAGACGGCCACCATATACACTTGATCAGGTCCGACCGGGAATGCAAATCCTACCCCTTTCCATGGAGACATGGCTTTAACGGTGCCTTCTTCTGCATAACCATTCCCGCACAGCACCAACGTGACCGCGATGAGAACTGTCATTCTCACGATTCCACTCAACAATCGCTTCATAGATTCTTCCTCCTTTGTATGGGCAAAAATGTATCGAATGCTCGTCAATATATCAAAAAATCTCACGCTGGGAAATGCTGTTTCTGACCCCTGATAACAAATCTCTCTGTTCCCAGACAGTACAATCAAGTCACGCTGTCGGCCTTTGTGAAGGACAAGCCGACACGTAAAACCAAGCAGGAACAAGTCCCGTATCTTGTCAAGAGTCAGTAGGTACTCTGCAAAAGCAACGTCTTCGACAGCGCCGTGGCGGACATCGCCGTCGCCTATGCTGACAGGTAATTTTCCTCACAATTAACCTTCACGTAAATAATTTGGAACCCCCACGCATGAAAATGAGCAAGAGTCTCCCCCCCATACGATTCCCTAAACTTCCAAAGTGGATCAAGGGAGTATAAAGGCAACGGGCAAACCCCAAAGCCTAAGGCGTATGCTCGATTTTTTGGGCTGTTTAACCTACAATGCCTGATTCATAACTATGACAGGATTTCCCCGATACGTTTTACACCTATGGAAATTCAGTCTTTCCAATTGAGTAGCTTGCAGAAAAATGCGTCGCAGTGTTTGACAATGATGGCATGCTTTGGGCGGAACAGCCCATGTACTTCCAATTGTTCTTTGCGCTTGACCGCGTCAAAGTACTCGCGCCCCAACATCCCGAATGGAAAACTACGGAGCCGTTCGCTTCCCTTTTCAAAGCGGATGTTCAGGGGGCCCTCGCAGGCGGTGAACACGCCATTCTCAAAATCATCACGGCCACCCACGCGGGTATGACGACGGATGAGTTCGAGACAACCGTGAATAACTGGATTGTGACGGCAAAGCATCCCAAGACCGAACGTCTGCTCACTGAAAGGGTGTATCAGCCCATTTTGGAGTTGCTTGCGTATCTTCGGACGGATGTTTTCAAGACATTCATTGTTTCCGGCGGCGGCATCGAGTTCATGCGTCCGTGGACGGAGCACGTGTATGGAATTCCCCCCGAACAAGTCGTCGGGAGCAGCGGCAAGCTGAGATACGCGTGCAGGATGGGGATCCGGTATTCGTCAAACTGCCTGAAATCAATTTCATTGACGACAAGGATGGCAATCCTGTCGGCATTCAATCTCACATCGGCCGGAGGCCCATTCCTGCTTTCGGCAACTCAGACGGCGATTTCCAAATGCTCCAGTGGACGGCGGGCGGGAGCAGAGCACGCTTCAGGGGTCTCATCCACCACACGGACCCTGATCGTGAACGGGCCTATGACCGCAAGTCATTCATCGGCCATCTAGATAAGGCACTTGACGAAGCGAAAGGCAAAGGGTGGACGGTGGTGGACATGAAACAGGATTGGAAGAACGTCTATCCGTCTCACATGCAAAACCGCGATGGGTCTACGTCCGAATCCTCGGGTAGATGAATTTTATATTGCCGATACACCGGAGGTATGATCCAATCCTCTAGGATGATCAGGCAGTCAGGACGGGCAGCTCTTCGTTCACGGGAAAACTGTCGTGCATTGAGGTCAATCCACTCACATGAAAAGACCTGAAAAGTTTCGGAACAATCGAGTGACACTCTCTTTCCTGATGAGAGGACCTTGTGTCTATCTGTTAGGAAGTTTGGTGTTGCTAGTAGGCCTGTCCGGAATATCCGGAGCTGAAGACATCCCGGCTTCCGTGAACAACCCTGCACCCCAGGTTCCACATCAGGCCCATTGGGATTATATGGGAATCGATGGACCAGAGCATTGGGGGATGTTGGAGGCAGGATACATGGTATGCGAAAAGGGTCGAGAACAATCCCCTATCGATGTCAAAACTTCTCAGGGGTCCGAGGTTCCGTCCTCCTTGGTGTTCCACTATCAGTCATCCCCTGTCCATGTGGTCAACAACAGCCATACCCTCCAGGTGAACTATAAGGCCGGCAGTATGGTTCTGTTCAATGGTCAAAAGTATGAGCTGCGCCAGTTTCATTTCCATGATCCAAGCGAACATCACATTGATGGAAAAAGCTATCCCATAGAAATGCATTTGGTCCACCAAAGCCTCTCAGGCCACCTGCTGGTCATTGGTGTATTGGTTCAAAGTGGGGAACAAAATCCCATACTGGATCAGGCCGGAAAATGGATCGAGCAAAAACTTGGTCATCGAATTCCGATTGAAGGGGAAGACATACGGTCTGGTCTGGTGTTAAACATGAAGGACCTTCTGCCGAAGGACACGACCCATTTCTATTCCTATCACGGATCATTGACCACACCACCCTGTTCTGAAGGAGTTCAGTGGATTATTCTGAAAGAGCCCATTGAGGTCTCTGAACAGCAAGTCCAGCGGTTTGTCCGCACTTTCGGTCCCAACGCCAGACCGATTCAGCTCCCTTCCGGACGCCTGATTGAAGCCCGTTGAACGGTGGGGAAACGAACATAAACAGCAATCCGTTCATGGATTCGCTGCTCGGCATTCGTTATCCCTCCTTCTTTCTTCTTTGATTTTGAACCCTAAGACCCAGACAATGTAATCCTGGATACTTCACCTGAGAAAGTCATTGACCATTGCGGTAAAAGGGAATTGAACGGTCTAGGCCTTTTTGGCCTTTTGGTTACTGTCGACCCTCTGACCAGCGTGTATCTCGATATGACTTCAACTTGAACTCCTAACACCATTCCCTCTTATTTGGTTCTCCTTCCGCTCCTCCTTGTCTCCACCGATGCGTTTGGGGAATATCCGTACAATCGGGGGGCGACCGGAGTGGCACTCGCAATCTTCTTTGGGGTAATATTTTCGAAGTTGCGTTGGAATTTTTCATCGGTTCTGTCAGCCGGGCATCCTCTTCAACGTCGTACACTACATCACTCACACTCTTGCATGCTCGAGACCCAAGCGGTGTGAGAGTCAATGCATTTCCATGAACAACACACGCTTATGAGAAATTGGAATAGAGGTATATTTTTAGGCCATCTCACCACGCTGGAACGCCTCAATGGCCTCACTGACGGTGTGTACGCCATTGTGATCACCCTTCTGATGCTGGATCTTAAGGTGCCTGAAACTCCGGGACTGACCACAGGGCAGCTTCTTTCCGACCTACAGGAGCAGATCCCAAATTTTGCTGCCTGGATACTCAGCTTTTACATGGCGGCGTTTCTTTGGATGAGGAATTTTTGGATTCTCAAGCATCTCCAGAAATGCGATGAAAAGACATTCTGGTTGAACTTTGTTCATCTGATGTTTGTATCTCTCATCCCCTACGCGGCCTCGTTGCTCGGACATTACGAAGAAGATGCCATTGCGGCCATAATTTTCTCCTCAACTCTTGGTCTGGCCAGTTTTTCCTTACTTATCCTCCATCGGTATGTGGCCGCCAAACGCGAATGGCATCCGGATGGTGCCCCCCCCCAAGCTATGGACGAACCCAAACTTGTGGGCCATGTACCCCGCACCACTTTTCGCGATGGGTTCTATTCTCATCTCCTTCAACAGCATCAATGGCGCGATTGCCTTCTGGTTCCTCGCCCCGATCTGGACACGTTTTTTCTCACAGAAATAATTGAACCCAGAAGCAAAAACGTGCATCCACTCAGAGAATGACTGATGCATCCCTATCGACGAGGACAGGTGTTCTTTGGCCGACTCCGGTTGACGTTCACCGTATGCTGCGCGGTTGGGATTTTTAGCTGTGCCTCGCAGGACCTCCTATTAACAGGGTCGTGGGGAAGCACTGAGATTACCTATCCTTCTCCTTTTTTTTCTGGGGCGTTGGCCCCCACCACAGGCAGGAATGTCATGTTGCTCTTGGACCAGTCTGGGGAATTCACATGGCTCGAATCTGAAGGAAATTGCCATTCGGGAACATATCTCATTCAAGGCCACGCTCTCCTTTTGACCGCATCGCGTGGAGGTGAACATATTCGCCTTGACTATACCGTCCGTGGGGATCAACTCCGACTGAAAAGCCCGGATGGTTTTAGGTTCGATTTTCGAAAGTCCCTGCACCAGGCTGATACGGGAGCCAAACCCTGCAATCGATAGAAAGGAGATGGAGTGGGAGCCGAGGAGGAGGAGTTGAAAATTAAAATTAGTCAGCTGGTCAAGGAGAAATTTGAGGGTGACTTTCGTAAAGGCTTCGCCCATTACGATTTCATCGATGGCCAGGATTCAAAGATCGGTTCATCCGCGTTGGAGCAACTCCTCGCCGATGCAAAGATAGGAAATTTCCTGACCCGAAAACTATGGGCGGAAGGCGTCTTAAAGGCACTCGACAAGGATCAGGACGGTGCCATTTCCTGGAATGAGTTCGCATCGATTCTGGAGGATAGCCCGCAATCCAAAGAAAAAACAGCCAAGGAGCCGGGAGATGACTTATCCCCTGACAAATAGGTTTGCCAATTGAAATTGGGAAGGCTTCCAACCCACCTTCCCAAGAGTGTAACCCTGATGGGAGTGTTAAATAATAATAATTTCCAAGGGCATATTGACCCACAGGCACGTTGCCTATCAGAGGCCTCGGGGCGGTTCAAAAAAGTTCGTCCAGCAAGGCCGCAGTCATTTTTGCGCGCAGAGCGTACTTCCAGTACGTGAGCACGGAAAAATGGCGAGAACGCCGCTGGTGGCTTTTTTCAACAGCCCCCTAAACGAAGAGGGCCTCTACTCAAACCAGCCCCGCACTTAGAAAAAAATTCCCAATCCCCCACCAAGCAAGACCATGAAAAAAAGAATGATGAAGTAGCCATAAGATGTCTGAAGTTCCGACAGGCCTTGGTGGTCAGACCGTGCTTTTCGCACCCGAGGAAACCCTTAGGCCCGACAAGTCTCCGCTGGAGCCGGGCCACCCCGACGAGGTGACCCTGGCGATCAATTATCCGCTTCTCCAAACGTTGCAAAAGGCGCGTGAACAGCCAACCCACTCCCTGATCCGACAGACGGAAACACCTTCGCGTACCCACAGCCGCGAGACTGCTATTACACCAAATAACCAGAAGACCGTTCCCGCCCAAGGGGAATCCGTGTCGGAAGACCCCGCCCTTCGTGCCCTGCAGGAACAGGTCCACAAGCAGGAGCGGGACATGGAGAAATTGAAGAACGACCTACAGGAGATTCAACGCCGTCGCGGCTCGCCATGATCGCAGCATTAAGGAGTTGCCCATCCCCGCAAGAGGCCCCCGCCAAGATCCTGTGTTCAGAATCTCGGCTTCGCTCCATGTTGCATGATGTCCCCGACAAAATGAGCATTTCAGTGATTGGGATGTTCCCCTTTATTAAGGTTTGTGTGTTATCGATCTCAATAACGTAAACACCCTAAGATTTTTTATAGGGCATTAGATTATGATGAGGGGAACGAGGGGTCAAATCTGATAGGAACCGTTTGCTGGAATAGTGGTATGGAGGCTGATGTGATAGGTCAACGCGCGATTAATGAATCCACAGCAGACCTTTGAGAACTGAAGAGAATCATTCCTCAGATCTTTCGTATTTCATGATGAGAACAATCAAGAGTGCCGGGCTGGACAAAATATAAAATCCAACTCAGATTCCCATATGGATCATCTAATCCTCACCTCATGGTTGCTGGGCTTAACGTTGGGCATGACGCACGCGCTCGACCCGGACCACCTCATTGCCATGGGAACGTTGGCTGCAGAATCACGGGATATCCGTCGTTCGGCTTTTTTAGGAGTGGTTTGGGGAATCGGACATACGTGCGCATTAGCACTCGTCGGCTATCTGGTGTTAAGTCTCAAGTGGACGATTCCGGAACAAATGGCAGCCCATATGGAAGTTATGGTTGGAGCCATGATTGTGGCTTTGGGAGTTCACCTTCTGTGGAGGACCCTCCAGCCATGGACAGCTCACCTTCATGAGCATGACCATGAGGAAATGACCCATTCACATATTCATTTTCATGGTCAGGATCATGCCAGCCATTACCATCATCCGCGCGGTTCTCGCGTCAAAGTCTTGTTAGTGGGCTTTGTGCATGGAATGGCAGGCAGTGCCGCCTTGAGCCTTGCGGTACTGACGACTATGCCATCCATGGAAATGGGCATGATCTATATTCTATTATTCGGTATTGGCTCGATAGGGGGCATGCTCCTGATGAGTGGGCTGATCAGTCTTCCCTTTGTCTTTGTTTCTCAATCGTGGCATCACAACCTGAAAGTGAGCGCCGGGTTCCTCGCAATCGCATTCGGTACGTATTTCATATGGTCTCCTCTTTCCTAACCCGCCTCTGTTCATTCATGGTAGACGCCTCACATGATTTCCTGAGAATGTCGGATATCTGTCATGCGTGTTATCCATAAAATGCTACCCACGCTAATTTACGAACCCTCATAGGCTGAGAACCTTCAAAAAGAATATCGAGTGTAGGAGTCCTTCATTGCGAGGTCAGAAAGGTTTATGTTGAAATGCCGCCTGGCTCCAAAGATTGCCAGGGGTGAAATGACCTCGAGGATGACGACTTCACCCTCGGTTTGCCATGTGCTCTCTGCCAACTCCCTTGTCAGAAAAACAAACCAGCTTTCCAGAATTTCATTATTTTCTCAACCCACTTGGATTACAAAGAAAGGCTTAGGCTATGAGCATGTCACGCATGACCAACGTTTTCGCATTGGTGGTGACCTTAACCATGGGAATCATAGGAACCTCGTTGGCCGCAAATGAGGAAATGCACCCCTTGCCATTCGTTATTACTGATATCGAAGGCCATATTGCAGAATTAACCATCAACATTGAAAAGATTTCGGATCGAATGAGGTTTTTGCGTGAGGCTCCGGATTCCAAGGATCCTCTCATTCAAGAAGTCCGGAATCTTGACCTGAGAGGGTGGGAACTGCATCAAGAACAATGGAAGGTGCAACTCGACGGATTGCGATTCACGGAGGGACTCTTGCGGAAGGTTCAGGACCATCCCGAGGAAAAACCAGAAGCCTTACAAGCCTGGCAAAGCCGACTTAAAGAATTCAAAGAGACGATGAACGATTATCGACAACAGCGGGCCGGGATCGAAGTGTTGCGCATAGAAACCGAAGTCAAACTGATTGAACAATATTTGCGATAAGGCAAGGAGCCAACAATGGATTGCGTTAAACGACCGACCTTATTACTTTTCATATGCTTGACAGGGATATGGTTCATCATAACCGGGTGCACCTCCGTCGATACCATTCGATTTACCAGCCAAACCTTTCCACCAAAAAAATCAGTTCTAGATGTGGAAGTGATGGCCCTGGAACCAAAATGTGCCCATATCGCCATTGCCCAATTGAGTGTCCTGGATTCAGCCGTGAGTTATGAAGACGAGGAGGGCGCCATTCTCAAAAAAGCCGCTGATTTGGGGGCCGACGCCGTGGTGCTCCATCGAGGGACAAAACGGACAGTCGCGACTCCCGCCTATGGAGGCTATGCCTACAACTACAGCTACCCAGGATGGGGTTATGGTTCTTATGGTATGGGTGGATACGGTACGACCGGATACGCTATAGGTGGATTCGGATATTCTCCCTACGGCATGGGAACGCCCATGATGTATGACACAACCGTGAGATCACTCACAGGAATTGCCATTCGCTACCAGGATGGTCCCCGCTGCATAACAGGTGGACCACAATCCCGACAGATCTCTCCATCCATTCCCCTCCAGTCATAAATATTCCATGAAATCTCCAGAGGCCAACTTAGCATCTTACTCCCATTCCGTTAAACTGACCGATGCATCTGGCTTTCCATAAGAACCAAAGGGCTTTAAATTGGGAAGGAAAGAATTCAAAACCACCAACGGCTTCAGGACATTTTTGAAGCCACCGAGCAAATCGATCGAATGGAACTTGAACGAGAATATTCTGCTTGGACACTCTTTGGTAGGCTAACATATGAGAGCAATTGCCAGGTAAACGATGAATTGGGAAGAAGGCATCGTTGTTGGCCTTAATTTTTTGGTGGGAAACCTGACATTAAAGGGACCCGTTTTCCTATGGAGGTATGATTGAGCCCATGGCACAAAGGTGATCAGAGGAAAAAAATCTTCGGAATTATTCTGGCCTACCTGAGGAAAACATTAAAGCTTGACTCGCCTAGGCCAGTGCAGTTCTTCATGCCGAATCTATCGGGTACCGACCTAACCAGTGCCTGTCATTACCAATGGAAAATTTGTCCGTGGACATAAACAAAGCCCTGAGAAATTGCGAACAGGATGCCCTGTGGATCAGAACCGAGGCACCATGAATTTCAAACGAGGAAGGCCTTACCCGTGCTCAAAAAGAAGATCGTCTCTTTTTAACATTCGACAAGCATCTCGGGGAACTAGCCTTTCGCTTCGAACTACCTAATTCCCAGCGAAGCTATTCCTCCACCATGTCGTCGCTTCCTCTATACGTCCTAACAGACGCATTTATTGCAGCATCAAGATAGATAGCAGTGAGGATTCGGGTGGAATATTTTTCATTGTGGAAGGAAACCAGGGCAGAATGAGGAACTTCCTAAGACCAAGGAGAAGTGATGGTAAAGTTCCGCCTTTTTAGATCAGGGATTCCATGCAGGTACTGGTAAATGGGTCGGCCAACGTCAGTCTGATCCTCTACTTCAATCTGGAAATGAGGAACTCCACCGGGACAGTATAGTATCCTTCTCCGCATCGTGCCTTTGAAACCTGCCCTTACAAAAATAGCTAACGACCACCAGGCAACTGCGTCAAAAGCTACCCCAGACCCCAGTTTAATCCTGACAACGGCCCCACCTACTTTCTGAATAAAATTTCCTGACGCTTAGGAGGCTATTGCCTGAGAAGATAGGGCTAAGTCTATGGTCAAGCACGCTGCGGTTTAGCCCGCGTCATTTTTTTTATCGTTGTTCCCGATTTCCGCTTTTGCCTCAGCAATCATGTCATTGAATTGTTCCCCGGTTTCAGAAATCATTTCTGAAACAGCGGTGTAGGCTATAAGGCCTCCCTTAATTATTCCTTTAGCTAAGGGCCGCAGTACCGAACCTATTCCAGACGCAATCGAGGGAACAGCCACTGCGACGACAGCTCCGACCACAACACCACCAATGGCAGCTTCCATATGTTCCTCCTCTGTATATAAAATATTTCTTAGAAACCAAGAAAATTATCAGAAAGTTTTAGTGAAGCTCCCCTGCTAAATGGCGAGACTGCTTGTACACCGAAACCGACCGTGTCCGCTTCCCTCCGCGCTGCATTCATCCCCATGCAAAAGAAAGGACCTTGCGGCTGTTTTTGTCAATGTCTCTATGGAAAAGAGACCTAAGCACTCCCTCGGGCAATCAAACTCCACACAAGCGGAAACTGACTCATCAGGAAGGTTTTGGAGGGAATTGTGCCAAAACTTTGTGGACTGCCTCATTGATCAGCCCGGTTTGTCCCCCTGTAGTCCCTTGCCAATCCACCACGCCTTTAGCAACTCCGCGCCAGATGATATGCTGCGGCGGATTTGCATCAAGCAGATCGATGATGAGCGTCCCTTCCTCATATTGGTAAACTTCTGCGTAGCCCATTCCCCAGTACGGCCTCATTAGGGGACCTTGCATAGATTCGACCTGAATTCGCTCTTCTGTACCAACATAATAGGTCACATGGAAATCTGAATTTCCAGCGATTATTTCGATGTATCCCTTGTTCGCAAGTTCGGTTGCGACCGCGTCCTGAATCCTTTGCCGGGCCATTTGATTGGCCCCACCAAGATCAATGTCTCCTTCCGGCGTTTTCAGCATCCAGGAAAATGTCTTCAGGTCACTAAAATCCGTCGACTCTCTATAATCAGAACTTACAGAAATACTGGAGCACCCTGAGAAGACCGGTAACAATAACAAAACGAAAAGCCCCAGGAGACATCGCATGAGGAACCCTTTCTTTTACAATATTCATCGCATTCTCGAATTTCGGATTCAGTATTGTCATCACAGAAGGAACTTCCCAAGAACAGATATCATGGCATGTCGAAGACTCACAGCGAGGGAATCAATTCTTTAAGCGATTTCTGTCCTCTGTTTGGTGAGAGCCATATCGGCCCTCCCTTGCGAGAGTTCTAATTCTGCTGTGAGAACATCAATCTCCTTATAATAGACGGTGCAAAGGGAAACCAGGAATGCTCATTGTCTCACTGGGATGATGAGGAGTGAAAATTGGTGGTCGTCCCGGATGTTATCCACCTGATCCGGTCTCCGGGCACAAAACTATAGCAGACACTTCTCAGCCATTTCGACTCGCGACACTCAAGTCCCACATACCTCCTCTAAGGAAGGCGAATGAGCGGTGGGATTGTGATTTCATCGGTGTGAATTGAGACGTTAAATAACCTGGCTATGAAAGCCGGCGCGGAGGACCACGCGGCGTAAGCACGTGGGTATCTACTTCCCAACATTCTGCGGCCAAAGGAACATTGGGCCTAAACTGTAAACAGTTAGCCATCGGCGCTCAGACAATTTCTGATGAAGTGTAAGCATGTGACTTTTTTGAAAATGAAACTCCACTGTCCATTTTTTTGTGCAAACAGGGCCCCCTCAAACTCCTCCTTCCTGAAATGTTCAATCGGGAATCTTCCCACTCTGGACATTCCCAACATGTGCAATAAGGAATCCCTCCACAGTAGTCATTCCCGACATAGGTTATCGGGAATTTATTTGTGTGTATATTCAGTTGAATACCGGCCGCAGACACGCGGGTAGGACGCAAGAATGATGGATTTCTCCCGACAACTGATGCTCTTGAGACTGACCGACACAGGAGAACCTGCTTACATGCCCCTCTGTTTTTCTCTTGTCATTCTAATTCTATCCCTCGCGCCTCCCTCGTTTGCCGAGTGGAAGGTCACGGGCGAGAGCAATGTCCATTATACCGACGATGCCGCCCTGTTCTCCTCGACCCGGCGGCGGAGTCGAAACCAGGATCCCACTCAACCGGTTTTGGATAGCCTTCTTGCTAACCAAGGGGACGATGTGGTGTTTGAACCCATGGCCCAAATAACAAAGTCCTTCTCGTTGATGGGTCGACCGACCCAATTGGGTGTCCGGGGACAAGGGTTTGTGTTTACGGACAATACCCAATTTAATCACGGATCACTGAGTGTGGAGGCATTCCATAATCTGACCTCCTCCACGCGCCTCATCATGCGCTATTTTTTAGGACCCGATCTGTTTTTAGGAAAGAATGAGGTGCGGCCACTTGAGGAGGCTGGCGAAAATCCTCCAAAAGAAAAAAATGAAGAGGTCACCACCAATTTTTGGGCTGGAGGGCTCGCTCAACTAATCCCCGGTGTGGACGGTGCCCGCATTATCCTCTATGGCCGCTATGGATTGCGGGAATACGATAAACCCTTTTCGCAACGGGATACCAGATTTTGGACGATCGGGACGCACCTGGAATGGACACCCGCGCAGAAGATTGGGTTGGCTCTGGGATACCATTATGAACGAGGGTTGGCTGATGGACGAAAGCAACCAGAACTACAAGATGATATCTCTTACTTCAATCATTTCGTGACCGGAGAATTAGAATATGAGATCACAGAACGTCTTGGCTTGGAGATGGGACTACATTATGAATTTATGGGGACTTTCCTATGAAACCCACCAGTTCGTTTGGTCCCGAATTCACGTGTATTATTTCGGCAGGGATAATAATGCTGAAGATACGCAGGTGCCGCGCGCGCATTCCACTTTTGGGCTGAGACTCTGCCAGCCACCCGAATCGGATCTATTGATTATGATGAGGAAACCGCCTGGCAGGTAGCCACCTTGGATGGCAGGGATCATTTTGCCTATTTCCAACATCTGTCCTTGGGTTATACCTTTATGCTCCCCTGGGCACCCCGAATCATGGCCATGTACGATTATGCCAGTGGCACCAGAATCCGAATGGGAATGAGAACCGGACCTTTGATCCTCTGTTTGGCGCACGGCGCAATGAATTGTCGCCCACGAGTCTGTTTGGACCATTCTATCGCTCCAACATCAGGTCGCCGGGCATTCGATTGGTTCTCCAACCACTTGCGATCCTTCGACTCGACCTGAAATTCCGCGCCTGGTATTTGGTCCAATCCCGGGATGCGTGGGTCAATTCAGGCCTGCAGGATCCATCCGGCGCCGCAGGGAACGTGTTGGGACAGGACGTGGAGGGGGAGGCGTTAGATGGAATCCCTCGCCCAATCTCAGCGTGGATGCCGGATATGACCATTTCTTCAAAGGTTCCTATATTAAAAACCAAACGAACGTGCCAGGAAATCCCCCTGCGCAGGGTACCAATTATTTCTATATTCAAACCGAGGTCAGGTTCTGATGCCTTGGGATTAAAACCCTGGGAGAATTAAAGAGTAGCACCGCAGGAGAATGAAAAGAGACCTTGGTGCATTCGGATGTTTGAACCACTGCGGCAGGGGCGGAAATTCACCTTGATTGTATGGGCAATGATTTCTATTCAACTTCATCCAGCCTAGAGTCAAGGGTTTTATAATCGCCAGCGACGGCACTCCTATTCGGAAGGGTTACCGCCAGATATCTACGCCAAGGAGGAAACCCTAACACTTAAATTGTTGGTCCATGCAAACGGCGGAAGACCAGTCCCATTGGGTCAGAACTGGTGGATGATAATCGCCTTGGGAAAACGAACGGTTCTATTTTTGCGGTCCGCGTTTCTTGCCCTCCCCAGCACGGTTGGTAGGGTTGGAGCCAGTCCAACGATGGCACTCTTTATATCGCTGGGGGTGGCAAACGGCAAGGTCTCGACTCCTGCGCAAGGATAATCATCAACTACTTGACTGATACAATGTCACCAGGACGCCTTGTGTTTTTGGTAGGCCATATTAGTGAAGCAAGGAAATCCTTTAGGCCAAGGCCAACTACCTGGTGTCCCAAATAAGTAAAATGAATGTCTGTCTTGCTCCTCCTAATGGTGGAAATATCTTTCCCAATCAGCAACGGCAAGGTATCGTAACAAGACACTCCTTTGCCTACACACCACCGTTCCAAAGCCTTGTTCATCTCAAAATATTGATACGTTTCAACATTCGGAAGTACCCCCTCCCAAGTGAAACGAGGGATATTTAAAACGGCAAATTTCGCTCCTCGTGACTTTGCCAGCAGCCGGGTTTTCTCAAGAATCCTCAAGGCCTCCGGGAAAGCTTCCTCGTAACTTCGTTTCCTATAATTTAGAAAAAGGTGATCCGACACATTGCAGAGACTCAAGAGACGCCTACAAATATAACATTGCCAATAGACATCCTGTTGCCACTCAGCCCAATCCGGAGAATACAAACGATTATTTTTTCGATAACGAAGGTTTCGGTTAACATCATCCAGATAAAAGCTAAAGATTACATAATTGTGGGGAAGGTCCCGAAGTTTTTCGGAATAATACAGATAAATCTGTTCCACGCTATAAGCGGCAATACTGGCATTGAAAATTTCAAGTTTTTCTTCCTGGTGAAATTCTTTGTTAAATTCTTCCTGGGAGATCGTAGGAAAGTTCCTAGGGTGACGCTCAGCAGCTGGAATGGAATCACCAATAATGAGAACCCTCACCTCAGGCATCTGAGGATTTGGTTCAGGTCCTACGAACCCATAGGAATTTGCTCTTTCTACTCCATTTTCCTTATATCGTGCATAATACCAATAGGACCGATCCGGACTATTCATAGCTGATATATTTTGAACCAGGTCTGGCTTCCGTACACCGCTGCCGAAGAAGACTTCAAAAAGAATAAGCGTAAGGAGTCCAGAACTTACCGGAAGAACAAAGAGGTTAACCCATGATGCTCCGGCGACCAGTTTTTTGATTATTAACTCCCATCCCAGAAAAAAGCCAAGGGGGAAAAAGCTGGTCAGAGAAAAGAGCGCAAAAATTCTGAGGGGAATGTGCGGACTAGAAAAAATCCATATTCCAACTAAAATGGAGGGAATAAAGAGTACAGTAAGGAATCCCCAAAAAATAAAATTGGAACTATCTCCTTTTGGGGAAGGCGCCCTTCTGCAAACAAGAAAGGCAGACATGCCGACTAAAGTCAGCCAGAAAGGGAAGTAACTTAACAATAGAGCCATGGAGTGACTCCTAACAGAAAGTAATTCTTGTAGGAGTTGATCAGAGAAGTAAGCCCATAGGGGTAAGATAGGAATTGTGGCACAAAGAAAAAATGGAGCCCACCGTTTAGTCATTAAAATTCACCCGGATTTTTCCTGGAATTTTCGATACTGGATTAAACAACATGGTCCCTAACCTCAAACTCAGTTTCAGTCAAATAGTCGACACGGAATGGGGGAAGGCCCCGGTTGCAAAAGACGTCGATTGTCACAGTACCCGGCCTGTCGTGGTCAAGTATTTTTGGACACCGGCTTAGGTGGTTGTCAGCGATGCTTTTATCTCTCTGGGATACATAATTTTTCCAGCTATTTAAGCATATTTGATTGTCAAACCCCTATCATGCCTACCCTCCTGAAGAGTTGAATTGCCCCCTGTCGGTATCCACTCAATTTTGAGACTCTGGGTTGGCCGTTCCATCGGGGCATAATCCCAACAGTAACTTTTTCGGCTCATAAGTTAACCGATCTGACTGTTGCCAAGATTTTGGCGACACGGTCGGCTTCGGTTCTGTACGCTATTGTCGAAGTGAAAGATGAGGCCTGCCGCGTTTGAGGTTCTCCTGCCGCGTGTTGAAAGCTTGGGTCACCAACACTTTGTCCGACGGGAAGGACACCCTGCCGCAAATATAGGGGATATTTCCACTCCACACCCGATTGGCGCCATGGGCTTGAACGCCCGATTGGGCTAAGTGAGGACCACTTGAGATTTTTCCTGCGCGAAACAGAATTGCGGCTTCCCCGGTTGGGTCCTCACCTGCCGATTGCCAACGTTTCTCCCCCCACAGGTTAAATCATGATCTCGTTTCGATGACACAGCTCTTTTCGCTCCACCATCATACCCGACACTTTGAGTGCAGACTGAAACTCATGGCAGACAAATCGAATGATTGAGCTGGAGAAACTACTTTTCCCCGATTTACCCTAAGAAGTATTGATAGGCTTCGTTCTCAGTTTCATCCCAATAGGAGTAACCCAGATCTTTCAGAACACCATCAATCTCTTGGCGTTCCGGCTTAGGCACCTGCATGCCCACGAGTACACGGCCATAGGCAGAGCCGTGATTGCGATAATGGAACATGGAGATATTCCAGCGGGAGGCGAGCTTGGTTAGAAATTTCAGTAGGGCTCCTGGTCGTTCGGGAAATTCAAAACGAAATACGATTTCATCCTTGGCCTGGGGCGCATGCCCACCTACCATATGGCGAATATGCAGCTTAGCCACTTCATTGTCGGTCATGTCAACGACATGATAACCCTTTCCCATTAAGAGCGAAATAATAGCTTCGCGATCGCTTTTATCCGGTGAGATCTGCACACCAACAAAAACATGCGCCTTGAGATTATCCGCAAATCGGTAGTTAAATTCTGTAATCGAATGCTTACCCAGCAAGCTGCAGAATTTTTTAAAACTTCCACGCTTTTCGGGGATAGTGACTGCGAGAACGGCTTCCCGACCCTCGCCAATTTCTGTGCGCTCGCTGATATATCGTAAACGGTCAAAATTAGTGTTGGCCCCGCTATCAATCGCTATGAATGTTTTGCCCATACAGCCTGTCTGCGCCACAAACTTTTTCAATCCTGCCAGCGATAGGGCTCCGGCGGGCTCGGCAATAGAGCGGGTGTCCTCAAAGATATCTTTAATGGCCGCACACATTTCATCGGCGTTGGCAGTGATGACGCCATCGATAGTTTTTCGCAGCACACGGAACGGCTCCTTGCCGATCCGCGCCACAGCAACACCATCGGCGAATATGCCCACCTGAGGTAACGTCACCCGGCGCTGTGCCTCCATTGCCAACTTCAGGCAGGCCGCGTCTTCCGGTTCAACGGCAAACACTTTGATTTCCGGCCGCACATATTTAATATACGCGGCCATGCCTGCGCACAACCCACCCCCACCTACAGGAATAAATACGGCATCAATGTGGGCGGGATGCTGACGTAATAATTCCATCGCCACAGTGCCCTGACCAGCAATAACATCTGGATCATCGTAGGGCGGAATGTACGTCAGGCCTTTTTCTTTCAACAAATTTTGCGCATGGGTTGACGCTTCATCGTATGCGTCCCCAAACAACACGACTTTCCCCCCATGGCGTTTTACAGCATCCACCTTAATTGCGGGTGTTGTTCTTGGCATGACAATGGTGGCATTCACACCCATGTGCTTCGCCGCAAGCGCCAGACCCTGTGCGTGATTGCCCGCCGATGCCGCAATGACACCACCCGCCCGCTGACCATCGGTAAGTTGTAACAATTTATTGTACGCACCACGAATTTTAAAGGAGAATACAGGTTGCAAATCTTCTCTTTTTAACAACACATGGTTACCCATACGTTTGGAAACGAGGGAAGCCTCATCCAAGGGTGTTTCTATGGCGAGGTCATAGATGCGGGCATCAAGAATTCGTTTCAGGTAGGATTGTGGCATAAGTTTTTTTGACTGATTCCGTCAATCGATGACAAAGTGTGCACTAATGGAAGAATTTCACCAATTTCAATGCATGTTTGGTTTTTGTGGGTTCCATACAAGATCATTTTGTTTGGAGGTACACCGCGACATCTCAATTTCCATGGCACTCTCCGGCCGATGGTTCATTATCATTCACAGTGGTTCCTCTCGACCCATATTATATAATTCCCTTTTCAAAAATCACTGCTACTTCCAATATGACATGAGCCTGAATCAGGCCGGCGCTTTAGGCATGATTGGAAGATGAAGACCGACAGGGGGGCTACACTTTAAAGTTGAAATTTTCCTATCTATACAGCACAATGCAGGACCGATCTTCCTCATTTTTCTGGCGCTCGGATCAATTTTTGCTCACACGCGAAAGTATAAAGGAGGTGTATGTATACACGTGTCTTGCTTCTTTTCATGTTATCGTTGATCCCCCTCTTTTTATCTACGAGTCAAGCCCAGGAGCAAGAGACCCCCTATGATTATCCAGACGTCAGTCCGTATGCCGCGACAGTCATTGGAACTCCGCCGACACTGAAAGCCGACCTTCCCAAGCGGATCCCGGTTGAAGATCGTGAATTGTCCGTCTTTCCAGATCGTACACTCCCCGATATTCTCTGGTATGGGGGGAATATGCGTTATTCATTGGTGTCACAAGAAAAACCAGCGCCATTGATCTTTGTCATCGCCGGGACCGGCGCAGGGTATAACTCTGAAAAGATGCAGATTCTGCAGCGAGCCTTTTTCCGGGCCGGCTTCCATGTTCTCTCCCTCTCCTCGCCTACCCATCCCGACTTTATCGTCTCGGCCTCCCGTACCGGAATCCCCGGTCACCTCCTGGAGGATTCACAAGATTTGTATCGAGTCATGCGATTAGCCTGGCTGGACATTCAACACGAAATTGAGGTCACAGAGTTTTATCTCACGGGATACAGTTTGGGCGCAGCCCAAGCCGCATTTGTGTCGCAACTTGACGGAGAACAAGAAGATTTCCATTTCACAAAAGTTCTGCTGATCAACCCGCCGGTGAGCTTATACACCTCGACCTCCATCCTTGATTACATGTTGGCTAACAATATTCCCGGCGGCACGGATAAATTTCCGGACTTTTTCGACAGGGTGTTTCATGCCTTTTCGGAAGAATACCGGCGTGGGGATTTCGTGAATTTTAGCGGTGACTTTTTATATTCAGCCTATAAAAACCGGCAACTTTCTGATGAGCTCCTGGCTGCCCTCATTGGCACCTCGTTTCGCCTCTCATCCTCTAATATGATTTTCACTGCTGACGTCTTGACCAATTCGGGATATATCAAACCGAAAAATCTGGTCTTGTCCGCGACCGACTCGGTGACGGACTATTTTAAAGTGTCCAATCGTGTGACATTTTTGGATTATTTTCGTGAAATGTTTTACCCGTTTTTTCAAGCCAGATATCCCGGGATGACGGAACAGGAGCTCATTGCAAACCTCAGTTTGACCACTCTGGAAGATTACCTAAGACACACCTCGAAAATCGGACTGTTGCATAATGCAGATGATATCTTCCTGGGCGACGGCGAGCTGGATTATCTCAAGAAGGTGTTTGGGCCGCGCGCCAAAATTTACCCCCGCGGGGGGCATTGCGGCAATCTGGACCACCGGGAAACCCTGAGTTATATCGTGGATTTCTTTCGAAATCCCCTCCCCGCCAACATGGTCCAGCAACCTGTCAAGATTGTTCCGATGCCCACACCGATTCCTGTTAGCTACCGGACTCATCAGGCAACGGGCCTGGAAGAACTTCCTGCCCCTCGTTTTCAACGGAGAATATCGTACCGACCCTCCCTTGACTTCCAATCTCAACTCGATCAACAAATCCAGGAGTTGGAGCGCAAGCTTCAAGAATCTCAGGCGTATCTCCAGGCCGCACAAGCCCGGGCGACAGCCTCAGAAAACAGTCCTGACTCTGCTCGGGTGATCAGTAGCCGCACCACTCCGGACCCTGAAGGTGGAATGATTGAACCGGCTAAACGGTCAGTAAAAGACATCGTGCATTCGGACGCCAGATATCCCGTGGATGTCTATGATCCCATCGAAGGGTTTAACCGTGGGGTGTATAAATTTAACGCACAATTTGATGAATACGTGTTTTTGCCTGTGGTGGAAGGGTATGAAGCCGTCATGCCCGATTTTTTCGAGGAACGTCTCTCCAATTTTTTCTCGAACATCGCCGACATCCGTAATCTGCTCAACGCCATGCTTCAGTTCAAGGGAGAAGCAACGCTGAACACATTGGGACGCTTCCTCATCAATTGCACATTCGGGTTAGGAGGGTTTTTTGATCATGCCACTCCCTTAGGTATACCCCAACAGACAGAGGATTTCGGGCAAACGCTCGGGCATTACGGACTAAACCCCGGAGCCTATCTCGTGCTTCCCATTTTCGGACCTTCATCAATGAGAGACACCGCTGGGCTACTGACAGACTCCGCGGCCAGATTCTTTTATTTGTACACTCCCTTGCATTTCAACAATCATCTTGAACGCAGTTTTCCCTATACTCTGACATGGGGAGTGGATACGAGGCATCAATTGAGTTTTCGCTACTACCAAACCGGCTCTCCGTTCGAATATGACCTGATTCGGTTTCTCTACACCAAAAAACGGGAGTTGGAAATTGCGAAGTAGTCTGGCATGCGTACCTTGGCAGATTCATCACCTTCTTTGTAGGATGACGCCATGATGATTCAATTGCTGCATAGGGACACCCTTACGAATCTTGGTCGAGCATGCCTGGTGCTGGTTTTTTTGGGTTATGGAGGGGTCAGTGAAAGAGCCTATGGAGATTCTCCGGACGGCGAACTCGTGGATCTCACGGGAGGAGTCATTCCATTGCTCACCTATGATTCCGGAGGAAGCTTCTCAGGCGGAGGCGAATTATTTTCTGGGGGAAGCCTTTCCTCTCGGGGGGACGTCCGCTATCTGGTTCGAGTGAAAAATCAGACCGGTGATCCCATCGAAGCCGACTCCCTGATCCTCGTCGTTGACAAAATTCAAGAAATGGCACGGCTCCGTGATGTGACCACCAGTCTGGAAATAAGAGGGACCGATGGGAATACTAAGGATGGGAAACCGTATTTTCGGGTTCCTGTTGATGGCCAGGCAGAACTCCCCCCATACGGTGAAAGTGAATCGTTCCCCATCGAAATCAAAAACCCGGACCTTCTTCGCTTATACCCTCCGGTCTTGCGGGTGAGAGGAATTCGAAAGACGGCCTCTCATGCGTTTCAAGGTGCGCTTCAGAACTTAATCCAGGAAGGTGTCGTGACCCCGGAAGAAGCGAAAAAAGCCATGGACCAATCGCAATAAACAACAACGTTCGCAAGGTAAGTGCCCGGTGAAATTCCGCATGACGCAAGAAGGGATGAGAATAGTGGATAAACGTATTCAAGCCTTGAGAATGAGCCTATTCGGTGTGGCGCTCTTCTTCATTGTCGGGACAGGAACGGTGCTGGCCTCAAACGGAGGAAGTCCGAATGAATCCAACCCCGTAAGCGGACATTCCATTTCTCTCGAAGAAATCACTCCTGCTGATGTCCTTGCCCAGGTTCAGATGCTTCGGGATACCCTGGAATTGATCCGGGTTGAAATGGGAAAACCGTTGGCAACCCGGTCTGAAGCCATCGTCACCAATGTTCACTCCCATGAAGCCTATTTCCAGGCCCTGACCCTCTTTCATAAAGCCGACCGTCTCGCGCTGGAACTCACGGGGAGCACAGGAATTCCCCCGGAGCCCATCTCTCTTTCCGCTCTTGCGCCATTGCATATCTGGAAAATGGTGAACGCGAGCTACCTTCGTATTCTGGCCATTAAGGAAGAACTAGGCCTGAAGGAAATTATTTCTGAACGCCCCGAAGATCCCTCGACCAGTCTGACAGAAACCGGACGGGCCATTGTGCAAGCCAACCGCCAAATCAACTTGCTGCAGGAGCGACACTTTTCACCCAGTGATGTGTCGCAACAAGTGCTTCTGGCCAGTCAGTATACTAAACAGTTGCTGGTCCGGTTTTCTCAACCAAAGGTAGCTTCGGAGACTCCCCCGCTCGAAAGGGGCAAGCAGCCGGGCGATGTATTCCTCCGCCTGGTTGAATGCTATGCCATTCTGGAAACGATTGCCCATCAGTCCGGCATTCCTGTTCTTCATCTTGATCTGCCCGCCGCGAAAAATGTCGGCATTTCCCGGCAATTGGAACCAAGCGACGTCTATGATATGGCCACTCTTCTGGTTTCGGATCTGGCCTATCTCCAAGCGCAACAAAAAAAATGGGACTCTCCAAAGTCTATTCCCTATCCGGGACGCATGTTCCCTTCGCATGTCTACCAGCAAGCTACCGTGCTTTTGCATCAGTTGAAGACACTGGAACAGTTAGTCGCAACCGATCCGAAATGGATCTCCCGCTAGAGAATAGAATTTTTTCTAAAATATGTCGTCCAGACTCCTTCAACGATATCCCTTCTTTTGACGCAGAATGGTAATTGGGCCTGCTCCGAAACACCTGACAACACTTACCCCCGTTCATCGACGGGATCGGAAATATCCGCCACAGTGGTTCCGATGAATTACATCCCTTAGCATGCGTCATGGTATGACGACCGGAAGATCCTGAGTGGCCGGCTTTCAAACTCCAGCCACCCAGGAATATGCACGGAGTGGGAGGTCAGGCCATGGAGCTTGACCATGATTATCTTCAATTTCGTGATGATGACTCTCCCCAGAAGCATAGGAATGTTAAAGTGCCGGGAATGCTAAAGAGCGACGTCCTCCGAATGCGCGAAGGAGTGGGTTAATCGCCTGTTGGAAGCTACCGGCACACGGCCCTGTTGACCTTTGCCACTACCAAACGGATTCCCCTTTCGAGTATGATCTGACCCGGTTCCTCTCTAAGACCCAGAATGAGAAATTGAATAATAATCCCCCCGGAACTGACGGTGCTTCAAACCGGATCGGGGTGTTTTTCTTGATGTGAGCATTCTTTTTGTCAATGGAGCCATTTTTTTTCGAGAGACTCGCCGCAACAGGCCTATTTATCCACATCGCAAAAGGCTTCTGGTTTGGTTATTGGATTGAAGAAAGACGAACATTGACCAAATCCCGTTCCTCATATTTTTTATCCATTGACTTACTTTGTCAGAGGTTGAAGAGAATTTTTCCCCTTTTGCCTAGCCTCATGGTTTTGTGGATCATGATCATAAGTGTCGGTCCTCTGCCGGCTTTAGCCCAAGAACTTCCTCTTCTGCAAGAACAGTCCCAGGAAAAGTCGGATGATGAAATGGTCCTTCCACCGTTTCTGTCTCCCACCGCGCCCGTAATACTTGATGGGGAAATTCTCTTTCAGGTCCGCGGCGTGTCGGCGTTTCCCGCAGAGGAACGCGCCCGAAGGATTTCCGAGCGCATTGATGCGTTTGCCTCCAACGTGAATCGCTCCATTCAATCTCTGCGTTTGGTTGAGGAAAAGGAAATCACCATGATTTTCGCGGGAGATCAACCATTAACGGGGACGACCAATGCCGACGGTCGGTTGGAAGGCGGACTGGAGCGTGGAGTCCTGGCTCGGATCTATCTTAAACGGATTGAGGAAGCCGTGGAAGTGTACAGGGAGACACGCAAACCCATCAACATCTTGATTCACATTGCTTTCTCCGCGCTCGCCACGGCTATTCTCGCGTCTGCCTGGTGGGGAACTCGATGGGTTTTCGAAAGGCTGGATGCCGTAATCGAGCGACGATACAAAGAACGGGTCAATGATTTAAAGATTCACAAGGTCATTATCATTCAGGCCCATCAGATGTGGGCCGGATTCCGTGGAAGCATGCACGGAATCCGGGCATTCCTGCTCTTTCTGCTGCTTTATGCTTATTTCAATTTTGTATTCCGTCAGTTCCCTTGGACCGCCTACATGGGCAAGCAGTTGTTCAATATCATCCTCGACCCTGTTCGGGTGATCGTGAGGGGACTCCTTTCGTCGTTTCCCAGCCTGGTTTTTCTCGTCATTCTGGTGGTTTTGCTCCGATACCTCCTGAAGTTTGGGAAATTAGTTTTTGCCAATCTGTCGATCGGAAAGGTGATATGGCCTGGATTCGATCGGGAATGGGCCTGGCCCACCTACCGGATTTTCCGAACATTCGTGATCGCCTTCGGAATTGTGGTGGGGTACCCCTACATACCCGGATCCACCTCCGAGGCATTTAAAGGGATCACCATTTTCCTCGGGGTGCTCTTGTCGCTCGGGTCCTCCTCGATTATCGGCAATATCCTGGCCGGGTATACCCTGGTTTACCGGCGGACGTTCCAGGAAGGGGACCGTATCAAGGTCAATGAAATTCTCGGCGATGTGATGGAAAGGAGAATTCTGACCACTCGGATTCGGTCATTGAAAAATGAAGAAATCATCGTGCCCAACTCGGAAATTCTAAACAGCCACGTGACCAACTATAGCACCGCCGCCAAAGATAAGAGCCTCATTCTTCATACCACGGTGGGAATCGGATACGAGACCCCGTGGAGGCAGGTCGAGGCGATGTTGATTGAGGCCGCTGCCCGGACACCAGGGTTGTTGAAGGATCCACCGCCCTTCGTCCTGCAACTCGCCTTGGGCGATTTCTGCGTCACCTATGAACTCAACGTCTACTGCGACCGGCCGTATTACATGATGGACCTATATACCGGTCTCAGCCAGAATATTCTCGATATATTTAACGAACATGGCGTGCAAATCATGACTCCGGCCTATATCGCTGACCCTGAACAACTCAAAATCGTGCCGAAAGATCATTGGTATACCCCGCCCGCCAAGCCACCTAAAAATAGGCAGGACAAGCAGGCAATTGATTCGGCTCCCACAACTCCACCATCAGAAAAAGACATTCAGAAATAGCCGGAAAACTTCGCTCAAAATACGCTTATTGAATTTGGCTGTCCTTTTGTTCATGCATATTCGATCGAGGATTAGAACGATCTTTCCCAAGTATTGTCTACATCTGAGATTGCATAACCTCCAAGAGTGTCCGTGAAATTGCCCAAGACTGTGCCTGCTTACCCCGGTTGCATCGACGTGACATCATGTGACGATTGGCAGGCATGAGAGAGCGCCTTGTATCAATCGGCACAGACGACGGTGCTTACCTAGGAGGTAAGTACGCGTGGCGTAACCGATTGAAGCGACTGAGGGAGCCGATTGGGAGATTCGCCCTCCCCCCATCATCTGAACCAAACGATGATAAAGAGAATAAGGATTAGCGGAGCACTCAACAGAAATCCGTTCATTACAATGTTCTTCCAGTGATGTCGTCCATTTTCATTTGCCCTGATCGATACCCGTTGGCTCCGCACCAAAACACCCCTCAGGCCTGTGGCCTCAGTTTTTCAGAGTCAATATAATAAATGAGGCTTGACTCTTTACTGTAAAATCAGATCAATCATCCTCAACAAACCGCTATCGGGCATGCCGCCACACGTTGGTAAAAATTGAGCCGTATCCCTCAAGATCCCTGGTAGCGATACATCCCCAAGCCGGAGAAGGGCTGCAACGAGCATGAAATCTTGCGTAGGAAACCACCACAAACCTTGGCTGTTCGAATCAGGGGAGCCGCAGAGGATTTAACAACCAACCTGGATGTTCCACCTCAAGTTGGTGAGTCATGCAGATATCCGTGATCTTATGTCCGGGCTTTCATCCACACGAGCAGTCTATTTGAGCCTGGGAATATTTCGCTATTTTCTAAGTTCTTACCGGTGCAGGGCCACCCTGGCGATTCTCAGATGTGTCCGGTCCACCAGAGAGAAATTGGACACCTCAACAGAAGGTTAGGGTGAAAACCCGGGCTGGATTTTTGGGAGAAGAGCCTTAATCGCCTCGGCAATCTCGCGACTGAGATCCTCAAGGTTCTGACTCATGGCCTCGACCAACGCTGCATAATCCTGACTTGTTGGAATGTGGGTCACCTGCGTTTTCCTTGTTGTGAAGACTGTCTGTTCATCCCCACCCAAAAGACTCCACCGTGCTGTCAGTATGGCCTCCCCTCCCCTGGTACCATCGAACTGCAAGACATCCACGACAATTTGGTAATCCACGGGAGTTATTCTCTTCCACGGATACTGTTCGATTCGATCCGTCGAAAGAATAACTGAGAGATTTTCGGCCAGGACGTGAGACACATTTTCGCTCAACGGTTCAGCCCATTTATGAAATTCTGCCAGATCGACTTCATGGGCACTTGTTTTGGTCACAATCTGCGGCCGGTCCAAATATTTGGGAAGGGTGACAGGCCCAAGTCCAAAGGACAGACTTAAGGGATTCGTGTCCGATAGGCCGGAGACCGAGGAAGGCGACACGGCTCGCAACAAATAGAAATGCGAAGGTTGACTCGTCCCACAGCCGAAAAAATTCAGCACGCATACACAGGCAACGCCGAAACGAAAACCTTTCATGATTCTGTTCATGTCCACCTCATTTACTTTTTCCCTTTGACTAATGCCTCAGGATGTTGTTCAAGATAATCGGCCAAAACCCGAATAGAGCGGGCGGCAGCGGACAGCTCCTTCAAGGCATTGTCCATATTCACCGCAGCAGGTGAGTTGGGATCAATCTGCCGTAGTCCTTTCTGGACCGTCACCAGGGTGTTGTCCAAATTCGTCATCAGGGTATCAACCTGCCGATCAAGACCCTCTGTTAGCTTTTCCACATTGCCCAATGCGGCATTGAGGTTGCGGACGGCCTTTTGAGTGTCAGGGGAATTGACCAGACGGTTGCCTCCTTCGACGGTTTCCAGGATTTCCTTGGCAATTTTATCAAGAGGCAAGCGTCGAATCTCTGCCATTACATCGGTGACCGTTCGTCGCAATTCATCCATCCCCGCGGGTATGGCCGGAATCTCCGGATATTTGCCGGTCAGGATCAGCTCTTTCTGTGGAAGACTCTGGTGGAAGTCGAGCCCGACGAACAACTGTCCGGTCAGTAGGCTCCCGTTCAACAGTTGAGCTCTCAACCCACGTTTCACCATATGCTTCATGATAGCGTATTTATCCTCTAATACGTGTGATTGCACGAGCTGTGGGGTTGTGATTCGTTCCGGCTGGATTTCGATAAGCACGGGAATTTTAATCTCAAGCGTCTTAGGGTCAAGATTGACCGCGATATCGGAGACGATCCCGATTTTAATTCCCCGGAATTCCACAGGAGCCCCGACGCTTAAGCCCCTCACTGATCCATCAAAATTTATTACAAACGGACGTGTCATGACATACTTTTCATCTTGAATACTGGAAAAATTTTTGAAAAGCTTAAAGGCCGTTCCGGGTTGGCTGGGTTCACCAGACCCTCCTGCGGTTGCCGGAGTATCGAACGCGATTCCTCCTGTGAGGAGAGAGGAGAGCGACTCCATTTTAACATCCAAACCCTCTGCTCCAAGCGATACTTCAAACCCGCTTTGCTGCCAGAATCGGCTGGTATCATGCACACGCAGATGATGCGGGGCTTGGATAAAAATATCGATAAACACACCCTCGCCTTCCTTGTCCAGGACATAGTCAAGAACACGTCCAACCTGGATATCGTGATAAAAGACGGGGGCACCGGGGAAGCTCGATCCCAGATTTTCCGCATGCAATTGGAATTGGGCCCCTTCGTCTTCTCGTGTCACTCCAGGTGGTCTCTCCAGTCCCGTGAATGTTAGAGCCGAAGGTCCGGGGTTGGGATCTATGGCAATATAGGCTCCTGAAACTAGAGTCTCCAGCCCGGAAATCCCTCCTAATCCCACTCGTGGACGGACCACCCAGAACCTGGTATTTTCGGTGAGGTGGGGCTCAGCCCCTTTGCTGAGCTCGGCTATTACAATAACGTTAAGGAGGTCTGGACTGATCTCAACCCGCTTGACGGTTCCAATTGCAATGGATTTATATTTAATCTTCGTTTTGCCGGCTTCCAATCCCGCCCCATCGTTGAAAGTTATGGTCACCGTTGGACCCTTTTCGGAAATGGTTTTGTAGGTCAGCCACCCTCCGATAAGCGCCGCAACCACCGGAATAATCCACACGATCGACAGCCCGCGCTTTTTCTGTACCGTCACTTCCGGCAATTCCTCGAAATCGCCAGGATTGGATTCTTTGTCCTTCATGATTTCTCCTCTATGCTGTCCCAGATTAACCGGGGATCGAAGCTCATGGCGGCAAACATGGTCAGAATAACGACTGCGGCGAATGAGATCGCCCCCGGCCCGGGTTCAATTGTCGCCACGGCATCAAGTTTCACCAGGGCAATTAAAATCGAAATCATAAAAATATCAATCATGGACCACCGGCCGACCACCTCGGTCATCCGGTATAACTTGGTCCGTTCTCTTGGGCGCCATTGAGATTTGTATTGAACAGACAGCAACAGATACGTCAGCGCCAAAAGCTTTAAAACCGGCACGGTGATGCTGGCGAAAAACACCAGCAAGGCAATCGGCAACATTCCGGCATGAATGAGTTCCTTGACCCCGCTCAGAATCGTATCAGCCTCACCTTTCCCAAACGAAATCACCGTCATCACGGGAAGCAGGTTGGCCGGGATATACAGAATGTAGGCCGCAATCAACAGTGCCCACGTGTGCGAAATACTATTGGGTTTTCGCAGATGGAGATGGGCCTCGCAGCGCGGGCAGATGGCCTCACCCTCACTCAACAGCGGAGGTATTCGACTGAGTTGATGGCAGGCATGACAACTCATGAGACCCGACTGGGCTGCGGTGGGGTAAGAGCCCCTCATGGAATCTTTCCCATTTTTTCCCAGACCGCATGGGTGTCAAGTGCAGAGTCGGCGGCGGCCAAAGTAAGGATTAAGGCGACGAAGGAATAAATCGCCACACCGGGAACCAAATTCGCCAAATCCGACAATTTCACCACGGCAACAATCACTCCCAGCAAATACACGTCCATCATAGCCCAGGTCCGGCAGTGCTCAACCATCCGAAAGACCAGAGCAGCGTGCCACGGTCGACGGTTGAATTCCAACGGCCCAAGAACGTACAACATGCCAAGAATTTTTAGGGCTGGGAACATGATACTCGCACACAACACCAAGACCCCTAACGCCCACATTTCCCGTTCGAAGAACTCCTTTACCCCTGTGGATAGCAGGCTATCCTGAACACGGCCATTGAGCTCAAAAGTCATAAACGGAAAAACATTTGCCACGGTAAAGAAAATGAGACTGGCCAACGCCAGTATAATGGTATGTTCGAACCTATCCCGTTTTTTCGCATACAACGATGCTCCACATCTCAAACACTTGGCCCGCTCACCAGATTGTAGCGGGTGAACCCGATATAGAAGATCGCATTCATGGCAGGCAATTAAAGTATGGGTCGCGGCCATGACCTTCTTCCTCCTCCTGACGGAAACCATAATTTTCCAAGGATTTGTTTCATTAGGAATCATTCATATTAGCCATATTAGCCCTTTTATTTGAGCAAATTCCACAAAGAAATTCACTTCCAACATGCCAGCACAGATGTGTCGTAATCCCACTGGTGCGCCTCCACCAATCCTTCTTACGGCGGGGAAGTGCCCACGCCACTATCTTCATGAATACTTTCGTATCGGTCGAACTTGAGCATGGCCAGCTAAACTGGACTTTTGGTTTTAAGCTTCATGACCCATGTCGAGGTTAGGGGCAAGAGAATGGATAGGTCTCACAGAGGCTCCCCCTTTCCGGGCGAACCCCTGTGGTAAAGATAAGGATCGGGATAGGAACCAAACATTCAACGACCTGATATGAACACGGAACGATCACATCAATACCTCTCGGATCCCGTCTGGAAAAATCGGGAAACATCTGCTGACAAATGATTACAGGTTAGAGTGTGCGAGGCCATGGACTCCTTACGTACAGGCATGCCTTAGCCCCATAGCAGAGTGGTATCACCTCAAAAAACTCTTCTGCCATCATATATGAGTATATCGACACCCTTGTCAGTTCAACTTTCAGGCTCGACGCATTCTGTCTCACCACGTAATTTGCACAGACGCCATCGGATTTGCTCCGCCCAATACCGATAGGCCTCTTCCACATCGTCCCAGGAGCCGGTCACGCCCCTCAGTCTCTTGCCACCAGCCCGTCGGTCAGCCGCAGCCAGGAGCAATTCTCCTGTTGCACCATCATTAATCTTCCCTTTCCCGCTGGCTTTTCCGACAAATGATGCCGCCGTCCCCGTCGCGAGATATTTTAACCCCGAGATAACGTGCAATTGGTCGAGATTGTATCAATAATCGGCCAAGAGGCTTCCCCCTCGGTGATAGCCGCTTTGACGAGCAAAACACCAGGACCGGCTTCATGCACGATTTCATAATCGGCCTTTAGAGCGTCATTCAGCTTGGCCCAAAGATCATTTGCGAGGCGGTGGCGATCCAGCGGGGACACACCTTCCAATTGAGAATCTTTCCCCACCCACACCGTCACCGGGTAAAGATTCATCTTTTTATAGGACTTCCAATCAGCCTTTTCATTTCGGTAAATCCGTAGAGCCTCATCGCTCTTCCTTTCACGCATCATGGAATACGTACCACTCAAAAAGCCTGACTCTTCGACCGATCTGGCCTGGCGAGTGGCGCCGCAGCCGCTGAGTAACGCCAGCAAAACAAAAAATAATACCCCATTCATAAATACTGTGTTTCGCATCCATCACACTTCCATTTTGGATATGGCTAATCGCCGCAAGTCAATAACAGATTGCTAACCTTCTTAATAAGCCGCACAAGGTTATATCCTCATCGACCTTGGCAGCGCCCGAACTCTTCTCATACTGTTGTTACCCCACCCAGTACCTTGCTGGAACGGTCGCCTGTCCCGGTCGAAGGACGAAATCATAGCCCAATAGGCGATCGGCATGCTAGGGAAATGCGCAAGGCCATCTTTTTACAATAAGACACTGAGGTGTTGAATCAGACTTATTTAGGATGCCCCTTGGATCAACAGAAACCCTTCCGGAAAATCGTGTGAGTTGTTCGGGAAAAACGGATCGGCGATGCCCCCATCCTTTTTCAGAAAAAGTCAAACCCTGCGGGACTCACCGGCAACCTCGAGGGGCGGGAGAACCCGACAGATATCGCATTGCCATGAAGAGCTGCCAAAGTCTTCATCAAAGTATGCATATAACTGTCTACTACACCTGAGTCCTCCCCTTACAAAAAGGAAGACTCACAAAATAGTACCCTTTAGGAAAACACTGCCTGGCACAGGGTGCACCCACGAAAAAAATGGAAAAACCGGAGATCCCAGCCTGGTCGATGGTAATTACAAAACCGTCAAGGGTATTACGCCGTTCGGAGAATAACAATATGGTATTCACTGCCAAGCCGACGGTCGAAAGAGGGGACGGTTTCATGTTCCAAGTGCCACGGATGAATCATGATGCCGTTGCGGAAACACTTCCATTGGCGTGGCCCAGTCCAGACATTTTCCTGGTTGCGTGGTCAACCGCTGGGCGATGCTATTCAGTTCGCGTTGCGTGTCCCCCGACCAATCCGTGCCATTCGGCAGCTACTGGGCAGCAGCCCATGGGTGTTCCCATGGGTTTCTGGCTGCCAGGAGCTATGCGGATCGGCAAAGGACACTCGGATCGCCAGCCGCTGGGCCAGTCGCTCGTGATCGACCATCTCTTTCCCCCATACGGCAACGTTTTCCGCAGAGCGGCGGGCGCCTGCCGAAGCTTCGTGGTCAATCCCTGGCGCACTCGAGGCATCCGTTCCCTCGAGCCGGGCCAAGAGGACCAGGCGGGAGGTCCGCTCCACGAGACTGCCGACCGCCGAGCCATCGCGAGCCCCCTTGATCAGATTACCTTCCCAGTGACCGGGAATGGTGCGAGTCGACACTTCCGCCGGACGCCCGGCCATGCGTGTCATGTTGGGGATCTGGCCGCGTCGATCCGTCCCTCGGGCCCAAGAGCGGCGTGTTTTGCGTGCCTGCCGCAGGGCGGCCAGGAGGAGGGTACTCCGCAAACTTTCACGGGGGGTACGTCCAGCCCTGCATAGATGGTCTCGGCCGAGAGGTGTTTCTGCCTATCGTCAGGATACTCGAAGGCGGCCAGCAATCTGTTCGGGCGAATGGCCCTGGACCAGATGAGTCTGAACAGAGCGCCACAGCCAGGGGTGCAGCAGTTTTCGAGACCGCCGAGCCAGACGAGTCCGGGTTACGGCCAGCGTGTGCGCCGTACAGGCACGATAGGAGGAACCGCCCGTGGCATGACGGCCCATTCGCGGCTCAGCGTACTCGGCGTCCGGCCCAACACCGTCCTCATTATGCGCAACGACTGGCCTTGGGCTAAGCCCCGACTCACAGTCTCACGTTCTTCAAGGTTCAAGTGCGTATAGAATTTCTTGTTCATGGCAACACCTTAGCCCATCAGGACCAGAAGTGTTGCCCTTGGAATTAGAACCTAAGCTTGGTAACAACTCACATTACTGTCACAATGAACCGTTCCATTTATGACGATTTTCTTTTTTCACAAGGACTTACTTACCTGATAAATGCGAGCAAGGAAATATTATTCAATTAAAATTTCATTCTCCACATTGGTTACCCCTTATGGGATCGATCAACAACTTCATCTTCACATCCGTTGGTCAATGCCTGGGAAAAAGAGAAAAAACTTCAATTTTCCCCTGCTTCGTGGATGGCCCTGTGGAGAGAGGTGGTCCCCTTTATCTGAACACCCAAAGCCAGGTCTTAAGTGGAAAGTGTCTCAATGCATTTTGCGACCATGCCTACTGGCAACAGGGTCAATTACGCCGTATCTGGTGTCTGCCCAGTATGTGCCCGATTGGGGGGACTGGTATTGTAGAATACAACATACTGTTTCGGTCCTTGTTTGACCTCACTCGTGGGCTCATAGGCATGCAAGTACATGTCCTCATATTTTACTGAGCGCCACCTTCGTTCAACGAAAACATTGTCACGCCAGGCTCCTTTGCCGTTCATGCTTAGTTGAATGGCTCGATCCTTGAGCGCTTGAGTGCAGCCTTCACTGGTATATTGGCTAGCTTGATCGGTGTTCATAATTGCTGGACAGCCATATTCCTCAATCGCCCCTTCCAAAGCGTCCATGATACATTCCACCTCCATCGTCACCGATACCCGGCATGACAAGGCCCGGCGACTATACCAGTCCAGAATCACTGTCAGAGAGACACATCCATGAGCCATCAGGATGTAGCTGACAACTGAGGCCCACACCTGATTGGGGCGCGTCATGGACAGATTCCTGTGTAAGTACGGGTCAACGGCAGGTCCCCGATGCGGGTGAGTCGTCCTCCGCTGGATAGAGCGCCTCTATGCCCATACCCTTCACCAGGGTTCTGTCGTGCTTACGACCGACGCGAACGCCCTCCAATCGCCGCGGATCTCTCACCATCCGCGAACCGGCCAACGGGTGCGCCAGAGCTGTCTATCCAGACGATGCCTCAAAGAGAGTTCACTCTCCCTGAATGGCACTGGTTGGTAGGAGATACTGCCTCTCGACAATCCGAGTCAGGTCGCTTGGTGCGAAAAGGGTAGTTTGTGGTTCCGGTCGATCATTTCTTTACGCTCAGCAGTCCGGCCTTGCCGAGGCCCATTTCTAAAAAATCATTCTCCCGTGTCAGTTGACCGATCTTCGTAGGCAGGGTTTTGATCTCGACGGCAGAGGCCGTCTCGCGCCCCTTCTCCTCGAAGGCTCCGGGTGCATGATCCAGTAGCTGTGTTTCCCATTGGGCGATCTGGTTCGGGTGACCCTCAAATTTCTTCGCCAACGCGGCGGTGGTTTAATTGCCCTTCAGGGCAGACGACGCCACTTGCGCCTTGAACCCGAGGTGGTGACTGCGTCTGATTCGTCGACTCATGATAAGCTCCTGTGAATGACATGAAAATGATTGAAACAGGGCTCCTTATCCACTTAAGATGGAGTCAAATTTTCCGGGGCCACCTCTTCGGCATGAACGCGCAAGGCGAGAAGCATTTCGTGGCGATGGAAGATGGGGTTCTGGGCCGCGGTGGAAGAAGTCTACCCGACTACGCAGTCCCAGCGTGGGTGGTGTCATAAGCCGCGTAATGTGTTGAATACGATCCCGACAAGCAGGCAGCCCAAGGCCAAGCAGCCCTTACCGGATATCTGGGGAGCTGAGACCCAGGCCCGTGCGGAAAAGGCGTTCGAGGTGTTTCTGCACATGGAGGACCTGCAGTATCCCAAGGCGACCGCCTGTTTGCAAAAAGACCGGGAGGCGCTCCTCACGTTCGAAGCGTTTCCCGCCGCGCCTGGGCCAAGCCTGCGGACCACGAATCCGATTGAATCCCCCTTTGGCACCATTCGGCATCGGACGGCACGCCCGAAGGTCTGCCTCCCATGGGCCGCGATGCTACCCATGCTGTTCGAGTTGGGCCAGTGTGCGGAAAAAACCTGGCGACGCCGGCGAGGTTTCCGTGAATTCGCAAAAGTGCTAGAGGGGATTCAGTTGGTCGACGGCCTTGAAGAGACAACCCGTGACTCAGTCGCCGCGTGAGCAACGGCTCAGACACTAGATTTGACAATAACTCTCCATCAGACTTGACAGTCCCAGTGACGAGGCGCTATCCATGAAGCCTTACGATACAACATGAGGTAAATATGCCAATCAATGTGTTACTCAAAAATTCCCCGCGCGGAAGAGGCCCAGAACCAGACCAAGCCCGCTCAAAAGAATTCCAGGAACTCCCAGAAGTAGAAAAGCGGGCAAAGGAGGCCGAGTTGGCAGCCCAAGAAATTCAGGACTTATGGGAATCCCAAGAGGTCGGAATTACCAAATGGTCGGGTGAACGTGGGCAGCGATACTCTGATCCAGATTAGCTCTCGTAGCCTTCAGGCCAGCTTCATAACACTCATACCCTGGTCTTCTTCTTCGAGGTTTTCATAAAACGATCCCGTCACCCTAAAAAATTGAAAATAAAATGCTGCATACCCAGACCCTCATGTAGGGTCATAGCCCAAATTGGAGGAGAGCCAACGTTCTACCTCCGATACATCCATCCCTTTCCGCTTAGCATAGTCTTCGATCTGATCCTTTTTTAATTTTCCAACAGAAAAGAATTTGGCTTGAGGATGAGCAAAGTAGAAACCACTGACAGATGCAGTGGGATACATCGCGTACGACTCGGTTAATTGAATACCTACCGTTTTTTCCACTTGCAGCCATTCAAACAGATGCCGTTTTTCGGTATGGTCAGGACAGGCCGGGTACCCTGGTGCTGGGCGAATCCCACGATATTTTTCTTGAATGAGTTCCTCGTTTGTCAATTGCTCATCTTGGCCAAATCCCCATTCCTGCCGCACTTCGCGATGGAGCCATTCGGCAAAGGCCTCGGCTAAACGATCAGCCAGGGCTTTGGTCATGATGGCGTTATAATCATCATGGTCCTTTTCAAACCGCTGGCAAATGGCTTCAATGCCGATTCCCGCCGTGACCGCGAACCCACCAATATAATCAGCGATACCGCTGGACTGTGGGGCGACAAAATCGGCCAACGCATAGTACGAGTCCCCTTTGGGTTTTTCTACTTGTTGTCGCAAAGTATGAAAGACCGATACCGCTTCCGAACGGGTCTCATTGGAATAGATGGTGATGTCATCGTCCTGACTGTTGGCTGGAAATAATCCATAGACACCTTTTGCCGTAAGGAGCTTTCGGTCCATGATTTCCTGTAAGAGCTTTTGAGCATCATCGAAAAGTTCTTTGGCTTTTGGCCCAACTACCGAGTCCTCAAAAATCATTGGATATTTCCCCCGTAATTGCCAGGCGCGAAAAAATGGAGACCAGTCAATTAGGGGAACAAGGGTCTCGAGGGAAACATCCTCAAGAACTTTAACACCAAGGAAACTTGGCTTAGCAATGCTCGGCGTTTCCCAATCTATGACGAAACGCTGTTTTCTTGCTTCCTCCAATGATACGAACTTTTTGGCCGTGTTTTTGGACAGATAAGCCTCTCGCGTTTTCCGTTGTTTTTCTTGAACTTCCTGCACAAAAGCGTCCTTATCGTCCGGACTCATTAACTTGCGCACGACATTGACCGCTAGGGACGCATCTAAGACATGGACGACCGGGCTGGTATAGCCTGGCGCAATTTTTACGGCAGTGTGAGCCTTGCTGGTGGTGGCTCCCCCAATTAAAAGAGGGATAGAGAAACCTTCTCGAGTCATTTCTCGTGCATTATGAGCCATTTCATCCAACGAAGGGGTAATCAGTCCGCTGAGCCCAATCAGGTCAACTTTTTCTTGACGAGCTGTCTGCAAAATTTTATCACAAGGCACCATTACTCCCAGATCAAGAATTTCATAATTATTACAGGCCAGCACAACTCCAACGATGTTCTTCCCAATGTCATGCACATCGCCCTTCACTGTTGCGAGCAAGATTTTACCTTGGCTTCTCCTCTCGCCTTCAACTTTTTCCGCATCCATAAACGGCAATAAGTACGCCACAGCTTTTTTCATGACCCGCGCGCTTTTGACTACTTGAGGCAAAAACATTTTCCCCGCACCAAATAGCTCGCCGATCACATTCATCCCATCCATTAAGGGCCCCTCAATGACATCCAGTGGTTTAGTGAGTTTCTGACGGGCTTCCTCCACATCGGCATCAATGAATTCGACAATCCCTTTAATTAACGCATGCGCCAGACGTTCTTCTACTGTCCCCTGCCGCCACGCATCATCTTTCACAATCGTTTTACCCTGATGCTTGACCGTCTCGGCAAAGGTAACTAATTCCTCAGTGGCTTCCGGCCGTCTATTCAACAGGACATCTTCTACTAAGTTAAGTAGATCTTTAGGTATTTCCTCGTAGACACCTAACTGACCGGCATTCACAATCCCCATGTCCATTCCCGCTTTGATGGCATGGTAGAGGAACGCGGAATGAATGGCTTCGCGCACCGTATTATTTCCACGGAATGAAAACGAAATATTACTGACTCCTCCACTGACTTTACAGAAAGGCAATGTGGCTTTTATTTGTCTGGTGGCTTCAATGTAATTCACAGCATAGGCGTTGTGTTCTTCCATGCCCGTCGCAACAGTCAAAATATTTGGATCAAAAATGATGTCCTCAGGCGGGAAATTCAGCTTGTCGGTCAAGAGACGATAGACCCGGGTACAGATTTCCACTTTTCGATCAAGCGTATCGGCTTGTCCGGTTTCATCGAATGCCATGACGACAACGGCGGCCCCATAGCGACGAATCAGATGAGCCTGCTCGAGGAATTGGGCTTCGCCTTCCTTGAGACTAATGGAATTCACCACACCTTTTCCCTGAATGCACTTTAGTCCAGCTTCAATGACGGACCATTTGGAGCTATCAATCATGATGGGCACACGAGCGATATCGGGTTCGGATCCGATTAGGTTCAAAAATTCCACCATGGCTTTTTCCGAATCCAGGAGGCCTTCATCCATATTCACATCGATAATTTGCGCACCCCCTTCAACTTGCTGGCGCGCCACGGCCAAGGCTTCTTCAAGTTTCCCGTTTAAAATCAATTTGGAAAATTTCGGCGAACCCGTCACATTCGTGCGTTCTCCAATATTGACAAAATTGGATTCTGGCCTGATCGTTAAAGGTTCAAATCCGCTTAACCGGGTCATACGGGGAACGTGCGTTTTTCTGTGCGGGGCGCAATCCTTAACCCCTTCCGCTATGGCCCGAATATGCTCGGGTGTGCTCCCGCAACACCCGCCGACAATATTGACCCATCCTTGACTGGCAAAATCTCTGAGATCCGCACCCATTCGTTCTGGTGTCTCATCGAACCCGCCGAAGGCATTGGGTAAACCCGCATTGGGATAGCAACTAATATAGATGGGTGCTACATTGGAAAGTTCTTCAATATAGGGCCGCATTTGTTTGGCCCCTAATGCGCAATTAATCCCCACACTCAAAAGATTGGCATGGGAAATAGAATTCCAAAAGGCCTCGATAAGTTGTCCTGATAACGTACGTCCACTGAGATCTGTAATGGTCACCGATGCCATAATGGGCAGTTGACGCTGTACTTCATCGCAATATCGGGCTATTGCATAAAAGGCGGCCTTGGCATTTAGTGTGTCAAAAATGGTTTCAACGATAAGAAGATCGACGCCCCCTTCAACCAAACCCCGTACCTGCTCATAGTAAGCCGCCGCCAAATCATCGAAGGTGACTGCTCGAAATGCTGGGTTATTCACATCAGGTGACATCGAGGCCGTTCGATTGGTAGGCCCAAAAGCCCCGGCGACCCAACACGTTCGCCCAGGTTGCTCAGCTTGCATCCGAGCAACAGCCCGCTTTGCCACCTGCCCCGCCGCCAAGTTCAACTCATACGCCAACCCCTCCATCTGATAATCGGCCAGAGATATCGCATTGGAATTGAAAGTATTTGTTTCAATGATATCGGCTCCGGCTTGAAGATATTGCAGGTGGATATCTTCAATAATTTTGGGTTGCGTCAGAGTCAGCAGGTCATTATTGCCTTTGACATCACAGACATGGTCGGCATAACGCGTCCCGCGAAAATCAGCTTCACTCAGATTGTGGGCTTGGATCATGGTTCCCATGGCACCATCCAGCACAAGGATCCGAGATTCTAACGTCGCTTCCAATGTGTTCATTCTTACCCCCTCAGCAATCAAAATACACCTCAACTCACGGTCAACAACTCAACTCTATTTCCCCACCCGCAACCTTCATTATCTTGACTTCCAGGAATTTCAAGAAATAGGATAACAAAAGTCCAAGTCATCCTTTTATGACATTATTCTCCTCACTTTGTAAAAGCCCAACCTCATGGGTTGCCTTTGTTGTATTGGCCTCCCTATTTTGTAGCACAGGTGGATTCTTATGGCCTACCCCTGCTGCAGCCAAACCCTACTTCGAAGATGGCTATTTGGGTTTAACCCAGGAAGAACTACGCCAAACATTAGGAATACCCATGGCGGTTCGATCACGAAAGGCCGCCCTCCGTGTTTTTAGCTACTATACGTTCCCCGATTGGGAAAAATATTTCAAAAATTTGGTTTCACCAGGAAATGGCGAGGATGTTTACACCTACGATCGGAATGGTATCCAAGTTCGGTATTCCTTCGCATATATTCCGGATTTAAATGGAGGCAAGAATATTCCAACCTTGTATGTTCAACGATGTGAAGTGGAATTTTCCCCTGCGGTCCCCATAAAAAGTATTCCTTCGCTCGTCCCTGAATTTATTCCCCCAACAGAACCATCGGCCCCAACCTTTCGATCCAATCTCTGGGTCCTGATTTTTAAGGGTGAGCCTTCACGGGAGGCTGATTTCATCGTCAAAGAACAGGGGAAAAGAAATCTCGCATGGTCTCTAGCATTTCAATTGTTTGCCATTAATGGAATCCCCAACATTCTTTCAATTGACACTCCGATTGACCGTCTGGAAATTACCACTCAAAGCCTTCAAATCGTGAAGACTCAGCAACGATTAACCCATGAATCCACCCTCAATCCATTTTCACCCGAATTTCAGGAACGTCTTCCCGCCCCTTTGCCACCATCCAAATCCGTTCCTCAACCTCACTATGATGATTAATCTTCTTCCAAGATTTTCATTTAGAACTTGACCCCTTCTCGGCGTTACTCATATCGGATATCCCGTTCATCTCCAATTGATAAATACCCCTCACCCCGTTGATTGGTGTCGGCGATATCCCAATTATTTGCATCGCTTTCGGGCTTCAGTCGAATACCACAGTTTCCTCCAAATACAATAAACGCTGAACCGGAACCGGAATCTTCTACCCTTTGCGCATAAGCAGGACAGAGCGGTTGATCAGCATCATCACACCACCCCGTCACCCCACACCATTCTCCCTGGGAAATCCGATCATAGGATTTCACATGGGAAACCCGCCGAGGTGGCCCCAACTCTTTAAACCTCATGAAATATGAACCATCAAAATTCTGGTTCTGTTCGACTTCAAGAAACATACAGCTTCACCTTGACTCGCCTTGAAATCCACTGCTAGATTAATGAGTAAATTACCTTAATTATGATAACACACGAAAATCTAAAAATATCTCCTCCGTCTCTCTCTGAAGATAGAAGCAGTCCCTGCCAGGGGACTGAAGAGCTCTCCCAGCCGACCAGCAACGAATCTCAAATTACCCCATGGATTTGTCGACGCCCAGTTCGTCTCACCATATATGGTTTTTTGGTAGCCTTTGCCCTGTGGATGCTCGGATGGGGCGTCGTACCTCGATTACTCGACCCAACCTTTGAACAGCACCTACAAAAAAAATCTGTTATGGCTGGCATGAGTCGTGAACAAGTGATGGATTCCTGGGGCTCCCCCTATCAAATGAATGTGAGCTATACGGAAAAAGGTATACGACGAGAAGAATGGGTCTATGAAGACTGGCTGGATTCAAGCACTATTAAGCACAGATATCTCTATTTTGAAGAAGGGAAATTAATAGGAGGCTGGTATTGAGAAAGGTTTTGGGCAGACTGAAGTTGGGGTGAAGCGCGCCTCATCAGAAAAGGTTAGCGCACCCCCCAACCTACGATAACTCAAGGTTGGGAATTGCTTAAGGAGTTTCGGTAATTTGAGCTCGCCTTTCCTTTCCGGTTCCTCCAGAAATAACTAAGACTCGTTTCCATTCACGGATTTGATAAATTCCCCAGGCATTTGGTTGCCCTTGGTAAAATGCTAGAGGATCTTCCCCTTTGGCACTTAAGTAGGTTGGCTCGGTAAATCCTTCATCCATCACATATTCCATTAGATTTTCGGCAGTGACCCCTTCGCCACGCAGAGTCACGTTTGCTAATAATTCTAAAATGGCACCAGGATCGGCGAGATTAATGGGTTGCATTGTTACTGACTCCTTTAATATGTGATAATATAGTTTCATTACATAGGCACTTACAATGTCTATCATAATCTCATGCCTATTTAAAAACCTACCTTTTCATTTCATGAAAATAGACCGTAATAAGGGATAACCCCTCATGAGAAAACTTTCACCAGAACAATTTCGTGACCGTATATTTGATGTGCTTCGCCGAAAACACCATTGGGCCACCCCATTTTTGGAAGGAAGCACAATTACCAAAGAAAAATTGAATATTTACTTTCATCAGGAATACGTGGTCTATGTTCGAGATTTTTCTGTGCTTCTCGCTCAAATTCTCGGGAAAAATCCTCCATGGGAGGCTCGCCGGCTGCTCGCCACAATAATTTATGAAGAAGAAACGGGTGGGTTTTCACTTGGACAGCCTCACCAAGAACTTTTTCTCCATATGATGAATGGACTTGGATTTGATAGGGCTGGGTTTCGGGATGTGGAACTGTTGGCATCGAGCCGTGGATATCGAGAATGGTTAAACCAAATATGCCAGGAGGAAGATTGGTCGGTGGGAGCGGCAGTCCTCTCAATTTTCATTAAAGGAACTGCCAACGATCCTGAAGAAGTGCTCTATCCGAAGCCGGCACAAAACCAGGAAGAGATTGACGATATCGTCCGGAAACATTATTTAAGTCAGCACCAAGGCTTATCGCCGGCATTTATGGATTATATTCGCGCACAGCATATGTTTTCCGCAGGATCTCGCAAAACTGTGTATGACATGGTTACCCATCACACCGATGAAAGCAGTGATCAGATCAAGGTTCTTTCTCTCCTAGAAGAGGCGTTAAACTTATGGTCACGCTATCAGGAGGGAATTGCCCGTGCCTGTGGAATTCGACAGATTTAATCAACCTCAATTTTCTTTCTCTATTGCTGTCCGGAAAATTCTTGACCTTCTTTCCTGAACACCTGGCGAAGTGATCCAAGCACTTCTACATTCATTCACTCCGTTTTTACGTTATTTCAAACCGATAGGATTTACCGGACGGTGTCTGATTGTCGCTACACTGACGACCTTCAATCTGCAGTGTTCTTGGACTCCTGAAGTAGAAACAGTTCTCCAGGAGGGGCCTGAATGCATTATTTCCCTAAAAACATCCCACACTCTGGAAAAGACCCCCAGGCATCCAATACTTCTTTCAGAGTCTCTTATTGCCAAAATTTTAAAAGGAATATCCATTAGCCAGGAGGAAGGCATTCTTCAACAATTACTCCTTTCAACTCACCACCCCGTTCCAGCATTCTCTCCCTCACAAACAGATTTTTTGGCACATCATATATCCCTGGCATTTTCTCAGGTCACACCGGAGGAAATTATCCATTTCAAGTGTTTACGGACTGATGAGGAGTTCTTTCAGATCCAGGGAACGCTCGCCGTTTTTCCTCCGTCCTCTCTACTGGTGACTTTAAAAGATTTGATACCCCACCCTGCGGTATCTCCAAAAATGCAACATTCCTCTCGAAGTGTCCAGACAACCTCTCTGACTTTTTCCCACCAGGAAGCTGTCATAAAAACTGAAGAAGTCCAAGCCTTCATGACAATTCCATCAACGTATCATAGGATTGCCATCAACTATCCAAGTCTCGAACCTTCAAATCCAAACAACAAGGAGAATCAACGAACCCAACCTGGCCCACAGACGACCCCTAATAAAAAAACTGAACCACCCATGACAATGGATTCACTGAACTCCCAATTACGAGATCTCCAAAAAATAGTAGACCAACAAGCTGAAGAAATTCGACGTCTTCAAGAAAGTTCCTCTCCATAGAATAAATCATTTTCCTACAGCCATTAATTGACTGCCATGAATGAATTCATTCATGCCCAATAATTCCAGAAACGTTATCCGGCAATAGCAAGCACTTGCGCGCCACGCTCCGACTTGTTGAACACCTTCAAGGCTTGCAAGTAAATCCAATACCAACATATTTCAATTATTCCAAATGGGCATCGTATCGCACACGAGTTCAGTCGAATTTTTGTAAGATTGATATCAAAGGGCTGTTTTACTTGATGAATCATGAATTGCTTTTTTCAAAAGCGATCAATCAAAGCCCAGTCCATTGGGAGTAATGATTAAAGACGGATGAGGCTGACCCATGCGATCCCAAAACTGGCGGAGTGTCTCCAGGTCATTGTTGCCATTCCGGGCAATCCCAACTTGAGGAACCATGTCCTCTGAGAATATCAAGATGTCAATGACACAAGACTGAAGGTTCCATCAAATATAGACCAATCACAACTCATTTTCCTTATGGATGCATTCTTCGTATCTCGAAGAGGCTAAAAATGTCAGCTTCAGGGCGAGAGGCGGCCACGGGTTGGTGCACGAGCTCAATCCCTAATAATTTCGTCAATTCTGGCTAAATAGCTTGAGGAGGTTCGACATCAAGAACAATCTTGATGTCCTAATGAACCTTGTTGTGAAGTGAGATATACCGACTCGCCCGAATCTCAAGTTTGAATGATTTTGTGTATTACGGGAATGTCTGCAGGAGGAAAATCATAGAAAAACAATTCGTGCTTGTGAACCCAGGCGATTTCAGCGCACTCTAACGCTTGAGGAATCCCCAGAATGATGGAGCAGGTATAAAAATACAACTCCACCATTTTCCCCGGATACTGATAATGAAGAGCATGGAACCAAACGGGCTCACTTATCTTCACCCCTAACTCCTCTTTCACCTCTCTGCGCAAGCAATCTTCCAGAGTCTCTCCCAATTCCTTTTTTCCTCCAGGAAATTCCCAAAGCCCCCCTAGATGGGATTCCGGCTTTCTCCTTGACAAGAGAATCCTATCGTTCTGCCAGATAATTGCGGCCGCCACAACAATAGGTGGCGACTCCTGAGGCTCATTACATTTCATCCGAAAAAACGGAAAGGCAAATATTCCGCATGGGGCACAATAAACAAACGGGCTTTCTGGCCGTACACACCATAGCCCCAAAGTCCATTAACGCCTGGTTAAAATCATATCCTTTGCCCCTGGGAATCAGTTTTTCAGAGAGTAACCATAACTCCGCCTTTTGCTTCTTGGCCTCCCCTTTCCCAATAAATATCCGATGCAATACCCGTATTACATTGGTGTCTAAAATAGGCGCATCTTCATTAAAGGCAAATGATCTGATGGCTCCTGCGGTATACCGACCTATGCCTTTTAGGGAAAGGAGTTCTTCAGGTTTATTGGGAATAGCTCCGCCATAACGCTCAATCGTTTCACAGGCAATGCCATGAAGACGGTATGGTCGAATATTGTACCCTAGGGGATACCACGTCTTTCGAACATCATCTGGCTGAGCTTCCGCCAGATCCTGCAGAGTGGGATATTTTCCAAGAAACTCGTGGAATTTAGGAATTACCCTATCCACTTGCGTCTGTTGCAACATTACCTCAGAAACCAGAATCTTATATGGATCGGATGTTCTCCTCCATGGAAGATCCCGACCAAATTCCCCATACCATGCCAGGAGGCGTTTCTGAAACTTTGTTTTTTTTGTTTTGGGAATCCCATGAACAACCTCGGCAACGGGCTGAGATTTTTTTTTACCAGGAGTTTTTTTCATCTTTTCCACCGACAAGAATTATTTTTCAAGTTTTGTTCCTAGCCAATATAGCGCAAGTCTTCACCCCATTCACGACAATATTTCCATACTACGAACCAATTAAAAATTAATCCAAAAGATCAATTTAATCTAGCTGGCACAAGAATGTAATCCATTGCATGAGCTTCCATGGAAACGTCACCTTAATTTTCCTAGACAGGCGTCTTTATGATCGGGTAATGTCCCGTTCATTAAGCCGGATCGTTTTATTCCTTCATGTGCTCCCCCTCCACATGTCCCTTCTTTTTGTAAGATTTGGAGGAATAGACGAAGTCCGATGAAATCTCCATATCTCTATTAGCGGTCAACCTTCAGGAATCCCGGGTCTTTGTCCTACTATGCGGACGAATTCCGGACCAGGAATTACCCTTCCCCAGTCACCCCATCAGGGGAACATTAAGATATTCTTCCGTTCACATTTTCTTTTCACACAGTCACTCCGTGCATTCCCATCCCTACCGTCTTTGACGTTCCGGGATATTTTCAACCCCATATTCCTCTCAAACACCAACAGGAGGTCTCGCATGTTTCCACAAACTATCCCACTTTCCCAGTTTTTCCCAAGTAGTGCCACAGAAATTCAAAAACTTGCCCAAGGCACGACTGAACTCATTTCCGGATTCTCAAAAAAAGGAGGACCAGACCCAACAGACTATCCCATGCTGAATACACTCCTGCAACAGTTTTCCGGAGGAAACATACACAAGATCTTTTCCGCTGATCAATTAGGTTCAATTCGAGCCGCCTTCGGAGAAGCCCTTTCCCCCGATACCATTCAAGGTTGGGCGTACCATAAACCATTAGGATATGCAGGCGATTATCAAATCATTGAAAAAATATACAATTACTACACATCCTCGAACCCTTATTTAACAAAGTGGGACCAGTTTTTTCATACCCAAAAAGCACCTAAGGCAGTCAGAAATCGATTGTCATTTTTTCTTGACCAATTATGGAAAACAAAAATGGAAACCCCCTCAACCAGCCATATTCTCAACCTAGCCTCAGGCCCCGGTCGGGATATGTATGAAGCTCTCAAGGTTCTTGGGACATCAAAAATTGAAATCGACTGTGTTGATCAGGACGCGAATGCCATCAATTATGCCAAGGACCTTTGTCGTGACTTCCTTGCCCACATTCAATTTACGCACAAGAATGTGTTTCGTTTTTCACCGGACAAAACCTACCACCTGATTTGGTCGGCTGGTTTATTTGATTATTTCAATGACAATATCTTCAGGCGAACATTAAAAAGGTTCTTCACTCTTCTCAAACCAAATGGAAAAATGGTAATTGGAAATTTCACCAATGAGAATCCCAGTCGGGGCTATATGGAACTTTTCAAATGGGATTTATTTCATCGGAGCAAAATGCACCTTCGCAGGCTTGCGCAGGAATGCGGGTTTACAGAGAATCAAATCCGCATTGAACAGGAACCTGAAGGGGTCAACTTATTTTTGGTTATCATAAAGAATTAATCAGCAACCGAGGTTCACTACCTCATCTTTAAAAGCCGTGGGCAGAGCATTGCTAAAATCAGTGACCACAAAAAAGAGGGAATCCATCACCAATGAGGGTTCCCTTTTTTTGAGGAACAATTATTCAAATACCCCAGTACCTCACCTGGGCCAAGGGCATGGGGTCGCTTACTCTAAAACGGAATTTAGCACGACACTTAGGTCCACAAGATTAAAGGGCTTTGCCACCCTACCTTTGAAACCATATTCCTGATAATTGGCAAGGACAGGGTCATTTGAATAACCACTCACCACGATAGCTTTGACTTGGGGGTCTATTGTTAATAGCCGACTGAGGACTTCTTTCCCTCCCAGTCCCCCAGGTACGGTTAAATCAAGAATGACTGCTGAAAATGGAGAACCAATTTCCCATGCCTCACAAAAATCCCTCAAGGCTTCTTCTCCGTCTTTGGCTGTCTGGTAACTGTATCCACAGGTTTCCACCATCTCACCAAGAACTTTCCGGATTTGAATCTCATCATCCATGATCAGAATTTTTCCTTGCCCCATTTTCACATGCCTCTCCGGCACTTCGTAGACCATTTCTTGAATGGGGACAGCGGGAAGAAATAAAGAAAAAGTACTCCCTTCTCCGAGCGCCGAATTCACAGCCAGCACTCCTCCATGATTTCTAACAATGGAGTAGGACGTTGCCAGGCCGAGCCCTGACCCTGTGGACTTGGTCGTAAAATATGGATCAAATATTTTCTCCAGATTGTCCTTAGAAATCCCAACACCTTTGTCTATGAATCGGACTTCAACCCATTCGGGATCATGCAAAGACATTTGCCCCAAATCCGTTCGTTCGACCACATCGCCCGTAACATTGTGAGCTTGAATAATACATTCCCCTCCCTCTTCCATCGCCTGCCGCGCATTGATCACAAGATTATGAATCACTTGGCAAATTTGGCCTGCATCGATTGTGACTGGCCACAGATCATCTGAAATGTTAAAGATTGGAAGGACATTAGATCCTGATAATACCAATTGGACATTCTCTTTTATTATCTCTTGTAAAAGAACGGTCTTTTTTACCGGAGCCCCACCCTTAGAAAAGGTTAGAAGTTGCCGTGCAATATCTTGCGCTCTCAAAGAGGCGTGTTCAGCCTCAGAAATCCGATTAAACAGAGGACTGGATGAGTCCAATGTAAATTTCGCTAGCGATAGCTGACCCAAAATTGCTGTGAGCAAGTTATTGAAATCATGGGCAAGTCCTCCAGCCAAGAGCCCAAGTGATTCGAGTTTGGCCCCCCTCAATCTCTCCTCCTCCCATTTCTTTCTTTCTGTCACATCCTGAGCAATCCCAATGACCCGGTGAATTCTCCCTAATGAATCCTTCACTGGAAAGGTTCGGTTATGAACCCATCGAAGCTCATCGTGACGAGTGACGATTCGATATTCAATATCAAGGCATTTCACATCCATTCTTTTCAAGAACAAATTTTCAACTTTGGACTGATCTTCTTGATACACGATGGTCAGCCAATCAAAAGGATTATTCATGAGTTTTTGGGGGTCCCCACCCCAAAGGCGCTTGTACGCGGGACTCACATAAACTATTTGTTGTAGGTCTACATCCCAAATCCAAAACACACTGTCCACAGCTTCAGCCAATTGGCGAAATTTTTCATCACTGTCTCTAAAAGCCAACTCCGCCATGCGAACATCTGTCACATCACGACAAATCAACAATACCGTTAAAGTTTGTCCACCAATAGTTGGCTCGGGGCAAAATCGTATTTCAAAATTTTTCAGCCCCTGCTTAGTGGGATGGGAAATCTCCAGGGATTCTGATATGCCTTTTTCACAAACCGATTGAATTTTTTCCTCAAAAATACCTGCTATCTTTTGAGAGACCCCCAACTCGACGAGTTGCTTACCCAAATACTTTTCTGGGGGAAATGGTTCCATGCTATCCCACCACCGATTTAAATACATAACGCGTTTTTTTCGATCAAATCGTCCAATAATATCAGGAAGATTGCCGGTCAGGGATTGAAGCTCTCGGTCCCACCGCTGAAGTTCCTCTTTAATCTGTTGGTGATTAGGTATCTCGATTAACCCGCCGTGACAGACTATTTCATTTTCGATGTTCCCCTGGGACATCACACTATTTTCCTGAACCCAAAACACACGATTCCCTTCCCCGAACATCCGATACTCTAACCGAATGGTCGCGGGCAAAAGAGTGTGATTCTCCCACCCTCTCAAAAACATGTTCCGATCTTCCGGATGTATCCGACAAAAAAACGCTTTAGAGTCTTGGATTAGTTGCTCAGGAGTTAGGTTAAGCAAGGAATAGACATACGAGGACACAAATTCAAACTTCCGATCAATCCCCTGTTGAACACACCGATAGACAACCACTGGTGCATGGTCAAAAGCTGCACGCTCATTTTGCGAGAAACTATTCATAAATAAAGAACGACGCAATTCTAACAGCGACCTGACTCAAAGGAAGTCAGCACCCAATAGCTCCCATTCTACCAATTTTTCTACGAAAAAAGAGACCCAGAGTCTGGGGTTACCTTCACTTGCTTAAGAGGAATGGCGGGGTTACGAAGGGCAGTCAAGGAATACCCATTGTCAGAGGGTAGACTGAGAGGCAGTTGGATTTGAAATCCAAGAATGCCACGATCATTGGTGAAAAGCTGAAAACGTCCAGAATGGCGTTGAATAATTTGATGAGCGAGGATTAATCCTTGCGCGACGGAAGGGTCAGGCTCGTCAATAAAGGAATCATCAAAACCCCATTCCTCTATTGAAACCAGTGCAGAATCCATTGACGTTTTTTCAGCTTTCCACCACACCGAAACTTGAAGCCAATTTTGTCCCCTAACAAATCGATCGGCCTCTGTTTCAATTCTCAAAGTTCCAGACAATTTCGAGGGATCCTTTAAGAGAAATAACAGTCCATTAAAAATTGCCTGCATGAGCCCTTGTCGATCTATAGAAACCATCGGAACATCAGGACTAAAGATCTTCTCAATCATCGTCTTTTGGTAGGAAGGATTGCTCGCCACAAACAACAAACAGGAATCAATGATATCGTGAACATGGGTTTTTGCATTCAAGGAACCCGATAGCGGCTTGACATATTCTCTGATCTCTTTTGTTAATGCTTCTATCTTCGCAAGATCTTCTCCAACTATACGATGAAGCCTATCCATAAATTCCCCGTCATGACGTCGTAATTCAGCCACTTGAACAAAAGCTTTAATTGAAACTAATGGATTATGAAGTTCTTGAGTCAATCCATTTGCCATGGCTTCAAGAGACCGTAGACGATCCACTTGGCAAAGCAACTTTTGAGATCGGTGAATTTCTTCTCGCAAAATGGCATTTTCTAATGCTAAGGCAGATTCCTGGATAATCGTATTCCAAAATGTTTTTCCACCCATCATCCGAATAGCTTCACTGGAAGTGGGGCCAAGCGCCAAAAAACCCAACAATTGGTTATTCCCAAAGATCGGATAAAACACCTCTAATCCGGCTTCTTCTAATATTTCAGCTATACGCATCTCGTTTTCATTGGAGTCTATCTCCTTTAAATCCTTAATGGAGACTCTTGACTGCGTGAATAGTAATAATTGTGGCAGATTATCGGAGATTGCCCATCCATTCTGGATAACAGGATGATCATGAGAAAACCCGAAATTTGAAACAGCCCTATACCGATTTTCTTCAACTTGCAAAACAAAGATAGCGGCTTTCGAGGCTCCAGCACTCCTCCCTACCGTTTCTAGAATGGCCTGTCCCAAATCCTGAATATTTTGAATGTTTGCAACTTTCGATGAAAATCTGGAGAGAGCCTGAGTCCTCAATTCCCTGCCTTTGAGTATAGTTCTCGCGACTGCGCCTTTCGTGCCCACTTTCATCTGATAAACACCCACAACCGTCATGAGATGAAGCACAAGTTGCACGACCGAAAATCTGACATTAATGGCACCCAGGAGGGATTTTTGCGCAAGTAGCAGCATCGGGTAAACAGGCTGGGACACAAACAATAAAATAGCAAAATAGGACAATCCTTTTTCAACATAAACTGAGAACTCCAACCAATGAAATCGCAACAAGGTATAGGCTACGATTGAAATATATACCGCAAAGCCAATGGTCCCGTAGGGTAATACCTCAATCCCATACCAGAGGGGATAATTAGTCGCCCCACCGATGTATCCAATTCCAGAGCCTATGAGAAGATACAAAAATTGTCTTCGACGCAATCCCCTTTCCCTAGCATAGGCTTGAGTTAAAAGAAGATGAGCAAAGATTACAAGACCAACCCACCAAATCAAACAAAAATGAAAGACTAAGCCAGGCACACCCCAAAACGGAAATACAGAAATTTGGCGGACACCTTCAATAAAAAACGGTGTAAAATCGGCAAGAAGAAAAACTCCACCCAGAAGGTAATTCCACTTAATAGTTCCGCTATAAGCATTTTCTTTCCCAAGTAAATACAGAACATGATGCAAAAAGGTAATGGGAATAAAAATGGCTCCTGCCATTAATATGCGGAGATTGAGAAGCGCAAAAAACTCAGAACCAGATACTTGCCAAGCAAAATACCCAAAACTCCATAAGGCAGTGGCAATTCCAAATAACCCAAATGTCCAATGCCTGGGATCATAGGGAGCGCGGAAGTAGACAAAGGATGCCAACCCGCTAGCAGCTAACCCATTTAACAATCCGCTGATGGCAAAAAATTCCACGGGTTTCGTGTTGTTGACGAGGGAGTATTAACTTAAGGGTATCCGCACCAAGAAAGAGATCATCATGTCAAAATAAGGCCGCACCAGCCTTGAGGAGTCGAAGTTGATTTTAAACCGTAACCTGAATGGCTAAAATGGTCAAGTATTCGCTATTTTGATTTTCGGTAGGCCCCTCTAGTGTAGTGTGTCATACAGATGCCGTTTGATGGAGGGCTATTCGAGCCCGGCGGATTTTGGCCAGGATCTCCTCGACCTTGGCCACCCACGTGAACACGCGCGGACGCGTATTATGATGGGCGATGTACTGTTCGATCGCCGCGATTAATTCCATGACGTGACGAAAGGCGCCGCGCCGCAGTCGGCGAGTGGTGAGGTCACGGAACCACCGTTCGATGAGATTCAGCCAGGAACTGTCCTTGGGATAAAATGCATGTGAAACCGCGGATGCCGCTGCCCCCACCGGCGGACGGCCGGATGTTTGTGCGTCGCATAGTTGTCCACGATAAGATGCAGCGGGCGATCCGGGGGCGTGTCCCGGTCCAACCGCTTCAAGAACTGAATCCATCCTGATGACGATGCCGCGGTTGACAAGTCCCCAGCACCTCTCCGGTGAGCACATTCAGGGCGGCAAAGAGTGTGGTGGTTCCGTGCCGTTTATAGTCATGAGTCATCGTCCCGCACCGTCCCTTTTTCAGGAGAAGCCCGGGCTGGGTTCGATTCAAGGCTTGAATCTGGCTCTTCTCGTCGGCACAGAACACCAAGGCCTGGTCGGGCGGATTGAGGTAAAGTCCGACCACGTCCGTCAGTTTCTCGACAAACTGTGGGTCCCGGCTGAGTTTGAAGATGCGCGTCCGATGAGGCGTGAGACCATGGGCTTGCCAGACACGGTGGACGGTCTTTGGACTGACCCCCACCACAGGAGCCAACGTCCGCGTCGTCCAGTAGGTAGCGGCTGGGGGAGCACTGGTGGTGGTCAAGGTCACAAGGCGGCGGACTGTGGGGGGCGAATCCGAGGGGGACGACCCGCTCGCGGCGCATCCCGTTCGAGGCCGCGCCACGCGGTGGGCGGCAAACCGTGTTCGCCAGTGGCCCACACACTCTCGATCAGTGTGGAGTTGCTGGGCAATCTCTTTGTTCAGCAGGCCAGCCGCCGCCTGCAGCACAATTTTCGCGCGCAAAACCAGGCGCGCCGGAGTTCGCCGCCCCCGCGCCCAGTGTTCCAAGATGGTTCGTTCGTCAGCGGGGAGGATGAGGGGAAACGCACGTCACATAGGCAGTACCTCCTTGCGACCGCCTCTATCATCCAAAACCCTATAAGTCACCATATTTAAGACTCAATGCACTAGGTCCCTTAGTATCGTAAAGGATCGTTATGCGATTTTGTTGTCTAATCAGCGGTCGCGAATTGGATTTTCAGAAGTCTCATTTTATTCCCGTGGAGGAGAGAAATCCACGAGCGGCTGTCCTTGGATTCACAACAGGAAGTGTTGTGAAGAAAACTTGTAATGAAGGGTATGTACTTTAGGGATACAAAAGGTCGTACGAAGACAGTTGGGTCAAACTTGAAAGTGTGTGTGGATGAGGGGGGCCATTCGAAGAACGATCAATCAAGACGGCATGAAGACCAGCCTGTCGAGCACCATCGAAATCCTCAATAGGATGATCTCCCACATGAAGAGCTTCTTGAGGGAGCAACATGTGTTCATCGAGTGCATGGCAAAAAATCTTTTGGGCTGGCTTAGCAACTCCGACCAAACTGGAAATGGTCACGGAATCAAAAAATGTATTGAGTCCAAGCCCACGGGAAACTTGAAAAAACCGGCTATCAAAATTGGAAATGATTCCGAGTTCAAATCCCTGCCGCTTTAGATGACCTAAGACTTCGTATGTATCAGGAAACAGTTCCCAATGGGTAGACTGCCCAAACGCCTCAAATACCTCTTCGAAAAAATCATCGAACCCCTCGAACATCCCCACCCGATAAAAAACGGCATGTACGACATCAAACCACCACAACCGCTCGCATTGTTTGAGTTTTTCCGGCCGCTCCACCGAGAAAACAGGAAGAGGCATGTCTTTCATCGTTTGCTTAAAAGCTGCATTCACTGCCTGTTGGGTCTGTTCGGTGTCTGGAACCCCGTACTTTTTGGCATAGGTTAAATACACCTCCCCTACTGATCCCTTTACATCAAATAAGGTACCTACAGCATCAAAAAAAATGACTTTTATGGGAGATGAACTCATAGAAGAAAGTTGAGTGAACAGACGGATCAAGGCTAAAAGGTTGATGGACCGACCTCTGCCTCAAACCAGGTTTTTTGAGTTGTTCAATTAGAACAAACGCAAGGAAGGAAAATTAGGGAGTGAAGCGATCCCCTTTTAACACTAATAAGAACCACCTCAATAAATTAGCCTATTATTTCTTTTTGCCTTTTTCGCGCCGGGCAACTTCCAAACCTTTTACGCGTTGTTGATTTTTTCGATGCTTTCTTCGCAAATCACGATCTTTTTGCCGACCACGTGGCATAGGTGATTCTCCTGATTTAATTGAAATTGTTAAAACTTTAGTGACCCCATTTTTACCATAGGCATCATGAGGGGAACAAGAGGTTGTATTTGCAGGGCCATTGAGCCCGTGATAACATCGGACTTTTTTCGCCTATTCCCAAATACCCTATCACCATAATTATGGCATCTTCACAATTAGAAAAAACGTACAATCCCGGTGAAGTCGAGCAGCGGTGGGGGGCATACTGGATTGAGCACCAACTCTTCAAACCTGACCTCGGCAATCTCTCTCCTTCCTTTTGTCTGGTCATTCCTCCCCCCAATGTTACCGGGTCCCTCCACATCGGCCATGCCCTCAATACGGCCATCCAGGACATTATCGTTCGCTGGCGACGCATGCAGGGATTGAACACCTTATGGATCCCCGGAACAGACCATGCCGGAATTGCGACCCAAAATGTGGTCGAACGGCAACTCGTTCAGGAAGGTCAATCACGAGAACACCTCGGGCGCTCAGCCTTCATCGACCGGGTCTGGCAGTGGAGACACCAATCCGGGGATACAATTCTCGAACAACTAAAACAGTTAGGAGCCTCCTGCGATTGGTCTCGTCTTCGGTTTACCATGGACGAAGGACTTTCCCTGGCGGTTCGAGAAGTGTTTGTTCGCCTGTACGAGGAAGGTCTCATTTACCGGGGTGAACGTTTAATTAATTGGTGCCCTCGTTGCCTGACGGCCCTTTCCGACATTGAAGTTGAGCATGAACCAACCAAGGGAAAGCTCTATCACATTCAGTACTTCCTCGTTGACGATCCCACGAAATTTCTCATGGTTGCCACCACCAGACCAGAGACCATTCTGGGAGATACCGCAGTGGCCGTCCACCCTGAAGATCCTCGCTACCAGAAGTACATTGGACAAGAAGTTCGCGTCCCTTTGACGGCACGGACCATTCCGGTTGTTGCTGATCCGATATTAGTTGACCGGGAATTTGGAACCGGTGCCGTAAAAATTACCCCTGCGCATGACTTCAATGATTTTGAGGCAGGCGAACGTCACGGCCTTCCACGCCTCGCTATACTCGACTTCCAAGCTCGCATGAGCCCAATGGGACTCCAGGAGGCCCAGGCCGATCCCACACTTCAAGCAGAGCTCAACTTCAAGTCTGTCCAGGAGGCCCGCGCCATTGTGATAGAAACCCTGGAAAAGCAGGAATTTCTCTCCAAGGTCGAAGATCACGCCATGGCCATTGGCAAATGCTACCGATGCAAAACCGTTGTTGAGCCGTACCTTTCACCACAATGGTTCGTCAAAATACAACCCTTGGCGACTCCAGCTATCCAAGCGGTTGAAGCGGGTGACATTCGTATTATTCCCGATGGATGGAAAAATAATTATCTGGGTTGGATGCGCCAGATCAAAGATTGGTGTATTTCTCGCCAAATTTGGTGGGGGCATCAAATCCCCGCCTGGTATTGTCGAACCTGCAACAAGGACCATTTGCTCAAAGCTAGCCATAATGGCGAAGCACCGGACCAGAAGGGTATTCCTTCCACCCTGCTCACAAGGAGCTGCTTTATAGCATCAGATGCTCAACCCATCGTATCAAGAATCCCACCACAATCATGTCCAACATGTGGAGGGATCAATCTTTTTCAAGATCCTGATGTATTGGATACCTGGTTTTCCTCGGCTCTCTGGCCCTTTTCTACCCTCGGGTGGCCAGAAAACACCGAAGATTTGAAAACCTTTTATCCAACAGCGACCCTAGTCACCGGATTGGACATTCTGTTCTTTTGGGTTGCCAGAATGATCATGATGGGCCTGAAATTTACAGGGAAAGTCCCATTCCGCGATGTGTACATCCATGCCTTGGTTCGGGACGCTGAGGGCCAAAAGATGAGCAAATCCAAAGGAAATGTCATTGATCCCCTAACCAAAATGCGCCAATATGGAACGGATGCGCTGAGGTTTACCCTGGCCTCAATGGCCTCACCGGGACGAGACATTAAACTGGCTGAGGAACGTATCGAAGGGTATCGAAATTTCGTCACAAAACTTTGGAATGCGGCGCGATTTATTCATTTGTACGCGGACGGACCATGTGTAGCACTCTCCGCAGAACTCAGGCCTTTTCCGGATCGATGGATTCTCAGCCGACTCAACCATACAATCCGTGAAGTGACCAAAGCGTTTGAGGACTATCGCTTTGACCAAGCCGCTGCTGCTCTGTATCAATTCATATGGCATGAATATTGTGATTGGTTCATAGAACTTGCCAAACCCTGCCTCCAACAGGAAAACCATTCCGATGCACCGGCTACCCGCCAGACACTCTTGGAATCATTTGAAGTCATCCAACGGCTGTTACACCCCGTGATGCCATTTATTACCGAAGAAATATGGCAATCCTTCCCGCACGAAGGGCCATCAATCATGACTCAACCCTTTCCCACTGAAAAGCGGGAATGGGTAAATGCTGAAGCCGAACAGGCTTTTTCACTCCTCCAATCCTTTATCGATACAGTCAGAACTGCTCGAGCGCTTTTGACTATTTCCCCAGCTCAATCACCTTGGATCTATGGAAGGAGCATCAGGGAGGACAAAGACATCGCGCCCCTTACCGCCCTTAAGCCCTACATCGAATCGCTCCTCAGTTCGAACTTGGAAGCGAGCAACCTACTTACTCCCCACCGCACACTGGAATTACCTTCCGGCCATAACTACACCATTGGCATTGAAGTACCGAAGGATATTGACCTCAAGCAGGTTATCAAAAAGGTCCAAAAACAAATTGGTGAAAAAGAAAAAGAAGTCCAACGCCTTGAAGGTCGTTTAGCCTCTCCTGAATTCAGGGGGAAAGCGGAGCCTTCCGTGATCCAGGAATCAGAAGAACGTCGTGCTAAAATCCAGGATGAGTTGGATATTTTGAAAATTACGGAACAACAACTTACTTCCATGATTTCTTGGTGAAACAGGTATTTTGAAATGAATCTACCTTCTCTCGCCTCGCCTCCTCCTCTTTTCTCCATGCGGCGCGTAATCAGCGCTGCGCTGGAAGAAGACCTTGCCTATGGAGACCTGACCTCGACCATTCTCATTCCACCAACCCTTTTAGCTCGCGCCGAAATCAAAGCGAAAGGCCACATGATCGTGGCAGGAGTGGCCGTTGCCAGGCAAGTATTTCATGCAGTCGATTCCTCCATTGAACTTACCACTCATGCCGGCGATGGAACCATGGTGGGCCCGTCAACCACTATCCTCAGCATGAAAGGGAAGGCGCAATCGCTCCTTCAAGGCGAACGAATCGCCCTGAATTTTCTCCAACGGCTTTCGGGGATCAGCACGCTCACCCATCAGTTCTGCGAGGCTGTCCGTGATTATCCAGTCGCTTTAGTCGACACACGAAAAACGACACCGGGACTCCGGGCCTTAGAAAAATGGGCCGTCCGCCTTGGCGGGGGGAAAAATCATCGCTTCTCGCTCCATGATGGCATTCTCATTAAAGATAATCACTTGATGGTTATGGCATCCCAACGGATGAACATCACCCAGACATGTCTTTGGGCCAGGCAACATGCCCCGCATGGCCTTCGAATTTGCGTGGAAGTCGAAACGATTGCTCAGGTCCGACAGGCCTTGAAGGGAAAAGCCGATGTCCTTTTATTGGATAACATGACCCCTGATTATGTCAGACAGGCCATAGAGATCATCCAAAAGCAGGCCTTGGTGGAGGTATCAGGAGGCATGACCCTGGACAATGTTCGAGATATGGCAGCAGCCGGACCGGATTTCATCTCGATTGGGGCACTCACACATTCCGCCCTGTCCATGGACCTATCCATGGACATCGCTCCATTCCGAATCAAAACAGGTCCGCAAAAACGAAAATACCGCGCCTGACTTTTTACTCTACCCCTCTGCCTCATCCGTGTTATCCTCCAAAAAACTAGGCGCCCTTCTCCCCTTAAAAAAAATTGGCGAGACCCTTTATGTCTTTGACGAGTTACCCTCAACCAATGCGTTTGCCATGGAAAGAGCCAAGGACCAGGCACTTTCTGGAACGGTCGTTCTGGCCGACAAACAAACCGCGGGGCGGGGTCGATTAGATCGGCCTTGGTTTTCCCCAGGCAAGTCCAATATTTACGGATCTCTCCTTTTGGTTCCTGAGACAACTATTCAATATTTAGGATGGATTCCCCACATGGCCGGGGTGGCCATTGCCCAGGCACTTAAACAACAGACAGGAATTCGTATCGATCTTAAGTGGCCCAATGATTTATTAATAGGAGGGCGTAAACTTGGTGGCGTTTTATGCGATTCCTTTCGGAATGCCAGACACCAGACATGCGTCGTGATCGGATTCGGGATTAACGTTAACATTACTCAATCCGAATTCCCATCAGAGATTCAAGCCAGTGCGACTTCTCTGCAAATCCAGTGTCATTGCCCTCTGGATAGAGAAGCGCTGATCATCAAAGTGATCACATCCTTGGAAGAAAATTGGGAAAACCTGAGGTCCAATGGTCCTCAATCTTTACTTGTAGAATACAACCATTGGTGTAGCACCATTGGACACAGGATTCAGGTTCAGTTCCCCGATGGAAGCCAACTACAGGGAGTGGCCCAATCCATAGGAGAACATGGCCAACTTCAAGTCATCCCCTCCCCTTCCGACCCAAACGACCAATCGGCTAGGATGCGAGATATACATTCAGGGGAAATCCTTCATCTACGCACAATCGCCCAACAATGACCCATCCCTGAAGGATGGCTCAAGAGGAGTGCCTTTTTTATGCTTTTAGCCATCGATATTGGTAACTCACAGATTGTCTGTGGCGTTTTTCAAGACAGCATGCTGATCTCACATTGGCGCTTATCCACCGACCATTCCAAGACCCCTGATGAATATAGCATTGGTCTTCGCTCCCTCCTACAATTTCATAAAATCCTGCCAGAAGACATTTCAGGCTGCATTGTCACTAGTGTGGTGCCCCCTCTCACGCATATTTTCGACATGCTGACCCAATCATTACTCGGACAACAACCCATTATCGTCACGAGTGCATGTCCTCATGGGCTCATCCTCCGATACAGTAATCCCGAGGAAATTGGGACAGACCGTCTCGTCAATGCGGCTGCGGCCTTTGCCCGCTATCAACGATATCTGATTATCGTAGATTTTGGGACTGCGACCACATTTTGTATCGTCACCAAATATGGTGAATACCTAGGTGGAACCATTGCCCCTGGCTTAAAAAGCGCAGCAGATACCCTTCACACCAAGACAGCAAAGCTTCCAAAAGTTGATCTGGCTATTCCGGCATCCGTGATTGGCAAAGACACGACCTCCAGTATTCAAGCAGGAATCATGTATGGGTATGCTGGATTGGTTGATGAAATCGTGAAGAGAATTCAACAGGAAATCGGCGAATCCGCACTCGTCATCGCGACTGGTGGGCTGGCCCAAACCATTGTCCCAATTTCGCACACTATTCAGGAGGTTAGACCAAACCTTACGTTAGAAGGTTTACAGCTCCTCTATAGTCGCATGACCCCTTCTTGTGGATAACTCCTCTTCCTATTTTCTTCTGCTTTAGTTTATCAAAAATCATAAGAAATTTAAGAGGATGGGTTGACTTGCCACAGGAAGTGACTATCTGACTTCGATAAGCAATTTGAAATGTCTCTCTCTTCTTATTGGTCATTTATGACGCCACAACCGGGAAAAGGTAAATCCATGTCCTCAACAGAGGAAACTACTGAAGAAGCGACTGTAGATGAAGTCAGTCCTCAAGAACATTCGACGGAGGACACACCAGCAACTACTCCTGAAAATGGTGGAACCCTAGAAGAAGAACTCCAAATTCTACAAGATAAATACATGCGTCTAGCAGCAGAGTTTGAAAACTATAAACGTCGAGCCCAGCGCGATCAAAGTGATTCCATCCGCTTTGGCAATGAAGCGTTATTGAAAAACTTGATTCCTATTATTGATAATCTTGAGCGAGCCATTCAATTCGCGAAAGAGGCAGGAAACACTGGTCCATTGTTGGAGGGAGTCGAGCTTACTCACAAACAATTCCTGGAAACTATCGGTAAAGTTGGCGTCCAACAACTTTGCGCAACAGGAAACTCCTTTGACCCTTCAGTTCATCAAGCCGTGACACAAGTAGAATCTGAGAAAGTGGAGCCAAACACGATCATCGAAGAATTCCAAAAAGGTTATTTGTTACACGAGCGCATTTTACGCCCGGCTATGGTAAGCGTAGCGAAAGAAAAATCAGCACTGACAGAACCACGTTCTACCGAAGAATCTGGTGAAGAAGGAGGAATACATCTATGAGCAAAATCATTGGAATTGACCTAGGAACAACAAACTCTTGTGTAGCCGTGATCAGTGGGGGAGACCCCAATGTCATTGCCAATTCAGAAGGTGGCCGGACCACACCATCGGTCGTGGCCTTGACCGACAAAGATGAACGATTGGTCGGACAGATTGCCAAACGCCAAGCCATCACCAATCCGGAAAACACCATTTATTCGGTGAAGCGCCTGATGGGAAGAAAGCATTCTTCTCCTGAAGTCAAAAATGCGGCCAATCGGCTCTCCTATAAACTGGCTGAAGGCGCCAACGGGGATGCCCACGTCATTATTCGCGGGAAAAGCTATAGTCCAGCAGAAGTTTCAGCCATGATCCTTCAAAAAATGAAGCAAACGGCTGAAGATTATTTAGGTGAAAAGGTGACAGATGCTGTCATTACGGTTCCCGCCTATTTTGATGATAGCCAACGGCAAGCCACCAAGGACGCAGGAAAAATCGCGGGATTAAATGTCTTGCGCATCATTAATGAGCCGACTGCAGCGTCGCTCGCCTATGGACTCGATAAGAAAAAAGATGAACGTATTGCCGTCTACGATCTGGGTGGTGGAACCTTTGACGTTTCAATCCTAGAAATCGGAGAAGGGGTCTTTGAAGTCAAATCCACAAATGGTGATACCTTTTTGGGCGGAGACGACTTTGATCTTCGGGTGATGGATTGGTTGGTTGAAGAATTCAAAAAAGATCAAGGAATCGATTTACGGAATGATCGCATGGCTCTTCAACGACTGAAAGAAGCAGCCGAACGGGCAAAAATCGAACTCTCCTCTTCTCAAGAAACTGAAATAAATTTGCCCTTTATTACCGCCGATGCCAGTGGCCCAAAACACTTGGTACTGAAGCTCACCAGGTCAAAATACGAGCAACTGGTGAATGATTTAATTGAGCGAACAATCGAACCCTGCAAAAAAGCCCTTGCCGATGCTGATATGACCACCAGCGACATCAATGAAATCGTCTTGGTTGGTGGGATGACTCGGATGCCAAAAGTAATTGAACGAGTCAAGCAATTTTTCGGGAAAGAACCCCATCGTGGCGTGAATCCTGATGAAGTCGTCGCAATCGGTGCGGCTATTCAAGGTGGAGTCCTGAAAGGAGATGTCAAAGATGTCCTGTTGTTGGATGTCACCCCGCTTTCACTCGGTATTGAAACACTAGGTGGAATCTTCACGAAACTCATCGAACGCAATACCACCATACCCACCAAAAAAAGCCAAATTTTTTCCACCGCAGCTGACAACCAAACTGCCGTGACCATCAGAGTCTTCCAAGGTGAGCGGGAAATGGCCAATGACAATAAGCTATTGGGACAGTTTGATTTAGTGGGGCTTCCTATGGCTCCAAGAGGTGTTCCGCAAGTTGAAGTCACCTTTGACATTGACGCAAATGGAATTGTGCATGTCTCCGCCAAAGATATGGCGACACAGAAAGAACAATCGATCAAGATCACGGCTTCTAGTGGATTAAGTAAAGAAGAAGTTGAGCGTCTCGTTAAGGAAGCTCAAAGTCATACCGAAGAAGACAAAAAGAAACGGGAATTGGTCGAAGTCAAGAATCAGGCCGATACTCTTATTTATAGTACAGAAAAGAATCTGAGCGAACATGGGGACAAGATTGAGGAATCGGAAAAATCAAACATCACCGGGGCAGTTGACGCCCTCCGTAAAGCCATGGAGGAAACCGACCTGGAAGCGATTAAAACCGCCATGCAAAGCCTCACCACGGCCTCACATAAATTAGCTGAAGAAATGTACAAGAAGGCCTCCACTGACGCCTCTTCAGGTGGGACCGGACCGGAGGACGGCCCTGGAACCTCCGGTGGTGAAAGCGCTGGCAGTGAGGAAAAAGTTGTGGATGCCGAATTTGAAGAAGTAGATAAAGGCAAGAATTAAAAACCTTTCGAGCAGAGATGCGCATCCTCATACATTACTGCACAATTTTCCCATCCTTTGGACGACGCTGATGGCACAGACCGGAAAACGAGATTATTACGAAATTCTCGGGGTGGACCGCAATGCCTCGGAAGAAGAGATTAAAAAAGGCTTTAGAAAGCTGGCCAGGCAACACCACCCGGATTTGCATGCCGACCCAATTCAGAAAAAAGCAGCGGAAGAAAAGTTCAAGGAAGCCGGAGAGGCTTATGAAGTGCTCAGCGATTCGGATCGCCGAAAAAAGTACGACATGTTCGGGCATGCAGCGGCTGGCCAAGGAGGAGGAGCCGATGGATTCGGGTTTGGAGGAGGCGGCTTCGGAGATGTGTTTGGAGATATTTTTGAAGATTTCTTCGGTGGTGGCAGGGGACAAAATCGCGCCGAACAAGGGAATGATCTTCAATATAACCTAGAAATCTCCTTTGAAGAGGCCATCAATGGCAAGGAGGCCAAACTCAAGATCCCTCGTTGGGAAGTTTGTGAAATCTGCCATGGGACCGGCGCGAAATCCGATCAAGCCGTCAAACCCTGTTCTGCATGCCGTGGGGCCGGACAAATTCGCTTACAACAAGGTTTTTTCACGATCAATCGAACCTGTGGGCAATGCCAAGGATCAGGACAAGTCATCGCCGACCCATGCAAAACCTGCAGGGGGCAAAGACGCGTTCACAAGGAACGGCTCTTAGCGGTGACCATTCCAGCTGGGGTCGAAACCGGCATGAGACTTCGCCTTTCCCACGAAGGAGAGCATGGGATGAATGGCGGACCCCCTGGTGATTTGTATGTGGCACTCACTGTACGGCCCCATCCACACTTTCAACGGAAAGGGCAAGAGATCCTTTATGACTTACGCTTGGATTTCGTCACAGCCACTCTTGGAGGAAAAGTTGAAGTCCCAACATTAAATGGAACCACCATGGTGAAGATCCCTGGAGGAACCCAACATGATCAAATTCTCCGCCTCAAAGGATTAGGCGCCCCTGGGCTTAAATCCCAAAATCGTGGGGATCAACTGATTCGGACTAAAATAGAAATTCCTACTAAACTGACTCCAAAACAACACGAACTCCTTACCGCCTATGCGGAGGAGTGCGGAATTTCTACGGACACACAAGGAGAAGGCCTGTTCGATAAAGTCAAGAATATGTTCGATTAACCTTCCTCTCATCTTTTTTCCCCATTACGTCTTGAACATATGCCAGTCTATTTCATCCATTCAACCCAGGTTGAGGATGAAAGGGTCCTGATTGGCGACCCTTTATTCACTCATCTCTCCAAAAGTTTACGAACGAGACCAGGAGACCTGCTGATTCTCAATGATGATCGAGGTCGACGGTACCATACAACAATCCATCAGATAACCAAACAGGCTATCTATGCCAATGTTCTGAGTATTCAAGAATCCTCGCCCTCTTCTACTCCGCCCATCACCTTGGCACAAGCTCTTTTAAAAGGAGAAAAAATGGCCTGGGTTATCCAAAAAGCGACGGAACTCGGAGTCCATAGGCTTGCACCACTCGCGACAGAGAGGATCATTCCTCGAGTGTCGCCAATACACGCAACCAAATTCCAGGAAAGATGGGATCGCATTGCCTTGGAAGCAGCGCAACAAAGTGAGCGATGGAACGTGCCAACAATACTTCCCATTCAAACATTTCAGGAATTTTTACAGCGGGAAAATGGAGGGCTACCAATCATGTTAACTGAGCGGCAGGAGAACGTTTCTCTATCAAAAATACTCTTACCATCGGAGATTCAAGGCGGAATTACTGTTTTCATCGGCCCGGAAGGCGGTTGGACGAAAGAGGAGCGGCAAGCGGCTCAATCTCTGAATGTAGTTTTTGCCACGTTAGGGAAGGGAATTTTGCGGGCAGAAACTGCTAGCCTGGCTTCATTGGCCATTCTCCAGGCCAGACTCAATTATCTCTGATGCGAACGACGGATGAGCCCCCAATTAGGGTTGTGGTGGCGAGGGTTCAAAATGAATTATCGTCCCATGATCTCCCACAGCAAACCCATGAGAAAGATCAGGAAATGATTGAGCATATAAGGTTTCAGCGTTTAGGGATTCAATTTCCTTCCAGGTAAATCCAGCGTCTTGAGTTTCTAAGATCGTCCCACGCTCACCAACAATTCGACCAACCAGTGAATTCAAAAACTGAATATTGACCAAATCAGCTGGCTTAATGCATGGACTTCCACAGGGTCGAGTGTGATCCACCCATACGTCCCCTCCATTCAAGGTTTGGAATATGGCTCCCTGCGTCCCAACAGCCCATCCCGCCACATTATCCGTAAACACAATATCAAAGAATGTTGCGGGATTATTGGTGGTCTGCAGCCCCCAACTCTTTCCCCCGTCAGTAGTTGCCAAGATGACACCAAGAGCACCCACAGCCCACCCCCGTTTTTCATTCAGAAAATGGATGCCGAAGAGATCTGCTGTCGTCCCACTGACCTGATCGGCCCAGCTCTCTCCCCCGTCTTCCGTGTGCAAAATTACCCCACGCGAACCAACCACCCATCCATGATCGGTTGTAAGAAAATAAGCCGCGTAGAGCGTTCCATTGGTCCCACTATCCTGTGGAACCCACTGTTTTCCACCATCGACAGTATGCAACACCGTTCCGTTTTGTCCAAGAATCCATCCGTGCATCGCATCCGCAAAGGTCACCGCAGTCAATAATGCATTGGTCCGTCGTGGGCTCGACTTCCATGAGGCTCCGCCATCGTCGGTATGGAGAACGGTCCCACCTGCTCCAACGATCCACCCCTTGCGGGCATTCAGAAAATGCACACCAAGAAACGTCACCTTGGTAGGACTCCTTTGAAGTGAGAGAGTAGACGGAGTCGCTTGAGGAAAGGCAGGCTGGGGATTTACAAAAAAGCCTAAACTTGCAAGGACTCCCAACACACACAGACCTTTCATCTTTTGATTCCACGCATGGCAAGTTTTCATAAGATCATGGTTCCAATTTATGCCATTAGTCATTACTGCGCTCGCCATTTTTTTCATTCCAATAACCCTTGTTAGGAAGGCCTCTCTGCAAAATCGTAAATGGCCCCGCAACGATCGAAATATACTTTTTAGGCGTACAACATTCGCCGGTATCGAGCATATCCCATGACCCTCGTTTCAGAATCAGTTCCCCTTTGCTCAGATCAGCCTCAAAACCTTTTGGATTTCCAAAACCATAGGCCGGACGGCGAGGGACACGGATCGTGATCTCGGTATCGGTCCATGTCTCGATGTGCGTGGCAACGCCACTCACCAAAACCTCACTACGTGAAACATCTTGCCCTAGCTCGTAGATTTTCCAGTCATGAGCATACTGGTTGAGCGATAAGCGGGTCGCTTCTGAAATTTTGAGGAATTCACCGAATCCTTTTCCCGTAATAGTTACGACCTCATCTAAGCCGGCTTCTTTGGGAAAGTAGGAATGAATTTCCGGCTGAACAACGGTAAAGGTGCCGGCTTTAAGGGTCACAATCTCTTGTCGTTCACAACAGGTGCCATCAGCTTGAGGAATGGCTCCTCCACGTTTCACAATCACCGGTCCGCTTTTCGCGCTGAAGGGCACCCAAACATCAATTTGTTCATCAAGCCATCGGTGAATGACAGCAGGCACTCCCCCAATTTCAACCCCATTGCCCCCGGAAAGGAAATCAAAGGCATAGGCAGTGCTGCCGGCTTCTGAATATAATCCAAAATTTTTTCCCTTAATCGTCACAAGTGTCCCAATTGGTCCTTGAGGAGGATTCATTCCTGATATCTGACTGTCCAATACGGTAAATGTTCCTATCTCTCGCTCCTTTCCTTCTCGTTGGAGCATCAGGAAACCTGATTGGGCATTTAACGGAACATGCGCCACGATGGTTCGATCAGACCATTGCGCAATGATCGCAGGCTTTCCCCCAAAAAATATTCGTCCATCTTCGGGGCGGCTTTCCCCAAATCCCTGACCAGACAACACAACCTTACTCCCGATTGGGCCCTCAATAGGATCAAAGGCAATAGAAGGAATCACCTTCAGAGGGACGGCATTACTGACCGCATACTCGACAGGAGCACAACACGAACCATCCGGTAATGGGTCGCTTGACGCCAAACGCACTTCTACATCTCCAGTCTTGGCATTGGCCGGAATGAGAACTTCGATTTTGGTAGGACGCCACCGTCGAACCTCTGCCCGAATCCCATTAATTATCACTTGATTGACCCCGAACATGGTATTGGGATCACGAGACCCGGCAGTGTTGCCGAAGTGTTCACCAACAATCGTGAGCAAAGAACCCGCTTCGGCTTGTGAAGGATTCAAGCTGGAAATACGAACATTGGTGAGGGAAAAAATTCCGGCTTCCCGTTTGGCTGATCCGTTTATAACCATCACCGGGCCGGAACGAGCCTGCAAAGGAACCTTGACCAGAATGAAATCAGGTTCCCAGGATTGAATGAGCGCCGAGACACCCTGAAATTCCACTCGATTAGCCTGAGTGTTTCGGAATTCTCCAAACCCTTCCCCGCTAATCGTCACTGTAGTGCCAGGAGGACCATCGGAAGGGAACATTTCAGCATGGGTCACGGATGAAAAAAGAAGAAAACCTAAAGCGACGCTCATGAGACTTCGAACTCGTTTCATAGGTAACAGACCTTGCTTAGAGATTCTAAAAATGAATTAGGTATGAACAATGGACTTCTTCATTCAAATCGAACCGGGAAGAGAAGCTAACCCAACTTCGTGGCTACCAACACAGGGGATGGAACCAAGTCAGAGCGGTTGCCCAAAATGACTATATCAAGCGATCTTTTCAGGCGTCAATTTAGAAGAACAGCACAGACAGAAAGATCAACATTCACACCCCTATCATACGATTTTCATGAAAATTCTTCGTACGCCATCCATCCAAAGACCGATGGGTGAGGGAAAAAAGTCGCACACCATATTAAAAAATGTCCTACCATTTCAATAGTGATTTTCAGATATTAGAACCGAAAAGGAGGAAAACCTAAGTGAACATATTCAGAAATCGAGCCATAGCAAGGGCTGAAATTTCCAATGAGGTGGCGATAGGATCAGGAGGGGTGATTCCTTACGAAAAGCAGGAGCGGACTTGGAATTCATTAAAAAATGAATACGTTCTAAGGACCGGCTTTCGGAGGAGACACTTGAACGATCAATTCAAGTTCAATTGGAGCATGAAGCGGTAACTCGAAAGCCCCAAGGGCCAATCGGGCATGACGCCCGGCATCTCCAAACAGTTTGACTAACAAATCAGAAGCCCCGTTAATTACCGCAGGTTGGTCCACAAAACCTTCAACAGACGCCACATGCCCCGTTAGACGAACCACCTGTTTGAGACACGAAAAATCCCCCATCATCTCCTGGAGAATGGCCAAGCCATTTAGCATGGCCAATTGTGCAGCGGCAGCCCCTTCCTGGACCGTCAATTCCCGCCCTAGTTTTCCAGGTTGCTCAATTACCCCGTCACGGAAAGGCAGCACACCACTCACAAAGATTAAGTCTCCTGCCTGACGAGCCGGGACATATGACCCGACAGGACGAGGGGGTCCTGGCAGCTTTAATCCTAGTTGGCTCAATGTTTCACGAATACCCATAAAATTACACAACCCCCCACCTACGAAGCACGCTTACCTGTCAATCGTCGTTGATAGATGTCTACCGCTTTATTATGATCCGCTAACGTCACAGAAAATTGATGGCTCCCATCGTTCCGTGACACAAAATACACAAAATCAGTTTGCGTCGGATAGAGGGCCGAATGAATTGCGGCCAAACCCGGGTTGGCAATGGGACCAGGAGGAAGCCCACGTACCTTGTAGGTGTTGTAGGGACTATCCACCGACAGATCGGCCTTCCGAATATTTCCATCAAATGATTCGAGAGCGTAAATGACGGTGGGATCGCTCTGTAATGGAATACCCCGCCGGAGACGGTTATGAAATACCCCGGAGACCAATGGTCGTTCTGCTGCCAGCCCCGTTTCCTTTTCCACCACGGAGGCTAGGGTCAACACCTCTTGAAGAGTCATGCCCATGACCGCTGTCCGGGCTTTAAGTTCGGGAGTCAGAACATCATGAAACCGGTTAACAAATGTTCGAATGATAGTTTCTGGTGGAGTAAAGCGAGAAAAATGATAGGTATCAGGAAAGAGGTAGCCCTCCAGGGTTGGTGCTTGAACATTCAGGTTTTGAATAAATACCGGATCACGGCTTAATCGAAAAATATCCTGCTTCAGGGCAAGACGTTTTTGCTCAAGAATGTCCCCAATTTGTGCCACGTTATAGCCTTCGGGAATAGTGATGGCATATTGAAACACTTTACCTTTCACAAGCTTATCCAGTAATTCAGTTGGTTGCATTCCCGCATCCAGTTCATATTCGCCAGGAATGATATTTCGGTCGACCCGCTGCACTCGCCCCAAAAAAGTGAAAAACCATTCAGATCTAATAAGGTGATGTTGATCGAGAATGTCGGAAACGTATGTAAATGGAGTACCGGGTGGGATTTCGACGAGGACAGGATGCTTTGGTCCACCAATGGGTTGATTCAACCACAAAAAACCAACCATGACCAGAACTACACCCGATAAGAGGCTTACTATTCTCCGGCGAACAAGGATCACGTCACGAGGCCCCCTTTCCTACTGCTCCCGGTCGGTCCATGGGGGGGACATTTCAACCACATCATTACGCTGAAGGAGTTTACTCCTGCGTCACTGTACCGATATGTGAGGCAACATAGTTATATACGCTCTGCAACGCCGCATCTAACTGTTCTGGTTGATTGCCACCCGCCTGAGCCATATCCGGTCTGCCGCCTCCAGACCCCCCAACGAGTTGAGCCACATGTTGAGCCACTTTCCCCGCAGGTATTTTGTGAGCCTGTTCTTTGGCCACAATGACCAACAACGAAACCTTTCCTTCTTTGACAGACCCCAGAACCAAAAGACCAGAAGGCACTTTGTGGCGGAGCTTATCGGAAAAGGTTCGCAATTCCTGAATAGTCAGGCCATCAATCCGCTGGATAAGCATCGGCATCCCGCCTATGTCCCGTATCGACGCTTCCTGACCGGCTCCTTGCTGATCAAGTAATGTTCGTTTCGCACGCTCAAGTTCGCGTTCAGTATCACGAAGAGTTCCAACGAGTTTCTTGGCTTTTTCAACGACTTCATTTGGACTGGCTTTCAACACGGCAGCCAATTCTCTCCAATCGGCCTCCTGATGCTGAGTCTGAGCTATCGCCCCTTCCCCTGTGAGTGCCTCTATGCGCCGGACACCGGCCGCAATGCCTCCTTCGGACAGGATACGAAACAGACCGACATCCCCGGTTCGAACGCAATGCGTGCCCCCGCATAATTCCTGACTAAAAGAACCCATTTCGACCACCCGAACCCGCTCACCATACTTATCACCAAAGAAAGCCAGCGCTCCTCGACTCAGAGCATCCTGAATTTCCATTTCTTCAACCCTAACAGGCAGGTTTTGACGGATTTGTTCGTTCACCAGTCCTTCGATTTCTTCAATATTTCTGGTAGTCAATCCTTTGAAATGCGAAAAATCAAACCGCAATCGATTGGGGGCTACCAAAGACCCATGTTGCTTCACATGGGGACCTAAAATTTCCCGCAAGGCCGCATGAAGAAGATGAGTCGCCGTATGGTTTCGTGCCGCATTCTGCCTCAATTGACCCTGTACCGTCGCGGTCAGAACATCGCCAACGTGGACAGATCCTTCGATGACACGGCCCTTGTGGAGAAACCACCCCTTCGCCAGCTTGGTGGTATCCTCAACGATGATTCTTGCCGACGGACCCACCAACGCGCCTTGATCCCCGACCTGTCCACCCCCTTCAGGATAAAAGGGAGTGACATCCAAGATACACTCCACCCTCTCGCCTTGCTTAGCCTTCTTGATGACATGCTCATCCTGTACCAGAGCAAGAAGCCTCCCTCTTCCTTCCTGTTGGGCATAACCCACAAATTGCGTTAAAGGAAATTGTTCGAGAGCACTCACCAATTCGCTTCGAGAGTCCCCCTGGCTAAATCTCGCAGTTTTTCTGGCTCGATCACGTTGCGCCTCTAGTGCCTTTTGATAACCGGCATGGTCGATGGCTAGCCCTTCTTCTCGGGCAGCATCTTCCACCAAATCAAGCGGGAACCCGTACGTATCATACAACTTAAAGACCGCTTCCCCCTCTAAGATTTGGCTCCCCTTTTGCTTCGCCTCCGTCAGGATTTGATTAAGAAGAGGCAATGCCTGTTCTAAAGTGCCAATAAAGCGCGCTTCCTCACCCTGGACAATCTCGCAAACCGTATCTTTCATTGAACGAAGGTCAGGATAGACCGAATCCATGTGATCAACCACGGAGGGCACAAGGTCATATAAAAATTCCCGCTCCATACCCAATAACCGCCCATGCCGCGAGGCTCGACGCATGATCCGTCGCAGGACATAGCCACGCCCCTCATTCGACGGCAACACGCCATCAGTGATTAAAAATGTCATCGCCCGCAGGTGGTCCGCAATCACCCGCATCGACCGATCAGCCTCTAAAGAAGCACCATAATTCTGGCCAGTGCCTTTCCCTATTCTTTCCAAAATAGGACGGAACACGTCGCTATCATAATTTGACGCGACTCCTTGAGTCACCGCTGCCAAGCGCTCCAATCCCATCCCTGTATCAATGCTGGGCTTCGGGAGAGGATGAAGAGTACCAGCAAGATCCCGATCAAATTGCATAAACACCAAATTCCAAATTTCAAGATATCGATCGCAGTCACACCCGACGGCGCAAGTCGACCGACCACAACCGAAGGTCTCTCCCTGATCAATAAGGATTTCGCTACAAGGACCACAGGGACCCGTCTCCCCCATTTGCCAAAAATTGTCCTTTTCACCCAGACGGACAAGACGACTCTCTGAGATGCCCATTCGTGTGTGCCAAAGATCATAGGCTTCCTGATCATCACGAAACACCGTCACCCACATTCGGTCAGTTGGCAGGCCAGCAATCTGAGTGAGAAATTCCCACCCAAACGCAATCGCCTCTTCTTTAAAGTAATCTCCAAAGGAAAAATTGCCCAACATTTCAAAAAACGTGTGATGGCGGCGGGTGAATCCCACGTTTTCTAAATCATTATGCTTACCCCCGGCCCGCATACATTTTTGAATGGAGACGGCCCGGCTATACGGGCGGGATTCCCCGCCCAAGAACACACCTTTAAATTGATTCATGCCCGCGTTAGTAAACAAGAGAGTAGGATCTGCCTGTGGAATCAGCGGCCCGCTGGGAACCACCGTGTGCCCACGGTTCGAAAAATAGGTCACAAACGCCTGTCGCAGTTCAAGTGATGTTGCAATCATTTCAATGATTTTCGGTCAAGATGAATTTGCCACTCGGCCGGATCAGTCACGATCCCCTGCTGATTTTTTTGCATTAGAACTGGCAGGCGGGGATAATTCCTCTTTTTGTTGAGGCTCCACAGAGAGGCCATAGCTGTTTCGTAATTGCATGTCGATGTCCTGGGCAATATCCGGATTACTTTTCAAAAAGGTTTTGACCCCCTCTCGGCCCTGCCCCAGCCGTTCCTCTTTATACGAATACCAGGCTCCGGCTTTATCAACGATTCGACGCTCAACGCCTAAATCCACTAATTCCCCAACTTTGGAGATACCTTCCGCAAACATGACATCAAATTCGGCTTGTTTGAAGGGTGGCGCCATTTTATTTTTAACCACTTTCACTCGTACCCGACTTCCCATCACTTCCTGGCCATCTTTAATCGATTCAATCCGGCGAATATCCAACCGCACTGAAGAATAAAACTTCAACGCGTTGCCGCCGGTCGTGGTCTCGGGGCTGCCAAACATTACCCCAATTTTCATACGAATCTGATTGATAAACACCACCGAAGCTTGAGACTTCGAAATGGCCCCGGTTAATTTCCGCAAGGCCTGTGACATCAATCTGGCCTGAAGCCCCATATGGGAATCTCCCATCTCCCCTTCAATTTCGGCACGAGGGACCAGAGCCGCAACTGAATCAACGACAATGATATCCAACGCTCCGCTTCGGACCAGCGTTTCGGTAATTTCCAAAGCCTGTTCACCAGTATCCGGCTGGGCCACCAGCAAATCATCAGTCTGCACACCCAGCTTTTTGGCATAGGTAATATCCAAAGCATGCTCAGCATCGATAAAGGCTGCCGCCCCGCCGGCTTTCTGAGCTTCAGCAATCGCATGCAAGCACAATGTGGTTTTTCCAGACGATTCCGGCCCGAACACCTCAATGACGCGACCTCGTGGTAACCCTCCGATGCCCAGCGCCATATCAAGCCCGAGAGACCCTGTCGAAATGACCGGAACATCATGAGGAACATCGTCCGTCCCCAACTTCATGATCGCCCCTTTGCCAAATTGCTTTTCAATTTGTGTCAGAGCTAAATCCAACGCTCGTTTTTTTCCGTCTTTTTGTGTTTCTTTTTGAGGAGTTACGCGTTCTGCCATTAGGTGTCCTTTTGTTCAATATCCCTGATCATGCAAAGTGGCGGCTATCTTACCCCACCATCTCCAACAGGTAAATGCCTATCTTAGATTGAAGAATTTGCTCCCACTCTATTTGAATGCAACCGTCCCTAGAGCCCTATATACTGCACCGAATTGGCTCACGTCACTCCGAAAAAATGTGACCCGGTCAACACACAGTGTCCCAAAATTCTGAGATTGCTCCAACAAGCCGGAATGAGTCAGTACGCCACCCACCTGAGAATTGTCATGTTTAATCCTGGCCAGGGTCAAATGAGGATAATAGGGCTTTTCCTCACGGGGAAAACCCAACAGGTTCAACACGCCTTCGATTTCAGAAACAAGATTGACCAAAGCAGGAATGTCCCCGGTGCAGCCGATCCACAATATCCGTGGACGGCGAAGATGCGGAAAAACCCCCAAGCCTTGAATCTCTAATGTGAAAGGAGGCTGACTTTGTCGGATTGTCTCAAGGGCGGTCAAAACCTGCTCCACCATGCCAGCGTCAACATTTCCTAGAAATTTCAGTGTGAGATGAATCGACTCAGGGCGAACCCAATTGACATTTGGCAAGAAATTCCTAAGCTGATGTTGAAGCTCACCCACTTTCCGGCACAGGTCCAAGGAGAGTTCCACCGCAAGAAAAACCCTCAGACTCTTCTGATTAGAATGGAGCTTCATTGGCGTATCGACGAATCAAATCCAAAACGGCCTGAGATGCCTTCAATGTAATTTCCGCCCGGTCCCCATGAAACTGCCATCGGTGCCACCGGGGACCTTGCGGACCATCGATCGCTCCATATACCAGACCCACTGGCTTGTTCAGGGTGCCTCCACCAGGACCGGCAATTCCTGTGACCCCCACCCCCACATTGGCTCGGCTTCGCATTCGAATTCCTTTGGCCATAGCCAAAGCTACCTGTGAGCTCACCGCCCCATACCGGTGAAGTATCGATTCAGGAACCCCCACTAGTTCCTGTTTCGCTTCATTACTGTAGGACACGACTCCCCTGTCCACATAAAGCGAACTTCCAGGCACGCCGGTCAGGCGATGAACCACTAACCCTCCGGTACAGGATTCGGCGACCGCAATCGTCCAGGAAAGACCTCGTAAGACTTCTCCGACGGTTTCTTCCATGGTGCGCTCACCTTCCGCAAAAAGCCATGGTCCTAAACATTCACGTATCTCACGGACCAGATCAGCCCATTCCGGGAAGAAGGGGGACTTTTCCTTCACAAAAGATTGGGAGTCGCTGAAGATCCAAGAACTCACGGTCACGGTCACTCCCCTGGGTGAGGCCAGGAGGCCGAATGCAATGCGTTCATCATCCCTCAAACCAGGACTCAATTGCTTTTGGACCTCGGTTTCGGGCAATCCAAAGGTATGAAAGGTATGCAGCCAATAGTGTCTTTTGCTCTTGAAAATCTTCCTGAGGACAGGTTGAACCTGAGAAATCATCATGACTTTGGCTTCGCGAGGAACACCTGGCAATACCACAATGACCGTTTGCCCCTGACGCATCAAAAAACCGGACGCCGTGCCCACGCTATTTGTCAACATCGTGGCCCCGGAAGGAAGAAACGCCTGCTTAGCCAAAATTGGTGTGACCGGTCTTCTAAATCGTCGATAGCAGGCTTTGAGATTGTCGTAAGCTCTTTTTCGTTTGATCAATGGACATCGAAGCGTCTCGGCAACAGCCTCCCGGGTACAATCATCAAGTGTTGAACCGAGTCCACCAGTCAAGACAACCACATGAGCGCGCTTCAATGACCCCCGAAGGGCTTCTTGAATATCACCTTTCTGGTCTCCAACGGAGATCTTTTTCCGAACCTTAATTCCACACTCCGCGAGAAGATGTGCAACAAACACCGAATTACTATCGACCCGCCCGCCCAGAAGCAATTCTGAGCCCACGGCAATGATGTCAGCATGAAAGAGCTTCATGGTCAAGGAATTCAGTCAGGTCGCATCAAACGGTCGTTTACTCATCCCAATGACCCTTAAGGAATGTCAGCAAAATCTAGATCAAAGCTCACTTCGCCTCCGGCTCCAGGGAAAACTTTGATGATGGTTTGAGCCAGGACATCAAAAGCATCATAGTAAAAGGACGCCACAATCTTTGCACGAAACATGGAAGCTCCTTGGCCTGGGCTGATCGGCGAAGCTCTGGCATCAAACCGAATGCGCTCAGGCTTAATCAATCGATTTCCTTGTTTGAGCACAACATAGCTGTCCTGGGCAAACGTCGGTGAGTCCCCCAAAATTACCACCACGACTTGCAAGGCTTCTTCGTCCAGGACTCGTTGAATATCCTCTGATGCGGGGATATTCGCCTCGAAGAGCAAAATGACTAGACAGCACCGCAATCCCATTTAATTTTGTCATAAGAAATCCCTGGGCCTGAAAAACATCATTAGATACACCAGATACACCGAAATGCCAATACAACTTATTGGGTGGAGTTCGACTTCGCGCTCCTTCTTGACCATTTTGAACGGCTTTAAGAATTTGGGATTGCGAGGGATGTGGAACAATGCCCCACACCGGAGAGGAAACTAAAATGACCAGCCCCACCTCAAAAACAAACCAAAAACCTGCCCCTCTTACCAGCCTACACAGATGCCCTACTTGTTGGAAAAATCGTTCAATAAACAAGATTTGGTTCATTGGCTATGAACTGAGAAGGTTGACCGCGCTCCGTTGTAATGTTCTATTCCACAGCCCACCGCTTCAGATAGGATCTTAACAACCATCACGCCACCTGCGCATTGACAATATTGCGGCAGCGATGTTAAGACCTATTTTTTTAAGTGATTAAAAAAACACGGGTTTTCTTTCCAGGGGAGGTATGATTATGGCCGGTGCCGAAGAGGCTGCCAAACAACAATTTGTCAATTTCGCTTTCTATAAAGTCGACCCATTGTGGAGACGTCTTCCCAAAGAGGAGCGAGACCAGGGCAAACAAGAATTTGTCCGCGCAGCGGAAGAATATAACGGCAAGGTCATTGTCGTGCCTTACACCACAACAGGCATACGAGGAGATTGCGACTTTATGTTGTGGCGAATTAGCTATGACCTAGAAATGTTTCAAGAAATGAGTTCCAAACTCCTGGCTACTGGCTTGGGACAATACCTTACAACTCCGTATTCCTATCTTTCCATGACGAAACGATCCATATACGTTGATCATCACGTGCATGAGGGCCAAGAAAGTCGAAGATTGAAAATTTCTCCGGGCCGTGCGAAATATATCTTTGTGTATCCATTTGAAAAAACCAGAGAGTGGTATCTGCTCACCAAAGCCGCCCGCCAAGGCATGATGGATGAACATATTGCAATTGGACACAAGTACCCATCGGTCAAACTCAATACTACCTATTCGTTTGGATTGGATGACCAAGAATTTGTGGTCGCCTTTGAAACCGACTCTCCCCAGGACTTTCTGGACCTCGTCATGGAATTACGCTCTACCGAGGGCAGCCGTTATGTCAAACGTGACATCCCGATTTTCACTTGCATTATGAAAAGTCTTAAAGAAGTTGTTGAAACCGTGGGCGGGTAACCTCTCTCAACCATTCTCGTAGCATGCTTCAGATCAGCCCCTAGGCACTATTCCAAGATAACTTTTTTAACAGATACCCTTCAACTGAAGGGTATCTGTATATGTTTACAATTTATTTCCCCTAATTCTAGGGGTTAAATTGACAATGCTCTTCAACATAAAAGTAAAATCAAGACGGATCATTCGGTCATTTGATGGTTCATGACGAACACTATTTGTCAGGAAATTCATGAGACACGTCACTGGCATTTCTCTCATTTCTTACCATTCTCACCTGCCACAACTCACCTGCAACATCCAATAATTTAAAAATTTCTTGGATTTTAGAAATTATTGGTTAGCCCCAACACACCATTTTGACAGGTCTCAAAGAGGTGTGTTATCAAGAAAATCAAAGTCTATTTTTCATTTTGGGAGAGTCAGAATGGAAGGGGAAAAAGATGTTCTTTTCGTGCGCCGAGACAAAGATGGCGCGGTGACTTTATTTATTGACGAAGATTGGGCGGCAGAACGGGGAGTCGATCCATCGCAATTAGTGAAAATTGAAATCCCCAGAGAACTCTATGCCAACGGAACGGTACAGCAACTAAGAGAATACGCAGCCACATGTCTCGAGGCTATTGATAATAGCACTCTATAAAACTTATGAAGGTGGAAAATACAAACTCTTGCCCATGAGCTCATAACGACCTATGCCTACAACTCTACGTTTCGAACACATTGAGTCAGCCATTCAGACGCTTCCAACTCAAGGCCGCACCATGCTGCAGCTTCTTTTGTTGCAGTACATGGACCTAAGTCCTGAATCCATTGCCTATATGGTCGGCGATCAACCCGATTCCCGCTTCCTAGCAGGCAATCAGCCAAAAGGGAACCCTCTCTCACTTGAAGCCGAACGAAATATCATATCACGGGCGAATCAGTACAGGGATTACTACAGACAAAAACGTGAGCGCCCAGGAATGCACATAGAATTCCTGACCCAAGCATTGAAAAACATTGATAAAACCATTCAGATTGCAGAGCGGTTACTCACATCAGACTTTGGATTGACTCAGAATGCCATGCAGGATGCTAAAACCCAAGCACCCTCAATTCTACTTCGGCAGGAACTACGGAAATTAGAGCGGGGATGGGATAATCAAGAACTGTCTCCGAAGGAGTATCAGGCACAACGACTGCTCCTGGAATACCAGGCTTTATTGCGACGACGTGGGATATTCAGGCGTCGCCTGAAGTTTGCTCAAAATGATTTCATTGTATCAGGAAATTCTCCATTGCAGGATCACGAAATTGCCCATATATGGGGAATTCCGTTAGGGAGTCTAGTTGCCAGAAAGGTCAAAGCCCTTCAACATTTTCTGACTGAGATACAAAAACATCAGGAAAAACGCTCAGCACCGGATGAGCCGTTGCAACCCATAAACCTCTGGAAAGAAACCCTTGACTTCTTATCCCAACGTCCCATTGAAAAGTCAATGGTTGAATACGATGGCCTGGAAAAAACAGAGGAGGCATTGCTTGATAAATTGCGAGCATTTGTCGAGGGAAGCATGTCAGAGCCTGAAGAGTCCAAGTTTTGGACAGGCATTACCAAAGTGAACGACACGGAATTTTCAGGAACATGGAAATCCCAAGCCCGTTCCATTTTAGCTTTCCAACGATTAAACGCTCTGCTTAATGATATGGATTTTTCAGATGAAGGATTGGAAGAAGGCTTACGGGTTAAAATTTACCCCCAACTCCCCGATGACCAATTGGCCCCCGAATCCGACGATAAACCTATTGAGCTTAGTGAAAAGGGTATAGGTGTTTTGAATTATTTTGCAGGAGAACAGGACGATAAAAGACGGGGATAATTCTGGGCTCAAAGGCTGCCTTCTGTACCCTTTCCCTCTATGTGCCAGCGCCCCCCCCTAAAGTCGTTTTCATGGCCTCATTTGCCCATTCCGTACTCAGAAAGTACTCATGGCGTATTACGTGTGGCTCAAAACGACTGCCCTCAATTTGATCCCAATCCCCTCGTTCGTATGACATCACGCAAGTTAAAATTTCCCCTAAACATCCCTGCCGCTCGGTCAGAGCAAGCAGAATTTCAGAAGCAAGAGGAAGGTCTGCGAGAAGTTGCTTCATTTCACAATCAAAGTAGGCGTCCAATACAGAAAATAAGCCAATGGTAAAGCCTTGGCTTGTGGACTCCCCTTGTAACCGGCTCAATCCTTGACACATTCGTCCACGGATCAGCGCAATGCGCATCAGTTCGCTTGGCTTTCCACCGGTATTAGCCAGGACAAGTAAGGAGGCCCATTGCCGCATACGTTCGGTCCCTACCATCCCTACGGCTTGTCCAATTGAATTTACTACTCGAGGAAGGCCCACAGAAGCAGAATTCACAAAACGAAGGAGCTTAAGACTCAGCGACAGGTCATTTTCAACCAACTTCTCAAGATCTTCCATTTTAATATCTGGATCTTGCAATTTGGCCAATAAAAGCACAATCGCCATGCGATTTCCAGAAAGCTTGACTCCCTCCATGATTTGCGGTTTGCAGAAAAAGTATCCTTGAAAATATTCAAATCCCTTTTCATAACACAGCGTATACACCTCTTGATTTTCGACTTTTTCTGCAAGCAATCGAACTGGGTATTGCTTCAACACATTAATTTGTTCAAAAAGTTGTTCACTCGTTAATGCCAAAATATCCACTTTCACAAAGTCAGTAACTTCTAATAATGCTCGATGAGAATCCCGCACGATAAAGTCATCTAACGCGATTTTATACCCAAGTTGCCTGGCCCTGACAAGAGATTGGATGACGAGGGGCGTTGGCTCAATGGACTCCAACACCTCGAGAACCACATTGTTCTTGGGCAGGACTTCATAATTTTGACTTAAAAAGAAATTCGCTGTCAGGTTGATGAACGCCTGACCCGTTCCAGCTATTTGGTCAATTCCCATCTCTAAGAACGTATTCACCATAACCCTGGCAGTAGCCTCATCCCCGTCAATGACTTGTGCACTATTGGCTTGACCATCTCGATACAGAAGCTCATACCCAAAAACTCCTTGTTGACGATCGAAAATAGCTTGTCGCCCAACCAGAACGGATTGGTTGATGTTTGGAACAGCAGTTGAAGTCATGCAAGCCATCCACGATAAAAAGACGCCGGGTTGCGGGGTATTCCCATGATCATTAAATCCTCCAACAATTAGGTAAAGGCAGGTCTATAATGAATCCAATACGCAATGGGCGAAAAATTCGTCTAAAAATCCCAGAAAAAGAATTGTCCAAAGTTCTCAAGCTATGGTATAGATCTTTTCGTTCTGGGTGAAATACGGCGGTGTAGCTCAGGTGGTAGAGCAGCGGACTCATAAGCCGCGGGCCGGGGGTTCAAATCCCTCCACCGCCACCAAGTTTCTTATTTCTCTTCCTCATCCCTAGATCCCAGAAGACACCCGAAGATTCCCCGTTGGGAGATTAGGACACAAAAGTTACCCGACGTGGACTCGTTGAGTCGCATTCGATGAGGAATCTACGATTGATGCCGAATGACTAGTCCCAGCCCGCGCGTCATTTAATGGAACTTCAATGATTACTGAAGTCCCCTTAGAAGGTTGACTGTGAATTTTTAAACGAGCCCGATCTTCTTTGCCCGATTGACCATATTTCCTAATCCATGGCCCTGGGCCCGGACAAGATCGACTTCAAAACCCTTCCCATTATCCCACACCTCGATAACCGTCTCTGTAGCCGTCATCTTCGCAGACACTTGCCCTTTCTTCGCGTGGGAATATTGTATGCTATTTCGAACGGCCTCTCGTACAATATGCAACAGCTGCGCACCCTGCTCACGTGACACCTGATCCTCACAAGAATGATCAACATTGACCAGTATCGGGAATGAGGCTTCCCGACTCAAATCTTCTACAAGGGTCTTGAGTGCCACCTCAAATTTATTTCCCAACAGAACTCCGGCCTTGAGGTTTTCCAAAAACACCTGGAGCATCTCTGACATTTCCGCCACTTGTTCAATAATGCAGTTAGTGGGACGCCCTACCTCCATAGCCATTTGAATTTTTTGCAAGGCGCGGGCTATTCGTTCATAAAAATGTAAAATAATTACATTTCGTTCCTCAATGACGGCTAATAGCTCCTTATTGCGTTCAAGAAGAAACAGAAAGGGAGACAACCGCACGATTCCGGCTAATAATAATCCCGCGACAGCAAAACCCAGCCATGTACTCACAAAATTCAATGGCGGAGGATTGAGTTCAAGGTATGGAATAGATATTCCATAAGTCTTTTGAATAGCCAGGAGCCCAACTGCCACACTTAAGAGATTCCACACAAGGGGGTTTTCAGTTGAACGGACGCGACGAAGAAGCAAAAAAACCGTCAACCAATGCATCAGGCAGGTTGCGAGCAATGCCCAAAACAAAAATCTTTCACCATTCATCTAGCTAAGACGTCCTTCCCCCGTAATGCCTGGGCATTCCCTCTTTACCCTGAAGGGGTTCATATTCGCTCTATCGTGTTTCGTCACCCCCAATATTGCCGGCATTGGTAAGAGCAGATAAGCCAGCCAATAAAACCATTACCGGAGGCATTTCATGGGCTACCCCTCTTGTCGGAAAATTCCCAGACCATCTTAAGAAAACCATTCTCGAATGACTTTTCTTGAGGCTTTCGGCTTTAGTGATGTTATCCAATCGCATCTCAATCTACAAAGCCTGGCGCCCTGATATTTAGGTACTTCCAGCCTCCTTCCTTTGAGGTATTTACCGGTAGGGGTCGGTCAGACAGACTCCTCGCAGTATTGAGATATAGTGAGATGCGATTAGCCCTTATTTTCTTCTTAAGCCTTCTTTTCTGGTCAGTAACCATTCTCGATCGAGTATGGGAATCGGAACTCCAACAGCACTTCCTCAGCCCAAGCCTGTTCAGGGGAAGCCAATGGAGAAGTCCTCCTTGATTTTTTACAGATAGGAAGAATTAAGGGAATAAGTGATAATGGCCGCATACTTACTGTAGGCCTCACTTCCGATTGGGCTACCCTCCCCTCAGACATTCAACAAGAAACGTATGAAGCAGTCTCCTGCTATGCCAAAAGGCAACAACGCACATTGCAGGTTATTGAAACTCCATAAAAAACCCGACCAAAGACTCAGCTTGAGGGAACTCAGGCAGGTGGACCGTGTGGGTGCTGGAGGGAGTCTCGATAATATTCACTTAGAACCTGAGCCCGATTTTCATCCATTAGGACGAGCAGGCGTTGATCGAAAGTATTGGCGCAATACAGATAGGTCAGATGGGTTGTGGTCCCCAACTCGATATGCATTTCTCCTCTCACCATCCTGAAAGGTCAACTCCTGTTGAACGTGTTTTGAGGGAAGCCCCTCGTAGATGATTTGAGCAGAGGAATGGTGATTTTCGTAACAAGGCGCTGATTGATCCTCCCCAGCGTGAATCATGCCGCCCCAAAAGTCATGAACCAACTGTTGAAAATCAGATTCGGTTGTGTGCGTGACGGTTTCAACCAATTGATGTAATAGATCCCGATCCGCCTCACCCCCAATAACCAGTCCTGTCAAACCGGAGGAATGCTCACACAAACCCCAAGCTAAGATTTCCTTCCACAGTCCGAAGCGAAACATCCATGATCCCATACTGGAGTGAACACCCGAAACGCTGGCACTCACTTGATCCCTAGCCAACACCCGCCCCATCCTCTCGGCCGCAATCCCGATGCACCGATAGAGTGTTTCGCCTGGTGCCCGATATGGTTCCTCATTCCATCCAAGAGTCTCCACACCCTGTGTGAGCCGGGCAACCTCAAACAGGGGTCCATCAACCACCTCTTCATCCACTGACCGATACCGGCAGAAAACGGGGGAAGATATGGGAAACAAGCCTCTGGTATCTAACGCTCGTTGAAAGAAAATACGTCGACCAAGATTCCAGGTTTTCTCAAAAATGATCATTCGTCCCATCGACTCTAATACCCACAACAAGGCATCCAAGCGTCCCTGAATTCCTGTCAGAACTTCCAGCTGCTCCCGTCGTTGAAGGTCGTCGGCACGTTGAAACGTTTTCCAGGTTCGGCTAGGAAGCCCCGGCTCCCGTTCCGCCTGAAACAACGCATTCGTCGAAAGAATTCAGATCGTAGTTTCCGGAAATTTGCTTTGGTGGCACATGAGAGATCTCGAATCGAACATTTCTGATTTGTCGTTTTTCTGCCTCAAGACAAGCCATTTCAACCGATCGAGACGATCGATCGATCCCCACAAATTCAACATCAGGATGCTGTAGAGCAAAAAATATGGTCAGAATGCCAACCCCACAACCAAAGTCCAAAACCTTTTGAGCCGGTGCGATCCGGCGACACACAGCGGTTCCGATCGTCAAAATATTGAAACCGTTGGGAATACAGAATGGGAATAAAATCCCGACGTGCCAATTCATCATAAAACTCAATGTCGCCCTTTTCGTTCCTCACCACCGTATCGAGTGGTCAATCAATCGTTGAAATTTGCGCATTTCCTCTTTGGAAAGGGTCTCCCGTTGCCATTCACAGTACTTACGCGCCTCCTCACAAATTCTCGCAATCCCCATGACTGTAAATACGGAAAAGCTCCGGATGGTATCAGAACTTTCTTCCATTTCATACCCCATAATGAACCAGAATAAGAAATTTTCTGAAAGGAAAATTGAATACCGGAAATGGTGACAGACAGAATGACCAGAGGTAATCAATCAAGGCAAACTATGGGATTTGACTAACAAAGGCATGGGAATATGCACAGCCGACATTCAGGTACCGGCCATACATGGTTCATTCAAAAAGCCGGCTAGAACTTGGAAGATAACATCATCGCATCCTGGTAGGCCTGAGGTACCGGGTGTGGCTGTTGGAGTTGTCCAGTTCCCAATACCATATATTTTTCAATCGTGAGCTTGGAGAAGAATAAGAGGCCCTCGCCCTTGCATTCGATTGCTATTACTCCCGATATCTGGACCAAGACCGAACTGAGGTCCTCCATGAAGGCGGGTCGAAGCATTCACCATAACCGCGCTCGAATCAACCTCTCGGACAAAGCGCATGGCCAACTGATAATCCCTGGTCACAATAGTATCCGTATGCCCTGGAGCATAGGTCCCAATATGATCAATGGCTTCTTGACTATCTTTCACCACTTTAATGTTCAGGCTTAAGGATTGATATTTTTTCCCCCAATCAGTTTCCTCAGCCATTTTAATCCCTAAATGCCCGCTCATTTCCAAAACACCCAACATGGAAACCGTTTTAGGACAGCCATGCAAGGTCACCCGAAATTCCTGAAGAAGTCTTCGTGTTAACCCTGGCAATAAATGCCGGGAAACGGCCTGATGCACTAGGAGGGTGTCCATGGCATTCGCTTCGGATGGCGATTGAAGTTTGGCATTGACTGCAATCGTTTGGGCTAGGGGAATATCGACATCCTGATCAACATACACATGACAGAGCCCTCCCTCAAAACCAATGACCGGAACTCTGGACTGCTCCAAGATCCCATTTCGCAAACCAGCACTACCTCGGGTAATCACTGCTTGGACATATTGAGGATATCGCACCATTTCCAGGGCCGCCTCCGGGGAACTCCGGTCGAGAAACGTTAACCCCGCTTTGGGGACCCCATTGGATACTGCCGCCTCCTGGAGATAGTGAACAATTGCACCATTGGTATGAAACCACTCGGTTCCCCCACGAAATACACAGACATTATTGGTCTTCATGCACATCCCAAATGACTCCGTCGTGACGAGAGGGCCCATGTCCGACACCACAGCGACAATACCGAGAGGGGAACGGACCGTATGAACCTGCATTCCATCCGCAGTCAGCCAGCTATGACTCACCTCTCCGATTGGATCAGGAAGAGCTTGCAAATCTAGCAGCCGTTTCTGCATGAGGTGAATCGTGTCTTCTGAGATTCGAATCCGTTCTGAGGCCTCACGATGGGCTTGTTGATCAATTTCCTTTGAAATGCCAGCCAAATCTTTTGCATTGGCTTCTAAAATTTCCTGAGTATGATCGACTAAACTCTCGGCCATCGCCAGTAAGGCCTGATTTTTCGCACTGGGAGGTATGCACGCCATGGGACGAGCAGCTTCCTTCGCTCCTTTCAGAAGCGCTTGCACATAGAGTTTCAGAGGTACTTCAACCATCCTTCGCACTCCTTGGTCATGAAAATTTTTGAAAGCCGGATTGACTATAGCCATGAAGACTCATAGAGTCAAAAATATCATTGATTCAAAAAGATTTTTCACATAGCTTTCATTTTAATTCCACAATGCCAACCGAGGGCTAAACGCCCATCACATACCCATTAAAATATAATCGGGGTTGAATTAGAATTTCCACCTATGCTACCCTCGATTGGTTTAATGGAAAATGATTGAGCATCAATTATTATATTGCATGAATGTCTCTTCACTTGGAACAGCCTGCCTGATAAGACAATCCTCCTTTATTGTCTCCTGCCGGTCCCATTTGAGCCAAATTACTGTTTTGTATTTCGTTAAAAAATCCACGGTTTTGTGTTAATCAGTATATCTCTGAAAGGGGGTGGGAAGGTCCGTTATGGTCACGATTAAATCGTTATTAGAAGCTGGGGTTCACTTCGGGCATCAAACAAATCGGTGGAACCCGAAGATGAAACGCTATATCTTTGGGGAAAAAAACGGCATTTATATCATTGACCTCCAAATTTCGCTCCAATGTTTCCAAAAAGCCTACGAATTTACCCGAGATACGGTGGCTGCCGGGGAATCCGTCTTATTTGTGGGGACGAAGAGGCAAGCCATGGGGATTGTGGAGGAAGAAGCCAATCGTTGTGGAATGTTTTTTGTCAACCAGCGATGGTTGGGTGGCATGTTGACGAATTTCCAGACACTCCGTCGCAGCATCAATCAACTCAAAAAACTCGAAGCAGCAGAAACCGATGGCACATACGAACGACTGAAGAAAAAAGAGATCGTTCGCATGAAAAAAGAGCAAGCCAAACTGGAAAAATATTTGAGCGGCATCAAAGGCATGAACGATATTCCCAGATGCATTTACATATTGGACACCCGTATCCAGCATATTACGGTGAAGGAAGCCAATCGTCTAGGCATTCCGGTTATTGCCCTCGTGGACACCAACTGTGACCCTGAAGGCGTGGACTTTCCTATCCCTGGAAATGATGATGCCATTCGATCCCTCAAATTATTTACAGGACAAATTGCCGACGCTTGCATTGAAGGTACTGAACTTCGCAGGAAGCGACAGGAGTCAGTCGCAAATGGCGAGGGGTTCCTTCCAGACAACCCGGAACAAGGTCATCCATCCGTTGTGGTAAACAAGAATACCCAACCTGTCTAAGGATCCTGGGTTCATCCAATTGAACTGCAATTCATAATACATCAGTAGGAGAGCATGCATATGTCTAGTTTGAGTGCCTTGGTGAAGGAGTTGCGAGGCAAAACAGGGGCAGGAATCCTTGATTGCCAAAAAGCCCTTCAAGACACAGAAAATAATGTTGAAAAAGCCATCGATCTGTTGCGCCAAAAAGGGTTGGCTGCTGCACAAAAAAAAGCAGGACGAGAAACCAAAGAGGGTATCATCTCCTCGTATATTCATTCAGGATCAAAAATTGGAGTCCTGATCGAAGTCAATTGTGAAACAGACTTTGTTGCACGCAATGAAGAATTTCAAGCTTTCGTTAAAGAAGTAGCCTTACAAATTGCTGCCTCCCATCCTTTGTATATTAAACGTGAAGACGTTCCGGCTGACTTGATCGAACGGGAAAGAAATATTTTTCTCGCGCAGATGAAGGAATCGGGAAAACCCGAAGGAACGTGGGAAAAAATCATCAAGGGGAAATTGGAAAAATATTATCAGGAACAGTGCCTCCTGGAACAAGGCTTCATTAAGGATCCCAGCATCAGCATCCAGGATCTCCTTTCGCAGAAAATCGCAAAGTTAGGGGAAAACCTCACGATCAGTCGCTTTACGCGCTACCAACTCGGCCAGGACTAATGTCGCTCAAATATCGCCGGGTCCTCTTAAAGATCAGTGGAGAAATGCTTGCTGGGGAGCAAACCTACGGCATCCAACCTTCGGTTTTACATAATCTCGCAGACGAAATTGCGGACGTCCTGACCCTGAAGGTGGAAATCGCCATTGTGATTGGAGGTGGCAACATTTTCAGAGGCCTCGCTGCCAGTGCCTCTGGCATGGAACGAGCTTCGGCCGATTACATGGGCATGCTCGCCACCATGTTGAATGCTCTGGCTTTGCAAAATGCTTTAGAGAGGAAGGACGTCCCAACCAGGGTCTTATCGGCAATTGAAATGCGGCAGTTAGCCGAAAGTTACATTCGTCGTCGGGCTATTCGGCATTTAGAAAAAAAACGTGTCGTGATTTTTGCCGCAGGCACCGGAAATCCATACTTTACCACCGACACTGCTGCCGCGCTGAGGGCCATGGAAATTGGTGCGGATGTTATCATGAAAGGCACGAAGGTTGATGGGATCTACGACGCAGACCCTATGACGACACCTACGGCAAAACGATTCACGGAGTTACCGTTTTTATCGGTGCTCAATAAAAGCCTGAAAGTCATGGATGCCACAGCCATTACGCTGTGCATGGATAACGATCTGCCTATCATTGTCTTCGATTTGACTTCCCCAGGAAACATCCGAAAAATCCTTGAGGGGGAACCTGTCGGCACAATTGTTTCAAAAAATTCGCTTGTCACTTAACGTGGGTAATGATCATGAACGATCCAACCATTCTTAAAACCACTCAGCGAATGGAGGGAGCCATTGAGCACCTCAAGAGAGAATTCATGTCCCTTCGAACCGGCCGCGCCTCCTTAGGTCTCCTCGACCATATCACCGTTGATTATTACGGGACGCCAACTCCACTCAAGCAAGTCGCAAACTTAGGGATCCCTGAAAGCCGGCTGATCACGATTCAGCCATGGGATACCTCCCAAATCAGAGAAATTGAACGTGCCATCATTAGTTCAGAACTTGGCCTTACTCCTTCAAATGACGGCAAACTCATCCGCCTCCCCATTCCCCCGTTGAGTGAAGAACGCCGGAAAGATTTAGTCAAACTCAGTAAAAAATATGGGGAAGAGACCAAAGTCCAGATTCGTGGATTTCGCCGTGAAGGCAATGACGAACTCAAACACCTTCACAAAGAAAGCTCGCTAACAGAAGATGCCCAGCACCGGCTAGAAGCCGAGATCCAAAAACTCACTGACAAATTCATACAGACCGTCGATGACCTCACTAAGAAAAAGGAGGAGGAAATACTCGCGATCTGAGGAATATTGTGACACCTATCAGGCCCCCTTCACCGTCCGATCTTCAACACCTCCCCTCCCCGATTTCTGTTTCTATCAGTCTTGATGCGCTAACCAGGAATTTCCAACACATCCGGCAATCGATCGCTTCCTCGACAAAAATTCTGGCCGTCATTAAAGCCGACGCCTATGGCCACGGGGCAATCCCTGTGGCTCAGACTCTGGAACACCTGGGGATCTTTGGATTTGGCGTGGCATCAGTCATGGAGGGTATTGTACTTCGAGAACACCATATTCACAGCCCTATCCTGGTCATGGGCCCCCTCCTACCTGAGCATCTAGGCGAAATTATTCGGCATCAACTGACACCGGTGATTTCCCGTTCCGAAATCATTCAACAACTTACGGAGCTACTTCCGCCCTGCACTATCCCATTTCCCATTCATCTCAAAGTCGACACCGGATTACACCGACTCGGCTTCGAGGCTGATCAAGCCCTCTCACTACTAAGCAGGCTATCACTCTCAACCCCTCTCATTGAAATACAGGGCCTCCTAAGCCATTTTGCTGATGCCGACAATCAGGACCACACATTAACTAATATACAAATCCAAAAATTTTTGACATTTATCGACCAAGCGAAGCAATTGGGAGTCCAACAACCCATCCTTCATATGGCCAATAGCGCAGGAATCCTATTTCATCCAACCGCCCATTTGGGCATGGTCAGACCTGGATTAATGTTATATGGATACGCACCAGGCCAAGAGAGTTCCCCACAGTCCCTCCCACTTGAACCGGTGATGCAAGCCACCACGTATGTGGCCCATCTCCGTTCACTTCAGCCTGGTGAAATTGTTGGATATAACGCACTGTTCCGCACACGGAGGCCATCTCAAATCGCCGTCCTGCCGGTGGGCTATACCCACGGATTTCCCCGCCATCTCACAGGCGTCGGGCATGTCCTCCTCAAAGGAGAACCGGCCCCCATCATTGGGAAAATTTGCATGGATATGATGATGGTGGATGTCACGGACATCCCCCATACAACGGTTGGAGACGAGGTCATGCTATTGGGAAAACAGGGAACGCGGGAAATAACAGCCGAGGATCATGCCGGATGGTTAAAAACGATTCCCTATGAAGTCTTGTGCGGGATCGGCGGAAAGGCGAACCGCATTTACCTTCCCCACCTACCTGCCACTTCTTCGTAACACACTCCACAGCCGTCATTCAAAAAACTCTTGAATGCCTACTTAGTCGACCGGTTCCTTCACAACCCGGCCCCACGGCTCAAACAAAATGGCTGAGGATCATGCCGTTTTCAGCTTACGCCTTAAATGTTTCTCTACACTCGCCACCTTGCCGGCCAACCGGCCTTTCTTCCCACGCCGATAATCAACCTTAATTACACAAGAAATCCGCGGACAATCCTTTTTCATTCTGGTATAGCATTGCTTCACCACTCGAAACACATCATCCCACTCGCCTTCCAACACGGTTCCCATGGGATTGAGGCGATAATCCACCCCGCTTTTATCAATCAGGTCTAGTGACCGTGACACATATTTTCCGACACTTTCGCCTTTACCAAGAGGCGACATGCTAAATTCCAACAGCACCATTACCCACCTTCCTTTCCAACGGGTTCCACCTGCTCCTCACTGGACAACTTCCAACTATTGGGATACTCCATTTCCCCGGTCAATTGAAAGCCATTGACCGCTTCCGCCAAGCGCTCACGGCGCCGACGGTCGCTCACTTCCGTACTCTTCAGCTCTTCACGCAGGGCGCCCAACCAATCCAGGAACTGGTCAAATTCATCATCAAACAGCAATTCAAGATTTTGACGAAGCACCTTCGCCAGAGCCGGAGCGGTCCCGCACGTACTAATCGCAATTCGAAGATTCCCGCGCTTTATCAGCGCGGGCATGGAAATCGTGGAATATTCAGGCAAATCCATCGACCACACCAGACAGCGTTCCGTTTTTGCCAGCTCAAACAAGGACTTGGCTAAATCCAGATCATCCTTCAACACATTCATGATCAATACAACACCTTGAACATCGCCAGATCGAAAGGTTCGTCCCCGATGGATAATTTTCCCTGAGGCAGTCAATTTCCGCAAATCGACATGAAGGGTGGGATTGACCACGGTAACTTTTGCTCCGGCATCCAACAAGCGATGTACTTTTTCAACGGCCTCTTCATCACCACCAATTAGCATGCACTGGCGACCATCCAAATCAACTGTTACTTGAAACCCTGCATTTTTCGTCATGAGTATCCTCCTATAGAACCCGACACATCTTACCCAACATGCCCCACAGGGGGAAAGGGTAAAATCCCCAATCCCCTGGCTCACAAAATTTCATAGGTCACAGGCACCAAGACGCACGGAGAAGAAAACGGGAGAACAGGTCGAGAGAGCTGAGAGACGGAATCCCTAATACAGGCGTGTTGCGGAAAATGCAAGATGACGCAGGCAGGACCTATTTGACAGGATGCTGCAAACTTTCTGAACTTTGTATACCGAGGGATTCATAGATTTTCAAGGTCGCTTTTGATTTATTCAACGTATAAAAATGAATTCCCTTCACTTTATGATCAACAAGGTCCACCACCTGTTCGGTTGCCCAATGAATGCCAACCCCTTCCGCATAAACATCATTTTCAGCTCGATCCATAGCCCGTAACAGCTTCGCAGGAATACGGGCTCCAAGCGCCAACTCGGACATGCGAGCCATGCCCTTTCGGGAAACTATCGGCATAATACCTGCGATGATGGGCACTTTAATGCCCACGACCTCGCAACGTTCACAGAAATCGAAAAAATCCCGATTATCAAAAAACAATTGGGTGCAGATATAATCAGCTCCCGCATCAACCTTTCGTTTCAGATTGTCCATTTCCTGTAATCGGTTTGGCGTACCGGGATGTCCTTCTGGAAATCCCGCCACTCCCACGCCCATTTCGGGAAACTGCTGCTTAATAAACCAGACCAGGTCCGACGCAAACTGAAAGCCATCCTCAGGAATCTCCACAGCCGTGCTTCCCTTAGGAGGATCTCCCCGCAAGGCCATAATATTATGAATACCGCTGGCCTGGTATTTTGAGAGAATCTGATGAATTTCCTGACGGCCAGAGCCGACGCAGGTCAAATGCGACACAATGGTCAGATCGGTTTCCCGTTGCAGCTTCACCACTAAATCATGCGTGCGTTCTCGAGTAGACCCACCAGCCCCATAAGTCACACTGACATAGGCGGGCTTTAACGGCATGAGGGCCGAAATGGCTTCAAATAGTTCTTGAAACGTCCGTTCCGTTTTTGGGGGGAAAAACTCAAAACTAATCGCAGGATTATGCGTCCGGAAGACCTCTGAAATATGCATGCCCATACCTTAAATCGCTCACCAGGATTTGTCTAGTCTCTATCACCTTCCGGGCTTGAACTAAGGACGGAAATGGGCTTCAGGCACCAACGAACGAGAACCGCTCCCACAAGGCCTGTCAGAACGAGAACGGTCAGAAGATGAAACACCGTCACATTCCCTATCGCAATGGGAATCCCCTGTGCCTCTAAGGTTCTCAGAAACATCACATACCGGATGATCCCCATCAGCACCAGAGTGATCACCGTACAAATGATTCCTCCCCAAACAAGACCTTTGACATGCGGCACCATAAATGACGCATTTAACAATACCATGGCCATTAGGGCTGCCATCACGCCCACAAAGAAGAAGGCAGAGGCCAAGCCAGCGCCATCAATCAACCCTTCCCTCGGCACCTCACCCAAGACGAGAAACAACCAGGGACCGATAAACATTTGCGGAACCAGCCCCGCTAACATCCATCCAACGCCGTATCGAACCTGCTCATCAGAAGGGACGAAGCGTGAACGAGAGATGGAGTCAGATGCAACCGAGGCGCCTGACCATCCGAGCAGCCCCAGCAGCGTCACCACCAATCCCCCTGCAGCCAAACTGGCAAAAAGAAGGTGCAGGATTTTAGGAATCACTCGGGTCCAATCCACGGCCGACAATCCCAGTACAAACCATCCTCCAGCCACGTGCCCTTCATGCGCCATGGCATCCCATCGGGCTAACCACAAGATACCCGCTCCAAGGAACAGGAGGCCCGCACAACCCAGCCAGACAAACCCCGAATTCTTTCCGGGACCATTTTTCTGCAGGCTTTTCCAAAGGCAGGCTCCGCCCAACACAAAACTCAACATTTCCTCATAACTCCACGGCCCCACGGCAATATGGGATTCAGGTAGAGGGTAACCAAGAATGGCCGGCACAAGAAGACCGACAACTCCAGACAACACCAACAGACCGACCGTCAATCGAACGACCAAGGGGTTAAGGACCTCCCGCAGCCCTTTTTGATAGGAATCGCCCTGCCAGCGAGACAGCAGGTCCGTCATCAGCAACAGAAGCGTCAACCCAAACGGCAACACCATCCGCCATACATCCAAGACCGCAAACAGCAGTAACCCGTCAACCATATCCGTTCTCTTTCCTTAATACATGATGTAAAAAAATGGAAAACTTCGTGAACAGGCCATGCCGGATAAACAAGGATCCTCTAGCAAGCTGTTGAAAAATTCAAAATTCTTCTGAGAGCTTATCGGGATCAAAAATTTTACGATCTTCCATGAGCGAAGCAGGATGTTCCAAAAGGCCCGTCCAGACCCGTCCTGAGGCTTCTCGAAGGAAAGGCCGCAGCCGCTTGGACGGGCGGAGCGTACAGAGAAGTACGTGAGCACGGCCAAGGGGCGAGAACGTCGCTTGCGACTCGGGACGACGTCACGCTGCGGCGCACGCGGCTGCACAAGATCGCACCGTCGACCTCGCCGCCGCCGCGACCGGTGACCACTCCATCCCGCTCGCTCCGGCGGCTTCCGGAACCACGACCGTGCGCCGCATGACCGCCACGCAGCATCGAGGGCCGGTCCTACCTGCGGCTGGTCGGGCTGGGCGCGCTGATCGGCGTGCCCGCGCGCGCTGCTGGCCGCCGCTGTTCCTCGCGCTCGTGCACGAGCTCGAGGACCGGCTGTGGCCGGACTCCCGCCGGCGTGGTACCTCGTGATCGGCCTGCCGATCGTCGGGCGCGCGCTGTGCGTGCTCGCCGCGCGCGCTGCTGCCCGGCGACGGCGGCCACCCGCCGCTGGAGGGCATCGGCGGCGGCGCCACCCCGCTCGCGCTACGCGCCCGGGATCGCGCTGGCGGCGATCGGCGACGCTCGCGTTCGGCGCCGTGCTCGGCCCGGAGGCGCCGCTGATCGCGCTCGGCTCGGTGGCCGGCGTCGCGCTGGCGAGCTCGGCCGGGCCGACGAGACGAGCGAGACGGTGCTCGGCGAGGCCGGCTCGTTCGCGGCGATCTCGGCGCTGTTCGACGGCCCGCTCGTCGCCGGCATGCTGCTGGTCGAGGGCGGCCTGGCGATGGGCGCGTCGCTGCTCGCCGCGCTGCTGCCCGGCCTCGTGGCCGCCGCGCTCGGCTACGTCCTGTTCATCGGCCTCGGCGACTGGGGCGGGCTCGACGCCGGCGTCGCTGAGCGTGCCGGGCCTGCCGTCCTACGTGGGCACCCATGTGCTCGACCTCGGGCTCGCGGTCGTCGTCGGCGTCGCCGCCGCGGCCGTGATCTTCGCGATCCGGCGGCTGGCCACGCGCATCGAGGGCGCGAAGCGCTCCCGGATGCCGGCGCTGCTGCTCGCCGGCGGCGCGGCCACCGGGCTGCTGGCCGAGATCGCCGACGTGCTCGGCGCCGATCCCAAGGACGTGCTGTTCTCCGGCCAGGCCGCGGTCCCGACCTCGTCACCCAGGGCTCGGCCGGCATCGTGCTGGTGCTGCTCGCCGCCAAGGGCCTCGGCTACGCGGTCTGCCTCGGCTGCGGCTTTCGCGGCGGCCCGGTGTTCCCCGCGGTGTTCCTCGGCGTCGCGATCGCGATGCTGCCGGTGATCGCGTTCGACGTCTCCCCGACGTGGGCCGTGGCCGTCGGCACCGCCGGCGGGATGGCCGCCGGCACGCGGCTGCTGTTCGCGCCGATCCTGCTCGGCGCGCTGCTCGTCGGGCACGTCGGGCTGGACGCGATCCCCGCGGCCGTGCTCGCGTCAGCGGCGGCGTGGCTGACGGTCTCGACTTTGGACTCCCGCTGGGGAGGTCACAAGCGATAAGTGTTTGTGCGCCACGATTTCCGGCGATACGGTGCCACGCTCCATGTCGCCCACGCGGCGCACGTACGACATCACGATCGCCGGCCGGCTCTCCGAGCTCAGCCCCGCCTTCTCACCGCATGCGGTGAGCTTCGAGGCAGGCGTCTCCGTGGTGCGGGCGCGCGAGATCGACCAGGCCGCGCTGCACGGCCTGCTCCACCGCACTCAGTCGCTCGGGCTGGAGCTGCTCGAGGTGCGGATCGTCGGCTGACCGCCGCGGTGCGGCGTCGAGATCGCGGCGATCACGGCCACCAGCGCGCCGGCGACGATCGCGACGATCAGCACCGTGCCGCCGGTGAGCGGGCTCCAGACGAGCAGCACGAGCCCCGCGCCGACGCCGACGGCGATCATCAGGTTGCGCTCGTGCGCGGCGATCCAGCGCCGGTGCGCGCGTCGGTCGCGAAGCGCCGCCAGCCGGTCTCGGCGTAGCGCCGCAGCGGCAGCCCGGAGACGAACGCGACGACCGCGATCACGATCGCGGCCACGACGACGATCCGCACGCCGTGGCGCAGGAACGCGACGAGCGTGTCGAAGATGTCCGAGGCGGCGTCGCGCGGCAGCGCGCCCTTGCCGAGCGCGTCGAGGTAGGCCGAGCGGGCGACGGCGAGCGCGCGCGATCAGGAGCAGCATCGACGACCGCGACGCCGATCGCGGCGCGCAGCAGCCCGCGCCGCCACGGCTTGGTCAGCGCGGCCGAGCCGACCAGGCACAGCAGCGCGAGCAGCGGCAGCACGATCGCGAGCCGCCTTCAGCAGCTTGACGCCGCGCTGCGCGTCGACGAGCGCGCTCGACTGGACGAGCTCGATCTCGCCGTCGACGGTCGGCGGGATCGCGGTCGCGATCCGGTCAGGCCGCGCTCCTTGAGCGCGTCCTTGACGCGGTCGACGGCGGGCGAGAGGTCGAGGTAGACCGTGTCGTCGTCGAGCACGAGCCGGTTCGAGCGCCCGCCGGTGAGCAGCTCGACGACCCGCGTGTGCGCGCGCCGGTTGGCCTCGACCCACAGCTCCTGGAAGCGCGGCGAGCGCGTGAAGCTCGATCCGGTCGCGAGATCACCGACTGCACGCCGCGCTCGATCGCCGGCGCGAGCACGTCGGCGCGGTCGGGCAGCACCTCGCGCGCCAGCGCGGCGAAGTCGACGGCGAGTAGATCGCGGTCTCGAGCTTGCTGCGGCGACCGCGCCCTGCACCGCCGGCTCGGCGGCGATCGGCGCGACGGTGTCGACGTAGCGGTCGGTGTCGAGCAGCGTGACCCGCAGCCAGATCGCGACCAGCGAGAGCACGCGCGAGCCCGCAGCCGAGCACGAGCAGCCGACCACCGACGCGCGCCGGAGCGTCCGGCGCAGCGCGAGCCTTGCGCTGCAGCGCGGCGTTCTCCGCGCGCAGGCGCTCGACCTCGTCGCGCAGCGTCGACGTCGGACATCTGCCAGGCACGCTCCCGCACGACCCGGGTGACGCGGGGTCATCCGCATCGGGTGATCCGCGCTCACCCACGTGCCGGCATCATCCCGGCGGTGCACGCGCCGCCCGAGACGCTCGGCGATCGCGTCGAGCACGCGATCGAGGCGCGCACCGACGTCGCGACCGAGATCGACCGCGGCGCGGCGACCGAGCCGCCGAGCGGCCGCCTGCGCCGGACGATCTTCTGGCTCGCGGTCACCGGCGTCTCGATCTACCTCGTGTTCCCGAGCCTCGTCGAGGTGTTCGGCTCCTGGCGCGACATCACGCGCTTCTCGCTCGCCTCGCTGGCGGCGATGGCCGGCGCTGCAGGCCGGCGTCGCTCGCGTGCCTGTGGGCGCTCCAGCACGTCGCGCTGCGCGCGCAGCGCTGGCGCCCGGTGATCGCCTCCCAGCTCGCCGGCAACGCGCTGGCGAAGATCGCGCCCGGCGGCGGCGCGATGGGCGCGGCGCTGCAGTACAAGATGCTCGTCCGCGCCGGGCTGCCCGCCGGCCGCGACCGTGACGGCGCTGACCGCGGTCAACGTGCTCGTGTTCGCGGTCGTGCTGGCGCTGCCGGTGCTGGCGATCCCGGCGCTGCTGCGCGGCGGGGTCGACCGCGGCCTGCTCGACACCGCGCTGGCCGGCCTGATCTTCTTCGTCGCCAGCCGGGTCGGGGCCGTGCTGCTCGACCGACCGGCCGCTGGCCTGGGTCGGGCGGGCCGTGCAGCGCGTCGCAACCGGCTGCGGCGCGGCCGAGCCGCTGACCGACTGCCCGCGCGGCTGCTGCGCGAGCGCGACCGCATCCTCGACACGCTCGGCCCCGCTGGAAGCGCGCGCTGGCGGCGACGATCAAGCGC
>CAWDGE010000012.1:0-144241 GCA_963801755.1 uncultured Nitrospirales bacterium | reverse complement strand
CATCGGTCCCGATAACACTATAGATCCCACGGGAAGGAGACAACCGATGAGCGATGGCTTATTCACCAATAGGAATGCAAAAAGGGATTTCGTCCAGAATGCCTTGCTGCCCTATATGAATGAGGGTGGGAGAAACATCTAATATCGCCGTGGCCTACTCTCACTGAACATGATGCTTTGGCAAAACTCGGCAAAGGAAACAATCACCTAAGAATCGTCCTTGGGCTCAAATATCCCACCACCCATGCTCCTTGGAACAAATTGTCAAGCTGGAAAATGTCGAAGTGAGGTATTTTACCAGTCAGTCGTTTCATCCGAAGTTATATATATTTGGGCAAAAAGAAGCACTTGTCGGCTCGGCCAACTTACAAATCACGGTCTCCTGACCAATCAGGAAGTCGTGGTCTCCATTCCCAACGGATGATCCGCGATTTGGAGAACTCATCTGTCTATTTTCGGACTTTTGGATTCAAGCCAAGGTTCTGGATGCCGTCGCCAAGATCAGCAATACAAGGCCATATACAACCGCCACCAAGAGAGGCTGATAAATTGATTGCAAATATGGGAGAGGAAGTGCAATCCAAGTTGGGGAATGTGGTTTACGCAAACATCAATCGGGGTCCGAAAAAAGAAACGGAACAGAACATATTCATAGATGACTATCGCAAGAGCTATCAGGAATGCGTTGGAGCATTTCAGGTTGTGCTCCGGGCCTACCAGAAATCCGGGAAGAGGAAGTACCCGAAGAGGCCATTCCTTTGCGAATGGAAATTGATTCATTTTTTAGTTTTGTTCGTGAAAATTACGCGAAGGGAGATTCATACTTACACCAACCAATACTCTCAGGTCCCATGCAAGAATCTAAAATCCATCCGCTGGTAGGGAATGGTTGGAAACATCTTATCCACACTTTGAAAACCAAATCGTCAAAGTTAACTATCCGAAGATCAAGCGATGGTTATCAAAACCAGAAACCATTCAACAAGTATCGATCGATGAACTGTTCGATGTGCTTTGTGTGATCCATTCGTTCCATGACCGGTTTAGGTTTTATCCCAGGAGGACTGGAAGGCCTTAAAGGAGAGTTTTTTGCCAAAAATGAGTTATCGAGGATAAAAGTCAGTCTTAGCTATCTTCTTCACGGAGAGGATGAGATTATGGCAGACGCAACCTTATCTTTAATGAAAAATAAAAACTAAATGTATTTGGTCGATCACACGTCCAAGAAATTGTAGGTTGGTGCAACGATGTAGTTACCCGTGGTAAATGGAAGAACGACTGAAAATCTTAAGGCACCTGGGTTTTGAGGTCGAGCAATTAGATTGAAGGAACACAAGCTTGAACAATGGGTAAAATGGAAAACGGACCCTGTATATAGTCAAAACTCATCTAACCTTCTTCTCATTCTGCCGCCGTGGCCCATCCCAACAGATCCCAAAACAGGTTTTCCCTCAAGTACTCTAGCCCTAAGCGATTAGAAAAATTTCTCTTCTTGAGCCGTGGACCATTGATTCCGTATCAGCTGCTCCGCCTCCCGACACCCTCCCCACCCATCTGGTCCCCGCAACGGCAATGGGTCGCCCGTTCGTCCATATTTGGGACGAGGTCTCAAAAAACAATTCGGCGTCACCGGCCTTCGTCCTCGACGGCCATAGCGATCACGATGAGAACCGAATAGTCCTTCTTCTTGCAGCCCTCGACTGGAGGCATCGCCCCACCTGGTTTAACCGGAAACGCAGTCTTCTGCACGTTTGCGGGAGAACACGAACCATCACCAGTCGTCGGTGTATAGCGCGCGGAACGGCACGCCAGGTGCGTCACGTCATAGAGCGTGGCATGGTCATCGAGTTCCCAGCGGCTATTTCCATTCTTGTCAGCGGGATGGATGGTCAGCACGGTCGTGACTTCGCGGTTACCCGTGACCAGATATTTGCCGGGAGGGATCGGAAATTTCGGCTGCTCCATGATGAGGCCGTGTTCCTCCAGCCACCAGTCGGTGTGGTCGAACTGCCAGCGTGTCGGGGCGACGCCACCCGCCTCCTCCAATTGCTCCAAACTGCTCAACCGCACTCCCCGAGGGCCCGGATCCAGCGGCCAGAGCCCCCACCCCTCGCGCCGCTTCCGGAGGTTGCATCTGGAGGACCCAATGCGGCGATGTACTGCGTCGAAATGCGCTGAAACTTCGTCTGACCTCCGTCTGTGGCGTGAACCGACTGATCCAGGCCGGCCATCATCACGAGCAATGCCGTCGTAAGGCATGCGCGGCTAATCAGGAGCATCTTTCCGCGAGTTGGCATCAACACACTCTACCTCGCTGTAAAAGGGTTCGCACTCTGAGTATCCTGAGATTTGAAATCATATTTCGACCCTCCTCCTCTGGCGGGCAAGTAACTTCACAGGGGTATGCAGCCAGAATCTTATGACTGATCCACATGAGAGGCGGAGTTCTGGTTTTCTGTCCCCATCACACGCCATTGATTCTCCTGCAAAATAGGCCGAAATTCTTGCCATGTCAGTCAGTCCCTGTTCATGAAGCCATTTATCATAACATCTTATGCGGCTTGGTATAACACCACCTCCTTGAAAGGGCTCAAAGCCCGTGCAGCGGCTAGAACCCGATTCGGGCAAAAACCTGTTTTAAACCTGTTCTCTGGAAGGTGGGCTCTTCTTTTTTTTAGCTTGTACTTCGGTATTGCGGTAGAATCTTTTCTTCAAAAGATTTTACGCGGCCCATCGGACGTGAGCGGGCATGGGAGTGATGGGGGATGATCAAGAAAGGGCAGACGAAGACATTGTCGCCATAGAGACACCACCGTTCTTGAGATAGTCTTTCCAGCGTTTTTCGATTTTTTGCTTGAATTTCCGATCATGTTCCAGGAGATAATCCTCCAGTTCGTCTTCTCCAAGATGGTGGAGAATGGCAGTAGGTCGCCCATTTTTGGTGATCACGACATCCTCTTGCTCGGCTTTCTTCAGGAACTGTAATAAATTATCTTTCACTTCCTTCACACTGGCTATTTTCATATTATCCTCCCTCTTTTTGTGGCTGTAATCGTAGCCACAAAAATGACTTGTGTCTATGCAGGTAGGAGTTCCATACAGATCCTTCCCCCAGAGCAACATGAGGGATGTAATGTGGAGATGAAGTCGCGTCTTCATTTCCCTTGGGCTTTCTGTGTATTCAGAAGTTCTTGAATATGGAAGTGGAGACGTTGGCGACATCAGACGGTAGCGGGCATGGAAGTGCTGGCGATGATCAAGAAAGGGCAGATGAGGATATTTGCGGAAGACAAGTAATCCACTTCTGAATTATTCTAGTCATCAGAGTCAGTGCGATCCTTTTCGATTCGAACACCTATTTTGCGACAGAACCATCGGGAGACATCATGTCGACATTTCGATCACGGTACGAAGTTGAAACGATTGAGTTAGCCAACTCAAGCGGCCTTGTCTTTGAATTTTTTCCGAACGGCGGGTTATTCCGGGCAATGTGTGATGATGTGATGATTAATCAGATACTGGGCAACCCGCTTGAAGGTTCATTGAACAATATCTATTTACGGCTCCGCACGGCTGATTCGATCACGTTTGTCCCGCTGACCGGAACCTCATCACCCAGTACGTTCGCGCACACACCAAACCAAGCCAGATGGCACGGGCACTGGAAGGATCTGACTTATACCTGTTCACTGACGCTGCACCCGGAGGCCACGCTGTGGTTTTGGACCATCGATATTCACAACACCGCCTCGACGGATCGTCTCTGCGATGTGATCTATACCCAGGATATCGGCCTGGCCCACGAAGGGGCGGTCCGGAACAATGAAGCCTATTGCAGCCACTACATTGATCATCATGTTCTGACCCACGACCTCTACGGACCCGTCGTGTGTTCACGCCAGAATCAGGCATGCGACGATCAACATCCCTGGCTCATGCAGGGGAGTACCACTCACACCAGAGGTTTCGTGACAGATGGTCTGACCTTTTATGGATTGGCGTATAAACACACCAATATCCCGGTTGGACTCACCCAGGATTGCCTCGTGAGTGTCAAACAGCAATATGAAATGGCATTCTGCGGTCTGCAATCCGATATCCTTCGGATTGTTCCCGGCGAATCCCGATCGGTCACGTTTTACGCCGAATATGTTCCCCACCATCCGGAGCCCACACAAGCCGCTGATGCCGACCGTATTTCTCCCGCGATAACCCGTTTCCAACGATTTCAAGATCAACCACCCAAACGCGTGTTCACGCCGCAACCAGCCCCCAGCACGATCTTGCACAACCTTACGATGCTGACCGGACAGGATTTAACCGAGGACGAGGTCCAAGCCCTATTACCCGGATCGGCGACGACATGACGAAGTCCAGGACGGAACCTTGTTGTCGTTTTTCTATGCGGATGCCACCCATGTGGTGTTAAAAGCCAAAGAGCGGCTCGTCGAACGCCCCCACGGCCATATTTTGCGCAGCGGGAGCGCCAGGATTCCGCAGGACGATGGGCTGAGTTCAACCACGCATATGGCCGGCGTCTTTCACTCCCATCTCACTATTGGCAACACGTCGTTCAACAAACTGTTGTCTATTACGAGAACTCCCTTCAACATCTTCAAAACGAGCGGCCTGCGCGTTTTAATCAAGCGAGGCGCAACGTATCATCTTCTCGGGATGCCGTCGTGTTATGAAATCGGCTTGCACTCCTGCCGATGGCGTTACAAGACCGATCAGGGATGGATTGTGGTCAACGCCTGGGTCAGCCCCGAAGACGCCGCGGCGTTTTTGAGTATTGAGTCCGATCAGACCGACACCTTTGTCATCCTCGGCAATCTGGTTCTGGGTAACCATGAACTGGATCATCAAGGCCATATCGAGATTGATGCCCAGACCGCAACCGCCACCTTGAGCCCACATGCCAGTACGGAGATGACCCAACGATATCCGGATTCCGTTTTCTTCATCACCACATCAGAACCAGCCAAGGTCGAGCACATCGGGACAGATGAAGAATTATTTACCGATCACCAGTCCCGTGGATTAGCCTATCTCACATTTCGTACCAAACCGGTGCAGACATTTTCTTTGGCGATCACGGGTTCAATCGTCAACGAGGATCACGCCAAAATCTTATGCAGGAAATATCAAACTCAGCCGGCTAATCTGCAGCAAGACCAACAGGCCGGCTGGTCATTTTGGCAATCACTAGGCAGAAAATTTCACGTATCACTCACCAAGACGAATCCGCTGTGTGACAAACTCAATGACATCTTTTACTGGTACGTCCACAATGCCATGGTGCACTACACGACGCCCCATGGTCTCGAACAATTTTCCGGTGCCGCATGGGGTGTGCGCGATGTCTGCCAAGGCCCGCTCGAACTCCTGTTGGCCACCCAACACCACCCTGAAGCGAAACAGATCTTGTTAACGGTCTTTGCCCAGCAATATGAGGAGACGGCCGATTGGCCACAGTGGTTTATGTTTGACCGGTTCGCCAATATCCAGCATCCGGAGAGCCATGGTGACATCATCCTTTGGCCATTAAAAGCGCTGGCCATGTACCTCGAAGCCAGCAATGATTTCAGTATATTGGATATTGAGCTGCCCTATACCGAGCTGCCAGACTTTGGCCACAGTTCCACCCGATCGACTCTGTTACGCCATATTCAGCGCACGATTGACGCCATCGAATCCCGCTTTATCCCAGGTACGGCGTTATCAGCCTACGGGGCCGGGGATTGGGACGATACCCTTCAACCGGCTCAATCCGCCATGCGCGAACATATGGTCAGCACCTGGACGGTCGCCCTAACCTATCAAGTATTGCAACAATTGGGCACCGCCTTTAGGCAGGCCGGGCTTCATGCCGATGAACAACGGCTACTGCAGTTAGCCCGGCGCATCAAAGCAGATTTCAACCAGCACCTTCTACCGGATAAGGTCGTGAGCGGATTTGGCTATCGACACCCCGATGGGTGGATAGAACCCATCATTCACCCAAGCGATACGCGCACGAAGATTCACTATCGACTGCTGCCGATGACCCGCAGCATCATTGGCGAGTTATTTACCCCTGAACAAGTGCAGGATCACCTGCGGCTCATCGAGTCTCATCTAAGCTTTCCGGACGGTGTCCGCCTCATGAACAAACCCGTATCCTATCAAGGCGGAGTGCGAGTATTATTCCGCCGGGCCGAAGAGTCGGCCCATTTCGGGCGTGAGATCGGATTGCAATATGTCCACGCCCACATCCGCTATATCGAAGCCATGTGCAAAATCGGCCAAGCCCGGAAAGCTTACGACGCGATCTTGCAGATTTTACCGATCACTATTCAGGATCAGGTAACCAATGCGGTCACACGGCAGAGCAATGCCTATTTCAGTAGCTCGGATGCGGATGTACGGGATCGTGCTGAGGCCGAACAGCTATTCGATGCGCTGCGGGCGGGTCACGTTCGGGTGAAAGGGGGTTGGCGCATCTACTCCAGCGGACCCGGCATCTTGATCAATCAAATCGTCAGCAATTTTTTAGGCTTGAGACTGTCGTATGACGAGGTCGTCATCGATCCCGTCCTGCCGAAACAACTGGATGGATTAGAATTTACCTATGCAATTGATGAAAAACCCATCACCGTGATCTACTCGATTACCAGTGAGGCACCGGCTTCGGTGCAATCCGTGATCATCAATGGAATCGAAACGGGATTTAGACGCGATCCCAATCCCTATCGCCCAGGTGGGGTTCGGATACCACGCGCCGACGTTTACCCCCTCCTGACTGACGGTACCAATCGCATTCTCGTCAGCGTAGCCTAAAGCGATTTCACGCGGAGATGAGTTATTCGTCAACAATTTACTTCGAGCCGCCCTCCTCAAAGGCACGATCCTTTCACCGGGCCACCAAAGCGCGTTCCTCCCGTCCGCGAGCGGAATAGGCAGAGGCTTGCACGTCACGGGTGAGGCACTCGCGCCCGAAGGTGATCAGGTGGTGCCCGACCATTGCGATCTGAAACACCGACTCGACGTTACCCTGGCGCAGTTCCCGCCAGGTCATCTTCCAGAATTCTTTCCGGTAATCGCTACAGATCCCGACCCGCCATGCGATGCGCGAGAAGACCTCGACTGTGCGCCGGACGTTGGCCCAGGTGAGCTGGTCCAGCGGGCGCATCGGCCGCTTGCGGTGCAAATACGTCTTCTTCGCCTGCGTGGCATAGCGCGCGTAGATCTTTCGCGGCTCGTACGTCTCGCGGATCACCCGCTTCCAGTTCGCCACCACGGTCTCATAGGGCTGTAGGTACTCGATGTTCGAGTCGCGCCCCTCCCCCGAGTTCAAACGGGATCCTTTCTGGAGCCGCTCGTAGAGCGGTGTATGCGGCAGGGCGACGAGCAGGTTCGGCGTCACGATCGGGATCTGGGCAGCCTCAATGAACTCCAGGATCACTTCCGGCGTCTCAGGGGTGTCGGTGTCCAGCCCAAGGATGATCCCGGCGGCAACCTCGATCCCGTAACTGTTGATCGTGTCCACGGATTGGAGGATCGGTGTGCGGAGATTCTGCCTCTTGCTCATGGCTCGCAGGGCGTCCGTATCCACCGTCTCGATGCCACAGAAGACATTTGTCATGAACGCCTCGCGCATGAGCTTCAAGATCTCAGGATACTCGGCAACGTTCAGCGTAAGCTCGCAGGAGAGGCGAACCGTATAGTCGCGGCGGCGCTGCCACTCGACGAGGTGCAGCAGGAGGTCCAGCGCGGCTCGGGGATTCCCGATGAAATTGTCGTCCACGAAGTAGATCGATGGCGTCCCGCCGTCGGCTAGCTCATCGAGCTCGAGCAGAATCTGCTGCGGGCTCTTGAGCCTTGGGTTTCTCCCGTAGAGCGCGGGGATGTCGCAGAACTCGCAGGTGAAGGGACAGCCGCTTGAATACTGGACGCACCCGAGTAGGTACTGACGGACGTCGATCAGGCGATAGGCGGGCGTCGGGAACTGGGTCAGCGGAAGGCGGTCGACTGTGCGGTATACGATCTGCCGCTCGGGGCGCACCACAGTCTCGTCGAGCCGGTGGAACAGATCGAGCGTCCCATCGCCCACCTCACCGCAGTGGAGGAGGTCGATCTCCGGATAATACTCGGGCGCCGCGGAGACGGAGGGCCCGCCGAGAGCGACCACCTTGCCTGCGAGGTACGCACGGCGCGCGAGGTCGAGAATCTGCCTGCGCTGGATGTGCATGCCCGACACGAGGACGGCGTCGGCCCAGGCGAACTCGCTCTCCTCCACGGGGCGGATGTTCTCGTCGACGAACCGGACCTGCCATTCCCAGGGCACGAGCGCGGCGATGAGGAGGATCCCCTGTGGCGGCATGAAGGCCTTGACGGGCCCCATCAGGGGAAAGGCACGATCGAAGGTGCCGAAGGCCTCCGTGTAGGCGGGAAAGACACAAAGGATTCGCCGGACATTCGCCGGGCGGAATGCCCGTACGTTGACCGTCGGAACGGGGAGCACAGCAGGTACCGACATATATGCCTCTTTTCATCATACGCCCGATCCAGTTTATCTCCGGCATCTCGCCGTGACACGCCACCGACCGTAGTCAATTACAGCGGTGGACCTCGAGCTACGCTCTAAAAGTGTGGGAATAGGGCCGTTTGATTGCGTACCTCTTCCGGAATTTTTCACCATTCACTGCCTGAGTCAAAGGAAAGCACACGGACACGGAAGAGTCAACGGATGAATTTTACGGATGTCTGAAATCCTATGCCCGGCAGCCTCTGCAAGCCTGGCTACAGGATCTTTTGGAACAGGAAGTCACGGGGGTCTTGGGGCGCCGCAAGCACGACCGCAAGCGGCCTGAGGGCGACCAAGCCGGGGGATCGCAATGGGCATGATAAATCCCGGCGGTTTACTTTCAGGCTGGGGACGTTTTTGAGTTTTACTCCTCTTGCTGAGAAATAAATGTTTGCTAATCCAAAGGAACCAAATATCATCCCACTAGTGGGCTGTAACAGACGAATGAGTAGTGCTCAATACTGAGCCTGGATTATTAAAATTTATCGTCTCACCGATTCATGGTGAACTTTCATGCTACCAATCTGGCTGTTACAGTCCACTAGAACCTATACCTGAGATTTTTCGCGCCCACCATATTGAATGCTGTGCCCCTCCCCCTTTAAAGGGGTGCAAAACCGGGGGTATACATCCAGTATTAAATAGGTGTTAGGGAGTGGGCTTGGGCCAACTTCCTGTTTCTTGAAAATGGACGGAGATGAGTTATTCGTCAACAATTTACTTGGCCCCAACTATTGTATTGATGGGCAACACATTGTGAGTCGCACAGAACTACAAGATGTGGTGCGCAAATAGCGGGAACAACAACTGGCATATCGTCTTTCCACGTCGTTGACTTCAACTCCCTCAGTATGCGATTTTTTTTAGCGGGCCGCATGTTCAATTCGTTTCGAAGGATCAATTATTACCTTATTGATCAAGGAACATAATAGTGGTGAAAAGATTTCTGCAGTCATTCTCTTTGCTAAGGTCAGTTCCTGTCATCATGGCTTGTGTCTTCATGGTCTATTTCGGCAGTGAGCGAGCGGCAGGTTCGGCCTCCCCCGACACGCAACAATTCCCGGTGGTTTCCCAGCAGGGCTATTCCCCTCCCGGCTATAATCCGGCGCGGCCAGGGTACGAATACGTGCCCAATCCGCAGCACAATAACTACAGTCCCTCTGACTATAATTACGGAGGCCCAACCTACATTGAACAGAAAGCTCAGGCTCCCTACGTGACGCAAAGCGGGGAACCACTTCTCGATGAATGGCAGTATTCCGGTGGCTACCAAGGAGCATTAGACCGTGGAGAAATCCACTATCAACCCGGGTCCGGGTACAACAGTCTAATGGCTCCTCCCACTCAAGTCAGGGGAAAATGAACGAACAGATTTTGTCGAACACTCAGAATTATGGTCAAAAACCCGTCAAGTGTTGCCACACCTACAACCCCTTCTTTTAAAAATTCCTGATCCCATGGACCCGATAAAACAACTCAAGGACCCTTAATTTAGGTGTCTCGACGGAAAGATGCGTGTGGGAGGGGAAGGGGCAGAAGATGTTCTTCAATCGGTTGGCCCTCAACATCAGGAAGGGAGAAATTGAGCAACGGCCCAATAGTGGGGGAAAAATCCATAAGAGTTCACCCTCCGATCCGGAAAGCTTTCAAACCCCTTTTCTCAAGCGACCCTATTAATTCCAATGATGTGTGTTAATTTGGGAAGATCATTTTTCAGGATGGACCATGCCCCAAGCACAGGTTAATCCATGAATCAAAACGAACTCGAACAATGGATCCTCGATCTTCCCAAAGTAGAACTTCACCTCCATATCGAAGGGACGCTCGAACCGGAGTTGATGTTCGATCTTGGGAAGCGTAACGGCCTCTCTCTTCCCTTTACGACAAGTGAGGAGCTGAAGCGGGCTTACAACTTCCAAGACTTGCAGTCCTTCTTAAATATTTACTATGAAGGCTCGCGGGTTTTACGACAGGAACGTGATTTCTTTGATCTGACCTGGGCCTACCTCAAACGCGTGGTGAAGGAACATGTCCGCCACGTGGAAATCTTTTTTGACCCCCAGGCTCATATGAACCGTGGGGTAGACCTTCACACCGTCATTTCAGGTATTCACACCGCACTCGAGAAAGCTCGCACTGAGTTGCAGGTCTCCTCCAAACTGATCCCCTGTTTCCTTCGCGATCTCCCTCCCGATTCTGCCAGGCAGACCCTGGAAATGATCCTGGATTATCGAGACTGGGTATGTGCGGTGGGGCTCGATTCTTCCGAGAGGGGGCGTCCCCCCGAGCTTTTTCAGGATGTCTTCGACCGCGCACGGGCTGAAGGATTGCTGACCGTGGCTCACGCCGGGGAAGAAGGTCCTCCTGAATATATTTGGCAGGCCCTCGAGCTACTCAAAGTCGTCCGTATCGACCACGGAATTCGTTGTGTTGAGGATGAATCCCTGGTCCAGCATTTGGCACACACCCACATTCCTCTCACCGTTTGCCCCCTCTCGAATGTGAAACTCAAAGTGTTCCCCTCACTTGACCACCATAATTTAAAGCTGCTCCTCCAACGAGGCTTATGCGTGTCGATCCACTCCGACGACCCCGCCTACTTTGGGGGCTACATTACGGAAAATTATCTTGCCGTTCAGCGCACGCTCAATCTCCAGCCAACCGACATCCTTCAATTGGCGAGGAATGGCGTGAGGGCCAGCTTCTTGTCAGACACAGAAAAGGAAAAATTATTGTGTGAAATTCAGGAACATGCCGCAAGGCTTTAGCATTCCAGTTTTTACAAGCCCCCATTGGAGTTTTCTCCGACAGACTGCGAGGCAGGAATTCAGTTCTGATCATTGAGATCTTTTCGTTCTGGCCGGGACTCACTCTACAGAGCGTTCGTTTGTCGGAGAGCTCTTTTTTATTGGGCTTCCCGGCTTTCCCGCTCAACTGCGGCTAAATAGGGTAAAGCCCGACCCTCACCTCCTAGGTCCAAGCCATAACCAATAATCCAGACATCTGGAATCTCAAAACCGACGTAATCTACCCTGAGAGCCACCTGATGGCGGCTTGGCTTATCCAATAGGGTACAGAAACGAACCCAGGCCGGCTTCTGTTGTTTCAGATGTTCATGCACCGCGTGCAACGAAAACCCCGAATCGAAAATATCATCGACGACCAATACCACTTCATCTGTGATAGGGGGGAGTTCCTCTCTGAGAAAGCTGACTGACCCGCTGGCATCACTGCTGCTGCCATAGTGCGACACTTTTAAAAATTCGACTTGTGGCTCGATACCATGCTGCGAAAGGTGTCGCACGAGATCAGCCAGGAAAACAAAGCTTCCTGTCAACAATCCAAGCAGGATTGGCTGTCGGGTTGGCAAATCGGTTGCGATCAGTTTGGCTAATTCGCCAACCCGCGTCTCAATGGTCCTTTCATCAATCAAGACAGAATGGGGGAGCACGAGGTCCCTTCTATAAATTCGTGTGTCATGAAATTCTTGACTATTTTACCTAGCCACCGCAAGCACAGAAAAGGAAAAAAAAGTCCTTAAGCTTACAAAGGCATACCCCTAGGATCTGTCTGATACAGTACAGGCTCTTGATTCGGTTTGGTTTGTATCCGAATTTGAGAGTGTGCCATCCACGAAATCGGGGCATATAGTTTGTTCGCGCCAAAGGCATCAATAAGGCTCAGTATCTCGAAGACTGATTACCAAGCCTCCGAACCCTCCCCACTTGTCTCTCCTCCCCACTCCGATTCCCAATACTTCACACCAAAGGAAAAAGCATCACCAGGGTAAATCAATGGATGACTGAAGGGTACATGTGAGGAAAGAAGGTCTGGGAACCCACTCAATCCCGCCGTCGAACAAATATTTGCACCATTGATATACTTACGACCGCGAGCCCCATACGTTTATTAACCATACGAGGGTCAAATGAAGGGTACTAAACCGGATGATGTAGTTGAGTGGTGCCATTTTCGGAAAATACGTATGCCACCTACAAACGAGCCCTGACAATCGTCAGCGTATGTGAATGTTGCAACAATGCCCAGGAATCACCCGCCGGACTCGTCGAATAGCCCTGTGGCGCTCGCATTGCACTTACTAAGGTCATGATATCCATTGGAATTCCAGGCAACCACATGATTTCGACGAAGGTAATCTCTGGTCTGCTGGCGATGGCCATCGCACTGGTAGCGAGTTGCGCCTCCCTGCCACCCAAGCAGCAGGAGAATCTGTGCACGATTTTCGACCAATACCCCGAATGGTACGATGCGGCCAAAGAATCTCAGAACAGGTGGGGCACGCCGCCTCACATTCTCATGGCCTTCATCAAGCAGGAGTCGGCCTTTCGCCACGACGCGACGCCACCCTGGGATTGGTTCCTGTTCATTCCACTCGGACCCCAATCGTCGGCGGAGGGCTATGCCCAGGCTAAGGACGAGACCTGGGAGGAATATGAGGATGAGGCCGGTGGCTTCTTCAATAGCCGCTTAACCATGGAGGACGCCTTGGACTTCATCGGCTGGTACAACGACAAAAGCAGCAGAGAGCTCGGCATTTCCAAATGGGATCCCAAGCGCCTCTATCTGGCTTACCATGAAGGTCGCGGCGGCTATAGGAGTGGTAGCTATAAGCGAAAGCCGACGGTCGTGCGCATCGCGAATCGTGTAGATTGGCAAGCCAGGCAGTACGGGGCACAACTGCGTCAATGCGAACATCGGTTCAGGTGTCGACACTGGTATCAATTCTGGCCATTCTGCAGCTGACGCTGCAGCTTCTGATCAGGGGGATAAGTCCCCATAATCATTCTCCCGCCGTTCGCGCCATTGGACTTAGTTTTTGTTCTTGTTCCAATACTGCTCATGTCGTTCATATCGCAGGATTGTTCAGGCTACTATTTTTCGGATATCGAATGAACGCTGATAGAGAATTGATGTCGGCCATCTCCACAGCCCTTGCCGGAGCCTTAGGTTTCTTATTGCTGATCCTTACTCCTCAAAACTGTAGATAGAGCGTCCGGAATCAGTCATTCATCTCAGGCAAAGGCGAGTTGACGAGCCATCGTATGGAACGTGTACCTCCTTGCACATATGACCTCACAGTCAATTCCGGTAGAAATACCACCGAGTTCAATTCAAATACCAAAAACATTTTATTCCGTTCCCACTATTCTATTCCAATCCTCCATTGCTTAAAAACACCACGCGACAGTGTGACTACCACCCTTCATTTAATTTATCCTACTTGGGCGATTTAAACGAACCATCCAGGATTTTTCGGCTAAAATGAAAAAATTAACGGTTTTGTATGTCTATCTCGGTTTTTACCGTGATGCCGGAGGAGAACATTCTCCGCTGGGGCTTGCCGAAGAACTCGATCGGGAACGCTTCAGCTTTGAGATCGTCACCTTGATGCCGACCACCTCTGTAATTGGCGCTGCAGTACAGGCAACCGGTTGCAAAATTCATGAACTCGGGCTGGGCATACCCCATCTCACAGACCCTGTCGGCATGATCAAAGTGATCAATGCATTATATAAGGTGTTCCACCGCATCAAACCGGACATCGTTCAGACGCAATCAGGGTTTTGCAATTTATGGGGCCGTCTGGCTGCCAAACTGGCCGGCATTCCTGTTGTCATCGCGACGGTCAATTTCGATGAGCCCCCACCCCGATGGTTCCTGCGACCGGTTATGCGTGCCATGCAGCACTGGCTGTCGGCGAACACAGAAGCCTACGTCTGCATTGCCAAGCATTTAATGAAGGAACAGTTACGGCCCGACGAATGGAGTCGGGCCGAAATAATCTACCAATTTTTCGATTTATATCGCTTTCTTGGGGGTCGCACCGATTTACCGGAAATTCGGGCTTTCACCAATCCCGCTCGTCCAGTACTCGGCATTGTCGGAAGGCTCGAACACGAAAAAGGCCATAGGGTGGCAATCACGGCTATGCGGAAAATCGTCGATGCCGTACCCGGCACTCGACTCAAAATCGTCGGAGCCGGCAGCTTGGAAAAAGGACTCAGGAATCAAGTGGTAGCCCTCCGACTCTCGGACCACGTCGAGTTCACGGGTCACCGTACTCAAATTTGCGAGATCATGTCCCATATGGACCTCTTGTTGATCCCCTCTTACAACGAAGCGTTTGGCTTAGTAGTGTTAGAGTCGATTGCCGCCGGGGTACCATTATTGGGAAGTCGTAGCGGGGCATTTCCAGAAATTCTTGAAAATGGAGAATACGGGATGTTGGTCGATCCATCCAATCCTGGCGCCTTGGCAGACGCTGCACTCGCGATCATCGCTAACCCGGCCCCCGCATTGGTCAAGTTGAAAGTGGCTCGGGCACAGGTGCTCAAGCGATACACGAAAGAGGAAAGCGCCAGGCGACATGCCAGTCTTTATGCGCGTTTAGCCGAAAAACTTTAGGAGAAATTCCCTAAAAATCTTCCAACATGGGATAATAGGCTTAACTGCTTTCCATTAAGAGTTTGCTCCGATGGATTGAAAGACCTTTCCATCTACATTATGGAGCATGGGTGCCTTGTACGGCACGTCGAGAACCTTGTCCACGTTTACAGGATGACATGGGACAAGCATGTTGGACTGACCCACCCGCGTTAACACCAGCCATTTTAAACATGAGTGCAAGGAGGAGATTATCCTTGAGCAATTCTCGTGTGATATGGCACCGTTCCGTGTATCCCGCCGAAGCTGGGTCCCCCGTCGAGGAAGCACTCTTGGCATAGCAGTCTCCTGCGCAGTTATACTTCGCAATGCACCCCTGGCACTTCGGCATATCATGAACATTAAGTTTCCCTAAACGATCAATCGCTTCATGATCAAGGACGAATTCACCGTCCTCCTGATTCCACGCTCCATATTGGAACAACTTGGCTCGAGGATCGGAAGGTTGGAGAACTTCGTTACATGAAGTCACAATTCCACGTGAGGTGACCAGGAAGTTGCTCGCATCACTGGCACTACAAAAAGTCTCGCGGTGTTTCAGGGAAGCCGCTGAATAGTGCAGTTGGATTCCAAATCCGGCAGCCACTCGTCTTGCCTCGCGGAAATGATCAACGAAGATCTGACCATCGAGAGGTTCAATCTGGTCCTTGAGGTTTGTCACGTTTGTGGCATCGAAGACCGGTTCGAAGTGGAGACTTTTGCATTGGAGGTTCTCGCCGACAAACGCAACAAACTCAGACAATGTCGAACTCCCTATGACTGTCACCGTCGATCGGATATCGTATGTTTTCCCACGCATCTCGAGCCCCTTCATGGTGGCAATTATGCGATCGAAGGACCCCTCGCCATTCGGCAGAACCCGATGCTCATCATGCACTTCCTGCACCCCGTCCAAGGAAAAGGTCAGATGGGTGCAGTTTTCTGCAATGTAATCCAGCCGTGATTGGGCAAACACACCATTCGTGCTTAAAAGATACGGAGGGTTTGAAATTATTGGCCCTGGACTGTTCTTTGTAGTATTCAATAATTTCCCAAAAATGCCCCAACTGGCCGTGGCTTCCCCTTCTCCTAAAAACTTGATGGACGGATCCACACCTTGCAGGTATGCGTTCTGAACAATTTAATCGATTGCCCCTTTCGCTACGGCAAGGGTATATCCAAATCTTGCAACCTCCCACCTTCGGCATAACAATACGTGCACCGCAAGGTACATTTCTGAGTATTGGAGAAAGTCGCGCTGGTTGGCGCCCATCGCAAGCTGGGCTTAGCCAACGACCGCTATGGCGTCTCGGGGATCTTGAACACTTTCCGTTTGACAAGATCATCGATCAGAGATTGCTCGTTTGGTCATAGTGTCTCCTGACGAAAATATTTCCTTACGGTCGATGCGCCCTTCAATGAAGTTCTCTGAAGTATGACTGCGACTGTTGCTGCGTTTCTGCGGCATCAGTAAAGTTGTTGGCATAGGAGACTCTCCTTTTAGACATTAGGATTTTTTCTTGTCCGTGGAGCGAGTCGGAAGCCGGGACGAATTCATTTTTGTACGGATTTCGTCCACAATAGACAGAAAATCTTCTATACTCTGGAGTTTTTTGATATCCATTCCTGCCACAACCTCACGAAAAATTGGATTGGACACCACCTCAAGAATACCTGTTTTGACCGGCTGCAATTGACAGGAACAGTAGGAGGATGAGACCGGTGGGTTCTTCAAAAACCGCCCAAACTATCATGATATTGATAACAAATTGTTTAAAATTCCATTACTTGATCCTCAGGTATTATACGTCCGAGAACAATGCATGCATGGCGTCTTTGTGTGAAATGAAAAGTGTGAAGACGAGTTTGATTAGGGCCCGTTACCCTGACTGAAGAATTTCCGACACTGCAAAATGTCGCCAAATCCCCCACCATGCCGCTCTAGAATCCCTTTCCTTCACCAGTCCGATGGATTTCCTGTCAGTTCTCTCAAATCACCCCACCCTCATTGAACGATATTTCTATCGTAATTCCTCATGAATGCCTTCGGCAGTTCTCTTGTGTTCCCCCGGCAGGTTTTCTAGTTCCCGCACAGCTTTGATGCGCCCGTAAAGACGTCTCAAGTGGTCTTCATACTCGCCTCTTTTCAAACCGGCGTGATCACGTTCAAAGATGCGACCCAAGAGATAGCCAATGATTTCCATGATGTCCAACAGCTTCCCGTCTGGTTCCATCGCCTCTTCCGAGAAAAACTCCATGACCGCGACCACCTTCGGTCCGATTAAGATTGGAAATGAAGGCACCTACAATTGTTACACGATGTGGTTGAGGTTTGTGACCTCTTTCAATTCTTTGCCGACACATTGTTGGCTCAATCAACAAAAATGAATTATAAAGTCCGAGGCATCAGGCTGGATTTGCCTGAGACAAACTCTTCTTCCAGCGATCGCACGCAATCAAAAATATCTTCAAAAATATGATGTTCCGGAATTATTCTCGGCGTTAAACCCACAGCACGAAGCATTTTCAGCGGTTGGGGATTAATGTTGGCCAACAAGACTCGAATATCTCGCTTTTTCAAGTATTCAAAGACTAATTCCAAAGCATGTGCGGCTGATTGATCGAGATACGGCACACGATTCATCTCAAAAACAAGAATCTTGACTGACGGCAATTGTTTAATGTTATCGATTAAAAAGTGGGAAAAGCCAAAGAAAACCGGACCCGTAAATGTTTTAATATACATGCTATCTAAATAATCCTGTGGTAAAACGAATTCTTCACGCAGGTCACAGGGTTTTCGAATCTTTAATGATCGAAGGGGAAACAAGGCAATTTTTTCTTCCCCGATGTCTCCCATTTTTTTCATAAACATAAAAACGGAAAGGGTCATCCCTGCTCCTACGGCCGTGATCAAATCCACAAACACGGTCACGATCAACACAATAAAGAGGATGGCGCTTTCGGCCCAATCCACCTTCACCACTTCTTGGAGGCCATTCTAGTCGATAATGTCCAACCCGACAGTGATGAGTATGGCTGCCAGGACGGGGATTGGGACATATTGCATATATTTTCCCAAGCCCAATAACACCGCTAGAAGAAATAAACTTGAAATCACCCCGGCCAAGCGAGTACGACCGCCCGCTTTTACGTTGACGATTGACGACATCGTCGTGCCCGCACCCGGCAAACCCCCAAAGATCGCCGATGCCACATTGCCCATACCCTGTCCGATTAATTCCCTGTTACTCTGATGCTTGGTTTCGGTGATTTTGTCGATAATGACCGCCGTTAAGAGTGTGTCAATGCATCCTAAGGCTCCAAGGGTCAATGCCGCGCTGATGATAAAGGATGGTTGAGAAAAATCCATATGCCATAACGATTCGATTTGAAGGGTCGGCAACCCCTGAGCCACTTCGCCAATGAGGGGAACTGATAAACCGGTCACCAGTGCGACGAAGGTTCCCACCAACAATGCCATCAGCGCAGCCGGAATTGCAGGACTGAACTTAGGGGTTGCGTAAAGAATCACCAGAGTCGACCCGCCCAGGGCAAGCGCTTGGAGGTTCATGTCACGGAATGCCTGGCTCCCCCCGGTCAACACTTCATAGATTGTGGCAGGGGCAGGTAAGCCCATAAACGGGAAAGCCTCAAACAGGATCAGGATAATCCCAATACCGGTCATAAAGCCGGAGAGCACCGGGTAGGGAATGTATTTAATATTGCCCCCGATTTTGAGCACTCCGAACGCGATTTGTACGACACCCCCTAAGATGAAAATTCCGATGATGGTCCCAAGTGTGCCCGTTCCAAGGTCCCCTCGAAACTGATGGCTTGCGAAATCGTCAGCGCAGCGACCACAGTCATGGGACCGGTGGGAGTGCTAATGAGCGTGCGGGTGCCGCCAAAGAGAATGGCAATGGCGCCTAGTAGAATTGCGCAATACAGCCCCGACACCGCACCTAGACCGGATTGAAGCCCAAAGGCCAGAGCCAAGGGTAAGGTCACCACCCCAGCAGTCAGACCGCCGAGTAGATCCCCCCTTACATGAAGAAAATTAAACTTGGCTTCCTGCGATTCATATGTCATAGGAAATTTTTGGGCAACTCGTTCAGAAATGCCACCCGTTCATCCATCCAAATATTCGGACCATGGCCGGATTCATGCTGGCCTGTGACTGGATTACGCTGCAGAGTAGCCAGGGACGCGATAGTATAGGCTATGGGCCACACGTTTTAAACCCAAAGCAGGCTTGATGGAAGGAGGCAACGATGTCGGATCTCAGGGCAACACGATGGAGGGAGGACAATACGACGACTCGGGGCCGCTTAGCCCCCTTCACGAAACTATAAACAAGAGGCTTTTTCGCTAGGGAGAAATGCAAAGTTGCGAATGTTGCTGGGATACAATCGTGTCTTCAAGATTTCACCATCCGCGTTGAAATATTTGGTTTTTTCAATAATCCCAGCACCCTTTCACCTCAATATTTCCTTCAATGGGCCCCAAATACCCTTCTTGTGAAAATCAATACGCGCCTGAAACTCCTTCTTGAAAATGCACTCTTCAGCAACAGTTCTCAATCTTGACCCGGTCGTGGAAGGGCCAATACCCAGACCCGTACCGTCAAAAAGATTATCTGACTTTCTTAGTATTCTAAGCTCGCCCCATCCGAACAGATTCAAAAACAAGTTGTCCCAGCACACCCTTTCCCCAAGCCCCTGGGACTGAACATCTATCACTCTCCGACCGGATTGTTTCCCTTGCCAGCTACTCTCAGGTTCCCTAAGGGAACCGTTCGTCCGTTTCCGAGGGGAACTCTCAGAAATGGCCTCCCCTCGTTAGGGATCAGGCCATCTGATCCGATGTGGGTACAATCTGCGCAAAAATGAGGCGCGTTTGGTGACCATCATCAGCTGAATCATTTTCGGATGTCAGCTTTCGACATACAGACGGGCCGAAATCTGTAATCCAATTACCTGGTCGTAAATTCGTGCTCATTTTTCCAAGGTTTGGCGGTCTGAGGAAACCACCCTACAGGTATAGTCAACGTGGTAAAACATAATCGGTTCAGTCGACGTGTAGGACCAGCACTCTCCACCCCTAAAATTTACAGTTGTCTTCCCCTGATTTTGCGGACCCGTTCGAAAAGGGCCACAACAGATCGGTGTGTCATGGCACAGCGAAGGAAATGCTGGATGAAATTCAAGCGCGGCAGTTCAGAAGACGACAGGGGCCGGCCTCACCATAAAGCAAGTCACCGCTGACCTGAGCATTCACGCGAATTCGGTGAGTCGGTGGCACAAAGAGGATGAGCAACAGGGCCGTCAGGCCTTTCTAAGCCAAGGAGGCAGCAGGGATGAGGAAGTAGCTCCGGTGTCATACGAACGGGATTTTTTAGAAAAGCAGCGGTCTTTTTTGACAGTGCCACGATGGGCGCTAAGCTATGGTTAACCGTAGCCGTGAGTACTGGCCGTTTCGAATGATGTGTCGTCTGTTGGAGGTCTCAGCCAGTTGGTATTATACGAGACACGCACAGGGCCGAGCCAATGCGAAAAAACGAATGCGCGGCTCCCCAAGGACATTCGGGCGATCTATGCCGCAAGTAACGGAATTTACGGGAATCCCTAAATGTGGGACATGCTGCGTGGGTAGGGGCAACGGTGTGGATAGCACTGGATGGCACGGCTTATGATGTCTGAGGGCCCGAGGGGAATCCTGAAAGGAACTGGAGGAAAAGTTGAAAGCCGAGAGTCCGCACACAGAATCTGACGAATCATTTGGCCCGAGACTTGGAAGCTAAGACCCCCAATACAAAATGGGTGACGGATATTACCCATATTCGTACAGGAGAAGGCTGACTCTTTTTGGCTGTCAGACTTGATTTATTCTCCCGCCAGGTGATTGGGTGGCACAGTCAACGACGGGGCAACCAGGAGATGGTAATCCAATCCATCTTCATGGGGGTGTGGCAACGGACCAATTCAGAGACCGTGGTTTTGCATTCGGATCCTCTCACACTATGTACGCCACACGAGTTTCAAAAAAAATTGAGAACGGGTCAATTATCGGCGCCACTATAGGACTCGAGCAGAAGTCAGGACAGATATCTTTGACTATATCGAACGGTTCTATGACCGTCAGCATCGGCATTCCCATACCGAGGGTCTGCCCCATGGGCTGTATGTCGAACAATGCTCAAAAACTCTTAACTGACAGGTCCATGAAACCAGGAGAAGACCAACTGGTTATTTCTTGTTAACTTGTCTGTTCAGCGTCCAGTTTTCGTTAAGTTAGTGGTATGGACGCTCCTGTTGTCGCGCTGCGGCATTATACTAGCCGTAATCGCACTTTATAAACAGAAGGGACTTATGCAAAACCTCACCACGATTGGGCTCGATTTGGTCAAACGTGTGTTTCCAGGTGCGATTGATCTCGCCGCAATATGTCCGCCATTTTTTAAAAACTAACAAACATGATGCCGCGGATGCCGAGGCCATTACGGAGGCCTTAGTGCGGCCCACCATGCGGTGCAGATGCTCCATCGGTCCAGAGAGCTTCTGGTCAAGCAACGCACGATGCTCATCAATGCCATAAGAGGAAATTACAGTGAGCTGGGGATGACCGCCAGTCAGGGAGCCTCACGGATTAATGACTTGCTGGTGATCATTGAAAACCGGGATTATCCGCGGTTGTCGACATTCGCCCGCGAAGCGCTGGGCGTCCTTATTGTTCAGCTTCATGCGGTAAAGGAGGCCATATACACCTTGGAGAGCAAACTGCAAGCGTGGTATCGCTCCCAGCAAGTGAGCCAACGCTTGACGACCATCCCGGAAGTCGGCGTCATCACCTCGACCGCCATGGTGGCCACGATCGGCGATGGCTCACAGTTCAAATCAAATCGACACTGGTCCGCGTGGTTGGGCCTCGTCCCGCGACAGCACTCCTCTGGCGGAAAAAGCCGGTTGGGTCGGATCTCCAAGCGCGGGCGACGGGTATGTTAGGCGCCTGGTCGTTCACGGGTCCCGAGCGGTACTGCGCTTGCAGAGATCGGCCACCAAGAAGTCCTCCCCTTGGATTGAAGAATTATTGGTAAGACGGCCGACCAATGGGGTCCTTGGGGCCATGGCCAATAAAACGGCCCGAACAGTCTGGGCCATGATGAGAGATCAGCAGAACTATGAGGTAAGGACAAGCGAGAGACATTTCGAGGGTAAAGAGGACGTGATGGCGAAACGAGTAGCCAGGATAGATCCAACCCGAGGTAATGTCCGAGTGCACAACTCGATAAATTGACTGGGCGTCTATCCTCCGACCTTTTGAGAGGCGGATTCCATCAAGGCCAGCGGTCACGGGACCGCGCAAAAAGGCCGGATACATGACGGCAACTCTCACGCGCTATTTTCGACCAAGAACCCTTGCATTGTCGGGAGCGTCTCATGACACTGCTACGTGCAACATTTTAACGCTCTCAAAACGATTCATTCGCTGTTTGGTGGTGCTGTAGGCTCAACACGCGGGTTCCCAAAGATCCCTTCCGCCGGATGATGCGCACGTTGCGCAAGCTTGACCCGGACTTTTTCCTCCGCGCCCGGCTTGATCAAGATAACGTACAACCCGGCACGTGGATCCGTCGTGGTCACCCCATAGTCTTGGTCCACGTCCTCAGGGGCCAAACCGAACAGTTCCCACCCCTTCTCAAGTGTTGGTTTACCCCCATCGTGGTGGAATTGCAGCATCATATCGGCCATCTTCGAGCTCCCTACCCGGAGCAGGCTTCTCTAGAAGTGGTGCCTGCCCCGGTTGTTATCTTCAACTTACCGTTTCGTGCGCTAATCCATTGAATCGCAACCACAATCGCCACCCCCACTTGCATCGCCAGGTGGATATTCAATTCCTGCGGTGGACGCGCCGCCAAGGTCAGTACGTGGTGTCAGCCTCATCCGTTGAGCGTGCATCACCCCGACAATGTAGCCCAGTTGAACAGGATCGGTTACGCCAGACCGCTGCACCAACTCGTCGATCATCTTGTCGATGATCGCGTCTTCGTCCTGACCCGGGGCTGGGACGTCCGAAGCGGATGATCCTCGGAATCTTGAACGGAATATCGGGGATGTCAAACCAGCGAATCACCGGGCCAGGCCCCGGCAACTCCGGCCAGCGGAACACGCCCTTGCAAATCCAGGGGTGAATCTTGCAGATATCAAACCACCAGAACCCGCAGAGCTTCCTCCCCAGTTCACAACCATCCACCACGCCGTGGCCGTGCTTGTAGTCGTAGCCGGAGGCTCCCAGGTCTTCGGCCGTCGAGGTAACCAGGCTCCGAATGGCGGCCGGAGATGTCGTCGAGTCCGCTGGATTGTAAGGCCGCTTGGAGCGCACCGCGGCCACCACGCCCGCCACCACCGGCGTCGCCGCACTCGTCCCGCCATCGGCCGCGTACACCCCCGAACCGGCAAAGTGCGTGTAGCCGCTAATGTCCGGCTTTTTGTTTGCCAGAGCGGCCCGGCCCAATGGTCGAATATCCAACCCGCTGCTTTGTCGTATCCACACCCGCCACGCATAGCACCTGCGGATGGCCGTTTGCGCCATAGATAGCGTTCGTAGTGACTCCCTGGCAACGGCCGTCCGGGCAATCAGCGCCGCAGTTGCCGGCAGCGAACAGAATATCCGCGCCGGCCACTTCGAGCGAAGCCACCGCGAGATTGAACGGGTGATTCGGATTGTCGCTATAGTTCGCCGGATCGCCGGGCGGAAAATCCCAACTCGGATGGAACATCCCCCAACTGTTGTTCACCACCATGCTGCGAAACTGACCGATGCGTCGGGGCAGTAGCATGATGTCCAGCAGGTGGGCATAAGCCTTGACCGCGTCGGAAAGCAGAGCGGCCATCGACGGACGTAGGCCGCAGCAATGCGATATCCAAAATGGTGCACTTCGGAGCCGCGATGCAGGACATCAAAGGCGCACATGGTTCCGTGATCCACCGGCATCGAGCCCGGTATTCCCGGCTGAAGCGTCCATGACCAGGCGGCATTAAAGCTCGGGGTCTTGCCTTTGCTATTTAGGTAAGCCAGGTTGACACCGGTATCGACGATAGCTACCAGCACGCCGCTACCGTCCATTCCGCACTTGTGCATCCTGCTCGTGCATAGCAAGGCTTCCACATCCTTGTGATCACCAAGCGGCAGGCTACCGGGGCAAATTATGCAGGGCTCAATGTTGGGGTCGCTGAACACCCCGACTACTCCCGGCTGCGCACGAACTCGATCCACATCTCCTTCTCTCGATTTTCGCGCGAACAATGTAATTTGTACTTTCCGGAGCGAGGTCCAACTCCAATGCCTCGCTAAGATCATTGGGGTCGGTGGATGGAGTACGTGGCGTGAGCGTACGCAATGGAACAGGAGCATAACTGGCGTCGAGGGCGAGACCAGGAATCCCGAGATCGCTGGGCGCGTCGAATCGGCTTTCCGGCGCCGTGGAGGATTGATTTGCGATGGTTGGACTGTAGTGTAGCTCTACGATCATGTTGCGTTCTAGCCATTGTGATCCCCTTCCTTTTCCGATGAGATATGTTTGTGAACTTAAAATTCCAGGCTATTTTGTTAATGCCCAATGTTGTTGGCGTGCCTCTTTTCCACTCCTTTTGACCTCATCCTTCACTCTTAAGGAACTCCTTCAGCCTAAACCGACTTCACTTGAGTTTTGGCTTGTCAGAAATTTTATTAAGTATCTTTTTGCTTCATCATGGAATTAGGCCTTCAGAAAAAAAGCATACAAGAAGTGGACCAGGGACCAGTACCCACTAGAAGTTGTTGGTTTCTTAGTTGTTTAGAAAATGACGGCAGTCTGTGGATGAGACTTTAAGGTTATCTAAAAAGATACGTCTGCTATTTCTATGGATACGTTAAACTGCCGCTCTATCTCTAATGAAAACCTCGGTGGGTCATGATATTTAAAGAAGTATGTGCAAAAATTCTATTTCAAAGAATCGTAAAAAGTTTATTGAGAAATAATGTCATATAGTTCCTGTTGAAGCTTCCCAACAGTTCATAAACCTAATAAGAACACTACCTCATATCAACCCTATCGGTGATTGCCGTCCTGTACAACTTTTACAAAATTCAAGACGGAATAATAAATGCGCTTTCATTCAGGACTGCCGTCATCATAACTGTCCTCCTCCAGGGTCTATCCCCAACCCCCAAAACTAGCAATCGCCCAGCTCCCAATCGGCCCCGCAGCGTCGTCTTCCAGGACACCACAATGGAGAGCCGATTATATTCGCCAAGGGCTGGGTACACTGTTGAATTACAATTCCTGCGATGCCACGAGTTTTTAAACCATACAGGTTCTAGAAATTGTTATCTGAAGTGATACACCTGGGTATCCGTTTAGATACATATGCTATAGTCGATCTACCCCTCGAAATAATTCTCGAGTTCTTCCCTAATTTTTTCTCGCCTCTCCCGTAATTTTTAAAAGCTTGAAGTATTTGTTTTGCCTTTGGCTGCGCGAAGATAATGGTTAACTCTGTGAAAAGATGAGGAAAACCTTGAATGGACCATATACAGCGTTCAGTTTGGAGAGACATTAAATGATAAAATCAATACTTTCTCCTACAACCACCAGTGCACCATTTATTATTCCTGCAAATATGGAAGATGAATGAGGACTGTTCATTTTGGGGTGTTTTTTTGGCAGCACAAAGCAGTGGATCCCATTCATTGGACAGGAAATACTGGATGCTAAGTGAAATCTTCTGTGATATTTTTATTCACGAAGGAGCAGAAGATGGCACGACGATCCCCGACGGAATCACTCCCCCCCGCTTTTAAGGCCAAAATTGTCTTCACGGCGGTTCGAGGCGACCGAAGATTGCAAGTAGTTGGTGAAACAATTTGATGTGGGCATCCTAAAATTCATTGAGGACTGGAAGAGAACTTCTTGCTCAAGCTGAGACGCAGGCAACTGCTGCTATAGCGTCTCATGTCCAGGTGCAGCAACAACTCCATGCACGCCAAGATTCGGAGCCCACCATGGACAACGTTCAGGCCAGTGTGTTGGGGCATGGCCGATGAGCCGCGCAAAGCGATGATCAAGGTCAAGCAAGAGATCGCTGTCAGTCGTCAATGGGACCTGCTGGCTGTCCCTCGCTCAAGTGCATGTCATTACAGGCTCGTCCGAAGTTCCCGAGCTCGAATCCATGAGACAGCTCGACGCGCTCCTATCTACAATGGCCGTTCTACGGGAGTCGGCGGCTGTGCGTTGAGCTTCGGCATCGAGGGTATGGAGTGAACCGGAAGCGGATCCAGCGTCTGATGCGGAAACTGGGGCTCCAGGCTATCTATCCAAAGCCCCGCACCAGTCTCAGCCTGGCAAGGGGCATAAGGTGTTCCCTACTTGCTGAGAGACCTGAACATTGAACGCTTCGTAATCAGGTCTGGGCGAGCAACATCCGTTACATTCCATGGCCAAAGGGTGTATGTATCTAACGGTCATTATGGACTGGCACCTCACGTCGAGTGCCTCGCTTGGCGACTCTCGAATACCCTGGAGACCGAGGCCTGTGTGGAAGCGTTGGGAGAGCACTCGGCTATTATCACGGGGCACCCGAAAAATTCAATACCCGACCAGGGGGCACAATACACCAGCGAGGCGTTCACGGCGGTGCTCAAAGCTCAGGGAGTGCAGATCAGTATGGATGGGAAAGGTCGGTGGGTCGACAATGTCTTTGTCTGAACGGCTCTGGCGGAGCGTGGAATACGAGGACGGGTATCTCCGAGCCTATCAACCCTCCAACCACGCTGCGGGCTGGTCTGACAAGCTATCTTCAAATCTTAACAGCGCACGCCGTCATCAGACATTGAACCGACAAACACCCAATGCCGTATATTTTGCTGATCTCAAAACAAAGCAGGTGGCGTAAAGAAAGGCACAAATTTCACTTATCGATCTGTCCAGAAATCAGGTCCACTTCTCGGTGCGTATATGTCCCACTCATTATCGGATGCGAACACATGGCGCAAAGAAAGGAATTCCTTGAATATGATCCCCAATGTGTGTGGCCGATTAACAGGTGACGGCGTATGGGATGTGTTGCCTCGGCCACCAGGGATTCACCAAGACCATCAGCCCCAGTTCCGCAATCGATGACCACCATGTTCCAGCGGCAGAGCGTACCTCAACACAGGCGATATTGCCGCCGTAACCGACGGTGGTTGGACCCGGCTTGGCTATGGAGCCCCGTGTGCCCCGAGAATCAACGCGCATGGTACATTGAACTCCATGACGTTAGGAAATCATACATGGCAGCTCAGCTCTTGATAGCAATAATGAGGAAAAATCAACTCCCTTTTTTGGCAAACAGACCCACTTGAATTCAAAAACTTTCCGACCGTTTTCAACCTAAAGAAGATATGAAATTCTACACCTTCCAGCTTAATAATGAACTTCTCCTACAAAAGAGAGAGAAGGTATTGTTGGTATAAAACGAAAAAATCGGATGTTTCTCGGCCGTCTAAGGAGTTTGTATGCGAGGTTGCTTAAACCCGCGCGACCAGGCCACGCCTGTAGTGTCACAAGGCACAAATTTGGAGGCAGGACTTTCCAATGTTGCACTTCAAGTTTGCACTCACCCTCAACCATCTGCCCTGCTTCCTTGTTTCAATCAGTCGGCGGTTTAGCGAAGCCCACTATCTGACTGCAGGGGAGTCATCGAGACGAACATTACCTGACCTCCCGAGTATAGGAACGCCCGGCCAGGTCTCGAGACAGGCCCGGAAACAGGACTTCCAGCCTGACTCTGCCTTACAAATTCCTACGAACTACCAAAAATATTTTCCTCACCAGTTTGACTGATCCTCTAGTGCTCTTCTCCTCGTTCCAACTGGAAGGACCGTTCGTCGGTGTTCGAGAGGAGTGCTCAAAAATAGTCACTCATGACGGCTCAGACCACCTGATTTGATGTCCTACATAGGGTTAAAGGTTAGGCGCTTCCGACGGTCATTATCAGCCGAATCGTCTCAGATGTCAGTTAGGGACATATCCAAAGACCGAAATTTGACATCCACCAGCCTCGATTTCATTCGAAATGACTTTTCCCAAACGAATGAGGCTCTAGGAGCACCCTGCTGGTCTATTCCTCAACTTCAGAGCTTGCTCAGTTTCATATGTTCTCGGGTCACCCGATCCTCGAATCCTCACTTCAAAAGGTATTGAAATCGTAAGGAGAGCCTCTGGTGCGAAGGCCATACCTCACGAACCTTCACGTGGCCATTAGATATTCCGATTTTTGTCTGTGCGAAAATTTTCATGCCTTTATTTGCAACAAAAATTAGGATCAAGCGCAGGATTCAAAAGGATGCCATGTAAAATCAGGGCTTTCCACATCATAATTGACAACACCCATTACGTTAATGATAATTGTTTTCAATATCAATAAATATCATAATATATTTATCCTAATTTACTAAAAACCATCTTTTACCATTAAATAACAAGAGGATTCTGTTATTTAAATATCACCAAGGCAAAAATCCCTCATTCATTGAAGGAATTAGAGGCTAGAAGTCCATGAGACTAGAGCCCAAAGGTCCATTGCACTTTTGGGCTCTCATTGTTTTTAGGGTCTTAGGTCTTGAGTGATTAAGTGGGAGAACAACAGTCAGCCACGATGCTTTTCCTCGTTCATCATAGGGAAGAAGCATTGGGCAACATCCCTAGAGCCCTCTCGCTAATGGTTAAGGCATGAAAGTCAGAACATGCTTAAAGCCTTATGGGTTGCGGAGAAGCCTTTTTCGTATCAAGCTCCGCGACCTCCTAAGAATCATTTCAGATCCTCCAAAGCGGTTGCAGGTTCGTTCGTGATGCACGTCTTGTTCTTGTCAATTGGTTATACTGTAGCCTTTCACCCCAGCGAACCAAAAGGGAAATCGAAGCTTCCACGTTTCGTTGGAATATTTCACTGACAACCGCTCCCATCCCGGAGCCTGTGACATCCGATACCCCGTCCCCCTTCCTTTCAGCGCTTCCTCAAGAAACCGTGGTGGGCCACTCCGAATCGTCGGATCACTTGACACCTACTGCGTCAAGCGAATACTCACGCTCACCATTAAAAGGAAGTCGGAGGAATTTTTCAACAGAAATATCTGTCCAATCCAAAACGATCGCATTCCCCTCACCCAATTTTCCGGTCAAACAATTGTTGAATACACAAAGTCATGCCATATCACCATCAAGAGCCACCGCCGCAAACTCCCAACCATTGACTCATGAACCGATCAACACGGTGCCTTTTACCCACGGCCAAACGGCAAACTTACCGCCACCGGTCAAAAGAGTCGTAGATCGAGCCGAGCAGGTAATGCAACCGAGTGCCCAGGAAGAACAGAGGGTTATTCATCGGGCACGGGTATTTCACCCACCGATTCAAAGACGGGAGACACGACCCGATTATGGGTGGTTAATCACAGATCTGAGGATGACGTTGGAACGGTTAAAGTTCTACCCCGAAGTTGCAAGGTTAAACAAATGGCAGGGCAAAGTCGTGGTCCAAATGAAAGTTCTTGAAGATGGCCATCTGATCGACATGGAAATCCAGGAAAGTTCGGGATTTGAAGTACTCGACCAAACGGCTTTGACAATGATACGCCTGGCATCCCCGCTGGACTTGGATCACTCTCTTCCGTCTCACCATGTCAGTTTATCCGTGCCTCTGACTTTTCAATTGGATTGACGATCTTCGTCCAGCAAACTGGGGTGAATTTAACTGTCGAGACCTTTCATAATCAAATGGCATCTACCTATGAACAATGCGCTGGCGACAAACTAAATGGGCTCCTTAAACTTCGGGGATTAGGCATAGGTTTCAATAAAAATCATTGAAAAACATTACTCAGGCATGTCCGGTTTTTTCCTATTCATACGTCTACTCCTAATATGACGATTTGATCATGATCAAATAATTTTATCCTATTGCGGTGTTGAGCATGATTTACGTGTTTCCCTTCCATGGACCAGTCGTACACAACTTGTTCAGATTCGACCGATCCAAGTCACATATATCATCTCGCCTCCTCGGTCACAGAATTCATGCAGTCCCGGCACGGGATTCCCGCAAAAGGCCCCACCTAACGTAAAACAAACCCATTTCCCATAAACCCAACGAGGTACCACCGTGAAGGTCACGAACCTTAGAAGTCAGGAATAACACTCATGGAAATTTTGCATCAACTGATTGATTACGGAATTATTGGGCTTTTGATCGCCTTGAGTTTTTGGGCTGTTGCTGTTGCCATAGAACGCTGGTTGTTTTACCGGCAGGTCGATCCTCGAAAATATCCCGACCAGGAAACGTTTGAAGTGGCCCTGACCAAGCGGTTGGTGATCATCGGAACCGTCGCCGCCAATGCCCCGTATATCGGCTTATTGGGAACGGTGTTGGGTATCATGCTGACCTTTCATACCATGGGAACCTCCGGCACGATGGCCGTCAGTACAATCATGGTCGGATTGAGTCTGGCATTGAAAGCCACGGCAATCGGATTGCTCGTCGCCATTCCTTGTGTGGTCCTGAACAATGTGCTCCGACGTCGAGTAACGGAATTAATCTCTCTCTACAAAGTGCAACATGGAGCGTGAACTCAACCAAATCAACGTCATCCCGCTGGTGGATGTCATGTTGGTGCTATTGGTCATCGTGATGACCACTGCGACGTTTATCACGACTGGTCAGATCCCTGTAGACCTCGCCAAGGCCAAGGAGGCCGGAACGAGGAAAGATACTCCTTTGGTCGTTACCCTGACAGCGGAGGGAAATATTTTTCTGAATGACCGGCCGATGACCCACCCGGACCTTCTCCTCGCGCTCCAATCCCACGCCAAAGACTCTCTTATCCTCGTGCGTGCCGATCGAGTCATTATCTTAGAACGGTTCGTCGAGGTCGTGGACGAGGTGAAGGGATTAGGGTTTGAGCAAATTAGTCTAGAGGTCATTCGATCATGACCCTCGCCACGTTAGAAGCCTTGAGTGTGTCTCCGGACCATTGTCGAGTTCAAGCCTGGGCAGGGTCCACGCTTGTTCACGTATTATGTGTCAGTCTCGCCATTCTCCTCATTACGGATCTTCAACCGACGTCCCAATCCGAACCGTTGAGATTGGACATTGCCTTCATCCAACCGGCTCCTCCCAAAATCCACAAACAATCGGAACTACAGGAACTGCCCAAACCAACACCCGTCCAACAACCGATGATGAAAAAAGAGCCCATCATCGAAGAACACAAACCCCTGCCAACCATGAAAACCCAGGAGGTCCTCCATCCCGACACCGTTCCAATGCTCAGGCAGCAACAAACTCAAGAACCGGTGCAAGCCAAGCCGATCCTGGAATCGACGCCGATTGAACAGGAGGTCGCCTTGGAGCCTGCCAAACACATTCTTTCGCCATCCACACAATCGAAATCCGTTGAACAGGTGAAACCGGTCACCCAACGAGAGACCAGTCTCACTCAGCGGGCGGAGCCCTCTCCTCAAATACTCCCTACCTCCGTGACCAAAGTCCGGGAAATGGTTGAATCTCCCAGGCAGACCACCCTGATCGCAGAACGCATGACCGAATCGGTCTCCCACGAACCCGTTCATGAATCCGTACCCATGACCCGCCCTGAGGCTTCAGCGCAACCCCAGGCAATTCAGACGAAAGCGGAATTGGTCGAACCGACCGTGCCGGTAGCTCAAGAAAAATCGATCACTCGTGAACGACCAGTCCCACAGATTCATCAGCGAACGGCTGCGGTGGAACGCCCCATACAAGCGTATCCTGAAGCCCAGGCTGATTATGGGTGGTTAGCACAAACGATTTGGCGTCAAGTTGAGAAATACAAACGCTACCCGACGCAAGCGCGGCAAAGAGAATGGGAAGGAAAAGTCGTGCTGGAAGCCGTCATTCGCCAGGACGGGACAATTTTGCACCTCCGGGTGGCGGAAACATCGGGACATGAAATTCTTGATAAGGATGCCTTGAGCCTACTCTGGAAACTTTCTCCCTTGGCACTTGATCATGCATTAGGGCACCCGCAAATAACCATTTTAGTGCCTCTAACCTATCAACTCGATGGATAACAACAAGATTAATCCACTTCATCCCTGATATCCGACATGCAAAGACAACCATTCAACCAGCAACCAACGAATTTAACCTAAGGAGTATGCGATGTGTAACAAAAGAATGAATCGAAGTTTGACCAACCCATACGTTGTTCTATTGTTCGGAACGCTTTTATGTTTAGGGGCACCGGAGAGCATGGTCCGCCTCAGAGTCCGGAGAATCCTTCCGGGCCGTGGCGACTGATACACAAGGTCTTCAGACGGAGATGGAAAATATTATCTTTTATTATGAAGAAAAAGTTAGTGAAACGGCGTTTATTCCCCACGAACTTCGTGAATTGCCGGTGAAGCGAGGGACTTCTACCGTGAAAATCAAGTTTCTCTCCATAAAGGAAATCGCTCTTAAAGCTTCTGATAAGGAATCGCCGCCGGTTGCGAACGTCACCCTGAAGGATGGCAAGACAGGGGAATTCCATCTGGCGATTGCCGGGAGCTTTAAAGGTCAGTCCGCGTTTGGAGAAGTCGAGTTGCCCGCAACCCAGCTTTCACGCGTCGTTTTTCAAATAACCAATGGCACTGTTCTCGACTTGACCGGGAGACAACGGAAAGCTCCTTTATCATATCTCCAATAGACCGCGAAGGGTCCAAAAGAGAAAGAAAAAGTGGAATGGACCTTGTCCCGTCTTCAAACATGCACTCCTATATATTTTGGGAATGGATTCAAAGGAAACAGGCCCGTTCAATGTCAGCGGAATGGAAATTACATCTCAGCATCTCATCGATGAATTGTGAGGGGGAAGTCGGGTGCCACAAAAGGGCGTTCATCATGGATGGTGAACGTCACATGATTGGACACGGAAGGCAATACATATGATGACTGGCCACAATTCCCAAAATCCCGGTCCACATCGGGCACCGGAACAGATGGCAAAGGATATCCGCTGTAAATGCGGGAAGCTGGTCGCACGGTGGGAACACTCCGGGATTTCAATCAAGTGTGCGCGATGTCAGCGATTGGTGTCGATTCCCTTCCAGGACATTAAAGGCCGGAGACCTGACGCCATGCCGGTGGAGCCTAGTGAACACTCATAAAACCCAAAAAGCTTAACTTCCCGACAAAAAAAAATTTGATCAATCCGGAACCCACGATGGCATTCGTCATCGTGGGTTTTTCTTTAACGAATGATCAGACAATAACGGGTAGCGCAAAAAATACTCATGCTCTGGACAGCCGATCGTTTGATAGCAGGCACCGCCACACTGAACCGGAACAAGGACAGGCGAAACCTAGTCCTCCTTCGGCCTTTCAGCCCATTTGGAAAGGCGTAGAATGGATGTTGGGATTCCGTTGTTCATTTGAATACTCCACAGTCTCACTGCAACGAACAATTTAAGTTCCTCCATAAATTCCATTTTTTTTTCGGCATTCATGTGCATCCGAAAGTGTTCGACCCGGCACCACTCCCCAAAAATTAATTTTGATCGGGAGGTCAGGTTTCATGGATATGGGTTCGTCATCATTGATTAACGCGATGATTAGACGGCACACGCGATGGCGTCTTCTTGCACCTAAGGATTGGTGACCGGATCAACAAGGGACGATGAACATTTCGCCTTTAAGTGAATATCCGGAGCACATTCCCGCTGTTGCCAAATGGTTGTATGAAGAGTGAAGGAAGAAACCAACCAGATTGCTCTCTAACACGGGCCGAAGAGGCCCTGAAAGTTCTGCCAAGCAAGCAGGGGCTTCCGATTTCATTCATCGCTATTCGTCATGACTCTGTTGTGGGCGTGGCGCGGTTAGTCCGGTATGATATGGACACGAGATTCGACCTGAGCCCCTGGCTGGCCAGTGTGTTTGTCTCCGCTCCCTTACGATGCCAGGGTATCGGAACGAAGCTCTCTAAGAGGGTGCTGGACGAGGACAACAAGAACCGCACCGTGCAGAGGCTCAGACGCTGGCAAGTGCGTCAGCCCATCTACTCCCGCTCTGTCGGTTGGTGGAAAACCGATGCCACATACTTACCGGCACTTGAGTGGGCCGCCCCCCAATGCAATAGCCTCCAATGAAAAAGGCAGAGATTATGATCGCTATTTCCTCACCCTTGAACCTTAACCTAATTCCTTATTTCCTGATCGCACCGTTTATGCGCCTGGATTCATGGATGCCGCGTTCCATTTTAAGGGGGATTGGAGTGTTTTAGTAGGGCGGAGGTCAGGTTTTTTCCAGATCATTCGTCTACCTCTTCATAGAGGAGAAGTCGCGCACTCTTTTTCGCTCTCCGAACTTGGCCCACCCTTTCACCGGAAGGACATTGATGGACGAGTATATTCAAGAAGGCCCTCCTTATGTTTTACCCGATCATCGGCTTTTGGAATGTACCCCTGGGGCCTATGGCCTTTCCCCTCATGTGAGTTTTCTCTCCAATTAGATAGACAGGACTCCTGTCTGTGTGGCCCATACAAATCACCACCCGATGAATTGGAACCCACCAAGATGACGGAACGATAGAATCGAAAAAAGACTGTCACCGTGAAGGCCATAACCTGGTTCATTAAAAATCCTGTCGCAGCTAACGTTCTCATGGGACTTATTGTCCTTTCCGGGCTCGTCGGGCTTTTGAGCGTAGAAAAGGAGGTGTTTCCCCGTTTCAGTCAGCAAAGGATCGATATCAATGCTTTCTATCCGGGAGGCAGCCCTGAAGAGATCGAACAACGGATTTGCATCCCAATAGAAGAGGCCATCCATAATCTACCGGGAATCACCCGTCTGAATACCACAGCCGGGCATACTGAGCGAAAGGAAGCGGTCTGTGCGATTCACGTACAAGTAGCCGAAAGCCGTGATCTCCAAACACTTATTGGCGCTATCCAGGCCCGTATCCAGAATATTCCCCACCTCCCAAAGGAGATGGATCGAGTAGAGGTGAAAGAGGGGCGCGCTGCCGATGATGATGGAGTGATCTGGGTGGCTCTCTATGGCCAGACCGATATGATTTCTTTAGTACGAATCGGAGAGGAGATCAAGGCTGCGCTCTCACGTATTCCAGGAGTCGAGGAAGCTGAAAATTACGGATACATTCCATACGAGTTAGCTATCGAAATTCCTTCGGAACGGCTGCGTCGATCTAAATTGACGCTCAGCCAGATTGCCAATGCCGTTCGGCAAAGCTCCCTCAATCTGCCAGGGGGCCTTCTCAAATCCCAAACCGGCGATATCGTATTGCAAACCCAAGGGCAAGCCATCGATGAAACCACATTTGGGAGTCGAGTCCTACTCCCCGGCTCAAATGGGAACACGGTCCGCCTCCTGGATATCGCAACTATCCGGGACGGTTTGGCTGAGCAAAACTTTTCATGGCACCACAACGGCTTGCCTGCGCAAGGTTGGTCTATCTACGCGAAGGAGGATGAAGTCGCGGTCGCTCGACGAGTCAAAGACTATGTGGCAGAAATGGCCCCACGTCTCCCGGAAGGCCTGAAGCTCATTTACTGGTACGACGAATCTCAAGCTTTCGAGGAGCGAGTCCGAACCTTGCTGGAAAACGGACTCACCGGTTTTATCCTCATTTTTCTCCTATTGACCCTATTCGTGAATCGACATCTCGCGATTTGGGTGGCAGCAGGGCTCGCCACGGCGTTGCTGGGAGCGTTGGCAGGAATGTGGGTGCTGGGCGTTTCCCTCAACATGCTCAGCCTGTTCGGATTTGTGCTCGCATTGGGCATTTTGGTAGATGATGCCATTATTGTAGGTGAGAGCATCAACCGACATCAGAGCGCCGCGATACAGCAGCTCACCGGAACTGAACCCCCCAGACTTATAAAAAAAATCATCCGCTCAGCGACCATTGACGGGGTCAAGGAAGTGGCAGGACCGGTCACCCTGGCCGTGGTAACGACGGGCATCGCGTTTCTCCCTGGTCTCTTCCTCCATGGATGGGCTGATGCCCTGCTAGGCCCTATTTGCATGGTCATGGTATTGGCGTTAGGTTTTTCACTCGTCGAAGCTCTGTGCATATTGCCTGCTCATCTGACCACACCCTCTCCCGTATCAACCCATTTGATGGCAACTCTGCGGCAAAGAGTGACTTGTGGGCTGGAGGCGTTCATTCATCATGGATATTTGCCGCTTTTGGATCGGTCCTGTCGCCAACCTTATCTGATTATGGCGTTCTGCGCTTCAGCAATGATGATCACCGCCGCACTGGTTTCAACAGGCCATGTCCGTCTTGCCATCCAAGCCGATGTGCCGAAAGATACAATTACCCTGTACCTCGACGTTCCCCCTGGTGCGCCATTTACGACCGTACAGAGATTGTCTACCCAGATTGAAGATGCCTACAAGCAATTACGCCATTCACTTGAAACTCGTCAACGACCTGGTGAGCCCAGCCCCGTCTCCGGGATTGAGAGCATGATCTTCGACAATGGGTCAGGATTCTGGGTCGAGTTGGCACCGGGCGCTCGACAGCGATTTTCCGTCGAAACTATCGCACGGGACTGGCGAAAAAATATTGGCGATATCGGCAAGGCCAAACTCGACTTTCTGTACAGACAGGGAGACAATTACTACGACCTGGAATGGGCAGTCAGCGCAACAGACTCTGAAACCATGACCGGTGCATTGGCCACACTCACCGAACACCTTTCCAGCCTTCCTGGAGTGTTCGATGTCATGCATTCACACATCAAGGGCAAACCACAGCTGAGCCTGGAACTTCGACCGGAGGCCGAGCGACTGGGGCTGCGACTTGAGGACGTGGCCACCCAAGTGCGTCAGGCCTATCTGGGAGAAGAGGTGCAACGGTTCCAGCGTCAACGTGAACAGGTCAAAGTCGTGATACGCTTGCCCCTGAACGAGCGACGTGATTTCAATGATTTCAGGCAGTTACCGATTCTGTTGCCCACGGGTGACCAGGCCCCCCTGGAAGTCCTGGCGAAATGGCATTGGCTCCCTCAAACGGAGAGCATTACACGACAGAACCGACAACAGTTGGTCTGGGTCAGAGCTCGGCTCAATCCGGACCTTGCCGATGCCAATGCCATCTACGCAACGATGCAAACAGGGTTTTTCGAAAACCTCAAACAGCGGTTTCCCGGATTGAGTATCACTGTCGGACATACGAGACAAGACCAGTTGGCAGCCTTTGAAACACTCGGACGCAATGCTCTATTTGCTGTAGGAATCATCTATGCACTTTTAGCCGTCTCATTCCGTTCATTTCGATACCCGGTCCTCATCCTCCTTGGAATCCCCATGGCCTGGGTAGGCGGTGTGCTCGCTCACTTTGTCCTGGGATTACCCCTTTCTATGGAATCGTTAGTAGGCATGATTGGTGCGAGTGGGGTAGTCATCAATGATAGTTTGGTCTTGCTCAATTACGTTCAACGACGCAAGCGAAAAGAGACAGACCTTAGTCCACAAGGTCTTCTTACCAGGGCGTGTGAAGTGCGGTTTCGTCCGATTGTGCTGACGTTTCTGACGACCTTGGTGGGCCTCGTGCCCATGTTGTTTGAGACGAGTGTTCAGGCTCAGTTCCTGGTTCCCATGGCAGTCGCATTAGCTGCGGGACTGTTTGGAGGATTGGTCGCCACGTTATTCCTCATTCCGGCCACGACGCTGATATTGGAAGGTTCCCAGTCCCGAACCCACCCCACGACCCTGTCAAGTCCTGATAACGCACCCGAATATTCTTAAATGAACGCTCAAGACGCCATCTTGTGGGGGATTTGGGAAACTTAAACGTCTTCTATGGTAGGAAGACACACGGGAAGGAGTCGAGGTTCCCACGTGGTCATTTGTATCCGCCATTAGGGAAACTGACTCAACCAATCGAACGTGAAGAATGCAACAGATTCCTCGGTCACGATGGTGAATAACAGTAGGCCGTAGGTTTTCCCGAAGAGTGTTTTTGCGGATTCTCATTCCGATCCGAAACCCCACAACAAGGTATTCCAACCTCTTGTGAGGTAAATAGCACATGAGATGGCCAAAGACATTGATCCGCCGAAATTGCCCTATGACTGAAATATGCCGACCTCTCATCAAGACGGTCGGAGTCTGCCTCATCCTGCTGTCGGGATGCATGTCAACCCCTGAACGTGATGGCGAGATGATCATGAGCCATGTGCCCGCCCAGTGGTCCACGATCACGGACATGACCGTCGAACGTGTCACGGATGGATGGGTGGACACGTTTCACCTGCCGATACTGACGGATATGGTCCGCGAAGCATTGGAATTTAATCATGACCTTAAGGCCGCAGCAGCTCGGGTCGAAATCGCACGGGCAAATGTCCGCATTGCCGGGGCTCCTCGCCTTCCTCAGGTGAACTTTTCGCCAACCTTTCTCCGTGAACGTTTCGGAACCTTCGATAGGAATGCAGACAACAAGGCCTACACCTTCATGGAGCTGATCTTCAACCTCTCATGGGAGCTGGACATCTGGGGTCGAATTCTCGCCGCGCAGGAGGCGGCCTCATTGGACGCCATGGCCGTGGAAACGGACTTACAGGGAGCCGCCTTATCGCTCGCCGCACGAACGGCACAATCCTGGTTTGAATTGCTTGAAGCAGGCCTTCAGGAAGCGGTGGCCTCACAATCGGTCGCCGATCGACGAATGCTCGTTGAGCTGGTCCGGGGGCGGTTTAACCGCGGGTTAACACAGGGGTTGGACCTCGGATTGGCGCTGACGGACCTCGCCAATGCTGAAGCTCAACTGGCCGAGGCACAAAATCAGGTCCAGTTATCCGCCCGCCGGTTGGAAGTGTTGCTTGGCCGTTATCCCGCCGGCGAAGTGAAGGCTCAATGGCCATTGCCGACCTTGCCTTCGACACTCACCGCAGGAGTTCCGTCTGAATTACTCACACGCCGACCCGACATTGCCGCAGCCATGGAACGCCTGCGTGCCCAGGACCAGCGGTTAGTCAGCGCCAATCTGGCGTTATTACCGCGCATTACCTTAACCGCCGCCGGCGGAACCCGTAGTGATTCACTGAAAGAACTGATTCGGCCTGATGCCCTTGCCTGGAACCTTGGCGCCGGCTTGCTCCAGCCCATCTTTGCCGGAGACCAGCTACTCGGTGAGATCGCACGGAACCGCGCTGCCGTCACAGAAGCTGTAGAGAATTTCCAACAAACCGCACTGGAGGCATTCCGTGAGGTAGAGCAGACATTGGCAGCCGAAGAGCGATTGTCGGAACAGGAACAGGCTCTATCAGAGTCGGTGAAACATGCCAAAGCCAATCAACAAATGGCGGTCTATGCCTATCGCCATGGATTTACCACCATTCTCACACTACTTGACAGCTTCCGCGGAACGTTGGCGGCCCAAAGTGCACATTTGACCGTCAAACGTCTTTTGTTGAACAACCGCATTGACTTGTATTTGGCACTTGGAGGTGCCATTTGATGCGCATACTGGTGCCCCTCGGCGTGCTGGTGATGGGCCTGGTGGGCGCTTTGGTGGTCATGGCCAATCGCCCGCAGCCGGAGTCTGAACCCCTACAGCCGGAACCGCCATTGGTAGAAATCTTTGAAGCTCAACCCCAATCTGTGCGATTAACCGTGACCTCGCAGGGGGTGGCCATGCCGCGTTCGGAGATTGATCTGGTGACAGAGGTGGCCGGCAAGGTGATTCACGTCCATCCGGCCTTCGCCGCAGGAGGATCGTTTCACCGCGGAGACGTCCTCGTAGCGGTGGATCCCCGGGATTACCAATTCGCGCGGATCGAAGCGCAAAGCCGACTCGCGGAAGCCCAGCGGCTATTAGCCCAAGAGGAGGCGCAAGTCGAACAAGCGCTCAAAGAATGGGAGGTGCTTGGTAAGGGTGACGCGACACCGCTGGCTTTGCGCACACCGCAACTACGGGAAATTCGTGCAAAAGTCGCTGCAGCCAAAGCGGATGTGGCTAAGGCCAGATTGCAACGGATACGCTGCGTGCTACGAGCACCGTTCGATGGACGAATTCGGGCTAAGCATGTAGACGTGGGCCAATACATCGTTCCAGGAGAAAAAGTCGCCCGCCTTTATGCCACCGACAGCCTGGAAGTGCGTCTCCCCGTATCTATGGAACAATTAGCGTTTTTAGACATCCCATGGATTTCGGAAAAGAACGGTTCAACCCACACCGCGCCTTCGGTGACTTTGCAAGCAACCATCGGCGGAATCATGACTCGTTGGGTTGGATACATCATCCGAACCGAAGGCGCATTAGAAGCAACATCCGGGCAGCTTTCCCTTGTCGCACGCGTCTCGCAACCGAAGTCCGATCAAAACCATGGGCGACCGTTATTACCGGGAACATTCCTACAGGCAGAGATCGAAGGCCGGGAATATCACCAGGTCTTTGTCCTGCCACCCGCGGTCGTGAACACCAGGACGGAGCAAGTCCTAGTCGTCGGTGACGCCAACCGGCTCAAGATTCAACAGATCGACGTATTGAAATCCGAAACCGATCGTATTGTCGTCCGCGGTGGGTTGCAGGCCGGGGACCAGGTCGTCCTGTCCGGTATAGACGTTCCGATAGAAGGCATGCAGGTCACGATCTCTCCCCTTCGCCAATAGGTTCACCCATCCCATAAACATCCCGAATACTGAGTCCTGCTTTCTTTCTTAAGTCATCCTCCACACAACCAGACCAGTGCTTTGGAAAACGGTTGCATCGGCAAGCAGGCATGAGTAGACCACCATGACTTCCCCCCGTATGATTCACTTTTCACAAACCGTCCCACTCAGGCTAATAGAGCAAGAAGGACGAGGCTTCACCACACATGATGTGCCTCATTTAACAGCTTCAATCCAAAAGCTACGTTCCACCATACACGGACCGGACTGTGGAAACCTTAAAATGAAACATGCAATCTCACTTTTTCTGATAGTTATGTTCCTCAATTCCCTTACTTTCGTCGATACACACGGCATCGCGCTTCATATCCTCAGAACCGTCCCGGAAGGCACACCGGAACGAATTGTTGGGAGAACCGCAAAAGGTGAATCAGTCACTCTGATGATTCAGGAAAAACCCATTTTCAACACAATGGCCAAATGCTGTTCGCCCGACAGTGGGCGACCGGGTAGTGGCGGAGGCAGAGAAAGAGACAGACTTTCTGGTAGCTCAAGAAGTCCGCTTTGCGACTCCAAAGTCAAAATAGCCGGGGAGACCTCTTGCATCTAGAGAAAAGAGCCATACGGTCCATCACTTCAAAGCACGCATCCTGTCACTGTCAGGATTCCAATAGATTGATAATTAACTCTTGTGTTTGATCTCTTTCTTTCCCTGATTTCTCCTGTTGCTATTTTTATTCGACAAAGGTGCAGCCCGATGGTCTTAACGCTTCTCCTCTACCATTAAGGCGAACCTTTCGCACCCCATACATTTTCGTGTTGGCGTGTCTTTTTTGTCTGCCTCTGCGCTCCCGAGCGGTGGAATCTTCCGCTCAGCCTGAACTAGAAACAATCCCGGAATTGACGGTCACCGATACACGCATTCATACCAACTATAGTTGGCTGTGGGACTCCCTCTGCCATCGAATGGCGGAACTCAATCGCTATCCCGACGCCGCGCGGCGCAATGGATGGGAAGGGAGAGTTGTGCTCTGGGAAATTCTTGAGGCCTAGGGCCAGCTCAGGGACGTCATCGTTCAGGATAGCTCAGGCTACGAACCCTTGAAACAGGCCCCGCAGGAAGACGTGCGGCTGGCATGCCCGCTCCCTCTACAACACGAGATCAACCGACCCGAAGTCGTGATCAGTCTGCCTGTGATCTATGGATTCTCTGGCTAAGATTCTTTATTGATCATTCCATTGCTCCTCACATTCCAAAAATTCTACAGACATTCAGGACTCTATCCTGGCTAAAATCACAGACTTTTCAGCGAGTTGCCAGAATGACTGACCTTCAAATAATAAAGGTTGGATCTCTGACTTCATAAAAAACTCCTCCAGGATACCTCCCATCTTGCTGACAGGATTTGTAATTGGGCTGAATAATATACTACGTATTTTATCTTAATTATGCGTAAGGTTTTGGAAAATTCATTCGTCTTCCTATGTGTAGGTGATTCTCCATTTTGCTTCCACGTCAGGAGCCAAAAAGGTCATATATTTGCTCGCCGAAGGTCGTCGGTCAAAATCATCCACCACCACCTGGATCACGATCTCTTCCCGGGTTGCCGCGGCGGCGCTGGGTGGATACGCGCTGGCCTATGCCTGTACGGGGTGGTTGTCCATTGCCCTGCCTTTGGTCAAATCCGAAGCTGTGCTGACTGCCAGCATGATGTCCTTCCTGATCTATACGGGGGCCATTCTCTACGCATTTGCGGCAGCCACTCCGATGCGGGCATGGTTCGTCCTCTTGATTCCCACTGTACTCTTTGGGGGCATGACGTTGCTGATGACGTAAGGCCTGGTGCCAAGTCAAGATAGCGTATCTGAGAAGTAATTTATCCATGAAAGCAAGCTTCACACAGAGCATGGATTGGCTCCATACCTGGGCAGGTCTGCTCTTCGGCTGGCTGTTGTTTGCGATCTTTTTCACCGGCACGCTGACGGTGTTCGATCAAGAAATCACCTACTGGATGCAACCGGAACTGCATCATGTCACCCCCGCCCCGCTTAATGTGGATGCCGCCGTGCGTACCCTGGAACAGGTTGCCCCACACGCTGAGCGCTGGTGGATTGAACTGCCCAGCGAACGCACGCCGGTCTCCACCATTCAATGGAGCCAGGACGGTACGTTCATGTCCCGGTCTATCAATCCCCATACAGGGCAGCCCTTAACTCTTCGGGACACTCATGGAGGAGAATTTTTCTATCGATTTCATTATCAACTCTTATTGGACCAGATCGGCATCTGGGTTGTGGGCGCCGCCGCCATGGCCATGTTGGCAGCCCTCGTGACCGGGATCGTGATTCACCATCGCATCTTTAAGGACTTTTTTACCTTCCGTCCCACGGCTTCGTCACATCGATCCTGGTTGGATGCGCATAATGTCACAAGTGTGCTGGTCCTCCCGTTTCACCTCATGATTACCTTTACCGGTCTCGTGATCTTTTGGGCGATTTACATGCCAGCGGCCATTCAGACCCGCTACGAGGGGGACATGACCACGTTCTGGGCGGAGGCCGAACTGTTTCTTGAACGAGGCCCTGCGAATCAACCCGTCCCCTTGGTGTCATTGGGGGGACTGGAACGCGAGGCGCGAAGCTATTGGCAGGGCGGGCGCACCCAATCCATCGTGGTGGAACATCCGGGTGATCGTCACGCGCTGGTGCATATGTATCGGCGTTCCGACGATCGGTTGAATTTAGATAGTGGCCGGGTGACGTTCGATGGAGCCAGCGGGGCCTTCCGCGCAGTCTGGCTGAACGAAAAACCGGCGCATTTAACGCTATCCGTGCTTTCCGGATTGCACTTCGTTCGATTCGGCGGTGCCCCGATGCGGTGGCTGTATTTCGGCATGGGCCTGGCGGCCAGCGCCATGATTGCCACAGGATTGGTCCTGTGGGTCGTCAAGCGGCAAGGGCGTTACGCGGCAACCAATGCAGTAGGCTATCGGCTCGTGGAAGGATTGAACGTGGCGGCGGTAGCCGGACTGCTTGTGGCCACGTCGACGTTCTTTTGGGCCAATCGTCTGTTGCCTCCCGATCTTCCTGCACGTGAACTCCGGGAATTGCAGATTTTTTTCATGGCCTGGAGTCTGTGCCTGGGGCATGCCTTGCTGCATGGATTTCTCCGGCGCGGTGCGTCTTTACAAATATGGACCACCCACCTCGTACTGGGTGCCGGGTTATTCTGCCTGCTGCCCATTCTGAATGCGTTCACCACGGAGAGCCATCTGCTCCTGACGTTGCCTCAAGGCCAATGGGATCTCGCCGCGGTGGATCTCACGGCCCTGATGGGCGGATTAGTATTAGGCTGGACGGCTAGGCGCCTTAACGAATCTGCACGTACATCATCTCGTCCCTGGCGCTCCCACCCGGTCGCTTCGGGTGGATGAACGCAAACGATCCGATCCTGACATGGACATTCTCGTATTCCTACTCTCCTTTGGCGGGCTATTCACCTTGTGTCTAGCCATGCCGAAGCACTATCAAGTCATGCTGGGCAAGCCATGGCTTCTTTCATACCCGGTTCTGCTGATACTGAAAATCGTAGGATGGTTGATCCTGGGGCTATCCTTTGCCATGGCTGTCGCCAATGCGGGGTGGTCATTCGGCCCGGTCCAGTGGGTGGGATTTCTAGCCATAGGCGGACTCATGTTGATTTTTTTGCTCCCCTATGCCCCACGCCTCATCCTGACTTTGGGAATCCTTTCCCTCTTTTCTGTGCTCCTGACCTTTTTTATTCACTAGACTTAGTCACACTTCTGAGTCTTTGAATCATTGGAAGTCTTTTCACTCAGGAACTCAAAGCGCCCAACCTGATTCGAACGTAATCCTTATCTTTTTCTGGCTAATGGAATTTTTTCTTTGGGCAAACGATGTGGAACAAGACATGATTTTTGATTTGCCCAATACATACTGAAAGAGAAAATTTACCTTTCTACAACCTATCGGTGTATTGTTGACTGGATTGCAATATTATTATTCAAATTTGAGCTGCGTATATGAAGGCGTTTTAAATCATCTCCTTAAATCATCAACTCGCCATCCCGGTCCCAGTCATATGCGTACGGAATATGAGGCACCTTAGGGAACGTTAGAAAAACTCAAACTTAATAGAGCCAATCACGGTTAAAGGCGCACCCGTATAGACAATTTCCCTAAAATTCTGGCTGCCGGTCATGTACCGTTGATCCAGAAGATTCGTAAAGTTCACCGCAGCCAGCAGGTTAGTTCCATGAGAGAAGTTCGGCTTACGGTAATATAATGCGCCATCCATTCTGACAAAGCCCTTCATCTCGAAAGGCGCTTGGCAATTGGCCGGATCCTCGCATTCGAAGACACCATTCCGTTCGCCTTGCGTATACATACCGATTCCGACCCCGAAGCCTTTCACCACGCCTTCTTGGAAAAAGTAGGTTGTAAATACGCTGCCTTGGTTTAAGGGGACGTTGGAGACTCGACTCCCCTCACGAAACATGACATCTTTGCGGACACGCGTGTCGGTATACGCATAGTTGGCAATAATCTCCCACCCAGGCAATATCGTCCCCGCTATGTCAAATTCGAACCCCCTGCTGCGCTGTTTGCCGGTCGCCTGGGAAAACAAGAATCCGTTGGCAGGGTCGGCCGTCAATACATTTGTCTTGTCGATCTGAAACACAGCCATGGTAGACCGCAATTTGTTGTCAAACAACTGGAATTTGAAACCCCCTTCCCATGCTTTCCCACGCTCGGGCTTAAAAAGTTCTCCGTCGATACCTCTCGATCCTATTGCTTGGGGTACAAAAGACTCTGTGTAATTGGCATAGATAGCCATTGGCTTCCACGGCTGATACGTTATCCCCACCGACGGGCTGAACCTGTTTTTGGTCTGTTTATCCTTGCTCGTGTTTGGATCAAAATCAGTTGGACGGTTGGTGAGTTTCTGTTCAAAGATATCGAACCGACCGCCTCCATGGACATGGAGGTTGTCCAAAAGACTGATTTGATCGCCGAAATAGAGGCCGAAAACGTAGTTGGTTTGTCTGGTATCGCTGGATTCAATAAGAGGAAGGTCTAAGAAATTTTTGTCAGATGTGTTGAAAATATTAATGTAGCTGAATCCTCCCGGTGTGGTTGTATCACCGCCGAAATCTGAGGAGACTTTTGCCTTGGAGTGCTCTCGGCCCAGTTCGATGCCAAAAATGGTTTTGTGCTTAATCGAACCGGTTGAGAATTTGCCGTGGACTTCGTTTTGCAAGTAGTTGCTTGAAACGTTCGTCGGAATATCAAAGCGCGCCAGATCGAGGATTCCATCACTTTCAGGACCGACCAAAAACCAGGACTCCAAGCTGTCGTATTGGGTGCTGGTCCAGGACCCTCTGAACGCGGTGCGCCATTTGAACATGTCATTGAATTCGTGCAGGAATGTCGCCGTGACCTTCCCGCTATTTGTCTCATTCTTCTCTGTCGGATCGCCGAGGAAACTCTTGACAGAGATCGGCGCGACCCCGTCGCCGATTGCCACCAACCCCCGATCGATAGGGGTCTTATCATAGAGATATTCGCCCTCGAGCCGGAACGTCGAGCGTGAGCCGATGTCCCATCCGAATGTTGGCGCGATAAAAGCGCGTTTTGACTTGACTCCCTCCCGATAACTCTCGGCCGATTCGAACAAACCGTTGAACCGATAGGTCAACGTCTTGCTCTGGTTTATCGGCCCTCCGAGTTCTACCGTCGGACGATAGAGTTCGTAACTGCCGCCAATCATCTCGCCGGAATAATAGGCGTTCTTCAAAGGGGCTTTCGTGATTTGATTGATCACACCACCGGGATCGGATCGCCCGTAAAGGTAGGACGGCGGCCCCTTCACCACTTCGATGCTTTCAAGATTGATGATGTCGCGTTGAGCTCGGGAACTAAACGTGCTGTCGTCCCGAAAGCCGTTCTTGAACACATTCAGATCGGACGCAAAGCCCCGTATCGTGAAGGTGCCTCCCTGACCGCCCTGTGTACTGGACTGATATGTGCCGCTCGCATTTCGAAGCGCATCGTTCATACGAATGACCTTCTGGTCTTCGATCACCTCCTTCGTCACCACTTCAACCGACCGCGGCGTTTCTTGAACGGGAACGGGAATTCGTGTGGCGCTTGACACATCATCGGTAGTGTACGGACGATCACGGACATCCTTCACCACAATCTCCGGTACCTTCACTGTCTTGGGCTGCGCAGTTTGGGCATTCACGTTTTCAGCGGTCTGCTGTGAGGTGGTATCCGCTAATGCCAAAGGGGGCAAGACCGAAGATTTGCCTTCTTTGCTAATCGTCACGACTTGAGGAGCAGTTATACGGTACTCGAGCCCCGTTCCTGACAGTAAGTGCTTCAAGGCGGATTCGGGTTCATGCGCACCCGACAAGGCCTTACTCTGAAGGCCTTCGGCCACTTCCGTGCTATAGAACAATTGCCATGAACTTTGCTCTGCAAAGGCGGTGAGTGCGGTGGGCAGACCTTGCGACGGGATGTCGAACCGGATTGATTCCTGCGCGGATGCAGAGTTCGTCAAATTTCCCAGAAGTTGGACGACCACCAAGGTCAGCCCCATCAACCATCCTGCCCTTTGCTTTCGCCAGAACTTCTTTTCTTTCTGCCTTTGCGCGCCTACTCTAGTTTTTGACATTGTTTCACTTCCTTCCTAAATTATTATGTGTATGAGGCATATAAAAATAATGGACCATATCACTGACTTTTCAGGTTTCTCGCCAAACACGCTTTTTGGAAAGGATCCCGATTCCCTTGCGAAAGATGGGTTTTAAAATGAGCGCTTACGACGACCAAGGACAGACACCGATGAAGATGCCTTCTTCAGAAGACGGTTCAGGGCAACAAACCCAGACAGAAACAGTTGAAATTTTGCAGGAGCAATCACTTTCCGCAAAAGGCGAACAAATGATTTAATTTTGCAGGAAGGTTTGTTGAGTGGAAGGGGTTGATCGGGTGAGTAAGAAATCTTACTGAAGGAAAATTAATCGATCAGTGAGATGCAGCGAGGCCATCGGCAAAGTCCGCTCAATCGTGGTCACAGCAGAATCTAAACTATCAATATCGAATACACCGCTGACCAAATGTTTTCGAAGGGTATCGTTGAAAATAACGATTCGTCCTGGCCTATAACGGTTGATCTCTTCCACCACCTCCGTCAAGGAGGCAGCTTCAAAAATAAGTCTTCCACGCTGCCAGGCTGTGACCACGCGTAAATCTACGTCGTTCACTTCACTCAATCCGGAGTCGTCTCCGAATTGAACTCGCTGACCCGCTTTTAGTCGCGACGAAGAGCTAGGCCTTCCGTTCCAAGGTGGAATGGATACATCGACGATCCCTTCTATCACCGTCACGAGAACAGAGCGATCCAATTTATAGACGAAGAATTCAGTCCCAACCGCGCGAATCATTCCTTGGTTGGCTTGCACAATAAATGGCCGTGAGGGATCCTTGACAACACGAAACGCGACTTCTCCTTCCAGTAGGTCCACATGCCGGATTTTTGGCGAATAGGCAAGATTTAACGCAGCATGTGTGTTTAACTGGACAATACTGCCGTCCGTCAATTCCCATGTGGCTTGCTCACCCGTTGCGGTGGTGTAATCCGCCCTCCAGTTTGTCAGGAAATCGGATTGAAAAGTATAGGAAAGAACCAAGACCGCAATAGCGGCGACGATCACTTTCCAGACCCACCATACCTGTCTGCAAATATGCGGTGATGGGGAAAGAGAATCGCTAACTGCCTGCTGGATCTGTATGTGGACTTCGCCGGATCGACTGATCAGCGGATCACGCAAGGGTTCCATTCCATCCCAAATCCGGCATGCCTTCTCGAAAGCTCGCTGGTGCGCCAAACTTTGCCGGCGCCACAAATCCGCCGCACGACAGTCATCCTCAGTCGTCTCCCCTGATGTGAGGCGGACCATCCACATCACGCCTTCCTTTTCCAGACCTTCCTGTTCGTTGTCCGGATAATCAGTGTCCGACATCTGGCAATTTCCCTTCCCCCACACATTCAATATTTTGCATCGGATAATACCCTGTGCTGTTCAAGAATTTCACTAAAAGAACGATTCAATCGTCAAAAACCGGATGGTGTTCACATGAACGGTTACATCTCACTATCCTTATGTTTGTTCACACAGGTGGATTGAACGAATGGCAAGAGGGCTGCCCCAGTTCCTACCGTTTCTACGATTTTTTTAAAAATTAAGGCGTGTGGCTCGATGGAATACCGGGGCCGCGAGGGAATACAGTAGCCCCTGGGATTGAACAAGAGGCTTTTTGAAAACGGCTAGAGCTTTTCGGAGGATTCCGCCGCCTCGTTCAGTCGGCGACGGCATTGATTGAGGGCACGGGCGATATTTTTTTCGACTGTACTCATGCAGATATTCAACCGATTCGCGATTTCACGATGTGCAAGACCTTCATATCGATTCAACAAAAAAATTTCCCGACACAGCGGCGACAATTCCTGAATAGCCTGAAGGACAATCCTCAATTCTTCTTTTGCCAACAGCACCGATTCGGGCGTGGAGGAGGTATCCGGTTTCTCAAGCAGGAGAGGCTCGTCTTCCGAAGACGCCATTTTCCATCGTATTTGAGTTCGGAGATGATCCGTCGCCAAATTGGCGGCAATGCGGAAAAGGTAGGATCGAATATTGCGAATCGCCTGAAGGTCCGATAATTGAGATAATCGAAGAAAGGTTTCCTGGGTCAAATCCGCAGCAGTCGCTTCACAAGAGACACGACTGATGAGAAAGCGTTTCACATCTTGTCTATGCTGATCAAACATTTGAGCCACATGTAATTGCATCATATCCATTTGCTTCCTATATATGGGAGAAAGTTCTTCATTTTGAGGACCCTTTCCAACCCCAAAATCACTGTCCTTCCTTTATGGTGCTGACCCACAAATTTTCGCAATCCCGTAAAGTCGTATTCCTTACCCGTGGAATCTTCTTGTCATATCCATAAAAAAAGCCCAATGTGCAATTGCTCCATTGGGCTTTGGCCTCTCGGGTCTCTAGCCTCTAATTCGAACCAGCGTGGCTGGTGTTGTATTTCAAATAATCATTTCAATAGAAAGAAGTATTCATAACGATCCAGAGAATGCCTCCTCTAAATCTAGAAGTTGATATTGATATTTATTATTAATATAAATTTACCCGGTTCGTCAAGCAAAAAGTACCTGCTGTTTTCCTCCATGACCTGGATCTGGATGAGGGTTTTTCCTATTGATTTGTCCTTACTTTAAGAGTTCAATGTTTTTCATTCCGTTTTCCGTTAAAAATGCTGAAGAGGCGATCTTCATGTGCCCACGGTGCATGCTGTCCCTTGTTACCACACCGCCATCCAGTGGACCTGAATTACCCTTTCGCAGCCCAGCTGTGGTTGCATCGTAGCTGAATGCCCATTTTTGTTTAATGCCCCTTGGAATCTTTAATCACCACTGCCAGATCACCCTTCCCTCTTATGCTCAAGCCTATTCTAGAACCTCTGCCTGATGCTCTTTTCAGGTCGAGTTTTTAGAAAAACCTTAGTTTTTATTAGGAACTTTACACTCTTCTGAAATGAAGGCCAGTCTTGTGGACGGAGTCAACTCATGGCAAAAGAGATCCTCACCAACCACCATTAATTATTTTCACGAAATGCCCTGTTTTTTTCAAAATCTCCTCACTCGATGCTAACTAACGGACCACAAAATAGGTTTCCCCGGTATGGCAATTTCCCAAGTGCCTGAACCGGAACGTCATCTCTTTCCCATTTCGACTGATGAGGAACCAGGGAGCCCTTCTCTTATCTCCATTTCTAATTTCTTAGAGCAATTTGAAAGGCCAATTTTTTAAACACGTTCTGGCATTTCTTGTAGATCGACATAAGGGCAAACAGGTATTTCCCATTTATACGTTGGGCTAAAAGTTACCCTTAATTCCCTACCTTTTGTTATTGAGGTCCCGCTTTGGACACCCCTCACATCTGTGGGAAGTCCCCGTAGGATTAAGCTACCATCCCCTCCTCACGCCTCCTTTGAAATTATCGTAAGAAGAGAATACAGTAGACCGATTCCGGTATGGGTCGTTCCGATCGTGGAGCTTCTGGCGTATCCTTTACTCATAATTAAAGTCCCTTAACCTTAAGGGAACAGGTCCCCCATCATGAAACGCATACTCCTTGTAGATGATCATGAGATGGCCCGGAAAGCCATGAAGCTCTTTCTTGAGCACCATGGGTATGCCTGCGAGGAGGCCGAACATGGGGCTACCGCTCTTGCCTGGTTGGAGCAAGGACCGAATGTGAATCTCATCGTTTCCGATAATCACATGCCAGTCATGACCGGCATGGACTTTCTCATCCAGGTAAAAGCCGATCCTCGATTCGTCTCCATCCCATTTATTCTGTATTCGGGAAACATCACCGACGAGATGTACCGACGGGCAAATGAGGCGGGAGCTCTGGCGGTACTGAACAAACCGTACAATTTTTTAGATTTTGTCGCGATGGTCAATAAAGCCCTCGAAACACCGTAAATCATCGAGGTGGCACTCCCGGTGTTCGTCATCTCCAAAAGACCACGATACCTCGGCTTGTCCGTGAAGTACTAGGTATCACAGAGAAGCATACTTTGCGCACTTGCATCGACTTTGCGGAAAGGATCTGTGAAGCATGCTCTGAGACATGGTCAGACACCCGCCATCACGAAACACGCAGCCAATCCCACCAGAGGGCAGGTCAGGGGGCCACCACTTGAAAGAGATTGCTGTAGTCGTCTGTCCAGATAATTTCCTCGAGAGATCGCCAGGGTGCGATCCGGAAGTTGATGAAGGGGTCTTCTAAAAAGGCCTGGTTGTTCGTGACCAGGACCCAATCACTATAGCTATTCCCTTTCCCATGGTCAGCCAGGTCCTTGATCCACAGGGCCTGCCTGCCTGACTCTCGGGCCAGGGCTCGGACTACGGGGCTGAAGTCAAAGTGAAGGTTTGTGATATGGAGGGCGAGGATCCCGTCAGGTCGCAGATGCTCCCAGTACAGAGCAAAGGCCTCCTTCGTGAGGAGATGCACAGGAATGCCGTCGCCACTGAAGGCATCTACCGCTAAGATGTCGAACTGCTGTCGATGCTTGTTCCCCAATTCTCGCTCGAGAGAAATTCGTCCATCTCCAAGGACAACCTGCTGGGCTCCCTTGGCGTCTTTGAGATACGTGAAGTACTCCCTGGCCATTCGATCCACGTCAGGATTGATTTCATAAAATCGATAGATATCACCAGGCCGGGAATACACTGCGGTGGTGCCAACCCCCAACCCGATGTTCCCGACGCGCAAGCCCCCTTGCTCTTTTCGGTCCTCGAGTTTGTTCAACCTCAATTGTTGAGGATGACGGTTGATGGCCAAGCTGATTCCACTGAACGGCCCGTAATAGGCAGTCGGGTACGAGTGCCGGCGGGGAGTTAGGAATTGCCTGCCATGGTTGATGCGACCATGATAGAGAAAACGGCTGGCGGACTCCGTCCCTCTGTCCGTCTCCTTCACTCGGAGGACACCATAAAAATTACGAGTTGTCAGGATGGTGCTCGCTTGCTCCTCCTGAATATGCAGGGCCAGAAAGCCTGCAAGCGTGGCAATTCCCCCAACCCAAAAAACCCTTTCTGACCAGAGAATGAGTGGTGATCTGATCGGATCCCTCGTCCGAAACAAGCAGATTCCCAGAAGCATCATCGTGGCCACCAGCCCAAAATGAAATTCCCAGTATCCTTTAAAGAGTACAGGTGCGACCAGGTTGACAAACACCCCACCCAACGCTCCTCCCAACGCGACCATGAGATAAAAGGATGTGAGATATCTGGCGGGAGGCCTCAAGCGGGCCAGTTCGCCATGGCACGCCATGCAGCAGGCAAAGAGGACGGCCGAGTAGATGAAAATTTGGAGGTAGACAATGATCTCCGTCTCCGCATATTCCTGCTGCAGCAGATAGACGACCGCGGAGAGCAATACCAGCAACACGGGAACCCAGATCCGTCGGTCGTACCATCGCGGGTGATCGAAACACAGAATGAAGGAGATAAGGTAGAGACCAAGCGGGAGGACCCAAAGAAACGGGATGACCGCGATATCCCGACAAATCTGGTTCGTGCTTGCAAGAAGGACCACTGATCCGCAAGCTGCAAGGGCGAGGATCAGGAGACTCTCAGGCAGACCCGACTTCTTGTCTGGTCGATACTCAAGATTTTCGGAGGATCCGCTTCTAGTGGCGAATCGAAACAGCGGCCTGGCCCCCCAGGCACACATGACCGCGTACAGTCCGTACCCTGCCGACCAGAAGAGGGTCTGCGTTCGCAACCCCAGTTGCGGCTCGATAAAAAAAGGATAGGAGACCAATCCCAAGAGAGAGCCCAGATTGGATAATGCGAAAAACCGATAGGGTGACACGATGGGATGGACTCGGTTGAACCAATGCTGCAGGAGAGGGCCAGAAGCCGAGATGAGGAGAAACGGCACTCCAATAGTCACCATGAGGAGGAGAATAATCGCCAGCATGGGATTTTGTGTGCCATTCGGCTTCCATGCATCCCCTGGGGTGATAGGGAGAAAGACCAGGGAACATACCACCAAACCCAGGTGAACCAGTGCCTGGTGCCGAGGGGAGAGGTGGCTTGCGAGAAGATGGGCATAGGCATACCCGACCAGAAGAAAGACCTGGAAGAAGAGCAGGCAGGTGGTCCAGACCGCCGGGGTGCCTCCAAACCAGGGAAGAATAAACCGGGCAATGATGGGCTCTACTTGAAACAGCAGAAAGGCACTGAGAAAGATCGCAAAGGCGTACGGGAGGACAGACACCTGTGAAATTTTTGTTGGGAAGGAAGTCATTACCTTAATATTGACAGACGGCGGGATGTTACATTGTTCGCACGCGCAGCCGTTTTTTCACGGTCATTGGCGGGATTATTACTACCCTGGCTTTAACACTGTCATGTACCAACTCTCCATTTAGTTCAGATCCATGCGCTCGGTCCACCCTTTAACCCGTTGAGAATCAATCCGGAGTGCCCTGAGCCGGGAACCAATGATACAACTTCGTGCCCTGCCAAGCCCTTTCGTGTATAACAAATGGGGAGATGTTAGGCTATTATCCGTTCTAGACGCTGCATTCTCCACAGGTCCAATGAATGCCCATTTGGCTTATATTGACCATACCTTCCAAATGCTGAATTTCTGACAAAAAAAGGGAGAGGTCTCATTGACCCCTCCCTTTTATCAAACGTATTCGTGTTCTGGTTAGAACCGGCTGCGACGTTTATCGCCACCAAAGTCCCCGCCGCCACCTCCACCGCCATAGCCTCCACCACCGGTGCGTGGAGCTTGTGGCTTGGCTTCGTTGACCGTCAAGGTACGACCACCAAACTCGGTAGAGTTCAAGGCTGAAATTGCGGCTTGCGCTTCCTCTCCAGAAGACATTTCAACAAATCCAAACCCGCGCGATTGGCCGGTGAACTTGTCGCTAATGACATTGGCTGACTCGACGGTCCCGTGTGCCGAAAACAAGTCGGTTAATTCTGCTTGAGTCGCGGAATACGGCAACCCACCTACATACAATTTTGAACCCATGGGGGTCCTCCTTTTGAAAAATGATATTGTCTTAGGCTCGAGAAGGGTAAAACCTGGAGAAGGAGTAGGCCGCGGACGCTGAATTCATGCGACAGTGGACAGACACTTCGGAGTAATCTCTCGGGCAAAACAACACCGGTTACGGGCTTTGGTAATTTGATTGCTCATCGCCAAGCCCTAGGCGTTAAGTTCTTTCAAACTAGCACAAGACAAGCGAAGAAGATAGCCAATTCCAGTAATAGAGAACGGAAAATTTTGTCTGAAACCTTTGCCCATCTCCAAGCGTTTGAGGCGAGATGGTCTTTTTCTTCAGTATTTTCGCCGTTCCATGAGAAAAACCATATTTCCTAGACAGGAATGGGCAATGCCGAAACAAACCAGAAAGAAAGGCTCCAACCAGGGATTTCTCATATATTTCCATAGAATCCTTTCCTCGAATTCAGTAACCGTAGGTCTTTTTCTCGCCAAATCGACGGATTTCGTATCCGCTGCCCTGGCTTGGGCGCCGGATTGTCGTCGTTAAGAAAGCCATAGAGTTTCTATTTTTTGAACGAAACGAAGGGCATAGAAATACTACGAAGTGGCTGACCCATTAACTTCTTTTCGCATGATAGAACGAAATCACAGATTCAGAATTCGCTTTGGATGCATGGCGGCATCCATCTCCTAGAAATCTTGGAGTTCTTGCTCATAACAATTCCAAACACGAAGGGCATAATACAGAGGCGCGTGATCGTTGAAACAATCAATAGGTATGGCTCCAAAATCGCCATTGGCCCATTGGCTCATCAGCTCACGAAGGAGTTGAACCTGACCTGCCGTACCATGTTGTAGCCTTTCCAACATGGAGGGGTTATCGAAAAGCATGCCAGCTTCATCGATGTATTCGAGGAGACCGACATGTTCAAAGCGAACCCACTTCATCAGGTTCATCGCACTGGGACCCCAGAGTGGTATTCGGGCAACCACATCATTATTGTTCACAAACCGATACCCACCCACATAGAAATCCCTCGCAAATCCCTCATCCCCTACCAGCGGGGACCCAAATGTGTAGAGCCCTTGCACATCCCCATAGCGGTCGGCAGCTAATGTCGCCAGAGCCGCGCCAAGACTATGGCCGGTAAACCAAAAAGTTCGAGTTGGCTTTTCCTCTTTCAATCCATCTAAATATGACTTGAGGGATTCCCACACTTCGTCCAAAGCCATTTTAAAGCCCCCATGCACGGATCCACCTTGACCAGATACAACTAAACGGAATTTCCCGTCGGTCCACAGATCTTTTACTACCTGACGCCAGATCTCACCCGGAAGTTTCCCTGCCACCGGCTTTGGCACCTGCGTGCCGCGAAAAGCCACAATCACAACATCCTGATTGTGGGCCACATAGCATTGGGTACTTCCACCCCCGGTAAAGGGCTGATTGCCTTCCACGTTCAAGCCCGCCTTAGAGTATTGAGGAATCGCAAATTCCTTTTCGGCATACGCCAACAAGGCGGCCTCGGCCAACCACCAGGCATTCACCAGTTGAAACCTTTGGGCCTTAATCCGGAACGGATGTTGGCTGGCCTCGGAGAAATACACATGGTCCAAGTTTGGAGGTAACACCACCTCTACACCTGGATCAGGAATAGTCTTTAGCATATGTTTGGATTCCTTATGGACTGAACTCACATGTGATGGGAAACAGAACTATAGAATAATTCCGAACGATGACGTTTACAATTCGCCAGTATGCAGGCGTTGAGGCAGAAACTGTGCCAAAATTGTCAAATAAAAGCCAGGGATAAGGCGGGTAGGAACCTCGGATGGGAGAAACCGATCATATCGAGAAAAAATCATTAAGCAAATGGCAAAGAACGGGGCAGGTCATGGGAGGGCTAGTGACTTACCATTCTGTGGATCGAACACTATTCTTCCTTACTCTTAGGAAAATGCTCTCCAAAAATCATTCGAGACCATGATGGCCCTCACCATACATTTGGTCTCCACACTATTTTAACAGGCTACAATGCGGCTTTCTCTCAGCCCCTCAACACATCCTTCACGAAATAGCCTGAATCCTGAGATACGATTTTCCTTCCCAAGGGAAAATCAAACGTGCCAGTGGCTGAAATCTGGTCACCTTCACTGTTCTCGGTGACAAATTGAAATGTTCCGGTAATATTACTATTACCTGAATCAGTACGATCAGGAGCAAAATCCTCTAAGGTAATGGTGCCCACGGTATTGGTTTGGTATGAAATGGATTTTCCTTCTTCTACCATTTCCACCTGCACATCGAAGTTTTCACCCACCTTCAGAGGATTGGGCGTCACCAGGTTATAGTTGCCGGGCTGCGCCTTATCAGGGATTCGAAAGATAAAAAGGAATTCTCTTTCCTCCGTCTTATCTGAATTAAGGTTCGCAACCAAAAAGTAACCGGGACGAATCCCGGTTACTGGATCTCGCTCTTTCGGGGGAAGGTACGTTGCGACACCAACCCCCGATACTTCCCCATCAACAGAGCCGGATACGCTTGCGGTAAACCCCCACTGATTGACCTTAGGCTCTTCAGAAGCGGGGTCAGTGGATGGATCAGAACATCCACCGATGACAAGCAATATAATTAATATCGCTGCTCTTCCAAATGTCTGTTTCATTGCTGCCACCTGTTCCTCCCATCTGAGTGCTCCCCCTTCTCATCCTTTATCCACGAAAAAAAACGGATTCCATTTCTTGATGGAGATTCCTTCCTCCCAAAGCATGAGGGCGTGGACGAGTAATTTTTTTACTGTGTTCGATTCAGTACCGTCATGAATTCTTCCTTGAGGGCCGGGTCATTTTGAATTGATTGAAAAATAGCATTGTAGTCCGAAATGGTCAGGCCATGATCCGTGACGGCCTGACTCATCTTCTCGTTAGCCTCGTGTTGGAGAGCTTCGGATTTGGTCTGGTCATCTGCTTGGATAATGCGTTCTTTGTATGTCGTATGAATTTGTGAGATTTCCTTGTAAGCTCCAGCAAAAGGTTCGAGATTAGGCCCAATCAGCTCCTTCTGCGGGGGTTGGGATTCAACCGTCTGGATTTGGGAATTCCCATCTTGCGCATTCAGTACAGCAAGAGGTCCCAGGCCAAATACGCTCGTGATTACTAGCAGTAAACTCAATCTCTGTACACTCATGGCCCTGGAATTCATACCATTTCTCCTTTTTTTAGTTTGAGTAAATGTTTTTCATCAAGCTGAGTTGAGGTCACAATTCAGTTTTTTTTACTTTTTTGAAACGGTAACGCCACGGTCTCAACCCCGAAGTCTCCCGAAAAATCATTCCTCCTCTTAAGCCGGCATTAAAAGGATTAGGAAAACGGGAACCCTGTTCTGACGTTATGTTTCATCCCCTGCTTTGTATATCAGGCAAAAGCCGGACCAAAAGCACCAATAGAGGTGCGGATGTAACTTCTTCTAAGGCATAACTTAAGGCATAGTCGCAGAATCCAGCCTGAAGGTTTCTTTTTCACTGATCAAGTTTTTCTACAAATGGCGTAGGGAAGACCCTACGAATACACACGAAACCCCTACAGTTCATTCTGAGAAGACACTCGGAAGACCCGAATCCCTCGACTTGCCCTTGGACAGGGGCTCCCTTTGTTTTAATTTCTGAGTGAAAAGGAAATTTTCGTCATATTCAGAAAGGTGAAACCCAAGAAGGAGTTGATACATCTCAAAGTGAATACCAAGAATGGACGGACGATGCTCGATGAATGACGATGTGCAGAGTATCAATTGTCAGTGGTGGGATATCAGACGGGTTGAACCCACAAGCCCTACAACAATTTCTTAATAATGGGCCAGGAGGATCCTTAAATGTGGCCATTTCGGCTCAAATTTCTCGCACACACCTTTACTCAGATTATTTGATCAATGGAACCCTGGCAAGGAAGTAAGGGAGGGGAGGCGATCCAAATGCCGAATATGCCCTTTCGTAATAAAGATCACTACTGCAAGCTACGGAACATTAAAAGGCATACTTGGGCGGGCGATTGGGAAAAAACAAGAATGAGGGGAAGACTCCTCTTCAATTTTAGAAAGATTTAGAATGAGCCTAACACCCGAATAACCAACTATGCCACATGGCCTCTAGGCGATAATTTCATAACAAGGCTTGAAGTTCTGTTGATCAATTTTCATGCGGTGTTGGTTGATGAAGGATTGCAGGAGTTCATCCATCAGTTTCATAATCGTTGAATCCCCGTGAATTTTAAATGGCCCTTTTTTTTCAATCGCATTGAGTGCTTGGGGCTTCACATGGCCAGCAACGATTCCTGAAAATGCCCGACGCAAATTCGCGGCTAACATGTGGAGCGGTTGGTCGACATGAAGATTTAATTGGGTCATCGACTCATGCGTGGGCTCAAACGGTTTTTGGAATTCATGGTCGATGGTCAGATGCCAGTTGAAATAAAAGGCGTCATGGGTATGTTTTCGAAATTCCCGTACACGTTGTATGCCTGCCGTCATTTCATAGGCCCCACGCTGAGGATCATCAATGATGATCTGATACCGTTGCGCAGCCTGAGACCCGAGTGTTTGCTTGATAAAGGTATCAATTGTTTCAAAATAGCTGGCACTTCCTTTGGGGCCTGTAAAAATAAGTGGAAAGGGCACCTCATTATTGTCCGGATGTAGCAGGACACCGAGGAGATAGAGAATTTCCTCCAAGGTTCCCGCCCCGCCGGGAAACACGATAAACCCATGTCCAACACGAACAAAGGCTTCAAGACGTTTTTCAATATCCGGCATGATCACCAGTTCATTCACAATGGGATTCGGAGCTTCAGCCGTAATGATGCCTGGCTCCGTGACGCCCAAATATCGCCCATTTTTAATACGTTGTTTCGCGTGAGCGATCGTTGCTCCTTTCATCGGTCCCTTCATAGCCCCTGGCCCACAACCCGTGCAAATATCCATAGAGCGCAAGCCTAGTTGATGCCCGACTTCTTTCGTATAGCGATATTCAACCTCACTGATCGAATGGCCTCCCCAGCACACCACCAAATGTGGATCCTCCACAGAATGAATGATTTCCGCGTTTCGTAAGATATGAAAAATCGCGTTGGTGATCCCATTGGATGTTGTTAAATCGAATTTTTTATTGTGCTGTATTTCGTTATGGACATAGATGATGTCTCGTAACACCGAAAAGAGATGCTCTTTAATCCCTTGAATGATTTTTCCATCCACAAACGCACTGGCGGGAGCGTTAATGAGTTCAAGCTTCACTCCGCGATCCCGTTGCTCCAAGGCAATGTCGAAATCTGCATAGCGGGCAAAAAATGCTTTCGTATCGTCGGTATCATTCCCACTCGTCAGGACCGCCAAGGCACTGCTCCTGAACAGTTCATGGAGGCCGCCCTCACTGGTCTCCCTGAGCTTCTCAACTTCGTGCTGCGACAGCATATGCATAGCCATATCGGGGGTGATGCTGACACTCACGCCCTGACCTGAGGATGTACGCTTCAAGGTGATGTACTCTCTATTGTTTCCCATTTTCACGCTCTAGCTCATAGTCAAATGAGAGACCTTTTTGTGTGAACGTTGACCAATGCTGATCACTAGGAAGAGGTCAATCTATCACACCAACATGTTCACGCTCTATGGTTGGTGTCAAAACCCGACATATTTTGGGAAATGGGAACACCCCCAGGAGAATATAACGTGCTACGATCATGTTAAAGGATGTGGAAAATCCGTTGAGGGTAGTCAGGCGAATGAAGAGGTCGATATGATCATCATGGGATTGGAGATAAAAATACCGCACCTCCTTACCAGTAATCTATTCTGCTTTTGAATTGCCGCACTTCTGCCGTGACTTCTGGAAAGAGGTTCTCATTCCCCAACCCACCTCTAAAACGTATTCGAAAAATAGGGCTCGTGTTTCAACAAGGAGGAAATTACATAAAGGGCCGTTTTTCCCCTCGTTTCAAACTCATTCTTTGCCTTACAGCCATCTTCTTATGGGTTGGGGCTTTTTACCAATTCAGCTTTGCCAACACAGAAAAATCCTTATATGACCGCCTGGGAGGCTATGATGCGATCCCTGCCGTCGTTGATGACTTTCTGACAAGGGGATGGGACGACCCGGTTGTTGGTCGGTTTTTTGTAGGAATGGGAACCGTTATCAGAGTTCAATTAGGCCAAAAGAACAAAAACCTCTTGTGCTTCAACACAGGGGGCCCTGCCAGAAGATCAATCGACCACTAGAACTGACCCATGAGGGTTTGGGAATCACCGACAAAGAGTTCGATATCATGGTTAATCATTTGGCTGCGACACTCAAGGAATTTAAAGTTCCCGAGCGGGAACATGATGAGGTGATGAACCAAAATCGGCAATCTGCGATCCTATATTGTTGAACGGAAAAGTTGAAAATATATCGGTTGTTCCGAATCATGTCCATCCCCCAGCTAGATTGAACCCTACGGCCTAACCTAACGCCAAGGATATCGCCGAATCCGCGGTCAACACAGAAGAAATCATCGCTCACCCTTAGCCAAAGTAGAAAAAATTCAGGAAAGTAATGGCAGGATTCCCAATGCAATAGGAAAAGCAGAACAGATAATTTTTACTCCGTTACGGGGAGAGCACCTCTCATTACATACTCGTGAAAATTTCGGAGGTTTCCGCAATATACATTCCACCAGCATTAAGGCATTTTTTCCACAAGAGTCCGTTTAGGAACCACGCAAGCAGGCTAATCGTTGACGATCATCTTCATATTGTGGGAGACGATAGGTCAGATCGATTTGCACGACACGCTCCAGGCAGCGAAGCGCCGAGATGTGATCTTTTCGCTCCAGATAGACCTCAGCCAGTAGACGCAAGGCTCCTGCCTCTCCCGTGCTATTTCCTAGCTTGATGAAATGTTCAGTCGCATTATTGAGACAGGCCTCGGCCCGTTCAAGATTGCCCAAGTGAAGAAAGGTTTTCCCAAGTTGCCCATAGGTAGTAGCCAAGCCGTCTTCATTCCCGACCTTGCGGTGGTAGTCCAAAGCCGTGTGAAAGTCTTGAATGGCAGGCTCGGACCGATTTAAATGCAATTCCTGCAGAGCCAGATTGCTATATAAAACACCCAAAGCCCGGTCATGGCCTAAAGGGGTTAAATAATCAATAGCTTCCAAATAAAACGCGTGCGCCGTTTCCGGCTCACCCCGGTCGGCTTTGAGGCTTCCTAAATTCACCAGGGTTTCCCCAATGGCATGCCCTTCTTGCAAGGTTCGTTGAATTTCCAGGACTTCTCGATAACAGGCCTCGGCTTGTTCATAGCGTTCTAACAAGGCGCTAACATTTCCCAGATTGCCCAAAGCGTCCGACAAGGCCTTGGGAGATCCCAGCTGCCTTGCCTCGTCGGTAGCCTGTTCATAGCACTCACGCGCTTTTGACAGGTTTCCACGATGGAGAAAAATTTCGCCGAGACGCGAAGCAGAGCTAGCCATAGACGTTAAAGAAAATCTTGTGACAATAGTTCCGTTCTCAGAGAAGAGCCGGAAATACATCCATCCGACAACGACTCACTACACTTGCTCCTGCATGAAGCCTATACCCGGAGCCATGCCTTAGCAAGAATGCACCTTTTCTCCGTCGAGGAGCAGGGAGACATCACCGGATCGAAGGGTAGCAACATTACTGTCGTGAATAGTCCACCTTGATCATAAATATCACAGAGGTGAGCTTTGGGAGAGGGGAAGTTGTGACAATCAGGTTTAAAGGCATTCCATTTACGTTGGTCTTTATAGAACCCACCCAGCCTCATAAAACAACAGCCGAGTCCAGGCATCTGGACTCGGCTGTTGGACGATATTCTGAATGGAAAGGTATGGCCTTCCCATTACATTTATTCAAACCACCCGGCTTAGAAATGTCTAAGCCGACAGGGTAATTCCTTGAGAAAGGAACAGTTACTTTTTGACCCCCAAAATCGCGTCTTTAGCCGCTTTCGCTACCCGGAATTTCACGACTCGCTTGGCTGGAATTTTTATCGCGGCTCCAGTCTGGGGATTTCTGCCCATTCTGGCTTTTCGGTGCGCAAGTACAAGCTTGCCAACACCAGGTACCACAAAGGCATTTTTGGCTTCTTTATAAGCCAAAGCAGCAAAATCATCAAGAATTTGCGTCGCAATTTTCTTGGTGACATCCGCTTTTTTAGCCAAATGATCCGCAATCTGGGACTTTGTCATGGCCTTTCCCATACACATTTCCTCCTCAATTGAATTGTTTAGTAAGAGACACCATTTGTTGATTCTAAAATTCCAAGGAAGGATTGCCTTGTCTGTCATTTTGGAGAAAGGGTTTAACGCGGGAACACCTTTCCCCTCTGTCACAACGGCGCCAGAGTCTACCGAATGCCTCAAAAACTGTCAACAAAAAACAAGTCCAGTGCGGGGAATATTCTTTTACCATAAGTTTCCCAATGATACTCCTGCCTTGCTGCCCCGGCTTTTACCACGGTAAAGTAGCCAGAATACACATTTTCCTTATTTTAGTCATACGTGCAATTGGCACAACACTCATGAGGCATTGATCATGGCAAAAGAATTACCTGTTCTCCCATCCCCCAAACAATCAGAAACTCCCGAAAAGGAAGAACTGACGTATTCACGGGTGTTTTGCACGCGGGAAGATAGCCCACCCCTGAAGTTGCTGCTGGACTTTCTCAAATCCAAAAATCAGGTTCCGCTGATTCCCAAAATGGATCCGGCCGCCCTGGAAGATTGGGATTGGGTTCATATATCCCTTGGTTATAGCCGGGAGAGAAAGCCCATTCAGTTATTTTGCGTGCGCAACCGGGGTACCTACCAGGACGTGTTTGAAGGAGAAAAAACCTCTTTTTTCAATCGCATAACTGTCTTTGATGATGTCGAAGCTGAGATCGCCAGGGAATGTATTTCCACAGCCCGTTTCATTGCCACCACCCAAATGGTAAAAAAAGATATGACTGATGAGGGCTATGATTTTAACGGATGGATTCTGGAATTTTTTCAGGAAAACTGTAATGGCATTGTGCAAATCGACGGACAGGGGTTTTATTCCCCGAAGGGCGATCTCATCGTGGATATGGAAGAAGTCGCTGAAACAGGCGATGATATTGCCCCTACACCCAAAACGGATACACAAACTTTGGCATAAGAATCATAATAGTTCAATGCTGTTCAGGAAGCGCTTGATCCGAGGGCTAAGTCCACGCAGCTAGAAAATGTACGTTGCCTCATACCCGGAAGTCCATTGCGGTAGGCCCATCCATCTTTCAACACCTCCACGAGGGCTCCGTTTTCAAAGCGCGACGGGTCCTCAACCACATTTTTCCGGCACACTAAAATGTCAGCGCGCTTCCCCTCCACGAGTGTTCCCGTATCAGTTTGACCAAGTTGGTCTGCCGCCAACCCCGTTGCTCCGAACCATGCTGCCAAAGGCGGGACGCCCTCTGCGATCAATGCCACCAACTCCATGTAATTCCGGCCATGCATATCGGGTAACACCGGATCAGTTCCAGCCAATAGTTTGAGCCCGCTGGCCAGCGCGGATTTGACTGCATGAGCATGGCTCTCCGCCACCTGTTGAACTTTGGCGCGAATGAAGGCATTAAATCCCTCTGACTGGGCCAGCCTCTGCCCCACCCATGCAGTCGGAGTCACCACGCACCCCTTCGCATACGCTAGTTCGGCCAGATCCTCATTCATAAATGAAATGTGCTGGATATCTTTCACACCAGCCTGAATGGCCAGCTTGATGCCATTCTGACTATGGGCATGGGCCGCCACATACATCCCCCGCCCAGCCGCTTCATCACAAATCGCTTCCATTTCCTCAAGGGTAAAATCCCGATGCTCCAAATGGTCGGAAGGGGACACCACACCCGGGCTGGCACAAATTTTCACAAGATCTCCCCCGCAGGCGGCAATTTCCCTGACCCGCTTTCGACATTCCCACGGCCCATCGACGATACTGGACGGACGACCGGGACCAGCGGGCCACAAACGGGAAAGTGCCCCACAGCAACGATCCGGCCCTCGAAAATCCGCATGTCCTCCGGTAGTGGAGAGCATACAAATAGCCAACTTGAGACGTGGCCCCAACACCACCCCCTGGTCCACGAGTCGCTTCAGGACAGAGGTGGCTCCACCCACATCCCGCAGTGTCGTCACGCCTCCCTGTACTAACGTGCGATATAGAATACGTTCAGCCAAAAACGGGGCCTCTGGAGAATTCATTCGGTCCAGTTCCTCATTTCCCACTCCCCAAAGGGTCACATGCCCATGACAGTCGATAAGGCCGGGGGTGACGGTATAGGTCGCGCAGTCGATCCGGTGAACATCAGATCCTTGCGGACGAGCGGGGTTATGAGGAGAAACTGCCTTGATGGTTCCATCATCTATCCACACATCAACTCGTTCGTGAATAGACCTGGACGTTGCGGACGTCCCATCATAGAGTTTGTGAATATTTGAGAGAACAATCATGACATTCTCCTCTTCAAGATATAAATGTTATTAACTCCCCCAAGGCTCTCTACCGTATATACGTCAAGATCCGCAACACCTTCGAACGACCTCATTCCTGCGTAAATCTTCCTGACAAACAAGGGATGGTCAGCGTCTCCCCTCTGAGCACCCCTCAATCTGATCGCGTTCATGTATTAAGACCCGGCAATAAATTACATCAATAGGATTTGTCGGGATCGAAATTTTGCGGATTTACCATAAACATGATAATCTTCGAAGATATTGACTCATCTCTTTTCTCTATTCCTGAAAGACGGATTTGTCAGTTTTGTTTTCTTTCCGAGTACCCCTCGAACTTTTTCACCATTGGTCCCGAACAAAAGAAATCGTTATTTCCTCAACACGGTTAACGCAACAAACTTCCCATCTGCTTGAGGGGATAACCTTCACATCACATGAGGTGTAGCCAGGCATGACCACGTTCGCCCACCGCCATATCGGATCCAGTGAGAGCCAAATCCAAGAAATGTTGGGAGCGCTGGGACTATCTTCTCTTGATTCCCTGGTGCAAGCCACGGTTCCGCAGGATATTCGCCTAACCCGGTCCTTGAATTTGCCCAAGGCACAATCTGAGGAAGGGGTGCTTGCTGAACTCCGACACCTGAGCGAACGGAATCAGATCTTTCGATCATTTCTCGGCATGGGTTATTACGATTGTCTGACCCCACCGGTGATTGGACGGAACATTCTGGAAAATCCCGCATGGTATACCCAATATACGCCCTATCAAGCGGAAATTGCCCAGGGACGTTTGGAGGCGTTGCTCAATTTCCAAACCATGGTCGCCGATCTGACCGCGCTTCCCCTGGCTAATGCTTCACTGTTAGACGAAGCCACTGCGGCGGCAGAAGCCATGAGTATGTGTCGGGCGCTCAACACCCTGCAGGGACGTACATTTTTCGTGGCGGAGGATTGTCACCCACAAATCATTGGCGTCCTACAGACTCGGGCCAGGCCCTTGAATATCTCAATTACCCTGGGGGATCCAGATACATTAAATTTTGCAAACGATGAGACCTTCGGGATTCTCCTCTCCTATCCGTCCACTAATGGTTCGCTCCGATCTTATGAAGCCTTGGTCCAGAAAGCACATGAATCCGGTGCACTCGTCGTGGTCAGTACCGATCTCCTTGCCTTGACCCTCTTAGTACCTCCTGGAGAATGGGGAGCGGATATTGCGGTGGGGTCCTCGCAACGATTTGGAGTTCCGCTGGGCTATGGCGGTCCCCACGCAGCATTTCTGGCCACAAAAGAGGCCTTTAAACGACACATCCCAGGCCGGATGGTGGGAGTATCCAAAGACGCTCACGGTCAAAAGGCGTATCGCCTGGCCCTCCAAACCCGGGAGCAACATATCCGGCGCGATCGGGCCACGAGTAACATTTGTACCGCACAGGTGCTGCTGGCAAATATTGCCGGCATGTATGCGGTCTACCATGGTCCGGAAGGATTAAAGAACATCGCCACCACGGTTCATCACCTCACTGCGCTCACGGCCGAAGGTCTTCGTCGCTTGGGATGCCAACTCGACGCTAATGTCTTCTTTGATACCCTACGGGTTCGGTGCCCTCACCTGAGCCCGGCCAAAATCATCACGAATAGTCAGCAGAATTTTATGAATCTTCGGCAATATGCCGATGGGTCCTTTGGCATCGCGTTGGACGAGGCGACCACCATCACAGACGTGAGTCAGCTCCTGACCCTTTTCACCGACAATGCATTACTTCCCTTCTCTCTAACCGATCTGGCAGAAAAGCTCGGTTCATCGATCCCAACCACCCTTCAGCGGCATTCCCCTTTTCTCACACATCCTGTTTTTCACGACTATCATTCCGAGCACGAATTGCTCAGGTATATGTATCGGCTACAATCGAAAGACCTCTCGCTCGTCCATTCCATGATTCCATTGGGATCATGCACGATGAAGCTCAATGCAACGGCCGAGATGATTCCCGTGACCTGGCCGAAATTCAGCCGGTTACACCCTTATGCTCCCAGTAACCAGGCGCAGGGGTATCAGATGTTGTTTCAGCAATTAGAAACCTGGCTTGCCGACATCACTGGGTTTTCTGCAGTATCACTGCAACCCAACGCCGGTTCGCAAGGGGAATATGCCGGGTTGATGGTTATCCGGGCCTATCAAGAGGAGCGGGGGCAAGGGCAACGGAATATCTGCCTCATTCCGGTATCGGCGCACGGGACCAACCCTGCGAGTGCGGTCATCGCCGGATTGAAAGTCGTTCCTGTTGCCTGTGATAACCATGGAAATATCGACCTTCCTGATTTAGAAGCCAAGTCAGCCCAATACCATGACACCCTGGCCTGCTTGATGGTCACCTACCCTTCCACCCATGGCGTGTTTGAAGAAGGCATTCGCAAGGTCTGTGAAATCGTGCATACGCACGGAGGCCAAGTCTATTTGGATGGCGCCAATATGAATGCCATGGTTGGCTTGGTCCGCCCAGGTGCGATTGGTGCCGATGTGTGTCACCTCAACCTGCATAAAACCTTCTGCATTCCCCACGGTGGAGGAGGCCCAGGGATGGGCCCCATTGCCGTCGCACCCCACTTGGCTCCATTTCTACCAGGTCATCCCTTGGCACAGATGGGAGGATCAAAAGGCATCGGGTCCATCGCAGCTGCCCCGTATGGCAGCCCAAATATTCTTCCTATCTCCTGGGTCTTCATCAAACTCATGGGGAGTGAAGGACTGACCAAAGCCACACAAGTGGCCATCTTAAATGCAAACTATATGGCCAGCCGATTGGTTAAATATTATCCGGTGCTCTTTACCGGGAAAAACGGCATGGCGGCTCACGAATTCATCTTAGACCTTCGCCCTTTCAAAAAATCCGCAGAGGTAGAAGTCGAAGATGTGGCCAAAAGACTCATGGATTTCGGATTCCATGCTCCCACGATTTCGTGGCCGGTCCCCGGCACCATGATGATCGAGCCGACTGAAAGTGAATCCAAAGCAGAATTAGATCGATATTGCGACGCGCTCATCCTGATCCGCCAGGAAATTGCCGAGATTGAGGAGGGACGCCTCCCTCGCGACAATAATCCCTTAAAACATGCGCCTCATACTATTGAGATCATCGCCCAATCCGAATGGCCACACCCCTATACCCGCGAAACCGCGGCATTTCCGGCCCCCTGGTTGCGACAGCATAAATTTTGGCCATCCGTCTCCAGGATCGATAACGTCTATGGAGATCGGAACCTGATGTGTACCTGTCCGCCCATAGAATCCTATCCTTCCTAATTCACTGGTTGGCCATACGAGAACTCCATCTATTCTCTCTCCCTAATAACTACCCGGACCTCATTTGAAAACCTCCGGCCCCCACAACCTGTTAATCGGGATGCTGATTGGGATTCTCACAGGCATCCTGGTGGGAGGCCTCATCCCGTCCTTTGGATTGGGCATCCAATTCCTGGGTGATGTATTCCTTCAGGCGTTATTTGCTCTTGTGGTGCCATTGGTTATGAGCTCCGTTATTGTGGGAATCGCCAGTTTGGGTGATGTTCGACAGTTGGGACCTCTCGGGATTCGAACCGTGCTGTTTTTCATGACCACCACGGTCCTGGCCGTCTTGGTTGGATTGATCCTGGTGATCGTCCTTCATCCCGGGGTGCCACTCGAGCAACTACCCAGCGGAACCGCACCAGGTCCGCCCTCGGAAGTTTCCTTACAGATGAACGGCCAACCGACCTCTCTCGTCGATCTGTTCAAAACTATTCTCACCAGCTTAGTGCCAAAAAATCTGTTTGCCGCCATGGCTGAAACACAGATCTTACCCTTGATTGTCTTCGCCTTAATTTTCGGCGGCGTGTTAACCACTATCGGAGAAAAAGGCATATTGGTGATTCGATTTTTTGAAGGGATCAACGAGGCTATTATGGCGATTGTGCACCTTCTGATGTGGGTGGCCCCTGTTGGAATCGGAGCGTTAATTGCAGGACGATTGGGTGAAGCAGGTGGATTTATAGGATTTTTGCCGCAGCTTTCCAGTCTCGGCGCGTATGTCTGTACGGTTATTCTCGGCTTGGGTATTCATGGATTGGTGATCCTGCCCTTGGCATTACGAATATTAGGAAAGCAATCGGTTGCGTCCTACGCAAAAGCTATGACCACGCCGCTCATGACCGCCTTCTCGACAAGTTCGAGTTCGGCCACCCTCCCTTTGACGATGGAAAGTCTGATCGAAGAAGCCGGGGTGTCCCGGCGTGTGGTGAGTTTTGTGGTCCCACTGGGCGCCACGATCAACATGAATGGGACCGCCCTCTATGAAGCGGTTGCAGCCATGTTTATCGCACAGACCTATGGCATCGAGTTGGGATTAGGTGAAACGCTTATCGTCCTGATCACCGCGACACTAGCCGCCATTGGGGCAGCTGGAATTCCGGAGGCAGGACTTGTCACCATGGTCATCGTTTTGAAAGCCGTGGATCTGCCCATTGAAGGGATTTCACTGATTTTGGTGGTGGACTGGTTTCTGGACCGCTGCCGAACAACTGTGAATGTCTGGGGTGATGCCGTCGGCGCCGCAGTGATTGATCGTTGGGAATCTGGCACTAAGACTTAAGTTTTTCTATTTGCCCGCCCAGACTTCGCCTTTGAATCTTCAACAAATAAATTCAGAGCTCCATCCCCATTGAGAAAAGCCGGGTTTCGGCCCGGCAGCCGAGCCACTTTTGTTTCGGCAAAAGTAGCCAAAACCATGTTGGCCGTGGCGTGGCCCTTCGGGTGCCCTGCGCGGTTCGCCGACTCCGGCGGCGCGCAAACTCGCTACGCTCAAACAGTGCGCGCCTTCTCTCCGGAGTCAGCTGTACTGCTCGGCCATGCCACCAGGCCAGAGGAACCAAAGAAAAGAGTCCCTCAAGTATCTGATGGTGGGATTTGGTCATGCTTCATCTGGCGATTGGTTTGGCCAAAGCTTGCGGTAACGTAGTGGAAGAGCCAAAGCGCCTTGAAGGGAGTGGGATAACATGACACGGGAAAGGAATTCAGGCGTCCGGATCTCTGATTGCACGACTCGACCCCGCGCTCGTCAGGGAATCTTCCCACTCATTCTGGGACTTTACTCCAACTGCTGCGCGAGACACATTTAAGGAGGCTTCAAGAAGCAGATGGAAGAAATGGAGACGTCATTTAGTCAACAAAATATTTGCCCCGTATTTTACGTTTTACTCTAACGACTCTCTTTAGGTGCAGCGATTAGCTGCTGGCTGCAAGAGCCATGTTAGGTTTAAGAGCATCTATTGCTTAATTGACCTCGGTTCAAGATCAAGAATTTCTTGACTGTTTACGTTGAAAAAATGACCACGTCTGATATTTCTCTTTTTGCCTGAGAAATTTCTGGCTAAAGAAATTTTATAGCTTGCCCCATTGAAGAGCGAGAACTGGGAGAAAATGGATATTTTGTCTTCTGCCCAATCTACAGTAACTATATGCCCAAGGCGTCTCCTGCCTTTGGCCGTTTCATCCCCAAAGATTGGATTATCATCGACCCTTACCAAAGGATATTCAGCCTGCTTGCCATAACGAATGAAGCTTCTCAATGGGTCAAAGGATTGATGTAAAAGAAAATTCCTCCCTTCCCAGTAGGCAAGGTAATTAAAAACTATTTTTGCCACAGTTCGAAAAATGGTACTGTCTATCACACCATCTACTTTACAAAGCCAATCCTCTTTTGGATTCTCTGATGGACCTGCCTCACCCTGATCTTCAAATTTAATCCCTTTTTCCGATAGAGTCTGACGTACGGTATCAACATCAATTCCAAAAGCTCTAATACTTTTGAGATGTTTTATATCAAATCCATTGTCATCCAGATAACTTTTGTGTGGAATCTGATCTAATAGAAAGTATTCGTACTCTGCCGGTTCATTTTTCAAGAAACCAATTTGAGGCGCAGGTTTTATCACGATTTTATCTTGTTCTTTTGAATATTCCCTATAAGCATAAGCTCCTTTACATTCGCCTGCTGCGATTTTGATTGTTATCCTGCTTCGCTTACCAAGGCCTTTGAATTCTTTTGGGGATCTCAACCCAAACTCGAACCTGGATGCCCCCTCAAACGTATCTCTGGCCATAATGATTTCAAGGTTATCTCCGAAGTATTGATTGCAGTCGTCACATACTATTTTTATTAAGGTGAGATTGTCTTTAAACAAGCCAAAGGATTGAGGCATAACATGTTCAACTTTTGTAAACGAAGAAAGGGGTTTGTCCTCAACACAATAAACACATTTCATACGCATTCACCTACTCAAGCAAGATTATTGAAAACTAACTAAAAATAGGCTGTCGAAATGCCGTGATACCTTGCGGCTCAAAACCCAATAGCCACAAAATGAGATTGTGCCAATCTCTCGGCTTTAAGGCTTGGATATAATGGAAGGAGATATTTGATTAAAATTTACTCTAACCACCAGGCTCCCCATTGGCTATGAACTGCAATTGCAAAACCAGGTTAGGCTGCCGCTGTTTTGTTGTACGACAATTTTTCAGAACTTCGCGATCAACAACCACACCAAAAGCCCTATGAGTACATAGAGTAAGACCTTTTGCCTATCCACAATGGCCCTTACCTGACTCACTTCGCTTTTCAGATTCCCAATACCTTCGGCCACTATTTTCTGAACGTCAGTTGCGTCTGCCTTCAGCTTATCAAGTGCCTCCATAAGAGATTCATCTTTTTCTTCATCATTTTTCGAGATTGAGGTAAACACATCATAAAATTTTTCTTCAATTCGTTCCACCATGTCCACGTTATGAGCTATGTCATTGTCAACCTCTTCTTCGCTATCTTCTTCGCTATCTTCTTCTATATCTTCTTTATATTTCTTCCCAATCTCATAGATGCGGGGTAAAAACTTTTCGAGTCTATTATTTTTCCACTCTTCTTTAGACCATTCCCTGGAATAGTTTTTAAATGTCGCCCAGGTATCACCATCCACAGAAAAGTTGGCGAGAAATGCCAATTCGTCTCCTGGTGGATACCCCTTTTTATCTGCTTTCCACGGAATCGCCCTCTCGGCAAGCCTGTAAAGTCGCAGTTCTCTCAACTGTTTTTCCCCCTGCCATCCTGTTAGGTTCTTTGCCTTTCGGTCAAATACTATTCTAGCCATCCCTGAGTCTTCCCATGCACGATCATCATCAACAGTAGGCAGGATGTCGCCTAAGGCTTCATAAAATACAAGACTTAAATCGCTGGTCATTGTAAGGTCGCGCAAAGTATCAATTTTCTCCCTATCGGGCTTATTCAAGATTTCCGAAAATTCCTCATAAGAAAGATCGAAGTTATATGAGATTGCCCCGCAACGTGCGGCATCTAATCTATCTGCTGGGCGTTTGAAGACCTCTCGTCGAAAATCCTTGAGTACAATGTCTTTTCGATATAGCAACGTAGAAAGCTGCTGAGGGGTTAATTGCCCAAGAATATTTTGAGGTATTCCAGAGTTCAGTCCGGCTTGATCTGGTAAATGGTTTATCAGCAGGTGTGCAATATCCTCAGGAACCTTTACAACGAGTGCCCATAATGCATCAATATCCTTCCCTGCCCTAAATTCGCCGTAGCCGTCGTATTGGCTTCGCCATTCATCTTCTCCATAGTATTTACGGAAGGATTGTCTATTGAGGTAGTCTTCCAAAATTTCATATAATTCCGTCTCCGAGACCTTCCCTTCTTCAAGATGGTTGTTTGCGGCATAGGTTATGAGGGTGGCGATGGCTTCTCCACCTCCCCTAATCTCCCGCACCGCGGCTAATCTTGCTTCCTGAGGGAGACTGAAGAATGCTTCTGGATTCTTTGTGATTGCCGCCTGGCCAATGCACGATTTCGTTTCAAGTAGGCAATACTTTACAAGCGGATCGGGATCATTTTCGATTCGACCTCTAAGTTCGTCGTAATCTTCACTCCATTCACAGATGCGACGGAAATCTTTGGCTGCCAAATACCTGACGTACACGTTTGAACTATCTAGAGCCTTCCGCAGAACTTTTCCTTGAAGATCCCAAGGAAAGTGCGCCTCGTCCAGTGCGGTAAATATTTGAATCTGGGATTCCACGCTTAAGCCCTCCCACGCGGCAATCAATTTTGCTGTTCCGCTTGGGGTAGGATTCAGCAGGTCCATCAAGTGTGGCGGCAACATGCTCTTAGTCTCTTTAGCCATTCACCCGCTCCTTAGGATTCCTTATAGTAAAGATAGAAATATTCCATACAAATGACGTGCTATCTTATACTCCAAAAATTCCTCTCCTTTCGGACAGCTTTTCCATCAGGCGGTTCTCTAAATCCTCAATCCGCTGTTGGAGTGCTTCGTGCTGTCTCCTTGAAAGCATAATCGATAGGGGTTTATCAGGTTCTAAGCTATCACGCTCGTCTGCGGGCAAAATTTCAGGATGGATCTTGGCTTCCCTTCCAAAAATAATATCGAAGGAGTCTAAATCATTCCAATCTGCTCTCTTTTCGCAGTTTCGCTCTACTAATTCTCTAAAATGTTCCCGCACTTTCTGGTCCTTATATAGATTATCATTTCGCAAGGCTGAATTAATAAATTCTTGGCAATCCTTTTCATAAGATGTATCTAACTCATTCACATCAATGCATCTAAACGAGTAATAATGGCCAATTCTAATCGCTTGATCCTCGTGCTGTGCCATCCAGTTATGTAGCCCCTTGAGATCTGAAGGGGCACATGAGGCGATCCACATCCTAAAGTCTTTAAAACTATCTTTTAAATCTTCCGATTCGGACACCCAGAGGGTGAATACGTTTTTGAAAAAATCTTCGTCCACACCATAAGGGTGCCGGAGCATTTGTCTACTGAAGATGTTAGAGAGATTGGCCGCCCACTTGCTCGTTAAGGGGGCGTTAAGCAAAAGATTCCATGCTGCTTGTATAGCTGTATCGTGTTGCGATTCTTCCCAACCATGTGAATAGCCAATAGGAGCAAGTAATTTGTACTCAGAATGTAAATTAGGGTTGAATAGAGCATGGATGCTGCACAGAAACCATCTGTCATCGTCTAAGGACGAAGCCCAGCCTTTATGAGAAAAAATGTCGGCTAATAAATGCCCCGTTAGTGAACTATTTGTTACCAGGGCGTCCACTTCCGCATCTGTGCCTGTTTCTAAAATTTCACTTAATTTGAGTTGATCGTCACTAAGGCCCCAAAAAACCCAAGGAAATTTGGGGTTCCCTAATATGGCACATCTTATTGCTTCGTCACTTGTTTCTTGAAAAAGTTTTTCTAAAACATTTTTGTTTTCGGAAAATTGTGCGATGGCTAAGTTAATAAGTTCGTCACTTCTTGTTAACAACACCTCTGACAAATGATTGACTATATCAGTACCCTTATGTTCATTCAGATATTGATAGACTGTTTCGGGGGAAGAAAGAAGGAGTCGCTTTGCTTCAATTAGTATTCCTGAAAAAAAGACTTCCATTAAAGTCGTCCCCTCTTACAAGACCAAAATCTTGATTTTGTTGCACTATTTAACAGTAATTATTCCTCACCCTTACAGTTGCTTGGTGGCAGGTGGAAGCGTTTATGCATATCACGGACTAGCCATCGTTTTTCCACGCAAACACCAGATCCCCACACCATACGATGTGAGGCTCGTTATCCAAGAGGTATTTAACCTGACCAGGCAAAAACGACGCCGCATGTCATAAGAGTGGCTCCCCAAGCTCCAAAAGGCGTTTTCTCTAACGCTCAGCAACTGCATGCGGACCATCGAGCATTTCTTCAAATTTATCGAAATTCCTTGATACGGATTGAGCAGCGTAAAAAATCTTTTCAACGGCACTCTCCTCCGAGATAGGTTGCCCCTCAAATTTCGCATCCTTGAATGCTTTTTTCCCGTGAAATATATGGTTTCGGAGATTATTGATTTTCCACGGTTTTGATGCTTCTTCCGGAAAGCGCACACGAAAATAAGGCTCTACCAGGGAGTATTTCTTTGCAAAGTCCATATCGACAATATTTTTCCAAAGGTCGCCTCCAACTACTGTTCGTTCCTCTTCTTCGGGAGAAACAGGGATGTCCAGTCTCAACCAGCGATAGAGAAGTCCATTTAGATTTTGTTCAACTAGAAGATGAGCCATAAGGATGACAATGATTGCCTCTACTTCGTGTTCGGTGAGTTCGGGATAGAGTATTGTACGGAGCTTCTTGGCCACACTTCCCTTTGGAACGCCCCATTTGGTTGTATCCTCCATGGAAAAACCTCCTAATTGGTATTTATTAAAAAAAACCTCCTCAACCCTATCCGGCCAAGAAGGTTCGTCCATAATCTACCATGTGCGCTCCTTATCCATCTTCTTAGTGGCCGTATGCTACGCTCTTCGCTGAAATAAACCAACCTTCCCTCAAAAGAATCAACCCACAACTCTCAACCCGTATCACACTTTCCATCTCAAAGACCTAATAGAAACACAAAAGCCCAACCCCCTGAGGAGTCAGGCTTTTGGTAGCTCTGATGCAAACCTGGATTAAAGATGGTAGATCATGCCCATACCAAAAACTAATTTAGCTTGACCCATATATTATCTCAGTGAAATCGGAAAATTTTCTAGATGCCTTTTGAATTTGGGGTCATTGCTTGATCCTGCATCATTTCTTCTCTTGAGACTCCACTGGGATCACGTCTGTTGTTCCACATTTTGGGTCATGTATCGAAGCTTCATTGACGCGTGCCGGGTCTCGACCCATAGGTGTTAAGCTAAGCATCTGCTTTTTCCCGTATGAAGTTTAGGATCGAAGCCCGCTTCGAGCATGTCCAGCGTGGTCATCCGTGAGCGTTGTCGATGCTTGCGACAGTACCGGAGCAGTGTCTTGAGCTCCTGGGACAGATACCCCATGGCTTGCGCCTCAGACCTCAGCATGAATTGCGCGAGCAGGAACGCCCGTTCCTGGAGCCGTTTGTAGAGCTTTGCCAGACTGATCTCTTGGCGTGAGGTATTCCACCGCGTGGTGTTGGCGACCGCATGCAGACGCTGCACCCACACCGCGGCAATCAATGTGCCGTAGAGCTCGCAGCGTAAGCGATGGGCATTGCCGGTGGCGGACTGATGCACACGCAGAATGGATTTAAATTGTTTGAACAGCAACTCGATCTGCCAACGGAGCGTATACAAGGCCCGGACCATGTCCAGGGGCACCCAGGGCTCCGGCACATTGGTGATCAAGAGCGTCCAGTCGCAGAAAGCCAAATGCCGCTGACTACCCGTCCGGCCTTGTCGGCGGGCGTGGGCCTTAAATCGTCGACGCCGATCATTGGCGACCTGGGCACTGACGCGCAGGCAGACCAGCCGACAGGCACATGTTTGATTCGGGCCCTGCCCCAGACGCACCTGGCGTTCATACGTCGGCCCCGGTGCGGCCCGCAAGACCTGGCCGAGGTCAAGCCGCTCGCTCGTCTGGCCATCGTGCACCGTGGTATCGAGGAACAAACGCGTCAGAAAGAAGGCGCCTTTCATCATCAGGGCGTTGACGGTCGTCAGCTTGAAGTAGCCCTGATCGAAGAGCACCAGGTCGGTCTTGTTGACCAGGGCAGGCAGGTGGTCCGTATACCGATTATCTGGCACGGTGCCGGCGGTGTCCGCGAGAAAGGTCAGTTCGCCCTGCTTGTAGTCATACGCCGTTTGGAGTTTGCAGTTGGCGGTGGAGGCGTTGCCCCCTGAGCCGGGGAGGACGGCACCCAGTTTCTCGCTGACATCCCAACTCGAGCTATCCACGAGCAGGACGCGGGCAAACGGCTGGAGCAGGTTCGTGCGGATGGAGACCGGCTGCAGTTTGTGTCGAAGCACAGTGTGCAGACAGTGGCGGAGAAAGACGGCCGCCGAGGCCGTAAAGCGTTGATGTAAGGCTTCGCGACTGATGCGCGTGGATAACGCCGCGACCATTCCCCCCAAGGACGGATGCATCATCCCCAGTTGGCCCAGCGTCAGCAGGACGAGGAATTCATAGGGCGTGAGCCGCCCGTGGCGTTGCTGAAACCCCGTCTGTTTGGCGAGCCGCGTAATCTCGTTTTTTTTAACCCCTGAAATACCTGCGGCAGCCCCCTCATGCTGACGTCCCCCGGAAGCCCTGGCTGCGAGCCAGGGCGAGACACGCCTGAACCCAGTCCGTGGTTAACCGCTTGAAGGCCTGGTAGCGCTTAAGCCGCCGCCGTACCTCGCTCAGGTCCCCCTTCTGGACGAAGAGCGTGGAGCTCTTGCCTGCCACGGTAAAACTGAGCTGATAGTAGGGCCCATGCTTCTTGGGATTGGACGAAGCCTTGCATCGACAGCCCGGTGTGCCGCACACATTCCACTGCTCACTCAGGCTCCCCGGTAAGACCGGGCCCAGGGTAGCCAGCTGTCGCTGAATTCGTTCCAGGGTCTGCTCTTCTCGCGTCATCGGTTCCTCCTCTTCGTTTCTCATTGAACCCGATAGCCTCTATAAAGCTATCGGTAATATAGCACAAAAAAAGCGCTGGGCAAGCGCTGGAACAAGGAACATCTTTGGCTTAGCTTAACAGCTATGGGTCTCGGCCCGGCGGCCGACCCTCTTTTGTTTCGGCAAAAGTGGGCAAAACCATATTGGCCGTGGCCTGGCCCTTCGGATCCCCTGCGCGGTTCGCCAACCCCGGCGGCGCACAAACTCGCTGCGCTCAAACAATGCGCACCTGTTTTCCGGGGTTGGCTGCACGGCTCGGCCAGGCCACAAGGCCAGGGAATTCGCCTCATGTGTCGTGTAAGCTAAACTTCTACCGCTCCCTCTTGTTCTTCTCCGACGCCTTCCGTTCGGCCCTCGGGTCGGACGCTCGTATCAACTGGCGGGCCTTGTTTGAGCGCAGCGAGTTGGTCCGCTCTTCAATCCTGCGTCCGACCCCTCCAATGTGGCCGGACTGGGCGTCAATGGTTTTGCCTACTTTTCCCGAAAGAAAAGTAGGTCGCCTGCCGGGGCGAAACCCGGCATCACCAATAATCGATTGGACATTATAAAAGACAAGATGGATTCCCGATAAAAACCGTCGGGAATGACCAGCGTCGGAAAATATTTTGGAAATCTAAGCCCCTTGCGATCTTCTCGCGGAATAGCCAGCTTGGCATCAAGAAAGTCCTGGTGACTGAGGTCCATGCCTTTGGCAATAATTCGAATTTCCTCAATTTCCTCAAACGAGGTTTGATCGGCCGCATTCGCCACTTCAAATAAACAATGGAGAAACTCTTTCCGTTCAGTCCTCGTCGTTAATTCCTTAAAACGCTTCACCAATCGTACGCTATCCAACCCTCGAAAAATCCGGTGTTGACTAATTTCTGCCACCAGTTGTGCCTGTTCTTCTGTTAAGGCCCAGTGCCGTTTGAGTACGGCACTCATAACCGTGGTTTCTACTGAATCCACCACATGATCAACGCCGGCCACTCGTGCCATCAACCCCGCCGCGAGGCAAAGCTTGCGAATCTCGGCATCAGGGAGGTCAAATGTGATGCCCCGATGGCGTAATTCCATAGTGACCTGGAAATAAATGGTGTTCTTAATGAAATCTTCCAATAGACTTTCACGATCATGCTCTTCGGTATAGTGCTGCCCCCGCAGATTCAGTATTTGACGAAATGGTCGTCGAAGATGTTCTAAAAACCCGCTACTGCCCTCCTCAAGATCAGCCCTAAGCTGTTGGACCACTTCTGTTTGTTCATCCCCACCTGATGGTTCTGAGGACAGAAGCTTCCCAAGTGTCGCCAAAGCCAGGGCTTTATCCTCTGCCGATCCCATACGTCCTAGCACACGATTCAAGAGACGTTGCCGTTCTTCCTCACTCACCGGAGAAACCATATACAGTTCCAATTCCATCCATTCCTCTCCGGAAATCTCCGGCAATTGAAACAAAAGTTCTTTTAACCCGTTCACTTCGGTATACGACAGATTCCCGTCAGCCCATGCGGCTGCAATCAAAAGCTTACCCAGTTCAAGAATGAAGGTTTTTTCTGCCATACCTATTCTATCCTTCCTTATTTGGACATTAATGGTAAACGTTGGAATACCTGGACATCAGGCAGGGCGCGCTCGTCAGGAATTAAAACAAGAAAGGTGCAGGAGATCCTAGCGGCAGTATACCGAAGACGTTCATGAGGCTAAAGAAACCAGCAAGGAAGAATTGAATGGTGTTCACTAACACCATCATTAGCGTACGGTGAGACGAATCAATCATCAGTGAACCCCTTGGAGTCCAGAAATGCTCGAAATACCTCCTTCCAGGTGAGCAGACCGAGAATCTCTCCGTCACTCGTCGTAACGGGGAGGCAAGAGATCCCTTGGGCTAACATCAGTTGAATCGCCTCCTGCAGGGGGCAAGAAGCACGAACCGTCACCGGATCATGAGACATAATTTGATGAACACGTTTATTTAGCGTGGCCCGATCACGAGTGGTCTCCGAAATCGTTCCGACAAATGGGCTGACGGCTTTCAACATATCCCGGTCGGAAATGATTCCCACTAGCCTGTTATTATCAACGACAAGGAGATGATGAAATCGGACTTTCTTGAAAATATCCCGGACTACCTCAAGTGAATCATCCATCTCAATAGTGACGACTCTGAGCGTCATAATTCTGCCGATTACCCGTGTCCTAGCCTCTGACTCCACCTTTCGAGGTCTCCATATTATCTATAATGACTAAAGCAAGTTCTTTCCAAAAGACTTTGTCTTCAACTGCTGTGGCCGCCAATCCTCCTATTCGGCATCCTGAAATTAAAAGTTTACATGCGTCCATGTTATGCCTCCTTGCTATCAACATAGCAAGAAGCATCGGCTGTCAATCATGGAGGTAGTCCTTCAATCTCTCATTGTCCTACCCGCCTCAGGAAGGAAACCATTCGTCAGTCAGGTCTTCCCGACATTCACCATACCTAAGGTCACCATGTGGGAAGTTTTGGAGATCAATACAGACGTCGTAAATCGGAATTAAATCAGAAATTTATGCAGATGAATGGGGCAGGGTACTCAGCAGTTCTTTTGCAAGGCTCACCAGATCATCCAGGAGAAAGGGTTTGGAGAGGGTACGGGTTGCACCAAATTCAGCCGCCTCTATCAAAAATCCCAAATCACGGTCCCCACCTCCCGACATGGCAATAATTAATGGAGGAGAAGGTGTCCCAACAAGTACGCGTATCACTTCTAGACCGTCCATTTCAGGCATGAGTACATCTGTAATGACCAGATCAACGGGACTCTCATGATAAAGCCTTAATCCCAGTCGGCCATCGGAGGCAGTCCGAACATCATAGCCTTCCATCACCAACCGATCTCGCAAGGTTAAACATAACCCGGGGTCATCGTCCAAGAGTAAAATTTTCGCTTTCACATATCCACCTCACCAGCGTCCAGGTACCGTTTCCTCCCGAAACACAACATTGCACATTTTCCTTTGAGGGTTTTGTCAAATTACAAGGTCAAAAACCCCATGCCACCCGCATATAGAGGACGCCTTTGAGGGGCCTCATTTTATGCTGGCTCGGGACACCAACCCCAGGAGTTCCTGAAAATCGTACGGTTTCTCCAGAAGCGCAAAAGCCCCTGCTTGTTTGGCTTCCTTTTCTAATTCCTTTGTCATATTACCACTCACGAGTATGACCCGAACATTCTGTCCCTTCACACGGTAGGACAGGGCTTTGAGAAAATCAAGCCCATTGATAACGGGCATATGATAATCTGATAAGATAAGATCCACGTCGAGTCCTGCATCCAACAGGACTAGGGCCTCCCGGCCATCCTGGGCTTCCTTACAGGCAAACCCGTGATTCTCCAAATACAGGCGCAAGGCGTGCCTGTAGGGTCGGTCGTCGTCAATTAACAGAATTGGTTTAATCATATTGTACGCCGATGGAATGGCCACATAAGTGTCTGAGATAGACCTCGAGTCTGCGACCTCGCTTATCGTTTCCAGGTTCATTAATCGCTACCTAATAGGAAGGTCATGAATCGATTAGTTCCTGTTCGGCTCAATCTCCTATATAAGCAAAAGTATTGCCAAGCTCTCTCTGCAAAGTTTTCAAAAAATCATTTGAAGTAACGCATTGAAATTAAAAGTGAAATCTTCTTTGCGCTCTAAACGTTCCTCATTAAGAGTGAGGCTAATCCGGATTCAGATATCTAAATGGATAAGGGGCGTATCCCTTTGGTTGTTTGCAGAAGAATATATCCAGAAAGAAGTCCTCTTAAGGAAATATTTATCATGCTCCTAAAAGCCGACATGTTTTTCCTAAGGGAAGGTGAAGGCTACTCAAGCGATGAGAAGAGGGCACAGGCCCTTCCTGTAAGGGAAATCCTAAGCCAGATCATTTTCCGAACAGGCCTCTCATTTCTCATTTGATACCCTATGAGAAAATTGCTAAAAGAGGTTACCAAGTTTTTTACATCCAATCCAAACTTTTGATGACACCTGAAGCAAAAAAAAAGGATTTCCCTCAATTTCATCCTAACCAATATTCGTTTGCTGAGAATCCCGTGTTTTTCCTGGATGATTTTTGGAGTCAGGAAGAACGGAAGGTTTTTTAGGAAGCGATGGCGCAATGAAATTAGATTTCTCTCGCCGATATACCACCGGTGGCTCAAGCCTTTCCCAATTGCGGAAAATAGTCAGAAATCGGACATTGGGCATTCTGATGCTGCCGATCTCATCCAATGGGTCGAAATGTCCTGCATTGCCGCCTATGTTGAATTTTTCAAGCATAAAACGGCATATCAATTTTAATTATGGATCATGAATGGGTAAGGAAATGTAAATGACGATAATCTCTAGGCATGACAAGGAAAAACCGTTCAGCCAATACGATTTAACCGGTACCGCACCGGAACCATGATGGGAAAACATGATAATTTCATCCTTAAATGGAAAATACAAAAGCCTCTCCATATTGTCCTTATTCGGACTGCTGAACGAGATTTAGGAGTGTGGGGAATTTTACTTTTCATCCAATCATGACCTGAAGCTCAAAGCTGGGGATATGCCCGTCCTTTCCTCTAACTCAATGGATCCACATGAAGTCAGTGATGTCCCAAAAGGAGAGGGATGCACTTTACTATGCTGGGCATTTTAAATTGTGCCACATTAAGGAGATAACCACCCTCATGATACACCCTATCGCCTCAATGACTCGGTTCAGGTGACCCATTCCACGCTCCTCTTTGGCGCGACCTCCATTCTTGGGTTCAACCTGGCCAGATTATTTCCAGAAACCATTCTACCGTTTATTTCGCCTGGGAATAAGTCGGAATCAGTCAGGGAATGGCCGGTCCTCCAGTTGGGAAATTCTGATTGGGCTGAACGCACCTTTGCTCAGCATCAGTCGAAGGTCCTGTTGTATTGCCATGCGGTGTGTGATGTGCCGAAGTGTGAAGCTGACCCTGATTGGGCTCATGAGATCAACGTCCAACATCTCCGTCGGGTGGTGGAGAAATTACCCGATCATATCCGATTGGTGTATGTGTCCTCGGATCATGTCTTTGGTGGAAATGGTAAATATGATGAACATTCGATCCCGTGCCCCATTAGCGTGTACGGCCACACGCGTGTCAACGCAGAAAAGTTGGTCTTGGGACGACATCGGTCGCTGGTGATTCGCACAGGCCTGGCAATTGGCCCTTCACCGAATGGTCGAACCGGTCATTTGGATTGGCTTCGTTACCGCACTCAACAAAACCTTCCTATTACCATTGTTGAAGACGAATTTCGCTCCGTTGTCTGGGTGACGGATCTAGCCAGACGCGTCATGAAATTCGCACAGAGCAATGAGACAGGCATCCGACATATCTCTGCCACCCAGGCTGTATCGAGAGTCGAATTGGCCAATCACCTGATGTCGATTTTGGGAGAACCTCCCACTTTCCGGTGCGAGAGCCGGCATCAACGGCCGGCCCCTCATTTGGGCCGGGTGGAATTAACCAGTGCCTATACAGATACCCTTTCTCGACCCTTAGCAAGCGTCCTGGATGGATGAGCAATTCAATCCCAACCACGCCGTCCTTTAGATTTCCTCACAGATTGAGGGCATAACATTCCCATGGCTCATACCTGATTTTAAAAATCAGGCCAACGCACAGATGCCTGGTTTTTGAAAAATTGTAACTGCGGGATTAATTAACGCTCTGGAAGCTTCTTACTCTTGTGAAGCAGGCGTGCCAAACGTGAGGAATCTGCACGTCGCCGATCAATCTGTAATCGGCTAGCCCGCTTAAGAACGGGAGGCTAAAAATACGAGCTGCAACCCGATGATCGTTTTGGCATCACGAATGGTGCCGTCCTGAATACCGGCCATCGCCTTTTCGAGCGGCCATTCCACCACTTCCAACACTTCATCGTCGTCCAAGTGTTGGCGTCCTGGCTTCAGATCCGTTCCAAGATAGATATGAATAACTTCATCTGTAAATCCTGGAGCGGTCCAAATACTGGTAAGCAATTCCAACTGACCGGCCTGATAGCCAATCTCCTCCTCCAGCTCGCGTGCTGCACAGAGGCGGGGGTCTTCCTGGGGGTGAAGTTTGCCCGCTGGGATTTCATAAATGAATCCCCCAGCCGCATGGCGGAATTGCCGAATAAGGACGACGGTACCGTCACCTTTAATCGGCACGACGGCCGAGGCACCAGGGTGGCGGATGATTTCCAATTGGGTGGACTGTCCATTGGGCAATGTCACCGTTTCGCGGTTGAGAATTAAGACTTTTCCGGCATAGATATGTTCGGTCGACAAATGAGTTCTCGTTTCACTCACAATGATTCATATAATGAGGTTTTAAGATTTTTGACGTTTGTAAAACGGGAGTGTGACAATCTTGGCTGGTACCCGTTTCCCACGAATGTCGACTTCGAGCAACATTCCTTCCTTGCACAACGCAGGGGGCACATATCCTAGGCCAATCCCTTTTTGCAAAATTGGCGAAAAATTTCCACTGGTGACCTTACCCACAGACCGGTCATTACTGAAAATCGTCATATCGTGGCGGGGAATGCCGCGGTCAATCATTTCAAAGGCTGCAAGCTGACGTGTGAGGCCATTCTTTTTTTGTTTGTCTAACGCGAGGTGCCCTTGAAACTCGCCTTTTTCCCAGGCCACCACCCACCCAGCACTCGCTTCCAGCGGCGAGGTGCTCTCATCCATATCGTTGCCATATAGCAAGTAGCCCACGTCCAACCGCAAAAGATCTCGCGCCCCTAACCCTGCGGGTTTGGCTTCAAATTCCGCACCGGCCTTCAGTAGTCGATCCCACGCGAGAGCCGCTTGCGCCGCAGGCAAATACCATTCATATCCAAGCTCTCCGGTATAGCCCGTTCGACTCAGTAAACCGGAAAACTCCATGCCCTCCAACATCAAAGAATTCCGGGGCTTTAGTGATTCAATCTGTGCCCCCATGAGCTTTTGTATGATGGCCTTTGATGCCGGACCTTGGATTGCAATTTGTGCCAGTTCTGCTGATCGATCACGAATGGTCGCTCTTGGAAATTTTCCTGCCTGGTGCTTCAAGAACCACTGAAGCATCTTTTCGCGATTGGAGGCATTGACACAAACCAAAAACGTGGAGGATTCTGTTCTATAGACAAACACATCATCGAGAATACCCCCCGAGGCTTGGCAGACCATGCCATATTGCGCCTGCCCGTTCTGGAGGCGACTGACATCGTTAGTACTGATCCATTGCAGAAAGGCTTCGGCCTGATCTCCAAATACCTCGATGCGTCCCATATGACTGACATCGAAGAGACCGGCCGCCTTTCTGACAGCATAGTACTCCTCAAGGACACCCGTATATTGGATGGGCATGAGCCAGCCGGCGAAATCCACCAATTTGGCATTGAGCGCACGATGGGCATGAACGAGCGGGGTTTCGTCCATCAGCGCAGGTCAAGCAGTTCGACTTCAAAAATGAGGGTTGCATTGGGTGGAATATCTGATCCGGCCCCTCGAGAACCGTATCCCAACTGAGGCGGGATCACCAATTTGCGGATGCCACCGATTTTCATACCTTCGACGCCCTCGTCCCACCCCTTAATCACGCGGCCCGTTCCTAATGAAAAGGGAAAGGGTGTATTACGATCTTTAGAGCTATCGAATTTTGTTCCGTCGGTGAGTTTCCCCGTGTAATGGACAATTGCGGTTTCTCCCGCATGTGCTTCCCGGCCGGAGCCAACAACCAGATCGACATACTGTAATCCAGACGTCGTGGTCATCATCGCTTCTTCCGCGGCTTTTCCAGAAAGGGGATTAAAAACAAATATGATAAGGAGGATGATCCAAGATCCTATAATAAATACGGGTAATCGAAGACCTGGCTGTAACGTCATACCGTTTTTCATGAACCTCTCTCTTTGCTAGTGTTAAACGTATCCGATGTCATGTCCATTTTCGAGGGGCGAGACACTTCTTCATAAAACAGCGCCATACTGGCGGTATAGCCATGCAAAAAATTCTTCCCGCTCACGGGGCCAATTTCTCCACCTGCAAAAAACCCCGCTATCGGCATGGTCCCCATTTGTAGTTGCAGAGTGGCCACGTCATGGTGGGGCATTTCAAAAAACTGTCGCCCACGCCCATTACAACTAAATAACAACGCGCCCTTAGGCAGACTGTCCGGATGGGTCAGCCGCTCCTTGGATAAGAGTAAATGGAAGTCTTCACTCGCGGCATGAGCATCCCGCACATGGAACTGAATCGTCTGGCCCTCTTGAACAAAATCCGCGATGGCGAGACTCCCCGATTGTCGATCGGCTCCTAACAGCCCACGGATCAAAAAGTCCCCCTGGCCGAATTCGGAGCGATGTTCATCCATGGCAATGCCCACTTGCAGACCGTGCGCCGCTTGTTGTTGTTCGTGTTCATCCAACGATTTCAAGGTGGTTTCCAACCGTTCCAACGGTGGCATTCCCCCAAGCTCCTGAATGACATTCCGATCGACCTTGGTCACAACATAGCGTTCGCCAATAGGTTGACACCCTTGGGACACCACCGTCCGGATTTCCACTCCTCCCTGAACTGCCACTCCTACCACCCCGGATCCAATAATGTCCCGATTAAAGACCAGGCGGCTTTCCCCGACATCCATGCCCCCACTGGAAATACCTCCTATAGCGGACGAGCCAGGGGCCTGTTCCTCCAACAGGGACAATAATTCATCTATGGGGGTAGAAAACGGATCGGCAAAGAGAAAAAACGTGTAAGGATGGGGTGTGGCTTCTAATCCAACTGGCCAGCCCTCTAGTGTACCCAACTCACACTCTGTCTTCGGGGTTAACATGAAGGGGACCACTCGCATGTCGGTGCTTCTAAGACCCCAGAGCACCAGACCTGGATGTTCTTCAACTTCTTGATCGGCCCCAATTATCCCTTGCCCCATACACCCCACCAATACCTGAGGACGAAGATCCTCGTAGATGATTTCGACCATACTCTGGATGTCTGATGAAAAATGAGGGGAAAAAAAGACAAATGCGAGATGACACCCTGCTTCGCCTAACCCCTCATGCACTGATGCTGCCACCGCATGAGCGGCCACCTCAGGATTAGATTCTTGGGAAAGGGAAACATGACACTGCATCGTAATTAAATTGGATCAAGTCTAGCAATCCCCGCCAAACGATGTCCATGCAAGAAAATTGGTGAAATTCGCCTTCTTTTTCTAACCAGTCCCGGTGAGACCAAAGAACTTCCACCATAGCGGTCAGTCGCTTACTGAGTTGGGGGGCGGTAAGCATTTAAAATCGAACGGAGTCTGTCAATTGAGATCGCCTCAAAGCGTCGTCCATCTCTCCCGGTTACCGTTGTGGCTTGCAATAAGGCATTAAGAATAGCTTCTTCCGTGGCCTCCACGGTGGCTTGAAACAAGGGGTTTATATGCGTATCAGCAAGATGGGCCATAAAAAATGTCTGTTCTTCCGGATAATGAGGAATGACATTGCCGGTGGAAAACGCCAAAATAAAATCTCCACTGCCATGATGGGAGATTGATCCGGTTCGCGCCAATCCTATGGTAGCCCGGCGCGAGAGCCTAGACAGTTGGCGTGCATCAAGGGGAGCATCCGTCGCAATGATGATTATGATGGATCCGCTGTCCGGTCGTTTTTGTGGAAAACCTGCTGGGATTTCTCCAAGAGTCGCGATGGTCGATTCCTGAGAATTTTGTTGGGAAACGGTTGCCAGGTCGGTATTATAGACTTGGCCCACCGGTACTCCCGAGATCATTAATTCATGCCGACGCCCATGGTTGGCATTCACCAACACGCCGACACGATATCCTCCTTCTTTGGAAGGAAGTATTCGAGAGGCGGTCCCAATACCACCTTTAAATTGATAGGACACCATCCCCGTCCCCGCCCCAACCGACCCCTCTGGAACAGGACCTATCGAGGCAGTCTCCAGGGCGTAGACCACATCTTCCGGAGACACATGCCTTCCCTGACTATCATTCAGTCGACTATCGTCGCATTCAGCCACAACAGGCGTAAGGGTATCATCAGATATTCCGATGTCGGGATAACGTTGAATCATCCAGCTCATAACACCATCTGCCACACGAGGGACATTCAACGTATTTGTTAACGCAATGGGATATTCCAAAAACCCTGATTCCGCGACCCAGGCTAACCCCGTCATTTCCCCTGTCCCATTTAATACAAACGCTCCAGCTGGAACTTTGTGATGCCAGACATCTTCACGCGGGATAATAACGGTCACACCCGTCCGAACAGGGCCTTGACCGACCTGCAAGGCTCCCTCACCTTCATAAATGGTGACATGCCCAACCTTCACCCCTTGGACATCCGTGATGGCATTCATTTCGCCAGGAGAATACCGGCCGATGGTGACCCCAAGATCTCTCACATGTGGACGGGGTTCTAACGACATCAGGGCGACGGAAGGGTTGGCCAATACCGCAGGGGGAAGACATGCGAAGCTCAGCCCTAATATGCAAAAAAGGCAGGTCTTTACGCCCTGTCTCAACCTGAAAAGACGCATATCGTCAGTCCTACCTGTCCTCAAGCCCAGTTGCCCGTAATAATGAAAATGCATTTACACGATTGATTGGGAAAATGACGGGGACGTCCAGGAAAATTCTTTCTCATACATATGGTAGGCAGTTTCTTGAAATCCAAGTTTGGCATAAGCCTGGTGGGCTTGAATATTTTTCTCTTCCACATAGAGACGATATCCGCAAATGGGCTCCTGGTTCAAATGGGCTTGGCCTTGCACGTACTCATAAAGTTGCCGAAAAATGTGTTGTTGGCGCTGGTCTGGATGCACATACACACTTTGAAGCCACCAAAAACTCCCGTTTCGCCAATCACTCCACTCAAAGGTTACCAATATCTGCCCAACTACAATGAGTCGGCCACCCTGAAAAGATTTTTCTGCAACCGCATACCATCCCTTACCAACATCTTTAAGAAGTGCCTCTACACCCGACTCAAGAACCTGGACATCCAATGTTCGATTTTCAGTCTCCCTGGCTAAAGCCATGTTGAAATTTACAATAGTATTCAGGTCAGACATGGTTGCTCGCCTGATGAGGACCGCAGATGCTTTATTCGTTCCTGTTGACAGGTTAATAATCCTTCTTCGGAAAATTTGCTGGGGACAACCATCCCGGTTGAGGGTGATAGAGTCCCGCCGAAAACTCCATTTTCATTGCCTCTTCCGGTCGTAACTGAATTCGATTTACGCTTCCTTCTGGGACAAAGGCCAGATAGCCGGTAAACGGATGGATTGCAGTCGGAACAAAGACCATCATGAGAGGTACCTCGGGAGCAACTTGTAGCCTACGTGGGGGTAATCCCATGTCAAAACCTAAAGCCCAAAGCCCGTCACGAGGAAACGGAAATGCGACGACCTTGCTCTGACCAAACCGATCACGGAACTTGAGGACATCGGCCATACTTTTAAGGGTATAGTAAATACTACGCACGAAGGGTATCCGCTCTAAAGAATTTTCCAATTTTCGATGAATCTGCTGGCCAAGTAAATGGGTCGTTCCCATCCCCACCCAGAGGACCAGAAGACAAAAAAAGGTAATTCCTGAACCGGGAATCCTCACGCCATATAAAGCCCACACAATGTCTACCGTCATATGTTCTAAGGCTTCGAGTAGCGTATAGAGGATTAATAACGTTCCCCATGCCGGAATAATAAGAAATAAGCCAGTGAGGAAGTACCGCTTAAAGGTATGGAAAGAAAGTGCATTCATGAAATTAAAATAGGTCGGTCATTGAAAATAAGAGCAGTCTAGCAAAAACCTACTCACTCCGCAGCACCAGCGGCACAGTGGCATGGGTGCTCACAATTCCGAATTTCCTGAGAATTTCTTGCTACAAACGAAGGTGGGTGCTACTCTTCTAATGAAAAGAGTGGGTCAGTTTATTGGCACGTATTGAAAGGAGTCAGATAGTGCGACCTGAAGACACATCTACAGGAAAAGGTGAAATTGCTGCTGACCTATTAGCAATTCTCTGTTGCCCAGAGACCAAGCAAGAGGTGCGTCTATTGGACCAAACGGTTGTTAAACGACTGAATACACGGATTTCAAAAGGAGAATTAAAGACTAAGGGAGGGCAACCCGTCACTGAACAAATCGATGGAGGACTCCTTCGAACAGATAGAACAGTAGCCTACCCTATCCGTGATCAAATTCCCATTATGCTTATTGAAGAAGGCATCCTCATAGAGAAATCTGATCTTTCATCCATCTGAAAGCCAAGGCCCCATGAATTCTGCGAAAAAAAGTCGTGATTATTTTTGTGGAATGGCCATTTATGAACCTTGCGTACTCCGACCTCCTTTCCTAACCCACCATAGCGATCGGGCAATCTGGACTACAACATAGATAAACACACCAAAAAAAATCCCATAGTATCCATACGATTCAATCGGCCAATTCTGTCCTCCATGTAAGAGGAAGCCCAAGGCCACATGAGCCCCTAACCCTAAGCATAGGGCTAAGATAATCCACTCACGGACCATTGTTTTTCGAGACAACCCCATGTTATTTCCGAGTACAAAGAACAGAGCTTAGACCATTCCCAGGATGGCCCAACACTGTTAGGTAGGCAATTACACAGGGCTTTTCGTTGATTCGATTTCCGTGGCAGTGATCAAGCTGATGAGGTAATCAGTTACAAAAATTAGAGCTTCTTCTCTCCCATCAGCGCGGCGCCCCTTTTCTCTACGTTGTATGGAGAGTTCGTGTTCAAGATCTGACTTAACGTCTCCTAATAACTTCTGAAGGGAGGCTGTAGTCAGATTCATATCCACATCCTCTAATTCTTGACATCGGTCTAAGACCCAGTTCAGCCCTTCTACTCGACCAAAATACCTTTCTTGTTCAGCTGCATCGATTCGGGCCATGGTTGAGGCAAATGCTTGCCCTTCATAAATGAGATTGTAAAAACTCGCCACGGCACGATGTAAAATTGAATTCATTATCCGTTCCTCACAAAAAAATTGTTGTACTCTCTCTTCGATTATATACTGCTACTCGTAATCCTTCTAGGATTTTTTCATTTTAATTGTGTAATGAGGTTACATTTTTATTGATCGCGGTATCTTCAAGTAAATAATAAAGGATGAAATTCGGCCATAAACCCATAGTATAGGGGAGCAAATTGCTTCAGGCTGTTGGGACTATTTTCTTTGAGCCGTTTAAAGAAGAAAACCTGGTGGGTCGGCTCCATTTTCTCCAAAAGTTTCCCCAATTCCGACATTGAAAATTTGCCTTGTGGAACACTTAGGACATAGTGAACCAGGCGTTCCACAAATTGATGCATAATATACTCACTGTCCAAATATTGTTTCGGAATTTCTCCATTTTTAATGATTTCGCCAAATGAAACAGCTTGTGCAGAAAAGGGGGGTTCTTCTATGGTTTTTGAAAGTTTCGTCACGCTTTTTAAGAACCCTTCACTGAAGTGAACGGCAAAGAAATCAACATTTTCATGTAGTTAATTTATAATTGTATCAGGGGTTCCCAGTATATCAAAACCTTTTTACCAAATTTTTTACCACAATATTTGCAAAAATTCCCTGTACGTCAAAAATGTTTGCACATTGCCCTAACCAACTCCAACCACCAGATCCGGTCAGAGTCAATTCTTAGGAAAAAGCCGATAAATCGCCATAAATTTAAAATTTCAGTGTCATACCCATGACTGCCCTATATATTTTCCTCAAATTTTGATTTAAACAGACTAGGAAAATTGAAAAAACTTTTCTAATTCAAAAGAAAATCCGGACCAAGAACCGTTACCCCTTCAACCTAGGGCTAATAAATAAAAGCCCCCAGAGGAAATCAAGCATATAAGTTGGCTCTATTAATCCCGGATTCCGCAGTAGGATTTTGATCAGGTAACATGGGAGCCATCTTTCTTCCTTCGTTTCAAGGAGTTCCGATGGCACGTTCATCCTCGCCGGCTTCACCGTTCTACCCCAAAATTCGCTTTGCTTTTACCGACCCTCCCATCACCGTGTGGGCCTGAGCGATCTTGCTCCGCCTCTACTTCGAACTCATTGGCCTGCGGGCGGTGCTTCAGAGCACGCTGACGCCCCTGGCCAAACGGTCGAACAATCGGATTCCGGTCATGGATGTGCTCCTGGCCTGGTACTATGGGCTCGCCTGAGGCGCGGAACGCTTTGCGCATTTCACCAGGTATCGGCGGGATCCCTTATTGCCCCACTTGCTCGGGCTGGCCCTTTTCCCTTCCCGGATACGCTGCGGCGCTTCTTTCTCTCGTTTACGTATGCCCAGCTGACCGCTGTCTCGGAAGCTTTGATGCGGGCGAGCCTGGCGCGGCTGCCTTGGGTCATGCTGGGCCATACCCTCGACTTGGATTCCACCGTCTTCTGCCGCTATGGGAACCAAGAAGGGAGTCAGAGTGGCTACAACCCCAAAAACGGGGCCGCGCCCCTCGCAGCATCCCCTCTTGGCCATTCTCAGTGAAACTCGGCGCTTGCTCTGGGTAACTCTCCGGCCAGGCAAAGCTGGGACAGCCCATGGCAGCGTCGAGTTACTCCAACAAGCCCCCACCATGCTGCCGGCGGGGCATCAGGTGGCCGTGGTGCGGGCGGATGCGGGCTTCTTTGTCACCCGCTTCCTCACGTTTTTTGAACAGCAGGACCTTCCGTACATCATCATGGCCCGGCTCACCCCGGTGTTACGTCGCCTCGTGCTCCATCGCTTGCCGGACCCCGCCTGGCGGCGCGTGAGCCAGGGGATCGATGTCGCCGAGATGCTGGTGAGCTTGCCCAGCTGGCAAGGCCTGCCCGCCGAATCAGTGTGCCTCCGACAGGAATTACAGGAACGGCCGCAGGCAGCGGGACGGCGACTGCTCGAGTGCCCTGGGTATACCTATCAACTCATGGTCACCAGTTTGCCCTATGCGGCCGAACTGGTCTGCCGGATGTAGGCGGGGCGGGCGGACAGTGAAAACCGGATCAAGGAGCTCAAAGAGGATCTCTCGTTGGATACTTTTTGTCTGCAGTCATTTGAGGCGACCGATGCGGCCTTCCGCCTGGGGTGTGTGGCCTACAACCTGCTGGACGGGTTTCGGGAGACGGTGTTACCGCGCTGCTGGTTCGAACGGCGGCTGCGGGCCGTCCGCGATCTCGTGTTCCTCGTGGGCGCGGATCTCATTCCTCAGGGCCGCCGGTTGCAGGTCCGATTGGCGGTGCCGCGGGAGGAGCGATCGGAACTTTTGAGCCGACTCCGCACACTGTCAGAGGGCCTCCCAATTGCGGCGCAGTTGGAGTGGACCTTGACCGACGAGGAGCACCCGCCAGATGCCGTTTGCTCGACCACGTCAGAGAGTTCCTCGGCTCCGATCGCGGGTCCGTTGGCTGCTCAACCTCCACCATAGCCATTTTCTACTGCTGAATCCGGGTTAATACGGGTGCTGTTAAAAATATGGAAAAAAGTTGAGGAGGAATCCAGAATTCATTCATTTTTTATTACAGGAATCCTCTTAAGACCAAAAGAAATTACAAACTTTGTTGTTTGTACTTAGGGTAGAAAATCTTACCCATGACATTACAATATTCAATTTATTCCCACCACATAAAATTTAGCAACTACCTAACCGAAACCTGGTACCTCGCGTCCTTACCAAACTAGGTCAAATTCAAATCATCTTGGCCGGGCCGAAACTTCCAAAGACTTCCAAAAAATAAAATGATCGGCGCCCTACCACAAAAAAAGAGCAGGGAGCGACGAATGTCGCCCCCTGCTCTTCCGTCTCCCCTCTGGGCTTCCGCTTACAGCCAGTTCACCCGCTCCGCCGGGCGGATGTAAATCGGCTCTTCCACTTGCTGCCGCACCGCTTCCTTGCCCGACTTGTTGAACCCCAACACCGTGTCGTTGTACATCTCAAACTTCCGCCCATGGATCTGGGTTTCAAACACTTTCGGCCCCGGAATCACGTCATACCGGAAGATGATCTGTTGGCTCGCCCGCCACAACTGCAGCACCGCCAACAACTCCCGGCTCGGCACTAAATACTTCTCAATCGCATTATCCACTCCCGGCCCAAACATCTGCCGGATGTAGCCTCGCGGCGCCTGCCGCGGGGGTATATAAAACCCGTTCGGTTCCGTGCCCCATTGCGGATACAACGGCAACGCCACTTGTTCCACCCGAATGGCATAGTACAACGGATTCCAGCGGTCTTCCGCCCAGAGCCCGTCATCGCCCACCTTCACCAGCCCTTGCAGCCGGATCTTGCCCACACACGCCGCCATACACCGCGTCTCCATCGGCTCGCCCCCCGTTAAGGGGTCTTTGCCTTCCACCCGCGGATAGCAGGCAATACACTTCTCACTCACCCGCGTCGTGCCCCGGTACATCGGCTTCTTAAACGGGCATTGCTCCACACACTTCTTGTACCCCCGGCACCGGTTCTGGTCGATCAACACAATCCCGTCTTCCGGCCGCTTGTAGATGGCCTTCCGCGGACACGCCGCCAGACACCCCGGATACGTACAGTGGTTACAGATGCGTTGCAGATAGAAGAAGTACGTTTCATGCTCCGGCAAGCTGCTGCCTTGCATTCTCCACGGCTCTTCCTTCGTAAACCCCGTCTTATCCACCCCTTCCACGATCGCCCGCATCGAGGTCGCCGTGTCTTCATAAATATTCACAAACCGCCATTCCTGGTCGGTCGGGATGTAGCCAATGGCCGCCTGCCCGATCTTGGCCCCCGCATCAAAAATCGTCATCCCTTCAAACACCCCATACGGCGCATGGTGCTTGCGGCCCACCCGCACGTTCCACACCTGCCCGCCCGGATTGACTTGCTCAATGAGCTGCGTGATCTTGACGTCGTAGAACTGGGGATAGCCCCCATAGGGCTTCGTTTCCACGTTGTTCCACCACATGTATTCCTGCCCTTTGCTGAACAGCCACGTCGACTTGTCCGCCATCGAGCAGGTTTGACACGCCAGACACCGGTTGATGTTAAAGACAAACGCAAACTGCCATTTCGGATGCCGCTCCTCATACGGATACAGCATCTTCCGTCCTAACTGCCAGTTATACACTTCAGGCATTGTCGTCCTCCGTTTCTGTGGTTTGAAATACCAAGTGAACGAGTGGGGAACCCAAAGAAATATTTTCTTTAGGCTCCCCTGAACACACGTTCTTACACTTTGATCTTAATATGATCACCCTTCAGCCATTTGATCATGAACTCATTCTCCTGGCCTGGAGTAAAGCCGGTCCGGACCGGCTCCCACGGACCACGCCCGCCGATGCCCCCGTCTTCCGCCTTGGTGATGCGGATCAGACATTCCTTCGGCGTCGTATTGACCGCATGATGGTCAATCGCAAACCCCCATTTAAACTTCCAGCCAACGGGATGTTTTCCCGGTAACGAGTCGGTTTGATGCATGGGCATCAGCCAACTGCGGGTAAATGACTGCTGCGCCCCATACCGGAAGTTCGATTGGTAACCCGTGTCCAGCGCAATCGCCCGTCCATCCGGCCGGGTTTCATGCCCTTTCACCGACTTCGCCGTCGCCACATAAGGCGCATGCTTGGCCATCGTGACATGGTACGGAAACGCCGGGTTATACTTCGCCCGGATCATCAACCGCGCCACCTTGTAATACGGGTCACTGGGTTTCCAGCCCCGATACGGCCGGTCCACCGGGTTGCCGTCGACGTAGACATAGTCCCCGTCGTTGATGCCCCGATCTTTGGCCGCGGAGGGGTTGATATGGATTTGATGCTCGCCGACCCCTGGCGTCCGCTTATCCATCCGATAGGCATCGCCAAAGTTGGATTCATACATCTGCACCCAGTCATTAACCGACCATTGGCTATGCACCCGATGCCGGGTCTTCGGAGTCACACAATAGAATTGATACCCCTTCTCCCAAAGCGGATTGGCGTACCGTTTAATTTCCGACCAGGGCAACTTGATATTGCGGACGGTTTTGTCGTCATGATGTTGCGCCGTGATCGGCACCCCATAGTCATCCGGCCGGATATACGGATTGGAGGACATGATCGCATTCGGTAAATACGGGGTCGCCTCGGGCCCTTCCCGATGGACAATGAAGTTTTCCCCATATTCAATGGCTTCCGGCTCCACCCGGTAGGTCTCCAGGCGGCCACTGCGCGTCCACTGCGGCTTCGATTCGTTGACTTCTTCCCACAAGGGATGCCGCGGATAGGTCCGGGTCATCACCATCCAGCCCTTTTCCGACTTCAACATCGTATCCGCGTTATAGCCATAGGAGCAGTTGCCCGCATCCAACAACCGTTGGAGATACACGTCCACGCGATTGTCATAGACAAACTTGAAGTAATCGCGGAACCGCCCATCCCCCGTCATTTCGGTGAGTTTGGCGGCTACCCCTGCCACCGTATCCAAATCGTTCCGCGTGTCATACAACGGCCGGATACCGCCTTTCCACACCTGGAACCACGGATTCGACACCGTCGCCGTATGCTCCGGATAGGTAAACTCCATCCACGTATTCACCGCAAATGACACGTCGAAATGGTTGACATCCGACGTCATCTCCACTTCTTGATGCACCAGACATTCATTATGCGGATCCACGTTCTTGACCATGTCATAGTGATGCTTCGAGTTATTCAACACATTCACATTCGCCACCCACCGGAATTTACTCGGCGTCGGCATATGTGTTTTGCCCGTAAACACCCGACGACCATACTTCGGCGTATTGACAATCAACGCCGTATCGCCGTGGTTCCAGTACCCGACCTCTTCCCCATAGTAGTAACTTTTTACTTTAACTTCCTTTCCATGGGCATTGGGGTCTGTCGTAATGTTAAACGGATCCTCTCCGGTATGCACCCCCAGGCCGGCTCCTGACCACGGGGTCGCCGCCCAGGTGCCCGCCTTATAATTGCCGGACCAGGTATGACATCCGCTGCCGAATTTGCCAATATTCCCCGTATAAATGAGCGTCAAGGCCGCGGCCCGGCCATTTTGGGTCATGTGGAAGTAATGGCACACCCCTTCCCCGTTGTGAATCGCAGCCGGCTTGACCGTCCCGACATCTCGCGCCCACCGCACGATCAAATCCTTCGGTGACCGACAGATTTGATGCACCGTATCCAAATCATAGTCTTGCAGATGGACTTGATACATTTGGAAAATCGGCATCACGTCCACTTCCCGCCCGGTGAGCAACCGCACCCGATGCGTCCCCGTCAAGGCCGGCTCAATGCCACTCTTCTTGAAGTGCCATCCCACCAATTCGCGATGAATGGGGACCGCTTGATTCTTGTTCAGATCCCAGACCATGAGGCCCCCTAACCGGGCGATTTCCGCCGGTTGCAGTGTCTGCACTTTGCCCGAATAGGATTTGGAAAAGTCGGGGAACGCATAATCCTTAATGACGTCCCGCGGATCTAAATACTGCAGGGTATCGGTCCGAACCAGGAGGGGCATATCGGTATAAGACCGACAAAAATCCGCATCGAACATGCCCTCATCCACAATCATTTTACACGCCCCTAAAAAGAAGGAGGCATCTGACTCGGGACGTATGGGTATCCAGTAGTCCGCTCGATACGCCGTCGGATTGTATTCCGGGGTAATGACCGCAATGCGCGCACCCCGCTCAATGGATTCCAGCTTCCAGTGGGCTTCCGGCATCTTGTTTTCCACGAAGTTTTTGCCCCAACTGGTGTTAAATTTACAAAAGCGCATGTCACTCAAATCACAGTCGGCATTTTGCGTCCCATTCCACCAGGGCTGAGAAGGATCCTGGTCGCCGTGCCAGGTATAGTTATTCCAGTAGCGCCCGCCTTGAGCATGTTCAGGCGAAACTTTTCGGACGTAGGTATCCAATAAGGCACCGCAGCCACCATTCATCCGGGTAATGCCCATCTTCCCAATGATGCCCAAAACAGGCATGCCGGCGCGGAATTTAAATGCCCGGACTCCTGAGCCTTTCATCATTTCCAGCATTTCGGGCGGATAGCCTTGCTCCCGCAACCGTCGGGCTCCGGACTCGCCGCTATACCGGTTGGCGATGATGATCATGGCCTTCGCCAAATAGGTAAACGCCGTATCCCAGGACACCCGCAACATGTCGTCCAGATACCGCGCATTAAACTTGTATTTCGTCTGAATGGCCGGCGTGAACTCCGGACTCCCGTCATCCATCCATTGCTTCCACCCTCGACGCATCAAGGGCCCCTTGAGCCGGTACGGCCCATACACCCGCCGATGCATCGTAAACCCCTTCAGGCACATCCGGGGGTTATGCGCGAAGGTCCCTCGGTTGCCATAGAGATCTTCATACGTTTGATGATCATAATTCTGCTCGACCCGCATGACGACCCCGTTCCGGACAAACGCCCGGATACGACAGGCATGGGTGTCATTCGGGGAACAAACCCAGGTGAACGAACTGTCATAGCGATATTGATCGTGGTAGACCCGCTCCCATGACCGGTCGGGATATTCCCCGAGAGGATTCCCGACTTCGATGACGGGCTGTAACGCCGTTAAGGCCAGGGCCTTATCGGCGAGTGCGACTGCAGCTACTGTTCCCGCAGAAACTTTCAAGAATTGCCGTCTAGAAAGAAACATTGCTTACACCTCCTAAGTGAGTGCAGGACATTAAGTCCATGATTTAATTCATAAATCCAAGCTCAAAACTCTCTATCACCTCCTTTACAAGAATAAAAATTTTGCCAATAAAGAATACTTAACTTTAATTTCTTGAAAAATATAGTAAAGACGAAGAATAGCAAGATTTGAACCCTTTTCATTTATCATAAAAAATTCATAAGTATTTGTTTAAATTGCAGAAAATTAAAAACCTATCTATTGCAAAAAATGTATTGGTTCAAAATGGTAACATTCTCCTTTGCTTACCAATCATTACTTCTTGCTAGAAGTATATAAAAATTATCATAAATATTTGAAATTTATAACAAAATAACTAATAAACCATTGCCACATTTCACAAAGATACCAATTGGTAACAAACCATTAAACGGTTACACCAATTTAGTTCAACCTTTTTTACCAGCAATAGCTAAAAAGATTACTGCGGATCCGTTCCCAATTTTGGTTAAATTTCTAAATACCCAACGTCCCCTTCCTGCATCGCTTCCATCATGATCGATCCCCACACAGCACCTAGGTGAATGCGGGACCTTTCATGAAGGAGGCGGTTCAAACTAGATTAAGTCCATTCAATAATATTTTAAATTTTCAACGTCTGGATAAAACACCAATTTTTGGACAATAATGACTTAAACTACAAGTACTGCACCACGGCGAGATTGGCGTGCATATATTTTGACCAAATGGCACCAATAACCCATTGAGAGGAATCCAAAACCTTCGTGGAAGTATCACGCGAAGTGATTGCTCTGTTTCATCAGGGGTTTTGGTACGGACATAACCCCATCGATTGCAAATTCGATGACATGGGTATCTACGCATATTCCAGGCATTTTATATAACAAAGTAACAACCAAATTGGCCGTTTACGTCCAACCCCTGGCAACGACAACAGGGCTTCAATCGTATCAGGAGCCTTCCCATGAAAATCTCTACACATAATCTGACTTAACGCCTTAATTTGCCTGGCTTTTACGCGAAAAAACCCCACAGGGAAAATGGCTTCCTCTATTTTCTTCACCTGCATTTTTGACATTGAATATGGGTCAGAAGAAATAGCAAACAACCGCTTACTGGCCTCGGCAGTCGCTTGATCCCGAGTTCGCAGGCTCAAAATACAGGCAATCAGGACTTTAAAAGGATCGGAGCCTTGTTCGGCAAGGCTAACAACGATAGGGGCAGGAAATGGCTTTATGGCATTCCTAACCAGGTGGAGGAAGACAAAAATGTCATCCTCCTTCATTTTTTCATTGATTAGTCTGGCAAGAGAAATTGACGGAAATTTTTAATGCTGGATTCAGGTAGTAGTTAGAAGGCTAAAACATTCTATTCTTTGAGAGCCACTTTTGGCGACGACGTGCAGCTTCACGTTCTTTACCCTTTTTCTTAACGCTAGGCTTTTCATAAAACCTGCGCCGTTTCAATTCACGGAATAAACCCTCTGCCGCTAACTTTTTCTTAGCGACTTTCAATGCTTTTTCTACGTTGTTATTGATAACTCGTACTTCCACGTTTCCCTCAATCTAAAGATTAAATCAACATTTTACAATTCAATGGCCTGCTTCCGAGTCTGGAACTTTATCACGAGTTGGAAGCCTATGCAAGGCGAAAATAATTCGAAGTTTCAAATATTTTCTTTTAAAATCAACAGACTATGAGTTTTATAATGGTATAGATTAAAAAGACTGCACTATGAGTCTTTTAATGCGGCAATAATATCCAATACCATCTTCTTACCATCCCCAAATAACATTAAAGAATTATCCAAGGCGAATAAGGGATTGGGAATTCCAGCAAAACCAGGGCTTAAGCTGCGCTTAATCACCACAACAATCTTGGCCTTATCGACATCAATGATGGGCATTCCCGCAATGGGACTACTTGGATCAGTTCTGGCTAATGGGTTCACCACATCGTTGGCACCAATAACCAGAACTACATCCACCTGATCAATGGCTTGATTGATTTCATCCATGTCTTTCAATGCCTCATAGGGGACATCGGCTTCAGCCATAAGCACATTCATATGTCCTGGCATTCTTCCTGCCACTGGATGAATACCGTATTCCACTGTGACCCCGCGGCTTTCCAGAAGGGCAGCTAGACTTGCGACCGGATGCTGAGCTTGAGAGACGGCCATTCCGTAGCCAGGAACAATTACCACGCGCCGGGCCGCATCAAACAGCAAAGCGACTTCCTCAGGAGATGCCGACTTAACTTTTCCGCCATACACTTCATCTGCGGTTTGGCCACCCTCGCCCGATGGCCCCATGACCCCAAACAAGACATTTGTCAACGAACGGTTCATGGCTTTGCACATAATATGGGTCAGGATGATCCCAGAAGCACCAACCAGTGAACCGGTAATGATGAGGACATTATTGGAAAGCACAAAACCTGTCGCCGCGGCGGCTAACCCCGAATAGGAATTTAATAACGCAACCACCACAGGCATATCAGCACCACCAATAGGAAGCACAAGCAAAATTCCTAATATGGATGCCACCCCAACTAACATCCAATATAGCGAGAGGTTATCCGGATTTAAGACCACACCAATGCTCAGTCCAAGCAACAATACGGCCAAAATAGAATTAATCACTTGTTGACCGGAAAACAAAACCGCGTTTTCAGAAATCAATCCCTTCAGCTTTCCAAAAGCTACCAGGCTCCCCCAAAACGTTACAGCCCCGATTAAACCTGATGCAGCTGTGGCAATCGTTAATTGAAGAATGGGTGAATCAGTTAATGAAGAACCTTCAATCAACGCGGCCCCAGCCACAAAGATAGAGGCAGCCCCACCAAATCCATTCAAGAGGGCAACCATCTCCGGCATAGAGGTCATCTCTATGCGTATCGCCAAGACTGCACCTATAGCGCCACCAAGAACCAATCCCAAAATAATGTACTCATAACTCACAATATGTTGATCAGTAAGGGTTACCACCACAGCCAGCAACATTCCACAGGCACCCAGAAAATTACCTCGAACCGCCGTTCGAGGATGGGTGAGCCCCTTCAGACCAAAAATAAATAGGACAGAGGCAATGAGGTATGAAAAACTAATAATAAAATCGTACATAATTTAGGATTTCTTTTTGAACATGGCCAACATTCGGTTCGTCACCATAAACCCACCAATCACATTGATGGTCGCCAAGACCACAGATAGAAAACCGAGAACTGTGGTAACCCACAGCTCTGTTCCTGCAGAAACAATGGCCCCCACTAGGGTGATGCCTGAGATGGCGTTTGAGCCTGACATCAAAGGAGTATGAAGAGTGGGCGGTATTTTCGTGATGACCTCGAATCCCACAAAGATCGCGAGGACAAAAACCGTAAAGGACATGAGAAACATTTCCATAACAATTCCCTCGTTCTTAAGCCGATTGAGCCGGAAGCCCCAACACTTCTCGAATGCGCGGCAGAACAACTTCCCCATTTCGCGTCATCAGGGTTTCTTTCGTAATTTCGTCGTTCATATCAATTTGAATCTCCCCTTTTTTAACCAAATGGAGGAGGAAGGTCGCCACATTTTTGGCATACATTTGGCTGGCATGAAACGGCACGGTTGAGGACAAGTTTTCAGGGCCATGAATAGTCACACCATGCACCACGACAGTCTGGCCAGGCTTGGTCAACTCACAGTTCCCACCCCGCTCTGCGGCCAAATCTACAATTACCGACCCTGGGGCCATAGCCCCAACCATATCGGCGGTAATAAGAATCGGTGCTTTTTTCCCAGGCACGGCCGCCGTGGAAATCACCACATCACTAGTGGCAATGACTTTTCCCAACAACTCTCGCTGTTTTTTGTAAAAGGTTTCATCTTGGGCTTTGGCATATCCCCCTTTATCTTCGGCAGCGCCTGCTTCCAATGGCAATTCAACAAACTTGGCGCCTAAACTTAAAATCTGCTCCTTGACAGCAGGGCGAATATCATACGCCTCGACAGCAGCTCCTAAACGCTTAGCTACGGAAATGGCTTGCAATCCAGCAACTCCAGCGCCAATGATCAAGACCTTAGCAGGAGTGACCGTTCCGGCCGCCGTCATGAGCATTGGAAACATTTTCGGCAGAGAACTGGCGGCAATCAGCACAGCTTTATAGCCCGCGACTGTGCCCATGGAGGAAAGGATGTCCATGCTTTGGGCACGGGTAATGCGAGGCATCAATTCTAAAGCAAAAGCCATGACTTCACGAGAAGCAAGGTCTTGAACCGATTGAGGGGCGGTTAACGCTTCAGCCATTCCAATCAGCATCTGTCCTTTGCGAAAACCTGCTAAGTCTGATTGGCCTTCGGTAAGGTTAGCCCCCAGCAAACGCACCTGAACAACGCAATCAGCCTTTTCAAACACTTGTGCACGAGAGGAAGCAATGGTTGCCCCTTTTTCGATATAGGCGGAATCAGGGTAACCGGCCTGCTCACCCGCCTTTGATTCAACAATGACATCCATACCCCCTTTTTTCAGTGAGGGAAGCACGGCTGGAACTAGGGCAACTCGGTGTTCACCAGGATACGTTTCTCGAAGGACGCCAACAATCATAAGGGCATATCTCTAAAAATAAGGGTTGTGGGAATTTTACAAAATTTATTACGGCAGCAGGGAATTTTTTAAGACTCCTTAGCAAACCCTGTGTTGATATCACAGGGATTCAAAGAGAATCAATGTGTCTTTGGATCTATAAGAAGTGAGACTAACGGCCCAGCATGATAGGCAGAATGGAGGCAACATGCCTCATAATCCATCGATAGAAAAATCCCAGGAAAAGTGGCCACGTCCGTCTGGAACCAAAAATGGTCTTTTTACTCAACTATTATTCTTCTGTGAATAGAATGCCTGTGCGATCTCAGTCGCCAGAAATAACATGGCACGGCTATGGGTATAGCATGCATGGCCGAATAAATGTTGTCGAGGAGGTTCTTCCCCCTGAACCCCATATTCCACCAATAAACATTGCCCGTCATTGGCACATCGTGTCGTACGCCGGGTACATTCCAGCCACCGTTCAAAGCCGTCATAGGGTTCAAAAATTTCCCGGAAATCAACATTGGCCTGCTCAGCCTCAGGATTATTCGGAATTACATCCGTGCCAGCCACAGCCAATTGCTGGACGTAATCACCTCCAGTTTGATAGGGCATTTCCCACGCAATTTGAGGTAACTCCATTTTAGCCAACCAACGCTTGCCATCGGTGCGAATCTCACGATGATTCACGAAATGCAGCAAATGACCAACTCCAGCGGTATCCCAGCCATAGCGGACCGGAGTTCCCAATGTTACGACATCGACCGTTGCGCCATTCAACACCGTTTGATCCATGACATGACGATATAGGTGTTCGAGTTGCTCTACCGACCCATCCCCTGAAGGACACGCTTGCCAATATTTGGCTAAAATCTCAAAAACGCGCGCCCTCACCTCCGATTCCCCTCTGGTTAGAACATTCGACAATAAAGCCAAGACCTGGCCGGCATGCCCATGGCCAACGATAAGAAGTCTATCATCCTTTGTTACGCCAAGCTCAGAAACCCATTTTGCAAGATACAGCAAGAGATGTATAGCCGCTTCGACTCGGCCACCGTGATGATTAATCGAAGACCAAACGTATCGACCACAAGGAATCGATTGGTCGTTTGCCTGAGTCAGGGCGAGTTCAAATTTCCGTACATACGACGAAGAAAAATTTCCTATTTCCTGAGCGAGCACGTCCAACCTCTTGTGAGTTGCTTCATCGTTTGCCACAGGAGGGTGAATGGGATCTCCTGGGAGACAAATACCGTTTGTGGCAGGGCGAAGGAGAGCAAGCAACGATTCTAAACCAGATATTCCCCGGGAATATCCTCGTTTTAAACCTCCGACCTCATCTAATCTGGCAGCCCCGAAGAGATCCATAAAGGGAAGGCCCTGGAGAAAAAGGATTCCCTTTACTCGGGATTGGCCCATATGTTTCCCAACACCAGCCATCGCTAGGCACCACGCAGGAGAATCCAGAGCCGCTCCAGGCTGAAAGGTTCGATAGCCCACCCGTACTCCAGGGTCCGATTTGGAATAATTGGCATGTTGGAAATTATTTTCGTGAGGCATCGGGAACCATCTGTCTGTGAGGACCTCCATTCATAATGTATACCCTAGGCCCAGGGCAAGAGAATCTTGAAATTTTTTGTGCTCCCTTACAAGAGTTTATTAAGAGAAAGAAACGCCTGGCCCTCTCAGTTGGTTGACCGCCTGAAAATCTGCATGATAAGTTCAAATCCGACCTCTCCCCTCACAAATTGAGGGAGAAGTTTCTTAATAATTCAATAAGGATCCTTCCCAATTTCATCTATATTTTCTTTTCCTGGAGCAGGGCAGAAATTATGAGCACTTCCCAAATACCTCACCCCCAACATCGTCGTGGTAAACTCATGCGGTGTTTTTTCCTAGCATGGAGTTTGGTCTGGCTTCCGCTAATCGGAGGAACAGCCTCGATTGCTTCCGCCACACAGGCCGAACACATCATTCTGGTTGTGCTGGAAGGGATCAAATCATCATCCATCCAAAACGGTGCGACTCCAAACCTGGATCGTTTAGCTAAGGAGGGAGTTGTGACCTGGTCCGCTCAATCCATTACCCCACCTCTCACGGTTTCGGCGATGGCTTCCCTGCTCACCGGTCTTCCAGTCGAGAAGCATCGGGTAACCGCCGAATGGGAAACATACGATTTTGCACGTTCATTTATGCGTTCACCCACGGTCTTTGATTACATGGATCTGGCTGGCGGAAAAGACACCGGCGTCTTTCTTATGGATGAACGCCTCTATCAATTGGTTCGACCTGAAATTTACGTCGACTCCCAAGTCTGTGGCTACACCAAACCCCAATGCACGGCCGAGAGAGCGTCGGTATACATCAAAGACTTTTTAAATAAAGTCACCAGTGAGAAAGGCTATGGCTTCCGGCTTTTTGGAGTGCCAAACCTTTTATTAGTACACCTGCCTACGGCGGTTAAGGTCGGGCGGAAATACGGGTGGAATTCCGAAAAATATTCCGCCGCCTTAATGTCAATCGACACCACTGTGGAACAAATCATTCAAACGTATAAAGAACTTGGTGTATTGGACAAAACCATGGTGATTATTACTGGCTTGAATAGCGGACCTCTTTCTTCCCCAACAGAGGATGCGAAACCGGTAGCTACCAGTACTACTTCCCCAGAGTTAGATGCCACCATCCCCTGGATTGCCTGGGGCGCGAATATTAAGAAAAATCATCCCATCACCCAATCAGTCTCTTTGTTAGATACGGGAGCGACTATCATGTATGCCCTCGGGCTTGAAACGCATACCGAATGGGACAGCCACGCTATTGGTGATATTTTCCAAGCCGTTCCAGAACGACGGACCACCGGCAATGAACTACAAAACAATCAATAAAATCATGATTCGACCACACTTCCCGCGTCAATTCACACATATCGTTTTCTGCCTGTTTCTCATGGGTATTTCTCCTCTGCTTGTTCAACTCGGGCACACAGCAGACCCTATCAACCCTCTGTTGCGACAATTTCCTATTACCGTAAATCCGAGCGCCCTTGCCCCTCCGACATGGTGGCACGTACCCGGCATGACCCCGTTGATTTGGACAAAAGATCCCATTAGTAGTGACGCCTACAAAACATCAGAGACCAGGACACTGAACCTCAAGCCTGGAGAATATCGTTTTGGGACTTTTACCTTTGATTTTTTATTCAAGGTGACCTTATCCGGAACCTTAGAATTCTCTCCAACACTTGATCAATGTGTAGATGGACGAGGAACACAAGTCCTGACAATTCGTTGTAGCCATACGCAACCCTATCCCCAAGAACCGGACTACCCGAAGTAATCGGAAGGGATAAGAAGGAAAAAAATGTCGAATTCTGTGCAAGACTGGATTGATGCCCTGGAAGATGCCGATGATGCCACACGCGAGGAAGCGGCCAAGGCCCTTGCGGAAAAGGGTGACCCGAAGACGTTAGAACCCCTCCTGAACGCCCTCGAAGACGACTATTGGTCGGTTCGATCTCATGTCGGATGGGCATTGGCCAAAATTGGCGGGGAGAAGGCGGTTGAAGGCCTCATCACTCTTTTCAATGACAATATGATGGAAGTGCAAGCTGAAGCAATTCAGGCTATGGCCTCTATGGGAAAAGGCGTCACCCCGCAATTACTGACTTGTTTGAAAGACAAGCGGTGGCGGGTGCGCGAACAAGCCGCTAAAACTTTAGGAGAATTGCGTGACCCTCAAGCTGTGCAAGGATTGAACCTGGTGTGTCGCGACCGGGATGGTGCGGTCAAGAGTGCCGCAGCCGAAGCCTTAGGTAAAATTGGAGACCCAAAGGCCATTCCAACCCTAATTAAATTATTTAAAGATACATCAAAGATTGTGCGAGAAACCGCCGGTACCGCATTGATGTACGTTGGGAAAGAATCGGTCGATGCCTTACTGGAGTCCCTCAAAGATCCCCACTTCGTTGTGCGCTGTCACGCCGTTCGCGCCCTAGGGGGCATGACCACGGATTATCAAATGGGGCGGGTGTGGGTACGTGAAGCTCGTGTCGTCGATGCACTGATCGACATGGTAAAAGACCCTGATCGAGCGGTTCGCGAAGATGCCACTATCGCCTTGGGCAATATTGGCGATGCCCGTGCAGTGGATGCCCTCATGGAAGCCATGAAGGATGGTACAGTTAAACGCCATGCGATCGCGTCCTTAGGCATGATCGGAGATCCTCGCGCCTACCCTCCCGTCCTAGACGCATTAAAAGGTAAGGGCATACATCAAGAGGGGAAGCCTACCCCTGGCTGCATTATCAGCGAAGATCTCTTAATTAAAGAAGCGGCTGCCACAGCCCTGGGTCATTTCCGACATCCCAAAGTCATTCCAGATTTAGTGCTGTTACTCAAAGATCTGGTCCTTCGGGATTATGCAGCTAATTCCTTGGTGTTGATAGGAGACGCAGCCATTGAGCCACTCGTATGGTTCCTCCATGACCCTGATTTATCTAAAGTCCAGCAAGAAAGCGAACGGGTTCTGGCGTTTGCTACCACTCGAATGACGGCAGGAGGTGCTCTCAAAAAAACGGTCTTAGACACCCTGGATAAACTCGGGTGGCAGCCAACAGAAGGCATCAGCAAAGAGACAAGAGAAATTGAATATACCGATATCTCTAATGTGTTAGGTGAGGGAGGAGAAGGCCGCTTTGGCAAGAGCGGTGACTTTGCCATGCCGGCCAAACCACCTAAAATCGAACGGTAAAATACTCCAATTCCCGTGTCGGAACGTGACGAGACTCCTTGGGGGATGTCCCTTCCTCTATTAGTCTCGCGGGAAATGCAAAATTCCCCAGCTGAGGTGGCCACTTTTCCCAGCCTCTACCCAATGCTGGAGACTCCCCTTCATAGTAGCCAGATAATCCTCCGTACAAACCCGAATGAGCATATGATGTTGGGTGGTGAGCTCCTGAAGGACTCCCCCATAATGCACTGTAAGATTCGCGGAAAGATCTTCAACTCCAATTTCTTTGAACCCGAGTTGGGAACACCCGTGTCGTTGAATCAAGATCTTTGACGGAAGCCGCCATTTTCTCCACGGTCCGTCGGCTGGCATCGAAAATTGAGTCGTTGTCGGATGCATACAATCCAATGTGTATATCTTCGCCACCCCAGATCGTGGCATAAAACCAGTCAGCATCCGAACTGTTGTAATAGTCCCGAGCCGTACCCACGGTGATGGAAAAATTCAGATTGCCAAATTTGCCCATGATCGTGGTGGGACGTTCCTCATTTTTATATATTTTCTCCGCCACATGAACATAAAAATCAGGATCCTCAACTTTATGCGTTTCTTGAAAGTCCGCATAGGTTTTTACTTGCTGAAGGCCAACCTCATTCATGAGCCGACGTGTATATTCTTTCCGCAGCAGAAACATATTCAGATGAAACGCTTCGCCATCGGGAAAGGTATATTTGAATCTGGCAAGCCCTTCATCAACATGTTCCGGCTCCGCACTAACATTGTCTCCGCATATAGTAATACACATGCTTCGACGTAAACCCACTATCTAAAATTCCATCTTAATTCCTTTGCTCCAGAATCAGCACCCATCATGCCTTAGCGCGGGATAAAATTCGGCTAAGGCTTTTCGCCGATCCTGCTCGGAAAAGAGATGGGTCAGGGAGTTACCTAGGCAAATCACCGCATCGTATTTATTGTGGATATCTCGGCTCAACCAGCGCCAATCCCCATGAATAGTTCGCATAATAAACCCGACTCGTCGGGAATTCTCAAACGCTTGGGTTAACATTTCCGGACTGCCATCGGTACTGGTGACATCAAACTCGGCACGCAAGAGCCGAATAGAATGGAACCCGGTTCCCGTCGCAACATCCAATATCCGTTTGACCCCCCGTTCCTTCAAAATCCGGATAAAAAAGTCCCCTTCACTTGAGGCCCGGGCCTCCCAATCAAGGCGTCCCATGGTTGCACAAAACTATGAACATACTCCTGTTTGTACAAATCCGTTTTTCGTTTCGCAATGGGATTTTCCCCATACATTTGCTTGCTACCGGACGCCCTCACAACCTCCTGAACGTGATGGGTACAAGTAAGTAAAGGTCTTGCAATTGACACTTCTCATGACAGGACTCGATTGGCCACTCGCGCAAAGACAGAACCTTGCCTATACGGTTTGTTGCCAATCATGCTTTCGGGTGAGCCCACTCGCCGCTGTAGAGTGTCTCGTAGGTAGGTGCCGAGGCATGTGCCGCAATTCCCAAGATAGAGTTGAATGCGGTCATTGGATAGAAACGCCGGTTGAAGCGGAACACAAATTCGTTGAGGTAAGCCTGTAGATGTTGCTGACTGACTCCGTGATGCGTCCCGAGCAACCATGTCTTCAGATTCGAGAAGGCGATGTGAATCATCGGAAAGTGGGCGTCGGTCTTTTTACCGTCGCCATCGAGCACCATGCGCTCGTGCGCGTACCCCAACTTTGCCAGCTCATCGTAGCCGTCCCATCCATCGGTGCGCACCACGGCTCCTTTCACCACGTTGTCCTGCACAAATCCCATGAGCGTCTTGGCACTGCGGTTTGGTGCAAGGCGCAGGCGCAATCTCCCAGCGTACAGGGCTTTCTTCCGTTTCTTGCCGTCGGCGTCAAGCGCCCGAGGACGAACCTCGACGGCCCCAACAACTATCGTTTTGTGATGGACACCACAGCCTTCGCCCTTGGTGCGTCCGCCCACAAGGGTCTCATCCACTTCGACTGGATACTGAGCGCCAATGGAGTCACGTTCCGGGCGCACCATGCCAGCGCGGAGCTTGTGCAGAATCTGGAAGGCGGTCTCGTAGCGCAATCCCAGCTGCCGCTGAAACTGCACTGCCGACATACCAGGTGTTTGCGTCGTCACCAAGTAAGCTCCCCAGAACCATGTAGACAGCGGCGTATGGCTCTGTTGCATACCGGTGCCAGCCGTAAGCGAGATATTGGAATGGCAAGCGCGGCACCGCAAGACGATCGCCTTTCGCTTGGCAAAACGGTACGGCTCACCAACATTCCCGCACTTGGAACACACAAACCCCTCCGGCCACCGCAGGTGCTCAAGGTACCTTGCGCATGCCGCGTCATCGGGGCATACTCGCTGGAATTCTGGGAGCGTCGTCGGGAAACCACGGGGATCCATGGCCGAAATTTAGCATCGGAATACCTCATTGGCAACAAACCGGATAGGCAAGGACAGAACCATAGTCCGTCTCAATGGACCAGAAATTAAAGAAGGCCTCCGAACTTCTCCTTCGAACGTAAGGGAGGCCCGACTGTTGTGTGTGATGTTTTCAACCTAGGCCCTTCTTCGCAACCCCTTCTGACGACGCACCCATTTATCAATCCCCAAATGCGCAATAAAGCAGGCAGTCTTAAAACCTTAGGACGAAAAAGGTTAATTACCGCCACCTACACCGAAATTTGCCCACTCCTTGCCATTCTTTTTGGTTTGGCATGAACCGAGGTTTCCTTGTTCAACAACGCCAAGTATGGTAAGGCCTACCCTTCCCATTCAATTTCTATCGCTCCATGAATCCACTGAAATCCACTACCCTTGTCTTCGACATTTCCTGCGTCCTCGCGTTTCTCTTTCTCCTTTGGGGGGCCATAGCCCCTAAACATTTAGCAAAAAACAGCGGTACCTTCCAAACGGCACTTCTTGATTCGTTTGGCTGGTTATATGTCCTGGCAGCAACCGGTTTTCTTATTTGCGCGTTCTGTCTGATTTTTTCCCGATGGGGTGATTTTCCACTTGGGCCCGATGGGGCCGAACCTGAATTTCCTCTCCTCACCTGGTTTGCCATGCTGTTATGCGCAGGCATGGGCATTGGTCTGGTGTTTTGGGGGGTGACAGAACCCATATCCCATTTCCATGACCCATCCGTTGGCGAAGGTGGAACACCCCAAGCCGCACGCCTGGCCCTGCAATACTCTTTTTTCCATTGGAGCCAACACCCATGGGGTATCTACACGATGGTGGGAATGGCCCTCGCCTACATTCAATTTCGAAAGGGCACACCAGGGCTATTTAGTGCAGGATGCCAGCCGGTTTTGGGCAGATATGCCACCGGGCCGATGGGAACGGCGGTAGATGTGGTCGCTGTTTTTGCCACGGTCTTCGGGGTAGCAACCTCTCTAGGATTTGGAGCCGTGCAGATCAGCGGAGGATTATTCTTTGTCTTTAGCGTGCGAATACCCTCACGACTCAATTAGTGTTCATTGCTATTGTCACGGTACTCTTTATGGTCTCCGCCCAAACAGGACTCCAACGAGGCATCAAATACCTCAGCAATCTGAATATGGTTTTGGCATTAATTCTCCTGTCATTCCGGCTATTTTTCGGCCCGACGCACTTCATTATGACGGTGTTCCCCTCGACATTCGGAAACTACATCCAAAACCTCCCAAAAATGAGCCTGCACCTCGCACCCTTCCGAGACTCCACCTGGATTCATAACTGGACCTTGTTTTATTGGGCCTGGTGGATTGCCTGGGCGCCTTTTTTGGGAACCTTTATCGCGCGATTTTCTAAAGGGCGGACGGTACAACAATTTGTGTTGGGCGAGTTGCTGGTTCCATCACTCTTTTGTGCATTTTGGTTTACGGGTTTTTGGAGGAACCAGGATTGCTTTAGAACTCTTTCAGGACGTGTCCTTGAAAACGGTCATGGAAACGCAGGGCATTGAGGTCCTACTCTTTAAGGTATTGGAGCAATATCCGATGGGAACGGTTATGTCCCTCATCGCCATTTTTTTAATCGGCACCTTTTTCATCACTTCAGCAGATTCCGCCACTTTCGTACTTGGGACGCTCACCACCAACGGCAGCCTTAACCCGCCCAACCGGATCAAATTCACCTGGGGCATTATTCAATCTCTGTCGGCCGCGATCCTCCTCTGGTGGCGGCCTCAAAGGCCTGCAAACCGGCGCCATCCTGGCTGCCTTTCCGTTTGTCTTTGTCATCATCATCCTCATCATCTCTCTCCTCAAATCCTTCCAGGAGGAAACCAGGTAGGCTTGGCGCGACAACGGGCACAACCGCTCAATAGTTGATTTGATCCCCAAAAATCGCTATTACTGCTAGACCTTTCAACCCTATAAAAATATACCTGTCACGGAAATGTTAGAGAGGAATCAATGAAGTTAGACTCGCTTCCAACAGAATTTACACCTTACAAGCAGTTAGAGATTGCGACGAATAAACTGGTTGATGGTGTGGCATTAGTTTCAGTCAATGGGTTTATCCCGGTTTTAATTGGAAGAGGTGAAACCCCTGAAATTTGGGTGACCATTCCTGCCGATCAACAAGGTAAGGAATGGCGCCCAATCGTGAGTAAAAACACATCTTTGCTTGATGTGATTACCGTCATTACCAAGGGAAAAGTGATCGAGGTCGCCATGGCTGACGACATCATTCTGGAAGTCAAAGAAATTACCAGCGAAAACGCTGAAATTACGAAATGTAATCTTCGGCCATTTGGCATTAATGTATTTTTAGAGGACGACTGTCTGAAAGTCATGACGAACCGTTATTCAGGCAACACCATAACCGAGGCAAAAATATTTATTGATGTGGGGAAAGGATAACCACGGCAATTAAGCCGGCATAACGTCGAAGTACCAAGCCAATCTTGATAGGAAACGCCCATTGTGAACCACAATTCATCGATGGCGCTATCGACATTGGATTATGCACAGGCCAGAAAACCCACGAGTTACCAGAAGGGACAATGACAAACTCCCCAGGGGCGTCATTTGATCCCTCTCGGCCGTCACCCTCTTGTGGTCCGACGGACTCAAAGGCTGCAAACTGGCGCTATCCTGGCCGCCTTTCCGTTTGTCTTCGTCATCCTCCTCCTCATTATCTCCCTCCTCAAATCCTTCCATGGAGAAGTCCTCAAATAATCTAAGCTTAACCAGGTTTATAGAGATTTCGAATAATCTCCATACAAGTCCCTGTCTTCCGCCCTGAGGGCGTGGGCCTTTTGTTTCGGCAAAAGGCCCCAAAACCATTGACGCCCCGTCCGGCCTCATTAAATTTGGCGGACGCAGGCCCTGGAAGAGCGGGCCAACTCGCGGGGCTCACACAAGGCCCGCTAATTATTAAGAGCGTCCACCCATAGGGCCGGGCGGCAGGCGTCGGGCATAGGGAAAGGAGATGGGTCTAAAGTGCTTGGGGAATTGAGCCTTGCACTTCACCGTGCGTGGTGGTGTCGCGGGGGTTCACTGCTCGATCAGCACCTAATGGTGTACATCCTAGACAAGAACGCATCGGAATTTATTGGGAATAATTATAGAATCTGCCAAAGGTTGATATAATTCAAAAATAATTGTGTGATGGGATCTCCACAAGGAGTGGGCATGAGCTTAAATCTCTCTTTGATAACCCCTCGTTATGTATGTCAAGTATCTGATCGACGCTTACGTCGCTTCAACAGAGATGGGACAAATGAGCTGTATACAGATCAAGCAAATAAGGCCACCATCCTCGGATGCAAGGATGCCGGCTGTGTGATTGCATTCCATGGAATAGGAGCGAGCCTCGATGGAACGGCAACAGACTTTTGGCTAAAAGAGACACTGCAGAAAGTTAACCCAAGTAATCATTCTATCGATGACATTTTAGAAGAATTAAGACAAAAGTCATCTTCGTGGATGATGGAAATACGCACGGTCCATCCTGCCTCTGCATTGCATCATACCTTTGTACTGACAGGATGGGTCCATGCACGAGTACCTTTTATTGCTTTGGTTTCAAACTATCAGCGCCTCGATAGTGCCACCAAGGCAACAAAGCCTTGGTCAGAATTTATTATTTCGGCTCGATATCTCAGTCACACTTCCTCGCCCATTGGGTTCTGCTTCTTTCGTGGAGGTTCTACCAGGGATCTTTCGAAGGATGACATCGAGCTAGTTTGCCGGATAGCACAAGAGCAGGGAGTACAGCCAAAGGACGTAGCGCAGATCATGGCTCGTGCTATCCACCATGCTGCTAAAAAGTCAAAAGCTAAGGTCATCAGCGAGACCAGTGTCAGTACCGTCCTCTTACCCGGAGATCCCGGAGTGCAATGTGATCAACATTATGAGCCCAGAAAAGAAGTTATGTATATGCCCAATATCATCGGAATAATTCCGATTTGGGGAGCGGAAATTTACACTGGAGATGGGGTTCCCCCATGGCGAATCCGCGACATTAGAAAATCCTTCCCACAGAACGAATATGTAACAAAGGGAGGTTTCATCAAAGCGATGCAAAACGTGCCATCAACTTACAGGACTGGTGATCAAATACCATCAAACCTAGACCCAGTTGTCACAAAATTTCTAAATGCACTTCCAATTGGGCTTTCACAGCGTGAAATTGAAGAAGCTTTATAACCTTCAAATTAAAATTAGCATTACCAATAGTGTTTTAATGAAAATGAAATGGGTACACCTACTTGATAGGAAATAAACCAACCGAAACATTCCAGGAAAATTGGCCTTTTGGAAACGCGTTTTGAGGGGACCCTATTTGAGAGTAAAGGAGGAACATTATGTCACGTTCTAAAAAGGTGGCTTTATGGGTGATATTTTTCGGGCCTCAAAACATGGGAGGACCCAACAAATATTATGATAGAAACGGAAAGGTAACAGGGACAAGAACTGAAGCAGCCTATTTTTATACCTTTGAAGATGCAAAAGAATTTGCAGATAAAATGAAAATTGAACTATCAGCTATTGTATATATTGGACAAGAAGACTTCACACAAAGTGAAACAGAAAGGATACAGGCTAATTTAAACAGAGGATTTTCTTAAAAGTCATTTCATCCATTTGGGCTTAGCAAAGCATAGCGACCACCTCCAGCGCACGCGGGGTCGGAGTTTATCATTTCTAAATTACCAGCCAAAACTCAGGGAGGGACCATCCCCCCTTGAATACCTGACAAAACAATTGCTTTAAGAATATTTAGTGAACGTAACTTCTTCTATTTCATCGAAGACTTTTCCAATTTCAGCTTTCAATAACGCTCCCCCTCGCGATTTGCAGACCATAGCTCCCGCTCGCAACGCCTTACCCCAAACCGAGTAGGCCCATCCCCCTCGACGCTTCATCCTGGACTTGCACCATTTCATCGTTATTGACAGAATGGCGAGAGGACGCCTAGTTGGAACCCGGCACTGATTCCAACGAATAACTCAGTGGAAGAAAAGGGATCATACAGAATATATGGCTTTTCACTCTTTTAAAATAGTCCCTGAAAGGTTCGCCTCCCATGGTCCGACGCCTGCCGTCTGGCCCAAAGGAGGGACGCTTTCACTAGCTGGCGGGCCTTGTTTGAGCGGAGCGAGTTGGTCCGCCCTCCTCAGGCTGGCGTCCGTCCGCTCCAATGAGGCCGGACGGGGCGTCACTGGTTTTGGGGCCTTTTGCCGGAACAAAAGGGCCTCGCCTGCCGGGGCGAAACCCGGCAACACAGAACATCACGTTGACACGAGAGTTGGGGACAACAGTGCGATGCGTTCACCTGCCAACGCTTTTTCTACTGGCAAACCCCAAGATGGATTCCCGATACACATCGTCAAGCTGTAAGGCCAGAACCATAAATTCTGAATGATCCATGAAAAGTTCGCGTTACCACTTTTAACGTTAAACCGGCTCAACCTGAAAGGAACAATCATGACTGAACCTGACACGACTCTCCCGCACATCACCACAACCGAAACGTTGGTGAGATTTTATGTCCTCCTCTCCCAATACATCGATCGCTGTCTGGATGAGGCCACCAAACGCTCACTCCCGGAAGGAGAATTTCAAAAACATCTGAACGAGACACACACCCAGGTGACGGAACTTCTCGCGACAAACCGGGTAGTCAAAAACAAGGCAGAGACAGAATTTCAACGGATCACGACCCTGTGTGAACAATTTTTGAAAACCCCGACCGATCAAACCATTAAAGACAGTCTGCACCACGAGCATGACGTTCTGAGAATAAAAATGTTAGCGTTGAGCGACCTCTTAGCGGTGTTTCGATCGGTGTAGGGGATACCACCAACCACACAGACGTCCTCTCTTCTACCTCATTGACCCCTCAAAAAATCGTGTGGTAACGTCGACCTTCGGGTTTTCCCTAATGGTAGGGGAACAGGTTAAGTCCTAAATTCTCCACTTGGAATAGACATGGTCGACTCGGTCGCTGAAAATATTTCTGCCCTGGACGACGAGGATTGGGGGGTGCGCGAAGACGCAGCGGTAGCCCTCGGGCGTCTTGGCGATCCCCGCAGCGTTCAACCATTGATTCGGGCGCTTCGTGACTCGGATCGGGCCGTGCGGGAAGCCGCAACCTCAGCCCTAAAAGCGCTTGGGGAACCGGCCATTCTCTCGTTAGGGTTTTGCCTTCAGGATGCAAATCTTCAAGTTCAGGAATCGGCCGCGTGCATCCTAGCCGATATCGCCAACGAACAAGTCTTAGAACCCTTGTTGTCTGCGGCATTAAATCCTAACTGGATTGTGCGAATGTCGGCAGCCAAAGGCCTCAGTCGCATTCAAAACCCCCAAGCCATTGATACGTTGATTCTGCTTCTCCAGGATAAAGTGCCGGCCGTGCGAGAGGAAGCAGGACGGGCTCTTCAAGCCATAGGCGACACCAGCATTCCAAAATTATTGGAAAAGTTAAAGGATGAAAATTGGAAAATCCGGTTGCGGGCGGTGGAAGCGTTAGCCCTTTTGAAACCCCTGGAAGCGGTAGGACATCTGATGATTCTGGTTCTCGAGGATTCCGATACTGCCGTGCGCCAGGACGCCGTGCGAGCACTTGGCCAGATCGGCGATCCCCGTGCCATTCCTCTTTTACTCTCGTCCCTTGCCCTCGAAACGCCTTCGCTCAAATTGCCCTCGATTGAAGCGCTTGGCCAGATCCGATCCACAGAAGCCATTCCCATGTTAATCGCGTTGGTCAATTCGCTACCTAAGGAAGCCTACGAGGATCGCATGGAAGGATGCACCGACCCTCAATATAAAGAAGACCTTCCTCCCCTGGAAGCTGCCATCAGGGCCTTGGGGAAGATTCGCGACCCACAGGCTATTCCAGCTCTTATACAAGCGCTGCAAAGTACGCTCCTGCGGACAGAAGCCGCCGAAGCCCTAACGCAGTTTGGCCAAAAAGCCGTGAATCCGTTGTTAAAGCTCTTGAAATCTACTAAAAATGACAATCTCCGTCGTCATGTGTTGGAATCCCTTTCTCACCTCGGCTGGAGGCCGGGACAGATACGCATCTAACCGAAAGACCTGACGATGCCGAAAGAAACTTTCGAAACCATCATCTCTGAACTGGATCACGAGGAAGATTGGCGCCGAATGCGGGCCACCTCCACCTGCGTGAAAGGTGGACCCAAGGCCGTCGAGGCCATTATTCACGCCATGGCGACCGGCTCTACTCACTACAAAGTGGAAGCCGCAAAAATGTTGGCCCGCCTACGAGATCCCCGAGCCGGCCAGGCCCTCGCTCATGTCCTGAAGGATGAAGATGAACAGGTGAGACAGGCTGCCGTGGATGCCTTAGAGCATATGGCTGGCATTTTGGATGAAGCCACCGCGGCTGCACTCTTAGAGCATTTACGGGACGATACTCTCCAGGAAAAAGTCACGGCACTCCTCGGTGTGATTCCCACCTCTATCGGTCCTCTGTCGGAACGGCTCAAGGATTCCGATCCAGCCATCCGCCTCCGGGCCGCAGAGATTCTCGCCCACCTCCTTGATCCTCGATCGGCAAATGCGTTTGTTGATGCCATGTCCGACCCCGATCTTCGTAACCTGGCCACCGATACCTTGCGCAAATTAGGTGCGATTCGAGACCGTGTCGATCAAACAATGGACGACCTGCGAGCGGTGGACGAATCCGAGTTAAAAGAAGGCGTGCGGCAGGAAGCGGTCATTCAACTGCATCGTATTGGCCGCCCAATCGTTGAAATTCTCATTGAATACCTGGAGGACGATGATTGGATTGTTCGGGAAGCCGCAGCAGACACGCTTGGCAAAATTGGCGATATTCGAGCAGTGGAACCACTCATGGTCAGGCTCCGGTCAGACAGCGATACTGGGGTAAAAGAGCATGCGCTGAAATCCCTTGGGCTCATTGGCGATCCCCGGCCGGTTGAGTTGTTTATTGAAGCCATTCCCATTCGCCCTCTTCGCATACTCGCGGTCGAAGCCCTGGAGAAAGTCAAAGAAGTCGAAGTCCTGCGACCCCATATGGAATTATTTGCCAGATTAAAAACGGACCGGGATGGCCTGATTTCCTATAATTCAGGGGTCATCCTTGACAAACTCGAGGCTGCCACTGCACAAATGAGCATGGATGAAGAAGCCTGGGCCAAAAAGGAATAAAAGGAGTGTTGACCCATGACGGAAGGTAACCACGTAGACCCCTTATTGTCGGCGCTTCGTGATGACAATGAAGCCCTTCGGAATCATGCCGCCTCTCGGCTGGGAGAAGCTGGCTCTGAAGCTATTCCAAAGCTGATCAATATGTTCCTGGAAGACGATTGTGTGGTTCGTGAGGCAGCCACAAGCGCCTTGGTTCAAATTGGGGAACCGGCCGTTGATCCTTTGATTGAGGCGTTGAAAGATGATGAGGAATGGTCTGTTCGGGAACAGGCAGCTACCGCTCTCGGAAAACTTCGTGCGATCAAATCGGTGGAACCATTGGTCCATGCCCTCCGTCTCGATAAGGATGGGGGTGTGCGCACCGCCGCCATCTGGGCGTTAGAACGGATTGGTCATCCTGATGCGGTTCCCGCCTTGGTAGATGCCTTGATGGACGCAACCCTCCGCGAGGATGCCGCAAGAGTATTAAAAAAATTAGGGGATTCCCGCGCCACTGATGCTCTGGTGGAAGGTTTACAGGCCTCAAATTGGATTGTGCGCAGGCACGCGGCAGAGGCCTTGGGGAAAATTGGCGATTCTCGCAGTTTGGATCCATTAATTCAGGCTCTGGCTGATGAGGACTGGTTGGTTCGCCGGAATGCCGCAGAATCACTCGCTCGCTTTAAGGATAGTCGGGCCATCGATCCCCTGGTCCCGTTACTCGAAGATGAAAATGAAATGGTTCGGGACACCGCTGAAGGTGCCCTGGCAAGTTTGGGGTGGACACCCGGTTCTTCCCAATCATAGTAACAAAAGGTCTTTTGTTTTTTTAACAACAAATAAGGACACTGAACCATCATGGCAAATGAAGCACCCGCGAAACTCATTTCGATCGGCCCCAAAAGTGGCACGAAAAAAGATGGGTTTAATCTTGTGACCGAAAACGTCACTGCGATCAATCTTGAGGCAAGGCAAATCGAGGTTGAACTCTTGGCGTACGATGGGAAGACCGTTCTCATGGATGTCAGTGAAGAAGCTGTTGAAGACTTGCAAAAGATCAAAATCGGTGATGGGGCTACACTTCGCGTCGTTGAAGAAGACGGCAAACGAATCGTCAAAAGTTTTCGCATCCGCTCCAAGGACCCCAATATTCAACGAGCCGATGCTGCACTGCAGGATCTTACCGATTCGCACTGGCTCAATCGCAAGCATGCCATTGAAGTGCTCGGCGAACTCCGGGTGGAAGCAGCAGTGAAACCATTGGTGGAAATGCTTAGTGATGAAGTAGGTGATGTCCGACAGCGTGCCTATGAAGCCTTGATCAAAATAGGCCCACCCTGTGTCCCGGATGTCATTCCATTTTTGGTTTCCGAGGAAGACGACCTTCGGCAATCGGCAACCGAAATTCTTCGAAAGATTGGGAAACCCGCAGTCGAGCCTTTGGCCCTGGCATTAGGCGAGGCTGACGAAAAACTTCAAAAACGCATTATGAAGGTGTTGGACCGCATGGGCTATAAACGGAAATAGGGCAATCGGCATGGTACACCCAAAGCCATCGCTCGCTCACAAGACCCAGAAGACACAGGCTTCCCAACTAAGCTCAGACATAAAGCAAGAAACGTGTATTGCCATCTCTTAGCTTTTTTGGGAAGGATGGGTTCCGACTGTTTTTCGACCAACCGAAAGATAATAAAATCCCTGATCTTCCATCCGTTTCGGTTCATAGACATTGCGAAGATCGATAAAAATCCGAGAGGTCACCGCAGCCCGAACCCGGTCAAAATCCAAACTTCTAAACTGGTTCCATTCCGTCACCAACACCACGGCATCTGCCCCTTCCATCGTGTGATAGGCATCCTGACAGGGGACCATGGCTGGCAAAACCTTCATCGAAATCTCCAAGGCCTCAGGATCATAGGTCCGCACGGTCCCACCCTCTTTCATTATCTGCTCTGCAAGAAACAAAGCCGGTGAATCCCGAATATCGTCCGTGTTGGGTTTAAAGGCTAATCCGAGTAAAGCAATGGTTTTTCCGCGTAACTCGCCAACCGCCTCTCGAATTTTCTCCATCATCCTGACCCGCTGGTCGTCATTCACTCGTTTGGTGGCCTTGGCTATGGTCATGTCATAATTATTTTCGTTTCCGATGTTGATCAGCGCAGCGGTATCTTTTCCAAAACATGATCCTCCGTACCCTGGACCTGCATGAAGAAATTTCGACCCGATCCGTTTGTCCAATCCCATACCCTTGGCCACCATTTGCACATCGGCTCCAACCCGTTCGCAGAGATTGGCCATTTCATTAATAAAAGAGATTTTCGTGGCCAAGAAAACATTTGAAGCGTATTTGATCATTTCAGCAGTTGGAATATCCGTAATCACAATTGGCGTTTCAAGGATATACAAGGGTCGGTACAAATCTTTCATAATCGCTACCGATTCCGGGCTATCGGCTCCAATCACCACACGATTGGGCCTCATAAAATCCTCAATCGCTGATCCTTCCCGAAGGAATTCAGGATTCGAGACCACGCCAAAACTACAATCCGTTGTTTGATTAGCGTGAATAATCGATCGAATGCGTTTTGCCGTCCCGACCGGCACGGTGGATTTGGTCACTACTACCTTATATCCCGTCATCCGGGTTCCCACGTCTTTGGCCACTTCATCGATAAATGATAGATCGGCAGATCCGTCCTCACGGGAAGGGGTTCCCACGGCAATAAAAATGACGAGAGCTTCGTCGACAGCTTTGTGTAAATCGGTGGTAAATCGAAGACGGCCGGCAGTCAAATTCTTGGTCACGAGTTCGGAAAGGCCTGGCTCAAAAAATGGCACCTTGCTCTTTTCTAAAGCCGCAATCCGTTTGGCATCCGTGTCCATACACAGCACATTCAAGCCAAATTCCGCAAAACAAGCCCCCGTGACCAATCCAACGTACCCGGTTCCTATCACGCTGACATACATGAATTTATCCTCCTTGATCTCAATATGATGTTCTCATTTTACTCGGTTAAAATCTTATTGCACTTAAAAAAGAACGCATTAGTATACCCTATTCGATGTTGCTTGACAGCTTCCAGGGTGCCAACTAGAATCAGTTCAAATTTTCCTACAGAGCGGGAATAGCTCAGTGGTAGAGCATCGCCTTGCCAAGGCGAGGGTCGGGGGTTCAAATCCCCTTTCCCGCTCCAATTCAAGCAGGTTTTTTCTACCTCAATACGACAATACGACTTTTATTTCCTCACCCTTCACTTGCCGGGCGGCTGAGGTTCAACCCTTATATTCATGCCATCTAATGGTTCCCAAAGACCTTCCTCCGTGGTTGGCCCGGGAATTTTGACCAATATCACTAAGTCCTCATTCAAATCTTTGAGAAAATCTTTCATTTGTCCGACTATCATACAGATTGTCCTTTTCTAAAATAGTAATAAATATTAGGATTCTGTTCTCACTCCTATTCTTTTCCATTTTACACGAAAGGTAGATTTTCTTACCCATCCATACCTTTTACGCTCTTCAACCGGTCACCAAAATCACCCACCATGGGGTGGATTCTTCTTTCATCTCGGAAAACTGCCTCGCAGTAAAACTGCTGGGAACCCCTTCCAACCGCGATCCCCGCCGAATTTCCACATACCGAAACCGGAAGGGCATCTGAGGGCTCTCCTTCTTCACAACCTCAAAAGGCATAGTATCTCGCAGGTCGGCTAAGCAGGAAAGATCCTTTCTTTCTCCGACGGCCATGGAGGTTAATTCCTCATACACTCTTCCAAATATTGCAGGCAGAGCCGTATTCGTAAAAATCTCATTTCTTGGACGGAATCGATCATCCGCTAATAACTGGCTGAGCACCTCCCAAAAGACCCCATCATCGATAGCCGAAAGAATACCCACACAACTTCGTTGAGCCATAAATTTCAACAATGCCAAAGGACCCAAAATGTCAAACTTCCAATCGGGGAAAGTTAATGTGTGTCCGCGGTGAGACACCTCTAAAACGGGCTCCCCTTTGTATCGACTCTTCCGATAATTCCCCCGGCTGGACTGAAGATGCGCATGAATAATTTCAGGAGCCAAACGACTGGGTTCGTAGGCAAAGGTAGGATTTGCCGGAGCATGGCAGGTACTGACGGTGTAACGGGACAACTTCCCTTTGCTCTTCGAAAAGGTTTCTAGACCCATCCCGCCCCAAAATTTAAATCGTATTTCTTCTGACGAGAAGCTCTGTAAATAACGTTCACGCTCCAGGTTTTTATGATAGACGCCGCCCACCCGTGACCCCGGCATCAACCGATCAAAGGCATGCAAGGTCAGCGGGGTACGTTGCGTCCGTAAATATGGGACATAGTGATCCACCAATTCCTGCTCAAAGGACAAATCTCCAGCTCCGATATCTAGCAGGGAGGGTGCCGGCGTCTGTCGTAACACGTCATAGGGATTAGACGCATCCCGAAGAATTTCCTCCCATCGCATCCCGGAATACACTTCCGGACTTTTCCTTTCTTCGTTCACGTTCAGAATTCCCCATACCATGAGCGCGCGAACCGCCTTGGAAGGAGGAAAGCCGGTGAGTTCCTTGAGGACCTGACTCCCCTCCTTGCGCCCGGTAGGGTTGGAGAGTTGTTGCAGGGCATCAATTAATCGTTCTTGAATTGTTGGATCGAGAGAGGTCCCTTGAATATGTTGAATGAGGACGGGAAGCGTGGCTTTAAGGGTTTCAGGAACCATAAGTCTCCTACTCGCCTCCCAGTGGTGGGGAGAGGATTCCCGACTGATTTTGATTCTCTCCCGAAATGCCGTCAATCCGAGTCTCTGATCATCCATTGATGTGTATCCCTTTTATTGATCGCTATTCTAAACCCTTCACGCACCTTTGCCTCTCTGAATATCCTGAAACAACCGCATGGCTTCCGAAATATTGCCCACAGGGGAGAACTATGCTAAACCTTGTTTCGTCATGATCACGCATTATTTTCCACCTGCGAAACAACACTTCCTTTCCCTATTCCTGGGCATCATGGTGATTAGCGCCACCTCCGCATGTGCTACTTCACAAATCAAACCGACATTTGGAGTCGCCAACCTCTACGATGTCTCCAGGCAGCAAGTAACCACATTCGACGATTTGCTCCCACAACTATTAGCCGCTGATGTGATTTATATCGGCGAAGAACATTACACCCCCTCACACCTTGAGGCAGCCCAGAAAATCCTGAATGCCCTCCTTGCCCATAACCGACAACCAGCCCTGGCCATGGAAATGTTTAGTTGGGATGGACAATCCGGGCTAGACAGGTACATCCAAGAATCCGAATTTACGACAGAACAATTGGTAAAGGATTCACAGTGGAACACGAATTGGGGCGGAGAGTTTGCCGATTATCAACCATTGGTGAACTTTGCCAAATCGCATCAACTCAAAATCTTTGGTCTTAACCCGCCACGCCCACTTGTTCGATTAGTCGCCACGAAGGGATTAACAGAAGCCTGGCAAGACCCGGAAATGCAAAAATGGCCAATTCAAGAAATCGTGACCGATGATCACGAATATGAGCAATTGATTTTTGAACAAATTGAAGCCTGCCATCCTGGCTTGCCAGATCACGTGTACCGCCGGATCTTCGAAGCATCCATCTTCCGGGACGAGGGCATGGCACAGATTATTGCCAATTACCTCAACACGCGATCTCGGACTGCCGGACCACTGGTGAGCTACACGGGCGGTGGTCATATTCAGTATAAGATCCCCGTGCCTAAGCGGGTTGAACGAAAGCACCCCGGCGTCAAATCTATTACCATTTATCTCGAAGCATGGGATCCCTCCAAAGAAGAGGAGGTTCGCTCGGAGTTGCAAACCGGCATTGCTGATTTTCTCTGGCTTACCCCCTTGGGTCCCAAAGGCCTTCAGCCCCGTTGCGGCTAATTGTACTTAACACCAAATTCTTTGAAAAACGAAGGAGAACTAACCACATGGGCGATCCGATTATCATTGCACAACGAATACCTTACGTCCTGGACATGGAACCAGGAACCTATTATTGGTGCCGATGTGGCCGATCAAAAACCCAGCCATTTTGCGATGGATCCCACACTGGAACTGATATTTCCCCCATTGAGGTGGAACTCAAAGAAAAACAAAAGGTAGCTTGGTGCGGGTGCAAACACAGCAAAAAACCCCCATTCTGCGACGGCACTCATTCCAGGCTGGAATCGTAAAATCCGGCTCTTGGCTTAAATGAATTCAGCTCGATATTTTAACGAACCCCCTTCGGCTCGTCTTTTATACTGCGTGTAGCCCGAAATGCCGTAGTCTTCGCTTGCTGGCCATATCAATACTCACATAAAATTCAAGTACTATAATCTACATGTAAATATTTAAATACATTATTCTAGTTCAGTAACTTGCATCACGGAAATAAAATTTACTACAATCCACCACGATCGTGGGTGATCTAACCATGCTATCCAACAAAGTAGAGTTGTGTGAGATCTTTTTCATTCTCCGAAAGTGAGGATTTTCGTATGAATCGGATTACTGCCATTCTGAGTGTTCTTCTCGTTTTCGCCGCAAACTCGGTCTTTGCCAACGAGCCAGGCGGAGGATATGAAGGGATCACGGGCCTGTACTATGGGACCATTGCAATTATTTTGGCCTATGGGGTCTATGACATTTTCTTCAAAAAGTCATAACGTCTCGCGCATTCCCTGACACGCCATTCAGTGAATTCCCCTTCTTACCCCTTCCCATTCAGAGGGAGGGGTGTTGGTTACTCTTTGGTCTGATGATTCGGTCCTGTTTTGAGTAAAGGCTTCAAGGTGTCAAAAACATTCTGAGCCACAATGGTATAGCCTTCCGCCGTGGGATGAATCCCATCCGCCTGATTTAAGCCAGGTTGGGCAGCCACTCCTTCCAGTAAAAATGGGATAAGTGGAAGCGTCAATTCCTGGGCGAGCCGTTCATACATTTCAAAAAACTCCCCCGTATAGGCGTCGCCATAATTTGGCGGAATGCGCATGCCCGCCAAAATGACCACTACTCCTGCTTCCCGCAACCGCTCAATTATGCTACGAAGATTTGTATAGGTCTGTTGCAAGGGGAGCCCCCGAAGCCCATCATTGACGCCCAATTCTAATATGACAACCGTCGGCCGACTTTTTAAAATCCACTCTACCCGTCGCATTCCCCCCGCTGAGGTTTCTCCACTGACTCCAGCATTGACCATCTCATAGTGAAATCCATGTTCGTGCAACTGTTTTTCCAATTGTGCCGGATAGGATTCGTCCGATGACACGCCAAATCCAGCTGTTAAGCTATCCCCAAAGGCCACGATTTTAGGAAGAGATTCGTTCTTTCGCACCAAAGGCTCTGATGAGAATTGATCGGCCGGGAATTGGGCCCGAGAGACTAACGAGTCTGAACTGTGTTTCATGGGCTCTGGTATACCGGTAGACGGACTTTCCGGAGGGTCACAGCCCAAATTTCCCAGACAGAAGAGTATGAGGACTGATAGGATACACGTATGCATAATAGCCGGATAATGGGTCTCAACTCTATTATTCACCATTTGAACCCGTGTGTGTAATCAACGTGAATGTTCCTGCATCGTCTGCACCCCCTTTACCCACACTAACTCCATCATCTCAGGTTCTCATTTCTGTCGATCAACTAGGAATGCAGCTTCGGGCGGGTAGTCAGCCCGTCAAGATTTTACAGAACATTTCCTTCGAGGTCTTCACTAATGAGGTGGTCGCTATTGTTGGGCCATCGGGAAGCGGGAAATCAACTCTCCTGGGGTTGCTTGCAGGCCTCGACCGACCAACACAGGGGTCTATCCGCATTAACCAGACCGATATCACGACCTTAACTGAGACCGAAATGGCACACTTTCGACGGAAACACATTGGCTATGTGTTTCAAGCCTTCCATCTCATTCCCACATTGACGGCTCTGGAAAATGTGGCTCTCCCCTTGGAATTGCAAGGAATATCCACCGGCACATTGCGAGCCAAAACCCTTTTACAATCAGTAGGACTGGAACATCGTCTTCACCATTATCCAGTTCAACTCTCTGGTGGCGAACAGCAACGAGTGGCCTTGGCCCGAGCCTTTATTGTCCGGCCTCCCCTCCTGCTAGCCGACGAGCCCACCGGCAATCTGGATAGCTCGACCGGTGCAATGGTCATTGATCTGCTCTGGGAGCTTCATCAGCAACACGGCAGTACGCTCGTCTTAGTCACTCACGACATGTCATTGGCCGCTCGCGCACAACGTATCCTAGTCTTGCGGGATGGGGCAATGGTGAACGAGACGACACATCCGTTACCATCCTCTGGCCCAAAGGCATGATCCCGGTATCCGTCAAACTCGCCTGGAGGGAAATCCACAGCGCCTGGTCCCGTTTCCTCTTTTTATTTCTCTGCATTGCACTCGGTGTCGGCGCCATTGTGGCCGTAGACTTGTTTGCCGTCAATGTCGAACAGGTCATTCTGGGAGATACCCGTGCCCTGTTAGGCGGTGATGTCGAACTATCATGGCGGCGGGCGATTTCCGAGAAGAGTCGTAACGTGCTGGACTCCCTCACTGACCGTGACATCGTCCTTTCACACGTGACTGAAATCGCCGCAATGGCGACGATAGACAACCATAACTCCCAAACGCCCCTTACCCCAACAGCCTCCCAATTGGTGGAACTCAAGGCCATAGATTCGGCCTATCCCCTCTATGGTCGGTTAATAGTGGAGCCTGACCTCCCGATGGCGCAACTTCTAGATCCCCTTCAATCCGGTTGCGGTCGCTCGCGGTGTTTTGGGGCACTTGTCCAGGAATCCTTATTGATCCGGCTCAATCTTACGGTTGGCAGCGAGCTACAGATTGGCAAAGCGAGCTTCCTAATTACCGCCGTGCTGAAAAAAGAACCGGACAGGATTGCCAATGGATTTAGTTTGGGCCCCAGGGTCATGATTTCCCGGGAAGCGCTCAACGCCACCACGTTGATCCAAACCGGAAGCCGAATTCAGGAACGATATCGTCTGTCCATATCCGACTCCACCTCTCTTGAGCCTTTAATGGGTGAGTTACGAGGGCGCCTCAGCCAGGAAGGGGCCCAGGTCAGCTCATTTCGCGATGCTCAGCCACGACTCCGCAGGTTCCTTGCCCAATTAAACCTCTATCTTGGTCTGATTGGGTTTACTATTTTATTGGTCGGTGGGATCGGAGTGGCTTGCACAATTCAAGGCTTCCTCACACAAAAAATTCCCATTATTGCCACCCTCAAAACCCTGGGAGCGGATTCTTCACAAATCATCCGTCTTTATCTCACGCAGAGCCTAATCCTGGGAGGGATCGGCAGTCTCCTTGGGGTCATAGTCGGCGTAGTCCTCCACCAAGGCTTGCCCCTATTGCTTCAAGGGATTATTCCTGAAACCCTGCCCATGAATCCCTCTTTCGCTCCCATTTTGCGTGGAATCCTTCTTGGCACCCTAGCCACACTTGCCTTCTCACTCTGGCCTCTGTTGGCCATTCGTGATGTCTCGCCGGCATTGGTGTATCGACAAGCGGTGGACCACTCCCAGATTATGACCAACAGCCAGTCCAGACTAACCCGATGGAGGAACATCCTTAAGCATTGGTGGAATGACCGGGCACAGGTCATGGTCAGCATTAGCATGATGGTGGGCGTAACCGGCCTAGCCATGTGGCAGGCCCACTCACTGACCCTCGGATTATTTTTTTCCGTTGCTTGTGCTGTCGCGGTTCTCCTCTTATTAGGTGGCACTGTAGCACTGTTTAGAATTCTCCGGCGTGTGCCGATTCCTCAGCGGTATTTATTGCGTCATGCGGTGAAGAATCTTCAACGGCCTGGAAACTTTACCAAAGCCATGACGTTGGCCATTGGGATTGGTGTCATGCTTATGACGACGCTGACCATTGTGCAACGGTCTTTACTGGACCTGATAGGAAATCAAATTCCCTCTCAGGCTCCCTCATTTTTTTTCATAGACATCCAACCAGACCAATACCCCCAATTTGTGGACGTACTACAACAGAAATTCCCAGATTCACCTTATAAATTAGTTCCAGTCGTGCGGTCTCGCCTCACAGCCATCAACGGACAACCCATCGATCCTGAAGAGCATAAAGGCCAACGAAATGGATGGTATTTCACCAGGGAATACGCATTGACGACATCACAGGTCCTTCCAAAAGATAACGTCCTCACTCAGGGGCAATGGTGGGATCACACCAAGGAATCAGACTCGGACGGAGCGTCGAGGACGCCTTCAGATTTCCCCTTGGTCTCTGTGGAGGAAGACGCCGCAGAAAACCTGGGACTTACTCTCGGCTCAACCCTGACCTTGGATATTCAAGGGGTGCCAATTGTCGCGAAAGTTGGCAGTCTTCGGCAGGTTGATTGGGGCAGTTTTTCCATAAATTTTTTCATGATCCTTCAGCCTGGCTCCTTTGACGGCGCACCTTTCACCTACATCGCCACAACCAGAGTGCCAACAAACCTCGAAGTCCCCTTACAGCAAGCCATCGTCGCCGTTTTGCCCAATGTGACAGCCATTAACGTGGGAGATGTGCTGGAGAATATTGGTCGGATCTTTCAGCAATTGGCCCTGGGAATTCAAGCCTTGGCCCTGTTATGTCTGATCACTGGATCCGCGGTCATGATTGCGGCGATTTCAGTCAACCGGTACCGGCGCTTGCATGAATTGGCAATTGTGAAAGCCCTGGGAGCAAGTCGCAGGCTACTCGTGTTTTCACTCGGAGTGGAATTCGGTGTCATTGGAACCTTTGCAGGCTTAGTTGGACTAGGATTGGGGTGCCTGCTTTCCTGGTCTCTCTTGTACTTATTTTTTGATCTAAGCTGGACCTACGATCTGATTGTATTGGGCACAGGTTTGCTGTTGACGATTCTGCTAAGCCTCATGACTGGCTTTCTCGGGACTTACCGGTTACTGGGTTTCCCTCCCCTGTCCGTCCTCCGTCAAGAATAAATTCCGTCCAACAGGTTGCAGGGTTCTTCTCACAAAACAACACAGGGGACTGATGCTGGCATCTTTCCTAGATAAAACCTATCGCACAAGTTATCCATTTAGATACAGACTGTATGGTGTTGAATAACAACCTGTCCCACAACTGATGCCCTTATACCTCATCCTCTTTGCATTCTTTAAAAAATTTCAAAACCAATTTTAAAATATTTGTGCTCCATTCATCGGATTATCAATGAGTTATGGCCATGAAAGCCTTGAATGACCGCTCGCCTTCCCTTTGGGTACATTCCTTGCTTTAGTTTAAGATGGCAAGCACGGTATATTGGAGGGAAGCTATGGAAATCATTTTAGCCATCTGTATCACAGGCCTTGGAATTTTCGGAGGAATGCTCGTCATATGGAATGGGCAGAATCTTATCCCTTCAAAGGCACCCGACACTTCACGCACAGGATACAGTGACGTCTGGAACAACAGAGCTATATCTGCACAACAGTTGTGTAAGGAGCAGAAGGCATCCCTTCGGTGAGTTTCACCAACGAAAAGTCGGCGCTCAGCTAGCTCGATCCACCAGGATGGTGGATTTGGTCATAGGGTAAGAAAGGAAATCTTAATGTCTAAAAACATACTCATTATTGATGATGATGAAATGAGTCGCGGATTGCTCCGGATGGTCCTGGAATATGATGGATGTCAGTGCCTAGAAGCCGAAAATGGAGCCAGCGGGTTATCACTTATTGAATCGAAATCCATTGACCTTGTGATTCTCGATAATGCGATGCCCGTCATGACCGGGATGGAGTTTCTGGACCGGTTACAGCATATCCCACACAAGTCCGACATCCCCATCATCATGGTGACCGGGTACCTCAATGCCGTAATCCGAGAAAACGCCACCCGCTTAAGAGCCTATGCCATTATCGGTAAACCGTATGATATTGGGGAGTTACGGGCCATAGTCGCTCAACTGTGTCCGTCAGCCGCTGCAACGCAGCCCCATTCCTTCATCCCTGTCAACTTGTCCCATACCTATAGTCCCCCTACGGGTTGAGACCGGGAGGAAGGAATCATTCAGTCCCAAACAGGGTATCTCCCCATTTCTATTGTCCAAATAACTGTTTCAAGATATCCGCTCCGTCTTGTAAAAGTTGCTGTAATTCCTGTTCATCCCCCTGTATGACTTTCTCAATCCTCCGCTCCACGTTCGTTTTGACCTGATGCCCAAAGGATTGCGTATCCAATTGCAGTAGCGGTTTCTGAACGGTTCCCCTAACGGTAAAAGGCAGCACCAACTTTCCCTGATGCCATGCAACTTTGGCCATCGGAAACCGTTGAATAATCCGGTCGCCGATCGTCCGTGAAACGGCCAGATTGCCGTGGAGATTCAACGATTCATCAAACGCGAGACTTCCCATCCCTGTCATCGAGAAATCAGGTGCTTCAACAGCCAGTTGCCGAATAACTAGTCCCTTGTCTTCCAGTTCCACTTTGGCATCAATCAACGAAAATTTCGTGGCACCTGTGGATTCTTCCATGAGGTCCGGAAGCTGAAGGGCATCTTCGATTCCCTGCATAACATCAAATCCAACTAATTGCCCATCCCGGATTATCAATTGGACTGGTCCGGTCATATTTGATTGCCCGGAGAGCGAGCGCACTGCTCCCGTGACGCTCCAATGCAATTCTCCCATACCGGTCAACCGGAGGGAGGAAGACCTAACCACTTGCATAATTGATTCAACCGCAAAATTCGTGAACTTTCCCTGGAGTGAGAGCAGGGGAACAGCTGGGGTCCCGTCCCATGTTCCATGCGCCTCAAGATTTCCCCTAAACGCTTGTGCCTGGAAGGACACCAGGTCCACCCTTGTCCCTTGGACCACCGTTTCAAAACGGATCTGCTCCAGTGAAAACGGGCGTTCAACGGAAAGAGCCAAGGGGAAAATCCTCTGAGGACAGGGTAGGGGCCTCCCCAGATAAATTCAGACGGCCAGGCGTACCTTGACCCGAAAGGTGGATCGTCGCCGCACCCATTTGGAGATCAACGGTCAACGGATCAATCCTCACTCCTGTGGAGGGTTTCGATGGCCCCTTGGGAATCAGGTGTGCCATCAAATGAGCCTGAAAGCGGCTTGAAGACCACAGGATTATCCAACGATACATTCACAGGCAGGTCATCCGTCGATACGTCTGGGATCTGCACGTCTAACTCAAGCGTTCCATCTATCACTTTGGCCCTGTGCAGTTCCCTCTACTTTGCCTACGCTACCCGCGAGATCGATCATCGGAAGATCAAAAGTGGATTGAAGGGGGCCAAATCGCCCGTTCATCTCCAAGGGGAGCTGATGGGGCATCACCATGCCCGTCATGTGCAGACTCGCCGTCTGTCCCAATTGAACGGTATTTGTAACCAACTCCAGTTGCTCCAGATGGTAGGAACGTGAAGGTTCTTTGGAACGATCCTCATACTGTAGAGAGCCTCCAGTCATAGAGAATCGATCCATCGCAAACACACCGAATAAAGGCTTGAGAGTATTGGCCCGGTTCGCCGCGGCCGCGTCAGGCTGCTGATGAGCAGGATCTTTTCCGATGGTGGCCGTATTCAACAACCCATTAGAAGTGCGGATGACGTGGACTCTCGGATCATGAAGACGCACGAGTTCAACTTGAATGTGCCGGCGCAACAGTGGGAACCACTGAATCTCCACCTCAGCCGAAGAAATCGTGACAAACGCCTGAGGACTGAACGCCGGGTCATCCCCGATTGTCAGATCCTGCACCCGAAAACCGAGTTTAGGGAAAGAGCGTTAAGCGGACATCCTGAACATCCACCGGTCGATGAAGGGCCTGCTCCAGAACTGGGAGATACCGATCCCGGTACCGATTCAAATCCAACAAAACCGGAAGGAACAGGATGACCACAATCACCAGAACAATGATAAGAGCAAGACCCACCATGATTTTGCTTTTCACAAACACATGCTCCCTTCCTAAGCCAGAGGATTGAGCATTTTACCATGTCCCATCCCCTTGGTTGACAAATTATTCAGGGATATCGACACCTCAAGGGCTATCAGGTATCTTCAATGGGCCAACAATCACACGAAGAGGATATTTTTCCGTGAACACCGTGAGTGAACCATCTTCCCCTCTTCCAATTCGTCATGTCGTGTTAGTCGATGCCTCAGGTTATATTTTCAGGGCCTTTCATGCCATCAAGATTTTGAACAGTCCGAATGGTACCCCCGTCAATGCCGTCTATGGATTCATCACCATGTTGATGAAACTATTGGACGATATGCAACCGGACCACATTGCCATCATCTTTGATTCTGCACGAAAAACCTTTCGAAACGATCTGGACCCCAGCTATAAGGCCAATCGCAGCGAACCACCTGAGGAATTGGTGCCTCAATTTGCTCTCGTCCGTGAGGCGACCCGGGCCTTTAATTTTGATTGCATTGAACTGAACGGTTTCGAAGCCGACGATCTGATCGCCACCTACACCAAGACAGCAATGGAAGCCGGTGCGATCGTGACCATCGTGTCGTCAGACAAAGATCTCATGCAGTTAGTATCCGAACAGGTCAGTATGTTCGATCCCATCAAAAGCCGAAAGATCGGTCCCGAGCAAGTTCTGGAAAAATTCGGTGTGCCACCAGTGAAAGTGGTCGACGTGCAGTCATTGGCGGGAGACTCCACGGACAATGTGCCCGGGGTCCCGGGTATCGGCATCAAAACAGCCGCACAACTCATTCAGGAATTTGGTGACCTGGATACCCTCCTGGCGCGCGCCTCAGAAATCAAGCAGAACAAGCGACGGGAAAGCCTCATTGAACATGCGGATAAGGCCCGCCTCTCCCGTGAATTAGTCCGGCTTCGTTCCGATGTCCCGCTGCCATTTCCGCTTGAACAATTGGAGCGACGCCAGCCCAATATGGATTTATTAACTGCCTTCCTCAATGAACAAGGCTTCAAATCGATTCTCTCTCGCTTACAAAGCCGCGTGAAGGGTGAACAGAATCCCACTGTCACCCCTTCTGCCACACCGGTCAACTATGCACCAGCAACTAAAGATCCCGAGACAAAGCCGCTGCCTACCAAAGCCCGTTACGAGTTAATTCAAACAGTGTCGGCCCTTCAAGGCTGGGTGGAGGAAGCGACTCGTCGCGGAATTGTGGCCATCGACTGCGAAACCACCTCTCTCGATCAAACCAGAGCTGAGTTGGTTGGATTCTCATTAAGTCTGGAACCCGGCCAGGCCTGTTATGTGCCCGTCGGTCATGTGGCCCCGGGATCCACGTCTTATCGGGATTTGCTCTCACACGATACGTCTGCTGCCTTGCCGGAAAAACCGGAACAAATTCCACTCCAACAGGCGCTCGACATCCTGGGGCCACTGCTGACAGACCCCGGTGTACTCAAGATCGGGCATAATATCAAATACGACATGGTGGTGTTTCGCCGGTATGGCCTCAACGTGTCCCCCGTAGACGATACCATGCTGCTCTCATACGTCTTAGAAGGAGGCATGCATGGCCATGGCATGGACGAACTGGCCGAACACTTTTTGGGCCATACGACGATCAAATTCAAAGACGTCACGGGTGCCGGAAAGTCTCAAATTACCTTCGATCAGGTTCCCTTAGAAAAAGCGTTGGAATACGCCGCGGAAGATGCCGAAGTGACCCTGCGGCTGCATCAAGTCCTCAAACCCCGTCTAATCAGTGAACACATGACCACCGTCTACGAAACGCTCGAGCGTCACCTCATTCCCGTGCTGGGGACCATGGAGCAAACAGGTATCAAAGTCGATGTGTCTCAACTCAAACAGGTTAGCCAGGAGTTTTCTCTCCGTCTTCGGGATTTGGAACAAGAGATCCATCGCCTGGCCGGAAAGACCTTCAATGTTGGTTCCCCCAAACAACTCGGGGAAGTCATGTTTGACGAACTCGCCTTGGGAGGAGGGCAAAAAAGCAAAGCCGGCAGCTATGGCACCGGGGTCGATGTCCTCGAATCCTTAGCCGCTCAAGGCCATGAACTCCCTTCACGTGTGTTGGAATGGCGGCATTTGGAAAAACTCCGCAGCACATATGCCGATGCGCTCATCCGTCAAATCAATCCCGACACGAACCGGGTGCATACCTCCTATGCCATGGCGTCCGCCGCGACGGGAAGACTCTCATCCACAGACCCGAATCTCCAGAACATTCCTATTCGCACGGAAGAAGGCCGAAGAATCCGGCGCGCGTTTGTCGCGGAGCCTGGTTGGACTTTGCTTTCGCTCGATTATTCCCAGATTGAACTGCGTCTGCTCGCCCACGTCGCGGATATTCCCGTTCTCAAGAAAGCCTTTTGGGAAGGCCAGGATATTCATGCGCTCACCGCCAGCCAGGTCTTCGGCTTACCCTTAGAACAGATGGATGCGGGAATTCGACGAAAAGCCAAGGCGATTAATTTCGGCATCATTTATGGGATCAGCGCATTCGGATTAGCCCGCCAATTGAGCGTGGAACCGGGCGAGGCCGCTGCCTATATCAAAACCTATTTCGAACAGTATCCCGGCATCCAGGATTACATGGAACGCACCAAACAGTATTGTCGACTGCACGGGTACGTCCAGACATTGTTTGGACGGCGGTGCCACGTCCCGGGCATTCATGATAAAAATCCCGCCAGACGAAATTTTTCTGAGCGCGCCGCCATCAATGCCCCATTGCAAGGCACGGCCGCCGACATCTTAAAGCGTGCCATGATCCGCGTACCTGCCGCCCTAGCACAGCATGACTTAACCCACCGGGCGAAAATGTTGTTAACCGTCCACGATGAATTATTGTTCGAGGTAGAAGAGGCGGCCGTTGCCCAAACCACTGAGGTCATCAAGCAGATCATGGAAGGGGCCACACTGCCTGCCCTACAATTGTCGATCCCGCTGACGGTGGAAGCCGGACAGGGTCCCTCCTGGGACGAAGCCCATTAAGGCCAAAAGGCCAAGAGAAACGTAAGGAGTAAGGCGAACGGAGGATTTTTCGCCTCACGTCTCAGGTCCTCTCTCCCTAAGTCATCCCCGACATTTTTCATCGGGAATCCATGTGACTGGTCCTCCCAAAAGAGAAGATGGACCCACGCTAAATACCGCAAGGATGACAACAAGAAGAGATTCATTTCACTCCTTACTTTCCACTTCTCCCGCGTGGGTTCACTTTTCAGAAATAGTGGTATATACTTTTGGTAATACCTAAACGGAGGCAGAGAGATGAGTAAAGTGTTATCCCTAAAACTCGACGAAAACGCCTACCAAGAAACCGAAGCCATTCGAAAACGTTTAAACATGCCTCGAAACCTGTATATCAGAAAAGCTCTGGCTCACTTCAACGCCCTCTACGCAAGAAAAGCGTTGGCCCAGGACTATCAAAAATCCTCCCAACAGGTATCTGCCGCACATCTCGACTATTTAAAAGAAACCGAACTTCTGGACGATCTGCCGGGCGACATATGACGCCACAGTATGGCCATCTGTATTTAGCAGACCTGAATCCACGATTTGGAACCGAACCCGGAAAGGTTAGACCGGTTGTCGTCGTTCAAACTGATGCCCTGAATCCCTATCACCTTTCCACGCTCATTTGTCCACTAACCACGCAAGTGCTTGATGTCCAAACTCCCCTTCGAGTATCAATTCCTCAAGGGGTGTCAGGGCTGACCAGTATCTCTGACATTTTAGTGGATCAAATCAAAGCCATTGATAATCAACGCTTTCGCAAAGAACTGGGGGCTTTACCCGATCCCTATCTTGCAGAGCTTCGGAAAAAACTACTGCAAATTTTGGACTTTGTGGAAGAAAGCCTCTCTTTGGTACCGCCCACATAACTCATGTCCCTATCGGATTTAGAAGATCTACTAAAACTCTTACACCCTGGAACGCTACACTGACGAAGGAGTCCTATGGAAATACCATCGTATAAAGAACTGTTGAAACTAATATGGTTTCTGGTGTGGCGACACGTGGTGATTCTGATGTTTGTGAGTATGACGATCGGATGGGCGATTCCTGTGATCTTCAATAGCACGATCTCTGCAGACTCTCAGTATATTTTAGAAATCTGTATTTATGGGGTGTTATTCTTCGGCATCACCCCGTTTATATTGAAGACACTATTTCAAAAACAATTTCAAGGCTTTCAAGTCATCTTCCAACGCGAATCCGACTCACCACCACTGTCCTCATCATAAAAATGGGTTCGCACCGAATAGATGATTTCCTTCTCTTTCAGCTGGGTCACTAAAATGTTCGTCTCCCATGATCCGACGCCTCCTGTCTGGCCAAAGGAGGGACGCTCTCATCAACTGGCGGGCCTTGTTTGAGTCCTTCGGCATGGCTCCGGATAGACTCCACGAGTTGGCCCGCCCTCCTCAGATTCGCGTCCGTCCGATCTCATAAGGCAGACTGGGGCGTCAATGGTTTTGGGTCCTTTTGCCGAAACAAAAGGCCTGTCCTGAGCCAAGCCGAAGGGACCTCGGCTGCCGGGCCGAAACCCGCCATATACCGGAAAACCGTGAGGGCGAGAATTGGTTGCACCAGTGGGATCCCTTCACCTGGCAAAACTTTTTCATGGTAAGACCCCACCAGAGTATTCCTTTGAATTCACACCTCAAAACGTGATAAGCCTAGAACCATAAACTCTCTATGATCCTATTTATTGCTCATCACACATTCTGAAACTCATCATGAAAATCGCCACCTGGAACGTCAACTCGATTAAAGTCCGAATCCCCCATTTGATGGAATGGGTCAAACAGGCCAACCCGGACATTGTCCTGCTCCAAGAACTCAAAACCACTGAGGACCAGTTCCCTAGAATGGCGATCGAGGAACTGGGCTATAATATGGCAATAGTCGGACAAAAAACCTACAACGGAGTCGCAATCCTCTCCAAAGCCCCAATCGAAATCGAACACACTGCACTGCCTGGTGGCCCTTCTGACGAACAAGCCCGCTACGTGGAAGCTGTGGTGGGGAACGTTCGAGTCGCCTCAATTTATTTACCCAATGGGAATCCACTGGGGACCGAAAAATTTTCATATAAGCTCGCCTGGATGGATCGACTGATCACTCATGCCCAATCGCTCTTAGCCCTGGAAGAAGCAGTGGTGTTAGCAGGAGACTTTAACGTGTGTCCCACAGACCATGACGTCTATGATCCAAAGGGATTTGCCGACGACGCCCTCTGCCGTCCTGAGTCACGTGCCCGCTTTCGCGCCCTCTGCCATCTCGGATACACCGATGCCCTTCGAGCCCTGCACCCCGAATTGGGTCTCTACACCTATTGGGATTACCAGGCCGGCCGATGGAATCGTGACGAAGGGCTCCGCATCGACCATCTCCTGCTCTCGCCCCAAGCAGCGGATCGGTTAGTTGCATCAGATGTCGATCGGGGACCGCGGGGGATGGACAAACCCTCGGATCACACTCCCGTCTGGTGTGAACTGTCTCCCTCGTAAACGTCACGTCCACTTTCTTTGTCTTCAAAATACTGGATTTGTTGGGCCGGGATCTTCTGGCCTTTGAGCCATTGAGCGAATTCCGCTTTCTGGCTATCGGTCTTTTCGCTGTGGGAAGATATGCGAACTTAGTCGGCAATCCTCTCAATTAAGGCATACCCTTAATGAGAGGGGAACACGATCGCGACTGACCCGCTAAACATGCGGGTTTTGAAAGTCGAATTTCGAGGGGACCCTATTTGAGAGGGAAAAGGCGATAAAAGCACAGATAGAAAAGGCCGAAAGAATTTTAGACAAAATGGGGTTGCTTGAAGCCCCAGAACCTATTGAGGCAGGACGCCAAGCGTTTTTTCAACAATTGTGCGCCAAAGAAGCGGAACGGTTACGGTATTTTCTGACCAAGCCCTTAACGAAAAAGGCGCGGGCCGACGTTGAACATTGGGAAAGGTTATTTTCGACGGCAGTAATCAAGAAAACGGTCATCGTTGGGGCCACCCGATCAGTTGCGCCATTCATGGGCAGAACCTTAACCGCCTATCGAGAAGGGGAAGTGCAATCGTATAGGCGAAGGCCAAAAGGCAAGATTTACGAGCGATTGTAACTGACTATTTTATCCATTTGGGCTTACGAATTTTGTAGCGTCGGTTGCTTTTGAAGCGGGGCAGGAATTTTGGATTTGTAAATTTATCCCCGTATCGGCGGGGTGGCACTTTGGGGGCTTGATAAAATGACGCAGTCATACTCATAGGGAAAGTATGAATTGAAAACCCGGAGAGGCCAAGGCGTTCCGGTTGGGTTTTCCACAAGGGGGCCATCATGAAATGGGTCTGGGGTTTTCTTTTCGTGGTGTTGGTTCCTGTGTCCGTTCAAGCTGATAGCCAGATGCCGAAAAAAAGCCTTGAAATATTCGATGTATGGACCCTCCCTTTGCATACCTATATTCTTGATGGGACCGTTGACCAGCAATCCGAAACAATCCTGGTGGCCAAAATCCTGACTCTCCCATTAAGAGACTTGCCGAGTGTGCGTATCGCCATTCGGTTGTTTTTCAGCAAAGACCTGATGCCGAGTGAGCACCCGAAAGGGCGGTGTTATATCAAAATCGAGGGTGAAGGGGTTTTTCCCTTACAGGACTATTTTATTTATACCGAGCATGGCCCGGAAGTGTGGATGCCGCATTTAATGGATCGGCAACAAGCTGAAATCTATATCCTGTGGGAACCGGGCGCACCCGTGCTGCCATATGCGCGGACCGTGACCGGGAATGGCGTGTTTCAAAGAAAGACCTCATGGATGACGAAACACGTATGGGATGGGATGAAACGGATTAAGGAAAAAGATCGTCTGACCCAGTTTGTAGAATTACGGCTGGACGATGTGTGTACACCGTCATCCCTTGAAGAAGGCTTTCCCTTTACCGAACAAGACCTAAAGACCTTTCAATTTGTGCATTAAGAACAAAGGGGCAAAAGAAAAGATGGCGGAGATAGAAAAGCAGCAAGACTAAACCCTGTCGTATTTTTCATAAATAACATTATCACTCATTATTATGGGAATTAGTGGGTTTTGAAAGTGCTAGCTTCTTTTCTGGCACATATGGTTAAGGACCATTATTGATTTTTGCTTCATAAAGTTTCTCAACTTTTTGTGCAATCAAATCTCCTATTAGCGTGTCGTCGTGTTTATAGTTATATACTCCACTATGTGAAGGATTAAAGTTTTCTGGCTTATAAAGAATTTTTAACTTTCTCTTTTCACGAGTGTTTTCTTCGACATGAGACTTAACTTTTTGAACATTCAAAAGAGGGAGTTTTTGGGTACGAATATTAAAATTGCGATTATAATATTGTTTTAACTTTTCTATATTTTTGTCTCGATCGTCGTGGCCATAATGCTCTAACCAATCCACCGACATAAATTCTTCATTTTTTCTAGGAACGAGTTCACATGAATCAATAGTTCCATCGTCATGAATTTTGCTTTTTTTAACTAGCTTTGTGAAGTGATGTTCATCTTCGAGAGGATCATTGTTCCGCATCTGAGTAGGCCCATTTCTGCGCATTTAACGATAAAACCACATCTTTAAGCCTTTTGTTACTCACTGTTCCTGAATTTCTCATGACTTTTGGAGGATGATCCGGATCTGGAGAAAAAATTACGTATGAAGATGTGCCATCAGTACCAAACTCTGCTGCCAAATGTTTGTTATCAGATTTCTTCCAAAGAGCTCTGATATTACCATCGTAGTTAACTATAAATGAGGGATTTTTAAATTCCGGATTCTTCACTAAAAACTGCATAAAATATCTAAATGATTGAAAAGATATTGGTTGCTGATTTAAATCATCTTCCATTTCTTCTTCTAAATCGTTCATGAGAGTCGTAAGTCTCGTTTTTATATCACCAACTATGCTTTCCCGGTGTTTGGCTACAAAGCGGTCTAAGTAGTTTTCTATTTTTTCTTCGTCGGTTAATAGTGCGTCGTCAACTTCATCGAACGGACTGTCAGACACTCCTAATGAAACCTCTTCTCCATTTACAGTTTGGTGATCAGAGCTAATAGAATCCGCTAATTGATATCTAATCCGCGCATGGTGAAGTACACTCTCGTTTTTTTCAAACCATGGGTCCATACCAATGGGATCAGCAAGAACTGCTAAATTACCTGGTTCGTTCCAGGAAGCATCGTGTGTATAAATCGCTTGCGCTTGTGCCATAAATTTACCTTTTTCCCCAGAGGTTCTTCTGTATATTACCGTCCATTAGGTTTTCAAAAGTATTAACAAGGTGTTTATGAGCGTAATCAAACCATTCATCTAAGCTAGTGGCGTACGGGTCGGCTCCCTTAGCCACATTCTCAATAACAAATATCTTTTGATCTGTACTCCGAACAACAGCGTATTTTATCTTAATAACATGTTTTCCCTTTTCTTCATCTGGCAGTTTATAAGAGAAATTCATATCCAAACCATGTATTCCCCCACCATGCTCTAGGCTTCAGAGTAATGAGATTGACGGCATAATTTTCTGAATATCTTCTATTTCAGCCCACTCTTTACCCTGAAACAAATGGTTAATATATGAAAATTGGCACTCGATAATTTCAGGAGCTCCTTGAAACTATTCGATTTTAGATACTCCTTAAATTGAGGAAAATACTTGTTAAACTGTGCTTTCACAGAATCATAGTCAGGATAGACGCCTACTCCCTCAACCTTTCTCCAGTTAAAATAGAAAATGTTATTCTGCAATTGAATAAGCTGATTTCTATCTTGGCTAATAAACCAAAATCTGGGCGCAGGATAGACTTCCTTTGAGGATTGGAAAGGGATATCTAAGTTAGGTGCTTGTTCGGAAAATGGAAAATCAGACTTTATTTGACTCCAGAACAAACCACCGTGCTGTGAATGGAATCCTTCTATGGGATGGAACTTTACGCCCATCACCACTTCATTAAGAGGTGGATTATTATATTTTGCTATTGACATAAATGTTTACTTGTTTCATATAGGAGGCGTTGTCAATATAAAAGTAACAAAAAAAGATCCCCAATAATAGTGGGGAGCTTATTCTTCACCCGGCATCTTCCATCCCCCCTTTCACACAATGGCGATTATCACTCCCCTCGGTTCCACGCCTCGTAGACTTCTTGATCGACGGTCGCAATGAGAATGCCTTGGTCTTCCACGATATCGTCGGGGTTTTCACAGTACGCGCCGGTCGCATATGGTGGGTAGATTTTTGGAAATTCTTCTTTTTCGTCGTCATCCCATGGCCCTTTCATCGGCTCAAGCTTAGGGTTCCATCTGGCCTTGGGGTCCTCTTCAACCTCATCCCACGGAAACCCAAAATGGATACAATAATGTTCGGGATCAAGCGCGATTAACGCTTTGAGCGTCTTTGACGGTTGCTATGTGTACCATTAAACAGGTAGCGGTTCCACTTCTGGAAAGCGCTTCACTTTGATCGTCTTGGCCGTCTTTTCACATTGGCCAAATCATTGGCCATTTGCATCCGCATCCAATGTTCGACAGTCGAGCCAAAAGCCTTGGACACCCTGACGGCCATTTCAGGCGAGAGTGACGTTTTTTCATTCGTCACACGAGATAAGGTCTGCCGCGTCACGCCAAGCCGTTCCGCAGCCTCGGTAACACTGAGGCCCGAAGCCTCAATGGAATGTTTAATGATCTTGCCCGGATGGACGGGGTTTTTCATCGCCATAATATTCTCTCCTCAATGATAGTCTACTAAATCCACGTCAAAAGCGTGGCCATCTTCAAACCGGAAAATAATCCGGTGATTCCGTGATACGGTCACACTGTAAAACCCTTTTAGGTTGCCCGTAAGCCGATGAAAGCCAAAGCCTGTAATGTCGAGTTCTTGCACCATACGGGCGGTATCCAAGATCGAGAGATACAACTCGGCTTTCTCGGCAATATCCGTGCGAAGGCGGCTCCGATCGCCTTTTTCGTAGAGCTTTCTTAAGCCGCGATGCCTAAAATTCTCAATCATTGGTTATTGTAACGCGTAACATGACATGTTACAATATTTTCTAGCTGGGAGTAAGTCGTTGAAGTGGCTAGCAAAAGATGGGGTGATTTGTCAAAATCTATATTATCACATTATTTTGGCTATTGGGTGTCAGATTTTCCTGCTTCGCCTACCAACCAAGACCGCCAGAATATTGATGACAGAAAATGTTCCTTCTGCACAAAGCGCAGCCATTTGAAAATTAGCAGTTCTTTTGTGCTGGAGGGCTACTGCAAGCTGTAATGCAGCTTTTGCGTGTTTTCTGGCTTCTTCGTTAGCTCCGCCTAATAATTCCCTTTCAAAATAAGATTCGAGCATTCTCTTGGCATCAGTGTCACTAGGATGGATTCCATCTGAAGCTTTATGGCGTTCAGAATTATAAACCTGCTGAGCAACTGTTATAAGAACTTCTCGGCAAAGAAGTCCTACGGTTTGGTAATGCTCTTCCGTTTCAGCCGTTTCTAAGCGAAGACGTGTCTCCTGTACCTGACGGTCCACTTTGGTCCAACCTGTTGGTTCTGTAAAAACTTCACTCCTTCCGTCTGTTTTCTGCACGCTAAAAACAGGCTTTCCGGACATTTTTTTTATTTCGACAAGATGCCAACCGTCTTTTTGAAGTTCCCTATTAAATGTATTTACAAGTTCTTTAGCTTTCTCTGTGTCAGGCCTGACGACAGGGTGAACAGTTTCACATAAAAACTTTATGAAGTCTTCATCCGACGCATAAAGAAGGTTAAAACGAGGATCGTAAAAGACCCAATCATCCTCCCAATCCGAGTTTAATTCTCTATGTTGTTGAATGTCGCCGGCAGCATTCTTAAATCTGCGATCATTCGATGGCAGATTAGCAAGATCGTAAAGACGCGCCAGAAACACGTCTTCTGAAAGGCGGCCAGACCAATTCGATGTTAAATAATCAATGATGGCTCGCCGCGTAACCTCTGTAACAGAAATAATTTTTCTTTCCCTATCGTCAAACATCAGAAGCCTCGTGAATAAAAAAAATAACCTAAATAAGAGATTGTTATGTTTAAGGAGGTATCGAAATAACGGAAAATGGGATAGCATGAAAGAATACTAACACCCAAAAACTTGCGTCCGGATTATCTTTAGCCACACCCCATTTATAAGAGAATACGTCATTGCCTATTTTCTTAATAGGTTCATTTTTTAAATCATTAATCAAATCCAAAATTACGTTCTGTCGCTCCTCTCGTACCTTTTTGTCTGGTGAAAAGGTTTTGTTGGATGAATAAACTGAATTAATGTTATGAGTTGGATGATGTTTTTTAAGCTCGTGATAATAAAGGCCCTTCATAATCCGTGTTAAAATCCTGCCCTCTCGCTTGAAATCATTCTCTAAAGCTGTTCCTTCGCCGTAAAAAAGACCACTTTCCGTAATCAAAGAAAAACGCTTTAAATTTCGATCCATATATTCTTGAAGGCCTACACCTTGAGGCCTTTGAAGCGATCGCGCTAAAGCATTATTCAATTCTTTTGCTTCCGGATGATTCTTTATTCGATCGTCAGATACGAGATAATTGCGAAACCATTGGTCATCATTAGAAGCTTCATTGTTACACGAAAAACATGCCGGGACTGTTATTAAATTATCTGGAGGAGATGTTTTAAAAAGGCTTTTGGGAGGAACATGATCTCTTGTTGTAGCTGGCTGCTCACAAAACGCACATGTTAATTCAGTTTCCATACTGACGATTATCACTCATATTTTAGTGTGACTGTCATAATCCCGAATAAGTATATGAGGGACCATGACAAACGAAATTAGACCTACCATTTAATACTTGCCGCTTTTCTTGGTTCACTCGGTACACTCATAACAAATTTCATTTGGGACCGCATTAAAGAAAATACGAAAAAAGGGATATTACTTGTTGGGCTAGCAAGTGAAATAAAGGTTATTCAAGAAGATTTATCTGGTCAATTGTTTATGATGAGAAAGGACCTTAAAAATGATTCCCAGACACGACCAGATGGGCTTGAATTTTCTTCAGTAATATTCACTGCGAATGCAGGCTCTTTGGGGCTATTTGGCGATGGCGACTTTGTAGATCATTTGGTGGAAACCTACAGTTCACTGAACTCCTTAATTACCCATTCCCATTCCTTTCAAAGATTCACAAATGACCAAATCTCTCGTGAGCAAGTTTGTGAATATCATGTCTTTGCTACTTCCGTTCATTTACAAGTAATTAAACTGCACAAGAGACTTTTGTCTGAATTAAAGAGAAGCCCACC
>CAWDGE010000011.1:0-201803 GCA_963801755.1 uncultured Nitrospirales bacterium | reverse complement strand
ATCACCAGTATCGTCAAAATCATAGGACCGCTGTATCCCTCTAGAAGAAAAATTGCCATTGCACCGCAATCCGGTTTTCAATCAGATCCCGCCCCGCACCAGGCACCCGATCAAAGGGCTGACGGTCAGGGGCCTCTCCCCCCGTTCCCATCGTGATATTGGTGTATTCTGCGATGACCCGGTTATTGTAGGTCCCGTCCAAGGTATAGTTCAGCGCGACCCCCAGTTGCTTGATCAGATCGTTGACTTGCTGTGTGGATGGATCCGTAATGCCATAGCGAACCGCGATTTCAAGCTTCCCGCAGGTTGATGCATTTGCTGATCTCGGCCACCCACCTTTGCCCCGACAGTCACTTGCGGACTGAAATCATTTTGTCGGAAACCTGAGGCCGGGTTTCCGCGAACCATGGTTGTCTCTGACTTTCTGGTGCGGCACAGCCTTCGCCTGGAAGGCCCACCCGTGATACTTATGAACAAAGTCAAGCTCCCAGGTCTCAGAGTCATAAATGCCTCCGCCCAAATACCGCCCATTCCCCACCCTGGCCATGGTGCCCTGCGCAAGTCCCCGCGCAACCATGTTGGATCGAATGGAACTGAGGACATTCACGCCGGGGTTATAGGCATATCCGACGGCAAGCGCGGTCTGCGGTTTTCGAGAATATTGAATATCGCCCTCGCCGTAACCGGGATTGCCGGAAATCTTCCACAGCAATCGGGCCACAAGCATGACTTCACCGTTCTTCACCCGTGTGTTCCAGTTATAGGTCCGAGCTGACTCCGATCCCTGGACAGGGACTCCCTGACTGACGGCCGCTCCTTCATCCGTGAGATTTTGTCCCATACCGTTAAATATCTCGATGGGCATAATTGAACCGAATACACCTTATTTTCGTCGCTGAGAATGGCCAATTCGATATCCCGGGAATTCACCGTGTTGGCCACAAACATGTTCTGACCGAACATCGGATCGGTGAATGACCGTGTGGCGGCCGAGGTAATCATGGCCCGGTTAAACCAGACACGCTGCTGCCCGATCTGGACCGTCGCATAAGGCAGATGCCACGAGGAAATATAGGAATCCAGCAATCGCATACTTCCACTTGTATCCGACTCGTTTCATCCTGGTCGGATGAGAGCGAGACGTCAGACCGAAAGTCCGGATCTGAGAGGTACCCAAGAAATTGGAGCTGGGTCCGGCGAACCTGAAAGGCGGCGCTGTTGTTGTCTTTCCTGACCCCGCGAAACTCCACCTGCCCTCCCACGAATTCCGGGGAATTTTTGGCATCTCCAACCTCGGACCACCCTTCGTTATAAAAATGCTCGGTGAACTGGATCTGCGACAGCAACCGAAACTTCAACAGGAACTTGTCTCCAACGCGAATGTTCAACCCGTTATTGACACCCACGTCAAATTTCGGCTGTGTCGCCCGCTCCTTCCCAGCAATCACCTTGGCTCCCGTGTCATACTCTTTCTGCGTAATGATGCCCTTTTGGAGGAGATATTTGAGGCCGGGATCCCACTCGGCACATATTCCCAACCTTCCCCCTTTTTCAAAAACTGTCCTTCCTCACCCGCATACGCCAGGGAGATCTGGCTTGCGATCAGCCCCGCGCTCACAAGCACCGCTCGACCAATGCACCGAATATCCTCATATCGCAACTTCCTCCTCTGATACCAGAACCTCCGGTGGTCCGGTCAGTTCAGGCTTTCCCGTTCTTTGATTGTTTTTCGAATCCGACAGGCTCCAGTGGGCTGGTGGCCCGTACCGAACTCAGTGTCTCTTCAGGTCATTCACTCCCGTTCCTTTGTTGTGCGCTCCCCACCTAGTCGGACTTTCTCCTTCCGCTCGATTTGCACGATCTCCGAATCGTGGACAACGACTTCGACTGATCCGTAACGAAGGTCTCTGAATAGCCTTGAAAATTTCTTCTTGGATGTGGTTACTCAAATCCATCAGTCGTATCCTCTCTTCCCAAGCTAGCCAGACATCATTTCCTATAATTCGATACACTCTATAGTTTTAGTAGTCTTTTTGAGTAAAAAAATATTAAATACAGAACAGGATGGGGGAATCCTTTCCCTGTTTCATTATCTGAATATCCATTACAATATCCGCCAAACTCCTACGATCCAACACGCTGGCCATAACATCACGCACCTCTTTCATCATAATCCTTACCCCACACGTCTTTTCGTCAGGACATTCTTCACACCTTTGATAAGCGGTCTGACTCACACAGAGCGTCGGCGCCAATGGACCGTTGAGAATACGAACAATATGTCCCATCATGATTTGGCTGGCAGCCTTACTGAGCGCATACCCACCACCCTTCCCTTTTTTGCTTTGCAGGATGCCATGGTTTTTTAAATCAAGAAGGATTTGTTCTAAGAATTTTTTGGGAATGCCTTCTTGCATGGCCAGCTCTGAAATCAAGACCGGTTGGTTTTTTGGTTGCTGAGCTAAATGTATCAACGCCCTGAGACCGTATTTGGTCTTTTTTGAAATCATATTAATTACATAAAGTCTATAGTTTTAGTATATTAATAAAATAATCCATGTCAGTCAAGAGAAAAAATCACTATATTTGAAATTTTTTAAGGTTCGGATCACCGAGACTGAGTAATACTCATAATCGATAATATTTAGGAAACCCATCTGGAGCAATGGATGATCCTCAACGAATTTTTGTTGGAGATTGGCATCATCCGCGTGATCGCTGTCTACTGGTCACGTGCCAAGCCCTTTCCAGCAATATTCACTCATACCTCATAGCGGACTGCACCTCTTTACCTTTGGAAGGAAATCGTTTCACATAACTCCCCACTTACCTGCTACGCGAACCATTCCACTACCTGCCACGCCGTACTGAATTTATCCGTGAGGCGAAGCGCTGAGGAGAGGCAAGCTCACCTGAAGCGACTCTTTGTATCATGGTGAGCTGCTACTTCGAGAGAAATTCAAGGTCCTTTGCGATTATAATCTGGCGGAAATCGGCAAATCGTTAGGCTGGCAAGAAGGAGAGAGACTCATCCCAAAGTTTATGGTTGAAAGCTAAAATTTTAATTGGTGCCAACACCCGCCCTCCTGGCTTTGACGTTGCCGTTGAGTCTTTTTTCCAAATCCACCATACGCCTTTCCAAATGTTTCATTCTTTCTTGGAGCTGATTTTGAATATCCTGCTTTTGGAAATTTTTGAAAGTTGATTCCGGAGTCGATAATGGTGAGGCCGATGACGACCCGACCGTTTGCTGCATTTTGGCACGAAGTTCCCCGTTAGCCTGTTCTAATTCGGCAATTCTTTTCTGCATTTCGGCAATCGTCTGGGTTTCAGCTTTTCCCATAGGGGGTTCCTGCATGACCTCCTCAACTTCTCCCGTTCGGATGGTCGGTTCTGGATTGACTTCGAGATACGACAGATAGGCAATGGACACGGTGCGCTCCGGAAAACCAAATAGTGTACCGTGACGTTGATCCGCTTGATAGCGGGGATCATCAAAGAAGACCGCAAAATCCTGCTCGCCGACTGAAATCCATGGGAACTCCCGGACATAGCTCATGGTTTCACGGATATCATGAAGTTTGTCCGTCCCTCCAACCTCAAAAGCCTCGCTCACGAGCGGATGCCAAAAGTTTGCGATGGAAACTACTAAATTGTCCCCTTGAACAAACATCATTCCGGAGGTGACAAGCCGGCGAGCGCCCGCCCCGTTTTTCGCTCGATAAAACACAATGCTCTCTTCCGGATTCACTCTGGCAAATGCGTCCTGAAGTGGCCTGCTTAGAATATCAATGTCGGTCTGCTCTAACAGTCTTGGAAGGTCTGGATGCCCAGTGAACGAACTGAGAAGTCCAATTTTATTTCTCCCTGAGATTGAAGCTAACAGGATCTTTATCTGATGCTGGGTAAATGAGACCGGATGCGTAAGGCCTATGCCAGACATGGAACCTGTATTGCGGATTGGTTCCAGTCGAACCACGGTGTCAGGATCTTGATAGATTGGATGGCTGACAGATTCCACTGACTTACAGGCGCCGGTGAACATCAATCCACTAAGAATAATGGCGGCATAGAATCGCTTCTTGATTCTTTCCAATCCAAAATTGCAACCCTTTCCTGTATGGTGTTTCATCATGTTCGATTCGTTGGAAGAAAGGTCATCTGTTCCTTCAAATGCGGAAGCGTTCCAATCTTCCGTATCCCGGCCTTGGTACCCTTGTAGTAAGGGATAGTGGTATCCGGATCCACATAATCGGTCGTGAGGTTATTGGCCCAACCCTTCGGATGCTCGAACAGCATAAACACATGGCCGGGCCGGTTGGAGTCTACCACAACCACCATAGCCATCACGGTTCCATAGGGGTTAAATAACTCCACAAGATCCCCGTTTCCCACGCCTAAGGTCGTGGCATCGTGTGGATGAATTTCGACACGGGGCAAGGGTTCTCGACCCATGACAAAGGGTTTGCGCAGGTCATCGTAGAGGGTTTGCCACCCATGATTTGCCCGGCCGTTGTTCACCCAAAAGGGATAACGTGGATCATGCATCAGTTGTTGCAGTTGAGGGGGAAAGCCCGGCCAGGATGCCGGAATGAATCTGAATCGGCCAGTATCTTCATAGAGACGCTTCGTGCCCGCGGGCAGACCGCAACTTCGTATTTCTTTGACGGGAGTCTGGACTCCGTTGGTTCCCAAGAGTTTGAGCATGGCATAGGTGGTCTGGCCATAATCCTCTTGCGCGCCTTTAACCCCTTCAGCAGCGGCGCGAAAGACTTCCTCTTCAGTTTGCCAGTCAAAATCTGAAAATCGGGCAGCCTTGTCGTGGCTGCCTTCGGCTTGGTACAGCGCCTGGAGTTTTCGGGCCATCATCGCCATGATCTTCCAATCGGGTTCTGCCACTCCTGGCGGATCCATAAACTTCTGGTATAACCGGAGGCGACGCTCGCCGTTGATGGAGGTCAGATCCATCTCGCCCCATTGGGCGGCCGGCAACACGATGTGCGCGTATCGGGCGGTTTCAATGGGATAGATGTCTTGGACAATTAAAAAAAAGACCACCTTTCTCCAACGCATCCAAGACGGCCTGGATCCTGTCCTCGTCGGATCCACCGGGTGCGGAATCCAGTGCCTGATTGACCAACGACGTGCGATGCGTCAGAGAGAGGCGGAACTGTTGGGCATAAAATGTGCCTCCCACCGGATTGCATCCTGCCACCCAAAAGATTTTTGATCCACCGCCTTTAATCGCAACTTCATCCACGTTGATAGGTGGACGATTCCCCGGATAAACTCGGCCGGCTATAGCCTTCCTGATGCCCGCCAAGACGACTGCATCCCGCCCCGGGTTTACCAAGATTGCCGGTCAACAATGCCAAATCGACGACAGACGCCACATTCTCATAGTTTTTCAATCCCCAGATCAGTCCCTTCTCATATAAAAGGAGCGTGTCCGATTTGGGCTTGGCGATCCATTCAGCAGCCATCGAGATCTGTTCTCTTAAGAGACCGGTCAATTGAAGTGTGTGATCGAGATCCTGTGTGAGGTTCTTGGCTTTGAATTCATCAAAATTCTGGGTTCGTGTCTCAATAAACGCCTGATCGTGCCATCCCCGTTCATAGATGAGGCGCGAGAGGCTATTCAGGAGAGCGATCCGTGCCATTGTTGATCTGCAGATGGAGTACATTGGCTTTGCCGGCCACGGCTTCCGCCACGGCGACGGTATACTCTCCCGGACTACAATCCATAGCCTGTCCTTCAGTAGCGATTGATTATCAAAATTTGGATGTCGTGGAGTATATTTTTGTGATGCCTAAAGTAGCCGAGGAAGTCGAACTAACGATCAAGATGCGCGATTGATGCGATTTTGGAAAAGCTGACTGGCTGAATCGCCAGTCACTCGGAGTGAAAAATAAATGATCGTAAAGGGTCGGCCCTTTTCGTGTGTGGTCTTGGCCATTACCCAGATAGTCAACAACCAATGGTCCGAGCCGAGCCTCTTCCTGATATTCCCGCCCATACCTCACAGCAGTCACTATTTTTACCCGCTTGTCAAGGAATCGTCTCACGTCTCTCCCCATTCACAGTCCGTGGAAATCATTCTCGATCATCCCCTCCCGCGAGCCCATCATAATAGATGCGCGGTCTTCGGGAGTGACGTCCCGCTCGGAATTCTGTGCGGTCTTATCGCTTTGGGCGGAGCGGAGTTCAGACTGCCTCTCTTGATTGGAGTGTTCCCCTTTGCCCCACGGAAGGCGGTCTTGAACAAGGCCATGAGTCTGGTCGTCGTTGCCTTTGCTTGGATTTTCGTGCCATGACGGTGCCTTCACGAACGTTCTCTCCCACGGGCCGATTACCCCAAACCTATTGGCGGACAATCGCTTAGGCACGGGGTGGGGAACTCGACTGAAGTCCCAGGCGCTGCTCCGAATCATCGCCATCAGACTGATGGCCATCCCACTGGTTCTGTGCTTTGGCCATAGCCCGATTTTTCGCATCTGTGCCCCCGACCGACATCTGTCAGATAATACTGGTATTCTCGCGGGTTTATTATCGGTCTCGTGGCCTCCCTCCTGGGCGTGGCCAGCAGGTAACTGCTGCTCTCTACCATCATGTTCCTGTTCGGCACCGATATTAAACTGGCAGGGAGTCCCTCACTCGCCCTCGGTCTGCCCAGGATGTTGCTGGGTTTCAGGCACTACAGTCGTGACAAAAGCTTTGCCATCCTAGTCCTGAACCCTGGGTTTATCTGGTCCATGGCTGGCGGCTCTCATGGCGGGGCCTTTCACTGCGGCCAGTTGCTCGCCAATGTATCCGCCACCAGACTCTTGCCACTGCTAACGCAATCCTGTTGTTCCCAGCCATGAAGGTTTGACGCCATGGGGGATAACGCATTTCTGCGCCGTTGCGAGCTCTTCCCGTTGTTGTCCAAAAGGACTTTTTTAGAACTCTGTGAATTTATTCCAGGGAATCGTGCGTGAGAGCCACAGCTTTGATTTGGGCGTGGACTTTTTGACCTGGATGAAGTTTGAGGACAGTTAACGATTTTCGTGTAATGGTGGCCAGCAAGGGACAGCCTATATCCAATTTGATGTCAACAAACGGTTGATCAGACTCAATGGGGCCGATTTCCAGGACCGTGGCCTCTAAAACATTCAGCACGCTGGTTTGAAAGGCAGGTGGGCTGGCCACAAGACTGACATCCCGGGCCAGAATTTGCACTCGTAATGATTCTCCTATGGATGAATGTTGGTGGGGCACTGACAATCGACCGCCGGAAAAAGCCAGGGTGGTGAGCCCGAATTCCACATCATGTTCCGCCACACAAGTGTCAATGACTGCACCAATGTGGCTGTCCGGGATGACACGGCGACTGCCTACCTGAGAAAAGACTTCGGCAAGAGGCCCGATAGCGGCCACGCTCCCCTCCTTCAGCAGGATGAGGGTCCTGGCGAGTTGCACCACTTCATGCAGAGCATGACTCACGTAGATAATGGGAATCCTGAATTCCCTATCCAGCCGTTGAATGAACGCAATAATTTCCCGCTTTCGTTGAACATCAAGGGAGCTGAGCGGTTCGTCCATGAGGAGCAGGCGGGGGCTGGTTAATAATGCACGGCCAATGGCCACTCGTTGTTGTTCTCCGCCAGACAGGTGGGTTGGCCTACGTTCCAAAAACGAGTCTAAACCCAGAATCGCGACGACCTGATCGAGTGAAATACGTTGCTCCGATTTCGGTTTCCGTTTCCATCCGTACAGTAAGTTCGATCGGACGCTCAAATGAGGGAACAAGCGAGGCTCTTGAAATACGTAACCAACTGGACGTTGGGAGAGTGGAAGAAAAATATTGTGGGTTTCATCCTGCCAAACCTGTTCTCCCAGGGAGAGAAATCCATCCGGCGATCGTTCCAATCCGGCGAGACAGCGCAAGAGGGTGGTCTTACCGCATCCGGAAGGACCGAATACAACCGTAATCCCTTCGGCGGGTACACTCGCCTTCACCTGCAGGTGGAATGAGGGAAAGACCACGTCGAATCTGACCCTTAACTCACTCATGAGACGTGGATAGGCAAACGCCGGTTGACCGTATAGACCATCAGAAGGACCAGAAATGAAAAGACGAGAAGCCCTGCCGACAGCACATGAGCCTGGGTATATTCCAACACTTCCACATGATCATAAATCGCGATGGAGAGCACCTTCGTTCTCCCTGGAATATTCCCTCCCACCATCAAGACCACACCAAATTCGCCAAGAGTATGCGCGAATCCAAGGACAATGGCCGTGAGATATCCGCGCGAGGCCATGGGGGAAGCAATCGTCAAAAAGGTGTCGAGTTTTGAAGCCCCAAGCGACCAGGCGGCTTCTAACGGCTTTTTTCCAACAGCCTCAAAGGCGCCATGCAGGGGCTGAACCACAAACGGCAGCGAATAACATGCTGAAGCAATGACGAGTCCTGTAAACGTGAATGAAAGCGCCGATCCGGTCACGGCTTGAGAGGCGCTCCCGATCCACCCATGAGGACCTAATAAGACTAAAAAATAAAAACCCAGCACCGTGGGCGGCAATACAAGCGGCATGGCGACAATTGCCTCAATGACCGTCCGGGCTCGTGATCGGGTATGCGCGAGCCACCACGCAATGGGAGTTCCGATGATCAACAGGACAATCACCGTCACCCCCGCGAGGCGCAAGGTCAGCCAGAGTGGTCCTAAATCAATCTCAGATATGGTCATCGCTCCCTATGTAGCATGCTCACCTTTGGAATGGAAGTTCTTTTCTCATAGATCGATTGAAAGTTGATTATGGCAGACCATAGCCAAATCCCTCAATAATGGCACGGCTTTTATCTCCTTTGACATAATCCAAGAATGCTTTGGCGCCAGAATGGTTCTGGCCAGTCATCAAAAGAACCACTTCCTGTTCGAGAGGATCGTGGAAGGAGGCTGGCACGTCCCACCGGCTGCCGCTCCCATTGATTTTTGGATCCAAAACCTGGGAAAGGGCCACAAATCCGAGCTGAGCATTCTTCGAATAGACGAATTGAAAGGTTTGTCCGATATTTTCCCCTTGAACCATTCGATCCTTGAGGGATTCCCAGATGTCCAACTTCTTCAGTGTTTGTTCGGCGGCCATGCCATAGGGCGCGGTTTTGGGATTGGCAATGGCCAGGTGCTCGAAGTGGTTCTTCGACAGGACGGTTGGTCCATCCCCTTTGACCAGGTTCGAATCAGGACTCCATAAGGTCAGACGTCCGACTGCATACACAAACCGGCTACCCTTGACCGCCAGACCTTCTTCTTCCAACAGTTGCGGATGCTTCACATCGGCAGAAAAAAAGATCTCGAACGGGGCTCCGTTTTGAATTTGTGCATAGAGTTTTCCGGTCGATCCGGAACTGACCACAACGGTGTGACCCGTATCGGCTTTAAAATTCGTGATCATTTCGTTCAGGGTGCTCAAAAAGTTTGCAGCAACAGCCACCCGCACTTCTTCGGCTGCGGCCGTGGATACGCACACATAAAAAAAGACCATGCAGGCAAAGGTATAGACTCGCAGACGCATCATGCACCTCCCGTTAATAAGACAAATATCAGTGAGATAGCTATGCCAAGGGCGGCATTGATTCAGTTCAACCTGCCCATGAAGTTTCGGTGAGGGTGGGCCATTGAATGGCCCACCCTCACGAAGATACCCTTTTCATGCTAACCATTCGACCCGGTTTCCGAGATTCTTCAACCCGGACTTAATCTACTCCTTGATCAACATGACTTCCGTCGCTTTAATCGCCACCGTCACAGAAGTTCCCACCGCCAGTTGCATCTCGTCCAGAGCAGTGCGGGTAATGGCCGCGCCCAGATTAAAAGCCCCGGCCGTCACCTTGACGAAGCCCATGGCTTCCCCTTTGTCGATGGATGCCACCTGACCTTTGAAGAGATTTCTGGCGCTGATTTTTAGCTGCGTACCGCCATCTTTGATCAGCATGGCTTCTGTGGATTTGACCACCGCGGTGACGGTGTCGTTTGTTTTCAGGGCAAGCCCCTTCACCCCATGGTTGGTCACCGCTGAGACAATCGTCTGATCGCCTGCCTGGATAGTGACAAGACTCATGGCCTCTCCGGCTTGAATGTTGGTAACACGACCTTTAATTTGATTTTGTGCACTGATCATCGGACAACCTCCTGTGAATAAAAACATGAATTAAAAGAAATGCATAAAGAAGCGCACCGGGAACCTTGGGGGAAAACCACAGGGATACATGGTTCGTCAGTCATCCTTTTCCCTCATTCAGATCTGAATCGATTTTTCTGAAGCGGGAGAATTGAGGGATGGCCTACGGGAGACCTCTTCATCACAACCCAAATCCACCAGACGACATGGCGTCATGGCCATCCCGAACAATTGAATCCAGGCTTCATGTTGACCCACAATCAGGGCTGTCGCCCTTCCAGATGGCCAGAGATCCGCACTGGCCCCTTCGCCTGTCACATGGGCCGACACGACGGCCTGTCCGATCCGCAAGGTGACGAATACCCCCACTGTGCCTTGTTTGCTTCGTAGAATGGTTCCGGGTAATCGCACCCTCTTGGGAGGAAAGGGTGAGACTGAATCATGATCCGTTTCCCCGTGAGATGCCCGAACCACGCCAACCGTGCCTTCCACGGATCGGATACCGACCGCTCGTGGATCAATCAACAGAATCACTGGGTCCCCGACTTGTGTGGGTGCGCTACTGGCCCCGAGGGTGCGTTGGCAATGCAACGTGAGCTGTTCACCACGAACCTTGACGGTCGTCAGGTTGGAATTACACAGATCATTCTCAGGCCGCGGCGCAAGGACTATTCGGCCTTCCCATTGCGTCCAACGTCCCTTGACAGGGCAGCGATCAGGAGCCACCAGATAAATAGCATCCGGCGGTATCTCCACCTCCAGCCGTTGCCCCTGACAGATCCGTGGCGCTCTGTCGGCTTGGCTGCTGCCTCTGACCTTTAGATCCAACCTTTCTCCCACCCGAAGTTTCAGGGTTGAATCCTTCAATCCGTCCTGAATCCAGATAACCTGGCCCTTAACACGGTTAACCTGCGGGAAAAACAATCGCATCGACCGATCTGGTGATGTCAGTTCACGCATAACGCCTCCTTTACAGACACATGGAACCATTCTGTTAATTGTTCACCATGTTTGTAAGAATTTAATCATGAACGATGGCGCCCAGTCGTTCTTCCACTTTCAGTACATCCGGTTTTCATCACATCCTTATCAATCGGAATTCCGTGGCAAAGGAATCTTCCCTCTGTGGACTCGGAGCTTTCCTTATAGTCTGACACGCATGGACATATAGAAATAATCCGTATCTTTTTCTCCTCCGGGCGGTAAATTGGAGGAAGCAGGCAACCGGTCGAAATAAGACCCCTTGAACCAATGGTCGTACCCGGCATCAAATTCCAGATTTTGACTCACAGTCCACGTCGTACGTAATTCAATATCATGTCCTAAATAATTTCCTGCACTTCCCGAGGGATCTTGTAAAACGAGCCCCGCATTCGTGGCAGTGCTTTGAGCCAGGTACCAGAACCGCTGCTTGATTTGCATCGTTACGCCTTCGGCAGGCTTGACAACCAGCCTCCAACCGGGAGAACTAATGTTGCCCCTGGACCATGGACCGAAAATTCCCGTGGCCATGAAATCCCAGCGTCGGGCCCCGAACAGGGGATCAAAGTTTCCACTCTGGCTTCCTCCCGGCGTGCGAGTACCGCTGGCATAGGAATATTGCACCAAAAATTGAGGAGTCCAGGGCACATTAAACGTATACCCGACTTGCGCATTGGGGTTATAGGCAAAATGATCGACGTTCCCTAAATGTCCCACTTGAATAGCCCCTTCTATTTCATAATCCAACTCACTAACCTTAGGATTCTTGTATAGGCGAAATCCATACGTATCAAACGTCCGACGAGCGTTCCGATTTTGTTGTCGTTGCTCGTTTAATCCGTAATAAAAGGCCTCCATATTCATCCAAGGGTTCTGAATGTTTTCCACAAACGCGCCCCAAAATAAAAACTTGTTATTCTGCTCGTCGAGTTTGACCTCCTCCCGGATGACCGGTTCGGTGATGAAGGCGCGGAATCGCCAAACCTTCGGTTTCCCGATCTGCCAGTGAAAGCCATCGAAGGCATTGAGAGTATTTCGGAAATCATTGCGGGCAACGTACCGACGGCTTCCTAAATCCAGAGTCAACCGGCCGAAATGCGCGTCCGTTCGCAATCCGCTTCCCAATACATTGTCAAAGGTCAATGACCCGAATAACTGTAAAATGTCCCATTCATTGACTGTGGTGTTATTCCTGAAGTCTCCAGGCTTATTATCGAAATATTCCCGCGCATCCTGTCCTTCAAAAAGAAACCGGAAAGGACCATTGCCTAACCCGAAACGCACCCGGGACCTGAGAGCCAACTGGGAATCAGTATGCCCGCCACCAACTTTTGCAGTGGATCGCCAGGGATGACTGACACTTTCGAATCGGGTCCGGTTTTCAATACCCAAGTCAACAAAATCCGGCAAATTCATCGCCGCTTTCAGATACCGATTCCATTGAGTCTCTTTTGCCTGGATGAGTGAGGCATCAGCCGTTTCCTTCCAATTTTTTCCGTTCTGTGCTTCCGCCCGTTCTTTAACCTCTTTAAAAAAATTCCCAAACGCTGACCCTTTTTCACTGGCTATGTTTTCACTGGCTATGGAAGGGGTATTTGAAGGCGCCGGCTCCGCCGCCAACACCACAGTGGAAAAAACCACCATGGCCATTCCTATTCCGGTCATCATCCAGAACCTCACGTTCCTTGACACTTTTTCCATTACCCCCCACATTCCCTTCATAACATCAGAATGATCAGAAAAAATGAGACCGCTCTTCGCAAAAAAATTTCGGGTAATGTAATTTTAAAATTACTTTTTGTCAAGTTTAAATTACAACATTTACACTCTTTCCCTAGGTCACGAATGGCATGGGCAATTTAGAATTGCCGATGACCGTTCTATTTAGTCAGGAGAATCACACGGATGAAATGATTTAGGGATGAGGGAATACATCCCGGGACACCGAAAAAACTTCGTGGATGGTGGAATATGAAAAGAGGCTGGGCGGTCTTGCTGCTCGGGGGAACACATCTCGGATGAGTTTAAGAATCGAGAGGAAGAAGCAAAGAGAGGCAGTTACTTGTGAAAGCGAAGGAAACCTATTCGAATGGTTGCCTCCCTTCTTCGATGATGTGCCACCCTGTATCAGTCATGATGAATTCGCTGACTGATCCCGTTGGGACATCGTGAGTGACATATCGTTTGGGCATCGGGGTATTCGCTGCATACCCAAGCAATGCCGCGCAAATATCACCATGCGAAACAATCACGACCGTCTTTTCTGGAAAATTTTCAGCCAGCTTGTTCAAGCGACCTTTAGCACGCAATTCCCCATCTGCGAGAGACTCTCCTCCTTCAGGGCGTGGATCCTGTCCCAATGCCCACTGTTTCTCACGCCAGGCCCATGAAATCTGATTCCCATCCTGACCTTTTCCTCCACGCAAAGAGGCAAAAGCCGGATCAACCTCAAATTCTGCCTTCAATCCAATGACCTGGCCAATAGTGTTGGCCGTCTCACGCGTTCGACCCGCAGGAGAACTCAGAATGGCAACAATGCCTTTCTCATTGAGAAAATTCCCTATTGCGACCGCCTGTCTTTGCCCTTCCGCTGTTAGAGTGTCAAGCTCTTCTTCCGGAGTCCACGGTAAGTGCACCACATTTTTCTTTGATTCAGCATGTCGTACAAGATAGACCCTCAGAAGCACCTTGCCGTGAATCACCGGGTGGATGTCTTCATGAATATTTCTTGAATGACACCCATTCACAAAAACTAAGAATATGACAAGAAGGATTTTCATCGTTACTCAGGGAATCGTTCTCAAAGGAAGCTGAGTTACGTCCGGGTGTTGGCGGGTATTTCCTTAGGAACCGGAATAATGTGTGTGCCTGCCCGAATTTCGTCGGTCCCCCTTAACACAACCAGATCACCCGATTGGAGAGCGCCAAACACTTCAATCATTGAGCCACTCTTTGATCCCTTTCGGACAGGGATCCATTCCACCAGGTTTTCCTTGACCAGGAGGACAAAAACGTTTTCCGTCGTGGTGACAACCGCCGTGGCCGGAACAAACAAGGTCGAAGTGGATCGGCGAATCGGCCAGCGGACCTCCGGGAACATTCCCGCGGCCAACCGCATCGTCGGATTATGCACATCCATTTCCACGGGCATAGATCGGGTTTTAGGATCTACCGATTGAGAAATACGAGACACCACTCCCTGAAAAGTTTCCTCCGGATAGGCCGGTACCGTAAATGGCACAGTTGCCCCTTTAGCAATTGACCCGGCATACGCTTCCGGAACCGGAACGATCAATCGCAAGTGAACAATTTGCTCTAACCGTAACAACGATGAGGCACGACCGCCTCCGCCGTCCGGCCCCACGACCGCTCCCGGATGAATATTCCGTTGCGTGATCACTCCATCGAACGGCGTCACCACCCGCAAATACTTTTCCATTTCCTGTAACGATTGGAGACGGGCTGTCAAGGGCTTCCTGATGATGTTGGGCCAATTCCAAATCGTTTCCAGCCACGATACCTGGCGTAGAGGCCGCGGCTTGAAGACGGGTATACGTGATGTTTGCGCCACGAAGCTGGGCTTCCGCCTCCCTTCTCTGCGCTTGCAGCTCTGGCGCACGTAATTGGATGAGGATATCTCCCTTCTTCACTCTTGCCCCACGGTCCACGTTGACGGATTCAACGATTCCCGTGATTTTTGGGGAAAGATCGACGCTCAAAAAAGGAAGCAATTCCCCCGGCAAAGATATCGTCTCTTTCAGATGTTGGCTGGAAACCGGCACCACTTCAACCGAGAGCATGTTGAGCACTTCCCGCAGGGATTCCTGATTTTTTCAGGGAAGAGGTGGAGGATGAAGAGACCGTGGGCTCCTGAGTAAGACGCCCTTCGTTGCTCAGGACCATCACCCCGCCGCAATAAGTCCCAGCAACACCAGCCCGATTCCGATCATCTTGCCTGACATAGCAACTCCCGGCTAATTGGGAACGGTGACGTGCGATGGTTCATAGTGGACACTCATCGGATCGTCGGGATCTAATGAGGGAGAATGGATGGCTCCCCCCTTCTCCAGAATCGCATATATTGCGGGCAAGATCAGCAAACTGGACACGGTAGCGACCAATAACCCGCCAATCACCGCCTGTCCCAGAGGGGCCACCTGCTCCCCTCCTTCCATGATGCCCAATGCCATCGGCAACATTCCGACGATCATGGCCAACCCGGTCATGAGGATCGGGCGAGCCCGGCCGCATGCCCCTTCCCGAGCAGCTTCGAACGATGAGAGTCCTTTCTTCCGATGCTGTTCGGCAAACGACACGAAAAGGATCGCATTCGCCACAGCCACTCCCGTGGCCATAATTGCCCCCAAAAACGACTGAATATTCACCGTGGTCCCGAAAAATGCCAGAATAAGCACGACTCCCATCAATACCGCCGGGGTCGTCAGCAAGACGACCAAGGCACTTCGCCAGGATTGAAAGTTTGCGGCTAAGAGCAGGAAGATACTCAGCATGGCCAAAATCAATCCCAGTTGGAGGTTGACGAACATCTCCCTCATCGGGGCAATTTGCCCTCGAACGTCCACCCGAACCCCTTTCGGAGGTGGGCCAACCCGATTTAACACGGCCTCAATATGTTCCGCCGCCCGTCCTAAATCTTCGCCCGTCACATTGGCCACAATTGTGACCATCCGTTGCATGTTATACCGTGCATACTCTCCAATAGAGTTTCCGGGAATGACCTCTGCCACGTCACGAAGCAAGGGCCCACGTCCCCCTTCTAACTTTACCGGAAGATTGAGCATATCCTGTACGGACTGGAATTCCGATTGGGGAATTTCCACCTGCACCTGATAAGCCCTTCCGGATTTGGGATCACGCCAATAAATCGGTTCCACAAAGCGGGTTGAGGAGGTCGCCGAGACCACCGCCCTGGCCACTTCACCGGCCGTCACACCAAGCTGGCCTGCTCGCACTCGATCCACGCGCACCGCCAGGGTGGGATAATCCAAGGGTTGCCCGAAGCGCAGGTCCCGGATGGCAGGTAGATGTGAGAGTTCCTCTCGCACTCGTTCCGCATACGCCCGGTTGGCCTCCACATTCGGTCCGCTCATCGCGATTTCAATCGGGGTCGGGGATCCCATGCTCATGACCTGCGTGACAATATCACCACCCTCAAAGGTATAACGAGTCCCGGGAAAACGCTTTGGTAACAGTTCTCTCAATCGTTCTTTTACCTGCTCCAATGAAACATCGGAACCCGGTTTCAGCGCCACCAACAAGACCGCTTCATGAGGTCCACTGCTCCACATATACAAGGTATTCACCGGATAACTCGACGGATGAACTCCCACAAACCCCAGGCTAATATTTATCCGTTCCGGGCCGATTTCCTGTTTAATCGTCTCCAAAATCTCCTTCGTCAACACTTCCGTTCTTTCAACACGGGTTCCATCCGGAGCTAGAATTCGCAATTGAAATTGTCCGGTATCAACCTGAGGAAAGATATCCAACCCCAGCCTGGCACCTAACACCACGACAATTACGGTACTGAACAGCAAATAGGCTGTGAGGACCAGCCACTTATGGTTCAATGTCCACTTCAGGGCATTGACGTACCAGGTTGGCGTGGTCGGATGCTCTCTCTTCTCGACTCTGGAGTGTCCACCCAAAAGCCATACGGCCAAAACGGGCACTAATGTCGTGGAAAGGATATAGGAGGCCGCCATGGCAAATCCTACCGCCAATGCCAACGGCACAAACAAGGCTTTCGCCACTCCGCTCATAAAAAACGACGGGAGAAACACCGCTAATATACTCAGCATAGCCAGGAGAAGAGGCACCACCACTTCACCCCGTGAGTCCTTGACGGCCCTCCCCAGGCTCTTCCCACGAGACAAATGGGCATGCACATTTTCAATCGTGACCGTGGATTCATCCACCAAAATTCCCACGGCCAGGGCCAATCCCCCTAACGTCATAATATTGATTGTCTGCCCGGTTGCCCACAAAGCCACCACGGCGGTTAAGAGAGCAAATGGAATGGTCAACACGACTATCACCGAACTCCGCCAACTCCGGAGGAATAGCCACACCACCAATCCTGTCAAGATCGCCCCAAGCGCACTTTCCACGACGACAGCCTTCACCGCATTGGTGACATAGGTTGATTGATCGAACTCAAAACTAATCTGAATATCGTCCGGCACCGCGTCCCGAAAGGTCGGGAGCGAGGCTTTAATGCGATCCACTACCGCCATGGTGGAGGCATCGGCTCGTTTGGTGACCGGGATGTAGACCGTGCGTCGGCCGTTCACCATGGCATAACTGGTGACAATGTCCTCCCCGTCTTCCACGGTTCCCACGTCTTTCAAAAAGACTGTGGGCCCTGACCCCAAACGAATAGGAAGATGCTCCAATTCTTCGATGTTCTCGACAACAGAATTCACAGGAGTCAGATAGGCAAAATCTCCTATGCGGACATTCCCTGCCGGCATGAGCATATTCCCCGTTCGCACCGCCTGCACCACTTCCTCCGGAGACATGCCAAATGCCCGCAACCGTTCAGGGCTCACTTTAACTACGATCGTTCTGGCCGTCCCTCCAAAGGGCGGAGGAGCAGAAACCCCAGGGACCGCGGAAAACATCGGGCGCACTCTGAACAAGGCCAGATCTTGAATTTCTTTGAGGCTCCTGGACTCGCTCTGAAAAACTAAATAGCCCACCGGCACACTTCCCGCATCAAATCTCGAAATAAAGGGCGGCACCGTGCCGGGAGGCATAAACGCCCGAGATCGATTCACATAGGCGACCGTCTGCGCCAAGGCCTGATCCATATCCGTTTCAGGGTGAAAAAATAATTTCATCAAGGCGGCACCCTGAATGGATTTTGATTCGACATGCTCAATCCCGGTGATATAGAGGAAATGATATTCATAGAACGAGACCAGATAGGCCTCCATTTGGGCCGGGTCCATGCCGCCATAGGGTTGGGCCACATAAATAGCAGGAAGTCCCAGATTCGGAAAGATATCGATGGCCATCCGTTTGACCACCAGAAATGAAAATAGGGCCATGGCCGCGACCAGCACGATAATGGTCACGGGCCGCCGAAGTGCAAAGAGAAGGAGCTTCATTTAATGGCTGGAGAAGAAGGAGACGGCCGCGCAAGCCGTAAAAATTCGGACAATTCGCCCTGAACTCCTGAAAAGGCCAACAAGGCTTTCCACATGCCAAGACGTGCCCGCGCATCGTCCACTTCTGCCTGAACCACGAGCCGCTGCGCCTCAGCAACATCCACGACTGTGGCCAGCCCGGCTTTAAATTGAGCAGCTGCTTGGGATTCCGTCAGGCGAGCCGCTTGTAATTGGATGGGCGTGTTTTCGGCAATGCGCTTGGTACTCTCCATGAGGGATCGAGCTTTCACCTGCTGCGCGGTCAGTTCCTGAATCACACGATCGTAGCGAGCCATTTCGGCCAGATTGCGATAATGCTCCTGTTGTTTTTGCGCGCGAATAGTCGGAAAATCCAACAGGGAAAAGGTCGCCGTCAGGCCAACCGACCAATTCGGCACATCCGGCAATAGCCCTTCCCCTCCGCCACCTCGATTGCCCTGGTTGTCCCATCCACTGCCACGGCCGAAAAAGGCGCTTTGCACGTTGAATTTTGGCACCCAGGCCTGGGCTAGGGCCTCTTCCCTCTTTTTTGGAATATCAGCTGCGGCTTTTTGGACTAAGGCCAAGGGATGCTGTGCCGGATCCTTCTTTTCGGAAACTGATCCTTGAGGGGAACTCCTCAAAATGGGATCTTTGATTGAAATATGCGTGCCGGCCATCCCCAGCACTTGAGACAATGTAGCCATTCCTGATCGTTCAACTTGTTCTGCTTCCAATAAATGAGTTTGTGCAACCGCCGTCTCAGCTTGTGCACGGGATCCGTCAACTCCAGCCCGCAATTGATTGCGTACCAGAACATCCACGGTCTTGGCGAAGACCACCCGGCGATCAAAATTTGATTGAAGAGCCTGGCGTGACTCCTGAGCCATCATGACATCGATATACGCATCTCCCACAGCCAAGGCCACTTCGAGTTGGGTGAGCGTTATAAAAGCTTGGGAATGACGCTCCATGGTCTGAGCGGTACTCACCTGGGCCGATCTCAACCCGAAGTCAAAGGGTTCCCATGCCAGCAGAATACCAGCGGCACTGCCCCAGCTACTGCTATAAGAATTCCGTCCCAGATCGGGGCCGGAGATCGGTTGCAAAAAAGAATTCGGGAAAAACATCCCCGAGACATTATTAAACGTCGACCGAGTTCCTTGAACTCCGATTTCCACACGGGGAAAATAGCTGGTCTCTGCGAGATCGATACCCGATTGCGCTTCTTGATATTTTGCAAGCGATTCTCGTACTGAGGGATAATGCTCTAAGGCATAGTCAATGGCCTGATACAAGGTCAGGAAGTCAGGGGATGGGGATTGAGTACCAGCCTCGGCACTCGATGTGAACAAGATACACATGCATAATAATGCCCAGCCGATTACCCATGGTATCTTCATTTTCAATACCTCTCCTGAAAAAGCAGAGAATTATAGATGAACCCAGGGCAGCAATAATAGCATCTCAAGCGAACTTCTACACGTGGAATGGCGGAACAGCGCCATCAAGGAAGGAGAGGCTGTCCATCTCCTGTTTCGCCGTCTGGACGACAGCTTCACCTCTTCCCCCAAAACCGATTCCACCTGAACCTGTGTGGGAGTGGTCCTGAACCTAGCCATAGTCCTAGCCGTGTCGGTATTCTAGTCACATGGATTAGAGGGAGAACACAATGGAATGGCTTTGGCCCTTACCATCGCTGCATTCGAGGCACAGCACTGGGTGAGTTGGATTATCCGCTGGGTGTTGCATGTTCGGGCATCCTAGGTCTGGACCCAACCCTCGGAAATTTACTAATTCTTCTTAGTCCTCGTAGTGGGCAGGTTTTCAACCCTGCTAAGAGGAATGGTTGTTATTTTGGCGGTTAGAACAAGGAGAGGCTTACATGAATTGTTTCCTACTTCGCCATGGCATTGCCGTTAACCCGGAGGAATGGGATGGCTCTGAACACGAACGCCCTCTTACCAAAGAAGGTATGGCCAAAACTGAACAGGTCGCGGCAGGACTCAAACGAATTGGAATGAATCCCACACACCTCTTGTGCAGTCCGTTAATCCGTACGCAACAAACCGCGGAGATTTCCAAAAAGGCTCTCCAGACTAAAGCAACAATTCAGCTTTGTCCTGAACTGGTCTATGACCAATCGCCTATGCTGCTATTTTCCATATTACAGAGATTGCCCCTAGATGCCTTCGTCATGTGCGTTGGACATGAACCACACCTTGGACAAACAGCAGCATTAATGATTTTTGGAAAGAATAGCTCAGGCCTTGCAGTCAAAAAGGCTGGTGGCTGCCTAATTTCCTTTGATGGAAATATCGGAGTAGGGCGGGGATATTTAGAATGGTGGATGGCCCCTGCGCAGCTTAGAGCGCTGCGCTAAGGGCCGGCCTTTTGCACAACACAACATTTATTCAACACTCGTCTTCCTTGTGAACAATAGAACGATACGCTTTCAATGCCATGGCTTTTCACCCGGTGCCTTGTCGTATCCTTGGCTTATGAGACGGCAGGACGCACCATTCCCATCTTCAACAGTCCATTGACGAAGACGCCTTCTTCTAGAAGAAAAACCGGTGCATCGATTTTCCCTTCCAATGTCGCTGGAGCCAGCAACTGTATCTTCTGTAGGGCGACGAAGTCCCCCCGAAGAGGACCCTGTGCGACAATGTCTTTAGCCTTAACTGTGGCTTCAAGTTTTCCATCTTTTCCCACTTGAATCAGATCGCTTCCATAAATCTCCCCTTCGACAAATCCATCGATCCGCGCCATCCCCTGGACTTTCAACACACCGCTCAATCGACACTTCTGACCTAAATACATTTGATACCCTTCCTCTTCAAGTCCAGCCGTTGACATTTGCAATGCGCCTGTTTGATAGGATTCTGTCATAACTCCTCCTTGTAGTTACAATGCCACGTATTGTGTGAAAGGGAACCAGTGACTCAACCATTGACACGTCAGACTAAAAGGAACGATGCGACAGGAACCATCCCCAATTGGAGGGACCGTATGGCCAACTTATAGACGACCAAGTTCATCCAACCGAATCGGATGTAAATAAATCCATTAAAACTGTCAGAACAACGGTTCTACAAAAGAAGAGCAACCAGTGGAGAGAAGAAAGGGGATATACGTTAACGACCAGATTCAAGGAACAGGAAATCTCAACCTATCAAAACAACAAAACAGCTTCCTGATGCGACGCGGCACCAGATACTTGAAAATCACAGAGAGTGAAGGAACACCGAACACCTAGAGTAATGCGGATAACAGGAGGTAAAATCCAACAGCTAAGAACGCCGAACCGGGAAGGGTAAAGATCCACGCATAGGCAATTCGTCTAGTAACCCCCCAACGAACCGCCGACAATCGATTCACCGCTCCCACCCCCATGACCGAAGAGGTAATCGTGTGAGTCGTGCTGACAGGCAATCCAATATGGGCGGTAACCATCAACACGGCGCCGGCGCCGGTTTCAGCGGCAAACCCATGGACAGGATCCAACTTGGCTATTCGCATTCCCAGAGTTCGAATGATCTTCCACCCTCCCAGGGCTGTCCCCAAACCCATAGAGAGTGCGCAGGAAATAATAACCCATTTGGGCACTTCCGCAGAAGAAATATGTCCGGCAGAAAGCAAGGCCAAGGTAATAATTCCCATCGCTTTTTGTGCGTCATTCGCTCCATGACTCAACGCCATAAACCCGGCTGATACCAATTGAAGGCGGCGAAATAACCTCATAGCCCTTCCTCGAGAAGTCCGAAAAAAAGCCCAGCTTAATCCGACCATGAGTAAAAAAGCGGCGAGAAACCCCAATAGGGGGGAAGAGACCATTGCCTCCATGACCTTCATCAATCCGGCCCACTGCAACACCTCAATACCACCATGAATAAATCCTGCGCCGACCATGGCTCCAATCAGGGCATGGGAAGAACTGGAAGGCAACCCCATACGTAAGGTAATAAAATTCCAAACAATAGCTCCCCCTAACGCCGAAATTATGACCACATCGTTAACCGCGGTAGGATCTATAATTCCCTGTCCCACCATCTTGGCTACCGCAGTGGACATAAAGGCCCCGATTACATTCAAGACCCCGGCAAATAGAACAGCCGAGGTAGGGCTCAGGACCCGAGTGGAGACGACGGTGGCCACGGCATTGGCACTATCATGCCAACCATTTGAAAAATCAAACAGGAGGGCAAGCCCGATGACCAGAATGAGTAGGACGCTGAAATCAGCCACAAATCCCAAAAAATGAAAGACTTACTGGAATGACTTGAGAGGGTCGAGGATTAGAATTTTTTATCCGTGTTTCAGGGCAATGCGTTCCAGGACATTCAGCACATCTTCACAGGAATCGGTTCCTTTCTCAAAATTTTCATAAATTTCTTTCCATTTCATAACCGTTTTGGGATCCTGCTCCTCTTCAAACAATTTCGAGATAGCTTCCCGAAGAACTCGATCTGCCTCATTTTCCAAAGTATTCACCCGAATGCCACACTCCTTCATATCCCATTTTTTTTGTCGCAATAGGTAAATCCCTTTTCCGACCTCCAGGACGGACTCATGTAGAATCTCCGAAAGCTTTAATGCCGTAGGAGTGGGGCGTTCGATCTTAAACACCATGAACAACTCGGCCACTGCATCAATTTCATCAAGAATATCATCCAGCGCACTGGCAAGCTCATGAATGTCTTCACGATCCAATGGCGTAATAAATGTTTTATTCAATTTAAAGACGATGTCATGGGTAAGTCCGTCTCCCTTATGCTCCAAGTCCTTGATATGTTGAATTTGTTTTTGGGGTTCATTAAAGGACTTCATTAAATTTTTCAAGCATTGTCCTGCTTCCACAACGTTTTGGGACGCTTGCTCAAATAAATCAAAAAATCCACTTTCCCGAGGCATAAAACCAAACATAGGGCTTTTCCTTCAGCGAGAACAGGCCGAAATTAAATACTGCACTTTGGACTATTTGGAACAGAGGCATCTACATCCAGCCTTGAACCAGGATATCTCACACTTCTAATTGGTAAAAATTATCTGCGGGTAACCCTCAACAAATCAAGGAAAGACAGACAATGCCCTTGATCAGGATTAATTTACCCAATCCTCATGGGAAAACGCGATAGGGTCGGAGTCTTCCACAACTTAACGGACTAATTCTGGACTATTTCAGATACGAGTGCCTGGTTATGCTACATTTTTTGATGCCACAGCTGCAGCCTTGAGTTCAATTCGACAATGGAAAATTTTCTCAAAAAACTTTTTTCGCCGCTCGGTCGTCCACAATTCCAATTCCGGGTCGTACCGGAAAGACACATGCAGGCACAGAGGTTCGTCAGGTTCAATATAAATTTTCTTGACGACCGAGAAGTGACTGCGATCCAAGCCATCTGCAATTCGTAAAATAGCACTAAGACTGGATACAACCCGTCTCTGATCGCGATCCAAGAGCCGATATCCCGTATGCTTGGGATTTGGTTGACCACGTCGATGATACCGCGCCACATTAGCGATAATGCCTACTTCCTCAGACGAAAACCCCGGAAGATCAGCATGGCTAATCAAATAGTAGGTATGCTTATGATGTTTATTCTCACGGATATGATGCCCAATGTCATGAAGTAATGCCGCATATTCCAACCATTCCCGCTCTTTTTCTCCAAAAAGATGCATGGACTGAGTCTGGTCGAACAAACTTAATGCCAACTTCGCGACATGATGCGCATGCCCTTTTGAATATTGATATCGCTTGGCTAACAATAAGACTTGGCGGCGGCGAACATGAGGAATATCCTGTTCCGCCCGTAATCCTTCCTGATGTTGTTGAATAAAATCATAAATCACGCCTTCCCGAATCGCTTTATCACTGAGACGCACCTGTTTAACCCCGAGACGCTCCATAAGTAAACGCAACATCAGGACGCCGGGATAAAGCGTATCTACTCGTCGGGGATCCAAACCTGGAATCTTCAAGCGTGTCTGCGTATCTTTTGTTCTCAGGAGTCCTTCAACCCCCCTGACTTCATCTAACTCGATCGTGGCCATGTCGATTTGTGGCAGTGGGCGTCCGGTTCGAGCCAAATAAATAATTTCAGCAAGGTTCCCCGCCATACCCGATGTAGCCACCAATTGCTGGCAGTGAGTGAGGCGTTTCTTTGATAAGGATTTCTTCAGAGTCTGGCTCACTAAACGTTCAACGCGCTGAACCATTTTTTTATCGGGTGGATCAGACTTGAGAAATTGATCCTTCAACCGGATCGCACCTAATTTGAGGCTTCGTACAAACTGCAATCGCTTTTCCGTACAAGCCATCAATTCGACGGATCCACCACCAATATCCACAATCATGGCGGGAAACTGCGAAAGATCCATACTATTTCTCACGCCTAAATAGATCAGACGCGCTTCTTCCTCTCCGGTGATGACGCGCACTCTGAGCCCAAGCTCTTTGCGAACGAGCTTCAAAAAATCTCCTCCATTTTTTGCCTCTCGGACCGCACTGGTGGCAATCGGAAGTATAGGATCAAATCCCTTGTTCGTTGCCAGCATGGAAAAACGTTTTAAAACTGTCAACCCACGATCCATGGCCTCCGGGGACAATCGATGGGACGTAAAGGTCCCGTCGCCCAATCGGGCCATTTCCTTAATGCGATCGACAATCTTGTACGAAAAACCCTTCCCTATTTCAGCCAGTACCATGTGAATGGAATTAGTTCCGATATCAATAACCGCAACGCGTTGCATAGGGTTCACTTCCTTCAAGTATGTATTCGGTTCTCCCTTTCATGACCACAATGGTTCCGTGGTCAAAAAAGGCATCGGATTTTGTAAGAAAGAAATCTTCAGGAGGGGACAGAAAATTCATCAATAATACTAATACGATACCCCACCCCCCAGACAGTTTCAATAGTCGGGCTCTGATCGCCCAATCCCTGCAGTTTTCGCCTGAGTCGGACTATAGGAGAATTTACAGTCGGAACTTCAACAGATACCTACGATCCCCACACGTGGCTCTATAGATCCTGGCGATTCAGAAATCCCCCATCGCTCACAAGCAATTGTTTCAATAACTGGAATTCAATGCGTGTGTGAAGGACTGATTGCGTTCGAAAAACGACTCGAAAGGTTAGTGGATCAAGAACAAGACCCCTCATACGATCACGTGACACTCTCGAATTATCTACCCATTCTCCCATGGATAAACCCGGATCAGGTTGAGAAATTCACACCTCCGGTGTCCAGTCTCCTTGAAACCGTATCTAACGGAGTTTTCCTACACGTTATGGGAATGTTACAAACGGGTAAATCTCAACTTCGTGGAGAAAGGTTCAAAACACTGGAGCCATTCCTATGCTGGATGCCAGATATTAGAAGGTCGGCAATGGTCACTGGAAACAACGCGCCTGCCGGCAAAACCCCAATAACTTTAAAAGGAGAGTTCCCGCGCAAGATGTTGAACGAGTGAACGGTTCCCCAATAAGGCATCAACCTTTCCGGGTACCTTCGAGGGACGAAGCATTGCCGTCCCTCCGGCCTCCTCAATTAACACCTGGGTAGCCAGGATATCCCACGGGTTCAAGGCAGGATCTACCATTGCGCCAAGGGCTCCACTGATCACTAGCCCATGCCCAAAACAATCGGTATACCCTCGCACATACCCGGACATGCTTAACAGGAGATGGTATTCCGTTTCCCGTTGTATATTGGAAAACTCCGCAAAATCGCCCACCCCAATTATGGCTTTTTCAATTGGCAGGTCTTCAGGAAGATGCAAGGCTTTTCCTTGACAGGTAGTTCCTTGCCCCCTGGCCGCGGCATAGGTAAGCCCGAGCATTGGGAGATGAATCACTCCAAGGACAGGAAAGTTTTCCCGACTGTCAACCAAGGCGATAATGGTGCCGAATAACGGGATCCCATGGATAAAGGATCGCGTTCCATCGATAGGATCCACGATCCATTGCCATCTTGTACCCGTCCCCTGTAACCCTTCTTCTTCACCGAGAATATCCAAGGGTCCAATTTGGGCATTGGACAGCAAGTGAGACCGGATGAGGGCCTCACCCTCTTGATCGGCTTGAGTGACGGGTGAACCATCGCTTTTTTCTGTGATACGGAGACCCTGTCTTTCAAAATAGGCTCGAATCGGAACTGCCGCAACGTGGGCCGCATCGACAGCCGTTTGCAACAATTGAGTCAGTTGATTATTGGGCAAGCCTTTATACATTAGATGATCTCCTGCGGTTATTGTACCCCTTTCTTCCTCCTCCTAGTATACTGAACTTCCTGTTTTGGTGACACAGGTTCTCTCCAATCCTGTTTCTCAATATGGTGGTTACCAGCCACATTCGGACATGATCAAACATCGTGTTCAAACCTTTTCAACATGATTTGCCGGAAATAGATTCCCGTATCCCTTAGCCCGTGCAACAGATTCCATCACTCGAACAGGCAGGTGATCTTATATGGCAACATTGAGGTTGTCACATTCTTTATCATTTAAAAACAATTGGTTATAGAATAAATTTCACACTTTCTTGTAATCCGTTCAGGTAAAATGAGATCTTTAAGCTTTGCTTTTCAAAATTTTTCTAAGAAACTTAGATTTTTCTGTATTTTTGATCTCAACACAACCCCATGAAGATTTCATTCAAACGACCCAAGGCACAATGAAGATTGCTGGATGAATTTTTATGCCATGGAAAATTCACCAAACCCTTGAAGAGGAAAAGAAGTTTCGTATTCCACCCGGCTTTCATTTCCCTCCCGACATGGGGGAACCGGTCCCCCTCCGCGTATTCACATCCACTTATTTTGACAGCGAGCACCACCGTCTCGGTCGATTGGGGCTGACACTCCGAAAACGAGTGGAACAGTCCCATGGGGTCTGGCAATTAAAGATACCGAATAGCGGTGATCGGCTGGAGCTGGAAATTGCGTCAGGCAGTCGCAGTATTCCATGGGAATTTCAGGACTTATTAAGGAGTTTTTTCAGAAAACAGGAGGCTGTTCAACTCGGGAAACTAAGAACAAGAAGAAAAGGGGTCCGCATTCAGAAAGACGGCCAGGTCCTCGCTGAAGTTGTCCTGGACTCCGTCGCCCTCATCAGAGACAAAAAGGTCGTGCATTCATTCCAAGAATTAGAGGTTGAATTACAGGGAGGCACCGCCGCTCAACTCAAGCCTATCCGCAAGATCCTGCTTCGTGCCGGGGCAGAGGAGAAACCATTACAACCCAAGATTTTTCAGGCACTCCAACTTCCATATCCCCTTTCCCTCGAGTTTAGTGATTCTTCGGCACCACCGACCGACCATATTCGAGAAAGGCTTCATTCCCAATTTCTTCAGATGTTGGGAAATGATCCAGGCACCCGATTGGGGCGGGATAGTGAAGCGCTCCATCAAATGCGGGTTGCCACGCGCCGCATGAGAGCCATCATTCGGGCCGTGAGTTCATTTCTAGCGCCGGAATGGACAGAACCGGTGTGCCAGGAGCTGGGCTGGGTTGGTTCGTTGTTGGGCGAGGTCAGAGATTGGGATGTTCTATTAGAATCTTTTCGTCAAAACTTTCATGACTTCTCCTTACCAGAACAGCATTTATTTCAAACGATTCTCAAGAATTTTGAAGATCAGAGGTCTGTGGCCCGCGCCAAACTTCTTGAGGGATTACGGAGCGACCGTTATCTCAATTTCCTGAATCATTTTGAGGATTCACTCAATCATTTACCATTTCAACCGACTCCACTCACGATAACGGAGTTAGCAAGAAAAGCCTTTCACAAAGTTCAGGATTTTGTGAACACCTCAGACAGCCTATTCCCGAAATCTGAGCTGCATCGCACTCGAAGACTCTTGAAGCGAGCACGATATGCGATTGAACTCGCTGAGCCCTTGCTCGGAAAACGTGCCAAACGGTTCCTTCAACAAGCGAAGGACGCCCAAGACTTATTAGGACAACACCAGGATGCAGTGGTTGCGGAGCAACGGCTCCTCGCCCTCAAACAACATTCACGGGCAACCGGAATCGCCTTTGTCACCGGACTGATGGTCGAACGCTTACGGAACCGGCAATCTCAGGTGAATCAGCAAATCCCGAAGCAATGGGAAAAACTTGAAAAACAAGGAAAAAAACTATAAAGCCTTACGCCCAATCTCCTTGAAACCGTTAACGTCTGCATATACTCGTTTTATTGAAGTGAGAATGTTGGGCTGGAATAACCTCAATCAGGTACAATGACTCTTCATCCATATCAGGCATAATAGGAGATCTGATCATGACTAATCAGACAAAACCGAAGGCACCCAATACACCAGATGTCATCGATAATCTTGATGACCCCAAGCTGTATCTAAACCGGGAACTGAGTTGGCTCGAGTTCAATAAACGGGTACTGGAAGAGGCAGAAGATCCGAGCCACCCATTACTGGAACGAGTAAAATTTCTTTCGATTTTCTTCAATAATCTTGATGAGTTTTTCATGATCCGCATTTCCGGATTACGTGAACAATTGTCAAGCGGGGTCCTGGAAGCCGCACTGGATGGGATGAGTCCTTCGGATCAATTAGGGCATATCCGGGAGGCCCTTTTTCAAAGCTTTGCCCGAGTAAGCCGGTGCTGGCAGGATGACATATTTACCCGACTGGTGGATGCGGGTATCCGCATTCTCCCCTATCAAGACCTCAAACCGAAACAACGATCCCTACTCCGCCGATATTTTCGAAAGGAAATTTTTCCCGCGCTGACCCCTTTGGCCTTTGACCCGAGCCACCCTTTTCCCCATATCTCCAACCTCACAGTCAACCTGGCCGTCGTGGCGCACGACCCTGATCGTGGAGAATGTTTCGCGCGCATTAAGGTTCCGTCGCTGTTCCCACGATTGATCAGAATTCCAGACGAATCCCAGGTATCGGACGATGAACAATTGGGGTTAGCCACCGGAGCGGAAAGTACCAACTTTGTGTGGCTGGAGGACATCATCGCAGCCAATCTGGATTTATTGTTTCCGGGCCTGACGATTCAGGCCTCCTATTATTTTCGAATCACCAGGGATGCAGATTTTGAAATCGAAGAAGATGAAGCCGGCGACCTGCTGGCTGCCATTGAGGAACAAATTGATTTGCGCCAATTCGGTTCGGTGGTGCGATTGGAACTGGACCGGCATATGCCGGATTCCATCAAAGATATCCTGGTCAGAAATCTTAATTTAGCGCCCTATCAAGTCTACACCTATGATTTCCGTCTCGGCCTTTCGAATCTCCTTGAACTCACATCCATTGATCGACCGGATCTGAAATTTTCACCTCATTACCCCAATATTCTGCACGAACCCACCTCAAAGGAATCACTGTTTGCACTCATTAAACGCGAAGACATCTTCCTCCATCACCCATACGATAGCTTTTCACCCGTCGTCGATTTCATTCGACAAGCCGCTCTGGATCCGCATGTGTTAGCGATCAAGCAGACCCTCTATCGAGTAGGCATAAACTCCCCGGTGGTAGACGCCCTCATGGAAGCCCGGCAAAATGACAAGCAGGTTGCCGTACTCCTGGAACTCAAAGCCCGGTTCGATGAGGAAAACAATATTGAATGGGCAAGAAAATTAGAAGATGAAGGCGTGCATGTGGTGTATGGTGTCCTGGGCCTGAAAACACATGCCAAGGTCTGCATGGTCGTTCGTCGGGAATCAGATGGCATTCGTCGATATCTGCACCTCGGAACCGGCAATTACAATCCCATCACCGGAAAATTCTACACCGACTTTAGTTTATTTACCTGTCATCCGGTATTCGGCGAAGATGTCACCGATCTGTTCAATGCCTTGACCGGGTATTCAAAAAAAGACTCGTACGCGAAACTCTTGATTGCGCCGGTTGGGATTCGAACAAATATCATCGAACGAATCAATCGGGAAATATCCCGCCAACAACAACATGGAGATGGCTACCTGGCATTCAAGTTGAACTCACTCGTAGACAAAGCCTCTATTCAGGCCTTGTATCGAGCCTCTCAAGCAGGGGTCAAGATTGAGCTCATGGTCCGTGGGATGTGCGGGCTCCGCCCTGGGATTCCGGGACTCAGCCAGACCATTACGGTCACGTCTCTCGTCGGACGATTCCTTGAGCATTCTCGCTGTTTTTATTTTCGTAACGGAGGGCAGGATGAGTTATTTCTGGGAAGTGCGGATCTCATGCCCCGCAATATGGACCGGCGGGTTGAAATTTTGTTTCCGATTGAGAATCCCACACTGCGAACCTTCATTGTTGAAACCGTCTTACGTCCTTACCTGAAAGACAACATGCACACGCGACAACTCCAAGCCGATGGAACCTATACTCGCGTCAAGCCGTTGGAAGATGAAGCACCATTTCATGCCCAGGAATGGTTTATTGCCAACTGGAAAGGGAGGCACACCAAGCCGCCTTCCTTCTGAAGCCTTTGCAATTACCAGTCGGATTTTCCTTTCAGGTATGCCACCACACCTCCGTTGCAATCTACCGGTGGCTTCACCAGGCACCATGAACCAGTCTTCAGAAAGAAACACTGTTTCCAACTCCCTTAACGGACATTCCTCTTGATAATGAGCAGACTCCCACATCGCAATTGGATGGGACCAGGTCTGTCCTGTGACCATCCATGTGGACCACGCTCCCTCTCTTCTTCCAAGAAACTGCTCATACCTACCCTCTCTGGCTCTAGGATTACATGCATGGTCCAAACTCCGATGATCAGGTCTGGCCATTCATCATGACCGGGGTCAACCGAATTTCCGTTGACCGTGAAACTAATGGTCAATAATCACACCGAAACTAGTCCACTGCACCTACCAGAATTTCTATCTCGTGAGTACGGTTAATTCCTCCTGATCCGTCTTGTTCTGACGAGACTCCATCCAAACATGGCTAGGCGACTCGCCAATCGTCCCATAGGATTCACGTCGTCTCATACACGCGATGGTCTCTTGAATGCGCTCTGGTCTTCCCCAATCACTCCAGTAGACCCCGGTCAATTCCATCATGTGTAATTGCTGAGGAATAAGCGATAACAAATCACTTGAGAAATTTCTCGAGGGCATCGTTCGATAAAGATGCAGTAATTGTTGCTGTTCACTTGAGGTTCCGATACCACCCGCATGTTCTTCAAGAGGCATCACGACCTCCGGAATACATTGACGGCCCGCTTCCCATAAGGTTTGGACATTGGCTATTAGCACTAACGTATTCCATTGCCATCCATTCAGGACAATGTCCTCAAGTTGGGAACTCAGGGGTTTCTCCACAAATCTTCGCACTTTCCTGACCTGGAACCCTCCGGGATGCGGTAGACACTCACCTGGAATCACCCATCCATAGTCTTGTTCTCGCGATTGAGGAGGAATAGTCAACAACACCATACGTTGAGGTTGTTCCTGGACCAAGGCCGCCGCATCGCGGATCACCTGGATCATCGACTCAACTGGAAAAACAAAATGGTCAGAGGGCCACAAAACTACCGTCCCATGAGGATCATGCGCTCGGATATAGGAAAGCGGCAGAAACACACCAGGTCCGGTTCCTCGATTGCCGGGTTGCCAGACCACCCGCCCAAGGGATTCCTGAATTAATTGTGTCCGCACATAGCCCCAATGTGATTGATCCATCACCGTTACAACCTGTTGAGGAAGGCAGAGGGCTTTCGCCCGTGCCCACGTATGTTGGATCATCGATCGTTTTCCCATAAACGCACAATATTGCTTCGGTCGATACACACCGAAACACTGTTCCGTATATTGCCGAAGGCGCTCCCCATGTCCACCTGCCAGGACCAGAGACCACAATGATCCCAAGCCCTGGGAAGGCTTCTTGATAGCCTGTCCTTGGAAATACCGTGAGGAACTTCCGCGGGTGTCCTTCCATTTTTGCATAGCATTCTCCTTCCACATGCGCTGGTGTCTGGTGATTGTTATTCATGCCTATACGGTACAATGAACAGATGACACCGCTATCACAGACAGGTAAATTTTTTGTGACAGAAAATGGAGAAGCTGAAGCAGAAACAAGAAAAAAAGGAGAAGAGAACGAGGAGAAAATAGAGGACAGGACGACTGTGTTAGGTTGGAATCATATGACGGATAATTTTTCCTTCCACCATATATACCACCAGTTCGGCCACATTCGTCGCATGATCGGCAATACGTTCAATATATTTCGAGATAAACGACAGCCGGATCCCACGCGAAATCGTTTGGGGATTTTCCATCATAAAGGACAACAGTTCACGAAAAATTTGTTCATTCAGTTCATCGACATAATCATCCTCCTTGAGAACCCGTCTGGCAAGACCCGAATCCCCCCGGACAAACGCATCCAAAGCTTCTCCCACCATTTTGATGGCACGCTCAGCCATCAGCGGAATATCGATATACGGCTTCAGTTGAGGTTCGGTATGCAGTTCTAGTGCACGCTCACAAATATTTTCGGCCAAATCGCTCATGCGCTCTAATTCAGTGGAAATCTTCATGGCCGTCGTAACAAACCGGAGATCTTTAGCTGCCGGCTGGTGGAGAGCCAACAATTCGAGACAGAGTTCATCAATGGCCACGTCCATGGTATTCACCTGACGATCATTCTGAATGACCTGATTCGCCACCAGGTCATCCCGATCTACAAGTGCGATCAGCGCTTGACGAATTTGCCCTTCAACGAGGGCCCCCATCCGCAAAATTCTCTGCCTGAGATCTGCCAACGAATCATCAAAATATCGCTTCATCGTGATCCTTTATTCCGATCTACTGGAAATCAACCGAACCGCCCCGTCACATAATCTTCCGTTCGGGAATCACCGGGATTGGTAAAAATCTTCTTGGTGCCCTCGAATTCGATTAACTCCCCTAATAAGAAAAACCCCGTCAAATCAGAAACCCGGGCCGCCTGCTGCATGTTATGCGTCACAATCACAACCGTGAGCCGCTCTTTCAATGTATGGAGAAGTTCTTCAATTCTGCCGGTGGAGATCGGATCAAGGGCCGAACAGGGTTCATCCATCAACAGCACTTCCGGATTGACTGCAAGGGCTCTCGCAATACAGAGCCGTTGTTGTTGGCCTCCGGACAAGCCCAAGGCGCTGGCATGCAACCGATCTTTCACCTCATCCCACAATCCCGCTCCTTGAAGGCTTGTCTCAACGATCTCGTCAAGGATGGCACGTTTGCGGATTTTCTGCAATTGCGGGCCATACGCCACATTCTGCCAGACGGTTTTCGGAAACGGATTAATTTTCTGAAACACCATACCAACCCGGGTTCGAAGATCGGTGGCATCGACTTCAGGTCGATAAATATTTTCATCATCCAGGAGAATGGTTCCTTCGACCCTGGTGCCATCGACCAGATCATTCAGACGATTGAGGCACCGCAAGAGGGTTGATTTCCCACAACCCGAGGGCCCGATAAATGCTGTGACTTTATGAGCAGGAATGATCATATTCACACATTTCAGGGCCTGAACCGTACCGTAATAAAAATTCATATCTTGAATGACAATTTTTGCAGGTGCATCGGTCAATGGATGTTGGGCCGTTTCAGATTCTGCAAAAGTCTTCTTCATCGGACCCGTCAGCCTTGTTTCAACCACCAGCCTCAGGGACTTTGCAGCGGTGGTTTTGGCCAAAGACATAGATTTTTCCAAAAAATTCTGCTCGATTTCCATCATTGTACCTCATTTATACGGAAGCACCAGCGTAGCGCTTCCGCATCCGGGTCCGGAGTGCAATCGCCGTCATATTCAAGAGGAGAACGACAAAAACCAGGACCAGGGTTGTGACGTAAACCATGGGCTTGGCCGCCTCCACATTAGGGGATTGAAACCCCACATCATAGATATGAAATCCCAAATGCATAAATTTTCGATCAAGATGCATAAAGGGAAACTGACCATCAAGCGGCAAGGCCGGAGCAAGTTTGACTACGCCGGTCAACATGAGTGGTGCCACTTCTCCAGTAGCCCGGGACACCGCGAGAATCAAACCGGTTAAGATTCCCGGCATCGCACAAGGCAGAACAACCCGCATAAGCGATTCAAATTTTGTCGCGCCCAACCCTAACGACCCCTCCCGATATTCTCGGGGAACAGCCGACAAGCCTTCCTCGGTAGCCACAATAACCACCGGCACGGTCATGAGGGCCAACGTGAGCGAAGCCCATAACATTCCCCCGGTCCCAAACGTCGGATTCGGCAGCGAGGCAGAGAAAAATACCTGGTCAATTGAGCCTCCCACGGCATAGACAAAAAACCCCAGACCGAACACACCAAAGACGATTGACGGAACCCCCGCAAGATTATTCACCGCAATCCGGATCATTCGAGTCAACAGGCCTTGCCTGGCATATTCTTTTAAATACAGGGCGGCCAGGACTCCAAACGGGACCACCACCACACTCATCACCAATACCATCATAACCGTACCAAAAATTGCCGGAAAGATCCCACCTTCTGTATTCGCTTCCCTCGGTTCATCTGTCAAGACATTCCAAAAATTCTCCACATACATTTTGGTTTTGTCCCACACACTCATGGAATTCGGACGCCACGCCTTTACAAGGCCGCCAACAGGAAATATTTTTTCCTCTCCCGTGACATCAATGAGGGTGACCCGATATCGGTTCAATCGCTCATACAGCCCCACCAATCGTTGGGTCTGCTCCTGATAGGCCGCTTCCCGATGTTGGATATCCTGTTGAAGAGAATCGGCGGAATCCTGGGAAACCTTTCCCTTCAACTCCAAGGTCTTAAGATTGAGTCGCGCGCGCTCCATGTCAGCATTAATGGCGCCAATCACATCGCGTTCAATATGATGAATCTCCTTGTAAAGTGCCTCAGCTTGTTCAAGGAAGGGATACCAGACATGCCACGCGATACCCCTGCCTGCTGCCAGACGTGTGTCGCCATCCCACACCGCATTCACCCAACCATAAAAATTCCCCCATTCCCGTCGTTCAAATGCGATGACATCCTTAGGCCAGGCTCGTTGGGCAATGTCGGCTTCATCAACCCACCGGAAATCCAGTCCGTACACATCCCGGTTGCCCACCTTCAGCTGTATGCGAGACTGCCCATCGGGGAGAGCTGCGGTGACCGTTTCCGGAATACGCTGAGTATCCACGATTTCCCCGAGGACCCTGGTGCCATCGTTGAGCGTCACCTGGACAAGATCCTTCGGCCAAAAATACCCCATACCATTGATAAAAATGAGCATCAGAAGACCGCCGATCAGCAGCAGTGAACAGGCTAGGGCTCCTCCCGATAACCAGATGAACAATATGCCGGATGCAAAAAATCGTTGAAGAAATTTCATGGCTGCCCAACTTAAAATTGAGAATATTTTTGGCGGAGCCGTTGCCGGACAACTTCCGCAATCGTATTAATCGTAAATGTGAAGCCGAACAAAATCAGACCAGACAGGAACAACACACGATACAACGTCCCGCCATGAGGGGCTTCAGGCATTTCAACCGCAATGTTGGCCGATAAAGTACGAAACCCGTTAAACATACTCCAATCCATGATGGGGGTATTTCCCGTGGCCATCAGCACAATCATCGTTTCCCCTATCGCACGCCCAAAGCCGATCATCAAGGCCGAAAAGATGCCCGGACTGGCCGAAATGAGGACTAACCGGGTTAAGGTCTGCCACCGCGTCGCTCCCAGGGCCAGTGATCCTGCAACAAGTTGCCGGGGAACATTGGCAATGGCATCTTCGGCAATACTGAAAATAATAGGAATCACCGCAAAACCCATCGCAAAACTGATGACAATGGCATTTCGCTGATCATAGGTTAACCCCAAATTCTGCGCCAACCATTGTTTGAAATTTCCTCCAAACATCCAACCCTCAATCGCCTGATTGGCCATCAAACAGGCACTCACGGTGAGAACAATAGCAATCATCATGACCATCAGATCAAGGCCATACACATCAAAGCGGCTCACCCGAATGGGGAGGAATTGCCAGACGAGACAACAGGCCGCAATCACCAGAGGAAGCAAGACCACAATGGCGACCACCGCAGGAAAAATTTCCTCTAAGAGAGGAGCAAACCAGAGACCCGCGAGAAAACCCAGCACCACCGACGGCAGGGCCGCCATCAATTCCAAAGACGGCTTAACAACGGAGCGAAGGTGAGGGTGCATGAACATCGCCGTATAAATGGCACCCATGACTGCAAGAGGAATGGCCAGCACCATGGCATACAACGTCCCCTTCAACGTCCCAAACATGAGCGGAATGAGGCCCAATTTCGGCTCAAACTCATCCGATCCGCTGGAGGATTGCCAAATCATCTCCGGACGGTCATAGCCTTCATAGGTCACAGGAAAAAATAATGATTGGAATGTCACCTCCGGATGTGGATTATGAATGGCATAAGTCTGAAGCGTGCCATCCTCCTCCAACCACACCAGACCATCGGCTTTTGGAGCATAGTGTAATGATTCGATGACTTTTCCCTTCCCTGGAATTTCTAAAATGGTTTCTCCCGTCGTGGAATAATGCAGGAACATGGTTCCCTGATTGTCGGCTGTTAAAAATCCTTTATCACGTTGGGACACCGAGAGACTCGTCACCGGCCTGAAATGGGGAGTGAAGGTATGAACTTTTCTCAGGAATCTGCCGGATGGCCCAGATTGATCAGCTGAGAACGCCCACGTACTCACGCCTCCGGAAGTGGTGCCAACCACCAACGTCCGTTCACCTAACACATATGAGAGAACAGTCACGGCATCCCCAGCCTCACCAACAGGCACGGATTGAGGCATGGCATCAAATCCCTGACCTTGCCATTCCCACGCAAGGAGATGGCCGTCCTTTGTCCCGGCCACCAATCGTTTCCCCACACTATCCAGGGCCAAAGTTGTCAGATGAGATGTCGGCGGTAGAACGAGCCGATTGGTTGTCACAACGACCTCATCTGAAAATGAAAAATCCCCTGGTTCCTCAATCCGGGTCACCCAGAGTTCCCCGCTTCCGGTGAGAGCCACCACGGTTTGAAATTCATCACTTCGAGTAACATGCGCATGAAGGATAATACCCATTCCGTCAGGAACCACCCGAACAGGTTCATTGACCTTCACGCTCGGGATAATGATCCGTCGGTCCCCTTGGAAATCAGATCGATACAGTATTTTGACCGGATAGACGAGTCCCTGGTCTGTCCCGACACTGAGGCTATGGCCCTTCAACCCCATTCGCACGACAGACGTCGGATCACCGTCAATCGGCAACTTCCCTCCCACATCAGGAAGGGTGGAACCACCGGGTAAGGAAAGAAATTGGAGGTGTTTCCCTTTGAAAACAAACGGGACTTCCCGATATTCATCAATCCCCACCATCGCCTGCGACACATTGGAGGATTGAATCTCGGTGAGTGGTACGGGCACCGTCAGCTCTGGAGTGACAGTCGCGGGTTGAAACAGAGGAATCACCTCCCATACCAGATACACAAAAATCCCAAGAATACTGACAATGGTCGCCAGGCCTCCCGCCCCTACGACATACTTCGCCACATAATCCAATAGATGACGAATCCGCCTTTGAGTGGCAACACGGGGACCGACGGTCAACAACTTTCTACTAGAAAATAAAGAAGAAGAGGAGGAGGAAGGTACGGGTGGCATCATGTCTGGTCGTTGGGAAGGGGAATTGAGAAACAGGGTTGAAATGATATCAGAACTCCCAACCGCTCTCCCAAGAGTTTCTTTGGAAGGTGGCCGGGATGTTCATCAGGGAATTCCTATTTGAAATGCTCCGACTGTTTCCCAATAATCTTTTCCGAGATGGGGAAATAACCATCTTTAATGACAACCTTCTGCCCTTCACGGCTATAAACATATTTCAAAAATTCTCGAACAATCGGCGACAACGGTTGATTGGGAGCTTTGTTCACATACACAAACAAATACCGTGCCAAGGGGTACTCCCCGCTGGTGGCATTTTCATAGGTGGGCTCCACAAAAGTTTGCCCTGCCTTCATGGAAAGAGGAAGTGCACGGACACTGGAAGTTCGATATCCAATACCGCTATATCCGATCCCTGCCTGATCTTCGGTCACCCCTTGCACAACAGAAGCCGAACCAGGCTGTTCCTTCACTTCATCTTTATAATCACCATTTTCCAGCACAGCCTCTTTGAAAAATCCATAGGTCCCCGAGGCGGAATTCCTGCCATAGATACTGATCGGCATAACGGCAAATCTACCGGTCAAGCCCAATTGGCCCCAACTGGTGAGGTTTTCCGTATATCCGTGCTGCCTGGTCTTGGAAAACACCGCGTCGACTTGCTCAATCGTCATCCCTTGAATGGCATTGTCCTTATTGACATAGATCGCCAACGCATCTACCGCAACGGGAATGGCGGTAGGTTTATAACCGAACTTGGCTTCAAAGGCATCGATTTCTTTCCCCTTCATCTTGCGAGACATCGGTCCCAACTGTGCCGTCCCTTCAATAAGAGCTGGCGGAGCCGTGCTGGATCCTTTTCCTTCAATCTGGATTTTGACATTCGGATATTGTTTCCTGAATCCTTCAGCCCACAACGTCATGAGGTTATTCAGCGTATCCGATCCGATACTATTGATATTCCCAGACACTCCGCTCACCTTGGCATAATTCACCCAAGCCGGATCTTCCATATCATCCATGGCCCAGACATTAGAGGCCCCAAGCATCGTAGTCCCGCTCCAACCCAGGATCAGCCCTATGCTTATGCCCAACACCCACCTTTGCCTTCGATTCCAACTGTGTTTCATCAAACTTGCCTCCTCATGTGAATAAATAGTGTAGGTCCAACAGGTTTCTTCTATGTAACGGCAATGTTACGAACGTGTTAAATAGCCATCTGCGGACCTCCCGGCTTTGACGAAAAAGATCCCGTCAGGACATCCTCCCCGTTTCCGCTTGACAAGGAATGGATTGCCCGGACTTCAAATTGAAACTCCTTTTGGCACAAAATCACTGACCCTTCATGCAGGCATTCACCCAGTATGGAAAACAGATATCCCCACCGCATCCAGGGCAAATAATTCGAGAGTTCCTCAATCGTCACGGACTGCCTGGCAGAAATGACGCCTAAGACCGCATCACGATCTCCTCTTTCAACAAGAGGCTGGGTCGTCCCTTCCTTGTGACTCGTTGCCATGCTCCCCTCCTGTGGTCAATATCCAATGTTGAGGCAGGTCCATGCGAGCTATCCTGGCGATTCAACCATGGGGCTGTTGAAAAAAGCCGCCAGCGGCGTTCTCGCCATTTTTCCGTGCTCACGTACTGGAAGTACGCTCTGCGCGCAAAACAAAAGTTGTGCCCTTCGGGACACGGCAGGCAATTTGCGGCCTTACTGGACGAACTTTTTTGAACCGCCTTGAGGCCTCTGATATACAACGTGCCTGTGGGTCAATATGCCTTTGGAAATTATTATTATTCAACACTCCGACCATTCAACGGAATCCTAGCGATCGACTGTTGCAGCCCCATGAGATTCGGGTTACAACTATGTAACGTTTTCAGGGGATGTAAAAGGGAAAAATCAAGGGAAGGGGACTACCCGGGAGAGAATGTGAGATCTCACAATGGTTTGGTTGTGGGAGTTGGCCTGGATATAGGCAGGATCACTTCCATAGTGGTGCCTTTACCCAATTCACTCTGTACGCGAAGTTTACCACCGAGCAGTTGGAGTAAATGTTTGACGATAGAAAGTCCAAGTCCCGTCCCGCCTTCCTCACGAGAACGCGCTCGATCCACCCGGTAAAATCGTTCGGTAATGCGTGGAAGGTCAATCGACGGAATACCCTGACCTGTGTCATTGACCTGCAAGGAGATTCCCTGATCCCCAAAAGGCATGGCTTGAAAGAAAATAAGTCCTCCGGCAGGCGTATATTTAATGGCATTATCCACGAGATTCACTAGAATCTGAATCAACCGATCCCGATCTGCCCAGGCACTGAATTCAACCCCAATCTTATTGGAAATCTGCAGATTTTTTTTCGACAGTTGATTTTGAAACATCTCACAGACATCATGTGCAACATCACGCAGCGGCACCAATTCGCACCGCAATACGATTTTGCCTGATTCAATTTCCGAGAGGCTTCGTAAATCTTCCACCAACCGGCTGAGCCGTTCCGCATGTTGGTGGGCAACCTGCAGAAATTTCCGATTGTTCGGAGTTTCCAAAGACGGCTCATCCACGAGCGTTTCCAAATATCCGACAATGGCCGTCAGCGGGGTGCGCAGTTCATGGGACACGTTCTCAATAAACTCGGTCCGTACCTGTTCCAATCGACGTAATTCGGTAACGTCATGCAACACCAAGACACTCCCCTTCTTCTGATTGGAAATCGGAAAAGGGAGCGCATACACCTCTAGCACCATGGAGACGGGAGGATACAATTCGACCTCAGCCTGTCGTCGTTCGTGCCACGCCAATTCCTGACAGCCTTCAACCAGACCTGCCAGTTCTTGATTTCTGATGATTTCCCACACCGACCGTCCTTTAATCGCCTTGGCGTCCAATCCCAATATTCGGTGGGCGCTGGAATTGGTGAACAACACCTTCCCCTTGGAATCAAAGGCCACCACCCCTTCAACCAAATTTTCCATGATGGCGATAATTTTCGCGCGTTCTTCCTCAAGACTGGTCATTCGTTTCTTCACGTTTTCCACCAGGCGCTGAATATGGCCTCCCAATGCATCGGGTTCCAACACACGAGAAGCCCTCGCCTCATCAATCCCACTGAGCCGTTCAAGTTGACGAACGCCTGTCATGAGGTCTTCATGGTTTTCTCTCGTCTGATCCCAGGTATTTCGGGTCAGCACCACCGCCACACCAACCAGACCAGCCCCCAACACAACCACCACCCAGAATGGCCATGCCCTGGCGACCGCCACGCTAACCCCGATCATCGCTGTCACCATCCAGCCCATAAGGATGAGAGAAGGATTACGCATTAATCAAGTTCACTTTCGTCATACTCACCTTAGACGGCCCCCGACTCAAAACGATAGCCCACACCTTTAACGGTCACAATGCGCGTAAATTCGTCCCCTAACTTTTCCCTGAGTCGCCGAATATGCACATCCACCGTCCGCGATTCAATATCCACCGCATTTGAATAGCCCCAAACGGTTTCCAATATTTGGTCCCGGTTCAACACCCGGCCATTTGCACGCATCAACGCACAGAGCAGATCGAACTCCTTGACGGTCAACTCCACCACGGTTCCGTCCACCGTCACCTGGTGTTTTCCTTCATCGACCTCGAGTGTTCCAACCCTTTTGATGGCCGGCAGGTCCTGCCCTTGCCCTCGCCGCAACACGGCTTTCACTCTGGCGACGAGTTCCCTCGGGCTAAAGGGTTTCACCATATAGTCATCCGCCCCCATTTCCAAACCCACAATCCGGTCCACTTCTTCGGCCTTCGCCGTCAGCATAATAATGGCGATCGAAGACGTTTTCGGGTCTTTCCTCAACTTCCGGCAGACCTCTAAACCATCCACACCCGGCAGCATCAGATCCAGGACCATAAGATCGGGAGTACGTTCCTTCGCCAGCTGCAAGGCTGTTTCCCCATCACGCGCCTCCAAACATTTGAGGCCTTCCTTCTCTAGGTGATACTTAACCAACTCCACCAGATCCTTTTCATCATCAACGACTAATACCGTTGCAGCCATGAGACGTTCTCCTCAGCAGGAATCGTTAAATAATTAGAATTTCCACAAGATTGCCACACCCCGATACCATTGCACGACAATCGGAAGCCATGACTGGGATGTTCAAACTTGTCCTGAGACGGGCCGAAGGAAGGCCCGTCCAGTCCTTCCCTATGCCAAAGGGAAAGCCGCAGGATGACTTGCAGCCTCCCGGAGGGCGCGACCATTGTGGCAAAGCGGATCGTACAGGTGAGTACGTGAGCAGGACTAATGGGAGAGGGGGACTTTTTCAATATTCCTCCTTAGTGCGTCTGCCCTTCAGCCGTCCCCTGAGACGTACGGGCATGACGTTCAAAATACCTGGTGATGGCTGCCATGGCATAGCAATCATCCTCGTTATATTCCAAAATTCTATTTATCAAAGCTTCATTGGCCGGATTGGCTAAATAATCGTTATACCAGGCGATGGAATTGGCTCCTGACGGGTCCACGTCTCTCCACTGAAACCCGATAAACTTGGCAATATGTTTAATACCATAAGAAAATGTCGGCCAGTCAGAATATTCCACAATGAGGTCTTGATACAAATCAAATTCACAGGCCTTATACTTTTCAAAGGTTTCGGCATCCAATTCATATTTTTCCATCAGACGTTTCAGCGTCGATCGTTCCTTATGGGAATACACAAAATAGACTGCTCGCTCCGTCGATTGAATAAATTGCCAGAAGTCCCTGACCGTCTGCTCTTCGTCTTCAGGAGTTTTAGCCAGAAAATAGGTAAAGTGAGAGGGCATCTTTCCATCCTGAATGACCATTCCGAACAGATAGGTGACGCCACGGGTCGGGTCATCTTCAATATCAAAATAGATCTCCCGATCAACATCAGGAAACGTATAGCCGGAACGGATTCTCGGTTTTCCCTCTATCAGAACCTGAGCCCGCTCTTTCATCCGGGTCAGGGAGACTTTTCCCATTCGCGGAATCTTATGAGGCGGCTTGAGATAGATTTGCACATCCATTTGAGCAATATCTTGAATCGTCCGAAGCCCCTGCTCCCGGAGCGCAAATTTTTGCTTGCCCACAAAAAATAAGCCGGTGGGGTCGGACTCCTCTTTCACCCATCGGTAACATCGGCTAAACCATCCGCACATCGTACAGTGACTTCCCAGCACCGGCTCCGAAGTCTCGTCCCCGGACACCAATTGCTGAACGTCCTGCATGGCCTGATTAAACCGTTCTTCAAATGGAGCCGGATCAAACTCTTCAAGCTGCTTATCCACATTGATAATCCGGCCACCAGGCGGAACCATTCCCTGAATCTTCTCGAGTAACAGCCGATAAAATAAAATCTGAAAGGCGTAATGTTCTTTAAATTTGGGTTTCTTGCCCTCCGCCTCTTCCCAACCCCTTCCAGCCTTAATATCGATCGGCTCATAAAGATATTCGCCAAAGCGAGACACCCCGTCCTCCCGTTTCACCAACAAATCCGGCCGTCCTACAAATTGCTCATGGATCAGACAGCCTTGATAAATCACAGCGACTCCGTGCTCCATGGCCAACAAGGTTTCCTGGAATGCCGGCTCTACCGCAAGATCCTGCAGGTCCACGATCTCCTGATCGCCGAGCGAAGCAATATAGTCCCGTTCAGTCTGTAACCCCACTTCCCACAACAGCTTCACAAATGAGCTGACCTCGGATTTTTCCGAAGGATCGCCGTTGCTATCCAGATATACGCGATGCAGACACTTGGTGTAATTATAAAGGTCTTGAGCGGTGACTCGTTGCCGGGCCATAGACAAGGAAGGAACGAAACAGTCAGTTCACATTTGGTGGAATATTGCGTTCATTGTTAGTACCAATACTAGCACAATAGAATCGAAAGGCAGAGCAGAAAGAAAATGGAAAAGATGAGTCGGAGTTCAGGTGCAGGTCTAAGCGGCATGTACCTGACAATGCCTGATAAATACTGACTTTGTCACGACCGAATCAAGTCCTGGGAAACGGTGTCATCCTGAGTGGAACGAAGGATCTCGCTAAGCCATGGCAGGAACGACCTGGACACAGATCCTCGCCGTTGGTTCAGATTGACAGGTTGATTAAAAAATAAGTCACCTGGGGAAACCTCACAACCCTCATTACCCCCAGCAATCCTCCTTGGAGTCATCCCGATACACCATCATTCTCGGCATTGTTTACACTGATGTAATCGACGCCTAACATTCCGGCAATTTCCAGCTCTTACTCTTACCTTCATCAAATAAAGAATAGAACTCGCAAACTTTCTCATCCTAATTTTACCGGTTATGTCCCATGTTCGATGAGCAGAGGAGGATTTCAGTTAATGTATTGGGAAGTTGGAATTAAATTTTTGATCGTATCCATCTATGCATATGCTCGTCTTCTTTTCAAACAATAAACGCCTGCTTTACGTTCCCTATAAGTGGATTGTGTTGAACATATTCCGCACCGACGTACAGTTCGACAACCTTGGCGGGATTACCCAAGTACGCCGTGCGGTAGAAGGCAATGGCATTCTGCTTGTTAGCTTCCAGCTTGTCCGGCATGTCGGCACTCCAATGGGGTGATTCGTCTCTGCCCCGCTCCTCATCAGAATCCTTCAAGCACAATCTTGCCGCGCGCAGAGCCGCTTTCGAGCTGCGCATGCACCGCGCGTAACGTCGCCGCATCGATCTTGCCGGCGACTTCGGTCGCGGTGGAACGGATGCGTCCCGCATCGACCAGCGCGGCCACTTCGTTCAACAGCTTGCCCTGTTCCGCCATATCCGGTGTGCCAAAGAGCGAACGTGTGAACATCATTTCCCAATGAATTGACACGGCCTTGAGCTTGAAGGGCATGGCGTTGAGCACGTCCGGGTCATCGATCAGGCCAAAACGGCCCTGCGGCGCAATCAGTCCGACGATATCAGCCATATGCTGGCCGGTCTGAGTAGTTGAGAACACAAACCCGGGAGCGCCGAGACCCAGTGCCTCAATCTGAGGTGCTAAAGGCTGGCGGTGGTCGATCACGTGATGGGCGCCGCATTCGCGCACCCAATCCTGTGTTTCAGGACGCGAGGCGGTAGCGATCACCGTGAGATCGGTCAATGCCCGCAGAAGCTGAATGGTGATCGAGCCGACGCCACCTGCGCCACCAATGACTAAGATGACGTTGCCTCCCTGCGGAGTCGGGCGTTTGACATCGAGCCGGTCAAACAACATTTCCCAGGCGGTAATCGCCGTGAGCGGAAGTGCTGCGGCCTCTGCATCGCTCAGGCTGGCGGGTTTGCGGCCAACGATGCGTTCATCGACAAGGTGATATTCGCTGTTGGTGCCGAGTCGCGCGATGGAACCGGCATAAAAAACCGCATGGCCCGGTTTAAAATTCCGCACCTCAGGCCCCACGGCCTCGACAAGTCCGGAGGCATCAAATCCAAGGACTCCGCCAATCGCCCCTTCGGGTGCAGCACCGAGGCGCAATTTGGTGTCCACCGGGTTAACCGACACGGCGATAATCTTGACGAGCAGATCACGGCCTTCGGCTTTGGGTGTCTCAAGGGTGATGTCCTGCAGGGCGTCTTCACGCTCAATCGGACCAGGGGTTCTGTAGGCAACGGCTTTCATTGTTAGTCTCCAGTTTTGCTGATGTTGTAAATAGGCAATATGCGGTTCATGTAACTACGCATCGTTGAAATGATGCTCGCTGTTTCACGAGCACCTAACTAATGTTAGACGATCTGTCTAAAAAGCCATGCACAGACTGGTTTTAACTGGATAAGGATATTGCTATTTCTTCTTATCGCGAATTCTCTGTTCTTTCACAATCAAGTTTTTTCTGAATTTTGCCAATCAGAAGTCCAGCTTAGGGCCTATCACGGACTCTGGAATAATCGAGGGCGGATTCTTCGTCAATTGACGAAACATGTCAAGACGTGGAACTGAAAAAGGAAATTGTCAGGAGCCTTGGGACGACCTATCTCGGCGAGACCAGATAAGGTGCCGGTTTGTCGGCATTAGATAATAGGCGGGAAAATTTACCCCGGTCCGAGGGTGGAATTCCGCCAAAATCTTTTCAAATCCGGCATAGTCAGTAAGCTTATTAAACAGTGCGTGCCCCTCCACTCGGCGGTTGAGCACTTGGTAAGACAAGCCGCCAGTGGCCAGGCGCGGACGACGTGGCATAATCCTTTTGGACGCGGACCCCTGTTGACCCGTCAAGAAACGACTCCAGGCCTCTTTCCCGTGGGCCCTTAATTTTTCCTATACGTACATTGAGGTGTTGCAATCTGGCCAAACCAAAACATTTCGGTCTCCATCTCCGCGAAACGCGCGAATCGGTCCATCTTGGGAGATTACGAACACTGTTGAATTATGATTTGCCGCGGAGTAATCGAAAGCCGATCGATGTCGAGTCCCATAGCGTGAGATATCAAACAGCTGTCCATTAGGGTTTCCAAATCCATCTGGTCCTATTAGCGCAGGGTGAGCGCTTCTAGGTGCGGTAAGTATTGCACCAAAAGCAAGAACGTTAAATAAGGTGTCAATGACGAGTGCTCCGTCTACGGTTGCCAACTGTGCGATTCGCTGAATAATTTCGCAAGCAAATTTACGATATGCGATTCCCATCACGGTATTACTGCCATTCAGCAGGCACTTCTCAATCGTATCTCTGAGGTTATATTTACCAACAAGTTCATGTTTAGGCACATAATGGTTCGCAATTGATGGCCGGTCTGCTTCGAGAATAACAATCGTGGCTCCATGGCCTCGTACTGATGTTTCTTCCAACAGTAGCTCAAGTACGGAACGAACAAAATGCCAGTATATTCCGTTAGATGTGGTATAGAGTGGATCACGTTTTATGGCGGCCAGCACGTGGGCACCAAGCGATTCAGACATAAAAGGTGTCGGACTCGCTGCCACGAAGTATCCAGCCTGAAACCTACCGATGAGGGCTCCACCCCGCGAGACAGCGAAAGAGCCACGATCTCTGGTTGTAAAGGTGAAGAAGTCAGGACGCATGCCGAAATTTCCATGGATTGTGATGACGACTTCAGATAAGTTGTTGGTCTTTTGAGAATGCTGGAATACACCCCAGATATAAGGATCACCATCAGTCTCTTTGAACTCTACGGCTATCGTCGAGAATTGCGGATCAAAAGCGCCAGCAAACTTGGGGAGCGTTGAGCTGGTGAAGGGAACTGGTTCTTTTAGAACGAGTAGTGCGGAAGGGTTGATCGATACGGACTCCGTACCTTCTTGCCTTCCCACCAAGACGACGGAAAATTTGATTGACTTGCCCTCTTCTTCCTTGAGACTAGCAAGGTAGGAAATATCCACAAAGCACTGAAGCACTGGGAGGATAGGCAATTTCACATTCCTCCGACGGCGAACCGGATGGGCCTGGTCTGCGCTCCATGCGGTACAGATTCTCTCGAGTATTGTAGGGCTAAGCACTGGATTAATCATATGAGTCGATGTATCTGCGATTTAAAAATGTCTAGATGGAGCCAAAGGAAGATGGGAACCCTCGATTGCCTACTTTTTATAACGCCCGATTACTTCTCCTGGAAAATATCTGATAATGTTTGCAAATTCAATCAATTGCAGTTCATTTGGCTTTTTAACACACCAAACCTAACCGATTAGCCAAATGTGAGGATCGGACAGCCAAACGAAAAAATACGGGAGTGTTCAAAAAGGCTTCCGTCCTGCCCTGAGTCAGCCGAAGGGAAGGCCGCAGCCGCTTGGTCGGACGGAGCGTACGGAGGAGTACGTGAGCACGGCCAGGCGGCGAGAACGCCGCTGGCGGCCTTTTTCAACACTTTCGCTAATCGAACACGACGGTTTTTCGGCCGTAGACTAACACTCGATGCTCAACATGCAGTCTGATCGCTCTGGCCAGGACCAGCACTTCAAGGTCACGGCCTTTTCGAATGAGGTCTTGCACGGTATCCCTATGACCGACACGGACCACGTCCTGTTCGATGATGGGGCCTTCATCCAATTCGGGTGTGGCATAATGCGCGGTTGCTCCGATGATTTTGACGCCACGGTCATAGGCTTGATGATAGGGCTTGGCACCGACAAATGCCGGCAGGAAGGAATGATGGATATTCATGACGGGGCATCCGATTTCCTGCAAAAATTCTTCACCGACAATTTGCATGTAGCGAGCCATCACGACCAATTCCACCTGATGTTCACGAAATACTGACAGAACCTCACGTTTCTGCTGCTCCTTCGTTTGGGGAGTGACAGGGAGGTATCGAAAGGGAATATGAAAGAGATCGGCCCACCATTCCGCGGTCTGGTGATTAGAGACCACCACCGGGACCTCGATCGCCAGCTCCCCCCGCCGATGCCGTTGCAACACATCGACAAGACAATGATCATATTGAGAGACCAGAATGCCGATTCGAGGTTTTCGATCAGAAAAATATATTTTAAAATTCATGTTAAAAATTTTGGCGATGGGAGCGAAGGCATTGGCAATCTCTTCTTGAGGAATCTGAAACCCTGCCAAATCAAACACAGTCCGCATAAGAAAGTCTCCGGTTTCCCGATCCGTATGGTGATCGGAATCCAGAATGTTTCCGCCAAACTCATGGATAAACCCTGCCACCCTCGCGACAAGGCCTTTATGGTCTTTGCAGGTTATCAATAAGATGGCTGTTGAATTAGACATAAGGACTCCTTCACGGCGTTATACAGAGATATCCAAAACATTGAGGTGGTGCGGCAAACTCACACAGCAGTCGTGAACGGTGGAAAAGAGGAAAAATGAATGCCCAACACTCCCTCCCTGGAAAGTTGGGCAATCATAGCGAAAGGCATCGGTAGGGTAAACGTTACTGACTCGTGTTCTGATCGTATTCAGCGGCCTCAACAAAGAAATAGGTATGGCATGCACGATCGATAAACGTCTTGGAGAGGATCGGCGGCACGCCGTTAAATTTCGCAATACTGACAATCTGCTCGATCAAATCCCGAGGATGGCAACTCCGCATATTCAATTGATACTTTACATACACACCATCCAATAAATACTGGACAGCCTCCGGGTCATACGGCACCCCTTTTTTCCTGCAGACTTCTTCAAAAATCTGTTTAAACCGTTCGGGCGTCGGGTCGGCAATGTAGATTTTATTTCTGATCCGGCGAAGGAACGCTTCATCGGCCAACTTTGCCGGCTCCAGATTAGTGGCAAATAAGACAATAGTATCGAAGGGGATTTGAAAGACCTTCCCCGTATGCAATGTCAGGTAATCCACCCGCTTTTCCAACGGCACAATCCATCGGTTTAACAAATCTCGCGGACGGACCAATTGTCGCCCGAAGTCGTCAATCAGAAACACCCCGCCATTGGCTTTAATATGAGGTGGCGCTTTGTAATATTTCGCGGAAGCATTAAAAGAGAGATCAAGCGTGGCCATTGTCAACTCACCGCCGGCAAATTCGATCGGACGTTTACAGAGCACCCAGCGAGTATCTTTTTCCACTTTGGCTTCGATTAAGGATCTGGCCGCTTCTTGTGGAGCCTCGACCCTGACGTGGGTAATCGGATCGAACACTTGAATGATTTGACCATCCACTTCCATGGCATAGGGGATATACACTTCTCCCCCGCCTACCGCTTCCAACATCTTTCCAATGGCTTCGGCCAGGACTGTTTTCCCGTTTCCAGGAGGCCCATACAAAAAGATGGCCCAGCCGGAATTGACGGCTTCCCCAAGTTGATCGATGGTGCCAGGGGTCAGTACCAAATGTTCCGTGGCCGCTGTCACGGTTCGTCGGTCAATGGTTAAACTATTCACCGGCTGACTTTTGATCATGTCGATATACTGATGGAGGGGAACCGGAGCGGGTCCCACATACCGGCACAAATCCATGAAGGCATTGGCTCGGTGACGACCCGCTTCCGTCAACACATACCGGAGTAACACGCCAAGCGATTCCCCGTGTCCCTTGACCTCGCAGAGCTTCTCCCGTTGAATGAGGGTGAACAGCTCCTTCATCACCCCATAAGGCAATTTCATAATCTCCCCGGCTGATCGCTCGGTGAGTTCCCCTTGGGTGTAAAGGGTTCTGACCAACAGCTGTATGAGCAATTCCTCCGGCACACCCGTCTCTTTAATCGTCGTCGGAGCCGTTAAGGAGCGAGCGTTGAGAGATTGAGTCTTCACACTTCCATTAGATGTCATCGTGGCAGCCGAACTCATTCGTAATCTCCTTTGATTAGCCCATTTCTTGGACAAGGGGTCATGGCGAGGCAAAAGTTCTTCGAGTCGTCAACATTCGCCCTTTTACAAAAGGGATAATCTCTGTAAAATTAGGACAACATCGCCATGCATAAGTTCCCACGCTATTCTCCAATCCCGCTCACACGACTGTTTGCGGAGATTGCATGACGATTTCTTCCCACGAATACGGCTCCCTCACCTCTATTTGTTCCAATTTGCGTTCCCATATCAGTGCTTTCATAAGACGGCTTCATGGCTTTCAATTGAACCGGCGAATGTGGCTGATGGTTTTTGGCCTCGTTTCAATTGTCGGCTGTACCGAATCGCTTCCCGATCACACGCTTCGTTTTGGATTAGCCAATTCGCCAACGAATTTAGACCCACGTTACGCCACTGATGCCATTTCGGCGCGAATTAATCGGCTTCTGTATTCGCGCTTAGTAGACTTCGGCGAGGGCACGATCCCGATTCCGGCTCTGGCAAGTTGGCGTGAACTCTCTCCCACCCATTATCGATTCGACTTACAGGAATCGAGACCGCTCTTCCACAATGGGGCACGACTCTCCGCCAACGATGTCAAAGCCACCTATGCCTCCATTCTGAATCCTGCCACGGCCTCTCCTCATCGCGGCATTTTGCAAATTATCACCCGGATCGACACGCCGAATGAGAATACCGTTGATTTCTTTCTGAAGCAGCCCGATGCATTATTTCCTGGCTATTTAGTTATCGGCATTCTCCCCGCAAACCTTATTGCCAATGGGTATCCCTTCCATGACCATCCTATAGGCAGCGGGCCATTTCAATTTCTCGAACGGCCCGACGACACCAGGCTCGTCATCGCGCGACAAGTGGATGGTCAACGTGTAGAGTTTTTAAGAATTCCCGATCCGACCGTTCGAACGCTCAAGCTTTTGGCAAAGGAAATTCATCTCCTCCAAAATGATCTCCCCCCTGAGCTTGTCACTTATCTGTCCGCCCACAAGGGCATCACCTTGCAACAGCGCCAGGGGGCAAATTTTGCCTACCTGGGATTCAATCAGTTAGATCCTGTCGTCAGCCAAGAACTGGTACGGAAGGCTATAGCCCATGCGATCGATCGGGAGCACATTATTCAATTCGTTTTGAGAGGACGAGCCAGGCCCGCGCAAGGGCTCTTTCCTCCTGAGCATTGGGCTGGCCATGCATCCTTACCAGGGTACACATACGATCCGGAGAAAGCGAAGCGCTTATTAAAGGAAGCCGGGTTTGATCATGACCATCGGCCCACCATTACCTATAAAACCTCTACTGACCCCTTTCGATTGCGCTTGGCAACGATCATTCAATACCAACTCGACCAGGTTGGAATTGATGTCTCCATCCAGAGCCACGATTGGGGCACATTTTACGGTGACATCAAATCCGGCCGATTCCAAATGTATAGCCTGGCCTGGGTCGGCGTGAAATCTCCGGATATTTTTCGGTATGCCTTTCATAGTGACGCCATTCCTCCCGTCGGCGCCAACCGTGGTCATTTTGCAGATGCCATAGCGGATCGTCTCATGACGCAAGCCGAACAGACCCTGAACAGGCAGGAGCAGCAGACGCTGTATCGCACTCTTCAAGTCCGTCTCCTGGACACCCTCCCATATGTGCCTCTCTGGTTTGAAGACCATTATGCTCTGGCATCCACCAGCATCACCGGATATCAATTGAGCGCTGACGGGAACTTCGACGGTCTCAGTCATGTCCGGTGGGTGGAATCTCCCTCACCTCCGCCAAAACAGATTGCACGGCTCTACCCATGACATACTGCCCAGACCACCAGGTCACGCAGGCACCATTTTTCCAATCACCTCATGCTCCGGTTTCGTCATGACCCATTTCCTGGTGAGCAGAATCTTGAGCGCGTTGCTCGCCATTTTGGGAGTGATTTGTCTGGTTTTTCTGTTGATTCATATTATTCCAGGCGACCCCGTAGAAGTGATGCTGGGTGAATCGGCTCAACCGACAGACAAGGAAAGCTTACGCCATGCCTTAGGCTTGGACCTCCCTCTCCATCAACAGTGGTGGATCTATTTCAAGGGACTCCTGCATCTGGATTTGGGCACCTCGCTTTTTTCGGGTCGAGCGATTGTGGATCTGCTCATTGAACGCATTCCCGCCACCCTCTATCTCAGTCTCGTCTCCCTGGTTGTGGCAATCGCCTTGGCCCTACCCCTTGGCCTCGTCGCGGCTGTCCGCCAACACACTCCACTGGATTATGGCGCCATGGGTTTTGCGTTGTTCGGAATGTCGATTCCTAATTTCTGGATGGGTCCTTTACTCATTTTAGTCGGCGCACTCTGGTTAGGCTGGTTTCCCGTGAGTGGGCAGGAAGGCTGGAACTCCGTTGTGCTGCCTGCCCTGACACTCGGAACGGCCATGGCGGCCATCCTGGCCAGAATGATTCGAAGCAGTGTGCTAGAGGTATTGGGGGAAGATTTTATGCGAACCGCCCGCGCCAAAGGCCTCTCCTCCACCCGGGCGGTCCTGCACCATGCACTCCCTAATGCCCTCTTACCCATCTTGACACTCCTGGGCCTTCAACTCGGGGGCCTGCTTGGTGGAGCGGTGATCACTGAAACGGTTTTTGCCTGGCCGGGATTAGGCCTGCTGATGATTGAAGCCATTCAACAACGAGACTATCCGGTCGTGCAAGCGGCGGTGCTCTGTATCAGCGTGACATACATTGTAGTGAATCTGCTGACGGATCTGCTGTATGCATGGCTGGACCCTCGCATCCAATTCACCACAGACTAACCATGCGTCTTTGGCTCCCACTCTCCATCATCGCCGCGTGGGCCTTTCTGGCAATATTCAGTCCCATATTTTCCTTAACCCCTGATGCGATTGATCTCACCAATATCCTTTCTCCGCCAAGCCTGGAGCACTGGTTGGGACATGATGAATTAGGCCGACCGGTTGCCGACCGTCTGATCAGCGGAGCCCAAACGTCGTTTTTTGTTTCGCTGTGTGTGGTCGCGCTGGGGGTCAGCCTTGGAAGCATTCTCGGCGTCTCGAGTGCATATCTCAGTGGTTGGGTCGATGCGGGCTTTGTGCGAATTGTGGACATCATGCTCGCCTTCCCCGGATTACTTCTTGCTATCGCCCTCGCCGGGGCATTGGGACCGGGAATCGGCAATGTCATTCTGGCTTTGAGCATCGTGGGTTGGGTGGGATATGCCCGACTGTCGAGAGGACAGGTCCTGGCTCTCAAACACGCCGATCACGTGTTAGCCGCCCAAGCCATCGGCGCACCCCCTTGGCGAATTATTCTCCGGCACCTTCTGCCATTAATCATGGCTCCGCTTATTGTTGAAGCCAGTTTTGGTGTCGCCAGTGCCATCATTGCCGAAGCCGGGCTCTCCTTTTTGGGGCTTGGAGTTCAAGCTCCTGCCGCGTCATGGGGAAGCATGATTCGCGACGGAACCCGCTACATGTTAGTGGCTCCCCACCTGGTCGTCTTTCCCGGCTTGACCCTCATGGCGGTTGTTCTCGCAGCAAACATGTTGGGAGATTGGCTGAGGGACCGGTTGGATGTGAAAGAACAGAGCTCACAAAGAAAATCATGAGGCAGATCGAACATCAGACAGACAGACGGTGACTGCAGGTTCAACAACCACAGCCACCGCCTTGATTTCGAATTTAATAATGGAGGAACGGTCTTTGAGCTTTAGGGTGTTTCCTTTTTTTCTGAAGGGAGCGGAAACGAGATAATGATGCCGCCCATGACATCACCCATTTTGAAATCATGCTTGGAACTCAGCAAATGCCCGTTGTGGCAGTCCACACAGGCTTTCGAGACAGCCCGATCCGCATAAATGGCTTTAAAAAACCGTTGATCGCCTCTCTTGATAATTCCACTATACACCTCATCGGGATTCTCTGCCACGACTTTTAATCCGGCCTCTTCAAAGACGGTGCTCGGCCCGTTCTCCTCATAAATAGGCCACAGGCTGGCCAGACGATACCGCAGGCCAGACCCACCCATTGCAACCACTTTTCCACCCATCAGGAGCATTTGAGCCGGGAGCGGAAGCGCCTTCCGTTGCTTCCATGCCTCTGCTGCAATCACGATTCGATCCTCCTGCATGCGATCCACCACATGAGAGGTATAGAGTGCCCGGTCCGCGGCAATCACCGCATGGATATACCCGGCCACAACCTCCGGAGAGAAATTCACTTCAGTGCCTGGTGCCATCCGCACTTCCGATTCATCTTCGTCGGCAGCCTGAGCTACCTCCCAACTACCCGTGAGCACCATTGACCCAAGCAGAATTCCTAAGAAACACATCCGTATACCCATGGTCGCCCTCCTTTCGTCCGTCATCACTCCAAATAATGAATCAACATCCAGTTGCATTGCTTCGAGCGGGCTAGCTCAGGAGACTTCTCCTGTTCTTAAACTACTTGTCATCAATTCCCCTCGCCTACCGGGTGGTTACTCATGGCACGCATGACAGGCGATTAGGGAATCTGGCGTCTAATTGAAGGCACAATTTCAAGCCCTTCTTCCAATAACTCCAATCCAAACCTGGGATTTTTCTCTATTTCATGCACGCTACGCCGACCTTGTGGAGCCTCATACTGATAATTGGCCACAGTGGCCTTCTGAGCAGTCACCGTAACTGGTTGCTCCACAAACTCCTTCATCCCAGGATGCCAGGAAGTCAGCACATAGTCTCCAGGAGGAACATCGCTAATTTCAAATGTTCCATTCTCTGGGGTAATGGCATAATACGGGTTCTCAAGAACCAATCCCCAGGAAAACATATAGGGATGGAATCCGCACTGCATAACAAACACATTCCGTCCCTTTCGTAAATGAATTTTTTCCACCATCGGTTCGCCGGGAAGATACTTCTTGCCAAATATTCCTGCCACCTGATGATAGGGATTCATTGGCAAAGGACGATTAAACATCACTCTGGCCCCTCGCTCTCTGGCCGTTTCATAACCCTGAATATCATGCTCAACCGGATCCATATTCACGACCTCAATTTTGTCCTGGTCACGCAACACATTCACAAAGGGAATAAAATCACAGTCTACTGATTCGATCCTGACCTGGGGCATGTGAAACGGTTTCCCTTTTTCAATAACTTTGAGATAGACCACCACATCCTTGAGGCTTTGATCAGGCCCGATAATAAAATCCTCAACGATTCGCCACCCTGTCCCCGTGGAAATAGTCCCACAAAACACCGGATCGGGAATCGTCACCAGATTAAATGCCATGGGTCTGGGCTTTTCTCCCGTAATGGTCACTTTCCCTTGAATGGTTCCCCCATCAGTCACGGTTATTTCATCATAGGACCAAGCCGTTTGCGCGATAAGAGCAATCAGCCCAACCCCTACGATTCCATTCCATATCATTCGGCCCTTCATGCTTCCCTCCTCAAAATGAAATAAATGAAATCATCGCCATCCTCTTTAACATTCTATCGAACAATCTACTCAAAAAAAAGCGGGGAAGCCGAAGAGTAGCTTCCCCGCTTTCGCTAACCCTCGGAATGAGGGTCTGGCTTACTTCGATACGGTAGGAATCATTCGCGGTTCACCAGTGGTCTCATCCAACGCGGCCTGCTTGGAAGACATCGCCGAACCATCCAATGGCTGAATCCGTTGATCCGTGCTCGGCAACACCCGGAGATAGCCCCATTGTCCCGATTGGGAATAGGGTAACGGGCCATTGCTCCACGCATAATCACCGGTTAGGGACCCTTTGTCGCCCGCGTTGTTCCCCATTTCAAAAATTGGAAATATTTGAGATCGAATGCCGGTCCGTTGGCCGAGAACGACGCGTGCACTTCTTTACAGTTATCCGTCAATTTGACTTGGAGACAGGCACCCACCTTGGCCCCTAACGTTAACGTCATGTTGCGCATCACTTCAACCTTATGTACCTCATGTTCGAAGACATTGTTTTTTGCTTCAGGATGGCGCAATGCAATCTTGCGTTCAAAATCCACTTCAATCGTTTCCGCAGCATTGCTACTAAATCTCATTCCCGGATCGTTCAAGGCCAGGAAATTGGAGCTTTTGACTGGAGCCTCTTTGGGACAAACCGGCAAGCGCTCCGGCATGCCTTCTATGCCATACGCCTCATTCGGCAATGGCTGCTGATAATCCGGCGATTTATGTTAGAGCCTGGATCGACAAATACTCAAAGCCGCTGCTGTTGGGGGTTTTATCCTCCTTCACATCTTGGAGAGTTTGGAGGACAATTCTTCTTTTCCCTCATTCAAAAGGCATGGATGAATCCTTGAGGGATCACCCACATTGTCCCTGAATGGATTTCAAGCCTTATGCACCGCAAGAGGAGGACGCCATCAAAAAAGAAATATTCTTAATACCTCAATCCAATTCTGGCTCATTTTTTATGAACTCATACATATCCTCTTTCTCAAATGAGCCAGGGGAGCCGCACCATTTGTGAAGCTCCCCCGCAAATTCGACCGTTCTTCCCCCAACGATAATTAGGGCTTCATCAGCGCCGTTGGCAGAACTTGGGGCTCAGGTTGAGATTCTACCCGCTTGGCGCTCGACATCGTCGCTCCCAACGGTAGAATTCTCTGATCACCTGCCGGTAGGACTCGGAGATACCCCCACTGACCAGCCTGTTGATAGTTCAAGCGAGCGTTCGCCCAAATATAATCTCCAGGAATTCCTGCAGGTCCGCCCGCCCCCTGGCGGAGGAATACATCCAGGGTCTCCGACCCGCCGAATTCGACCACGCTGATCATATCGGCCCCCGGCATGTAGGGTTCGATCGGCCATTCATGGCCTTCGACCTGAAACATTCCGTTTTGCTCGCTGTTGGCCCCGATCACGTGGATCCGCACAGAATCTCCTGCATGAGCTTCGATCAATGGGGTAACCGGATCTTCCGGCTTATCGACCACGCAGGGCTGGAACATCTTATCCAGCGTACATCCCTGCTCCTCCCTGAATTTATCCGGTTCTGCCCGATAATTCACGGAGGATAATCCAGCCACGTTCTGCACATAGGGCATGAACGAGGTCCCGATAATGTTGTCCTCATCCTGGAAGAACAAGGCCACATCCCGGTAGTTCCGCTTGCCGGTGTTCTCCACCAACATATGATCGATGATCACGTCCGCGCGCCAGGCGTTCTTTTGTGAAAGATCTTCGCCTGTCACAGGATCCCGGTACTGTGAGCCCTTCGGCCCGACGATCACCGCGCCGTACAACCCGTTTCGCGGATTGAGAACGATATTCCCGCCATCCCACACCAACGAGGTCGTTTCCTTATTGGCTGGATGGGCGTAGAAGGTGTAGGTCCGACTTTCACCGGGCGCCACCGTTTGATCGCCAGGATTATTCCCCACGTTGAGTCCATGAGAATCCCTTGGATCGAATGCCAGACCCGGGGCAAAGAAGGACGCCCGGCTCTTGGCCATCTTGTTCTTCAGATTAACTTTGACGCAATCGCCGAGATTCACACGTAAGGTCAGTGGATTCGGCATCACGTTGCCCGCCACTTTCGTGGCTTCCTCTTCGAGCGCAAAGATCTTTCCGTCTGGAACAGTCATTTCAATCTTTCGCTCAAAGTCCACTTCGATCGTATCCGGGGCGTTGGGATGCAACTTCAACGGTTGATCCAAGGATACGACGTTGAAAGACTTCACCGGCGCATCCGCTGGACACAATGAACCCGGCACAGGAGGAATTCCGAGAGGATTCGTTCCCATAGGAAGCATCTGGAGGTCAGGCACTTTCTTGTCCAGCACCCGAATGATCCCCCATCCGCCCTCGGCGAAGTGCGAACTTCGTCCGTTGAAGTGGATGTAATCTCCGGGCATGCCCTGGAAACCGCCCGCCTTGGTCACGAGATCATACCGCTCAGCAATCCCCACATGGATGGAGTATTTCCGATTGGCGTCGCCCGCATACCGTTCTGTCAGGAAGGTATGGCCCGACAGCGTCCAGACATGCGACTCATTCATCAACTGATGCAACAGCCGGAACACAATCGTGTCCCCGACATAACTTCGAAGCAATGGCGTATCCGGATCACCATGAATCGCGCTGCTGAACAACTTCGAGGTATCGGGATTATTGTTCAATCTCAGCGCAAATGGCTCAGCGCGGAAGTTAAATCCGCTCCCGGTTGTATGCGTTCCCCCATTCAAAAATGGGTTCGGCGCATTTTGAATTTTTTCAGGCATTTGAAACGAAACCGTTTTCCCGGCTTCCAACGCCACCTCGATGGGCTGCCCTGGAGGATTCCCAGCCTGAATGACGTTCACGGTATGAGGCACGGTATCGTGAATGGACACCATCAACTCACGGAAACTTCCGTTGACCCCAAAGCCAACCGGTTCATTCGTGTGAATATCCGCAATCGGACCGCTGTACACCAGTTTCCCGTTTTGCGGGTCATGGTAAGTGGATCCAAATGGTTCGACGATCGTGGCACCGAACCCACCGTGCGGCCAGGTGGTCGCCCCGAACGCATGATCGTGCCAGAACACCGTTCCGGTATCCGCATCCACCCAATACCGGTACCGGACAAATTCCGGCGTCACAATATCTCCGGTTGGGTGATCGTGCTTGAGTGGTTTCACAAAGGTGATCGTCTCGCCCGTAATCTCCTTGATCCGGGCAATTTCCGAACAACTCCGATCACGCTTCAGGGAAGTCGTCGGATCGTTGTCGGCTTGCAAACAATCCGCGCCGACCAACAACTCCGTATTGACATGATATTTGCTGGCGCCTTCGGCCATCTTGAAGGCGATAGATTTGGCCCCTGCCTTGACTGCCTTGGTCAGCTTGCTATTCATCGGAACCGGCAAACCGGCCTTCTTCGGCTTGGAGAACATGGTGAACGGCCTAACGGACATTTCCCATTCCATCCCCGAGATCACACCGTCAGAGGCCCCGGTGTCGAACTGGAAGAAATGAGGATGAATATTGATTTTCGACGACTGAAAATTGGTGTAATCATCGTCATCCCATTCGCTTGTCAGAATGGTATCGACGCAATCATAGACGTTTGCGCGAAGAACCGCCGGGTACTTCAGATTGTTGTCGGCCCTCGTCAAACGCTCTTCTTCGTGAAGCACATAAATCAGACCGTCCTGGTCGACGATCGATTCCTGGCTCCCTTGCTTCGGCGTCAGTTCAATAGGAAGCCGAATGAAGTGAATATTATTCAATCTCGGAACATTGGCACCTTCCGGACAGAGACTCCAGCGCCCTTGCTCACCCGGCTTGGCAGGTTCCGACGTCCGCTCTCCGTTTTCATCCTGGTGGATCGGTTCCAGCCAGGGAGCGCCGCTATGGTTGGCAGAAAATGGGACACGCTTTCCAAAATGAGGCTTCAAGACCGGCCATGCGACTTTACCCGTGGTCGGGTCAAAGAGAATATCGGGCCGGGTATCATCAGCCCATTTAACAGCGGTAGGATATTTTGGATGCGGCGTCGTACTTTCCCGCTCCCCTTTGGCCACATTCCCGTCCCATTTCCAGTCCCACACAGTGCCATCATAGGCCATGACCTGGCCCTTTTCGTCCTCCGTGTGGCCGGGTTTGCCCATGGCGGGCAGGTACATTTCAACCCAGTCTTTAATGTTCACAACGGCTGGATTGGATTTCCAGTTTGATTTCTGACTCTTGTCCACGATCTTGAACTGCTTACCGAACCAATCGACTGTGGTCCCGATTAATTTGTCGGAACTGACCCCGAGTTTGACTCGGCCTTGGCGATCCGGCAATTCACGCAAGTCTGCCATGATGTCAGTCCGGACATCACCGACCTGTAAGGTGTTGTACACCCGGCCGTATCCCCACATCCCCGCAACATAGTGGTGGGCGACATGACAGTGGAATAGGAAGTCTCCTGCCAAGTGTTGACATCCCCCCGACCCGCATTCGGGTTCAAGATCCAAGGCTTCGGACGGTCCGATCACTTCCACATCCACGCGATCCGATTTTGTTCGGACGACGGGATATTTTACCGGGCCGTCTTTCCCCAAATACCAATGCTCTTGTTGGTCTGCACGCGGGCTTCGTTGCCACCGGATCGACCCACTATGAGGATGGTGCGAATGAAACACTTCGGATCCCCCGTGAACAATTCGGTATTTCATGGGATCCCCAAGATACCCCCGGGGAATAGTCGTCGGAGCATCGCCGAACGTATAGGCACTATAGGCCAACGATTCATCCTCGAAGCCGAAGTACTCGTGCTGGACATGCATTTCATCGATACCGAAAGGCTCGCTACGATAATTGAGCGCACGACCGCCCGGACGATAGGCATCCGTCAACGGATCGCGTTGAGGCAAAAAGTCCCCTTTCTTGTTCACCGGCCGGAACGCTTCGTCTCCGACTTCGTGATAGAAAATGATGTATTCGCGGAAGTCATGACCTGATCCGTTGTCGATAATTGCCTGCCATCCTGATTGCAATTCTGGCGCAGGCCCCGTTCCCAACGGATCCAAGTATTTCGATCCGGCGGGCTCAACGATCAAGGCGCCAAATAGCCCCATGACCGTCAACTCCCGCGCATTACTGTAGGAGTGAAATCTTCGAACCCCTTCTTGTGTTTGGGGATGAATATACCACTCCATTTCCGTGCTGTTTCCAGGCTCCACAACCGTCTCGGGATTGGAGGTGGAGGCCGCTTTTCCGGTCCCGGACATCACCATGCTTCCACCGTTCACATGGAGGCTTCCACTTTCAATCTCCATTTGGTTTCGAAGAGTGATTTTCAAACAATCCCCTTGATTGGCGCGTATGGCGAGAGGTTGGATGTAATCACCCTGCAACCCTGTCGTCACGGCGCCCGGATCGAATCCTTCCTGATCCCTGGCGGCTTTATTTTTCACCTCTTCGGCTCGGACCTTATCAATGTTGTCCGTTAACACATACATGTACCCGACATAATAATCCAGCCATCGATTGAGGGTAATCTCCGTATCGATCATGGAGATATCGTAGTGTTTAGTTGGCACACCAGTTGGGCATTTTGCCCCCGACCCGGTGGACATAGGCGCATCAGGATCAACCGCTAACAAATAGCTTGAGCCATCTTGACCCATGTACTGATGCATCATCGACACATTATTAAACACCCCGGAGTTCGCTTGGACTTGCGCATCCTGGTGGGCCTGCTCTTCAAGTCTTCGCATGATACGATGATGTTGCACTTCAATTTTTTCAGAAAGACCTGCCCGCCCTTCCAATGCATCCTCCACACGGGTTTGTCCTTTCAGTTGCTCACCCCAACCAGATGATTCCTGATGAGCCATTCCCGTTTGATGGACGTGTGGAGGAGAAGCATTTTCAGCGCCGACAACAGATGGAGTAAGCCAAAAGCTCGCCCCTCCCATCAGCGCCAAAAACATCGACGCAGTTAGAAATCTACTCTTGCCAGGATACATTCTCCGGCCTCCTTAATTTATGTGGTGAATAAAAACCCTGAATTGTTTGCAGTCCATCAGCTCATTCGCTTCAATCATTTCACCATGTTCGTTTCTTCAATGAATGGCCCGGCCGCGTACTTTTTTTTTGCGCCGACGCCGGGCAGCCTCTTTGAGAGGTCGGGCATTCCGGAGGCCGGTCCATCACACCCTATCCAGCGTCGGCGATTGAATTCATGAGCAACAACAGTGCCTAAGAACACCTATCAATGCTCCAAATCACACAAACCAATACTGGAGATAATTTCAGGTCACAATCAGCAGAGAGGAGACAACTGTACAACGGTGAAAATTTCCAGGATCTTGGACGGACTTTTCAATGCAGTGAAAATTTCAATGAAAATTCAAGCAGTTGGACGTCCAAAATACTGGACAATAAAAAGCGGAAAATGGGGATTTTGGGGACAAAGAAACGGAGCAGTTTAAGAAATATGATAGTCCCGTAATTTGTTGTAGAGGCTGGAGCGACTGATACTCAATGCTCGCGCTGCGCGGGTCTTATCTCCCTTTGCATCCCGGAGAGCTTGGAGGATTCTTGACCGTTCGGCTTCCTGGCGAGCAATTTTCCCGATTGAACTCAAATCGCTTTTGTCAGGTTGCAAGGGATAATCGGCAAACAGATCTTTCACTTCAATTGTGGAATGGGGGCCTGTGACTACCACCCGTTCAATCACGTTTTCTAATTCCCGGACATTCCCAGGCCACGAATGGTGTACTAGAGCCATTTGGGCATCCGGGCTGACATGCATCGGATCACGCCCGTGCTTTCTGGCGCATTGCTCCAAAAAATACTTCACCAACAATAGGATATCTTCTCTCCGCTCCCGCAAGGGCGGCACGGTTAGCGGGAGGACGGCGAGCCGATAGTATAAATCCGCACGAAACATCTTGGTTGACACAAGATTTTCCAGAGGTTTATTCCCGGCGGAGATGACCCTTACATTCACCTTGATGGATCCATTACTCCCCACGGGCTTGATTTCACCTTCCTGCAAGACGCGAAGTAAGCGGGCTTGGAATGCAGGAGTGGTATCAGTAATTTCATCCAAAAAAATCGTGCCGCCTTCGGCTTCTTCAAATAAGCCTTTGCGGTCAGCTACCGCTCCGGTAAAGGATCCGCGAACATGGCCAAACAATTCGCTTTCCAGTAGGGTTTCAGGCAACGCGCTACATTCCACCACAACAAAAGGCCGGAGGCGTCGACGACTCAAGGCATGAATGGTTTTCGCCACCAATTCCTTGCCGGTTCCGCTTTCCCCTTGAATGAGCACCGTTGCCTCACTCGCCGCGATCAATCGAACCATTTCTACCAATTGTTGAATCGGCTCACTGTCTCCTATGATCGTGGGAGGTAAGATCTCCGGGAAGGAATCCCCAGGCTGTATAGGCAGATCCAATGAATCCTCGTCCTCTGGAACCACCAGAACACTCTGACTCCCACGAGCCCCCATCAATATCGAAAAATGGGTCATGCCGGTCACGCTTTTCAAGGGAACCGCGCGTGGAAACGGACATCCAAGCGTGGCGACAACGGAAGGGGAAGGACAGGGAAATGTATCCTGAACTTGCATATCAGACTGAAACAGTTCCATTGCGTGACAGGGATCACATGGGGTCTGCAGGGTGGAAGCAGGCGAATCGGAAGAAAGAATGGATGGCGAAGGAATTAATGGGCAGTCTTTCGCAATTTTATTGGCCGATGGATTGGCATACACCAATTCCTTCTGAGAATTAAAAATCACAACCGGCTCATCCAGATGATCAGCCAGAAGTTTCAATCCTTCAATCCGCGCACTCAAAGACACGTCAGAATCAGAATCCTGATGCAGTAACGATCCGGCCATCGTTAACCCTTTCTGTTCTCTCTCACTGCCTCATAAAAAAGGAAGGTTCCCGCAGGGATGAACCAAACACATTTGACAAATCCACGCCTTCAAATCAGAGATACGAAGAGGTTTTTCCAAATATCCCTGTACACCACATTCTAACGCTTTGGTTTTAGACTGACTATCCCCATAGGCCGTCATGACAACAATCGGACACCGGGGCGCCCCTTCCTGGAGCAGCCGCAAATAGGGAAATCCCCCACCTGGCATTTTCAAGTCAGTCACAATCACATTCGGCACGACGGATTTCAACACATTCAAGGCCTCTGTCCCATTCTTTGACTCGATCACCCGACACCCTTTTTCTTGAAGGGCCTCCACAAGCAGTGTCCGCATCGCTTCATCATCATCCACCACCAGAATGATGCATGATTGCCCGGTTTGTTCTTCTCGGTTCGTGATTTGGCCCATTTTCGCAACTTTGTACAAAACATCACCCACTCAATACGACTGGCACCTTCCCTTTTACCCATGAATACCAGCAAGTTCTGAACCCCTGACGAATGCCTCCTACGTGCATAAATTGACCCATTTTGTCCTCAAAACCACGCGTCATGGAGGTCATCCTGTGGATACTTTCTACACTTGATTGAGGATCTTTTTACGCAACCTGATGCCAAATCCGTATTTTGGTGCACAATAAGAAGACTATGGAAAATTGATGTCCACTTCAGACTAATCGTCCTCATTGTCCTCGTCCTCAACGTCCAACTGTCCCCCACGATGGCACTTCAGACATTTAGCAAAATGACCGGGTCGATGAGCACCCTCTCCTTTCCGAATCAACCGTTCAACATGCGTATTGTGGAGAAGAATGCCATCCTGTTTCCCTGCACCCGCTTTTATCACGTGGCAATCCGAACAGGACGTCGCGCCCGTGGCCCGAAAAATTAATTCTCCATGAGGATTTTCGACTCTACCGATGGTAATGGCAGTCAACACACCCCGATGCTCCGTGTGACAGGCCAGACAACCTTGGGCGCCTTGAATCACCTCTTGATGTAATTGGCGAACATCCGATTCGGATCGAGATTGAAATGCTTCCAACGTATGACACACCTGACACTTTTGCGGTGTGGGTCCGGTAAACGGTTCATGACACGACACACATCTCCCAATGTCAGTGTGGTACCGGCTGAGACCTCCAGGAGCCCACAAGGCTTCAGTGTAAAGAGGAGAAGCCCAGGCCAGAGCCCCGATGACCAGACCTGTCAGAGCCCAGATAAGAGGGCGCGACCCATGGTCGACGACATCCCATGATTTAAAAGCCCCCAAAAAAGAGGGCTCCTCCGATGTGCAGCAGCGTGAAAAAGACAAATGACCACGTTAAAGGTCCGTGCAGACATTTCCACCATCGGAGCGTCTCTTCTTGTAACGCGAGACCATGCAGATGCGCCTCGATCGCATCCTCGGTCATTCCTTCAAAAGCCAGCTCATGCCGTCGTTCATACAATGTTTGGAACGCCAGATAATGCAAAGCCTGTCCGGTGATCCCACTCATCACCACCAGGACCATGGCAATAAGAGCGATGATCGGTACCAGAGCGTGAAAATGCACACCGGCATGGACAAAAATAATCAGGGGGCCAATAATGCCAAACACAGAGTGTATCTGAAACCATCCGTGGGACCCGACCTGATTAGGATACATCCACCGTTTAAGGGGATACACAAAGGTAAGCCCAATGAATACCAATCCGGTCCAACCAACCAGATGAGCCACTTGCGTATGACCGAAAGGCCTGTCTGCTCTGACACTCAAGAGGAATTCCCAAAAAAGGGCAGCGGCAACGGTCAGACCAGCCAGACCAAGCACCAAAGATGTACGACGAGAAAGGGACCGAATCATACAGAATAATTCTCTCACCTCATCACAGCAGGTTCATTCATTGTTCAGGATGGCTGCTGAATCAACACAGGAGAAGAAGGAGGGAGGAGTGCCCGCAATTTTGTTTCAATGACCTCAGGGTCCTTGATGCCACGGAATTGCACGCTCCTGCCTGAACCCTCACAATGAACCACAAGGGTGCCGATTCCCAACATCCTGGCTACTGGCCCTTGCATGACTTCAACCGATTTGAACATCCCGAATTCCACGCTGGCCATATCCCTTCCCGAATACCCATTTCTCAGCACAACTCGCTTCGACGTGAGCAAATATTTAGCCCAATATCGAAGAACCACCACCAACCCCAATAACATCCCTGCCCCGACCATCCAAATTTCCCAGCCGGAAAATCCTATCCGTAGTAGGAAGAAACCTCGCAATCCTGTCCAAAGGCTAAAAAAATACAGCCACGTAAATTGTCCCCATGAAGGATAGCCTTCCCAGATAATCCGTTCGGGCTCCCCTGGCTCACTCATGTCTATCATCCTTTGTGTTTAAACCCTGGAATCTTTTTTCACCTTCTGAGAAAAGACGTAAAACACACAAGCCATCCCCAGAAACCCGACAACATGCTGTATCAAAACTTTTCTCACACATAAGGTCTCTCTTGCGACCTCTGGGCCATTAGACTCTATACCGGTGGGAAGCGATTTAAAGGAAAAAAGGGAAATTGATCCCGTATCAAACCCAAGGCACTGACGATAAATGCACCACGACCAGAGAGGCAATTTGTTGATTTCTGCCCCACTAACGAGTGGAGAGCAGAAGGGATTTAGACAACGAGGACCCCACCCAAATGTCTAAATTGAGGAAGAAAGATTTCCGATGGAAAAGATGAACCGGAGAAAGAAGGCACAACCCCATTGAATAAGAGACATGCGGTGGCGAAGGGGATCACGTTGTTGGAGCACAGTACTGGAATGTCCTGGTTGGACAAACTGCGTTAAATACTTGCTCCCCGATTTCCATTGTTTGAAGCGGGGAAAACCTCCAGATGCCAAAAGTTCGTCTCTTTAGCAGCTCAGATAGGGATAACCCATGTCCCTTGGTATTTGGGGAATGGATGGCGCCCCCGATCCAATAAAAGCCTCCATAGGAAAGGCAGGCTTTTTCCCCATTGATCGCAAGGTTTCCACAATTCGTTCCGGACGACCCCAGTCGCTCCATGTCACATCACCAAGCTCCATGACACCTAATTGGCTGGCAAGAGGTTGCAACACCTGACGTGAAAAATTTCGTGTAGGCATATCCTGATAAATAGCCTGGAGGGTGGACCCTTCGCCCGGGGTCCCGATTTGCCTTCGTAACCCCTCAAACCGCTCCATCATATCCGGAAAGCACAACCATCCGGATTTCCACAGGGTCTCGACTTTGGTCACCAGCACCATGGTGTTCCACAAGGCTCCCTCCGACATCATTCGCGTGCCATCGGCAGCCTCCGGTTTTTCTACAAACGATTGAATGCGACGGATAGAGGTCCCTCCACTCCATCCGAGCACTCCTCCGACGGACATCCACCCGTAATCAAGTTCCAGATGAGACGGACGAACGCCCATGAGAATCATTCGGTCCGATAAAAACTCTACCGCTCGCACAGCCCGACGCACTGCGGCCACAAAGCGATCTTCGGGACAGATGAAATGGTCGGAGGGCAAGATAACAACGACCGCTTGAGGATCCCAGGCCCTCACGTAAGTAAGGGGGAGAAACACTCCCGGCGCAGTGTCGCAATTTCGCGGCTGAAAGATCAGCGTGCCTTCATCTTGCCTCGTGCAATGATGTTCCAAACCCTGCTGATGTGTTCGACCAACAACCGTCACTTTTTTCCGAGGCAACCCGATTTGGTCGGCCCGGTCCCACGTATGTTGTAACATTGAGCGGGTGCCGACAAAGGTGCAGTATTGTTTCGGAACCGAATACCCGAGCCACTGCTGGATAGAGGGTCTAATACGTTCGCCTTCACCACCTGCCAACACGATGGACCACACGGAGGACGGTAGAGTCTGAACAGTCATGATGGACCTCCCGGAAAAGTGAATTACTAAAAAAAAAGAAGATGCCTGAAAATGGTTAATTCACTAACCGGGACAAAAAAATACTGCCCGCATAAGAAGGAATAGCTTGCTCATCATAGTACTATTGGACTAGCAAATGAAGGGCCATGTCATTAAAAAAGTTAATCCATTGATTTTTCAGATTTTTACACGAATTTTCTAGACCCAAAAAGGTGCGGAAACGTACAGGCTGAAGGCTTCGGCCTTCATGTATTGTAAAGAAGAATTTCCAGGATACTGTGCTCTGACGTCATGAAGACATGGCATAGTTTTAAGCACATGCCCCCTTGATTTTTTCCTTTTTTACATTTGGGTACCTTTCAGACCCGGGAAACCCTGGCATGCTCCATCCCATGGCATGAAACCCACATATCCTCATGACCGTGCTTCCTTTTTTCAGTGGGCTAAAAATGTTCTTTAGGTATTTCTGAGGATTAATTTATGAATGGGTTTGCACTTTCACACCTATTGACCAAAGGATCGTTTTATGAAATTCATCTCGTATTTTTTCACCGTAGGTCTCAACATTATCCTGATCACTCCTGCGTTGAGTTATGAGGCAATCACGGTCTCCAATGGAGGCACCATTACCGGGAAGGTAACCTTGGCGGGAAAAGAACCACCGGCATTGGCGTACAGTTTCATTACCAATCCCGACACAGATTTTTGCGGGCGTATTTCGACAGCAACAGGATGGCGTCTCGTGGATGAAATTCAAGTGGCGCCGGATGGTGGCCTCCAAAACATGTGGTCTTTCTGGAGGGCATTTCTCAAGGCAAACCCTTTCCCCAATTAGATGGAGCTAAAGTCAGGGTGGAGGATTGTCTCTTTACGCCCTGGGTCTCGATTGTGCAAAACGAACAACCACTCCACATTGTCAACATGGATCCCATTATTCATGATGTGCAAATTTATGAAACGGCCCCATTTGGATCAAAAGTCATGCTTCATCGCCCACCCCGGCTCAATCCGTTCCATCCCAAGAACAGAATCAAGGATCATCAACACAATCCTGGAGAAGCAATACTCGACACGGCTGAGTTCTCCCATGGCCGCAGAATCTTATACTTGGAATGCGGATTTCACACCTACATGCAAAGCTGGGAGTCGCGGTAGACAATCCGTACTATGCCATTACCGATACGGAAGGAAATTTCAACCTCCCTGATGTCCCCGAAGGAGTCTACCCGCTTTTGGCCTGGCACCCGAGCATGGGAGGATTTATCAAAATGGAAGTGGTGATCTTAGCCAATGAAACATGAAAACCAGGATGGATTTCCAGAATCCGATCGACCGGCGCATGGCCCATAATACGATGTTCTCCAATTATCGGTTTGGCACCGAGGTCCTGGAGAAAGAAGGAGCGGTCTATATAATGTCCCAGCGACTCATGAACCCAGGACATCCTCAGCGATCACCATGGAGAAACCGCCAACAAGCATTTCAGGCCATTAATGCCTCATACATCTAAGAACCAGGCTAGTGTAGTGTTTCACGCTGTTCTTGTCTTATTCAGGGCCTTTCGGGCCCGAGTAACTTTTTCCATGATCGTTTCCACCGTGGCGGTCCAGACGAATGGTTTCGGCGCAGCATTGTGGTGTTTGATGTACTCCTCAATGGCTTGAATCAATTCCGGCACGTTTCGGAACACTCCGCGGCGGATCCGTTTGGTAGTGAGTTCGCCGAAGAAACGTTCGACCATATTGAGCCAAGAGCTGCTCGTGGGCGTGAAATGCAGGTGGAACCGAGGATGCCGCTTGAGCCACCGCTGCACCTTGGGGTGCTTGTGGGTGGCATCATTGTCGGCGATGAGATGCAGGGGCTTGTCCTTTGGCGTCTGGTCATCAATCAACCGCAAGAATTGCAGCCATTCCGTGTGGCGATGGTGCGGGAGACACGTGGAGATGACTTTCCCTTCAGCGACATTCAGGGCCGCAAACAAGGTGGTGGTGCCATGCCGCTTATAATCATGCGTCATCGTCCCACAGCGGCCCTTCTTCAGCGGGAGCCCGGGTTGCGTGCGATCAAGGGCTTGAATTTGACACTTCTCGTCGATACTGAGGACGAGGGCATGCTCCGGGGGATTCCGATACAGCCCCACCACGTCATCGAGTTTCTCAAGGAATTGTGGGTCCTTGCTGAGTTTGAACGTCCGCACCAAGTGTGGTTTGAGCCCATGGACTTTCCAGACGCGATGCACCAAGGTGGGGTTGGTGTCGAGGTGCTGGGCTAATGTGCGGAGCGACCAGTGGGTGGCCGCCCGAGGCGAGGTTTTCGTTGTGGTCTGCACAATGCGAGCTTCAAGGGCCTGCCGGGACTGCGGCGGACGCCCTCCGCGCGGAGCGTCCTGGACAATGCCGGCCAGTCGGTGGGTCGCGAAGCGCTGCCGCCACAGGCCCACCGTCTGGCGACTGGTGCCCAAGACGGTGGCAATATGCCGATTTTCTTGCCGGTCAGCGGCCAACAGAACAATCTTGGCCCGGAGTACCAAACGAGAGGGCGTCCGCCGGCCTCGAGCCCACTGCTGTAATTGAGTGCGTTCAGCATCAGCCAGGTAAAGGGAAGGGGCCATGCGCATGAGAATCTTCTCCTGTTTCCGAGAAGATAACCCTGGTATTCGATAAGTCAAGATATTTATGAAACACTACACTAGGGTATGTCAGGGAAAGATTTTTGAGGAATGTTTTGTGGATTAGAAACAAATAGATCAGTCGGCCGTTATCTCTATGGTTTGCTTTCAATAGGTCTAATTGATTTAAATAGTCTGGTGAGTGGGGCCTGACTGAATAAGTCAGGCCCCACTCTTTTCAACTCGCCTCATCAAAAAAAAGCCCCTTTCCCCTCTCCCCCATGCTACTTGCTTGCTCTTGCATCGGGTAGGTCCGTGTAATGGAAAAAGCAAGGCTAGCGCCAACCGGCAAGTTGCTATAGGCTGCACATTTGGAAAAACATCGTCTGAAAGGCACAAAATATGAAAAAATCGGTCAATATGGTAGCCGGGGAAAATATCCCTTACATCAAGGAGGCATTTGCCAGTCTGGGAAACCTGACTGTTCTGCCCGGGCGATCCATCACTTCCAGCGATTTGCAAGATACGAATGTCTTACTTATTCGATCCATCACGCGGGTTGATGACGCATTATTGAAAGGAACTCCTGTCGAATTTGTCGGATCGGCCTCGGCCGGAGTGGACCACATCGATGAAGCCTACCTCAAAACCCGGAACATCGGCTTTACCTCGGCAGCCGGATCGAATGCCAATTCGGTGGCTGAATATGTCCTGGCCTCCTTATTGTTCCTTGGAAAGCAGCAGGGTTTTTCGCTCAAAGGCAAAACCATTGGTATCATCGGCGTCGGAAACATCGGCAAACTGGTCAAGAATAAAGTGGAGGCGCTTGGGATGCTCCCCGTCCTCCATGATCCTCCGCTGGCAGAAACGGGCCAGGTCGAGCAGCGTTCGTTAGCCGAAACTCTCAGTTGTGACGTGGTGACGCTCCATACGCCATTGACCACCAACGGCCCCTACCCGACCTATCACATGCTCAATGAGCAGACACTCCAATGGCTGAATCCAGCAGCGATCTTCATCAATGCCGCGCGTGGCGAAGTCGTCGAAACCCATGCGCTGTTGGACGCCATCACACAGAAACGCATCGGCCCGACCATCATCGACGTGTGGGAAGATGAACCCGGCATTAATTGGGACCTCTTTCAGGCCGTCACAATCGGCACACCCCATATTGCCGGCCACTCCCTCGATGGCAAAGCCAATGGCACCTTCATGATCTACGCAGCCCTATGCAAACATCTGGACATCTCCCCCACATGGAATCCCGTCCAGGTGCTGCCCACACCAACCGTGCCATCTTTAACCATCGACTACCACGAGCAATCTGATGAAGAGTTGATTCAAGAAATGGTCACCACGATCTATGACCTGGAAGCCGATTATCATTGCATGCAACAACTGCTTGCGATTCCTCAGAAAGAACGGCCTCGTCGCTTTGATGAACTTCGCAAGAACTATCCCGTCCGCCGGGAATTCCACCGAACAAACGTCACGCTCCCCAAGAACCAGGAGAGGCTTCAACAGCTCCTTGTAGGTATAGGATTTTTGGAATTCAGTGAGGAGGCGTAAACCTGCCAATGGGCCGGTCAACGGCCTTGAACTTGTTCGTCCTGAGGTCCGCGTCCGGCCCAGGAGTCGAATGGCCTGCCCGGGGCGGAGCCGAAGATGGACGGGCTTTCAATATGCCAACAGAAGGGTCGAGGTCTAATCTTTAATTTAGGTATCGTTCTGTTGTTGGAAGGGAAAAAGAGAAAGGTAGACGGTATCCGCGCGTTTCTTAATCCACTGAAATCGGAATAACGTGCGGATTTGACTAGAGTACTGCCCGATATTCGCCTCTTGCCAGAGGCCTTCTGCAAAATAACGCCGATTCTCCCCCTCACTCAGGAATCCCGCGAACTTCTTATCGGTCACAAAGCTCACCGCCCAGCTGTTTGTCCAACCTGGATGACAGCGCTGAACATAGTCATCGACCTCTAGAAGCAAAGAGGTCATTCCCTCCAGATCCGTCATGATAGATTCGGAGGCGAGGAGAAACAGCACATCATGTCCTTCAGGAATATCGATAAGACCAATACGGCTCTCCAGAGCCAGACAGGCTTGGTGGTCAATGGCATACACATCCGGTTGGCCGGGATCGCCTTTTGGAATGGTAAGGGTATTGGGTGACACCGGGTTTGCACACAAACTTTAAGTCAGACGGGGGACAGTCCCACTGCAATTGCACCCCGGCTTGCTCAATATCATCTAACAAGGAAGGAATCCTGGGGTTTAAAGCCACCCTATTCTGAATCGATTCGCCCGGCACAAGCGGAACCATTTGTGATCCAAACCTCCCAATAGGAAGATTCTGCTTGATAGGACGTTTCTGCGCATCCAAACGGGTGACCGAGAGCCAGGTAGAACCATCCGTCGGATTCCAGGGCAAATCCCGAACATCCACGCTGACCGGTTCATCACTGACATTGGTTAAATGGACATGCAGTTCATACAGATGTTCGGCGGGCCTCTTTAAAAACACCTCCATCGCCAACGGCAACCGTGGGTCTTCCTCCGGATCTTCAGCCGCACTGAGTGCTGGGAACACTAAGGTCAAGAGGCAAATGCAGAAAATATATTTAATACAATGGAATGGTTTCATAAGAAATCTCAAATTTGAAATAGCAAACAGAAGACCTATAAGAAGTTTCAGTCGCCTTCTTTTTAAGATATTGGTTAATTAGGTAAACGGTCAAATTTTTATGGCAATAATGTGAATAGAGCTTTCCCTTGCAAAGGCATCTATTCAAATAAGTTGGTATAAATTGACACTTTATGTTTTGCTGGTACTATTACAACGTTTTTTTTAAAAGTCGTGAATGTAATTTGGGCACCATTATTATCTCCCTTAATTTGGCTTAATTTTCCCCATGGACTCAATCACAGTAAGACTAACCCCTGATTTATTGCAAGGTAAATCCCCGGAGGAATGTTGGGTATGGGAACAAATTGCTTATGGCAAGATTGCTGACTTTAATCAAAAGGGTGGTTGTGGCGGGATATTGACTTCGAAAAATTCGGATGGTTGGACAGAAAAAAGAATTCTAAGTAAAGCATTTATTGAAGGGCTGCTCACTATGAGAGAAGCCAATTTACCAATCAACCGCTATGGGATTCGAATTACGGCAGTGGTCCCCATCTATTGGACAGCTATTTCCAGATGCTAAGTGAAATCTTCTGCGGTATATTTTCTTCAACGAAAGGAGCAGAAGATGGCACGACGATCTCGACGCAATCATTCCCCGGCGTTTAAGGCGTGGGTGGCCTTAGCGGCGGTCAAGGGGGAGCGCACCTTGGCCGAGTTAGCGGAGCATTTTGATGTCCATCCCAATCAGATCCAGGATTGGAAGAAGCCGTTGATCACAAAGGCCGAGAACGTGTTTGAAGCTGGGATGGTAGAAGCCGCGACGCAAGAGCAGTTACAACAGAAGTTACATGCCAAGATTGGGCAGTTGACGATGAAGAAGGATTTTTTAGCACACGCGCTCGGGCACGGCCGATGAACGAGCACAAAGCCATGCTGACCTCTCAAACAGGGCTCTCGGTCACCCGCCAGTGTCAGTTGCTGGCGGTGCCCCGCTCCAGCGCCTATGCCCGTGCTCAGCCGGTGTCATCTGTAGACCTTGCGTTCATGCGGCTTCTCGATGAGCTGTATCTCAAATGGCCCTTTTATGGGAGTCGGCGTTTGTGTGCTGCGCTGCAACAAGGAGGGCATCGTGTCAATCGCAAGCGGGTACGGCGTATGCGGCAGATGGGGGATGCGAGCGATCTATCCGAAGCCCCGGACCAGTCAAGCTGGCAAGGGACACAAGATCAACCCTTATCGACTGAGAGGGCTTCCGATCACGTGTCCCAACCAGGTCTGGGCGAGTGACCTTTGCTATATTCCGATGGCCCCGGGATTCATGCATCTGACAGTGATCATGGATTAGTATGCACAGTGGGTCTTGGCCTGGCGCGTCTCAAAATACTCTCGACACTGAGGCCTGTGTCGAAGCCTTAGAAGAAGCGGTGGGGCGCTACGGAGCGCCAGAGATCTTCAATACAGACCAAGGGGCGCAATACACGAGTGAAGCCGTTACGGCTGTCCTCCACGCCCATGGAGTGATCATTAGTATGGATGGGAAAGATCGTTGGGTGGACAACGTGTTCGTCGAACGACTGTGGCGCAGTGTAAAGTACGAGGATGTGTACCTACGTGCGTATGAGACACCAACCGCGCTGCGAGCTGGCTTGACGGACTATTTCATGTTCTATAATACGGAACGTGGCCACCAGGCGCTAAACCGACAGACCCCTGATGCCGTATATTTTGCGCAAACACAGGTCGAAACAGCAGCCTAATGAGAGGCAGAATTTTCACTTATCAAGCTGTCCAAAACACGGGGTCCACTTCTGACTCTGTTTATTTGTGACAATCACCCGTGGGGAAAAATGGCCGGCATGTGAGAATGTGACAGTCTGAGAATGAAGATGAGGCCCTTCTGCGTCAAACCGTCCATCTCCGTCATAATCCCAGGTTATCAGTTCCAATTCAGGGACCGAATCCGTGGGAAACCTCAATTTCACTTCGCTGAGTACTATATTTCGATTGGGGTAAACTCGTAATGACACCTGGTCACGTACAAGGCCCATAGTATGCAAGTGCTTATTGAAACGATCAGAGATAAGCCGATCATTGGGACTTTGGTTGTTCTTTCACTAAATTGGACACCTCACGTCTACCCAAGGGGCTTTTCCGGAAAGGGCTACCACAGCATGAGGCTCCTGGGCTCCTGGGCCCATTTTTCCTTGAAAAATGATAGTCCACCGTATAGGCTTAAAAAAGGCCAACTGGTTAAGCAAAATATATTTTCCCCCTCCCAGTTCTATGTCCGTTGGTCCTACAGGACCTCCCCCCGCAAGTACACGAGATCCATCGGGTAAGTCATAATAGAAAGCCCCTTGCCCCTCCAAGAGTAAATTTGAGGGAACTTCAATGTCCACCCCCAGATGCCCGCCAGGCTGGAAAGTCCCATCGGGGTTCGAACACATACTATATTCGCTGCTTTTTAACGATAAATCTCCTCTGAAAAAATAAGAAAGGACAGCCGCAGAATAGCCTACCGCGCGGGGGATAAGATTATGGGAGTAGGCCTCATATACCACATCATCCAGCTGGAGTTGGCCTAACAAATCCAATTCGTGATTGGCAAGTATAAATTTAGCGACAGCCTTGATTTCCGGTGTAATTTGGCAACGCGGGCTTTGAGCTCAGAGGGCGCCCCGAGTCTCGGCAGGGTGAAGTATTAGGACCAAACGGAATGGTTGGAGCTGGAACCAATTCAGCTAACCTCGGATATACCAGTTCAATGCGATCCTGACCTGGAATCGTATCATCACTAAAGAAATTGGCGTTGGTAAATTCGGTGATACCAACATTCGTTCCAAGTGTGGCCTCGGGGTTTGACCCCTGATACAACATATTTCGATCAAACAGGTTGGCAAAGGGTTCATTGTTCGGGCCTGCAGGCCCGGCTTGTTCTAACATCGAACGATCGGGACTGAATGGACCCCCACCAAGATAAGGACCCCACATGATGTCTAGCCATATAGTCATGCAAGCCATCTCGCAGGAGGTGAATATCGTCCCGCACATGAGAGGGATTGGCCGAGTCCTGCAACAAATGCATGACCTGGCCTAACGCACGGAAAGTCTTGCCCCAATATTCATTTCGTTCGGCCTTGGCTGGGAGAAGTCTGGCCTTGAAGTAAAATACACGTGCATCGTTCCAGGAAAACTGAATCCTCCGGAGCCTGGCTTCCCAACTCTGCAAACTCCATTTAATCGCAGAAGTACCACCAAAACCTTAGTCCAGAACTTGAAATTGGATTATGAAAGTGATTTACAGGATCTAAAGGCCATCCTCTCTCACTGCTACCTCCCTGTTTCATCAATTCTCGCGGAGTGCCTCCCACCACCGATTCATTCAAACCATCTTCCAGTCCCAAGTTATTCATGAGATACCGATTCAGATCGCCTTCCATGATTCTGATGGCCTCTTCTGTAATTTCCTCATGAGTATTTCAGCTCCCAAGCCCATCCATTGGCAGGAACAATGAAAGTAAACGCTAACATCAGAACAAAAAATTTCATTAAAGGTAACACTCGTGATCCTGTGTAAAAAAGAAAAACTCCTGTGTTTAGAGGAAAAGGAGACGGAAACCATAATTATGGAAAACTTTCCTTGATGGAAATAGGTCAATTAAACTGAAAACAATCCCCATTAAACTATCTCCTTTCTTAGGCAACCACACTCGACATTGAAAGACCGACAAAAAATTAAGATTAGAACCCAATTGGAAACTGTTTTAATTAGTCCATGACAGATGTTCTTGTTTCTTAACTAATCGAGATCCTTCCTCATATACCAAGAAAATACCCCACACACCAACCAATCACTGCATACATAGCCGTCCCGACAAGGAAAAGAAAAGGATATATTTCAAAGCCGAGCCATAAAGAAAAGAATTTCCGTGAGGTATATTTTGAAGAAAGATGACCAAAGGGAAATCCAAGAACTAGGACGATCCAACTTTGCCACTCTCCACTTCCACCGGTAATTAACCAATAACAGCACGTACGAAACAAAGATGAAAAAGAACCCCAATCGAAGAAAAAACAATAGGGGTTTTGTAGTCAGGCCAGATACTATTCATAGTTTTCCCGTTGAATTTACTAATCGAAAATTTTCATAAAGACAGTGAACACTTTAGGTTTCTTTTCCGCCTTTAATTAAAAAACATTTTTTCTCTTCAATAACTTCGAATCCGCCATTGGCCGTCAATATCTAAAACAAATTCCACTTCCAAGGGGTATTGAATCTCTCCCAGGGCTAGTTGGGTTATGGATTCCCGATCACGCGTCGACCACGGCCATCCGTGAGATGGAGTGGAACATTAAAGGTATCGGTTAATTCAGCCAAATGATCCTTCAACACCGTCCAATCATGGCGCATGACCTCCCGTTTTCGGATTAGGATATGCGACAATGCCTGTTCAATATCGCCTTGCGCGAGCGCCTCCATCATGCCGGACCATTCGGCATTGAGCATAATTTCAAATGCCACAGAATCCAACACCTGGACTACTGCCGTGGCGTCAAATCTGTTTCCCATGGTATCCGTCACACTTACTTTGGGCAGATACAACCCTGGTTGGGTGAAGGTGGTGGATTGTTCATGGAGGTCCGGTCCTTGGCCGTCGATGGTCCCATCACCCTGAAAATCCCATTGAATGTTGGCAACCGGTTGGTCGATATCAATGGACACCCGGAGTGTAACCAGGCTGGGAGCGACATTTCGATCCGGCGACACTCGTAAGTGCGCCTGGTTAGTCAACACGTCGGCAGTGTGGACTTGAATGGTGAAAGAGGCCCGCTGGCCACAAGCATTGGTGGCCTGCACGACGACAGTGGTGGGTCCGAGAGTTCCGGTGCCCTCGCGGACGGGCACTTGATCGACCGCAAAGGACGAGCCGAAGACTTTAGCCGCTTGTTGATTGACGATCACCCCTACCGGGCTTGAACCACTGCTCATGGCCGTTCCTTTCACCAACATGGTTGATTGATTAATCGTAGCATTGGCCAGCGGAGCGTCAATGGTCACAGCCAAACAATTGGTAGTGCAGGCAATATAGGCCTGCACTTGTGCGCCGAGCGGACCCGTCACTCGCACCTCAAGATTATTCCGAGCTTGCACCACGATGGCATGGGTAATTTGACTGTGGGCTGCCGTGAAATTTTGACCCCCGATCACTTCCGTCCCATTCAACAGGACCGTCCCATGAGTTACTCGATTTGCACCACCCGAGGTACCATTGATCATGACTAATTGGTATTGAGCTGCTGGTTCGCAATTTGAAAATTTTGCGCTGAAGGTTTCTTCTATCGTGGTGTGTTTGACCCATGCCACTGGCCCCCAGATGGGTGTGAGATTTGTCGGTGTAGCGGAGAGGGTGACACCAAGATTCACAATATTGGTATGCCCTGCTCCATCCACCCCTCTAATAATCAGACTATTGCCGCCTTCCTGTAAGACAATGCCATCGGCAAGAAACACTCCACCCGTGACGGTCGCGGAAATTCCATTGACGGTGACGGAAGCATTGGGATCCTTGACGAATCCAGTGACCGTAATAGGACTCACCCCCACCACACTTCCTTCTGAAGGGCTGGTAATCAGCAAGGCCGGTAATCCGGGAGGTGCGGGGGCATGGGCAACGATGACGACGGTATCGGGATTGCTCAAAGTCTTTCCATCTGAAACCCCGACTGTTACGACATAGATTCCAGGAATATCCGGAATGAAGGTGGACTGCGCGAAGGTAGGATTTAAAAGAGTCGTGGTACTACCTTGAGGCCGGCTCTCCAACGACCATAGGAAGCTTAAGGCATCGCCGTCTACATCATGGGAACCACTCCCATTGAGGGTGACTAATGAAAAGACTGACACGTTTTGATCTTGTCCGGCATCGGCCGCGGGTGGCGTGTTGCCTGCAGTTATCGTCACCGTGACGGGAGCACTATTTTCCATCCCATCATTGACGATTATCTGAGCCACATACAATCCGACCAGATCAACAACAAATGTCGGTTGAACAGTAGTTGAGTTTGAAAGTATTGCAGTGCTCCCTGTCGGAATGGCAATGAGTGCCCATTGAAAGATCAACGAATTGCCATCCACATCATGGGAGCCCGTTCCCGTTAAGGTGATGCTGCTTCCTACCGGAACCGTCTGATCCTGGCCCGCATGAGCCACCGGCTTGGAATTTTGGGTATTGATCAGGACCATGTCCGGTGGGCTATCTTCTTGCCCATCGTTCACGATCAGTTGCACCTGATAGGTCCCTGCCAGATCAACCAGGAAATCTGGCGTAGAAGAAGTTGGATTAGAAAGTGTAGCCCCACTTCCACCAGGAATACTCACAAAGGACCAATGAAAACTCAGCGCGTCCCCGTCCACATCATGGGAGGCGTTTCCATTCAAGAGGACCGATTGAGTGACGAACACGGTTTGATCCGGTCCGGCTCCGGCCACAGGAGGCGAATTGATCGTTGTTATCGTCACCGAATCGGGATCACTAACGACTGTTCCATCATTCACAATGAGTTGAAGTGTGTAGATTCCTGGAGTGTCTATCACCAGCATAGGCATGATGCCGGTAATATCAGAAAGCGAAGCGTTACTCCCTGCGGGTTGTGAGAGTATTGTCCACCTGTACGTCAAAAGATTCCCCTCCACATCGGTTGAATCAGCCCCATCAAGCTGAACAGTCATTCCAACCTGGACAGTCTGATCAGGTCCTGCCTGAGCCACTGGTGGACTATTTCCTCCCTGCCCCAACCCAAAACCTCCTTCCAATGCGATTGTGGAGTGATTTCCCATGCGAACCCATTTCCCCACAAATGCGCCGGTAGCCCTGCTTTCGGCTCTGAACCGCAAAAGGCCGTTAGGAGCATAGACCTTCGCGCGCACCTTGCTGCCTTCCCCAAACTTCACCGCTTCCGGAGTGTCATCGATACTACCTGTTGTTCCATTAATGCCGGTACCAATGATGAGGACATCGGCCGCAGTTAGGGTCCCTGCACCAGGAGCCGGCCCGACAACTGTATGTCTGCGAGTATCGATTTGGCTTTTCACGCGAATCTCGACGGCCTTAGTCGCCAGAACTTGCGCATCTTCACGAATATCCCATTCTTGAAAGTGGTAAAGGCCGCCTGAAAGGGTGACAATGGCGCCAGGCCGAGCTTTGAGCCGGCCATAGCGTCCAGCCTGGAGTGTAAGGGCTCCTCCTGCTGGAATATCGAGATCCTGCGATCCAGGATGAACCAGTGGGACAGGCGGCATCTCGGAAACGAGCGGGAGTTTAACTGACGTCGCCATGGTCCCTAGAATCTGTCCCGGCCCTAAGAGCGTATTGACCATAATATTCTGTATCTGAGATCCACTTTTCAATCTGACGGTATCCCCCATTATCTGGCTATTACTGTTTTGAACCACAACGTCGTGACCGATAGTCAATTCTTGCTCACCGTTCAGATAGGGACCGATACTCCCTTGATTTGCCCCAACATCTCCGCTGAGAATGGTACCTCCCAGCCGAACCCAAACCCCCTCATTTCCTAGCACCACAAAATCCTGGGCCGCCTTGGCCATTCCAGGCACACTCAGAAAAAATAGGACCGCGACAACAATCCATGGGGAACTCGCATGCATTCGAAAAAATTTTGTCCAACTCCATGTCATCGAAGGTATTCCCCTCTTTGCTAAGGACCCATGATTATTCAAATGTAATCTCCTTAAGAGTGAAAGCTCGGGCAGTATGAGAGGATAGGGGAAAAGGGCCTATACCCCGTTGTAGGGGAAGCAATTGTTCAAAAAGGTTGAACTTAGTAAGTCTTGGGAAGGAAAGATTGAGCTTAGGAAGCAGGCATCCTTTCCAACGGAAAAGATGTAAAGTCGAAACCGTTGTCTTAACAGTTCGATCATGTCGACCCTAACCGGAAGGCCTTTCACGTTACCGATAGAGACATGCGAGTTTTTTGATTTTATTGAATTATTCAGAAGTAGATAGCTTGAATGGCTATCCCCTAAATATGCGTTTTGGATCCCGCAGCACAATGAGACTCAAACGGTGATCGGATGAACAGATCCGTTACGACCAGAAAACATCTCTTGCAAGGCGGGCTCTTTAATCACCTGTGGAGAAGAATCATATGGTAATGGGAAATTTTCATCTGGCGGGAAGCGGTTCAATAATGGGAATTTGACGGGCGCTGGATGGCATTGGGGTTTTTTAATTACCTGGAAGGGTCGAGGTCTTCGAATACAGAATCTCCGGAATTCATTGTCAGTCAGGATTGGATTTCAGAAAAATTCGGATTCTAGAAATTTTTGATATAACATTGATGATCTGCTTCCCACACGAACTCCACCTCTAAGGGAAATTGGATTTCACCCATGGGCAGTGGGTCCCCTGATTTGGCCACCACTCGATATCCTTTCCCATCTGTCAGTTGAAGAGGAACGGAAAAAAGATTCGCGATCTCTCCTAAATGATCGGCAAGTACGTTCCAATCATGCCGCTTGGCATCACGCTTTCTGGTCGCCACAAACGAGACGCCCCTTCAACATCCTGCTTCGCTAATGCAGCCAGCATGCCCTGCAACCGGGCATTGAGGGCAGCTTGGAGATCTTCCGGATTCTCTACCACCACGTCAGTTGTCGCTTCATAGGTTTGACCCTGCTTATTGGTGACAATCACCCGTGGGGAAAAATGGCCGGCATTGTGAGAACGTGACAGTCTGAGAATGAAAATGAGGCCCTTCTGCGTCAAACCTTCCATCTCCTTCATAATCCCAGGCAATCATTTCCACTTCAGGGACCGATATTCGTGGAAACCCTCAAGCTCACCTCGCTCGGGACGACAGCCCGCTCAGGGGATGCCTGGATTTGCAGAAGAGGTGTCCTGCTGTGATCCATGCCATAGGCAATGCCAATTCCACACATGAGGACTAAGATGGCACCTGCGGATTTCCTCAGCCATAATACTGGCTTCATGTTTCCGTTCTCCTTTTAATTTTTCTACGAGCCCTTGTTTTCACTACGGACGACTGGCAGGCCTCACTGAGCGAGTTCAAACAATCCTATCCGTCTCTATTTCGGACATATTTATTGATTTCATGAATGTAATTTTCATGGAAGCCCTCAACCAAAAAAAGAGCAAAGGGCACCGTTCGTCCAGGCAGGATTCTTTACCTTGTCACGGAAATCGGGAAGGAGGCAATTCTGAGTGGATCGATTGAATTTTGGATTGTGGTCGCGGGAGGAAACGTTGGGGTAGGTAGAAAAACGAGGCTTGGATGGTCTGTGGACAAAGAATGCGATGGGACAAAACGTTAGCTCCGCCATCCATTCCGTGCACAACGGAGAACTTCGATTAGCTCATCCCGCCCGCCTCATGATAGTCACGACGAACCCGGGAATCGCCCAAAGCGATTGCCTCTTCTACACCCTCCCTGAATGGTGATTACCAAAATTTTCGGATTGGGCTCACACTTCTAAAAGTTCTATTTGATGTCTTTTCAATCTCCCCGGCCCCTCTCGAAGAAAGGAGTGGAGTGAGGGTAATTCCATACAAGAGGAAAAACTTTGTTGCAAGGGATGGTATGACAAAATGGTGACTTCTTTCATATATTGGGAGGCAACGAATGAAAAACCCAGGTATGATTTAAAAGGTCAGGCTCCTTTGTTTATCACCAAACTTTCCCACATCTTAACAAGCTTGTGTTACCGTTCCCGGCCCTGCTGGAGAGACATGGGGAGGAATGTATTTCAAAAGATACACAGTGTATCCAATTGGATAAATATGAAGGACGTCGCATGATCTCAACCAACTGAAGAACCCTTTCCTAACTTTTACGAATTTAGATAGAAAAAAGGTACGAAGATTCCCAAAAATCTTTGTAAAGCTCTTCTGAATGGGTTAATCGACAGAGGGAACTTCCCGCATCCACTCACTCTTAGAACAATCGCCCAAGCAAGGCATGGCATTTGCTTAACTCATATCGATAGATGAAATGTAAAGATCAAATTTTACGTTTCGATTTATTTTTCTTTCCTGTCACCTCAATATCCACATGCCTACACCCCTCTCAACCATTTCTACTTTCTATAATCAATTTCTGACCTCGGTGACGCCGAAACGCGCCACCCTCTTAGTGATTGTGGCTTTGGGACTTTTGAGTGGAATGGCCTGGGTCCATATCACCGAAAAGGAGCAATACCTGATTCAACGAAATTTCCGCTTGTTGAATTTATGGGGTCAGAACATCAGTCAAAAAATCCAGAGTTATCAAAAGGTGTTTGAAGTTGGAGCATCTGAGATTCAGGAAAATCTGAATCCCAAATCCAAGTCCGAGCTTTCGACTGTTATTAAAAACGAGGGCCGGAACTTATTGATCCGGATGATCCCGCCGACGGAAAAGGCCAAGCCTCAATCCGAGGAGGTTGAAAACAAAAGGGTCGCCGAACAAGATCCCCATACAGGATCAACAACCCTTTTGGTTTGTGACACCGGTTCCCCCACTGCCTCAGAAGATGCTGTTCCGAATCAACTCCGTAGAATGTGTGAAGCAGAAGGCCTGACCCAAATAAAAACAAAATCCGAATTAACAAAAACCCAATCGAAGGGGTACCGCTTAGAAGTGGAGTCAAATCAGCTCCCCCCCCTCATTCAAATCAGCTTTTCTTCCGATCCCACGATTTCTTCGGATCCCAGTACAGCTATAGAGATTGTTGGGGAAATTAATTTGGGTTCCTTTCTCCAACGCCTCACGAATAGAGCTATATTCTCCGAGGTTCTTCTTTTTGCGATACCCTCTACAACCTCTCAATCCGCCACGCTTCTCTTTCAGTCCGACTCCAAAGAATTTTCGTGGGATGACTTGAAAGAACGGGCTCAACCCGTGACATCCCAATCCTGGTTAGGGAATCTCTTGAGTCCAAACCCTTCTCCCCCTCAGCAGGAGGTCGAGCATCACCTCACCGTGGCAGACAATCATTTTCTTTTCAAAGTTCCTGGGCAATCCTACCAAGGGTTCAGTCACCCCATCCTCCTGCCAGGGGAATTAACAGGTAAGTGGGTTCTGGTGGGATTGGTAGAGGATGCCACGTTCACCAATGATACCCTGGCCATCTCCTCTACACTTCTTCTGGGAGTGATGATCGGGTTTTTGAGCCTGGTCATCGCCATTCCTCTGTTTCATTTGAAAATCTTAAATCCTACTGACCCTCTTCGCCTAACTCATCTACTTGGGCTCGTATTATCGGCGCTCTTGGGGACAGGGCTGGTTACTTTTTTGGCCCTGGACACCACTATTTATTGGGAGGGGAAACAGTCCCTCCAACATCACTTGGAAGAATCCGCCCAGACCATTAAAAACAGATTTAGTGCCGAACTGCTCTCTGTTTTATCCACGCTCGAACAATTTGATCACAGTGACTACCTCCAGAAGGACTTCCATGCAGTTACCACACCACCATCAAACAAGAACGAGGTCGGCTTACGACCAGTCTTGTTAGATGGCCACATCCAAAAAGAGTGTGATCCCAAGAGAATGCGGCCCGTCAACGCCCTATCCACCAGCAGGAAGATTTGTCCTCCAGAAAACATATCCCATTCGCCTGAACAACCTTGGTATTACACCGACTTTCTCTACGCCTTTTGGATGGATCCTGAAGGATCGCTCCGAATTAATTGGGCCAGAGACACCTTCACGGGGAAACCCGCCCAAGGAATGACCGACAACATTCCCTTAGGAAAGCGACAGTATGTAAGCGCCGTCACCCAGCACCCCACACAACTTTGGCAATGGCCTAAATCCGCATCAGAAGACTCTTTCCAATCGTTTTATTCTTTTTTCCTGCAACCGATTACTTCCTGGACAACCGGGTTGAATACCGTCGTCGCCTCTATGCCTAGTAGGCTTGGCCAACAAGAATCACGTGGAAAATGGGTGGCAGCTATAGAATTCAAATTGGTCTCACTCATGGATAATCTAGTGCTTCCTCCAGATGCTGGGTTTGCAGTGATCGATGAGACGGACCATCGGGTGTTGTTTCATTCAGAACAGAGGCGGAATCTTCAAGAAATGTTTCTCATCGAGACAGATGAGAATTCGACTTTACGAGATCTTCTGGCCGCAAGAACAGCCGGACATACGGAGGGCTCTTATTGGGGGAAACCAACCAGTTTTTACGTTCTCCCCCTATCGCCAGTACCATGGTCCCTGGTGGTGTTTCGGGATATGGAAATCCTTCGATCCGTAAACCTCGTGGGACTTCTGGTGGCAGGAAGTCTGTATAGCTTGTGGTCTTTGGTCGTCTATTGGCTTCTTTGGATTCTGCTGAAAGGTCAAAACCGACACCGGAAAGCTCCCTGGTTGTGGCCAAACCGGGGGAACCATCATTTCTACCGAACCATCTTGATTCATAATTTGGGGTGGTTTCTGGTTGGCACGATCGGAATTTTTTGGTGTGCTGGAAACCCTGGTTGGCAATTAAGTATCGGATTGCTCGTTCCAATGTTATGTGCGGGAGGAATAATCGCCCTCACCATCACACATTGCCAGCCACCATCTTTGCCAACAACGGACCAAACCCAACCTTTCTTACCAGGTCAAAAATTATCTCTATTGGCGTTTCCCAATAGTTATTCATTGATGTTGACGTCCTGTCTGCTCCTTTTAGGAGTAATTCCCGCTTATGGATGTTTTTCCAGTATTTTCCATCAAGAAATCACGCTTTTTTCCCAATATCAACTATTGGAAACCTTTAAAAGTTTTCAGGCCTCCGGGAAAATTCCCATTTCCCGTTCCGAATGGGAACACTCATCCTCCATTAATGGGGTGGGTTTCCCAGAACATTGTGCAAAAGAGACGACACCGCCATCAACAGATTCCGTAGATACCGTGAGCCAATACTCCCTGGGATTCTATCCAGACTTTTTTCTTAACACGTCTTGGGATCTGTGTCCCAAAGGAAGCCCGCTTACTGCAGAGGGCCATGGACGTTTCGAGAGATTGTTTGCCCTTCTGAGTAAACCTTTCACCCCGCTTCTCAAACACGTTTCCCTGTGGGGATTTGTGGGGGATTCTTGGCCCCAGGCCAAAAATACTGTTCAGGACATTCAATGGGATAAAAACAACGGCAAGGTATTTCTCTATTCCAAACTACGGCCCCCAGCGGGCGCTAATCACATCCGGCACCTTCGATTAGGAGGGAACATTAGGTTAACCCCCTGGTTTCTAAACGGGAGCCTTCCCGGCATCAGCAATCTAACCATCGGGAAATTCCTGGGCTATTTGCTGATCCTAGGATTCGTGGGGTTTTGGTTACTCAAGGTTCCAAAATTCATTGCGGATCGCGCCCTGTTCCTGTCGTATAGTGCCCCAATGGTCTCCACGCTATCGTCACTTTTTCCCACCGAGTCCCCAGAACTCATGATGAACCGTCTTCTTATTGGATTTCCTGGACAGGGGAAAACACACTTTCTCTCCACCCACTCAAAAGACTTAAACTTGAACCATCCCGGTGTGCTGTATTTTGATCTAAAAGCCCATTCGCCCAACCAATGGCAGGCTGCCCTTATGACCCGCATACAGGAAAAATATCGTCAGAACATCCAAAACATTCACGTGATCCTTGACCATCTGGATTATCAATGGAAAGATCCCGACATTAATAAACAAAAGTTGGAATTCTTGGAATTCCTTTTCAACATACCCTTGAGAGTAGAACAGCGCCCCGCCGGAAACCAAGAAAAGCAATCACTTGTGACGGAGGTTCGAGGCAAGGTTCAACCAACGACCGTCACCACAAAAATTCCTCCGCCTACCTAACCAGGGAGCTCTGTCATGTCAGCCATTGCCAACACACCACGGGTTTCCACCACGATTCTTTCGAATGTCAATCCGTTTTCGTTCCCGTTTGATACACCAGAGACCAAACACAGTCTTCCGGAAACCCGGTGGCATGCCATCTGGGGATCTTTTGCCATGATGTACATTCGCACAACTTCTCCGTCTACCGAGGCCAGCCTCAAGACTACAAACACCTTGGATGAACTATTACAGGAAGAATGCGGAGAAACCCCGGTTCTTCACAATTTCGCCACCACGTTCAAAAAATATGTTCTGTCTCAAAGCGGCACCGCCGATCGGCACCATTCCCATGAGTCCGTCAGAGCCGCCATCCTCCAAATGGCCCAACCCTATTACGAAGAAATTTGGCAGTCCTTAACGGTGGAGGAACAACTCGCATTATTTCATTTATCCCGAGATCGCTTTATTCATGTGGGACACCCCGGTCTAGAACCCTTGCTTCGGAAAGGGCTCGTCCAATTCAATCCGGATCTACGAATCATGAATGCCAGTTTTCGAAAATTCGTTCAGATGGTTAGCATACGCGATGAGCTAAACCAACAAGAGGCCAAAAGGGGCAATAGTGTCTGGAACGCGCTAAAAGTGCCCGTAGGAATTGGGCTCGCTACGATTATCGTCGCGTTAATTCTTACCCAAGAAGAATTGCGGACGGCCCTCCCTGCCGTGATTGCCTTGCTTCCTCTTCTCCTTCAGGGCATCCCGGACCTCGCCAAAGAGAAAGGCAAGCTTCCCTAAATCTTTTACCATCAACGACCTCCCGACGCTCGGGGTATGATTTAATGGGGCAGGCCACTTTTTTTTCACGGCGTGTGAAGTATTTTCTATGGAGTGGTTGCGTCAGGTGGGATAACTCTGCCCGATGTATGAGGTAGACGGTGGCGACACCTTGTAGGAGACCAGCACCGATGACGGATAACTTATAACACGGACAACGATAATACTTTAGTTGTTCTCCGACGAGCTATCGGCCACAATCCATGCGCCATCTACCCTTTAGCTTAAAGCGAGAGATGGACTCGACGCGGTAGGCGGCAGGCAAGGCTGGGTCGTCAGAAAATACCCCTGACCTCTTTTCTCAAATCCGGAAATTGCCCAGAACGATTGCCTCTTCTACATCCTTCCTGATTGGTGATTACCAAAATTTTCGAATTGGACTCACACTTCTAAAACTTCTATTTGATGTCCTTCTAATCTCCCCCGCCCCACTCGAAGAAAGGATTGGGAGCGAGGGTGATCACATCCATGAACTAAAACCTTTTTTTGCGAAGGATTTCATGTTGGGAGGGCATGGCAGTTTTTTTTGAATGGGTCAGACATCCGATCTTTAGTGGAAGATAGCATTTGGAAATACTTAATTTATTATCGGACGGGTAAAGTTCAGCTTTGATAGAAAGATCAATTTTAGGAACTGGATATGCTGTGGACGAAGGATGCGATGAAACAAAACGTCAGCTCAGCCATCTTTTCCGTGCACAACGGGGAACTTCGATTAGCTCATCCCAGTCGGCTCTGATGGTCACGAAGGAAACCATGGGTCAACGCCAACTATCTTGAATCGCTTCGGCCGACACGTAGACCTTGAAGCAGTTAGGATTTGGGGGGGCAATAGTCTGTGTCATACGCCATTGATGTCCTCTGCGCCATTTGCAAATGGTATGACATTGGACGGATGAATCGGCCACCTACAGGGAAGCGGCTCAGTTTCAAGTCTTGTAAAGACCCCATCACCTAATTACCCGGCCATCAAGAGATTTCCGCGAGCTGTCTGTCCCAATGCACACAGTCGGAACCAACCCAGGAAACTCGCGCAAACGTGCAAAATAGAGTGTCCCGGTATTTTCTCTCGGTGGGCACCAACAATGATTTTATGCTAAAAGGATCGATAACATTTTGGGGGTTGATGATGCCGCGCATACTCTGTTGGCGAATAGTCTTCACCTTATTTCTTATCCTCTGCGCAATTTCCGGTGTGTCTTTCCCGCTGACAGCGGCAGAATATGTGAAAGACCGACCAGTGTTACCGGGGGAGAAATGTAAAACTGCCCATGGAAAAAATTGGACTGAGCAAGAGAGATGGGTCTGGACCCAAGTCTGCGAGGGCAGAGAAGCTGATCTGAATCAACTCGAAGGGGCTGCGCATGATACATCTAAGTCGGAAGGGTGGACAAGAATCCGTATTTTGCGACCAGGTTTTCTGGAAACCATTCTGTTACATGAGCCGTATCAGGAGGTTGTGTCCCATCGTGGGATACGCATCAAAGGCGCTTGGTTCATTGAGCCTCTCGACCTTTCAGAGGGTACACTCACCAAACCCCTTGATCTAGATAACTGCCGATTTGACGAAGAAGTAAACCTGTCACATCTAGAAACCCGTTATTGGATTTCCCTTGGTGGCTCCACCTTCAATCGCACCTTTTTTATGCATCGTCTCCAGGTCGGCGGTAGTCTCCGTCTAAACAAGGGGGCTATGTTCCACGAAGTACATCTCTCGGGCGCTATTATTAAGGATGTCCTAGACCTGAGAAACTCTACGTTTGTCGACACCTTGGATATGAATAGCCTCCAGGTCGGCACTAATCTCTGGATGAACGAGGGATCCAGCTTTCACGAAGTACAACTCTCCGGCGCAAAAATTGATGGGGAAGTTGGCATGAATGACTCCAGTTTTCGTAAAACACTGGTGATGACTGGAATGGAGGTCCAGGGTGGTCTTTTTATGGAAGAGGCATCATTCACCAAAGTGGATCTCCGGGGCGCCCGAATAGAGGGCCAAGTCATCATGGGTGGCTCTACCTTCTCCGACTCCCTGGATATGGGCGGCCTCCACGTCGGCGATACCTTGAACATAAAACGAGTTCAGGTGATTAAAGACAAGGAAATCCATCTCACTTTTGCCAAAATAGCCTCCAATTTGAATATTTCTGAAAGTTCACTTCCTTCTCTCAACCTGACGGGAACACAAATCAAGGGGGAGTTTCAACTAGCCTCAAATCAAAATTCCTCGGTCATCAAGTGGCGGGAAGGATCAAAGTTGGTACTTCGCAATACTGAGGTGGGATCTCTACAAGATCGACAGGATGCATGGCCAAATCAGCTAGTGCTAGACGGCTTCACCTACAATCGGTTAGGTGGCTTGGAAGGCGATGGCGTAAGCGATTTGAGCAAAAGAGATGTTGGATGGTTTAAGGAATGGCTGGCAAAACAACAGCCCTATTCACCCCAGCCCTACGAACAACTCGCAAGTGTGTTCCGGAAAGCCGGTCAAACAAAAAAGGCATTAGAGATCCTTTACGAAAGCAAAGAACGAGAACGTACGGAGGTAGCAAGCAGGCTGGATTGGTTTTGGTTGACTCTCCTGAAAATCTTCATCGGCTATGGATACCGAACAATTTTTTGCGTTACTTTGTGGGTGCTGGTTTTTACCGGAATCGGGACCATAATGCTCAAGATTTCAAAAGACAACCCATTTAATTCCATCCGAGGAAACACTTCGGCAATTATTCCCCAGAGGCTTTACAACTATTTCCCGCGTTCTCTGGCATCTTATGTGGAAAATTATTTCCCTCTAATCTCTTACAGCTTTGACCGATTCCTTCCCATCATTAGGCTACGTGAGTCTCACTACACGAAAACGGAACTGCAGGGCTGGTTAGCCTACTATTTCTACTTTCATCAGCTAATGGGCTTCGTTTTGCTATCTCTACTCCTTGCTAGCATCACAGGGCTTACGACAAAATAAACCCTTTGCGCCTAGGCCGATCCCAGCCATTGCAATGGAGGAGAGGGGGTACGAGGGCCTGAACTGTAAAGAGTTACTGAGGAAGGGTTGCTAGTGTTGGGTAATCTATCCTTTTAGGGGTAATGATTTGAGAACCAAGAAAACACGCACAGTTTAAAAAAGGATTAAAGAAGTGGGAGTCGCTACGGCATAGACCTAGACCATAGTCAGCGCGTGAATGTGCTCGCTATGCCTGTTGACCTGGGAAAGGAACAATCCGCTACAGTGCTCTCGCACTGTGCAGTGTGCACATACATTAAGATATTCGTTCTTGAAGTCGGAAATGCTTTTACGTGCAAAGCTCCAGAGCGATTGCGGTAGCAAGCAGAGTTGCAGGTTATAAATGGAGACATTCATTCGACGGAGGTAAAGATATTTCACAGCCGCACCAAGTGAGTCCATGTAATCCACCGGGTCAATCCATAAATCCTCCCAATTTTTCTTCACATATCCCATATTTTCTAGCCCCATAAAGGCGACGTGCACTGCAAATGGGAAATTCCAATAGATGAACTCGGCAAGTTGTTTCAGGCGAGGAATGGATTGTTTGTGCAGAACTATTCTGATTTCGACCGCTAGGCCAGCCTCGGCAGCATTGTACAAGCCCTCCACGGTTTCATCGAATGCACCATGAGCCTGGACAATGTAATCGTGGACTTCAGCCACGTCAGCATAGAGAGGGATAGCAGAGCTGAACGAAGGGTGCTGCACATCCGCAATACGGCGGACGAAAGCAAGATCTTTGTACAGACGCCCATTTGTAAGCATATGGATGTGAGTAGTAGGGAGTTTATCTTTCGCTGCCTCAAGGAGTCGAATTAGATCAGGACCAAGGAGGGTGGGTTCACCGCCGGTCATACCCATATATTCCGGAGACCCTTGGATGAGAGACAACATCTTGAGGTTTTCGGTAACGAGATGACTGTCATCAACCTCTTTCGGTGGTTGAGAGCACATGATGCAGTTGCTGTTGCATCTGTCTGTGGTGAAAATGGTGTTGTGCGGCGACTCAGGCCTAAAAATGGTCCGAATGAAACCTGAGGCGGGTTCTATCGTGACGATATGCCCCTCCTTGTATCCATCCGTAGACTGCACGCGAACTGCTGGGATGCCAGCGGTGGCAAGCCTGTCGAACAGAACAGATGAATCTGTGATAACGGCAGCGAAATTCTTGTACTGCGTTAACTCCGCATTTTCTCTTTCAAGCGGGACAACGAGTGCCAGATCTGCCAGATTCATGGCCACAGCAGAGCAGTCACAAGTCAGCCGCACTGTGAAGCGATGATTCAGACCAGCCGTATTGCCGTATGTGGTTAGTTTGATAGCCATGAGGCTTTGGGCAATTTCATCTCTTCTCTGCTCGACTGATGAATCCAGGACCAAAAGATCTCTTCAGTCTCACTATTAGCCTGTCGAAGCAAACCGAAGATGTGCCGAATGATCGCCATGTTCTTCTTGCAGAACCCACTCGTCGCACGATTCCCAAACATGTCGCCTTGGGTTGCATAGTGGTAAACAGGGTCCGCTCCGCAATAAGGTTGGAGGGCACAGTCCGCACAGCCAGCCAATGCTTCGTTGCAGGACGCAGCGGCGATGGCTTGCATGCGCTCGCCAAAGAATATCTGCTCGTAAGAATTATCCAGCACATTGCCCAGCCGAAAGCTAGTATCGTTCATCTCCGCTAACATGCGAGCTTCGTCGGACGCATAGACTTCCCCATCGTAGTTGTACGCCACGGCACTGAACCCAGCACCTGCGGGGGACTGCAAATCCACATAGCTGTTGGGAAATGGTGTCAGGATTTTGCTCAGAATTAACGTGGCATATCCCTCTGGAAACGAATGCCCTCGTCTGTTCAGCTCAAGGATGTAATCCAATGCCTTCTTGTAAAACTCGACGAACTCTTCGCTGGAATATCCAATTGTCTTCATTGTTTTCGTTGCAAAACCAAACGGACTGAGCGACCGCAAGAAAATGGACCCCAGATTCAGTCGAAGATATTCGTCGATGATCTCCTTAGGATACGCTAGGCTCTCCTTTGTGGTCGTCATCAATACGGAGACATTCTTCCGCCCAAGTGCCTCTTGGGCGCGACGGAGGTTGTACTCCACAAGAGCGTGTGAGCTGCCTCGGCTGCAAGGTCGATTGTGGTCGTGGAGAAAGGCGGGTCCGTCCAGCGAGGACGAGATTTTGATGTTGTGTTCCTTGAAGAACAGCAGATGTGCATCAGTGAGATTCGACAGGTTCGTACAGATGACGAAATCGATGAATTTGCCGATTGACCGATTTCTCTCCGTTGCGTACAGCACAATGTCCTGGACCAACGGAAAATTCAGGAGGGCTTCTCCTCCCTGAAATTCGCAGGTAACCGCAGGGGCAGGCACGCGCAACATGAGGTCGACGGCTCTATGGGCCATCTCAGGAGTCATGTCGTATCGTGTCTTGTCTTCGCTCTGGCGAGATACCTGACAGTACGGGCAAGAGTGATCGCAGCGTAGCGTGACCACAAAGAGGTGGAGTTTGGTGAATCCATCCAAGAAGGACTTCTTGGTTCTATACTTGGACGCCATGACCCGGAGGTGATCGGAGGAACGAGTGTCCGAGATAAAATACTTGGCCCGTAAGTCGAGGTAGTCTGTGCCGGTTGTATCGAGCTGCTTGTGAATGAATCGCTCAAAGGTATCCGGGGCAATGATTTTGAACTCTCCCCAATCATTCGTGAGCAGAACAGAGTCTCCTGTCCAAGCGCATGAACCGGAAGGGCAAGAGATTATAGGTCACCACTGGGGACACATACTCCTGAATCATGATGGAACTCTTTGTGTGGCATCAGCGCTTCCTTTACCCCAACTTCTCCTGACAGCTTCGATCTAGAAAATAATTCCAGAACTCAAGCAGCATAGTCCTGACTTCTTCGGGATGTCGTCATCAGGGGCATGATCGAAACAAGCAGACGATCGCTAGAGACTGGGGCGGTAGAAACTCGACAGTGCTCCCTAAAAGCCGCCTGAGTGGCCGCGAGTGCGCTTCGTGAATAGATCGTGAGATTAACGGTGCGTGAAATAGCAGGGGGATTGGAAGAGTCGAAGGAGTGCCATCTGATGAAGTCCCCGACTCCGAAGTTACGAAGTGCCAGAGGGTGATTGGTCGTCGTTTGCCCGTGGCTTCGGAATGCCCTCCATGAACGCTTTGGTCACGAGAGCCTCTCTGACTGCATGCGTCTCGTTGAGGATCATTGCACGGACACGGAAGTCCACCAGGCTATTGCAAAACTCAGCGCATGCGGCCTGAAGATCGGTAGGCGGAGAAGAAACCTTGGGCCGTAACTCCACCGAGAGGTGATTGTCGGGTGTACTATCGAGAAAGATGTAAAAACGGTCGGTAAACCAGTAGGCGGTCTTGAAGATCGCAGTGTCGCCGTATAGCTCGCGGTCAATCAGAACTTGTGCATACTCACCTAGGGTATCAGTTCCTAACCCAGGCCACACAGTCTTGTGACTCCTCTCCTACCGTGAGGAGTAGTGTGAATGATGAGAGGCGTGAGAAGCGTGGGAGCTGTGAGAAGAATGACCAGCCAACAACATGCTCCCTCGTATGTGCATCTGCGAACTGGGAGTGATGATTATAGCCTTACCCTCAATTGGTCGGCTTGTGAAGGCCTGTGCTACAGGCGGATATCGCTTCGGCTAAACTATTGCCACTTAGAAGAAGTCCAGCGGAAAGAAGCGCACCTGAAACGAGCTGAATTGTAGTACTGCGAAGACCTTCATCTCGAGTTGGTGAGAGAACCTTTGGAACTCTTGGATAGTCAGCCATGGGAGCCTCCTTATGGGGGGTAAGGGTAGTGCGTTATATACTCCTGATTTGTAAAAGAGTCAATGTCTCCTAATTTAAGAGGCATTAACAATGCAACTACTACTTCTCCTTCTTCAACGCGTAAACAAAAAATTGAATAAAAATGGCTATTTCTGCTTTGCTATAATTGGATCCTTTCTCTATTGTATGTCACTTCTGGAATGACCCTCTTCCGAACCACCTCCGCCTTTCACTCTCTTAGGCCAAAACCGGATGGCAAATTTGGTTCGCGAGGACCAGAACCTTCTTCTCCAATTCCCAGCTTTCGCTTGCCATGCATGGGCTTACCGATTGCCACCGTCCGAATGCCTGACGAAAATTGAGTCAGGGGTGCGTGAGGCTTCTTATTCGACTCAAATCCTCCGGCAAGCTTTACCTCACCTCAAAACTATCCCCTCCTAGTTTTTGGTACAGCGGGGGTCCGCTTTTTGAATCGCCGCGATCTTCTGATCATCGAACGGGATTGGGGCGCACCCATGTCCCTTTTCACAGACGAAGTCGAACCTGGCCGCAGGCTGATGACAACTTAAGCACGTGACCCCTTGCGAAGCATTGACGACGTCGTCTCCCCGATCCGTAATCTTGGTGCCTTCTTTGGAGACTTCCAAAAAGAAAAATTCCCAGCCGTTCGTTTTCGGAAACTTCTCATGCGGATGCTTGACCATGGCTTCATGAGGAACAAGTTGCAGAATGGTTCCAACCGGATACTCGGTCTCCGGGACGCTGTCCCGCAAGATACGCATGGCCTCTTTGAGTTTTTCCGGATCGTCGTGCTTGAAGCGTGTATTCCTAACTTTCGGCAAATCGAGAATGCACCCGAATGTGTCTTCGGACACCGTGATTTCCTGAGCCGACACGCTGTATACCAGGCAGCAACTCAGTCCTGCGGCAAGAACGCCCCGTTTACACATACAAGTGGTGAAATGGCATAAGAGCGAGAGTAAATGACGCATTAGCATGCTCCTTTCTTCTTTTTTTCCTCTTTGACGAGCGTCCCGGGAAATTGAATGATCATATTGTCCTCACTGTATAACAATTAGTATTTCATCTATTCGGGGCAATTTTTCGAAGCATCATACCTCAATGCAGAAGAACTAAGGAACAACTGACAATTGTGCCTCATTCCGCACTTCGGCAATGTTCCCATTTTTGATTATTCCACCATACTTGGTACTGAGCGGTGAAATGTCTGAGGAATGGTGCTTGTTCCAGAAAGCGAAACAGCTTCAAGCCCTTACGCCACCGGAACGCTTCTTTCACCACTTCCAGGATATAATCCCCATGGCTTTGAGTGTAGACCCGCCTGGGAATCGCCAACCAAACAAGTTCGCGAGGGCCTGACTCTTCTCCCCCGGTTTTCATAATCCTTTAGACAAACATGGCAGTGCTAGTTTCCCCATCCGGAAAAACTGCACGTACCCTGAAGCCAGGATCAAAGGGGGCAAAGGCTCTTGACCTCGGCTGTCATTAGTTCTCTCCATCCGGTCTCTTCACTTCGTTGCTTATGGTCACTATAGTTATATGGTCCATGTAGCCATATAACCATTTTCATGATATGTTTTTTCATATGAAGACAACCTTGAATATCGATGACAAGGTCATGGAGCAGCTCAAACGGGAGTCGGCAAAACAACGGCGAACCATGTCAGAATTGGTCGAATCGGCTTTGCGGTTGTTATTTCAAACCACAAAAACCCCAAAGCCCCTTTCCCCCCTTCCATCCTTTAAAGGTGGTGGCTATTTGGTGGATATCACGGAACGTGAAGCACTCTACCAGGCCATGGAAGGTCGCTAGTGTTCGTCGTGGATACCAATATATTGGTCTATGCTGCAGACGAGGATTCTCCCGTCCATGCTCAATGCCGAAAGGTATTGGAAAGCTGGCGAAACCAACGATCAGCCTGGTATGTCACATGGAGCATTCTCTATGAATTTCTTCGTGTCACCACTCATTCACGCGTCCTCAAATCCCCTTGGACCGCTTCACAAGCCTGGCAATTCGTGGATGCGATTATTACATCCCCGGCATTGGGCGTATTAGTGGAAACAGATCGTCATGCGGCTGTTGCTCAAGAAGTGCTCAATGATGTCCCTCAATTGCAGGGCAATTTACTCCACGATACCCACACTGCTATCCTGATGAAGGAACATGGTATTCGACAATCTACACACGAGACATGGACTTTCATCGGTTTCCTTTTCTGGAAGTTATTGATCCCCTTAAAGCGTAATGTTTTTAAATAATCATTCGCAGGATATCTCAATAGGGAGCGGCTCGCAGAATTTCGTGAATATCCAGGTTCGACTCAAAGCCTCACTTCCACAATTTCCGTTCAGATAGTCATTCCGCTACCCCATATCGAGCGGTGAAATGCCGGAGAAAGGGCGCTTGTTCTAAAAATCGAAACGGCTTCAAGCCCTCACGCCGCCGGAACGCCTCTTCCACCACTTCCACGATATAATCCACATGACTTTGGGTGTAGACCCGCCTGGGAATCGCCAACCGAACAAGTTCGCGAGGGCCCGTCTCTTCTTCCCCGGTTTCCGCATTGCGCTTGCCAAACATGGCGGTGCCGATTTCCACCGCCCGAATGCCTCCCAACACATATAACTTCACACAGAGCGAAATACCTGGAAGGTCGAGCGGTTGGAGGTGCGATGCAAAGCGGGCGGCATCCAGATAGATGGCATGTCCACCGGGCGGGCGCAGGATCGGCACACCGGCTTCATGTAAATGGTTGCCCAGATACCCCGTGGAGGTAATGCGATACTGGAGATAATCTTCCTCCATGCCTTCATGTAACCCTACGGCCATCGCTTCTAAATCGCGTCCAGCCAATCCCCCATAGGTGGGAAACCCCTCGGTTAAGATCAACAGATTTTGCTCTTGCTGGGCCAATTCGGCGTTGCGTGTGGCAAGAAATCCCCCGATGTTCACAATGGCATCCTTTTTTGCGGACATGGTACAGCCATCGGCCAGATCACACATTTCGCGAACAATGTCGCGGACCATTTTGCCCGCATATCCCGGTTCGCGGAGTTTAATGAAATAGGCATTTTCTGCAATCCGGCAGGCATCCAAATACAACGGGCGGTCAAAGGCACGGCAGACCTCGGCCACTTCTCTCATGTTGGCCATCGAGACCGGTTGGCCTCCACCGGAATTATTGGTGACGGTGATCATCACCAACGGAATACGCTCGCGCCCTTCTTTTTGAAAAACCGCGCGAAGACTTTCGACATTCATATTCCCTTTGAAGGGAAATTCACTGGACAGATCGGCCAATTCGCGACAGGGCAGATCTACTGGCTTGGCCCCACCAAATTCCACGTTCGCTCTGGTGGTATCGAAATGCGTATTGTTGGGAACAATATCGCCGGCCCTGCACATGGTGGAAAACAGGATGCGTTCTGCGGCTCGTCCCTGATGTGTCGGAATGACATGCGTGAACCCCATTAAATCCTGTACGACGGCTTCAAACCGGTAAAACGATGGACTTCCCGCATAACTTTCATCCCCCCGCATCATGGCCGACCACTGCTTGGCACTCATGGCCCCGGTGCCACTGTCGGTCAGGAGATCGATCAGGACATCATCGGAGTGCAGTCGAAACACGTTGTACCCCGCTTTGGCAATTAATTCTCGGCGTTCGGTTTCCGTCGTCATCCGGATATGTTCGACCATTTTGATACGAAAGGGTTCGATGATCGTGTTAAACATACCCTGTCCTCCGGTTATGCTGTTTGCTCTGTCTCACGATTCGAGAAAAGACCATTCCCCCCAGTCACCAAAATTCTATCATCTTCTGGATAAACATCGAACTATTCATGCCTCTCAGGTTCCGGCCTCTTTTTCATAAATACCTGTGGCTCACCAGCTTTTTACAGGAATTGGGTGGGATGAATTCTTTGGATGCCCCCCTCGAACAAGACGAGGGGACAGACACTGCGGGGTGGTTCGGATTGGGGTTTTTCCTTCCCTGGGCGGAACTAGGCCTGGCAGGAATTTTGGAGATATCAGTGTAGGGGTGTTTCGGTCACGAAAGCCCTCATGTTGTCGTGTGGAACTAGCTTGGAATGGGTTCTTCTTCCTTGGCGTGGAGAAGCGCCATCAATTCTTCCCCGGTCATGACTTCCGCCTTCAACAAGGTCTCGGCCCCGGTCAACAATACCGGCCGAAGCTTCGTCAGCAGCTCTCGGACGCGAATCCCTTGTTCTTCAATGAGGCGGCGCACTTCCTGATCGACCTGTTGCGCGGTGTGCTCGGAATAGGTTGGAGTGGAATGTCCTTCCATATTTTTCAAGAAGGTCGGCTGAACGGAATCATCTAACGCCACGGTTCCCAACAGATCACTCATGCCAAAATCTTTGACCATCCGCTTGGCAATCCTGGTTGCCTTTTGCAAATCATCAGCTGCTCCTGTTGAGGCCTCTCCAAAGACCAACTCCTCCGCGATGCGCCCACCTAACAACACGGCAATGCGATTTTCTAATTCGGAATGGGTGAATAAATATCGGTCTTCGATCGGGAGCTGCAGCGTGTAGCCCAATGCCGCAATGCCGCGAGGAATGATCGAGATTTTTTGAACAGGATCTGACCCGGGCAACGACATCGCCACCAACGCATGCCCGACCTCATGATGAGCAACGCGTTTGCGTTCTTCCACGCTGAGGACGCGGTTTCTCTTTTCCAGACCGGCAATCACCCGTTCAACGGCTTCCTGGAAGTCCTGATGTTCCGCCGTCTCCCGATTTCGTCGAATGGCGAGCAGGGCAGCCTCATTCACCACATTGGCTAAATCTGCGCCAACCATTCCCGGGGTCATGGCGGCAATTTTATCTAAATCGACATCCGGTGCCAGTTTAATGTTTTTGGCATGGATGGCCAGAATAGCGACTCTTCCTGGCCGATCGGGGCGATCTACCAGCACCTGTCGATCAAAACGGCCTGCGCGCAACAACGCCTGATCCAGAATTTCAGGACGGTTGGTGGCAGCCAACATAATGACCCCCACTCGAGGATCAAACCCGTCCATTTCCACCAATAATTGATTCAGCGTTTGTTCACGTTCTTCATGCATCATGGGCCCCGTTCCCCGGGCTTTTCCCAATGCATCCAACTCATCTATGAAAATGATACATGGCGCCTTGGCCGTGGCTTGTTCAAACAAATCTCGCACGCGGGCCGCTCCCACTCCCACAAACATTTCCACAAATTCCGACCCGCTAATGGAAAAAAATGGCACGCCGGCTTCTCCCGCAATAGCTTTCGCCAGCATGGTTTTCCCGGTGCCCGGCGGCCCGACCAAGAGCACCCCCTTGGGGATGCGTCCCCCAATCTTGGTGAATTTTTCAGGAGTCTTTAAAAATTCAACCACTTCCATGAGTTCCACTTTGGCTTCATTGACTCCGGCCACATCATCCATGCGAGTCTTGATGTCGCTCTCAATATAGACTTTAGCTTTGGATTTCCCGATTCGCATAAAACCGCCCCCCGCTCCTTGCCCCATCTTCCGCAAAATCCAAAACCAAATCCCGGCAAAGACCAGAATAGGGACGACCCAGGATGCCACGTCCTTCCAGAGCGTGCTGACGATGACTCCGGCAAATTCCACATGCTTTTCTTCCAATAGTTTCACTAATTCCGGATCATCCACCCGCACCGACTGAAACCATTGGGGGCTTTCCCCTCCTTTTTCAGACTTTAATTTTCCGTGAATGACTTTGTCCGTGATGGAGATCTCAGCCACCTTATCTTCCTGAACCCAGGCTTTAAATTGACTGTACGGCACCTCATCCATATGTTGGGCGGCAAAATACATTTCCTGGAGAATAATGAGTCCCCAGAACGCAATAATGAAATACCAAATAGAGACCCGATATTTTTTTTCCATATTTGCTATCCTAACCTCTATTCCTGTGTGACGCTGAATCGCATGAGGTGAACATTATCTTACTGTACCCAAGAATGAGAAATACGTCTATCGAAATTGGCCAAAATTCTTCTCGGATTCGTCATTCCTGCCTGGCGGCAAACCTGGCATCTCCTTCATTCGGGGATGGGCCAGCAGTTGAAAAACCCCATGATCTCTTGCAGGTCAACATGATGTAAGGAGCTTTCATCGTCCGTGTAGGTACTCCCTTCTCAAGCATGATCGCCTCATATGACCCTCAGCTATTATGGATTCTCCTAGCCGGCTTGCTGGTCGGAGGGACCATCGCGTGGGTCATATGTTCCATTCTCTATCGAGGAAGGAAGATCCAAGCCTTACAAGAGACCGCAACCCAATTTGCTTCTGCCCAAGCCCAAACCGAAGAACTTCGGACCCAATTAGCCGCCCTGCAACAGGAACGTGAGCGGGTCCATCAAGAATTTCGTCTGATGGAAGTGGCCAAAGTGTCGGCAGAAACGAACCTTGAAAATACACAACGACATTTAGCTGAACAGCGGGCCTTGCTGGAGGATGCGAAATTGACCTTGTCGGATACCTTTCGATCTTTGGCCTCGGAAGCCCTGGCAGGGAACAATAAGGGATTTCTGACCCTGGCCGAGGAAAAGTTTAAAGCCCTCAAAGAAGAAGCGACGGCTTCCTTCGACCAACGCCACACCTCCATTGAATCCTTGTTGCAGCCGCTCACCGAATCCCTACGTACCTACCAAAAAGAATCTCAAGCCTTAGAAGATAAGCGGCTTCGTGAACTCAGTGTGGTGGGAGAACAGTTACGCCAATTGGCCTCTTCCCAGGCCATTCTCCAAGCGGAAACCTCCAAATTGGTCAATGCCTTACGATCACCACAGGTTCGAGGACGCTGGGGGGAAATCGCGCTTCGGAGAACCGCTGAATTAGCCGGCATGTCAGCAAACTGCGATTTTTTTGAACAGGAAAGCGTCTCCACTGAAACAGGGCGTTTGCGTCCCGATATGATCGTCAAACTCCCGGCAGGAAGAGATGTGGTGGTCGACTCCAAAGTGCCGCTCAGTGCGTTTTTAGATAGCCTGGAAACGCACACGGACGAAGATCGGGAAGCTGCGCTCAACCGGCATCTCGGTCAGGTGAAACGCCATATCAGTCAATTAGCCTCAAAGGAATATTGGGATCAATTTCCAGCCGCTCCGGAATTTGTGGTCTTATTTATCCCCAATGATTCGTTCTTAGCTGCCGCCGCAGAGCGGGACCCTTCACTTGTCGAGTCCGCCTTAACGAAAAAAGTCGTCATCGCCACCCCCACCACGTTCATTGCCTTGTTGCGAGCCATTGCCTATGGATGGCGCCAGGAACAAGTGGCTGAAGGGGCCCAACGCATTAGCATCCTCGGACAAGAACTCGCTGATCGACTGAGCACGCTGGCAGAGCATTTTGGTAGAATTGGACAAGCCTTGGGTCGGACCGTCGAATCCTATAATACGACCGTCACCTCATTGGAAAATCGGATCTGGCCCACGGCCAGAAGAAATTCAAATCGCTCGGGATCAGCGCGAAAAAAGACCTCATGGACATCAAATGCATAGAACACATGCCAAGACCGCCTGGGGAAATGGAGCCATCCCCGGAAGGCCTTCCGCCAAAATCTTCATAAGTTGAGGAGACGATTTCTCTCCTGTTTCCTTCATTGAAAAGGCTATTCTCTTGTTAAGGATTTTGAATGAAGTCCAGACCTTATTTTCCTACCTTCCTCTGGTTATTTCATCTGGGGCCAGATTTTGACCAATGACATATTTGAGCTATTCTTTCTTAAGGAACCTAAAATTGCTATTATATCCTTAGTAATTCCAGGGGTTGGTTGGAGACTACGTCTTAATTGGAAAGGATGAGGTATCGCCCGTGAGAGCAGGAATCACCAGCAGATTGACAACAGATGGAGAAAATGATCTGAAACCAATAAAGAAACAGTTGTCTGCCAGGTTGAGATTGAGTGCGTGTCTTTTGATGATCCTGACTTTGTTGGCTGCTTCAACATCATCCTGGGCCGCCACAAGTGAAGGCTCAGCATCTCTCTCCAAGTTCTTAGAAATTCCCCTGGAAGGTAAAGGCATCCCTGATAAACTCAGATTCCCTCTCCATGAGCAGAACGCTGTTCAATATTTCAGCGCCGGATTAGGTAAAGAGGAACGGAGCCTGTCATACCCAGCCTATTCCCTTAAATTGATCTTTGTGAAAGGTGAACGCGCTTTCTTGGCTGGCGTGGCAGTTGAAGTGATCAACTCAGAGCAGACAACGCTCGTGTCTATTCCGGGTGAGGAGGTACAAGGTCCTTGGTTGTTTCTGAACCTTGCTCCGGGAAAATATGTGGTCAAAGCAACCGATTCAACTGGGATCACTATTGAAAAAAACATCACCCTATCAGGGGAAAAGACCACACCCGTTCACTTTCGCTGGCAGTAAGACCGTTTTCGTCTTTAGAAATTTTCCAGACTTTCCGTAAATTACCCCAAAAGCCTCCGGCTCTTAACAGACAATGTTCTCCTTGTTCTCCTCCTTTACTTTTCTGTTTCTTAGTTTATGGTGTTTTTACTTAGCATAAAAAATGTAAGAAAATATACCAAATATAAATTCAATCTGTTTAATTATTAAGGGTTAATTCCCATTTATTGAAGTTATTGATGTTCTAAATATACAATTATGAGAATTTTTTAATATTGGATTAATCTTGACTTAAGCTCAAAGAGCTATATCTACCAACGAGACAATATAGTAGATATGTCATGACAATCGGGAACAAGGAGATACATATGGGACATTTTGGAATACAAAAAAAGACCCCGACACCTGGGAAAAGTCCCCTCAAGCATGAAACGGCTCATGCCACTCCTACTACAAAAATGGTGGATCCAAGACATTCAGATACCTGTACACGGTGTGGAGGGTTCATGGTTTCCCATTGGTGCATGAATGTGAACTATGATGCTGGTGGAATGGAAATTTTGACCAAACGATGCTTGCAATGCGGTGAAGTCATTGATCCCGTAATTTTGGAAAATCGCCTCAATCCTCAACGAGAGGCGATGAAGAAAAAAACCCGTCCGCTCCTGTCTAGACCTTTAGCATCATCGAGTAAAGGCAAGAGGTCAGGGATGAGTTGTACTCCTATAGCTTAGTCTTGAGGCATGTTACACTTTAGGGTGCTTTTTGAACCACCCACGAGGAAGAGCCGGAATTTGCCTCCTGAGGATTTGAAGACTGCTTATGTTTTTTAGTCTATCCTCCCCAGGATAATCCCAGGGCGCAAGCCTCCCCTCTTCCTTGTGGGTCCCATCTCACAGGAAGAGGAAGATGAGATGAGTCGTTTGTGATATTCCTTCCCCTCTTATTCCCGTTTTCCTCCGACCACCCTCCAACCGTTTCTTTATTATTTCATAATTGGAGTGAACAATGATCATTTCTCGCGTCATTATGAGTTTTCTCCTCTTGCTCTTTCCGCAAATCGCCTCGGCACAATTTGGTGACTTTATGAAAGAGATCGATAAAATGTCTTTGCCTGGCGAAAAAACCATCGGAGATGACAAAATAATATCTGGTCTTAAAGAGGCTCTCAGCGTCGGGACGGAAAATACCGTGAAACTCACTGGCAACACAGACGGCTTTTTAGAGAATGAAGCCATTAAAATTTTACTACCGGAAAAACTTCAATCCATGGACAAAGCGCTTCGACTGGCCGGATTCGGCCCTCAAGTCGATGAGTTGGTGATCAGTATGAACCGAGCCGCTGAACAGGCCGCTCCCTTAGCCAAGCCCATATTTAAAGATGCGGTCACCAATATGAGCTTTGACGATGGCAAGAAAATCCTGGATGGAGGAGATACCGCAGCAACCGATTACTTCCAGGGTAAAACCCGTGATCAACTGGCCACCGCGTTTAAACCCGAAGTGGAGAAGACAATGGGCCAAGTCGGGGTCACCACGCAATACAAGGAATTGGTGGGACAATATACGACCCTACCGTTTGTCAAAGTACCGGCCTTTGATTTGGACGACTATGTAGTCGGGAAAAGCCTGGACGGACTATTTCACACTCTGGCGGAGGAGGAGAAAAAAATCCGGACGAACCCCGCAGCACGAGTCACAGATTTACTCAAGGATGTCTTCGGGAAATAATTTGCGAATTCATCATAGTCCCACATCAAAAAAGGTCTGAGGGGAGATGAATCAACCGATTATCGGGTTCCATCAAGATGATTTAGATGATTGGGTAGCAGATCTGGCTTGCGGACATGGGCAGCATGTTCGACATCAGCCTCCACTGAGCCTTCGCCCCTGGGTTCTTTCACCAGAAGGACGTCGAGCACATCTCAAAACGATTCTCAATTGCAAAAAATGTGACGAGGAATCACTCCTTCCCTCACAAGGGACAAGCTAACCACCATATCCCCTAATCCAAAAAACTCTTCTCCCCGCCAAACAAAATATTCATGGCACCCCCTGCCAAATTAAGGGTTGTGCCACATCGCTCCGTCCGCAAGGTTATCACCTCCCTGGTGAGTAATTTTCAAGATATCCCCATTTTTCACTATGGCTTCCAAGGTGGAGATTTTCTGATTAATTGTCAACATGAGTTCATTGGCATGGAGGAAAGGCATTAACCCTTGAAAGCGATCGGGGAAATCCTCCAGCAATTGGCCGATAGTGGTAGGGCTCTCTAACGAAATTTCCACCTCAGGGTCTTCAACCGCTTCACGAAGTGAAAGGCCAAATATCAAAATTTTTACCATTCGATGTCCCTCGTTCAAAAATACATTTCGATCCGAATTCCAATTATAACAACGATATCCCGCCGAAGCACACAGTTGAGATTCAATCTCTCATCCCTTTTATTTCTTCCGGGTATGCTCCCGCATGACCTGCGCAATATGCTTAACCTCTGCTATCCCACGGAGTCCATTTTTTAACTGAATCATGCATGCAGGGCAACTCGTCGCCACCACTTGAGCCCCGCTTTCTTGAATGGCTCGTTTCTTTCGCTGGAAAATCTTCAGAGAGGTTTCATAATTCTTGACCATATACGTACCCGCTCCGCCCGCGCATCGATCGGCATCCTGCATTTCCACAAATTCAAGGTCAGCCACAGAGGCTAACAGATCTCGAGGAGCCTGGGACACACCAGCGGCACGAAGATGGCACGAGGAATGGTAGGTCACTTTCGCCAACTTCCCATCGGCCGGTGTCGGAGTTTGGCGCGTATTGTCTGACACCCCCTGTTCAACAAGAAATTCAGAAATATGCTTCACTCGTGTGCGTAAATCAATGGCTGCGGCTTCTTCCGGCTCCCCATGAAACAGCGTGGCATAATCTTTCAGGCTTAACGTACACGAAGCACAGCTGGTGATCACGGTGGAAAATGATGCCAGGTGAGCCAGATTTTCTCGCGCGCCTTCTTTTACCAAATCCCGCAACCCGTAGGTTTCAATCGGCGTCCCCGAGCATCGTTGTGGAGGAAGAGCGACCTTCACACCATTATCGGCTAAAAGCCCGATCACCGCATCGCCAACCCCATCGTCAAAATAGTTGGCCGCACACCCGTGAAAATAGGCCATGGGTGCCTGGCGAAGATGTTGGGGCTGACATAGTTCAGGATATCGATCACGCAAATGCCGTTTAGCAAAAGTCGGCAGGACCATATCTCGGGGAATCTTTGCCGTGGCAGCCAACTTTCGTAACAACGGACGAGTCAGTGTTTCCAATAGGCCTCGAATACCCGGACGATCCCAACACGATTGTGTCCATGCCAGGACCTTCAGCAAGGGATGAAAAAGCCACTGACGGGCATGGAGGGCAAAGACCCAACCGGCCAGCCGGTTGGGATGTTCCGCCCGTCGCTGAAGAATCAGTTCGGACACATCGACCCCTGCCGGACAAATGGTCCGGCAGGACTTGCAATTCAAACATGCTTCGACCACCCGCGCGGATTGAAGATACGAGTAATCCGAAGCCGTCACAATCTCGAACCATCCGCGCGCACTCATATCTTCAGACTGAAACACATCGTACACGGGACACACCGAATTACATTTGGCGCAAGTCGCACAGGGCTTGCCCATGCGCTCCACATCAATATGTTCCGTAAACGACGTTTCACTGATTTTCACACCAGGATTCATTATCCCCTGAGAATCGAACGCCTGCTTCACCCGAACAAAAATCTGATACACCTCTTCACCATACATCAAGCGAACGGTCTCGGCGCGAATACGGCCATCTCCATGCTCTCCACAAATAGATCCGTCAAACCGGTCTAAAACCGTCCGGTGAATCTCCCGGTGGGCCTCGACCATAGCGTCAACATCATGTTGATTGTGCAAATCGAGCAGCGGAACAATATGAGCATTGCCATTTCCCACATGTCCAAAGATGGCGACCGGCACCGATCGTCGCCCAAAATACTCTTCCAAATACCGGATCAACTCTCCGGTGCGTGAGGCTTGCACCACCACATCATCAACAAAATTGATGGGTTTTTTGTGAGGATCAGATCGATAAAGCATTGGAAACAACGCCTTGCGGGCCTTCCACAATTCCCCTTGCTGGGCTGGATCCGAGGCCAGCCTCACTTCCCCGGTGAGTGGAAACCTTCGGCACATCTCCAGTAACCGATTACGACGATCCGTGCCTTCCCCTTCATCAAATTCTATGAGCAGCGTGGCCGCGGCATCTGAGGGAATGCCATAGCGATCTCGCCCGATTAAATTCAACGAATTCCCATCCATCACCTCCAACGCATTGGGGGCCAACTCCAATAAGTGGGGAACCGATTCGCCCATACCCTCCAGGTGTCGGAAATGGATCAGACCCGTCACGGTCGCATCAGGTCGTTTAACCAACTTGACTCTTGCTTCACTGATAATGCCAAGCGTTCCCTCACTACCGATAAATAATTTGGGAACATCAAATACCCCTCGCTCCAGTCCATCGACCAAATCAAAGACGTTATAGCCGGAACTATTCTTACTCACCTTGGGACGCCGGGCGCGGATCAATGCCTGCCCGTCCTGAATCATGGTCCACACGGCCTTTAAGGATGCATACTCTTTCAACACCGAGGTATGAGCCGGTCCTCCAATTTCAACTGACTGAGCTTCAAGCCAACCCTCGGTGAGCAGCCGGACCCGAAGAGTATGAACGTTGTCCTTGACCGAACCATAGCGAAGCGTATGCGGACCAGCGGAATTGTTGCCGAGCATGCCTCCTAATTTGCACATATCCCCGCTTGAAGGATCCGGGCCATACATTAACCCCACAGGAGCCAACTGCTTATTGAATTCGGATAGCACCAGGCCTGGTTGCACTCGCGCCCACTGCTCGTCTCGATTCACCTCAAGCAAGCGATTCATTCGGGAGATATCCACGATAATGCCCGCCCCGATGGCTGATCCGGTCAAATTCGTTCCGGCTGCCCGTGGAGTCAGAGGCACTCCAGACTTGACGGCATACTCCATCACGGCATCAATGTCATCTTCTGTTTCAGGAAGCACAACCACTTGGGGAGGAATTTTGTAGATACTGGCATCAACGGAATAGGCTTTCAGGGTAGCCCAATCCCACCGAACTTTATCCTGCCCCATTCTTTTGGATAAATCGGAGCCGACGGAAGATTTCTTTTCAGGTAGCAACAAGGCCATAGGAACTCATTCTGCTTCCTACGCGGATCGCGCACAACCCTTGTCAGAGAAAGAACAGGAAGGAAAACAATCAGACCAGCAGAACGCGTGGCCTCACAGTCGCTTTAGGCGGAAAGATCACTGACCCTGGACTCTCCCTCATTTTCCTCAGGTGCAAAGGGAAGCTCCATGGGGAATTGTTCAGGGTTACCCAACTCTTTGAGTTCTTTCAATGGAGGCAAGTCTCGCAAATCCCGCAGGCCAAACCGTTGAAGAAACTGCTTTCCCGTTCCATACAAAATCGGTCGACCGGGGATATCCTGCCGTCCAACGATTCGAATTAACTTCTGATCCAGGAGGGTCCTCAACACACTAGAGGTTTCTACACCGCGAATTTTTTCAATATCTGCTCTGGTAATGGGCTGTTTATAACTCACAATGGCCAGTGCTTCCAATGCCGACCGGGAAACCTTGGCTGCCGGTTTAGCCTTGCTGGTCAATCGCTTGATATACAGACTCTGCTCAGGTCGCGTCACCATGACATACCCGCCAGCCACTTCCAAAATCTGCAAGCCACGCCCAGACGCCTCATATTCCGCTTGAAGATACTGCATGGCGGTTTTAATAGCCGCTTTAGGCACTCCTTCGAGGACCAGAGCCAGCTTTTCAAGACCCAGAGGATCATGCGAAATAAAAAGCAGGGCCTCAAACGTACCTTTGAGTTCATCAAAATCTAACGCCATTTCCTGGTCTACATTCTCGGAAACTGTGACCTCTTCTGCGTCACAACCCTCCTCTGAGACCTCACATTGGGTAGGGTTCACCCCGGCATCGAGAGCATCTGAAGCTTGGTGCCCATTGGTGAGTGCGTCCATCATGTTATAGAGTCCTCCCCCTGCGGACTGAACCGGTTCATCCCACGCTGCCACATGCAAAAATTACCCAGGCTATTCCTACGTCCCCCCATGCGTCCTCCAATTAATACCTGCCTCATACGTGTCACCACTGCTCCGCAGGAAGATTTCCGGTAGAATCAGGTCCTTCAGCTGGCACAAACCGCCTGGTCACCTGTATGGGACCAAACCATTCTCCTTGAAACAATCGAACCAGGTTCATTCTGACCAGCTCCAACAAAGCCAGAAATGTGACAATGACCAATGGCTTGGACCAATGCTGTTCAAATAACCCTTCAAAAGGAACCGTCGACTCTCCTTCCAACCGCTCCAATATGCCTTGAATACAGTCCTGAACAGTCCAGGTTTCCCTGGACAACTCGACGATTGTATCGGTTGGGGCTCGATCCAGTACATCCTGGAAGGCACTCAAAAGATCAAATAACTGGAGATCTTCTGTAGCCATATCCTCGTCGGCCACTGCCTCTGGGGACAAGGGGAGAGGATCACGACTAAAGGACTCCCGCCAAAGTCGTTCGCGGACAACCAGGGTCCCGGCCGCCTCCTTAAAACGCTCATATTCGACCAATTGTCGGACCAATTCTGCACGAGGATCGAGACCTTCCTCATCCTCCGTCTCCGGTTTTTCCTCTTTGGGAAGGAGCATCCTGGATTTGATATAAAGAAGGGTGGCTGCCATAACCAGAAAATCCCCGGCAAGCGTTAGGTTTAACGTCTTCATCATGGACAAATACTCCAAATATTGCTGGGCAATCAGCGCAATCGGAATATCATAAATATTAATCTGGTGTTTCCGAATCAGGTGGAGGAGCAAATCCATGGGGCCGGTAAAGGCCTCAAGTTTGACCTGATAGGCATCGTCATCTTCAAGGTCAGAAACAATGACGGGAAGGGACGGATTCCAATCAAGAGCCTTTCGACTGGGTTCCACAGTGCAGATATTTGAATTGGTATACCATGTTTTGTGTAAAGCCGCAATATCCTAACCAAATATAGTGGTTGAGACTTATTTCAATCTGCCTTCTTCCCTTTTGAAAACCAGAGGTAACAGAGCACCAAAATGACCAACCCCAAAAAGATCCCCACCTGACCATAGGGGCTCCTGCCATTTTGAATCGACGCCACATCACGTGGGAGGTTACTCCCGCTTAATTCCGGCATGGTGCTGAACTCTACCCCTGAAAAATCCTGCGCTCCGTCAAACCTGGCGTTCGTAAAATCGACCACGGTGTGAAATTGAGCATTGGCAAATGTCACCGACTCTCGAAATTCGGTAAACCGAAAATAGATTTCATGAACAGCCGAGGTGGCTGAGAAATCGGCAGCGCCTTTAAATACCGAACCTGAAAAGCCTGTCCCACTGGCAAAAGCCGATCGAGAGAAATCTGCCGCTTGTTGGAACTCGACTTCTAAAAACTCCGCAACTCCGGTGAAATGCGCTCCGGCAAAGGTGACCCGATCCCAAAATCGAGCCTGGTGAAAACGGGAATGCGTTCCAAAAATGACGTGAGAAAAATCTGCGCTTTGGGTAAATTGAGATCCAATAAAAAACCCTTCAAAATCCACACGCGCGTCTGAAAATCTCACCGGACCCACAAACACGGTCTTAGAAAGATCAATGGATTGTTGAAAGACGGTTCCCGTGAAATCTACCGGTCCAAGGACCAGGAGAGCACCTTCGACCAGATTAGTGGCAAGCACTTTTTCAAAACGCGAATGTCTGATGGAAACGGCCTCTGATATGACACGAACCGCAGTGACACCCTGCTCTTGCAAGCGCTGCCCCACTGCCTGGGGAATGGCGGGATATTCCGGGAGGACTTGTTGCGGCAAGAGATCAAGCATCACCTGATCAACCACCAACACCTGATCAAGATCAATCCGTTTGCCCTGAAGGAGAGCCTCAAGAAGGTCAGCCCCCTTTACCGCCAAGGCTTCCTCTTCTCCAGGCAAACAAGATCCCTCAACATGCACCCACAAAACGTTCTCGCTTCCCGGAGGAATTGGAAGGAGACGGCAAGCCTCGGCATTGATAGGAGATAGCCCCGGGAGGGCAAGCACCAAGCCAAGCAGGAGACAAAAATTTACGCCCAGCAATTTCATCTATGCCCACATTACATGAGCATAATATGGCAAGCAGGAGCGACAGCCATCACCTGAGCACTTACCCAAAGAGCTTGTTGAAGGTACTTGTTGAAGAGAGATGATCGTCACGAGGTTGAGTCAAATTTTTCGATCGGTTTGGACGAGTGCGCCTATTGAACAACATGATTGGAGAATCTGGCTAAATCCTGCACAATCGTGCGTCAATCTCATCTCGAATAGCCCCTACGTAGAAGGGGTGGTCTCAGCAGGTTGCGCCGGCTCGGGTTTGGCAGGCTCGGGAGCCGAGGCTTCCGCAGGTTTAGGCACCGTCACTTCCACGGGCTTAGCTGTTGCAGCCGGAGAAACGTCCTTGAGCGCTAAATAAAAATCCCGATGTTCGTATTCGGATTTCGCTAACACCTGATCGACTTCTTGAACCGTCTTAGGCGGAGGCACCACCACCTTTTCCCCTTCCACCCAATTGGCCGGCGTCGCACAGGCAAACCGGTCGGTCGTTTGCAGGGCAGTGACCAACCGAAGAATTTCATCCACATTGCGCCCCGCATTGAGTGGGTAATACAGCAACGCCCGAATTACCCGTTTCGGGTCAATAATAAACACCGCACGCACCGTCGCGGTCGAGCTCGCGTTGGCATGAATCATTCCGTACAGTTTGGCGACACGCATATCAATATCGGCAATCATGGGGAAGGGAATCGTGGCACCCATTTTATCGTGAATATTGCGCAACCAAGCTAAATGGGCATGAATGCTATCCACACTCAATCCAATGAGCTTCACCCCCCGCTGACGAAATTGCTCATTGAGTTGGCCAAAGGCTATCAATTCCGTCGTACATACCGGAGTAAAGTCCGCAGGGTGAGAAAACAGCACCACCCAATGTTGTTCCTGCCATACGCTAAAATTAAAATCGGTCTGTTGCGTCGTCACCGCGGAAAAGTCCGGTGCATGATCTCCTATGCGAGGTAACCCTCGTTCTTCCGACATGAATCCTCCTTCAGTTGGCAATACAATAACCCTCCGGCTCCGCCTCAAGCGAAGGGAGAAATCCCGGCCTATTTATGAAACCGGCAATACGAACAACACGATCGAGATGGCCGAGAGAGACCCCTTGGCCCAGCCTGAGCCCATGATAGGCCAGAAGAACTACCAGGAGCGAGGAATTTCTTCTTCATCATCCTCATGATTAGATTCGGTGTCCCGAAAAAACTTATCGGTGCCCAATTCTTCTGATAAGTCTTCCGTCAGATCCAAATCCTCATCGGCTTCATCTGTGGAGTCCTCGGAGAACTCATCATCATCAAAATCATCGGCAAGATCATCCACATCCAGGGTATCGGTGCCATCATCGAGTTCAGTGGTCAATGAATCCAGGGTGATATCGCCATCGGTTTCCACTTCAATATCCAATTCGGGATCAATGTCATCCGGCAAAGACGCATCCACGCTATCCGAATCAGCTGTTTTGCTCAGACTCACGTCCTCATCGTCAGGAACAAGTGAGGCAATCTTTCTCTTTTTGTCGTTAAGGCCTTTCACCGCAGTTGATTCTTTTTTAGGCCTTCCTGGGCTCTTTTTGGCCTGGGATAGCGCCGGTTTCGCCACCGGTTCCTTCGTAGGAACAGACTTGGTATGGTTCGCCCCGGTTTTGGCTGCCGTGGTAGTTTTTGAAACATTGTCAGATGTAGTCAACTTTTTCTCTTTCCCTTTCACCACCTTTTTGGGCGTCGCTTTGGATCGTGGTTGAGCTTGAGCCACGGCTTTAGGAGTTCCCTTCATTCCAGACTTGGCAATTCCCTTAGCCCGAGCCTTGGAGCCGACCTTCGTTTTCTTGGACTTCGCTTTGGTAGACGGTGACCGTTGAGGCTTCACAGGCTTCTTTGGTTTGGCTTTCGTCTTCGGTGAAGCTTTCGTCTTCAGTTTAGCTTTTGCTTGAGTCGTTCGCTTTCCCGTAGGCTTCTGTTTGGGCTTGGCCTTTGACTTGGGCTTAGCCTTGGCAGCCATGTGTCACCCTCCTGATTTATGTGATCGACAATTGATCCATCTGGGATGGATCGCCTCTTGAGTTGCCCCCATCTAACATGGAGGGACCCTCTCTAGCAACTGAATATTTCCAATCAAGAAATTCTTCGCCTTTTCAAGAAACTTCCGGTCATTCAGGATCCCTGTTAGAATCGGACCTCCATGGAAATTATTACCACGCATCTCGAGGCGGATTTCGATGGCCTCGCCTCAATGGTGGCCGCCAAAAAGCTCTACCCGGAGGCACATCTCGTCCTCCCGGCGGGAGCCCAATCCAGCGAGCGGGCCTTTCTCGCCGAACATCCCCTTTCCTTCACGGCACTCTCGAGTCTGAATATTCCGGATATCACCCGCCTGATCTTAGTCGATGCCCAGCATCAGGATCGGTTAGGTCCACTCGAAAAAGTTCTTGAAAATCTGCATCTTTCAGTTCACATTTATGATCATCACCCCATGGAGACCACCAATCCCCTGCTTCCGCGGGCAGACTACTGCAAAGTGGAGTCGGTGGGGGCCACCATCACACTCCTCTGCGAGGAACTTCAAGCCAGAGCACTCACATGGACACAGGAAGAAGCCACCCTCTTTGCCATAGCCCTCTATGAGGAAACCGGTCAATTTGGCTACCGCAATACCACCCCCCGTGATTTTCAGATCGGCGCGGTCCTAGTGCAAACAGGAGCCGATTTAAACCAGGTCACGAAGTACATAGCGCGGCAATGGACGCCCCCGCAGCTGGAATTATTCCATGCACTGTTGCAATCCGCCCAAACACTGAACCTCGGGCATCGAAGGATTCTGCTCACCACCCTCACCTGGCCGGACTATGTGCAGGACATGGCGCCGGTTGTTCAACAACTGGCCCAACTACATGGGTCCGATGCCATCATCGCCGCTGTCGCCATGGAGGGCAAAGTACAAATCATCGGGCGCAGCCGCCATCCTGACATGGATATGAATCAGATCACCCAGGCCTTTGGTGGAGGGGGGCACAATATGGCTGCCGCCGCCAGTATTAAAGGACTCACAGTCGTCGAAGTGGAACGGAAGGTCCACGCCCTACTACAGGAACAAGCCAAAACCTGGCTCCCCATCAAGCGTCTCATGACGACTCCCGTCAGGACGGTGGAACTCAACACCACGATCAAGCAGACCGAACGCCTCATGACGCAATACGAAGTCAACGCCCTCCCGGTTGTGAATGCCAAAGGCGGCTTCATGGGGCTAGCCACAAGAGAATCGGTGCAAAAAGCCCTGTATCATAAACTGGGCGCTCACCCCATCGATTACATCATGCTGAGTGACATCTTTCTGGCCTCACCCGCTACGCCGTTTGACGAGGTCGAACAGCAAATGATCGAGCGAAATCAGCGGATCGTGCCTGTGCTGGATCACGACCAAGTCGTTGGCATTTTTAGCCGGACCGATTTGCTTCGGGCTATGCACCAGGCGCTCCCGCCTCAGAAAGGCGACGTCGAGCCATTTGCCGGATCGGCCCCTTCAGCCACCGAAGTCCTCGCGCCAACTCTGCGAACCTCAAATCTTCACAAACAATTGGTAACCCGTTTACCCCCGCCCCTTCAGTCCCTGCTCCAGACCATCGAGAAACTCGCCGACACGCAGGAAGTTGCGGCTTTTCTGGTTGGCGGATTCGTCCGGGATTTCCTCATGAACATTCCCAATTTCGATCTGGACGTGGTCATCGAAGGGGACGGCATTCGTTTTGGCAAAGCCTTAGCGCAAGAGCTAAAAGCCGAATGGACCATACATGAACGATTTGGCACAGTCTCGATCGCGCTTCCCAAGACTCTCAACATTCCCCAGATGCATCATATGGATATTGCCACGGCCCGAACGGAATATTATGAATATCCCACCGCGCTACCGACCGTAGAACGCAGTTCAATTAAAAAAGACCTCTACCGGCGGGATTTCACCATCAATGCCCTGGCTATTCGCTTAAACAGGACACCTGGTGAACTCCTGGACTTTTTCGGGGGCCGGCGAGACCTCAAGGATAGAATCGTTCGAGTTCTTCACAGCCTCAGCTTCGTGGAAGATCCCACCCGGGTCTTTCGGGCCATCCGCTTTGAACAGCGGTTCGGTTTCCAGATCAGTAAGGAAACGCAGCATTTCATTCAACAGGCCGAAACCATGGAACTGTTTCACCGGCTCTCCGGCACACGATTAGGAAATGAACTGATCCATATTCTGGAAGAACCCGAGCCGGCTAAAGGTATCCAGCGATTGAGTCAATTTAAACTCTTCCCCTTCATTCATCCCAAGCTGCATTGGAAAGAACCGGCTCCGACGCTCTTTGCATCCGGAGAAAAAATCCTGGCCTGGCATGAGGTGGAAAACCCCAATTCAGGAGATGAGCGATGGCTGCTCTATGCCCTCGCCTGGTTCGAATCGTTGGGCAACACCGAGTTAGTCAAAACCTGGAAACGATTAGGATTCCCGCAACGAACCACAACAACCGTCGGAGAGTTCTTACAGGCTCAGTCTACGATAATAAGAACCCTCAACAGAAAACACCTGGCACCTTCAGAAATCTACGATCTCCTCAGGCCATGGCCGAAGGAACTCGTGTTGTTTCTCATGGCCAAGGCGCAAAGCAAGCCGACGATTCATGCGGCCATGGAACGGATTCGGGACTACCTCACCACGTTCCAACATGTCGCCATCACCTTAACCGGCCACGACCTGGAAGACATGGGTCTTCCCAAAGGTCCGGCGTATAGCCGGGTGCTCGATCGCATCTTCAAGGCCAAACTGGATAGCCTGGTAACCACACAGGAAGATGAATATCGCCTCGCCAAAACATTCATTGCACAAGAAACCGCATCAGGAAGCCATTCCAAATTCCCTTCCTTTGTAAAGAAAGGAAGCGGGAGATAGCCTTCTCGTTGGCTCCCCAGGCAGGCGTTCTCATCCTTCCCCATGCACCAGCTTTCACCGTCCACCACACCATCTCGAATCCGCTGGCGAATTCTCCTTCTGCTCCTCCTCATCAGCATCATCACCTACATCGACCGGGTGAATATTTCCGTCGCCGCCCGTCAAATGATGCCCGCACTCGGACTCACCGATCTGCAAATGGGTCAAATCTTTTCGGCCTTTGTCTTTGGCTATGCCCTCTTTCAAATTCCCGGCGGATGGCTGGGAGATCGATGGGGACCACGTCGGGTGTTGACCTTCGCCGTCATCTGGTGGTCGATATTTACGGCTCTGACGGCCGTCGCGCCCACGCTCCCACTGGCCAACTTGATCGGGATCATGGGCTCCCTCATGGTCGTGCGATTCCTCATCGGCATCGGCGAAGCGGCCGCGCTACCCAATTTCAATCGAGCCGTTGCGAACTGGCATCCTCCGAATGAACGGGGCTTAGGCATTGGCATCACCATCGGAGGGATCGGCGTGGGCTCGGCTCTCACGCCACCTATCACCGCCTGGATCATGGTCAATTACGGCTGGCAAACCGCCTTCTATGTTGCAGGCGGATTGGGTATTGGCATCGCGCTCCTGTGGTACTGGTACGCAACCGATCATCCACGGCAACATGCCCATGTCAACAACGCCGAAGCCGAACTGATCGAAGGATCGGAATCTCGACCCAATCCTCCTGCTCCTTTGGAAGGACGGTCCGGAAAGGCCTGGGGCATGGTCCATGATGTGTTCACCGAATTCGAAACACCACGTGCAGGACTGCCTCCAGCTTCACAGGCCAAAGGTAAGCGGACCGGTGCGAAGAAGGACAACCCCAACACCACCAATCTGATACGGACAGGAAGGAAAGGCGAGCCAGCCCCCATTCACAAGTCAAAGACGACCACCGTTCCCTGGAAAGCCATCCTCACCACACCAACCGTCTGGTGGCTCACGCTCAGCTACACCTGTCTCGGCTATGTCGCCTATGTCTATATGTCCTGGTTCTATCTCTACCTCGTCAACGTCAGAGGCTTTGCCATCCTCCAAGGCGCCTTCTTCGCCTCGGCGCCGTTCATCGCCATGGCCATCTTTTGCCCGTTAGGGGGATGGGTCACGGATCGTCTCACCGAAAAATACGGGGTCAATCGTGGGCGTGCGAGCGTGGGAGGAGCAGGAATGATTCTGGCCGCGCTCTCCATCGTCATCGGCGCCAACATCGAAGCGCCCTATGTCGCAATCGGCTTCCTCTCGCTCGGCGCGGGGTGGCTTTACTTCACCGTCGGCCCGTTCTGGTCTTCGACCACGGACTTATCCAAACCCTACGCCGGCACCCTCTCAGGCCTCATGAACACGGGCGCCAACCTGGGCGGAACCCTTTCTCCCACACTGACGCCCTGGCTGGCTGACACCTTCGGCTGGTCGGTCTCCCTCGACATCGCCGCCGGCATCGCCTTACTCGGTGGACTCTGTTGGGTCTTCATTCAACCAGCAACATGGGCTGAAAATCGCCCAATCCAAAAATGCCATTTGAACAAATCTGAGGAGATCCCCCTCCTTTGTAAGGAGGGGCAAGGGGAGGTAGAAACACCAGGAACCATCTTGTGGAAAATGCTCGAGAGTCATGAGTGGGGACAAGGTCTCAGCCATGAGCAGATAGGCATGCCCACACAAACCCCGAAGAATCTGGAGCCTCCCCTCAAAGTTGATTCCATTATCTTCGGATCATGATAAACTGAGTCGCTAACTGAAATTTGGCCAACAAGCAAAACAGAAATAGCGCAAGTAAACGAGGCGCTCCCGATTGCAGAGAAAATATACGGTGAACCCAAAAGTTGTTCAAACAATCAGAACAAACGAGAACCACCGAACATTGACATCCTCCAATGAGGGGAGGGGACATTCATGGATATGGGTGCCTTTTATCGGCTGGATCATGTCCTTTGCACTCTGTATATTTCTCCTCTTTCCCTGTCTTGTTCATGCCACGGAAATTGAAGCGTTCAAAAAGGGCGTCGTCAAAATTACTGCGATTGTAAATGGGCAACCCAATGTCGGGACTGGATTTATCGTGAGGCTCGACAAAGGCGCCGCCTATATCGTGACTGCCGCACATGTGATTTCCGGCGATAGCAAACCACAGGTGTGGTTCTTCTCTCATCCTCATCAATCGTTTGACTCACAGGTGTTAGGCATCGATGGAACCAATGAGAATGGATTGGCCACGTTGCGTGTTTCAGATACCCTTCCTGATGGACTCGCAGCGCTTCCGCTCGACCAGACCACACAAGCATCCGGGGGAGAAACCATTACCTTCATCGGATTTCCACCTAATCTCGCCCCCTGGACAGTCTCAACCGGAAGTATCAGCGGTAGGAAAGGCCCACACCTGACGTTTCAGGCGTTAGTGGAGGAAGGTCATTCGGGCGGCCCCCTTTTGCTTAATGGCAAGGTGATCGGAGTCGTGACAGACGCTCAGGGACGCCTGGGGTATGCAGTACCCACACCGGTCTTGGCCATCGCATTGCAAGGATGGCATGTGGAGCCCTCAGGGAACGACTCGTTATCACTGGAGATTTCAGGCGCAGACGGTGCGCCGATGGTTCGGATCCCTGCAGGGCAGTTTGAAACAAATGCAGAATCACGCTCAGGAACAGGAGAAATTACCGAAGGAATTCGCTATACGGTTTATGTCGAAGACTTCTTCATCGACAAGTATGAAGTCACAATGGAAAAATATGGTAAGTTTCTACAAGTCACCGGTCGAACCGCGCCGGAATATTGGGTTCAAATCAAGATGCCTCAGGATGCCAATCGTCCCGTCGTCGGCCTGACATGGCCGGAGGCCAAAGCCTACTGCCATTGGGCCAAGAAGAGATTACCGACCGAAGATGAATGGGAGAAAAGCGCGCGAGGAACAGACGGACGCATTTTTCCATGGGGCAATGACCCACCGACGAGCCAATTCACGAATTTTGCAACATTTGGTGATTTTGAATTATCAAAACTATCTCCGGTCGGGACATTCAAAAAGGATAGAAGTCCCTATGGGGTGTTTGACTTGGCCGGAAATGTAAGTGAATGGACGGCAGACAGCTGGAATGAATCACGGAATCTAAACCGTGATGCGGAGGAGACAGCCCCAGGTTCCGGAAAAGTTATACGAGGCGGAACATGGAACGCAACGGACGAATACCTGAGAGCGGCATTGCGCTCTTATGCTTCACCAACCCACACGGACTTAGGCCTTGGTTTCCGCTGCGCTCAAAATCCGGGTACGCCACCATGAAAATATGAGAAAAGGCATGGAGGGAGAATGGAGTGGTGATATAAAAATCTTCCAATCAAAGAAGAGATGAAATCACCTCTGGTTGTTTCGTCAATCTCCCCTCACCGCCGGCATCGCCTTATTCGGCGGACTCTGATTGGGTGTTCATTCAACCAGGAATGGTCTAAAAACCGGCCAGCCAGCCATGGATTGTGAACGAGTCTGAACGGATTCTATTATCCCTGGAACATGGTAAGCTAGGGTCGATTATCCTGAGCATGAGGGAAATAGGCAGCCCGGTTGGAATCGTCTCAATCAACTCTTCACAGAAAGACGGTCAATCTTAAATAAAGGAGGAGATACATGGGAGACAAAGGCGGAAAAAAAGACAAAGACAAAGTCAAAAGCAGAAAGCCAACGAAGGAAGAAAAAAGACAAAAAGAAATAGCCAAGACGCTTTCTTCGATTGGAAGTGGTGGGCTTCGCCTAAGCGAAGCCCACAATTCCTGAGCCACTCCAACTCCTGCTAGGGGAATATCCGGAGAATTTTGAATTCAGAAACAAAAGCCTGGATAAGCCAATAACCTAAGAATTGCATTGCCCAGCTAGACGCCAGCTTTCAAAGCAGGGCAGAAAAATAATCACCGAACACGATCCCCCAGCTGTTCAACCAATTGGAATTGACGAGATAGTCGGACTCAGAGGTGGCCTTCCATCGCCTTTACCAGGTGACCCCAGGCGGCAAGCCGTTCCATCAATTCAAGGGACTGTCTATCAGGCTTGGTGTTCAATTGACGCCTGGCTATGACTAAAAAATGCCGACGAAGTAATCTACTTGGAAGGAGCCGAAGACTTCGATGTTGTTAAATCCGCCAGCGCCATTACTGTGCAAGTTAAGAAGAACGAAGGTTCTATTTCACTAGGCAATGCAAAGGCGCACCAAGCACTAGAAAACTTCTGGACCCTGTCCTGCAACGAATCTTCTCGACAAATCGATTTTCACTACCTAACCACTAGCACTATTGCCATTGAGCAAGACGCAAATTTCGATGGGCTCCCGGGCATCGAAGCTTGGCGTGTAGCGCAAACAAGCACTGAAATAGCAGCTACAATCAGAGCGTATCTTGTAACAAAGCTTGGCGCCAAGAGCCCTTTGCGAAAATTTCTTGAAACCGCAACGCCTTCCGATGTTCAGGACCGTCTTATTCGGCGATTTTACTGGCTCCCAAACCAACCAGATATTGAAGTCGTCAAACGCAGTGTCGATGACCGCATCACTGGACTCTTAGCGGATCAGCAACGCTCTGCATCTCTCGCTACAAATGTTCGAAAATTTCTAGAGGCCCGTTTCTGGGAACTGGTCTGCGAATCATCCCTTACCAGCAGGTGCTTGACGCGAGGTGCTTTGTTACGCGCAAATCGAGTGCGCCACGACTTCGTACCTTCCTCTACCAACTGATCAGTTGCCCGATCTTATTGGAAATACACCTCCTGGCTTGAATTTACTTAACCTCCTAATTCAGAAGTCTCCAACACCCCCTGACCCGCTTCTACAAAGACCGGCTCTCAGCCAACACCTGGAGAAGCTGGTTAAGCAACGCCGAGTCATATTGCTAACCGGATCAGTCTATAAAGGAAAAACGACGCTAGCACAGCTTGTCGCTTCATCACTGTGCCCCGAGGCATGGTGGATCAACCTAACAGGACGAAACCCCCGCGAGGTAGACAACCTATTCCTTGCACTGGCAAGCCGAATCGAATGTGGGGATTGCCCAAATCTGGTCATAATCGATGACCTGGATATTAGTCCAAATGCTCACCGAGTCTATCGAGATGCGCTTGCATTGGTGTTGATCCGAGCACACTCGACAGGGCGAGGCGTCCTTCTCACAGCACAAGGTGCCTCCAGCAATTCAGCCGTTGTGCATGAATTCAAAAACATCGAACTTCTTGATGTACCTGATCTGACCATCACGGAGACTGAAGATTTGTGCCAGGAGCACGGGTGTCCAGAAGAAATTTCCCACGCCTGGGGGAGGCTCGTGGCGATATGGACGAGCGGGCATCCAAAACTCGTCCAGGTTCGAATTGCTGAACTCGCCGCTCGTGGTTGGCCCAACCCTACTCAGATTGATTTGACCACACAGTCGCCTGCTTTGACCTCAGCGCGTCAGATGGCTCGGCAGCTACTCAGTGAGACAGTGCCAATCCCCACTGCGGAGTTCGTCTACTTGGTATCGGAATGCTCCGTGCCGATGCATCGAGAAGTTGCAATTCGATTAGCGGAAACCGTTGAAGATCTGACAAACGCTGGCGATGTTTTAGACAAGCTCATTGGGAAATGGCTTGAACGAATAGCGTTAACTGTTTCCGTGCCACGCCACTTCTTCAGGGAGTTGCCGCCGAAGTGTGGTCACAAGTGAAACGCAAGCAAGCTCATATTCGTCTGCACGATGCTATTCGAGCCAAACAACCCCTTGAACCATCTGAGGCAGCCGCACTTCTCTTCCACGCATATATCGGAGAGGAGCCCTTGCGCCTTGCCTACACCGCGATAAACTTACAATTTATTAGACGATCATCAAGCAAAGCGCGAGGTTGAGCGACAACTCCTTTGGCTCTCCCTCGTAGCACTCGATAGTGGACAGACTTCTGCAGAAGATGCGATGACTGGGGCGATCCTCCGAGGACTGCAATTTAAAGTAGCTTCAACCCTTGAATCCGATGTCCCTCCCTCAAATTTGCGACCGCTGGGCAGACGACGTCGAGAGGATGCCATCTCCTGAAGCTAAGCCCCTCATGCTTGCAGCCAGTGTTCTTCTCTATTGGCTTCTCTCAGAGCACTTAAGGTCCCTCTCGGACCCCGTCTCCAGGCAATCACAGGAATTCCTGCGGTACCAAGTGAACTCTTCGAGATGCAGACGGCTAACATTGGACGATTCCTTCACGGAAATCGATTCGACCAGATAGGCTTCCTCGCAAATGCCACACTTGTTCAAAAAATGCTTCTCTTTACGACTCGAAGTGTACGCGATATGAGAAGCCTCGACGACCTATTACAGTGGTTCGACAACATGGCATCAGAGAATCTTCGCCAACAGCTTGATGCGATGTTGGAGTGGCCGATTGTGCAAGGCCTAGGGGCATTTGTACAGAGTGCGTGGGCTGCCAAACATGAGGAAACTCATGACTGGGAACCTTGGCTAGCACTCTTTGAACGAATAATCGACTATGCAAACCGTCGTGCTTCACCTCGATTTGGCAGGGAAGCCGCTAAAGCCAAAGCGATTATTCTCACCGAGTATCTTGGACAGGAGTGAAGATGCTTTAATTGTGCTGGATCAGGCTGACGCCGCCTTCGGGTCTTCGGCTGTTCTACTAGAGCAGCGAGCCAATGTCCTTTTTTATAGGAAAGACGATGAGACAGTTCTTAAGATCTGGAGCCAGATGACATCCGACCCGGCTAGCAAGGCTGCACTCGATCCATTCGCCCATCGACGCGCAGGCGTTAGCGCTGCTCGGCTCAATCGGTGGGACGAGGCAGAACACATCTTTACTTCCACAGCCGATTCCCTGCTCTCCCGGTGCCTTCGATCTCCTTAAGTTTGGCTTGCAAGTGGATGCAGCACTCGTCATGTCTCTCGCGGGCAACCAGGCTAGAGCCGCAAGGATATTGTCCGAGGCAATTTTAACATTACCCTCGGAAGCAGCTGCAGAAGGTAATCCTCATTGGAAGCTGTGTTGCGAGCACCGTTGGGTTTGCGGAGTCATAAGGAGGGCCTTTGGAAACAAGATGAAATCGAGCCACGTTCAACCAGGAGATGCAAGCTCTCCTATTTTAAAGGTTTCTAAAGTTGCACCTGGGCAAGCTGCCCGTTGTCGAAAAAACCAAAGCCCAAGTGTTACTTCTTGCAACGACCTTAGGGTTAAGTCCATCCTACAGCCCATGAACTTGAGGCCTTGAAGCTTCAAGATGTATTCATATCCGACGGTGGCATCAGATGCACACCTCATTATCGTGTGCCAACGGCGCAGGAACTGGCTTCATTCGAGCGTTAGTAAATTTTGAGACAGCATGGGCCGACCTATCCACCAGGGGAGAGAGCTCCAGCCATCCTGGAGCCAGACGAAGACCAGCGACTAATCTTGTAATCGCACCGAGCGCTGGTTTGGTCTGTTGGTTGCCGGAATCATCTGCAGTGGCTCTAACCTGATTGCCCATCTAGATAACATGGAGACTAAATACACCAAGAACTCGGAGCGATGCAGACTTAACCTTCGCCATACGGTTGATTTTGATGGGCCTCACGTCCAGCCGAAAGTCTTCAATGAGTCCCGTTATTTAATCTAACAAATCCTGCAACAGTTCGTTGCGGTGCGCGCGGCGAGGCTCCTCATAAACATACCGGTTGCCAGTAAGCCTTCAGCCAGTCTTTCCTATTTCAGCACTCGTGAGCGATTTCAGCTATACCCGGCAAGAGCTCTTTAACCTCCATGTCGCACGACACTTTGCTTCTTACTGGCGCGCGCAGGCGGAACATCGCTTCCAGTTCTCCGCTCCGCGCACATCTGTTCCCGCCCTGCTCCATTCCGTAAAGGAGGTTGAAGATGGAAATGGCACATTGAGGCTGCTACTTCAGCCTGCCGCAAATGCGCTCAATCAGTCTTTAGACGATACGGTCATGGAGCGCCTTTCTAGATATAGTAGGATCTGCCTGATTGTAATTCTGGAAGAATTGCAAGGTCAGATACCTGATGTGGACTAAGTAAACCTCTGGCAGAGAATGGGCGACTCCTCTGAGCCCGTTCCTCAACCATAATGTTTCACCAATTCTTTGATACCGGTAAAATTGCAGAATAGGATATAGGATGCAGCGCTATAAAATTCTTCATCGGACCTATTATAATTTCTCCGGTGCTGTGACACTCGGACCACATCACTTGCGCCTGCGTCCGAGAGAAGACTATGACCTGCACATTGAGTCTTTAAACCTGAAGATCACCCCGCCCGCGACCCTGCTGTGGCATCGGGATGTAGAAGGCAATTCGGTGGCCACTGCCACCTTCGATGTGCCCGCCAACCAGCTTGTGATTGAGAGCGAAGTCATCATCCAGCAATTCAATGAGGCTCCACTCGACTTTCTCGTCGCCGACTACGCTGTCGCGTACCCATTCACCTATCAACCAGATGACCGGATCATGCTGCTGCCCTACATGGCCTTTCCTGAGCCGAACACCAAAACTCAACTGACTGAATGGATAGCCGGCTTCTGGCAATCCGATGAACCGATTCAGACCTACTACACTCCTGCAGCGGCTTGGCACCCACATCAACCAAACCCTGTCCTATCGAGTGCGGGAAGAACCTGGCGTTCAAACTGTGGGGCAAACACTGGAATACGGCACCGGCTCATGCCGTGACTTTGCGTTGCTCTTTATGGAAGCCGCGCGGTGCTTAGGTCTCGCTGCGCGCTTTGTCAGCGGGTATCTCCACGCACCACCATCAGCAACCGATTATGGCGCCACCCATGCCTGGGCCGAAGTCTACCTGCCAGGGGCCGGGTGGAAGGGGTTTGATCCCACTGGTGGAACCATGGCCGGAACCGATCATATTGCCGTGGCCGTCGCAAGATTGCCCGAATCCGTTCCGCCCATCGAGGGATCGTTCGTTGGCACCCCAGGGTCAACTCTTCATGTCGGGGTCTGGGTCACGAAGTGTGAGTGAACAAGCACCTCCGTTTTTTATAAAACAAGAACACTCCTCCTTTACTCACAATCCACACAAACATTTAAATAATCCAAAAATGCGTTTCTTTCGCACTTCTAAACCATAAAGGTCGACCATGCCAATTTGGGTTGATGCCGATGCCTGCCCCAAGGTGATTAAAGAAATATTATTTCGCGCCGCAGACCGGACAGCGGTGCAGGTGACACTTGTCGCCAATCGCCTCTTGTATACCCCACAGTCTCCCTATATTTCGGCCATCCAAGTCGCCGATGGATTTGATGTAGCGGATTCCGAAATCGTGAAAAGACTCGAGGCCGGCGACCTGGTGATCACCGCCGACATTCCCCTTGCCGCCGAGGTGATTGCGAAGGGTGGTCATGCCCTTGATCCGCGCGGAGAGATGCATTCACCCGACACGATTCAAGCCCGTCTCATGATGAGAGATTTCATGGATACCCTTCGAGCCAGCGGAGTCGATACGGGTGGGCCGTCGGCGCTGAGCCAACGGGACCGGCAATTATTTGCCAAACACCTCGATTACTATTTAACGACCCTCGTTAAGAGACAAGAATGAGAAGAAATAAAGGCCACAATTTAGCCTTACAGCAAGTTGGATGTCGGCCATGCCTTGAAAAATCTTTCAAGGCTGCTTAATCTTCCCCTGCGTTAAGGGCGGGGCCTGTCGGTCCAATTACCTTCAGAGATGACCGTAGAATAGAACATGCCTGGGGCATGGTATTGTCAACTTAACGAAACCCCACCCTTTGCACACCTTTTCACTTGATTATTCAGGGGTTATTCTGTTCGCTCCATACCTCCAGTTAGCAAAGTCTGGCTTAAGTTCACAATACCATCCCCAGACATAACCCGACGAATTTTCGATGGTTGTCTGCGAAATCTTCCAGGTAATGATGTGTAGAGAAAAAAACCTGCAAGCTTTAGTATCCTAAAGCTTGCAGGAACGGTGGACAAATGAAAGAAAATTAAAATTTTCAAAAATCAGTCGAAATTAAAATTGCTTCCAATTCCTAAGACTAGAAATGCATCCCCTCGGTCTCTCCCTGTCAAATTGACTCCAACTCCCACTGTTAGCAATTCCCGAAAAAACCCAACTAAAAAGGCGGGCTGTAACGCTAATTTCGATTCGTCTTCTTCTTTTGCAACAAACAGAGTAGGGTTTAAAGAAAAACTATGAACAGCAGCCTTTTGATTAATATTATCATTCCAACTATTGGCTATACACTCATTGTTCTGTTTAATCCGTCTTAATTCCCTATGTTTATTGATTTCTTCCTCACCCTTGGAATAATCCAAACTCTCATAGGTTCCATCAGGGTTGGGTTTCGGCATAGCCCTCATATCCGAATTCCCGTAATATCGAAATGAAATCCCTAAACCCAATCCTGGAGCGCTTAACGATGCTCGGCCTTTAGTTAAGTTGTAACGTATGAGTTGGGCAGTTGCATTTGCTGAAACCCCCCAATGTTTGTCAATTAAACCTCCATCAGAAAGCATGGTTTTTCCAATGTCATACTCATGAAATGTTGCCAGACATTTATCGACAATATTGGAAAGAATGTTAACCAAAAACGTTTTCCTGACTACCTTTTTGCTCTGAACATCCTCTACTTTAACGGTGAAGGAGAATTTATCGACGGAAATAGTAGTTGGAATTTTTCCAACAACTCTATCCCCTTGAACGTCTAGACCGGTCTTAGAAAGTGGGGTGGCTGGGTCATCTTCTAGTTCCCAACGATATCTCCCAGATCCCCCCTCTGCACGGATCTTTTCATTAAACCATTCCCCTTTGACTATATTGAAAACCCCACCTAGGATTCTAAGCGGATGGCTAACTAAGGTAAAGGATTTAGTATCCGTTCGCTCATCAGCATCCTTCACCTCTACGATGAATCCCATGGTAGTGCTGGGGTTCGTTTCGTTCCATGTACCTTCAAGAACACCTGCCGGGCTTAGCTGGAATCCGAAAGTTTTTAATGTGGCTTCATTTCCAATGACTTCCCATGTACAACCTTTTTTTCCACCTGTCACCTCTAGACGTAATGATTCCGGAGTTCCCTCTGTAACGTTGATTGTTTCACTTGTAATTATCTTGGGTGGATCGGAGTCATCAGCACCCTGCCCGCAAGCTTCAGCAAAAGCGTTAGAAGAGGAAATCAAAAAGATCAACACCAAGATTAGTTTGAATCTATTCTTAATTTTTATTAATGACTTCCTTTGCATTTTCCCTCCTTGTGAAACTGGCAAGTCCCCAAAAAGCAGGGTTAGAAAATGTGCCGCACTAATCCTCCATTTCGTTGGTTTCTGATTCCTTCCCCGCTACGTTAAACCTTATTTGTTGGCCGAACACCAATACAATACCTTTAAACGTCGTGGTAGATTCGAAAGAATTGGGTTGTAATCCTTTGCTTTCTTGAATGCTTTTCCCTTGTTATAGTCCACCATTTATCAATGCCACGATCACACTCCAAATGTCTTGCGGTACAGGTGCAGATACGGACGTAGGACTTTTCCATAATTTCCCTCTTCTGGTTTGTGGTTATGGCCTTTCAGTCCAACACCTTCTTTCATTTGGACGTATAGGATCCAAACACTCGTCATCCCAGAATCGAAATTTTATCCCCAAAGCCAGCGTGATGCTCGGGATCATAGTCTCCACCAACGTTGAATACTTTAAGATAGATTTGTCCCCGAATATCACGTGGTGTCTCTTGCACGGTTTTCATGAGATTTGTGAACGTTCCTAGTGTACGATCCTCTGCCGTCAAAGGATTCGACAGAAAAGCATCAACCCAAACTAGTAGGGATCCACGAGGCCCTGGATCCCATTCAAATTCCTTCAATAAAGGAAATGGGACAACGGTGCTGTCTTGTGCCTCCGCTTTGTTATGTAGCATTAAATTATAGAACTTAGTGTGCCCATCCATCTTGAGATAGGGCCAAAGGCTGCCTCGATAGTCCTGAATAGATGATGCGGCTGCCAAATAAACTATCTTTGAAACAGAGACATTAGGAGTCTTTTTGATCTTCCCTCCAAATTCTCTAATTAGTTGGTTCAGAACGATCGTTCCAGCGCTGTGAGCCACCAACGTAATCTTGAATTTTTTCGGTTCAATGCTAAGTTTCTCGATGAGTTCATTCAAAAGAGGGACAGTCCACCCTGCGCGTCAAGGTATGTCAAATCCTCAAGAGTGGCAGACATCAATTATCTTCTCCGACTCCATTTTTTCTTACCTTTGACTTAAACTCCGATTCCTCCTGAGTATGCAAGACTGGCATCTGCGCTCTTCGCTGCATATTGGACCATGCACTCGTTCCGAACGCGTCGATGAACGGCACCGAAACCAACTTTGTTGGTAGAGTGAGGAAGTAAGTAAAAGAGGACCATAAAGTCTTCCACCCTGAATAATCAGGGTTTTGATCCAGGGACGAAACTTTTATATTGTTGTCTGGATCGCTCTGACTCTCTGCTAGGAGATCTCTCAACATTTGATGTTCAGTGTTTGCACTATGGAATACGCTACCTTGGAAATCATTGCTAAATAACCCAGCCCAAGCTAGCGGTGCTCTGGCAAGACTCCGGGCAATATCTATGACGAAGACAGTGGGGGTTAGTAACGTCTCCCAATGGAGAAAGTCGTACCTGGTTCCCTGTCTGATATTGACTAAGTGTTCTCCATAACTGGACCAAAGTGAGGATTTCCAGTTAATGAAAACAGGGTAGTACCCCCCTTCACACAGAATCTTAGGGAAGAGACTCGCTGCTCGGTCGAGACTTCCACTTTGGGTATTCAGGCCTCCATGGACAAAAATTAATATTTCAGATTCAGTAGCTGAAGGGTAGTCTTTGTGTTTCCCTGGTTCATATCCGGCGTTTTCACAAAAACTTTTGTTATCCTCAAAAGAGATGAATTCTTCTATTTTGTGGACAATTCTTTCCTTGCCGTCATCATCGTTCAACTCAGAATAGGAGAAATTGCAGTTCCTCGATTCAGGTTGGCACTTGTCATGCTTGCCTATATCGATTAACCCCCCTTTTTCGCCTAACATGACTACGTGATTAGGAAGACGAGCGGCCCCTGCCACATTCAACGCACAACTTGTCAGCATGACGGATAGAAATATTAGAAGAAATTGCAATCGCTGAATGCCATATGGATTCACTGACCATCGTCTCGCCCTTAGGATTTTCAATGGATTCATAGTCTCCTTCGTAGTCTCTGAATGGGAGGCTCTGGGTTTCTTTCGATCTCATTATGCATCACGTGTTCTTCCCACCCCTCAGACTTATGTATTTCGCCCCAATCGCATTCAAATTTCTGCATTGTTCCTTTAGCTATTACGGATTGGACACTTATTGAAAAAGCTGCAAAGGTGAGACCAAGGCATTGAATCTGGGTTGGCTTTTTTAGGCAGGAATTTCCTAAGAAATGCAAATGCATTATGGTGAAGGCTTATTTAATATGCAGCGTGCAAACGTGACTTTGTATCTAATCAGATACGAGGGTGTATCTGATTAGATAACATTTCTGAGAAAGCATGAAAGATTTCTAGAATGGTATTAGAAAGGGAACATGTCAAAAGTTAAAAGTTCAGGTTCCCTACCGGTATGCTAACGATGAGAGATTTCATGGATACACTCCGGGCCAGCGGTGTCGAGACCGGTGGACCGTCAACGCTGAGCCAACGGGATCGACAATTATTTGCCAACACCTCGACTACTATCTCAGGAACCTCGTCAAGGAAAAAAAATAGGAAGGAATTAAGACCGGAACAAAAAATGGAGGGATCCTTATGAAGACAAATTTCTGGGTGCACAATTCATTGTCTCTACAGAACTCTATAAAAGCCACGATTGGCGCATCTTCACGAAAACAGGAAACTCTCTCATTGCGTTCCCTGTAAGCGTTCCCAGATACGCATAAGAAGCCAGAAGATTCCTACCACTGTTCCTGCGATCACCAACGCGACGCCTAACAATAGGCCCACCACGAAAACCCAATCCCCTGCCGTTGAACTTGGGCGATCCCCTACAGCATATCGCTCCAACAACTCAAGATTTCTCACATTACTTTTAAACCAGACAGAGAACAGATCGCCGAGAATGGGAATGGCACCGATCACGCCGTTAATCGCGATATTGAGACTCATGCGGATGAGGACAATTTTGGGAAGGTGGGATTGGGCCGCCACGACAAGGATAACTGATCCAGCCAAACCTGCGAGGGCATCACCCACACCCGGAATCAGCCCAAGGATCGGATCTAACCCGATCCGGATTGAGGTTCCGGGAATCGTAAAGCGACTGTCTAATATTTCCGCCAGGTATTTGGCGAGTTCAAATTTTCGGGAATGTTGCACGATAGGGGTTCTGCTCCTTTTATTCCTGCAAGATATTAAATTTAATAATCCTATCCGTAAAATTCGGAGTGATTTTCATTTCAACAGATCTGCCGCCGAAATGTCATAGACGGATGAGCTGCCAAAATGAAAGAAATATCTAGTCAATGATTCGCAAACAGTGAGCCAACAATAGAGAAGGAGGTGTTTCAAGAATTTCTCTTCTGGTGGGCAACGCCAGATTCTGAGACAAAAGGCCTAAAACCGTTTCAAATTCCCATACCATTCCAGGATTTTCACTCATGGCTTCTATCCATAGCCATGCCCATTAGGATTTGGAAAAAGCCTAACTCAACTGACGAATAACTTCCACACATTCATCCATTCCCCAGTGAGGCGAATCAGGCTTCCCGCCCAACAACAATCCTACAATCTATTAAAAAGAAGAAATGATGTACTTGCAACAACCAAGGGCTATTGAGCTGTTATCCAATGAAATTATGCATTGCGCGCCAGCGGGTGCGCGGTATTCATAAAAGTCCATCGAGCATGGCTTTAACTATATGGATGGACCAGCTATTCAGGGGAGGTACGAGTAGAGACAGGAAGCGGGAAGACAGCTGACCGGACTCTCCAATCCTTTACGAGAAAATTTAGATGCCATGCCTTTTGACTTTTCTGCTACTCTCGACGTACAAGAGTCAATCATCATTGGGATGCCCTTAGAAAAGGAGTCGCATATGCAGTGTCCGTGTCAGAGTGGAAAGACCTTTAAGCTATGCTGTGAGCCCGTCATCACCGGAGTGAAACAGGCAGAGACTGCCGAGCAACTCATGCGGGCCAGATATTCTGCCTATACACAAGTTCAGATGGATTTTATCGAAAAGACCCATGATCCCAAAACCAAACAGGACATCGACCTTGAGGCCAATCGCAAGTGGGCGGAAACCACCAAGTGGACAGGGTTGGAAATTCTTGCGACGAAACAGGGGGGAATGGACGACGAAGCGGGCCTCGTCGAATTCAAGGCCACCTTTGAAACCGAAGAAGGCCCCCAAATCCATCATGAACTAGCCGAGTTTCGAAAACATGAGGGGACCTGGTATTTTTCCGACGGCAAAAGTGCTGGAGTTCGAACCGTCGTTCGTACCGAGGCCAAGATTGGACGTAACGATCCGTGCTCCTGCGGTAGCGGGAAAAAGTATAAAAAATGCTGTGGGAATGCCTGAATCAGGATAGGATTCGATATCGCGATTCACCGTCTAATATAGGAGAGAACCCATCTCCTCAGCGACCGGGCTGACCGGCTCCTGGCCAGATAGATGACGGAGCTCACCCTCCGTTGAAAAGCTTATGCAGTCTTCGCCGCGCCTTGCCATAGCATATCGTAGCCGAGTTCTTTCGTCTCAGAACACATCGTAGCCAAAGCGGCGAATGTCTTATTGAACAGTTCATCGGCATGAGACTTTTCGTGATCCTCAAAGGAACTCCAATAGGTCACAATCGCGTAATGGTCATCTGTGGCATTTGATTCACTAAGGGACCCTTCGTCAGAAACGAAACCTGAAAATTTGAATACCTGCCCGGCGATGAAGCCCCCTTTGTCTCCGCCATACGTTTCCTTAACGACCATGCACATTTCTCCAACAGCCAGCTCAACCTGATCGAAGGTAATGCCAGGCTTCAGCTTGACGGTGTTGAACAACATTTTCGCACCAAATGGAAGAGTAATAGGACCAAACATGGCACCCTCCTGGTGGGGAGCACCCGTCTCAAAGCGGGTGCCTGTAAATGGAATGATTAGACTAACCCTATCCGCAGAACTCATCATAATCATAGCACCAACCCCACAGGGCTCGCAGGCCTCACTCCACACACTCCTCCCAACACAAATGTCGAAGGCCGCATCGGACGGTTGACAACACATCAGGCACACTCAAGGCGGTGTCCTTCCAAATCGCATTGACAAAGACCAGGAAAACTTTGAGAATCCTGAGATTGAAGGCACGTGGCTATTCAGCGCTGGCGACAGACCACTACACGCCATCACGTGAAAGGACCCACATCATGGGAAATGCATACCGCGGTCGGCACAAACTGCGACGACTTCAAAAACCCACTGTCGACAAACCCATTGACGAACTCCTCAAAGGACTGCGACCCAAGCCTTCACCCTCGAGCAACAGCTCCTATCGGGAACAGTCACTAAAAATTCACGGGGTCATTTGTGCCAAATGCGCCAGAGAATTCGACCTCAAGACCAGACACCTGCTTACCGTGCACCACAAAGACGGCAATCACCATAACAATCCCCCGGACGGATCGAATTGGGAAAACCTCTGCGTATACTGCCACGATGATGAACACAGCCGGGGAATCCTTGGTGATTATTTACGGAATGCGAAAGAGGACAAGCCTTAGGGAATCAGTCTACAATCCCTTAGCGCAAGAATATTACATGCAATTGGCTTGAACGAATTGACGGAGAGGTTGATCATTCTATGCTGAGGAAAGAATCACTAAAGGGGATGCACGGCATCTATGTGGTCGTAGAGGACTTAGGGCCAGAACTGAGAGGCGTATTAAACCGAAGTGAAGTGCGAAAACGAGTGGAGGCACAACTTCAAACTGCGGGTATTCGCCTCGTCAAGGAGCTCGAGGCAGCCAAATTGCCCGGAGAGCCCTATTTATATGTCAATATGGCGGCTCTTCCCTTGGGTCCCAAGCGCTACGCCTGTCGGATAGACCTTGAAGTCCACCAACTGGTGGCCCTTGTTCATAACTCCTCCACGGGACATGCTATTACCTGGGAACAAGGCGTCGTGACGGCCGGTGGGGTCAAAACCATTTTCAACAATTTTGACGAATTGGTCTTGGATTTCATTTGTGATTATCTGGGGATGAATCCCGATGAGTAATATCTCTTTGTTGTTTTTTCGCTTCCTCCCTGTGTGGACCTGCCGATCAACCTGCCCAGCAATTTTCAATCAGTACACATTTTGAGGTTCGAGAATTCCTACTGGCTGGAATGACCAGGAATCTCATAGATCTCACAAACACTCCAGAACAAAGTGGCGCACCCTGCTTCCTATGGCAGACCATTGACACCGAAATATATAGGTGTATATACTCCTAATATCATGACCACTCCACAACAAGACATGACACGATTTTTAGAGCCCGCCCAAGGTTGTGTGTGTTTCAACATCCGCAAAACGGCCCGAGCCATCACGCAATTGTATGAAGAAGCCTTGCGACCGACCGGCCTTCGCGCCACTCAATTTACTCTTCTCGTTGCCACACGAGTGATGGGCGCAGTGACGATTTCCGACTTAGCTCAAGCTTTGGTTATGGATCGCACCACGCTGACCCGCAACCTGAAGCCACTTGAACAGCAAGGTATGGTCCGCATTCTCCCTGGGAAATTTGATCGCCGGGAACGGGAGGTTACCTTGACGACATCTGGCCAGGAGACCCTGGCCTTCGCACTGCCCTTGTGGAATACCATTCAAAACCAAGTGACTCAGGAACTAGGGCAAGGACGCGTGACGAGGTTATTAAACGATTTGGCCGCCACGGTGAAAGTTTCGCAAGCGCAAGCTGGATAATTTTTTGCTATTTGGGTGTATATACACTTTCAAGGAGGGTACTATGATGTCATCCAATGCACTTCCCATGGTCACCACGACACAATCCGTTTCCTTTCGCGATCCGACTACATCTGGCGCTTCTTCCATGGTTGGTGGGAAACTTGATCAGGCGTGGCTTCGCCAGTTGTGCCTAGAGGCAGGAGCTGATGATGTTGGGATGGTTGAAATTGATCGATCGGAACTTGAGAAAGACCGACCGGATATCCTCAACGCCTTTCCTCACACAAAAACCTTGTTGAGTTTTGTGGTTCGAATGAATCGTGAACCCATCAGGAGCCCAGCTCGCTCCCTGGCCAACCTCGAGTTTCATCACACGGGAGACCAGGTGAATGCGGTCGCTCGAATCATCGTGAAGCAACTTGAGGCATACGGAATTCGAGCGCTCAATCCTGCCATGGGATTTCCTATGGAAATGGATCGCTTTCCAGAGAAGATTTGGGTGGTCTCTCATAAAACTGTTGCCGTAGCGGCCGGGTTAGGGCAAATGGGGATCCATCGGAATGTCATCCATCCAACGTTTGGGAATTTCATCCTACTCGGGACCATTTTAATGGATGCGGTGGTGACCAACACGAACACTCCCATTGACTACAATCCCTGTCTGAAATGCAAGCTTTGCGTGGCAGCATGTCCAGTCGGTGCAATCAGACAAGATGGTCAATTTAATTTTTCTGCCTGTTATACCCATAATTACCGCGAATTCATGGGGGGCTTTACAGATTGGGTTGAGAAAATAGCGGAAAGTGGAACCGCCCAAGCCTACAGAGAAAAAGTGAGCGACGCGGAATCAGCTTCAATGTGGCAGAGTCTTTCATTTGGGGCCAATTACAAAGCGGCCTACTGCATGGCCGTTTGTCCTGCCGGAGAAGACGTGAGGAATCCTTTTACTCTAAATCGTCAAGCCTTTGTGGCGGACGTGGTCCGGCCGCTCCAGGCCAAGAAAGAACCCATTTATGTGATCTCCGGATCGGACGCCGAGGCCCATGTTGCAAAACGTTTCCCCCACAAACACATTAAACATGTCGGCCAGAGCTTACGACCTCGAACAATCAAGGGCTTCTTGGAGGGATTACCGTTGGTCTTCCAAGCCAGACCATCCGAGGGCATTCAAGCGACCTATCATTTCACGTTTACCGGGGAGGAACCAGAAAAGGCTACGGTCTTTATCCGCAACAACACCGTAAGCATTGTCGAGGAACATTGCGAGAAAGCCGACTTTCATTTGATCGCTGATAGTCAGACCTGGTTGGGATTTTTGGCCGGAAAGCGTAATTTCCTGTGGGCGTTTTTTCGGCGAAAATTTCGCTTTAATGGCTCCGTAAAATGGCTTCAGCTTTTTTCCCGTTGCTTCCCGAATTAGCAAGAGACTCTGGTTGACAACAACGTCTGTTAAAAATGAACACAAAAATTTGACCTCCGCGGGCCAATCATGAGAAAAAGACTCTTATCCAAATTTCTAGCCTATAAGGAGAATGCTCATGGCGAAAGCGCGCGCCCGTCACATTTTGGTTTCAACAGAAGAAGCATGCAAAAACTTAAAAACACAAATTGAGGGTGGTGGAGATTTTGCCGCCGCCGCTAAGGAACATTCCACCTGTCCATCAGGCAAACAGGGTGGAGACTTGGGCGAGTTCGGCCCGGGTCAAATGGTCAAAGAATTTGATGCGGTTGTATTTAGCGGCGAACTCGGCAAGGTCCACGGCCCTGTCAAAACCCAGTTTGGCTATCATCTTCTTGAGATCACCAGCCGCACCCCATAAATCGTTCACTTATTCACAGGACAAGGGGCATAGTCTCGTGGCTATGCCCCTTATCCTAGACCGTCATCACCTTCAAAAACTGGCATAGCCTTGGGCTCGATCATTCTGTCCACACCTTCATCCAACAAGATGCCAAGGCCGAACGTCTTCCCGGCTTCCAAATCAGATATGGAAAGGTTTGGCATCAAGATTCCCCTTGATGTAGACTTCAGTACTTCATTGAACGACCTGAAACACTGTCACATTTACTGATTATGCCAAGTGAACACCAGCCGCCAAAATCAACGAAATTCAAAAAGCTCCTCTTGTCTCCGCAGCTTGAATTTATCTGTGAGGCCCACAATGGGCTTAGCGCCAAGATCGTGGAAGAAGCAGGATTCCATGGCATCTGGGCTAGCGGTCTCTCCATCTCAGCTCAATTCGGCGTGCGAGATAACAACGAGGCCAGTTGGACCCAGGTCCTGGACAATCTGGAATTTATGTCTGACGCGGCCCGCATTCCGATTCTACTCGATGGAGATACAGGCTACGGCAACTTCAATAATATGCAGCGTCTGATTCGTAAATTGGAACAGCGGCATATTGCTGCCGTGTGCATTGAGGACAAATTGTTTCCCAAGACCAATAGCTTTCTCAATGGTGACACGCAGCCCATGGCCGATATGGAAGAATTTTGCGGAAAAATTAAAGCCGGAAAAGATGCGCAATCAGATCCGGATTTTTGCATCATCGCCCGGGTTGAAGCGTTCATCTGCGGATGGGGACTGGCTGAAGCCTTGCGGCGGGCAGAGGCCTATCGCCAGGCCGGGGCTGATGGCATCCTGATTCACAGTGCCCTGGCGGTGCCTGAGGAGATTCTGAGATTCAAACGGGAATGGAGCAATCGATCACCTGTGGTGATTGTGCCGACAAAATACTATTCCACTCCCACCGATGTGTTCAGGCAGCATGGCTTTTCCATGGTTATTTGGGCGAATCACATGCTTCGCGCCGCAGTTGCCACGATGCAAACGACCGCCCGCGTTCTCAAGGAACAAGAAAATCTTTTGTCCATTGAGGATAACATTGTACCGGTCTCAGAAGTCTTTCGTCTGCAAGGTGCAGATGAACTCATGGAAGCCGAGCAACGCTACCTTCCGAAAAGCGCCGACCGCCCATCGGCTATTGTGCTCGCCGCTTCCCGTGGAGATGAGTTGGGGGAACTGACGGAAGATAAACCCAAAACCATGGTGAACATTCGTGGCGTGCCGCTCCTTGCGAATATCGTTGACGCATACAACAGCGTGGGCATCAAGGAGATTCTTGTGGTCCGTGGGTATAAGAAAGAAGCCGTCAATCTTCCTAACCTGACCTATGTCGATAACGATGCCTTCGCAGAAACGGGCGAATTGGATTCCTTATTGAAAGCGCTTCAAACGAAAGAAGGCCGCTTCCAGACCACCATCGTGTCCTATGGCGATGTCTTGTTTAACAGCTACATTCCTCAAGCGCTTCTGCAAACCAAGGGCGACTTTGTGATTTTTGTGGACAGCGACTGGCAGGAAAAAACGAGTTATACGAGGCTAGGTGGATTTGCCGAATGTACCGCGCCGAATTCCCGAAAGGCCTTTAACGCCCAGATTCATCTCAAGCAATTAGGCAAGACAGTTCCTTCAAACATGATTCATGGCGTATGGATGGGATTTCTTAAAGTCTCGGCGCCGGGTGTGACGCAATTGCATCAGATCCTTACCGAACTGCTTGCGGACCCGATTCACCGGAAAGCAGGAATGGCTATCCTGTTCCAGGAATTATTACGAAGGAATTGTTCGATAAGGGTTCTCTACACCGTCGGGCATTGGCTTGACATTAACAGTCTCGATGATGTCGTTCAGGCCGGAAGCTTTTAATAACGGATCGGAGAACCCTCTTCAATTGTCTGAACAATAACCAGCTCGGTTATTTTCATGAAGGGAGCCCTCACAATGAAACTTTCAGATCTCTCTCAGAAGGAATTCAAAGAAATGGTGAATAGTATCGTGGACGACCGGCTGTGTGAACTTCTGGGCAATCCCGACCTGGGCTTGGCTCTGGACGAAAAGGTGCGTGCGGAGTTGAAGCAGGTATTGGAGTCCAGGGAACGGGTGACCGGAGAAATCGTCGCCGAGCGGCTCGGACTCCGCTGGTGACCTAACATGGCTTGGTACCGTGTCAGCTATCTGCCCTCGATTCTGGACGATCTTCAGCACAACTGACCAGAGCATGTCTCAGCGTCTCTTGGATAAGACCAAGTGGCTGGCCTCCAATGTCGCCAACTTACGGCATGAACCCCTGCACGACGACCTCCCCGGCCTCGCCCAATACGCCGTCGGTGACTGGCGTATTATCTATTCCATCGACCGGGACGAGCAGGTTGTCCACATCTATCGAATTGCGACCAGAAACAAACTATACGCCAGTCGCACCACGCAGCAGCAGTCATGAGTCGGTCTGAACAGATCGAACAGGAACTCACCAAGGCCGCCAAGGGGCTCCAGGATGGGAACGAGGGTTTGGCCAGAGTGTGCGCACGACGAGCCGTGGCACTAGCCTCGCAGCATTGGGCTGAGGAACGGAATCTGCCAACCTGGAAGGGAGATGCCATGCATCACCTTCGTCAGATCCAAGGAGGAATCACATTCCCAGTATCTGTGAGAGAGGCCGCGCAACGACTTTTAACTAAAGTGACCGAACAAACACATTTGCCCATGACCACTGATCCCATCACCGACGCGCGCATCATTCTTGACCATCTGAATGCCTGAATATAGAGAATTGAAGCCAGGCCTTTGGAAACCTCCCAGGGGTTTCCTTACTTTCCTCAGAGAAATCCCACCTCCCGGTTAACCCATGCGTTTTTCCAACATTCAACACAGTCTCCACAAATCCCATAGTTCCACTAAGAGGCTTGGACTTCAGCTCCTGTTCCTGACGATCATTGTGATGATGGCTCTCCCCCGGCTACTCATGGGATCCGCCTCCCCCCAATTCATCATGGAAGCCCCGGAATCTTTGGAACCATTAGCTGCCCAACTGAAAGAAATCAATCCACAGTCTCTTCAGCGCATGATGGACTTTTTGGGCCTTCAACACCCCGGTCCACCGATTCGAGTCATATTGGCGCCAAACGGATCGCCCCTTGCACAGGAAGCCCCGGAATGGATGTCTGGGTATGCAGTCAGTCACATCTCCACTATTGTGCTCCTCACCGACCGCGTGTTGACCTACCCGAATGATTCACTCAATGATGTATTCCTGCATGAAATCGGCCATATCCTGGCCCATCGGGCTGCAGGAGAACAACCCCTGCCCCGGTGGTTTGATGAAGGATTAGCGATGATGACCGCACGAAGGTGGGATTTAGAAGATCGAGCACGATTAGTCTGGGCGATGGTATCAGACACGCAAATTTCTCTGCATGATCTCAATACCCTCTTCGGCAAAGACGAGACCTCAGTCCGACGGGCCTATGTCCTGGCCTACGCCTTTACGTTAGACCTCCTGGAACACACAGGACAGGATACCCCCAAACGAATTCTGGCAAAGGTCGAACAAGGCCTCCCCTTTTCTGAAGCCTTTACCCAAACCACCTTTATGACACTCACACAAGCAGAAGAGCAGTTCTGGAGTCGGCAGACACTCTGGAATCGCTGGATTCCGGTGGCCACCAGTTCCGGAATGGTCTGGCTCGCAATCATCCTCCTGGCCTTTTGGGCATTTACCAGACAGCGGAAGAAGGCCGCAGCCATTAAGAAACAATGGAGAGAAGATGACTTTGATCTATGATAGGCTCTATCACGACGATCACATCAGACCTTTTCACCAATTCGAGTTCAATTGAGAGGTGAGAATGCAATTTAATAGGCATTTCCCTTACCTTCAGACTGGCGCGGAGAAAAAATAACCCTATTCTCAAGGACATTTCATGAACGGGAATTTTTTGAATTCATGATAGTTGCCGGGTTTCGGCCCGGCAGCCGAGGTCCTTTTGTTTCGGCAAAAGGACCCAAAACCAGTGACGCCCCGTCCGGTCTCATTAAGATGGGACGGACGCCAGCATTTAGGAGGGCGGCCCAACTCGCTACGCTCAAACAAAGTCCGCCGGTTCATGAGAGCGTCCGACCCAAGGACCGGACGGCAGTCGTCAGTTAACGGCGAGAGGGACACACAGATAAAGAAGCCTGTGGAAATTAATTGGAATCACTATAAATTATCAGGCATCAAAGAACGCCCGTCTTGAAATCTTCTGTACACCTTGAAAGGAAAATTCAAATGGCTCAAAGACTCAAAGGCAAAGTGGCCGTCATTACCGGTGGAAATAGTGGTATTGGTTTGGCCACGGCCAAATTGTTTCAGGCTGAGGGGGCGAGGGTGATGATTACGGGAAGAAGGAAAGAGGCCGTGGAAGCGGCAGTGCAAGAAATTGGAGGAGCAACCACAGGTTTCGTGTCGGATACCGGAAATCTCAATGACATAGCGGATTTGTATCAACAGATACACAAGACTGGGGGAAGGATCGATGTTCTCTTCCTCAATGCCGGCATTGCGATCTTTGGCCCATTTGACACAGTAGACGAAGCCACATTCGATACGATGATAAATGTCAATTTCAAAGGCCTCTTTTTCAATATTCAAAAAGCCGCGCCGCTTCTGAATGAAGGAGCGTCGATCATTATCAACTCGTCCATCGCAGACCAGAAAGGATTTCCCAATTCCAGTATCTATGGCGCAACCAAAGCGGCCGTTCGGAATCTGGCCAGAACCTTGTCGACTGAATTTCTCGAGAGAAAAATCCGGGTGAACGCTCTGGCTCCTGGACCAATTGATACCCCTATTTTCGAGAAAGTGGGCGTTCCTGCAGAAGAAGTTCGAGGCATGAAAGCAAGTTTTGGTGACCAAAACCCCATGAAACGAATGGGAAGCTCACATGAAGTTGCCACAGCCGCCCTATTTCTCGCATCAGATGATTCATCTTACATTACAGGAATTGACCTCACCGTCGATGGAGGCGCCACACAACTCTAATTTGTTCTCAGATGATGGGGACCAACCAGGGAGCCGATCAGTTTCTTTGGCCTGAAAGGGAACATCTCTTTCGAGGAGGGGGGGAAGTATTATTCAGTCTGAAAGATAGAGACTGCCATGGCTCAACAAATCGAGAAGTAAGGAATCATGCCCTTCCGACGAGACGTATTGATCCGAACCGATTTGACGTTCGGCGCATAAGGTTTTTACTAGATCACTCATGAGCGTACTGCAGGTGAACTGACGTCCATCAACAAATAGCCAAAGATTTTTTCCATGTTCATGAAACGCAAAACGTGAACCTTCATTTCTGACAAGCTTGCCTCCCTCCGCCAGATGGGTACGAACATCTTCCAGACGGTGTTCCTCCGGCCTCGCCTCCTCATCCTGATATTTCGGTGAGGTCATATAACAACCAAACCATTGGGCCAGCTTGTCATCATCTTCGACATACTGAGTAAAGACCTTCTGAACTTTTTTAACGGCCTCGGATGTAATCTGGCCGGGATTGGCTTGAGGACCCAGATCCGGATCCGCATAGCGAACCTCTTCGCTCAGCGATTCTCCCACCGACTCGGAATAGTCGAGCAAGATATCCCGATGAGACGGCGCGCGGAATCCCACCGAACAGGTCATGCAATCCTCACCCAAAGCTATTCCATTATGTCCGACACGCGGGGGTACATAAAGGAGATCTCCCGGCTCCAATATCCACCGTTGTTCCGGTTTCCATTCGGATAAGATCTTGACCGGAACATCGGAACGACGAGGAGACGTTTCATCATAGATACCACCCACTTCCCATTGCCGACGACCACTAACCTGCACTAAAAACACATCGTAGTTATCATAATGCGGCCCGACACCACCCTTGTCGCCGGAATAGCTGATCATTAAATCATCAACCCGCCAACTGGGTATAAAATAAAATTGCGCAAGAAAGTCAGCGGCGGCTGGCACCCAATGATCCACAGCCTGGACTAACAAAGTCCAATGCGTGTTTGGCAGAGCGGAAATTGTCGTATCGGTAAACGGACCATGGGTCAGTTCCCATTGGTCAAGCGTAGAATTTTGAATAATCAGCCTTGATTCGACTTCTTCTTCGCAAGCGAGACCAGCCAATTCATCAGCAGCAATCGGAGGCTTGATCCCGGGCAAAGCCTGACGAATGAGCAACGGCTTCTTCTGCCAGTATTCCGCCAAAAAGGTTTCAAGGGAGTGATCGCCTAAAGGTAAGCTTTTCATATGCGATTATAATTTTTGTCTTAATTCCCTCCCCTTTGTAAGGGGAGGATAAAGGTGGGGTAGAAACGTTGAAAACCATCTACACATAAAAATAAGAAAGAACTGCAAAAACTATTAAGCCTCTTTCACCATTTCAACATGAGGAATGCCATCTTCGAGATAGCCATCCGACAATTGGATAAACCCATATTGCACATAGAACGCTTGCAGATACGCTTGTGCAGAAATTCTAATGGGAGTCTTAGGCCAACAACAGGATATATTCTGAAAGGCTGTTTGTAACAGTTGATGACCAATCCCCTGCTGACGGAAATCAGCCTTCACTACAAACCGACCTAGATTCACCTCAGGATGACGGAGTCCAGGCGGGAGAATCCGTGCATAAGCAATCAGTTCTCCACCCTCATCGCGGCCAGAAAGGTGCCTAGCCTCCGGGTGTCGGTCATACTCATCCAATTCCCGATACGCACATTGTTGCTCCACCACAAACACATCCACCCTCAATTGCAATACGTCATACAACTGTTGGACAGTCAAATGCTGAAACGTCGTTACTTCCCACTTCCTGATGGACATAACATGAAGAACGGCAACACGTAAAAATTCTAGAGCCTTACCTCTCCATTTTGCTATGAGACGAATTGGTTTTGGCTTGGAGAAAGATGTGCATTATTTGTCCTGCAGCATGTGGATAAAGAGGCCGTCACGGAGTTTGGGTTCAAACCAGGTGCTTTTGGGAGGCATGACGCGATCCGCATCAGCTACCGCCATCAATTCCTCAACCGTTGTCGGATACAACCAGAAGGCGACAGCCCAATCCCCACTGTCCACCAACACTGCAAGTTGTTGGGTTCCACGAATGCCACCCACAAAATCTATGCGTGGATCGGACCGTTGGTCTTTAATGCCCAACAGAGGATCCAACACCCGTTCTGTCAATTCTGAAACCGCTAGTGCCCGCACCGGGTCCTGCTGAATATTCAACAAACGGATCCTGTTTGGGTTGAGCCCGATGCCATTGCCCTTCCAGATACATATCGAAACCGGCGGCAGGTGGCTTACCTGGTCGGCGCGGTCACCTGCAATTCAAAGTGCGGAGCTAATTTCTCGAGCAATACTTTGGGGGTGAGTCCATTTAAATCCCGAACAACTCGATTATAGGGAAGGATTTGTAATTGATTATGCGGAAAGATGACTGCCAAAAAGCCTTCTTCGTTTTTTCCAGCGGGCAATGCGCTGGCGTGGCCACGTGAGGAACGAACCCGACTGGCGGCTGCCGACCGATGATGCCCATCAGCGATATAAAGCGCCCGAAGTACTTGAAAGTCCTTGATAACTTCTTGAATGGCGGATGGATCTCGCACACTCCAGACCGTATGCTCAATTTTGTCCTCAGCGACAAAATGCACATCCGGCTTCGTACTTGTCACCCCTTTTAACCACTGATCAATTTTTGCCGTCTGGCGAAAAAAGAGTAAAACCGGACCCGATTGCGATTCATGGGTCTCGATAATCCGCACCCGATCAGCTTCCTTTACCGGCCGGGTATATTCGTGCTTTTTGATGATACCCCGGTCGTATTCGTCGACGGACGCCAAGGCCACAATGCCGGTTTGCTCATGCTGACCCCACTTTTGTCGGTAGACCCCTAAAAGTGGTTGTGATTCTTGAGCCAACACGCCATCGTTAATGAGTTTTCGGAGATTGTCAGCCCCTCGTTGATAGACCTCGGCGGAATACGGGTCGACCCCATCACCAAGCTCAAGTTCTGCCCGGCCAATGCGAAGAAAACAATGGGGATTATCTTTCGCCAAGTCACGTGCCTCTTGCAAGAGAAACCACATCATAGGGAGGGGCCGCCACTTGACTCGCTAATTCAGATTTGGGCCTTACAGCTCGGAACGGCGCAATTGTCGCCATAGTGTCATTCTCCTTTTTTAAATGGATGCTCGAAAGTTTTTCAAATGAACCACTGCTGATTGTCCGCAGAGCCGGACCTCCCGTTCATCTGTCGCAAGGGTAAACGATATTATTGTGGCCGAGCAACGTATATACGTAAATTGCCAGGAAAGGAATTGATAACCGGAGACAGCAGCCGAAAAGAAACTATTGGCCGATGTACCACCCTATACCCGACCGTTCCAGGTAACTCGTCAGGAGAAAGAATGAATTGGTATAGAGGAGACCGCCGACTGCCACCAGTAGCAATCCACTCATGATGGAGAGCGGCTTAATATAGTTTCGGATCTGCCGGAAATGGGTTAAGAACCGATCGAGCCATACAGCGGTGACAAGCAGTGGAAGGCCAAGCCCAAGTGAGTAGAACACGAGGAGGGCCAGTCCATCAGCAGCGGTATCTGTGGTGCCGGCATACAATAAGATAGACGTGAGGATAGGACCCACGCAGGGAGTCCAGCCTACGGCGAAGGTGACCCCGATGAGAAAAGAACCCAAATAGCCTACCGGGCGGGTCTGGAAATGGAGACGCCTTTCTTGAGACAAGAACCCGAAATTGAACAGCCCCAACACATACAGACCAAACAGGACAATCAGCCCTCCTCCGATCTTTCGCAGATAGTCCTGATAGTTGAACAGCCATTGGCCGAACAAACTCGCCGAGAGGCCAAACGCGATGAAGACGACCGAAAACCCTCCGATGAATAACAGGGAATTGACAATGATCGTCTTCCGAACGTGGTACCGACCCGTGGGCGCTCTGAGTTGGTCAATGGAAAGTCCCGTGATATATGAGACGTAGGACGGCACCAGAGGAAGCACGCAAGGGGAAACGAATGACAAGAGCCCGGCTCCAAACGCCGCCAACAAGGTGATCTGAGAAATGTGGGTGGCGGATTCCATCATGAGCAGTTTGTCCGAGAAAAACCTGATCGTCCTCTTAGGGTTGTCTCTTTATTTCTTCAAACTATTTAGAAACTCCTGGTACTGAGGATTCCGGTTGATCCCTGCACCACGATGGGCAAGGATCATTTCCCCATCTGCGTCCATCACCACGAATGTCGGAGTGGCATTGACACCGAAAGCCTGCGCCACCACGTTATCCCGATCATAGGCCGTGGGATAGACAAAGGTATCAGGGTTGGATGTGACATATTTTTCCACATGGACCAGACTGTCTGAGAAGGCAATGGTCAAGACCTGGAGTTGATCCGGTTTGTTGCCTTGATAAAATTTCGCGAGTATCGGTAATTCCATTTGGCAATACCGACACCATGGCGCCCAAAAAACAATAAGGGTGGGGCGACCATTTAAGGAAGCCTTGCTGTAGGTGTGACCATCAAATGCCTTGAGTTGAAATTCGGGAGCCGGCACGGATGGAGCGGCAGTGGCTGCCAAGGCTCCGAAGACCAGACTCAGGGTGACCAACATGAATCCGGCCACCCCGCCTCTGATTACCGTGAGCCATTGTCCCCAGTGGGAGCCTGGGAGGCTCCCACTGAATGCGGTATTTTTTTGTCTCATCGAGTTACAATATCTCATCCGCATATTTTCTCCTTACGGTTTGATATACACATAACCCGCGCGTTGAAGATCGGCAATTCGCTTGACGGCTACCGGATGCTCAGTGGGTATGAACCCCGCTACTAATTTCTCCAGCGGTGTCCCATACAGTTTCATTGAGACCTGACACATTTCAGCCTTGATCCCTTTGTCAATCACCGCCTTCAATTTATCTTTCAACTCCTGATCGACCGTGTCGCTTTCAAATAACTTCAAGGCTGGACCATGCACAACCAGCACCAGGTCAATTTTGTCCGGTCCGCCTTCGGCTTCGATGTGTTTGTTAATCAAGGCCATCGTGTATTTGGCGAGAGCCGGGTCGTTACTATTTAGGTGATACAACACTTTCACTTTGTCCTGGCCAGATGTCTTATCTGCCTGAACCAAACCGGGACTCAGAATAAGTCCGTACACACAAGCAAACACCAGTGTCGAGAGCATCAGGAATGGCTTAGGAATGAAATTCGGCATGACGGCCTCCTTGGATTGAACAGTGGATGAAAACACAGACTCCGTTTGGGAGTCTTCATCGTCTGAGGTTATTGTGTATGAATTGAGATGAAAGCGGTAGGTGAGAACACCAGGAGTTGGGCAACTATTTTTCCCGTATCAGAATAGGGGTAAATGCCCCTAATGGGAGTATTGAAAAATGCCGCCAGCGGCGTTCTCGCCGCCTGGCCGGGCTCACGTACTCCTCCGTACGCTCCGCCCGTCCAATCGGCTGCGGCCTTGCTGGACGAGCCTTTTTGAACACTCCCTCATTTTTTCCGGTGTAAGTTTCAGGAACTCATATGCTAATGAAAAGGCAATACATTTGAAATATTTAACATTCGCTATGGGGAAAACCGGCGGACGAATTCTGCCGCAGCTTGGGAGCGGCGGGTCACTTGTAGTTTCTGGAAAATATTTTCAAGGTAATGGCCGACGGTTTTATCGCTCAGGTCAAGCGCTACGGCAATTTCCTTATTGGTTTTTCCTTCGGCCACCAGAGTTAACACCTTCATTTCCTGAGGAGCCAACGATTCTTTCTTGCCGTCAGGGGAAGGGATGGAGAGATCCTGCAACTTGGTGAGCACCCGTTCTGTGGTGGCAGGATCGAGGATCGATTGCCCCTCCGCTACTGTTTGTACCGCTCGGACTAATTCTTCTCCGCTGATTTCTTTCAACAGAAAGCCTTTGGCCCCTGCCATGATGGTAGCCATCACCGCTTGGTCATCAGCAAAGGACGTTAAAAACAACACCCGGGTTTCAGGAGATGCATTCCGAATCTCACGACAGGCGTCGATACCGCTCCCATCCGGCAGACGGACATCCATGAGCACCACATCGGGATGAAGCCGGTCGGCTTCTGAGACCGCCGCAGCCCTGGTTCCTGCTTCACCAACGACCTGAATGTTCTCTGTTTCGGTAAAGAGCGTTTTCAGGCCCAGGCGAAGCACCTCATGATCATCGACCAGTAAGAGACGGATGGTGTGTGTCTTACGCCTGCGCATGGCTCCCGTTCTTGGCAATCTCAAAAATAATTCGAGTCCCACGGTGAGGTTTCGACCACACCTGAAAGTGCGCCCCCAGACGCTTAGCGCGTGCGGCCATATTTTTTAATCCGTGAACCCCCTCATGGGTATTCCCAAGATCAAAGCCCAGACCATTGTCCGTCACTTCAAGACACACAGTCTTCTCCCGCGCCTGAAGAGACACCGTGCCTGACGTGGCGCGTGAATGCCGCACGCTGTTGCTGATGGCTTCCTTCACCACAAACAGCAGGTGGGTGGCTTCCTCCGGCGTGAGCAAATCGGCCGCCTCCTGATCGATCTGCAGATGGAAGGGCAGGTTCTGGGATTTCTCCACAGTATGCACGAGCGTGCGCATTTCTTCTACCCATTGCTGTCCATTCAGGCATTCTGGTTCAAGACCATTAATATATCGGCGTAAGCCTTGAATCACGAACTTGAGTTCCATCAAGACATCACTGATCCCGGTGAGGGCTTCTTTGGGATTCTGTGGAATGAGCCGTTGACACCGTTCCAAATTCAGCCTCAGCGCAAATGTCGATTGAATGACTCCGTCATGAAGATCCTGGGCCATACGTTCCCGGTCTTCCAAGACCGTCCGGAGCTGTTGTTCACTGCGACGACTGGCTTGTTCAGCATGTCTGGTCTGAATCAATGATGCCCGTAATTCAGAGACCGTGGCCAGATACCCTCGCCCGACATACCCCAGGACTAAAAAATACGCCATCAACCGCAGGAAATGCCAGAACCACCATCGACTGCCCCAGATCACGGAATAGGTAAACATCAATTCCGCAAGGCCGAACATGAGGGCCAAGAGGCAAACAGGAAATCTTCCGATCGACCCGAGTTTCGGTAATCCAAAAAGAAGCGAAGCGATCCGGCGAAAAACAACATGCTCGCAAAACTTTTTGGAGCAACAGCGGCGGGCGTGAATGCCCCTTCACGAACCATCACCGGTAAATATTGCGGAAATCCAATCGTCCAAAGGCCAATAGCGAGTGCCCCGCCGGTCATCACCCACGGCATCCATTTAATCGTTACATGATTTTTCCCCGTCGCAGAGAGCCACATGAGCCCGAATCCCAAGCCTCCCAACAAGCTCGCCAGGCCCCGCAATAAGACGAATCCATTCCCGGGTATTGATACTGCGTGAAAGACTTCAAGTATACCCATCCCAAGAAAGCCACCGGCGATGGGAAAGAACTTCTGATTGGTGTGTTCAGCGGTCCTTTGGAGCAACACAATTCCCATGGAAATGGCGGCCAATCCGCCGACCGTTTCCAATGTGGAATGAAGGGGCTCATAGGACCAGCGCCACCCCGGCCAGACACCCGGAAGGAGGATGCCCATCGCCAAAGCAGCGATACCGCCTCCACCAACCATAAGATACAGGGTGAATGGTTTCATGTATTCGTTCCGCAAGATTTTTCCCAGGGGCTCCCGCCGAACGGCTTATTCTCCTGATGAGCGAGATCAAGCCTAATCAGGACATGGGGGTGAGGCTTTATCATCATGCAGCACCCATGTTCTTACATTCACCACAGGCGTTTACCCTCCCTTCACAATCCCCATTTTTTTGATGCGGGCCACCAGCGTGGTGGGTTTAATCCCGAGTCGTTCGGCTGCGCCGCCTTTCCCATAAATTTTCCAATCCGCTTCCTGAAGAGCCGCCAGCGTATTGTCCCGTTCCCGACGCCGCATTTCTTGTTCGGGCACCACGCTCCATTCTCTGGCCGAAGACTTGGACTCCCAGTGCTGTGAGGAGGATCGCCCTTCCCCTGGTTGAGGAATATCGAACGCCAATCCCTGCTGTCCGGAAAGGATCAGACCTCGTTCAATGACGTTCTGTAATTCTCGAACATTTCCCGGCCAGTTATATCGTTGTAATTGCCCCACCAATGCTTCCGTCAATCTTGGTTGCACACAGTGTAGCTTTTTGGATGTCACCCCGAGAAGGTACTCGGCTAAGAGCGGAATATCTTCCTTCCGTTCGCGGAGCGGGGACAATTCAAGAGGGAAGACATTGAGTCGATAATACAGGTCCTGCCGGAATCCACCGGTCTCCACCTCCTGTTTTAAATTCTTGTTGGTCGCGGCAATCACTCTGACGTCTACATGACGAGTGTGTTCCTCGCCTACACGTTCATATTGCTGCTCCTGCAGCACCCTCAGAAATTTACCTTGAAGATCCAAGGGAATTTCTCCGACCTCGTCCAGGAACAAGGTGCCCCCATCCGCCGCTCCAAATCGCCCTGCCCGATCTTTGACCGCTCCGGTGAAGGCTCCTTTCACGTGGCCGAAAAATTCACTTTCAAACAGTTCCCGAGGAATTGAGGCACAATTCACCCGGATTAACGGCTGATCCTTCCGTTGACTCCGTTTGTGAATTTCCCTGGCAACCAATTCCTTACCGGTTCCGGATTCACCGAGAATCAACACGGTGGCCTCTGTGGGTGCCACAAGATCTATTTGACGGATCACATTGTGCAGGGCCGGGCTTTGTCCGACGAGATCCCCGAAGGCTCCGGCTTCAAGAACTTCTTCCTGTAAGTACCGGTTTTCCGCTTGCAAGCGATTTTGCCGTTCCAGGAGTTCTTCTGCCTGTTTTCGTCCGCTAATATCAACCAGAAATCCTTGGTACCACCGCACAGCTCCTTCCGCATTGCGGATCACCCTGGCATTTTCTGATATCCAGATTGGCGTCCCGTCCGCCCGATAGACCTCCGACTCAAAATCCGTGATGACATCCTTTTGCTCCAGCAACCGGCAAAATTCCTCACGTTTTCTTGGCTCCACATACAGTTGGCGACCGATATCTTTGACGGCTTTCATTAATAGTTGAGGGGAGTCGTATCCCAATAAATGGCTCAGGGCGGCATTGGCATTGAGGAATACCCCGGCAGGTGTCGCCTGATAAATCCCTTCAACCGCTTGATTGAAAATGGCGCGATATTTTTCTTCTGATTGCTGAAGGGCTTCTTCGGCTTCTTTTCGCTGAGAGATATCTCGAATGATTCCGCTAAAAAAGAGCCGCCCTTCTTCTTCCCAGGCCGAAAGCGTGAGTTCGAGGGGGAATTCCTCTCCGGTTCTTCGCAGACCACTCAGTTCCAATGTCTCTCCAAGAATTCGCGTCTCTCCTCTCGTGCTGTACCGCTCAAGCCCGGCTTGATGCGCCAGTCGGTATCGATCTGGCATGAGCATGATTAGAGGTTGGCCGACGGTATCTTCGCTTTCATAACCGAAGATGTCTTTGGCCCCCTTATTCCAAAACAGGATGGTCCCTGATTGATCGGCGATAATAATGGCATCGTGAGATGACTGGGCGACGGCCCGAAACCGCATCTCTGCTATGTAATTATCTTTTCCATTGCTCATTGGCCCGTTGGTCCTTATCCGGTTTCAGGTCTCTTTCATCTATGACCATGTTCTTAAAATGTTGGAAAATGACGCAGCCACTTTCACATTAAACAACATTATTATGTTGTTGTTCAGCAAAATTTTGCTATTCAGCAAAATTTTGATGAAATCAACTTACTATCTATAGGCATAAATTCATTTAATTCAATGACTTCTGAATTATTGATGTTTGGCACATGATCTGCTTAAAGGCTATATTAGGCAGATGATGTTGCATCTGTAGGCATCGATAGTCAGGCATCACGTTTATTCATCCTAAATATGTTCGTATGAAAGGATCGCAGAATGAAGAATCGACATTCAGGCCGGATAGGATTGGGAATGGCGCTGTTAGCCATGACCGGAAGTCTTTTCGCCTTTGCTTCACACGTTGAGGCCAAAAAGCACACCGTGGAACTGACTGCAGTGGAAACGGAAGTGGTCATTGATGGGAAAGGCACCACCTACAAAGCATGGACCTTTAACGGACAGGTTCCAGGTCCGGTCGTACGCGTGACCGAAGGCGACCAAGTCCATTTTATTCTCAAGAACCACAAGGAAAATAGTCGCCCGCACTCCATGGACTTTCATGCGGCAGAAACGGATTTCCTCGACAAATTATCGCGATGTGAACCCTGGCGAGTCACTGGAATATGTCTGGGAGGCCGAACGACCGGGGGTCTTTGCCTACCACTGCGGCGCGTTTCCAATGATTCAACATGTTGCCCGCGGCATGTTCGGCGCGGTCATTGTGGACCCCAAAGATGCCAGTGTGATGCCAAAGGCTGACCGGGAATATGTGCTGGTGCAATCTGAGTTATTCACAAAAGATCCTGATGACGTCGATGCAATGATGAACGCGAAACATGACCATGTCGTGTTCAACGGCGGGATATTTAAGTATGACCCTGTTCATGCAGCAAAGGGCGGGGAGTTCCTCACCGCCAAACCGGGGGAGCGAGTACGGTTTTATTTTGTCAACATCGGCCCGAATAATTTCTCCTCACTTCATCCGATTGCGGAAATTTGGGACGATGTCTGGGCCAGCGGAAATCCGGCCAACCGCATGCAGGGAGTGCAGACCCAGGTGATTGGTGCGGCAGATGGCGCCATTCTGGATGTCGTCGTTGAACAAAAAGGCGTCTATCCGATTGTGACCCACTCACTGAAAGATGCGCTCACCGGAGCCATTGCTATTCTTGAAGTGAGCGATGAAGCCAAGAAGCTTCCTTTGATGCCTTCAGTGGGTCCCAAAGCCATCGAAACTTCTAGCAAATAGTAGAAAAGGTCACACCCTCAGGCATCCTCTTCAACTTAACTCTCGTCCTCTTCGTGGGAGGCACCTTCATCGCCTCCCACGAAGGATCGGATTCGACCCCACCCCCAAGACACACATTCCCGTATCTTCTGCCAAATAGTTTTTGCCCGGCCGGGGTACTATCGAAAAAGCGTCCCAAAATGACCTGAACACTTTCTTCCAAGTCGCCCCTTTGCTCAAGCCTAGAAAGACAGGGATGCCTTTATCCTCTCAGTTCTCCATCATCTCCAGCCTGGTATCAAACTCATGCCCGCATTGGATACATCGGATACAATCCGATTCCACCAACGGTTCGTCGTCTCGGATCCCCATTCCCCCGCAATCGGGGCATCGGGCTAAATGAACTTTTTGATCGTCGACGGTTTCGAATTGCGTTCCGTGAAGGCAATACACCGGTTGGCCGTCAAGAACCCATGGCTTCCCGGCCTTATCAACAACCGGTAGGGCTATATAATGTTGAGCAGCATAGGTCTCTTGTTCCGTTCGAGTGGGAAGACCATCGTGAACAAGTTTACCTGTTTTGACTTCGTAGAGTGCGCCCTCTTTCGGAATGACTTTTGTTGGTCCCATCTTCACCTCCTCTTAGTGTGAACGAACCATATTTCACGGTGCCTCTTGTGAAGACAAACCGTGTTGTGGCCTTACAAGCAAAGTAATGTCATCGTTGCCAGACAATCACTTTCATCCCAAATGTACCCTTCAATTTTTCGCTGAATGTGGCCGATAACATTCACAAGGAATCACAAGAAAATTTCGGCAGTAACGTCTCATCACCAATAAGGCTCATACGCATGCCAGCCTCGCCCGTAAGACTTATTATGCTGGTCATAGGGTGGGTCAGTCTCGCTCTCGGTATCTTAGGGATATTGTTTCCACTCCTGCCCACTACTCCATTCGTCCTGCTTGCGGCCTCGTGCTTCTCCAAAAGTTCTCCTCGCCTCCATTCATGGCTGCTTAGTCAACCCCTGTTGGGCCCAATGATTCAGAATTGGGAACGTGAAGGCAGCATCAGCCGGAACGCAAAAATCACGGCAACGGTTTCCATGATTGGACTTTTCGGGTGTTCGCTCCTGTCCTTCCCCTTTTCGGGTCTCCTCACAATCTTTCTTGTCTGCATTGGCACCGGAGTCTTAATCTTTATCTGGACTCGCCCCGTGCCTTCAAGCCATCTTCATCAACTCAGCAATCGCGCCACTGACACCGGCAAAAATCTGGTGAGGCCTGGCTGATCCATACATATAGGCGGGCGTGGTGATCACTTTATTGCCGTGATCCACAACATATTTTTCCACCGCGCAATTCTGATGTTTGGCACCCGTTTTTTCTAACTCAGATGCGGTTCCGGCGTCTTCTCCAATGGTCACATTGACGCCTTTTTTCCCCAAAGCCAAAGCCATGATAGCCGGCGCGATACAAATGGCTGCGATGGGCTTTTGGCTGTCACTAAATTCTTTCACGATCCTGGCCACCTGTGGATCGATTTGGCCACCACTCCCCTTTTTTCCAAAATCACAGAGATGCAACGCGGCTCCGAAGCCTCCCGGAAAAGCCAGGGCGTCAAAATTCTGCGCCTTGAGTTGTTCTAGCGGCTGAATCTCGCCGCGAGCAATGCGAGCAGCCTCCTGCAACACATTTCGTTTTAGTCCTGTGGGTTTTTGAGTGAGATGATTCGTTTCCTCAACATCTTTATTGGGCGCAAATACCGCATATTCAGCTCCGTTTTGACCGATGGCAATGAGCGTGCTAATGGCTTCGGTAATTTCAGCTCCATCTAAAAATCCACAACCTGAAAGAATCACCGCCACTTTTTTCATAATTTCCTCCTTTCCCTGAATGCACCGTAGAAGGGACAGCAGTCCCAATCCGGACTGTCCCAGTATTTCGTGATAGGTGTTACGCTAGTATGTCTCTGGGATGAAGGTCAATCTCTTTTCCGGAATTCTCATTTGAGTCCGGGCACTCCTTGGGATGCCCTCAAAGCAAATAAGGCTTCTTCTCATCTCTCAGCCCGCAGCAAAATCCTGCTCATTCACCAATCAGTCCTCCCATGGTACGCTGTGGGGAATTCTTCACTACACCTTTTGAATGAGGCGACGCATGAATCACCAGGGTTTTAATTTTCGCGGAACAGGGTTCAGTTGTTTATGGTTATTTATCTGGACGTGGGTGTTGACCTTGATCACCTTTGGCTTATTTTTTCCATGGGCCTATTCTGCTCAACAGCGGTGGATTTCGGAACACACCTTCATCGGTAATCGCCAACTCGCCTTTCACGGGACAGGAATCGGATTTTTTGGGACCTGGCTCCTGATCATGGTGCTCACGATCATGACCTTCGGACTCTATATGCCTTGGGGCTTTTGCCGGTTGAAACGATGGCAGACCAATAATCTCGCCTTCGCAGATGAGGAATTCCAAGGGTAACTCCTGGTAAGCATCAATGACTATTCTTATCCTGGCGGTGGGGAGTTACGGTGATGTGCTACCCTTGGTGGGTATGGCCAGACAGCTCCAGCGGCGCGGGCATACGGTCACAGTCTTCACGAGTGCCCATTTCACAGAGCTTGTTCACAAAGCGGAAGTGGAGTTTGTTGCCATGGGAACGGCCGAGGATTATGACACCATGGCCAATAATCCTGAGTTGTGGCATCCTCATAAAGGCTGGCGACTCATCATGAAGCGGCTCGTCTCCAGCGCCCTGGAAGAAACCTATGCTCTCCTCAAGGCAAAGGTCATCCCGGGAAACACGCTCATGATCAGTTCCACCTTGGGGTTTGCCGCTCGCCTCCTTCAAGAAACCCACCACATTCCCCATGCCACTGTTCATTTTTCGCCAGGCGTCTTCCACTCAGCTCACCAAGCACCGAAAATCCCCGGCCTACCACTTCCGGATTGGTTGCCCGTCGCATTCAAACACCACATGTGGAAATTCCTGGATTACACGATCATCGATCCCGTGGTGAAACCCCGACTGAATTGTTTTCGCCGTCAGCTCGGCTTACCCCCGGTTTCGCGGATCTTCCATGACTGGCTGCATTCACCCGATCTGGTCTTGGGTCTGTTCCCTGAGTGGTTTGCCGCTCCTCAGCCTGACTGGCCTCCGGAAACATATGTCACCGGTTTCCCCCTCTATGATGAAGCTCCGGACAGTGTCCTCCCCGCAACCGTACAGAGTTTTTTGGATGCATACCCGGAACCATTGATCTATACTCCAGGCTCGGCCAATAAACATGGCCGATCATTTTTCAAGGAGGCGGCAGAAGCCAGCCAGGAACTGGGACGGCCTGCGATTTTTCTGACGCGGTACCCGGAACAACTTCCTCCTTCCCTCCCGAAGGGAGTGACGCACTTTTCCTATGTGCCCCTCAGCCACCTCCTCCCGCATGCGGCTGCCCTCATCCACCATGGAGGCATCGGCACCTGTTCCCAGGCCTTACGAACAGGAACCCCGCAACTGATTCAACCCCTGGCGTTTGACCAATTTGATAATGCGGCTCGAGTTGAAAAATTAGGGGTGGGGAGGATGATTCGGAAACGACACTTCAACTCTTCCAACATCGTGCAGCGTCTCCAGGCCCTGCTCGGCTCTTCGGATGTGAAAGCTCAGTGCCAGAGCCTACAGAACAATTTTCTGGGAAAAGATCATCTCGGAATAAATTGCAACCTGCTCGAAACAACCTTTAGAATGGTGTGACTTCTCGACGACACGTCATGGCCGGTGGTACATGGCCACTTCCTCTTGTCAACACGTATTTTTGTATTTCCTCTACACTGAAATGTCCGGAAAAGCTTGATGAACTTTGCAAACACTTGCTAGAGTATCAAGGTTGTGACGACACCATCTCCCTTCCAATTCAAAAAGAAAAACCCCAAGGCCATTATCTCTACAAAATTCGGGGATATAGAAATCCGCTTTTTTACGGACGACGCCCCCCGACATGTGGAAAGCTTCCTCAATCTCGTCAGGCTAAAATTTTATGATGACACGACCTTTCACCGGGTCGTCCCTGAATTTCTGATCCAGGGTGGCGACCCATTAAGCAAACATCCTGAGCGGGAACTCCATGGCACAGGGGGCCCGGGGTTTAGCCTCCCGGCTGAACCAAGTGATCGACCTCACCGTCGGGGGACAGTAGCCATGGCCAAAGTCCCACGAAATCCGGAGGCCACTCGGGATATCTCCGATAGCGGATCGCAGTTCTATATCATCATGGAAGACACCAGCAGTCTTGATCGCATGTATACGGTGTTTGGCAGGGTGGTGAAAGGTATGGAAGTGGTGGATCAGATTGCGGCCTTGCCACGCGATAGCCGGGACAATCCACTGGAATCCGTGCGGATGAAGATCAGAGCAGAGGATTAGCTTAAAACCAAACGAGAGACAACCGTCATAGAGATGCCCCTGCCCGGGACCTGCAAGATAACAGCATGAGAGAGAACGCATTCTGCCTTCTCCCCACCTCCAACCATTCTCTAGAAAACTTAAAACAGCCAGCCAACGCGAACGAAGCAACAAACAGCACGATGGACGTGGTCAAACTAAACCCAGGATAAAGCGCAGAGCGCCTTCAGCAAGCCTTCAGGGAAGGCATCTGAACAGCCAGTTAGACAAACGCGATACTGGCATAGGTCACCGTGGAATTAAACTGATCGGTGATACCCCGATCATAGCGTAGCACCTGCCCTTTGAAATCCTCCCCATCACGCTTGAGCAATTTCATGAGGGAAAAGATGACGGAAAACCCTAGAATGCGACGTTGATTCCCTTCTTTCAAGATAAATTCTGCGAACCCTTCCGGATCGGCTTCTTCCACCTTCTTCAACATTTCCAGATCAATCTGCATACATCGGTGAAATGAAAAATCGGTGGGAGGTGTTTTGTCTCCATAGCGAATCCCGATATGGGCTAAATTGGCACTGCCAATGACACACACCTGTTGCCCACTGGCCTGAATTGCGCGTTTGGTAACCGTGAGAAATTGATCAATGCGGTGAAAGAGCTGTTGATACTCCCCGCCCGTGAGCGTGTCCGGAGGAAAGTCGACAAGAATAGGCACAATCGAAATCTCCCGATCTTCCCCCAGCGCATGCTTGAGAAACGGCAGTTGCAACTCCAGACTATGCTCACGGAGATGGGCAATATCTTCCACAAAAAATGTCTCACCGGTTTCTTTGCGGATCAAGTCGATAATCGCTCGATTAACCGGCACAGGCCCAAACGGTGTTTCAAAATCTTTATCCGTAAAGGCAACTCCCCCTTCGAGACCCGCATGGCAGGTACCGATCAACACCAACACATCCGGAACCCGACCTTTCCGTAATTCCTGATAGCCCCATGCATAGATGGACCCGGCATCTTTTAATTCAAAATTCGGGGCCACTAAGCCCTTTATGGTCTGACCGGCACATTCCGCTTTCCCCTTTTCCGGCCCTTCTTTCGAGGAATAAAACCCGTCGATCTGCGCTCGAAGTTTGGCCGGATCGGATTCATATTGCTGCCCGGCAAACGCCATCGGCCTCGCATCAAGTTTTCGATAGGCCTCAAAGGCTTGTGCCTGAACCTGTTTCAGTCGATCACCTTCCAAAAATAATTTCTCGTCCAGGTCGCTCACCAATTTTGTGAGGCGATCCGGCATCATAAATTCGCCATACTTTTTGAGATATTCAGCGCCAACCTGTTCCAAAGAATGGTCCCCGTCAAAAAACTGGAACAGATAGAAAAAATTCAGCGGTAACACCAGCTTTTCAGCAGACAGGCCGGAAGGGTCCCACAATACAATATATTGCTCTTCCCCCTGCTTCAGCGGGGAATATTGCAAATTCCGGAGAATGGGGTAGTTTTTAGAATCTTTTTCGACAGTCTCGGTACTCATATGAAAGGTCCTATCCTGGCTGTAAGGAAAAATTTGCTCAAACCAGATCATTATACGGGCGCATGAATCAAGCCCGCAACCAATCAGGACAAGGGTTTTTGATGAATATCGTGAGGAGTGAAAATTGCGGAGTTCAATGGACTTTTGAAATGAAAGAGGGTCTATAGTCATTCCAAAAAATTTCCAAAATCCTGTTGGGTGGGCGAGATACCATCGTTCGTTGCTGGCCAACCGGTGAACACCCACAAAGCCCCCGCACATCCTGAAATCGATGTGAGGCTCCACAAGCCCCTCAACCCATCCTTTCCCCCCTAACGGGCGCCTGCCGACCGATCCCAGAGGCGAACGCTCCCATTAACTGGCGGGCCCTGTTTGAGCCCTTCGACAAAACTTGTATGGTGTCTACAGCTCATTTTTTGAGAAGCTAAAAGGAACTGGGGTGGAGGGACATCGACTGACATCTGCCGCCCGGCGGACAGACTCCCTGAGAACTCTCCCACCCACACCTCAAACGTCGATGAGGAATCTCGCGGCAGGGATGCTGACCGCCGATTTACCCGCAAGCTCACGTTGGTGTGTGCCACCCCAGCGTCATTCATTCATTTCTTTCTAGGAGGCGACGATGATGCAACCCGTTCTGAACATCGGCGTGGATGTGGCTAAAGACGCCGTCGTGGTGGCGTGCGCCGAGCGAAGCTTTCCGGTCCAGAGTGTTCCCAATCAGCGGGCCCCGTTGCGGGCTTGGCTGAAATCCCTCCCCGCCAGTAGCCGCATCGGCTTGGAATCCACCGGCGCCTATCACGAATTACTGGCGGACCTGGCGCAGGCCCAAGGCCATACCGTCTTCCTCCTCAATCCATTGGACACTCGGCATTACGCCAAGGCCATGGGCACTCGGGCCAAAACCGACCGGGTGGATGCGGAAGTGATCGCCCGACTCATCGCACAAGAGCACACGCGCTTGCGGCCCTACACGCCTCCTACCGCCACTCAACGCAAGCTCGATCGGCTCATTCGACGGCGCGCCACGATCGTCCGCCTCAAAGGCACGCTCAAGCAGACGATGCGCCATCTGGGCGGCTTTGCCGCCGAACTCAAGGCCGTGAGGGGCAAAGTGGATGCGTTGATTGCCAAGATTGATGCGACCATGGCTGTCATGGCGGCCAGTTCGCCCCAACACCAGGAGGCCCAACAACGGGTGGAAACCATTGTGGGCGTCGGGCCCTTGGTGGGCATCAGCTTGACCACTACGTTGGAGCGCGTGCCGTTCCGCAAGGCGGATGCGTTCGTCGCCTTCATTGGCTTGGATCCGCGGGCGAATGACTCGGGACACAAAACCGGGCGCCGACGGTTGTCCAAACGCGGCCCCGCCGAGTTGCGCCGTTTGCTGTTTAACGCCGCGATGTCCGCCATCAAAACCAAAGTCTGGAAACCGATCTACGAGTATTATCGCACTCAAGGCTGGAGCACGACCGCCTCGTTGGTGATCATTGCTCGCAAAATTGCTCGAGCCGCTTGGTCCATTCATCACTACCGCACAACCTTTAATCCAGAACGGATTACAAAATGCTTGACATAAACCATAGAATCTCAGAGCAGGCTCCGCGAGTTGGCCCGCCCTCCCGAGACCTGCGTTCGTCTCATCTGATGTGGCCGGACGGGGGGTTAATCGACATAGGTAGGCGGTCACCCGCTTTCCCTGTCACACCACCGTACATACGGGTCCGTATACGGCGGTTCGGCGGGTTCAGCTATCAGCCCCCAGTGAATCCTGGAAGCCTGATACCCGGGCTTTCGGCATGGCGGTTCGCCGCAAGCGATTCGGTCACTTCCTGGACAGTCCTTGGGGCTTCACCCCGCCCGCTGTCCGAAAGGCCAGATCTAACTGGTTATTCAGCCGCTTGTCGCTCATGAGTTCCGCTGCCGACTCGCCCCTCCTCACCGTTCAGGCCTTCATCCCTCCTGGGACTACTATGCCCTCTGCTGACTCCTCCCGCCCGATCGGGATGGATCACTCCATCCTCAGTCTTGCCGCCAAGACAGGCGAGAGGTCTCCCGAGGTAAGCTCAACCGCCTTCAGCGCACGACCGCCAGATTTACAACCCGCACCCTTGATGGAGAGGGACTTCGCGAATCCATGCTCGCTCGTCCGGCACGGTCTGCCTCGTATCTGGTTCTTGTCCATCGGCCCACGCCTTTGCTCCACGCTGCCTTCAGACCCCGCCTCACGACGACGCCCTTGCGCTTCGCTATGACTTCACCTCCATCAGGTTGTCAAAGGGACTTGCACCCTCAAGCTGTTGAACATGCTCGGCGCACATGGTTTTGGGGCCTTTTGCCGAAACAAAAGGGCCTCGGCTGCCGGGCCGAAACCCGGCATCTATCGTATATTCACAACATTCCCAGAAAGTAAGAGTGGATGGAAGCAGACATTGCTTTGCTCTAAACAAAGCGGAAGTTTAATGGAATGACTATAATCGCGAGGGAAAATTAGCAGAACGATAACCAGCTCTTTTCAAATAATCATTTGAAAAGGAATATTAGGATTTTTGTCCTGCCATCCGCTTGGCCAATCGCTGGGCGACGCGTTTCATGGCGGTGGAACGGTCACGAGGATCAAGCAGCACATTCAGGACATGGACTTGCTTGTGATCATCAACGGCAATGTTGAAAGCTTGGACTAAGTCCCCAAACGTGCCCACCCGATGGCCCACGCATCCGCCTAACAAATCACAGATCTTCTCGTACTGCCATTCATGGATGTCATTGAACGGACCTTCGAGAATTTCCCGTTCCGTCCCATAGCCGCGGTTATTCCGGACCACCACGATGGGGACCTGCCCATGGCGAACGCAGGTGGACATTTCGGTGCCGGTCATTGGAAATGCACCGCTACCCACCAAGAGGAGAGGTCTGAGGGCGGAATCGGCAAACCCTGCACCAAGAGCCGTCGCTCTCCAATTCCCTTTCACTGTCGGAAACGCCTCGATGTCCTTCGTTATTACACACTTTCATTCCGGGGTGAAAATCTGCCTAACCTTCTTGTCCATGTTGTTCCCTACTCTGATGAGAACAGCTCTCGTCAAATCCCATTACCCTTTCCCTAATAAACAGATCAAATGGAAGGGTTTCGTTCCAGATTTTTGCAAAGGCGAAAAAGCTTTACTTTAATTTCAAAGAAGAGCAGGATATACTTTTATAATTTTACAATTAAATAATAATATCATTTGGTAATATTTTTCGGGTTAAGCCCCTGTTGTCGAAATTAACTTTGAAGCCCTCCGTGTATTATATGCCCCGAGGACCTTAATTATTTAACAAAGGGAGGATGAACTGCATACGCCGCCTGTGAGATTCAATGCAAAGGCCTTTGACTGTCTGCCGTTCTTTAGGGAATCTTTCAAGGGGAAGGCATAAAGGAGGTGTCGTCATGTTTAAAGCAAACTTTTTCAAGGACACTGTTAAAGCGGTGATTGCATTGGTTGCCTTCGCGGGAATGCTCGTCTGGCCAAACGAATCCAGAGGTGAAACGAGTGTTCCACCAGATCAAGTGGCTAATTTCATTCATGCGGTCATTGAAGCGGACAGGACCCTGTACACCACCCATGTTGTGGATAGAATGCAGGAGCACGGAGTAGTTATTGCTTCCCAACTCTGGAAGACCAGAGGCCAACTTCCTCTTCCGGCACAGATGGTGTTGCTTGCCGGAATGGAGGTGGAATCGAAGGGTTCAGGGTTGAAGTACCGCCTCGCGAGCCTGTGGCCCATCGAGGAGGAAAATGGGCCAGCCGATGACTTCGAAAAAACAGGATTGGAGGTCGTAGCCGCAGACCCCAACGAGTCATATTCGGGGACAATAAAAAGAGGGCAACTCAAATATTTCAAAGCCATCTATGCGGATAAGGCCGTGTCCATGGCCTGCGTCAATTGTCACAATGCACACGCTCTCAGTCCAAAGCGGGACTTTAAACTCGGTGATGTGATGGGCGCAGTCATCATTTCATTTCCGGTGAAATGAAAGAGATCAAGAAAAAGATTTTTTAAATTCATGAGCAAGAAAACCAACCCCATAGTGCAGTTCGGCCTTCGTCCTTGGAAGAAGTTCTAATGATGGCAGACAGTTTCAACGCCCGAGGATAAATGGTGTTTCCGGCTTCAATAAATGGCCTGTTTCACATTTTCCTTTTTTTCTCGTGACCCGAGTGGTATTGAGGGAGAAACTTTCAGAAAGGCTCCGACCACTCGTGGTCCGAGGGCTCTCCTCCTCCACTTGCCGAATAAAACCGTAAAAACAAGAAAATAGCGGTCAAAAACAGTCTTGCAATAATACCTATTCGCTTCAATAAGTTTTTGGGGTGAGGAACATTAGAAACTCAAATCAACCTGTCCAGATTCAGTGCTGAGGGGCGTAACAAACTCCAATTCCTTCCAAGTTATCCTGTAAACGGTAATTTCCCAGCGCTAGCTGGTTACAGGGCAAGGCCAAGAAGAAATTAATCCTTTTGTCCCGCCATCCGTTTGGCCAATCGCTGGGCGACGCGTTTCATGGCGGTGGAACGGTCACGAGGATCAAGGAGCACATTCAGCACATGGACTTGCTTGTGATCATCAACGGCAATGTTCAAAGCTTGGACTAAGTCTCTAAATGTTTCCACTCGATGGCCCACGCCTCCACCCAACAAATCACAGATCTTCTCGTACTGCCATTCATGGATGTCATTGAACGGACCTTCGAGAATTTCCCGTTCCGTCCCATAGCCGCGGTTATTCAGGACCACCACGATGGGGGCCTGCCCATGGCGAATGCAGGTGGACAATTCGGTGCCGGTCATTTGGAATGCGCCGTCGCCTACTAACACAAGTGGCCTCAGGCCTGGATCAGCAAACCCCGCACCGAGAGCTGCCGGGACACTAAATCCCATGGAGGTGTAATAGGCCGGAGACAGAAACTCCGCACTTTTTCGTACACGCAGATCCGCAGCGGCAAACAGCGACTCCCCGACATCGGCAATCACCACCGTTTTGTCATTCAGAAGCCCATCCAGATACCCGAAGACATTACGAAGGGTCACTGCCGCGTCCGGACCAGGTGGATCAAACCGGACGCTGTCGCGTGGCGGGAGCGCTCGTGCGGGAAATGACGGCAAGGGGGACGCCACCAGGGCTCGGATAAAATCTTCAAAACGGACGTCTTCATATTTATGATGCTTGATAGCAATGCAGTCCGCCGTCGCATGAACGGTTCGACCTGCCGCCAGGAGCGTGGCATGCGCTTTGACGTCTTCAACATCAGTGAGCAATGTTCCTAGGGTCAGCAGGCAGTCGGCGTGTTCCACGAACTCCAGAATTTCTTCTCGTCCCACCAGTCCGCCATACACCCCGATATTCAACGGATGGTCTTCGCGAATGACCGACTTTCCCAGCAAGGTCGTGGCGATAGGCACATTCATATGCTCGACCAGCTCGGTCAATTGGTCCTGAAGACCGAATCGATGGATTTCGGCGCCGGCTAGAATAACCGGACGCTCGGAACCTGACAGAATGCCGCGAACTTCTGCGACGGCTTCTTTGAGTGCCGCCGGATCACTCTGGCAGGCCGTTACTTTCGGTGGTTTTGTTGAGGCCACTTGCACGGGAGTCAACACGAGGTCTCGTGGAATTTCCAAATAGATCGGGCGCTTGAATTGCATTAACGCCTTCAAGGCCCGGTCAATCTCCCGTTCGGCAGTATGAGGGTCATCCAACACGACGGAGGCCACCGTAATCTTTTCAAAGACATCGCGTTGGGTCGAGAAATCACGGACCATGTGATGAAGGAAGGGATTATTGACTCGCTCATTCAGGCCGGGTGAGCCGGAGATCAACACAACCGGCGACCGCTCGGCATAAGCGCAGGCAACCGCATTGACCATATTCAGACCACCCACGCAATAGGTCACACATGCGCCGCCAATCCCATGTATGCGCGCATAGGCATCCGCCGCAAAGCCTGCACAATCTTCCCGGGTCGTTCCAATGTGCCGGATAGGCGATTCTTCAATGAGCTTAAAGAGCGTCAGCACATAATCGCCGGGAATGCCAAAAATATGATGAAGACCCAGTTTATATAGACGGTCCAGAAGAAGCGTGCCAATAGTATAAGAGTCACTCATATATGTATCCAACCTCATGGACATTATATCGGAATAAATCCTAATAAAAAGAAGCCAGGCATTAATGACTACACTTGCACAGATTTCATCGAAAAGAAAATCAGGAGGGTACTTGGGAAAAGAAGATTTCCCCATTCAGAAATTAAACAAATCAGTGTTGACTCGGTGCAGCCCTAAACCAGATTGTCATCCTGAACCCACGGCGAAGGATCTGTGCCTAGGGAGTAGACGCCAGGCCTCAGAGAGTACTTTCATTTCATTCCCCGCCTGATGTCGGCTGAACCGTCCGTACAAGCCACGCAGCATCACTCAAATTCCATATCGAACAACACCAAAATCCGTTACACAGCTGAAGGCTGGTGCGCCTTGTTAGGGCGAATCTCATTCATTCGCGACGCTCACCGGTTAGATATTCCGGCAACTCACCCGTCTCTAGCGTATGTATTAGCCAATTCATTCGCTGTAGCAGCCTATGATCGTTAAATTTAGTCGCAACCTTTTTAGCACTCTTTACAAGTTCCATCGCCTCGGTCCTCTCCCCAAAAAATCGGATTTGGTTCGCCAAATTGAATAATGCATTTGCAGCTCCGAGCTCATCACCGAGTGCATTGTTTACCTCTTTTGCAGTAAGTAGGGCTCGCCGACATGTAGCCCTCTCTGATGCTGCGCGATCAGACACATTCAGGTTTTGTAGATACAAAGCGCGCATTCCCGCTGCATTCCCTATAGATACAAGCACTCCTGCCATAACAGAATAATCCTGACAGTCTTTTGAAAGCCTAAGGGCTTCCCCGAAAACGGAGTCAAATTCCTTTTCAAGTTCCTTTAATTGAGCGACGACCCCTCCCCTATACGTTTCAGTAATCATTGGAAATCCTGTTGCGTTGCCTGTCATTATTTGAAAGGCGGTTTTCATATCGAGATTCGAGTAGATAGAAGAGATCATGTAACCTTTTTGTGCAAGGATATGCGCTTTTACTGATGACGAATTAAGATGTTCGGCAATTGCCATAGCTTCGTCACATAGCTGGACCATATCCTCGGCGGTATCCTCAATTGGATCATAGAAATCCAAGAGTCCCAGCAGGGCATTCAGCTTTACAATAGAATCTGCACTTTGGTAGTAAATAGACCTTAACGCTGGTTTGGTTTTGTCATTTTTAGGCGCTCTCCTAATTTCCAATATGCAATCAATTCCCTCGCTGTCCGCGATCTCGCCCCTGTAGATACCCTCGGCGTCTAACTGCTCTTCCGTCTCTTGCTGTTCAAGATTATGAGTTTTAAGTAGTTTTAATATTTCGTCTAACTTGGTGTCGACTTCATTAATGTGAAGATTGGGGAATGCTCTAATCAAGTGCCTATTACGTAATAGTTCATTTGCCAGAAATGTTGATTCTTGATGTGTGGCGTTGAAGCCGATTGATACGGCATGTTTTCTCATCTCAACGACCACATTATTGCTTAATTTGCGCGGAGTAAGGAACGTCCAATTATTTATTTCATATTTTCCTGAATCCCTTAGTGATTTGGCTTTGGCCATATCGCTTCTGATTTTTTCCAAATAGCCCACATCAGTCTTACGCTCTGGCTTAACGGGACAATACATTGCAGTAATACGTTTTTCGGAAATGATATAGCCATCATTCCCCCCATCTGCCCTTGTTCCGTCAATGACCTGATAGTCATTCCCATATCTTTCTGTTAAGACCACATTGCACAGTCTTGTGAACTCCTGTGGATCAGTTATTTCCGCAATTTGCTCGTCAAGATTCATGTCAAAAATTCCCTGAGCCCTAACTATTGAGTTTATAAATCGAAATAGTCTGCGAACTCGGCCCGCAAATTTCTGTCTGATTGTCGTCTTGATTCACGAACTTGTCAACGCTTCCATCGGGTAGCGCCGGAGTTAGATACGGAACAGAATCGTTTCACTATAACTGGAAAAGGATGAGCCTCTGGGTCACCGAATGACTCGAACTTCGCACAGTTTTCCTCCAGGATTTAGAACAAAAGAAGTTGTCCCACGCTTGGCCCAGGCTATTTTACCTGGGCACAGATCCTTCGCTGTGAGCCTTGGCCTGAGCTTTGTCGAATGGGTCAGGATGACAACTTGGGGTGGGCTTCAATGAATCTTCAGGTGAGCGTTCAATATTGAAGTGTTGAAATGGAAATTTTCACCCATCGGGAGATTTACAGACAGGAGCCGGTTGAGCCGGAGTTTGCTTATGGATACAAGTGGCACCAGACCTGGTGACCTTTTTCGGGAGGACCGATTTGAGTCAACTTTGGTTCTACTGTCTTGCAGATTTCCATGACTTCGGGACAACGGGGATGGAACCGGCATCCGGCGGGAGGATTTAAGGGCGACGGAACATCGCCGGAAAGGATAATGCGTTTGGGCGGTGCTGTTGGATCGGGAACAGGATTGGCGGAGAGCAGGGCCTGCGTGTAGGGATGCTTGGGGGTCAGAAAGAGGTCTTCCGTAGGAGCGACTTCCGCGAACTTGCCCACATACATGACCGCGATCCGGTCTGCAAGATATTGCACCACATTGAGATCATGCGTGATGAACAAATAGGAGAGGTGAAATTCCTGCTGGAGGTCACGAAGCAGATTCAGAATTTGCGCTTGAATGGACACATCCAATGCCGATACCGCTTCATCACAGACGATGAATTTTGGATTGAGCGCAAGGGCACGCGCAATGCCTACCCGCTGGCGTTGGCCGCCTGAGAATTCATGCGGATACCGTGACTGATGTTCCGGCCGCAAACCCACACGAATAAACAACTGATTCACTTGATCCTGCAGGTCCTGGCCTTTGGCGATCTGGTGAATCTTGAGCGGCTCCGCCACAATGGCCCCGATGGTCATGCGTGGATTGAGTGAACTGTATGGGTCCTGAAAGATGATTTGCATCCGGCGACGTGTCTGCCGTAACTCCTTCGAAGAGAGTGCCAACACATCTTTTCCCTCGAAGGTTACCGTTCCCGCAGTCGGCTCCATGAGCCGGAGAATGCTTCGTCCCACCGTGGTTTTGCCACAACCCGACTCCCCGACCAGGCCCAACGTCTCTCCTTGGTTCAGGTGGAAGGTGATATCGTCGACCGCCTGGACCCATGCCGACACACGGGAAAAGAGCCCGCTCCGGACGGGAAAATATTTTTTCAATCCTGTGACTTGGAGTAAGGATGTCGTGGATTCAGTCATCAGTAACAACGAATTCTTAAATCGGCATGAAAGATTCTTTTACAACGGAATTTGAAATAAAGATTTATTCCCTCATGTCACTTTTTTGTCATACAACCAGCACACGGTTTCATGCGACTCCCCTATTTGCACCGTGGGTGGAGGCTGACCCGGACAGTACTCAAGCACATCCGGACAGCGGGAGGAAAAATGGCACCCTGGCGGATATTGCAATGGAGACGGGACGGTTCCAGGGATCGCCTCCAGCCTTGCCTGACGTTCCCCCGGTCGGGGCAGCGATTTCAAGAGCGCGCTCGTGTACGGATGACTGGGATTCCGGAATAATTCTTTCACCGTTGCCCGTTCGGCAATCTTACTCGCATACATGACAATGACATCCTGGGCAAATTGCGCGACCACCCCCAAATTATGCGTGATCAGGAGAATGGCCATGCCCATATCCTTTTGGAGAGCCGAGAGCAGATCCAGAATTTGCGCTTGTATGGTCACATCCAGGGCGGTGGTCGGTTCGTCGGCGATCAACAAATCAGGTTGACAGGCCAGGGCCATGGCGATCATCACGCGTTGCTTCATCCCGCCCGACATTTCATGAGGGTATTGATCGAGCCGGCGCTCTGGAGCAGAAATGCGGACCTTTTCCAACAAGCTGATGACTTCTTTCCGAATGTCGCGATCCGAAAGGGTCGTATGGATTTTCAACACCTCGCCGATCTGGTCGCCGATCGACATCACGGGATTCAGCGACGTCATGGGTTCCTGAAAGACCATGCCGATGGACTTTCCACGAATCCGGCGCATGTCCTTTTCCGAAAGATCCAGCAGATTTTGACCTTTGAACTGAATCGTGCCGCCAATCACACGCCCCGGAGAAGAGATCAGTCGCATAATCGATAAGGCGGCCACGGACTTTCCACAGCCGGACTCTCCCACTAAGGCCAGCGTCTGGCCGCCCCGAATCGAAAAGCTCACATCATCGACGGCTTTGATTTCTCCCTTGTCGGTGAAAAAGGAGGTCCGGAGGTTGGACACCTGTAAGAGTGGGTGTACGCGAGATTCCATCTACCGGCTTCGCAATTTCGGATTTAAGGCCTCACGCAGGCCTTCTCCAACAAGATTAAAGGCCAGCACGACCAAAAAAATCGCCAGGCCCGGAATAAAGAACAACCACGGCGCATCAAATACAAATCCTTTGCCATCCGATAAAATATTCCCCCATGTGGCATAGGGCGGAGGCACTCCAAACCCCAAAAAGCTTAACCCCGACTCCGTCAAAATCGCGGAGGCCACCCCAATCGTGGCGGACACAAATACCGGTGCCAGGGCATTGGGCACCATATGGCGAAAAATAATCCGACCCTCGGGTATCCCTAACGCTTTGGCTGCGGTCACATAGTCCTGCTCACGGATGGACAAAAACTCCGCCCGGACAAATCGGGCCGTCCCCATCCAGCTAAACAATCCAATAATGATCATGATGGTGTAGATGCTCGGCGGGAGCAGAGCCACGGCTGTAAGAATGAGGAAAAATGTCGGGAAGCACATCATCGCATCCGTAAATCGCATGATGAGCGTATCGACCGTGATAAACCACAACTTCACGTGCCCGTAAAAGCCGGACAACCCGCCTAACAAGATGCCAATCCCCAAGGAAATTCCGACAGCCACAAATCCAATGGATAAAGACACAAACGAGCCCTGGAACATTCGGGCAAACACATCACGCCCCAATTCGTCCGTGCCCATGAGATAGACTCCGCCAAACGGCCGGTCTTCTGGCAGGCTATCGGGAGAAGGTACAGACAGTGGGGGAAGAAATTTATCTGTCAGTCGCACCACTTCCGGATCGAAGACGACCCACCATTCCGTCAGCACTTTGCCCGTCAATGCCATTAGCAAAAGCAGCACGAGGACCCAAAAACCGAAGAGAGCCTGGTAGTCCTTGGTAAATATGCGAAGAAACTCTTCCCAGGGCGTTTCCTGTGGAGCCAGACCTTCCGCATCAAGGGAGGCCAACCCGGCTTTTAGTGGAGCACCGGCCTTTGAGTGATTCATTTAGAAATCGTTCCTCTGGTTCCCGTGATTAATCCAAGCGGATCCTCGGATCCACCACCGCATAGAGAATATCCGAGATCAATGTGCCCAATAAGGTCAGGACTGCAGCGATAAAGTTGAGCGTCATGATGATGGGAAAGTCCCTTGAAAGAATGGCTTCATAGGCCAACCGTCCCAACCCCGGCCAGGCAAAAATCTGCTCAAAGATCACGGACCCGCCAATCAACCCTGGGAGCAGAAGACCGAACATGGTTACAAACGGCAGCAGAGCATTCCCCAACGCATGGCCATAAATCACGGTATCTTCCTGAAGACCTTTCGCCCTCGCTGTCCGGACATAATCCTGACCCAACACCTCTAACATTTGAGAGCGGACATAGCGAGACAGCACCGCGATCCCCCCGATTGCGGTCATGACGGATGGAATGACCAAATGCCAGATACGATCCATTATTTGATAGGCTGGCTGCGCATGCTCCATCCCGAAAGTTTTGATACTGATCACCGGAACCCCCAACCATCCCACTACCCACAAAATGGCTAAAAATGACAGGAAAAACCCCGGAACAGAAATGAGCGCATAGGACGAAAACACGGTCAGCCGGTCATACAGCCCGCCTCGAAATACCGCCCCATAAATCCCGGCCGGAAACGCCCATGTCCACACTAGAATCGTGGCCAGAATAAACAAGGGCAAGGAATTCAGAAATCGATCCCAAATTTTAGGGAGGACCGGCTGGCTATCCTTGAATGACTTAAGTTCCCCCGAAGCCAAGTCCCTTATCCAATACGCATATTGCAAATACAGCGGATCATCTAAATGGAAGGCCGCGCGAATTTTGGCAATATCTTCCGGTTTCATCCGGGGATTCATGGGATCCACCTCACTGGGTTCCCCTGGAGCCAGATGAATAAAGGAATGGGCCAGAAAAGAGACAATGACCAGCAGGACCAATCGTTGAGCAATATTACGAATAATAAAATTCCACATGATTGATCTGCTTTAAAGTGAAGACCCGTGTAACCGCATCAATTAAAAGTCCGGCGTCAACTCCAACTTTCGCCATTTATGGAAATAATAGGTGATGTCCCCGCTTTTGGTGGGATAAATCTTTTTGAACTGTTCTGTCCCATCCGGCCCTTTTTCGACCAGCACAATTTTCTTATCCAAAACCCTGGTGCTTAAGGGCGCGTAGAGGAAGGTATAGGGTTGATCCTCATGAATCAACCGATGCAGCTCGTGCGTCAATTCCTCTTGTCGATCTCTATTGTATTCCTGGCGGATCCTGACAATGAGCTCGTCGGCTCGCGGGTTGTTATATCCCACAAAATTCAATTGTTGTGGGCCCGCCTGGCTGGAATGCCAAACCTGATAGAGATCCGGATCAATCCCCGTAGTCCATCCCAACACCACCGCATCAAAGTCGCCGGTATTCACAAAATCGGTCAGAAACACGGCCCATTCGAAGACCTGTGTGTTCACTTTGACGCCGACCTTTTTCCAGGCGTTCTGCGCGATGGTCATCAAATTTTTTCTGATGGGATTCCCGTTATTCGTAATGAGATTAAACTCAAAAATTTTTCCATCTTTTTCGAGCCATCCATCCCGATTCATTTTCCAACCGGCCTTTTCAAAAATCGCACGGGCTCCCTGAGGATCATAGGGAAGCGGTTGAATGGACGAATCATACCATTCGGTATTTTGGGAATATGGCCCGGTTGTCCGCTTCCCTTCTCCGTACATAAGATAGGTGATGATCTCATCGACATTGATGGCCATTCCCAGGGCTGTTCTGATCATCGGATCGGCAAATAACGGTTTCCGGATGTTGTAACCGATGTAGGTATAGGCAAAGGCAAGGCTGCTAAACCATTGATACTGTGGATCATTTTTATACCGGTCTACCTGATGGGGCTGCGCCCCATAAAAATCTATCGCGCCCGTCCGAAATTCCACTTCCTGGGTGAACAGTTCGGGAATGATGCGCATATAAAAATCGTGATACTCAGCCGGCCCTTCCCAATAGTCCTCATACCGTCGAAGATGAATAAATTCATCTCCCTGCCATTCGATAAACTGAAAGCGCCCACTGCCGATGGGGTGTCGATTAAATCGACTCTCTCGCATCCCGAATGTCTTTTGAGCCTCCTCCGACAATCCTTGCTCCTGCTTCTCCCGGGTTAAGGCCTCGGCATTGAGCAGATGCTCGGGGAGGATCCCCATCGTCCACGCATTGATGGCCGGGGAATATAGGCGTTTATAGACAATTTGGATTGTCGACGGATCCAGAATTTCCACGGTTTTAATCGGCTCGAAGTCTGGAGTCCGTGGAGACAAATTTTTGGGATTCATGATGGATTCATACGTAAACTTCACATCTCCGGCATCGAATACATGCCCATCATGGAATTTCACGCCCTGACGAAGATGGAACAGGATGGTGGGATTATGCTCGCCCACGGGAAGAATATCGGGGAATTTGGCCCGCAGGGGTTCCTCCAACTCCTTGGGAACCAGCTCCTGAGGATGAATGAATTCGTCAAAAGGAAAGTGCTCAAAGTACCGCTCACCGAGAACCGGTTTTAAACGGTCGAATAAATCCTGGTCCACCTGCGAGAGCGTGAAGGCCACGCGCTCGGGCACATCGACTGTCACGGAAAGGTTTTTCAGCTGAGGCCTACCGTCCGCATTAGGGAGTAGAAGAGACAAGGTTTCCGTTCGATGGCCGGAGGGTAATAATTCAATGGTTTGCACAACATTCTTCAATCCATCCAGCCTTCCAGCCTTCCAAGCCTGATGAATCTTCTGAAAGAGCTTGCTCCCGGTCACTTCGGTTCCATCCGGAAAACGGTGATACGGGTTGACCAGCACATAAGCCCGCTCGGTGATTTGCCAATCGGTGGCCAGCCGTCCCCGGAGATTCAGATTTTCATCCAAATCCAGTAATCCTTCAAACACTTTACTTGTAATATCGAAACCGGCAGAATCCGCATTCAAGATAGGATTGAGGATTTTGGCATCCCCGATGGACGCTTCAATGTAGGTCACGAGTCGATTGGGATTGCCGGACGCCTGATTTTCGTAGGTGGGAACCCAAAAATAGGATTGAACCAGAAAAATGACCAGGGTCAGCGGGAGGAACAGCAAAAGACGTTTGACAAACATAAAGGTCTGAATTAACCCAATCCAGTGTAATGCCTCAATGTTATCAAGAACCCAAAGGGGATGCTATGCCTGATTGATCGTAATCCAAAAATCATGACGCCGGAGGTGAAATATGCGCTCTAAAATTTAGAGGCCTTCCGACATTCCCATGGGTAAATATTCAAGTTGATCGTTCCTGGGTCACCCTCCTTTGTAAGGAGGGGCAAAGGAGAGGTAGCCTCTGCGGAGCCTTCATTGGTTTATCCAGCGGTGTTTGCCCGATAACCCACGGACTCTACCTCACCTACCCTCTCCTTACAAAGGAGGAATTCCAAGCCAATGGCAATCGAAAGAAGAGCACGAGAATGGGAGTGACCCACGGAAAATCCTGATGAACCAAAATTTTATACGGGGAAGGGGAAGAAGTGTGAGTCTGTTCCCAAAACCAGACATACGGTTTAGCTGTCTGATTGGATCTGACTTAGGCAGGAAGGCATGAGAAAAGATCCTAGTGACTCATGAGGGAAAGGCGATACATGACGGAGATGTGGGTGCGTGAGGCCTTGCTACGACCCGCACGTCTCCCGCCATTTGAGATGTGGGATAGCAGCTCATGGCCACGGTGCCACTACAAGATGGCCTTTTCTACGCCTAGGACAGATCTATTTTGACTTCTCCATTTTCAACAACGGTCGGGTAGGTTCTCACATGACTGGAGGGATTGTTGACACAATGTCCAGTTTTTACATTGTATTCCCAGCCATGCCAGGGGCACGTCACCGTCTCCCCCTCGACATCACCCTCACCTAAAGGACCGCCTCTATGGAGACAGGTGTTATCGATGACATGAAACGTTCCATCCACTTTAAAGAGGGCCAAACATTTCTCACCGGCCTCTACCACCATACCTTTTCCCTCTTCAACTTCACCTATTTTTGCAATACACACTAACTCCGACATAGCTCCTCCTCAATACCAAATAGCCTATCCCCTTAAGATTTTTTCAGGGGATCTGTAATTTTTTTAAGTAAACTGGAGAGAGAGGGCGCAGCATCGCCATTTCCTTTTTCCACATTGTCGATATTTGCTGTAAGGGTTTTTGCAATCTGAAGAAACGCCTGAGCTTGAGGTGATGAGGGATCATTGCTCACAATTGGGGTGCCTTTGTCTCCTCCCTCCCGAATGGCCGGATCAATCGGAATACGTCCCAAAAAGGGAATCTCAAATTTTTGAGCAGCGCGTTCCCCTCCTCCTGTCGAAAAAATTTCGGTCCGTTCATGACAATGCCCACACACAAAATAACTCATATTTTCAACCACGCCTAGCAGGGGGACATTGACTTTTTTGAACATCGTCATGCCTTTTCGCACATCCTGTAGAGCCACCTCCTGCGGAGTGGTCACGGTAATCGCTCCCGTCAACGGCACTAGTTGTGACAACGTCAAAGGCACATCTCCCGTTCCAGGGGGCAAATCGATCAATAAATAATCAAGTTCCCCCCAAACCACATCACGGAAAAATTGCTGGATCGCCGAATGGACCATGGGTCCCCGCCACACCACGGGCGTGTCTTCCGGAACGAAAAATCCCATGGAAATGACTTTGACTCCCTGCCCCTCGGCAGGCAGAATTTTCTCCCCTTCCTTACCCGGCTCTTTCGTCACACCGATCATCATGGGGATATTCGGTCCATAAATATCCGCATCCATAACCCCTACCGCGTAGCCTTGCTGCTTAAGTGCGACAGCCAAATTCACGGTGACCGTGGATTTGCCCACGCCGCCTTTGCCGCTGCTCACCGCGATGATGTGTTTCACGCCCGGTAATGGATTTCCTTCAGGTTGATTGGGTGGGGTCCCGGGACCGGCCGGGTTTTGTTCAGCAGCCATTCGATATTCTCCTTATTTCACAGACACTCATAAATAAATTTCACAGATGCGATGCTTTTTACCGTCTTTTCTGCTCGCCACACCATTAGACCATGAATCAAAGAGAACCCGAAACCCTCAGAGCCTTAAGAGGGTTTCGGGTCTCTCTCCACAGATGCACAATGACAATAGGAGTACAAACAGAAAAACGAAGGGCAGAAATACCTACCCTAGCTGCGTGGCAAACTTTTTACGCGATCGCCCGATGAGGGGTTCATGATGATGCCGACGATTTTCAGAAATCACCGGATCCAAAATTTCACCACAGGTAATACAGCGCCACCCCGAAAAATATATGGCCCCTGATTCATCAGCCACATCACCAAACTTATCTTGAATCATTATTCCCTGACAACGTGGACAATCCATATGAAGCACTCCTTCTCACTGCAAAAAGAATAATAAAATCAATGCGTATCTGAAATAGTTAGAAAAGCAAACCATATGCCGTAATAAATTCCGCACAAGCACCTAATAAATAAAGACTTTCTATATTTCACACTTCCACTAATGTTTCAACATGGAACCATTAACATTATAATTGCCTGAATAATAACTGTATAAGACATTGAAAATATAACATTTTAATATAAATGGCACAACCAGGTAACAAAGTAGTCCAAAATGAAACACTCCTAAGTTACCTGAGATATTCCAAATTGCTTGACCTTCCGCCACAAGGTCGATCGACCAATTCCTAACTGCTGGGAAGCTTCCTTCAACCGCCAACCTGACTTTTCCAATGCCCGGCAAATCGCTTGTCGTTCCAAGGCTTCCAGTGTTTCAGAATCGGTCCATTCCCGATGTTCCCAACAATACCGATGCAGGTCGGCTGGAAGATGCTCAAATTGAATCGTATCCTCTTCACAACACACAAAGGCATGTTCAATCATATTTTGAAGTTCCCTGATATTGCCCGGAAACGGGTACTGACTGAGAGCCGTTAAGCATTGGGGAGACAAACTGATGACATGCTTGCCCATTTCACGATTGAACTTTTCGAGAAAGTGATTCACGAGTAAGGGAATATCACCCGTTCGCTCGCGCAGTGGAGGCAGCACCATGGGAATAACACGTATACGAAAATACAAATCTTCCCGAAACCGTCCTTGCTGAACGGCTTCTTCCAGATTCCGATTTGTGGCCGCGACCACCCTCACATCCACTGTGACCGTGTCATTGGATCCAACCCGTTCAAATTGTCCCCGTTCAAGAACGCCCAACAATTTCACTTGGGTGGCGACACTCATCTCCCCGATTTCATCAAGGAAGATCGTTCCACCATTGGCAATTTCAAACCGGCCAGGTTTATCAAAATAGGCATTGGTAAACGCCCCTTTGACATGACCGAATATTTCACTTTCCAAAATTCCCTCAGAGAGACTCGAGCAATTCACCACCACGAAGGGAGCATGCTTTCTCGAGCTATGGGCGTGTAACGCACAGGCAATTAATTCCTTGCCCGTCCCACTTTCTCCGGTGATGAGTACGGAGGATTTCGAAGCGGCAATGATTGGCAATTTCGCCATAATGTCCTGCATACGAGGACATCGACCAACCATATTATCCAGTTTGGTCTGCTCTCCCAACCGATGCTTGAGCTCCGAGACCTCTTCCACCTTGGCATTTAACTCACGAACCAGCGAAATATCCCTGATGACTTCGATTAACCCGATCAGTTTTCCTTCCTTATCCAATAAAAAGTCGGTATTGATGCTCACCGGAATATGTACCCCATCACGACGACGAACCACTGCTTCAAAATTCGACACTCGCTCTCCCTGAAGAGCCCGCTCCAGGACACATTCCTTGGTCGAGCAGATATTGCTTTGGATCAGCACATCACAGGCCAAGAGTGTCCCCGCAGCATCGACATTGTACCCCAACATTTTCTGCATCGCCCGGTTCAAAAAGGTCACACGTTTCTGCAGGTCAATCGTTATCACCCCGTCACTAATGCAATCCAAAATGATTTCTGCACCATTTGAACGAGACGATGATCCAATTTCAGCCATGACGCCTATGCCTCTCGTAAAAATAAAGTCTTCCGGTTACAGCCAACACACCTTTTCTTTCATCCGCATTTATGGTAGGAAGATGGGGTGATGACTTCTAAAAACTGACCCGACCCGTCTTCTAAGTGTAAGGCAACCATATTCTGCTCCACAAACCCTTGCCGATAACCGTTTTGCCACATTCCAAAAGAAACAGGGTTCTATCAACCGGCGCGCCACGGGTGAAGGAATCAGCACGCCGTCATCCCATTCGGCTACCAAATGAAGGTTCACCGTTATATGGAGCACTAACGCCTTTCTGGCATCTCTTCCGTGAGTTAAGGCACGTTGCCGGATGATACCACTCGACCCTGTCATCCTTTTGGCTGACCTTGCGCGGCTCCCCTACCCGGACATTGATCCGGTCTTTTTTCGAATCGGGCCCCTGGCACTTCGCTGGTATGGCCTCATGTACCTCCTGGGATTGGCAGGGGCCTATTGGCTCATCAAGTCCAGAGCCGCCACAAGGAATGTCTCTCTCCCACCACAACAATTGTCTGACCTTATTGTCTATGCCGCCTTTGGCGTCTTCCTCGGTGGGCGCTTGGGATATGTGCTGTTTTATAACTTTCCCTTTTACCTTGACCATCCCCTCAAAATTTTTTCGGTATGGGAAGGGGGAATGTCATTTCACGGCGGGCTGATCGGAACTTGTATCGCTATCTGGATCTTTTGCAAAACCCGTGGTTTTCCCGTTTGGCCCATCGCCGACCTGGCAGCAGGAGCGGCTCCAATTGGGTTGGGGTTTGGACGGATGGGGAATTTTATCAACGGAGAATTATTCGGGCGGTCGACCGACGTCGAATGGTGCATGGTTTTCCCCTATGGCGGCCCGGAGTGCCGACACCCCTCGCAACTCTATGAAGCCGGCTTGGAAGGCGTTGCACTTTTTGTCATATTAACGATCCTCAATCGCTGGCCCACGCCACCGGGAACCATGTTTTGGACCTTCATCTGCGGATATGGAGTCGCTCGATTTTTTGTGGAATTTTTCCGTGAACCGGATAGTCATTTAGGGTTTATCTTCCAGTGGATCACGATGGGGCAGTTACTCTGTATCCCGATGGTTGCGATCGGCATGTTCATGATTGTCCGAGGCTACAAACGGGCATAACCGTCCTTCCCATTTCCCTCTCCCACTTCACGCGTTCTTTTCAGATTCCGAGAAAACCCCCATAAGCAGGTTAAAACCCACCCCCACCACTCCCACCACCACCTCCGGGAGTTGCGCCTCCCCCGAATCCTGGCATCACCGGGGACGAGGTGGCTTGCACAGGGGCATCGGGAACATTGCCATACCGCCGAAGAGGTGGAGAATTCCAAATCACCTTATTGCCGGGAGCAAGGTTGGCAGCCTCAATGAAATGTTTCTTTGCTCCGGCTTGATCGCCCATTTTGTCCATGGACAACCCTAGGTTATAGTGAGCTTCCGCCAGATCGGCTTGTTGTTGTACGGCAGACTGAAATTGTTGTCGTGCCGCTTCCCACCGGCCTTCGTCAAAAAGTTTTTTACCTTCAGTCATGAACAGCAACACTTGGGGATCCACATTTGGAGGAGGGGCCAGGGCTGTCAACGGCACTGGTTTGTCAGATGCGCACCCTCCCGCCGCCATCATGATAAGATAGACCCCAACACACATATTCATCCTCCAATTTCTCATCGCTCCCTCCTTGTCTTCTATTGTTCGTTATGAATTATATGTTCATCGATTCCCACAGTCACCGTGACCACTTCACCGAGACGAATAAAAAAGAGTTTACACCCTTTGACCACGGGTCCCAAGCATTGGCTTGCCGCCCGCGCATAGGCATGCGCTTGTTCCCGGTAGGTCTCCGCTCGCTGCGCCACGGTGAGAGAGGATACTTGATCCGTTTTATAATCGCCAACCCACACGTCTCCATTGATTTCATAGACCACATCCATCACTCCCTCCATCACGCAGGTCCGTGGCAAAGAAGGCTCATGTTGCCCGACAGGCCATGGCACCGCAAATGGAACCTCCCGACCCAGGATGGTCGACCTCTGTAATTCCAAATAGGCCGGTGAAGCGAGCAATTGATCAAAAAGCGCTTCCAGTTCTCTGATCACCTCATCCTTATCTTCCCCCAGCTCGCCCGAGAGCTGACGTTCACAAAAAGCCACAAGCGCACTCCGAACCATCCCCTGCTCAATCTGAAAATCCCATCGTTGAAGTACCTGATGCATTAAAGTTCCGAGACGCTGACTGGTTCCACGGGAAATCTGCCCTCTCTCTCCCCGTTCCTGGACCGATCTCGCCTGATGCAGCATAGAGGGATTGAGGTAGGCCTCCGCCTGATTGGCCTGCTGCCATCTCATTTCACGCGCGTCCCACTGTGCTGTCGAGATCACCACCTCACTGCTACCTTCAGTACCAGAATGTGCCTGTGGAGGCTTCAAATATTGCAATACGGCGGGCGTCACGACGGTGTGAGGTATGGAAACCTCTCCCACACGCCCCACCTTCAGTTCTGAATCGCCAAACTCTCCTTCAGCGATCTCCTGAATAAGACTCAACAGGCTCTCCCCACCCCGCTTCGCCAGTATGCCCCCTGATAAGATTAATCGCTCTCGGGCTCTGGTCATTCCAACATACAGCACCCGCCGTTGTTCAGCGGCTTCTCGAATCCGTTGCTTTTCCCACAGGGGAATCTGGCCCGTATTCCACACAGGTGGCAACGTACAGCCGTACAAGCCGCTAATCCAGTCATAGGAAATATGTGCCCCCCGATCCAGGCCGGTCGCCTTTTGATGTAACCCGGGCAACATCACCACCGGGAATTCGAGTCCTTTGGCCTTATGAATCGTTAAGACACGGACTGCGTCTAACGTCTCTTCGGCCAAAGGGGCTTCAGGTTCTGGAGGATGGGTCATGAGCGCCTCGACCAGTCGTTCCACCCAGGCAGAAAAGGATAAATAAGGCATGGCCGCCTGTTCACTCATGAGGTCACGAATCTTCCAGACATTCACCACCGCCTGCTCACCATGGCTCGAGGCCGCGGCTAATTCCACAAGAGGGAGTTGTAGAAACAGGTGATCAAGCAATTCTGGAATAGGGACTCGATTTGCCTGGGCATGAAGCCAGGCCAGCCGTTGAAAAAGGCCCTGAATGACTGACTGGTGTGAACTCGCCCATTCATTCAGTCTCTGAGCCTGCCGGATATCCAACGGTCCAAGTTTCATCACATCCATAATCTCTTGATCCGTCAGCCCGCCTAACGAAGACCGCAGAATACCCACAAGAGCCAGGGCATCGGTGGGATCATCCAGAACGCGTAGCACATTCACCACATCAATCACTTCTTGTCGTCGGTAAAAATGCCGCTCACCATCGGCCATGCAAGGAATGTTATGGCGCTGCAACGCTTCAAGATACACCTGCGCGTTGGTAAATTTCCTTAACAACACCGCGATATGCCCTGGACGCAAAGAAGTTCTCACTCCCTTTTCCATGATCCACTGTCTTCCCGGCATCAATTGTTCTTCAATCCACCCGGCCAGCCATTCGGCTTCCACCCGTGTGGCCCGATCAGCATCCCATTCGTCCTCCTCTTGAGGGTTGGCCATCACACAGATCTCCACGCCTGTCGAGCCGGAACCGGCCTCTCGGATCCGGCCAACCGCCAGGGGGACATTGGGGGGTTGCACATTGGCTTGAGGAATGAACAACCGGTCAAACACAGCATTGACGGCTTCAAGAATGGACCCGTCACTACGAAAATTGGTCAGAAGAGTACACACGATCCCTCCATCATGCGTCACTTTCTCCACGACCTGATCGAATGCCTCGATATCAGCTCGCCTAAAGGCATAGATCGATTGTTTGGGATCGCCCACAATAAACAGCTTCCCCGGCATAAGCTGGATATCCCGCCAAAACCGCCCGCACGCATTGGGACGCTCACCTAAATAGAGCAGAATTTCATATTGAACCGGATCGGTATCCTGAAACTCATCGACCATAATGGCTGCATAGGTCCCCTTTAACTGTTCCCGGACCATGGGATGATCGCGCAGGAGATCCCTGACCCGGATCAAGAGCCCATCAAACCGAATCCAGCCCTTATCCGAAAAAACCTGCCGGACCCGTGCCGCAAACGGCCCAAGCAGATGAATGACCGTACTCAATAGGGCTTCATTGACTTGCAGCATCTGGTGCGCGCCTTGAATCGCCCGCCTGGCATCTTGAAAATCCGACGCATTCCACTCTCCCGGTGCCTTGCCAATTGTGGAACCAAGCAAAATTTTCTCGGCATCAGACAAGTTGAACTCCGTTGGTGGCTCCACCTGCCCCACCAAATCAAACACACGTTCAGCGAGAGTTAAGAGCTTCTCAATTTTTCGAGGTTTGGCTCGATCATATTGCGTGAGCAATGATCGGACCTGATGCTGTTTAGTCTGTAGCCACATCCGAAAGGCCGCAGGGGATCCTTCAGAACCAACCTGCCGTTCCAACTCAGGAATAGAAATCTGATCCTGACAGAGCGAAAAGGCAAAGGATCGAATCTCTTTAAGCCCCATGTGATTGAGCAAGTCCTGCCACTGGGCATGCGAGGAACCGTTGGCACCTAATTCCTGTTCCAACCAGGCATCCCACGCATCTTGAAATGTCTTAAGAAATTGAGTCCCTTCATCCTCGTGGAAATGAGGATCGACCCGGGCTTCTAAGGGATACAGGCGAAGGATATGAGCGGCAAAACTATGGAGCGTGGCGATTTGCGATTTTTCCAGATCACTTAAGGCGACTTGAATTTTTCCCCTCACATGTGCCGTGGATACATGATAGCGTTGCTTGAATTCCTCCAGGCCTGTGCCACCTGACCCCCCACTTCCGGCTTCCGCCTCACAATCAGCCAGCAACCCATGCAACCGGTCGCGGAGCCGCGCTTTCATTTCATTGGCGGCTTTATTCGTAAAGGTTAGAGCCAACATGTCGGTCAGGCGTAACGGGTGCGGCTCCCTCAGAAGCGCATGAATCAGTCGATTAACCAACAGTGTTGTTTTACCTGTCCCGGCTCCCGCCAGCACGACCACATTGCGATCAAACGTCGTTTCCGCTCTGAGGCGCGCATCGGCATCGGGAAGGACTTCGAGATTACTCATGAATGGCCCGTTGCTTTCGTCTCTGCCGAAATTCTTTCGCCAATGGAATACCGTAAGCCCTCATCCAGGAAGGATGATGCTGGAACCGACAGGCCACCGACCACGAGCAGTCCCGACAGTAGGGACCAGGTAGAACGAAGAACTGTCCGGCGCGTATGCTCTCGATCCAACGACGAATTGTCCTCAACAATTGGTCACCAGTCGGCGTATCCCAAATTGAACTGGGAAACGAAGAGAAGGTCAGAGGTTCAGAATGTAATGGACGGATAAACCGGAATTCGACAGAATTAATCGCAGGATGTGACAACACGATCTCTTTTGAATTCACTCCAGAATGGCCGGCCAGGCTCAAGGAAGACATCAACGAATATAAAGGTGGCTGGAGCCGTCGACCCTGCAGAGCTTCGCCTACGAGATCCGGGGTGTCAGTTCGTGTCGTCAAGCCACCCGAAAACTTATAATCCACAATACGAGTCCTGGAGCCATCTGACTGCCGATCCACCCGATCCACTCGTCCATGAATCTTCAGCAAGGACGAACTTTCCGGCATCTCACTTGGAATCTCTCCCTCGGCGCCTACTTCAAAATCCATTGGAACCATAGCCTGATCGGCATACTCCTGTTGATCATGTTTGATCATCGCAAATACCACAGTACCTAATTGCGTTTTCATTCTTTCCCACAGGACCACATACCCTTTTCCATAGTGCGTCGCATATTTATCGCATACCTGATCAATGGTCGAGGCGATCAAGGAAGAGAGATGAACGGGCTCTATTGGAGAGACCGGCCATTTATGATCGATGAGATATTGATAGACGTGTCGAAGAATAGCATGCCCCAACTCCCCCCAAACCCGATTTGGGATTTCCCGCGAAATGGGCTCTCGAACATTCCGTGTACGCAGAGCATGTTCCATCCAATACCGAAAAGGACATTGGGCATAGCGTTCCAACGCTGTCGGTGACAATCCCCGGGACAAGAGCTCCTGCCAATGAGCCCCTTCGACGGCCATGATCCCATCATACGATCCCGCGCCTGTGGACGTTCTTTCAAGAGCAGACACCGTCTTGAGTCCCTGGCGAAGCACCTTCCACCAGAACGATGGTTCCAAGGAATCTGTTTGAATCGTCCGACCCTGAAGTAGATGTCGCAGGCGGGTTTCCTGTCCGGTCTCTTCAACGGGAGAAAAGTAGGGAATCCTCCCGCGCTCACCCACACGCAACGGCACGCTGATCTCCGACTCAGAACAGCCCGGGACATCTCGTACCCATTCCGTTAGGAGAGAAGACGGCAACAGGGGACGCCCCTTAGGGTCAGCACGTTGATAGACGAGATACACCCGGTCACGAGCTGAGTGGCGAAGCAACGCAAACAACAAAGCCTCCTCATCAAACCCATGCATTTTTTCATCAATTTTATAGCCAAGACTTTCCGCCAACACTCTTCGATCACGGTCACGTAAAAATGCATCCTCCCGAACCACACGTGGAAAGACCTGATCATTCATTCCAAGAATAAACACGGTTCTAAAGGTATGCCCTCGCGCCGCCATGGCATCGAACACCTGCACCCCTAGCGGGCTTTGACCCGGGATAGGCCTTCTCGTCTCTTCCAGGGCTCCTCGAAACACTACTACCCATGCCCCCCACGTCACCTGAGAACCGACCCGATCCAGTTGCTTTACCTGCGTTATGACCTGTTCAAATCCTTGTGCCAGACTTGTCAGATGAGCCTGCTCCCGCACTTCAATTTGAGAAGACGTCTCTTCTTGAAGCAAGGAAAGATGCGTGTTCACGAGTGATTCAAACGCGAGAGTCAATTCGCCAATAGAGCCGGATTCCGGAAGAGCCTGGCAATCAGCGATCAGGCGGCCCACGACGTCAGCGCACTGTTGTAATGCGGCAGTTGCCTCCTCCAGCGGAACTCCGATCTTGCGCTGCCAGTCACCAATCGCTTCCGGATCATTCGCGACAACTGCAAGACGTTTCCAATCTTCCAGGCCTCGCACAAGACGCCAATGCCGAATAGCCTGGCTCCAGATTTGTTTTTGTTCATGGGTGAAACGGCCATTGACCGACAGTCTGCGATAATATGGAGATGCCACGACATCCAACATTGCCTGCCACGGATACTGTTCCTCCCTCAGGCCGGCAAGCTGCCACCATACTTTGGCAACCGGTTCTTCCAACAGGGGTAGGGTTGCTGTGGTACAAAATGGAATTCGATGCTCCGCAAACACCCGACGCAGAAATGGCCCATACGGATCGAGAGTTCTGGCCACCACCCCAATCTCATGAAACGTATGCCCTGTCGTTTCCACCGCATGAAGAACCGCTTTGCAGGTAAAAACCAACTCCCCTTGTCCCCCAATCACATTCACCACCTGGACTGACGGAGAAGATACGGACTGATTCACGGATCCGAATAGTTCGTGGCTCACCTGAAGGGGATAGTGCACCACTCCAGCTTTTAGCAGATGTCGATCGACGAATTGTTGGGCAAACTGATAGGCAGGATGATCAGTCAGGGGAAAGAATACCTTTACGGAACCGGTGATACGAGCCACTTCTTCCAAGAACGAAAGTTGTACTTGGGTGATGTCGTAAAAACCGTAGTAGATGACCGTCGAAAGTCCGGCGAGAAACGGTGAGTTTGCCACCCAGGGAATAACTGAATTAGCCAGATCTTCCGGCAATCCCACCCCTAGCTGCTGACTCAAAATCCCGAGAGCCTCTTGAATCCCCAGTAATCCCCGTAAGCGATTGACCGCGACCTCATCGAACAGCCCTTCCTCCACGGCTCGGAGGGCCACGCTTGGTTCCACTTGGGCTTCCAGTAAATCCCGCAGGCTCCGCCATACGGCCTGCCTGAGTCCCGAAGAAGCTTCGAGATCCGCAAAGGGTCCGACAGTTTGCCCACCCTTTCCCAAAAGCTCCGCTAGAAGATATTCATAGAAAAAATCGCCGACGAGTTCAAACGAGGTACCCCCTGCCTCCTGCGACCTCAAGGCCGCTCGCTCGGCGTGAAGATGGAGGGCGAACTGATGGAATGTCAGAACATGCAGATCAAAGAGCGCACAGGAATAATCAGCGCACAATACCCAATGAAGCCTCCTTCGCAAGGCTTCAGAAGGCACAAGAATGGCCAGCGGCGCACGGGAATCGGCAGACTTGATCTGCTGGACCGTTTCGACAAGAGCTGATTCGAGGTGAGGTGAGAATGGGCCGCTGACAAGAGTAAACATCCGGACTTTTACGTTCGATCGGATGGTAGGCTATGAGACCGATCCTGCAGTTTATTAGCCGGTTTCCGGTCCTATGAGTTCACCATTACAATCAGGGCAACTCCAATCCCCGTCAATCAGGGACATAGGATCACCACAGAAAGAACATTCCGGAGGAGGACCGGAAGAAATTATAGGAAGAACGGGCAACTCAATATCTAATTCGGGTTCGTCTTCATCCTGATCGTGCATAATGGTTTTCCTTTTCCCTGGACGTTATTTTTTTCAGGCAGTTGCGTGGAGACCTGAGAAATAAAGCCCTAAACTTATTCATCCGTTTCATCTTTTTTAGGTTTTGGCTTGGCCTTCGCTTGCAGGGCTTTTTCGGCACTCTCCCGTGGGGGGACACCGATAAAGATCAACCGTCCATTGATCAGCGTCGCGGGCGTCGCACGAATGGAATGCCGTTCCGCGAGTTCCATGCCGGCCTCCGACGAAATTTCAATTTCGCGGTAACTAAAGCTATATTTGACCCGCATACCTTTCCAGAGCGATTTCGCGCTAGGACAGGCTGCGCAGGACTTGGACACCAACAAGGTCACATTCGCCATTGTGTTCACTCCTCCTAAATAAAACTCCCCAATAGCGTCATGTTAGCACTGACGAAAATAGGCGGGCAAGGTAAAAACCAGAAACCAAAATTCACTCGCTATGGGAAGGCGCTCCAGACATACACCCATGCTCAAGATATTTATATTTTCCGAGGCTCGAGTTCAATGATCCCTTTGCGAATGGCTAGGATGGCGGCTTGGGTTCGATCAAACACATGGAGTTTATGGAAGATATTGCGAACATGATTTTTGACCGTTTTTTCACTGAGATCCAGGACGTTGGCAATTTCCTTATTCGTTTTACCATCCGCCACCAATTGCAACACGGTAATCTCACGATCCGTGAGATCATGCTCAAGAATTCCACGCTTCTTCCCCTTGCCTTCTGACAGCAAAGAGAACTCGACAAGAATCTTACTGGCGACCGATGGATGAATGAGAGACTCTCCACGCGCAATGGTCCGAATGGCCGCCACGATTTGCGCCGAATCGCTATCTTTGAGTAAATACCCCGTGGCTCCGGCTCGCACCAGATCAAAAATGTATTGCTGTTCTTCGTACATCGTAAGGGCCACCACCCCGATGTGGGGAAATTCACGTTTAATAATACGCGTGGCTTCCACCCCGGTCATACCGGGCATACTGACATCCATGAGAATCACATCCGGCATGAGCAGTCGGGTTTGTTCGACGGCCTCTCCGCCATCTTTCGCTTCCCCCACGACCTGGATATCGTCCTTGGTTTCCAGAATCGCACATAACCCTTCACGCACCACACGATGATCATCAACGATGAGAACTTTAGTTGTTTTTGGCATAAGGCACCTTTTCCTTTAATACCAGAGGAATGAAAATTTCAACCTTCGTGCCGGTGCCGGGTTTCGACACCCACTGCACGTTTCCGCCTAACATTCGCGCACGCTCCATCATACTTCTTACACCGAAATGATCCCATTTTTCAGGATTCTGTCCTTCCGCCTTGACGTCAAAGCCCTGCCCATTATCGGAGACAATCGCTTTCAAGACATCTTTCTTGAGCTCAACTTTTACAATCACCTTCGTGGCTCCGGCATGCTTGGCCACATTACTTAATGCTTCCTGGACCATGCGAAAGACAAAGACTTTCGCTTTCGGATCAAGTTGGGATTCATTCCCACTCCCTTCAAACTCCGTCCGTATGCGATGCTCCCTTTCATAGGCCTTCAGATAATTTGACAATGCCGGAATTAAGGCCAAATGATCATACTGCCCCGGCCGAAGATTATAGACTACCTCCCTGGCTTCCTGAATGGCATGTTTCAATTGCACGGTTGTCTGATTGAGCATCGTCAAACACTTAGGAGGATCCTCCGCCACCAATTCACGGACACGCTCCATCTTCAGGCTCACTCCCACCAGAGTTTGTACCAGACCGTCATGGATCTCACAGGCAATGCGCGTCCGCTCCTCATCCACGGCTCCTTCGGCTTCCTCCTTGACATACAAACGAAAAAGAGATTGATACCGGGTGAGGGTATTTTCGATTTCGACAGAAGCCCGGATACGCGCTTCAATCAATTGCCACATGAACTTGGCACTCGCGCCACCCACCATCGCTAAGTGCGGGGCATGTGACTCAAGCAGGGTCTTCTCCACATCGGGATCGCCCGTCACGTCAATCACCAGATCCACATCTTTGATCTTGAGTAAATCTTGAAAGCGGCGCAGGACAGGAATCCCGATTTTTTTGGCAAGACGGACACCCATGGTGTGTGGACGAATTTCACTCAACCCTACCACCGTGACCAAGGGATCTTCCGCAAAAATTTCCATAAGCGCAGTACCACCATGCCCCCCACCAATAATCGCCACCCGGCTGGAGGTCACTTTTGACTTTGATCGGCGGAGACTACTTTTGGTGATACGTGGGGAACGAGGAGAGGGTTTGGTGGATGGCATAGATACCCACTTTCATGATCGGGAACAGGTTGAAGATCATTTCTATGAGAAGATCCCTACCCTTGTCACGTTACAATGCGGACGAAACGGGGGGACTCGCAATCGGCCACAAGCAATGATAATGCCTCAGGGGACTGTTGAATATTGTAAAAATTTTGCCGTTTCATTTGCTTCTGAGTCACCGCGGCTCATCAGAGAAAAATAGTGGAGTGTTCAAAAAAGCCGGTCCAGCAAGGCCGCAGCCGCTTGGACGAGCGGAGCGTACGGAGGAGTACGTGAGCACGGCCTAGGGGCGACCTGCCCGCGCGAAGCCGCTCCGGCAAAGGCAGGGAACGCCGCCTTGCCTGTTCCATCTTGAAAGGTGGTCCCTTTGTTTTCAACACTCCCCTCAGGATAACCTGGTGTCTTGTGTGAGGGCCCGGATGGTATCCATGAATTGATCAATGTCTTTAAATTCCCGGTACACCGAAGCAAACCGAACATACGCGACAGGATCCAATTCTTTTAGGGCCCGCATAACTTCCTCTCCGACGGTTCGGCTTGGGACTTCGGTTTCTCCAAGGTCCTGAATGCGTTTTTCAATCCGATCAACGGCCGCACCCAACGCTCCAATACTGACCGGCCGTTTTTCGCAGGCCTTTTTTAGCCCTGCTAAAATCTTCGCCCGGTCAAACGGCTCTCGCCGATTGTCTTTTTTGACCACCATCGGAAGATTTTCTTCGATTCGCTCGTAGGTAGTGAATCGCCGTTTACAACCCAGACATTCACGACGCCGCCTGATCACTTCTCCTTCACGTGCGGTCCGCGAATCAATGACTTTATCTTCTAATTGGTCGCAAAAAGGACATTTCACGAATGAGCAGCCCTTACCTTAAGAATGGAAGGCAGTGGAGGAAGGTTAGTATGGATGAAAGATCGGAAATCGTGAGCACAGGTCCTTGACATCACGTAGAATCCGTTTATGAACAGACGCTTCCTGAGAATGTTGGATGACTTCATCCATCCAGGAAAGAATCTGCTCCATCTCGGATTTCTGCATGCCACGAGTCGAAACCGTCGGCGTGCCAATACGTATACCGCTTGCCACAGCCGGTGGTTTTTCATCAAACGGTACCGCATTTTTATTGACTACAATTCCAGAGGCATTTAATGCGGCTTCCGCCTCTTTCCCTGTCACACCTTTTGGAGTCAGATTCAACAGAAACAAATGATTTTCCGTCCCACCAGACACGACCCGATATCCCCGCTTCAAAAAGCCCTCAGCCAGTTCCTTGGCATTCGCCAGCACTTGTTGCTGATAGGTTTTAAAACCAGGAGAAAGAGCCTCTTTAAAAGCCACCGCTTTGGCTGCAATGACATGCATGAGGGGACCACCCTGCGTTCCAGGGAACACCATTTTGTCAACGGATTTGGCATGTTCTTCCTTACACATAATCATGCCGGAACGTGGACCACGCAATGTCTTATGGGTCGTCGTGGTGACAAAGTCGGCATAGGGTACCGGACTAGGATGCAAGCCGACCGCAATCAAACCCGCAATGTGGGCAATATCAACGAGGAGATAGGCTCCGATTGATTTCGCTATCGCCTGGAAACGAGGGAAGTCAATAATTTTTGAATACGCACTGGCGCCCACCACAATCATACGAGGGCGGACTTCCTGAGCCTGCCGCTCAACTACATCATAATTGATTTCCTCAGTTTCCCGATCTACTCCATAAGAAAACGCCTGGAACAGTTTTCCTGAAAAACTCACACGGCTGCCGTGGGTAAGATGGCCACCATGGGCCAGATCCATACCCAGAATCGTGTCTCCTGTTTTTAAGACCGAAAGATAAGCAGCCATATTGGCTTGGGACCCAGAGTGGGGCTGGACATTCACATGCTCACAGCCAAAAATTTCTTTGGCTCTCGCAATGGCCAAATCCTCGACCGTATCCACATGTTGGCATCCGCCGTAATATCGCCGGCCGGAATAACCCTCGGCGTACTTGTTGGTCATTAGACAGCCTTGGGCACCCAAGACCGCCGGACTCGCGTAATTTTCTGAAGCGATAAGAACCAGGTTTTCCCGCTGTCTTTTTTCTTCGGCCCGGATAGCCGCATACACCTCATAATCAGTGTCACGGATCGCTTTGAGTGTACCGACGGAATGTCTCATTGTTTACTCGGCGACCGCTTCATCAGTCTGATCTTTAGCTGACTCCACTTCATTGACAGCCTCTTCTGCAGCTTTTTTCACCAGCGTCACACTGATCTTGGGAACCACATCACGATGAAGCTTGATGGCAACCGAAAAGGTCCCCAACTCCTTGAGAGGCTGTGGCAAGTGAATTTTCCTTCGGTCCACCTCCACCCCTAGAGCAGCCAATTGTTCGGCCACATCTTTGGATGTCACAGATCCGAACAGCTTGTCGTCTTTTCCGGTTTGCACTTCAAACGTCAGGGAGATTTTTGACAGACTCTTCCCTGACTCGCCTAAAGACTCCAATTCTTTTTTGGCCTTTTGGTCGATTTGCCGTTTGACATGCTGCAACAGTTTAACCTGTCGCTCTTCAGCCACGACGGCTTTTTTCCTCGGGAGCAGATAGTTTCGTGCATACCCTTTTGCAACCGTCAACACATCTCCCAAATACCCCAAACCTTCAACATTTTCCTGCAAAATAACCTTCATAAAACACGTCTCCTTAACCTAGCGAATAAGAGGAACATCTTAAGACTGGGTGTAGAAAAAGTCAATGTAATTGCCGAATATATCATTAGAATAAGCTTCTCCTTCATATTGGTGGCCAGCATCCACACTTGTTCATGATAACCAGATAATTCCATAGATAATTTTGAAACTTCCCTTTTGAAAATATGCTATGCTCCCACAGATTTATTACACGTTAACACTTAAGCATCAATTCAAAAACAAAAGACTCAGAACTAGAACCCATCGACTCAACATGGCCATGGGGAACGATCGGATTGTTCCTTCAATCTGCCGTGCTATGTGGCTCGGAATAGTGAGATTATGAACTGCTTCAACCCCCGTCGGCTTAGCACCAACAGTCTTTTCAATCTTCTCCTTCTCACCCTATTGGCCCTTAGCCTAATAGCCAATCCTGGACTAACCAGTGCCGAGGAAGGACTGAAGGACGAAGAAGGACCCGCACTCCAACCATTCTCGGACCTCAATCTTCGCTTTTCCAATCGCCCACTCATCCCGCCTGACTCACTCATTATCCAAGCAATCCCACTCACCGGACTCTCTGTCGCCAGACCCTTTGTCGCTCCGAACCCACAAGCGGTTATTTTTGAGGATGATCACCGGCAACGGGTCGCCGTCCTCTCGACCGATAGCTCCGGAGCACTCATACTCTATTTACTTGAGAATCTCCCTCTTGATCCCAAGCTACCCGCCCTGTTTGAATGTGCACACAATCGAGACTGTGAGGGTGATCGAACACCTCTCACCGGAGGATTGAGTTGTCTCGCCCTCTGCATCAAGGAACTCCTGGAACTGTCAGCACTCAATCAATAGTTCTCATGAAACTCTACGATCTTCTCACTCTGGCCACATCCCAACTTAACAGCGAACGGGAAGTCGCCATGAGTCGGGGGTTAGACGCGCCTCTGGAAATTTCCCAAGCCCAACATCTTCGCACGGTCGGATCCCTTCACCTCTATAGCTGTGAGGTTCTCCCGGGCAGCAGGTTCTTGCCAGACATCCCAGTGACATTGTTGCCAGGCAACGATATGGAACCCACTGAAGGCTATCTCCTGGGATGGCAAAATGAATCGCTCATACTCCAAACTTTCGATTACGTCGGCCAAACCCTCAATCAGTGCACCCTGATTCCCGACACCTCGGGGTTCCTCGAAACCGGAGCCGCACGCTTATCGGACATGGCCAGCAAACCTGACTCCTTTACACTCGGACCTGCCGAACGGTTAGTGCCCTGGCTGGACCCTGAACCGCTCTCCAATCAAATCGCGGCAAGAGACAGCATTCCAACCACCGTGCTGACGACTATCTGGGGAGAGACGCGACAAACACGCTGGACAAAGCTGACGACATTAATCGTCGACCAGGTTCGCAAAAACAAGCGAATCCTCCTGGTCGCTCCTGATCATCACACAGTCGATGAGTTAACAGGTGCGGTGGCCCACGCTTTAAAAATGGCGGCCCTCCCCTTCCGAAGTTTGCTCTGCCGCTATGAATTACCCCTGATGAAAGATGCGGCAGGAATGCTTCTCCAGGAATTTGGCTTTGAAGCACAGATGTCTCATTTTTATACCAAGGCCAACGCCAAAAAAATCTCGTTACGAAAAAAATATGACCGATTCAGGGAACTGACTCCAATTCTGGCCTACAAACGCGACAAGCAAAAAGATCTGAACGAAGTGAAATTGCTGGAATGGCGCTTACTCACACAGCTCAGTGACTGGCAAGGGAAAATCAAAAATATCGACAAAATTCTTCGCGACTATGAGGCGCTTCCCATTTGGAAACGGATGGGTATGCAGGTGGCGGGCAAGAACATCGACACGTTGGCCGAATACCGAGTGATTTACCAAGTTAAAATCCTGGACCTCATGAAAGAAGTCGAAGTAGCCCAAAGACGAATTAAAGAATTGATTCCCGAAGCGACCGTTCCCAAAGACCTGCGACCGGAATACGGTGAATTAAAAGAAGAAATCAAACGATTGGGCGGCACCAAAAAAATTCGGGAAATGCTGTCCGCAGGAGAAGGCACCAACCGGCAAGCCTTCGCACAAAACAAACGTATCATGACCTGCACACCGGGCCGCATCCTCACCGACCCACTCTTTCGAAAAGTTCCGTATGATTTATTGATTATTGATGATGCCCCACGCATTCCCGCTTCTCTCTTGCTCGGTGCCACCGGGACCATTCGAGAGCGAATCATTCTCTGTGGCAACACCTCTGACCTTCTACCTGGAGTACCGGGGTCGCCATCTTCTCCAGGCCGCTGGCCACAAACCTTTCTGGAAACCCTTCTGGGCCCTTCAGCTCAGCCCACCAGCGTGGGATAACTTCACAGAAAATTCCCTCATGTTTGGAATGCCGATGTGTCATTCGGGAAGAATGGCTTCGGTGGGATAAATGCAAAAGAACCTCAACAACAGAACAACGACAACTTGACCGCATTTCTTTAAAAGATGATAATCGCACTCACGTGCCGAAGTGGCGGAACTGGCAGACGCACTAGATTCAGGGTCTAGCGCCCTCCGGGGTGTGCGGGTTCAAATCCCGCCTTCGGCACCATCCCAGTTTCTCTTAATACATCAGCAACTTACGCCTCTTTTCTCCCTACGAATACGACCCCGTGTGCCTCCACTGCATTCTTAGGTGAAAACCCTAATTTTGTCATGTTTTTGTCATGTGAATTTTCATTCATATGAAAAGGGCCGTGTCTAGGGACCGGACCGCTTCGGCTTTATGTGCCGGAGACAAATGGGCATAGCGCATCGTCATAGCAAGCGACTTATGCCCCAAGAGTTCGCCCACGGTGACCCTTTCTACATTAAATGGTTCTCTTACGTAGGATTGAAAATTGGGACCAAATCCGAGAGTGAATTTACACCACTTCACCGCTTTTCCTCTATGCAAACGAAAATTTATATCACTCATTGTTCAGCGAAAAAGTCGCAATCCTTAAAATTGGAAAAGGAAAAAGTTTTACCAGAGCCAACTGTATACTTCCAACCGGATTCAGGCATTCATGCGTGCCTGTGGGGAAAAAGAGGTTGAATGGGCTATTTTCTCTGATCTATATGGGGTTTATTTTCCAAATGAGAAACATGAATGGTATGAGAAGCACCCCAACAAAGTTACTGAGGAAGAATTCAAGGAGTTATTGAAGGATTTTGACGAAAAATTGGGTTCTTACCATGAAATCTGGTTCTATTTTCACCCAGCCCGTTTTCATTCTCTGTATAGGAAACTCATTCGGGAGAGTCAATATAGAGAGAAAATAAAGCTTTTTTCTAAGATCCAGGAGATCACTTAAAGATGAAAAGTTATCAAGACTTTTTAGGTGAATCTTGGTGTAACTTAATTTGGAGTATTTGGGTACCATTTGGCAGTCCAAACTTTAAAGAAATTCCCGTTGAGGCTGGTTTATACCGAGTCAAACCTATTAATCAGAAATTTTTAACTTACATTGGGCAAACAGGGAAAGGTTTAAGGAACCGACTTCGTGTACTGAGTAAACACACTCTTGAAGATTCAATGCCCTTCAACGATCCACATACAGCTGCTCCAGGTCATTGGGCATATCGAAAATCGCATTTATTTGAATTTGAGTGTTCAGCTGCAGCATTCCCATTTTCCAAACGACAAAGACTTGGGCAGGAGTATTATTTGTTGTGGCAATGACCGATTAGAAAATGGAGAATCAACCCTTTGCAATCTGGGGCGATATCATTCCGACTATTCAAGACCAACAAATCGAAAAGAAGGTCGTTTGGGTGGAGCTTTGCATGTAAGTGAAATTAATAACACCCGATTTAAAAGTATTCAGCCCTTAAAATTAAAAGGGAAACCGTTTGATAACGATTGGATGGGCCTGAGTTGGATAATCCCACATGAACATACATTTTTAGGGCAAGGGATTTATAAAATTCTTGATTTGGAAAAGAGGCAAGTCACTTACATTGGCCAATCAACTAATTTAGAAAAACGACTAAAGACTCATAGGAGAAAAAATTGGAGGGTAGAAAAAAATTCGACTAGGGTGGTGGAATTGCCTAGTTCGACACTACCTCATCAGCGGTTGGAATTAGAGAACGATCTTTTGGGAGCTTATTATTCTTTGTATCAGGATTTACCCCCATCATGAACTGCAAAGAATGATTGGCTTCGGAACATTAGATTTAATGGTTTTTAAGCTATACGGGTATTCGGTACAAGGTTACTCTAACAACCAGGCTCACCAGCGGCGATAGAAGTGCAATGGAAAAACCCTTTGCTTAAATCAAACGAAGGGAAGCCAAGCATCTTCTTTGCGATGTAGGCTTTCTGAAGCAGCCTTAAACCGAAGATATTTTCTGTTTAGGCACATGCTTTCGTCCACTCCATCGTAGAATAAATGAAACAGTTTCACACAATCTTTTGGCCCATACTTCACATAAAATGATCGCCCACTTTTCGCAGTGTGCACAGTCGCCTTTGTTAATCCTTCTTCGCCCAATTGATTGGCTAACTCTTTAATAAAATCTCGTGACCCACTTACATAATGGGCACGAGATCTAAAGCCACGGGTCCTTTCTCAGATAATATCGATCCATCCCCGTCCCAACATCCACGAAGAAAATGTCGCACATATTCTTGTGGCATACGTGGGAAAACGTATTGTCCTACTTTTCCAGTGGGGTTAGACCCAGCCTGAGAAGGTCGTCATACATCGTGTTATTGCGTATTTGTAATTGCGTATATATCGCTCCAGCTATTCCCCTTTTTGGTTGCGTATGCCATGATGGGCATTGCTTTCCATTAAGGCCAATAGTTTTTCCAGCAATTCAGGTTCTTTTTGGGAGACGGAAATCGAACAAACAAGGCTTTTGTTCTTATGAGTTTTCCTCTCCTCGCGGAACTTACTGGGGGAAATACATTTCTGAGTAAAGAACTCCCAGAACGTAGGCCATAGCCGGAGACCAAGACTCTTGAAGAAATCTTCATTGACAAAGCGATTTATGTGAAAAACCTTTTCTTTTTCTCCTAATTCATTTAATCGGTTTGAAAAAAGCTTGCCTTGGTCTATGGCTTCCAGCCTGGCGGCTTGTCGGCTTCGCCTTGGGATGCCATAGAACTTTAGGAGTTGAAGTATGTATTGCCTGGAGAAGTTGTACTTTCTGCCCATATCAGCAAGGGACATCGCTTTACTTTATAATCTGTCCGTAATTCTTCACAGGAAGGTGCTCCGCGTGGTTTTTGGGATTGAGAACCGTGCTCCGCGTGGTGGGTTTTTTTGGGATTGACGAATCGTGCTCCGCTTGGTGGGTTTTTTGGGGTGTGGCTATCAGGGCATTGAATAAGATTCCAATCTATTGCCCAAGTTCCTCTAGAAGCCTTATCTGCTCAACAGAAAGGGAGTTTTTCCTATTTACATAGGGGCGGGAAACTCCTAAACGCTGAGCCAATTGAGAGCGCGTTACGATTATGCTGTTCCATAAGAAGCGTAATATCTTCTCCAAGCTCAATGAGAAGGCTTTCAAGTCTGAAATCAAAAGATTTTTCAGCTTTAACGATTTGTTGTCGAAACCACTTGTTTGTTGCCATGACTCCCCCCCCCCCCGTTTTGCAACGGTCTTTTTTTAATCCAAATTTAGCGCCCGGCGAATATCCTCCGCTTTCTCCCGCTCTCTTTTCTGCACTTTACTGCCGCCCTTTCCATGTTTTTTGAAAGCATGAGTTAGGATTATCAATTGTTTTCCAGAATAAAAACAATAAATCCTGACTTCTGTGGTCTTTATTGCATAAATTCCATTTCCTTCATGCCTGAATTTTTCCTCATTCTTTACCGGTCCGTGTTCTGCTATACGCTTTATGATGGCAAAACATTTATCTTGCGCTGACTCAGGCAAGCCTTCAATAAAAGTAGACACAGTACAATTACCATTTTTGGCAACGTCCTTGATGGTAAAAGCCTGTCCCTGATATATTACTTCGGTTGTATACATGTTAACCTTTAAGTTAACTGCGATTCAACAAACCCTGAATTATAGTTCATTTTTCTTGAATTATCTCAATATTTTGAGGTTGCGGCTAAGGAGCGGATAGGATTTCCCCTATTTTTCGCCAAAAGACACTCGGAAAGAAAGAAATTTTGTCGAAAATTAGGTAAAAATGTTCATTTCGTGATCAAACACGCAAAAGGCGAGCTTTCCTGCTTCTATCCCACCCCGGAAGACGGGCAAAAAAAAAGGCCACGCATTTACTCGAACGAATAGCCCCCTGTCGCTATATCAGAAGAAGGGCGTCCGTCACCGAGCGGGAAAGTCGGTTGAGATTTTTTGCCAACCAAGTCAAAAGCAGCTCGATTTTTGGTGTATCCTGGTCCAACTCGTTCGAAGATAGCTTGGAGGATTCATGTGGCCGCAGGCATCCGGGAAGTTAGGGTCCGTGCGTCGCTGCTTTTCCGGTCGTAATAGGCCAGGGCACCCGCCAGATTAATTTCATCGACCGACGCATAGCATCTAGCCTGACCAAATCCCCCTGCATGCTCGCGTACAAGCGAGAAATGCGCTCATCCTGGCCCACGACCCCCATATCCCGCTGAATCGTTTCCCCAAGACTGTTACTGGTCATGGCTTTCCCCTTTTAGCTGTGTTGGGTGTTTTCCAAATCAGAAATTTTTCTCATGTTTTTTCAGAAAACGGGGACCCGATCTCCTTAGCTCTTCACCTTGAGAACTGTTGCCTGTTGCCTAAAAATAAAACCTGGTTACTAGCCCAATACAGCGCGTGCGGTGCCCCTTAGTAAGCTATTGATCAGAAGGACCCGTTACTTTTCAATCGCTTCGTTGCCTGGTTGTCAACCGTGTCAACCAACTTAAAAAGTGCCAAACTGTCCGCTTTCTGCGCACGCGGCTTCCCTCAGACGATGAACCCCTTGAAGGACCCGCAGATATAAACGAGGCTGACAAATACCCACGGTACTCTCTTCCTGAAAAGGCAGCGGCCTCACCCGTCCTTCCGTTCCATTTCTTCCATTGCTCTACAATGGCCAGATGAGCTTGCATCATCGCTTGTCGACCAAGCCCACCGTCGCCAATGCCTTATTGAAAACCTCGTTGTCTTTTCACTCCCGCGTCAATCGCGCCGGGCATCGTCACGCAAAACTATTTTTAGCGAATTTCCAACCGGTTGAAATCCATCCCGGACCGGGCGGACCCGCCGCTGCTCGTAATTTTCTTAGGGCCATGGAAACTTCTCCCTCCGTCGCTCTTCGAAATCCCCCTTCTTGGGTTTTTTCTTTTTCTGCATGATTCGCTCCTCCCATATTTATCCTATGATTTTTATCTTTACCCCTTAACTGCTCTTCCGTATTTTGGTTTTCTTGGCCCTCTCCTTCCCCCAAACCCTCTTCCTCTCCTCTTCTCTCCTCTCCTCTTTTTCTTTTCTAATCTTTTCTGATCTCCTCTTCTCTGACATAGCGGCGGGATGACGACCGGCTAGCATCTCTTTTAGCGCCCTGCTTGCTGAGCCCTACCAACAATCCTGAGTCAAACAGGGGCTTTAGTCTCAGGTTCATCATCCAAGCGCATCATTTTTTTAAGTATTTGAAGTCCATGGGAATGACGTTATCCCGCATGGATGCGATTAAAAGTAGACAAAAAAAGTGGTGCCGTGCGGAAATGGACAACCCAATAAAACGCATTGTCGTTCAAAAGGTCCAGTGAAAGTTTAATCCACTTCGGAGAGCGTCCCGTATAATGTTGGGTTTCGCCAAAATCGCGAAGATAAAAAAATGGCGTAGAAGGCACCCCACTTTTATTTTGCTTCGCCATTAATACTCAAACCCTTTGAATTGCTCCATCACCAACTCCATCAGCCTTCGCTCATTTCTGCCTCAAGGCGTCTAGAACCTCGGACAGTCTGACAAAAATTTTCCGTTCTCCAATCTTGTACGAAGGAATGTCTCCTCGCTGAACCGCCCGGTAGAGAAATTCCCGTGTTGCCACCTTTTCGCGCTTATTGAGCGTGGCCAATAAACCGGGAATCGTCAAAAATTCCGTCACCCGCCCTTTTTGGTTCAGTTTCATCACCCGCTATTTTCGGCTCAATTTGCATGTTGGCCCCCCGTGTATTCGCCGTTAGTTGCCGTTAAATTCCATAACCGGACACTAAACACCGTGAACTTACATGTCATTGGGTCACTTCTTCGCGGAAGAAAAAACCGGTCAGTTCATCTGAAAAGAAGTGACCCCCGACGAAAGGGGGAGGCAAAAATGAAAGACGGGAAAATGGGTGAGTTAAGGCTATTTCGTGCTAAGCCACTTACGCACATAGGCCTTGGCTTGGCTATCTTTGACCGAAAAACCGTGTTCACTAAGCTGTTGCGCGCATTCCTTCACGATATATTGAGCCGCTTGATAAATGGTTGGTTTTCGTTTGAATCTGCTCATTGAGTAGATCTATGACAAGGTTTTCTGCCGAGGGTTTCTTGCTTTTCGCCATGCAATCTTTCAGCGCACCACGCGCCCACCAACCCAGCTGAGCTTTCGTTAATCCCGGCGTGAGGCGAATACGCAGGGTCATCCATTCCGCGCCTGAGGCATCGCGCTGATAGACACTTTGTTTTCGCAAGCGTGGCGACCCAGACAGATACTCAGACTTCCCTCCACGGAAACCTTCCAACACGCTGAAGAAATTGCCTTTGTAGATTCCGAGGACCAATGGATCAAAGTCACCCTTTCGGCGCGGATTCAATAGTGGACGCCAAATTTTCGGGCTATCGGTCCGTGGTAACGGGGCCTTCCCATCCCAAGACTCAATTACGTGACACATCCAATCTGTATCCGCAATCAAAAACCGATAACAAAGCTCTTGAACGCGTCCGGTTGAATTGCCTTTACAGGCCAAGACGGCCTGTCTGAATGTGAGAGAATTTCGGAGTTTGATCGAAATCCGCCTTAGCCCAACTGTAGTTGTGCTTGGGGCTTGGCTTGAAAGTTTTGGGGTTTCTTGGTCGTGCCATGACTCCGCTCCTGTTCGGATCCTGATTGATGTGGGGGAGGCACGGCGTTCAGGATGACACCGCCGATTGGCTCATGACTTCCAACCGTTGCCCCCCGTTAAATTGATTAGAGTTCCAATCTGGCTGTTATTAGAAAACCTCCAAGCCCGATCTTCGCCCAATGGGTTATCGCCCAGAAATTGGGCCGCTTGTCTCGTTTTTTGGGGGTCATCCTGCGCCGCCGGTTAGTTCATGACTTCCAAGCCGTTACCCCCAATGTACTTTTTCCTATCCCCTGAAACGTGGATCTATTGTGTCTGGGATGCATTTATGCTCATACACGGTCATAGCGAAAGTGCTTTTTTCCCAAACTGTGACCGTATCTTCTTTCAGCTTAACTTCGATTTCATCCTTACCATTTTCCGATTTACTTTCGACGCCCCTTCTATCAGAAAAAAAGCTTTCCCTTTCTATCTTTTTGGCCATTTGGCATTCCTCCTTGTTTGAAAAGGCGTCTAAATAAACCCACTGTTTAGTTAATACTGCCTCAAGTTTTTCTTTCGTATTCGGGTTATCGAATGAAACTACATTCACTACATTCCACCCTCTCCATAATATCCAAGTACATTCCGCCCAAAGATCAGAAACCCCCAAAATTATCAAACCCAAAATCATTCCAATTATCCACTTCATGTCAACGCCTCCCTACGGTAAAGAACTTGGGGATTTTATAAATCCATTGTCATGTTTTTGTCATGTGACTTTCACCTTCCTCCTGTATTCTGTCATTGCTTGCCGTAGCGTAGAGTAACAAGGTAAGATAAGAAAGTGCCTATGAACACAGGCTGGAACGCAACAAAGAACAACTTGGAGCTACGGGAGTCAAGCACTCCTCGCCCCCTTCAGGGTCTAGCGCCCTCCGGGGTGTGCGGGTTCAAATCCCGCCTTCGGCACCATCTTTTTTATCTTTCCCTTTTTTCCCCGAGCCTTCTAAACTTAACCTTTTCTCATCACGCTACCTGATAAATGCAAACTCAGGAGCAGGGGGATAGTGGAAGAAAAGCATTCTTATAAACACAGGAGAGACACCATGAAAGCGGGAATCCTTTTAACATTCTTCGGGCTGATTCTTTTCCCTGGATTTGCACTTGCCCAGGGTGGTGATAACATGGGACCGAAGTGTCAGAAATTAGCACATGAATTTTCAGAAAATCCAAACTCCCTCAACGAAATGGAACTCACGCAACTACAATTCTGTGTGACCCAAACCATGGAACAGCGCCAGAAAACCAATCCTCCAGAGCTGCTTAGAGGGACGATTATTGAGCCTCCGGTGTCTTCCAATGCCCCAGACTCGAAAACCCCCACTCCCTCACAACATCCAAATGGCCAACAATAAGGAAGGCACTCCTTCCCCTTCAAAGAGAGCATCAGAAATTCCCCACGTTAAAAAACAAAAGTCCGATCTACCTCCCAACTACGGCATCCCTCCCTTTCCTGCTGTCAGTTGCATTAATTCATTCGACATAGTTGGAGATCCCTTCCAAATAGATGTCGATATTCACCTGAATACACAGGGGTCATGTAGAAATTTTTGATACGGCTTTTGAGGAATGGCGCCCACCTCTCCCCTCTCCATAATCTGGCAAATAATAGAGATTAAACCGGGAGGCAGTTATGTGGATAGACGAAATGGATACCATTCAAACGTGGGTAAATGGGGAGGAAGTCATTCTCAAAAAAGCCGGCCGAGAGTATTCGTATCGACCCCCCAATGAAACCGGCGATTGGTTAAAGGGCCTTCCGGAGGGGATGGTGTGGGCCGATGCTCAATCCCTCTTTAACGACTCTCTGTAATACCTCTTCGTATCGTTCGGCCAGAGCCATTCATCCTGTTTCCTCTGGGACCGTCAAACCCTCCTACCATCTCCCCCCTGCCTCGCTACGTCATTCGAAAGCTCTGTTGGCCTTGAACTGGCTCTCGCGGGAAAAGGCAGGTAGATCGTTGCGTCTAATTTCAGGTCCTTCGAAACCGCAACGGTGGGGACGTCTTTCGCCATTTTCTATTTCGCAGACGTCACAGGTTCAGACTGACGAAACCCGACGCGAATCCAAATGGGAATTAAGAGAATCCCGACCACCAAAAGTCCGGCAATCCAGACTTCTCGCCAGGGCATCCATTCAGGGGCAGGACTTCCAACCAGCCATGTCCCGATACCGGTGAGCAAACAAAAGATGGAGAATGCCGTGAGCCCCATCGCCAGAATTGCTCGCCAAAATCGCCGGATACCATCTCGCTGCTCGAGCTGAACCCGCCGTTCGATTGGCCCCCAAAATCCTGGAGGACGCGCGCGTCGGTAAAAGTTCTCCAGGCGATTGAGATCTTCCGGCCCGGTAAACCAGGACACGGTTATCCCAATCACCCCCGCTCCTATACCCATAATCAATAACCGCATTTCCTCTTGCTGTCCCGGAAGGCCCCACAATAACAGGGGCGCAATAATAACAGACGCGGCAATACAGGCTAATTCACCCCAGGCCGTGATACGCCACCAGATCCACCGAAGCACCAACACCACGCCCATCCCCGCCCCAAGCAACAAACTGATTTGCCAGGCAGTTTGAATAGATGACAACCAGGGAAGAATGCAAAGTGCAATCAAGAGAATCAGCAGATTACTCCCACGCGCGACCCAGACCAGTGCACGTTGCGAAGGTGCGCGCTTAGCCAGCCTTCACAAATAAACCGGCGATAAATATCATTAGTCCAATAGGACGCTCCCCAATTCAAATGCGTATCGACCGTGGAGGCCAAGGCCGCCAACATCCCGACGACCATCAACCCTTTAATTCCTGGCGGTAACAGTTCATGAATGCCTTGAACAAAGGTAAATTCGCGAGCCGCAATGAATTGGGGTCCGATGATTTCCTGTGATGGCGGAAACACCCACTAGCAATCCCAAAGCCAAAGGCAACCAGATCAAACTCCGAAGCAGCACTTGAGCCACGGTAAAAACCACGGCAGCGACTCGCGCATCGTGATCGCTGCGGCAGGCCATGGATCGTTGAGCCAAATACCCTGTCCCATCCGCGTTCATTTGTAAGAGCCATTGAAATCCATAAACCAACAACACCAGCATGGTCGCATCCCTGGCACCAAACGGGGTAAAAGCCAGAATCTCATTCCCCGTCAG
>CAWDGE010000010.1:0-125951 GCA_963801755.1 uncultured Nitrospirales bacterium | reverse complement strand
AGCCGAGAATGGGCGTCGTCAGGCCGAATAGGACGGCAGCGCCCAACCCATAGAAGGCCCCCAAGCCGTTTTCCATATTCCACACGCCTTTCTTCTTTCACTGGAGTTCGATTATCTGCCACCACATGCGCCAGGATGAACTTCAACCCGAGGAATACGAGCCCCGAGACAATGATCAAATCGTCCAGTTGCCCAATGACCGGAAGAAAGTCCTGAATACGGTTGAAAGGAAGAGCCAGATACCCGATGGCCAGCCCCAACAATATCTTAGGAGGGAGTGGAGTCCTTCTCTTAACACATAAACGGCGCCTCTCATACCGCTTGATTTTACATCGCGGATTTCAGTTGTTCTTTTTCCAGAATCAAGCGATAGGCAATAAAATATTTGTAAATATTGCTCACGTATTGAACGGTTTCGCGACCAATCCGTTTTGCCGCCACCAACTCCACATTCTTAAACCACTTATTAGGATTCAAGCCTAACGCCCGCGCCTCAGTCCGAAGATTCGCAACTCTGGCAGGACCGGCATTATAGGAAGCGACTGAAAAAAGCCATTGGTTCACGAGGTCCAGATTCTTGTCGGTAAAATACCGGTCATGCAGAAAATGTAAATACTTGACGCCAGCGTGAATATTCGGTTCAAGCTGTTCAATGTCGGGGATATTGACTTGTGGATCTATAGCGGTACTTGACAAAAGCTGCATGACACCGATGGCTCCTGCAGCACTTCGTTTCCGTTGGTCCAGGGTGGATTCCTGGTAGCCCAGCGCCATAGCGAGGACCCAATTAAACCCATATTGCCCGGCGGCTTCTTGAAAGACATGCATGAGACTTTGAAATTTTTTGCGTTCCTTTGCGGCCAATGCATTCTTGACATAGGTGGTGTCTTTCAAATACCGGGTGAATAACATATTTCCGATTAAGCTGCCTTTCCTATTTTTACTCGCAAACTGATTGATGACCTTTTTCAACTTCGGACTGTTTTTCCGAAAAGCCCAGGCGATTTCCCCGCCCGTGTTGACGGCAATGTCAGGGTGCAGCCGGATATTTTCAAAAATTTTTGTCCAAAATTCGGCAAGATGGGCATCCGTCACTACCATCGGTAACAGTCCCGCATTCACCATTTCCAGAAGATCTTCGTCTTCAAGATTTTCTTCGACAGGAATGAGCGCGATCACCGGTTTGCCTGCATTCTTGAACGAAGTATTGACGTGAACAAGGTGTTCATAAAAACTACTGGACTTCCGAACATGTATCGTCTTGCCTGCCAAATCGTCCAGACTGGTGAGAGGTGGACTATCTGGCCCGGTGACAATAATCTCACGAACGTTGGTCAGAAAAGGCTCGGAAAAATCGATGTGGGCCTTACGTTCGGGTGTAATTGTGATCCCTCCCGCGGCAATGTCCCCGACCCCATTGATTAAACCCGGAATCAGTTCATCGCGGTTGACAGGAATAAAGATGAATCTGACCTGCATAATCTTCCGTTTTAAATCCTTATTAACCTGATTTTCAAAAACCTTCATCAGGTCATAGATAAGCCCTCGTTGTCTTCCGCCGTCCAGAAAATAAAATGTTTTGCTAATGGGAACAAGCACCCGAACCTGATTGCGTGCAACCATCCCGTCCCAATCACCGGTCCAATTTCCCATGACCTGGCGGAATTTCTGGCTGAATTCGTCTACCTCCGGCTTTTGAGAAACTGCTTGATCAGCAAACCCGATGAGGAAGAATACCGCTGTCAACAGGCCAACACCAAAGAGTGTTCGAGTCTTTTGTTTCATGATAACCAACATGTCCAATCCGGCCAACCGATCATGTCATGTTTGAATAAAAGGATCGATGATGAATATTTTGCTCAATGGCGCAACGCCCACTGTTGGTCCCCCAAAGGTGACCCGCGGGTTGGTGCTTGGATTTCAGTGTGTTTTTCGCTGTTGTTCTTCAAACAACGCTTCAATAATAGGACAGTCCTGAACCCAGCCTCCTTTGCATGGAAAGGAAATCGATCGAAGTGTTTTATGAAGCCTTCGTAGGTCGGAGATTTTTTTAGTGACATCCTTGATATGTTGCTCAGTCACTCTCTTCACTTCCTGGCATGTGTAGCGCTGACTCTCAACCAACCTGAACAGCGTGCGAATCTCCTCAAGCGAAAATCCCAGTTCACGGCTGCGCCGGATAAAGACCAACCGTTTGATTTGCTCTTTGTCATAGAGGCGATGCCCGCCTTCGGTTCTTGCTGGTTTCGATAGCAAACCAATACGCTCGTAATACCGGATGGTCTCGATGTGGCACCCGGTCTTTCGGGACAAGGTTCCAATGGTATCCATTTTCCCACGTGCCTCTAGGCACCTCTTGCATCTGGAGTTGGTACAGGTTGTACCATGAAAATCAGGAATGAGGAAACCTATAAAACCAGACAAGACAAGGTCCTCATGAACACCAAAAATCTTATGAAAAGGATTTAGGAATCGAAGAAACGTTAGACAGAAAATGAGGGAAGATCAATGGAGAATCACACACACCGGCAATCCACCCTGCGCTGTCCGCAATGCGGTTTCCATAAGACCGAAACAATGGCACTTGATTCCTGCCGGGAAATGTATGAGTGCCGGCAGTGCCGGACGATTCTCAAACCCAGGGAGGGAGATTGTTGCGTCTTCTGTTCCTATGGAACGGTGTCCTGCCCGCCTCAGCAGACAGCAAATTTCTATACTCAACCGACCGATGGGAACGATCACTCAGCAGAGTGGGCATAGATTCCTCATGATGCGGCGGTATCCTCATCCAACTTCTAGACACCTGAAGTGATCCTTGAGATTTGAATCAAATGGGCAAAAATTTTCATCCAGGATCGCATTTTTGTATATTACGCAATTAAAAGAGTTTGCCATGGATAAGAGACGGCATTGGGAAGACGTATATCGGACGACGGCCGCCGAAGAGGTGAGCTGGTATCAAGTCCAACCGGCCCTGTCCTTGAGCCTGATCGCGTCAACCAGAACCGGGTTACCTGGATCGAAGGCGATGTCACCGACTTTCGTTCATCCTGGACGTATGATCTGTGGCACGACCGGGCTCTGTTTTATTTTCTGACGGAAGAAGAAGACCGGACACGATATATCGAGTCCATGACTCGGGTCGTTCGTCCACAGGGCCACGTGATCATTGCGACCTTTGCCTATGAAGCTCCGGCAACATGCAGCGGATTGCCTGTCGTGCGCTATTCCCCTCAATTCCTTGCCCCCGCCATCGGAAAGAATGATGATTTTATGGGAGTCGGTCGAACAACTTCACCAAACTCCAGGAGGCAAAAAACACCCGTTTATCTATTGCCGCTTTAAGAAACGGACGTTTTCAATCTGAAGGAAACAGGAACAGCATAGGGTGCCTAGTGTGAGCATGTTGTGAAAATTCGAGAGCGTCGTGTTACTTCACCACGGAAAGATGGAGCTCATCAAAATAGGTGACCGCATCCGCCTTGGTCCACAACCCGATGTGACCGGATTGAAACGTTTCGTCCTGCACACCAAACCCTGTCTGTCCGTCGAAGATAACCTGGAAATGATTGTTTCTTGCCACTACCCGGAAGGCATGCCATGTTTCGACTGAAATGATCTGGTCAAAATTGGCGAGCATGTATCGAACTCCCTTCACGACGCGATAACACCGAATATTCTGCTCCAGCGGATTGGCCCAGGTGAGGTAATAGTTCTGAGCATCCTGGGTACGCCAGATGAGCCCGCCGCCCATATCCGCTTTGCCTGCGACGGGCAGCAAGGAAACGATGAGATCAAAATCCGTGACGGGTTCCTGTCGTCTCAGTGTCAAAGGTCCAGATCTGCTGAAAATGTTCCTCGTTTATGCGGTTTGGATGAGCCCATGAAAATGGGAAATTGCAGCATTGCAGGACAAGCAAAGCCAACAAAATCCTATTTGACCCGCATCGCCTTCCGCTGAAAGCCGGGTCCCCTGTCTTGAAAATATCCATCGGGCACATTCGTGTATCTCTGCTTATTTCCAAATCACTTCTTCCCAAAACAGGTGAATAAATGTTTCGAATGGTGGAAAGTTTTGGGTATTGGTCTCTGCAGACCGCACCCAAAGATCGATTTCCATTCCGGCTGGATCCGTTTCTCCTCCAGGAAGGGTGCGCTTCGTCGGATATGGCACCTCATGTGTGTTGGGATCCCGGGATCGCTCCATCACCATGAAGTGCGCGGCATAGTCTTTAAAGAGGAGTTTCCCATTTTTGAAGACATCAGCTTTCCCCCAGCCAGCGAGGTAGAGCCACGTCTTGGGGTAGAGGGAATCTCCGTTCCCCGAATCGCCATGTTCATAGACTCTCGTGGCCAGGCCTCCATCCTGATAGGGAGCCTTCCCGGCAAATCGGGTAAAGACCATTCGGTATTGATCATTTCCTTCCACGAATTTGGCTTCGACCAAACCGCTGTTGGTTGCCTCATCAACTTCAATTTCAATCGTCCCCTCGATCGAAACCAAATTTTTACCGGCGTAATCCATATGATCCCACGGGGATTTCTCTCCCATGCTACCGACCAGCATGCCATCCCGACCGGTCAAGCGGAAGTGCCCGCTATAGGAGGGGTGTTCCGTGGCTTTGAAGATGCGTGTCCCTTCCTCTCCTTTCGGTGTACCGAACTGACCGGCTATGGCCATACCTAAAAATATAATCCCTAGAAGTAACCAGGTGAGGCTTGCGAATGTGGGTTTATGAAGAACTGAAAGTATGCTCATGTCTCCCCTCCCTCCCGTACTCGGCATTTTCACTCACTGGACAAAACGACTGGCAACGATCACATCTGCGGACCTTCTCGGGTAATTCACCTTAGACCTCCCCTCACAGTATCAAATTTTTTATGATTAGCCCGATCAACGCGCAGACAGCAATGACCTCAATGACATTCCGCCGGTAGCGGAACAGGGCCACGGCAGCGGCCAGCGCGATCATCGCCGATACCCAGTCAAAGGCGCCGGTAAAGCCGCGCGGCCATAGAACGTGGTAGCCGAAGAACAGGGCCAGATTGAGGATGACCCCGACGACGGCGGCCGTGATGGCGGTGAGCGGTGCCGTAAACTTAATGTCGCCGTGGGTCGATTCGACCAAGGGGCCTCCGGCCAGAATGAACAGGAATGAGGGAAGAAAGGTGAACCACGTCACTATTGTTGCGGCAACCGCCCCGGCGAGGAACATGGACTCCGGACCGAATAGTGATTTCATGTAGCCACCGACGAACCCGACAAAAGCCACGACCATGATGAGCGGCCCCGGAGTGGTTTCACCGAGCGCCAAACCGTCGATCATTTGCGTGGGGGTGAGCCAGTCATAGTATTCAACCGCACCTTGATACACATAGGGTAGCACCGCATAGGCCCCGCCGAAAGTCACCAGGGCCGCTTTGGTGAAGAACCAGCCCATTTGCGTCAGCGTGTGATGCCAGCCAAAGGTGACCGTCAGGCATGCCATCGGAACAGCCCACAGCACGCCTCCGACGACGGTGATTTTGAGCAATTTCGTCCAACGAAAGTAGGCATGCTCGGGTGGCGGAGTGTCGTCGTCAATAAGCGTTGGGCCAACCGACTTGTCGGTTTGGTTGTGGCCGCCGCCGGCTCTAAACGTGTCAGGAGCGAGCCGACCGCCGAAGTGTCCGATAAGGGCAGCAACGACGATGATCGCGGGAAACGGCACATTGAGTGCAAAGATCGCAACAAAGGACACGGCGGCAATGACCCACAGTACATTGTTCTTGAGTGCCCGCGAGCCGATCCTCTGAGCGGCTTGAACCACAATGGCCGTCACGGCGGGTTTGATGCCGTAAAACAGACCCACGACCAGCGGCACGTCACCGAACGCGATATAGATCCACGACAAGACAATTAAAATCAGAAGCGACGGCAGGACGAACAGCGCCCCGGCCACGATTCCGCCCCATGTTCGATGCATCAGCCACCCGATATAGGTGGCGAGTTGCTGGGCTTCCGGACCGGGTAAGACCATGCAGTAGTTGAGCGCATGCAGAAACCGCCGCTCGGAAATCCAGCGTCGGCGTTCGACCAGTTCCTGATGCATAATGGCAATCTGTCCGGCAGGCCCGCCGAAGCTGATGAATCCGAGTTTGAGCCAGAAGGCGAAGGCCCGCCAGAAGGTCACGGGCAATGGTGGGGATGCGGTTCGGGCGACGGGGGGTGCTTCAGGTTTGTTCATCGGGTGGGGAATACGTGTTCAGCGGCCGCAGGCAAGCCGTCTAAAATGGCGCAAGCCTTCGCCACAAGGAGAGTGTTGTGGATGCCGGGGGAAGGTTCGCCATCCTCGCATTTGCCGCATCCATTTAGTAGATTCCCATGATCTGAATTCTAGCAAAACCTCTATAGCCCTACGAACAGATTGCTGTAAGCGTCAGTGAGATTTCCCAAGTCAGGTGCCCCTTTTCCATGTGATCGACACACTCATCACGGAATACAATAGGAAGGAATCAGTTCATTCCTTTTCCGTTCGGATTATGCCATCCCCCAATATTCGCCACGACCGCCTGAGCTTCATTGGGGCCCCACGTCCCCGGCGCATATTCAAAAACGGGAGTGGGCATCTTCACAATCGGGTCTACAATGCGCCAAGCCTCTTCGACGCCATCCTCCCTGGCAAACAATGAGGTGTCTCCCTCCATCGCATCGCTAATGAGGCGTTCATACGCTCCCTGTTCATCACCTTCTTGCCGACACACGTACAGCTCAATGTCTTCACCCGTCATTCCTTCGCCAGCCTTCTTCGCTTGGGCCCCCAGGGCGATCGCCACCCGATCGGGCCCGAGCCGAAAACGGACATGGTTCGGTGACGCCGATCGTGGGCTATCAAACAACCGTTGCGGCGGATGTTTCAGTCTGACCAACACTTCCGTTGCGGTCACCGGCAGGCATTTCCCTGTTCGAATAAAAAATGGCACTCCTTCCCAACGCCACGAATCGATGTGAACCTGCATTGAAGCAAAGGTTTCGGTTTTCGAGTCCGGCCTCACCCCTGCCTCCTCACGATAGCCCCGAAACTGTCCGCGTACCAAAGACTTCCCTGTGAGTGCCCGAATGCCCTTGAATGCCTTGACTCGTTCATCGCGGAAAGCCTCTCCACCAGCACTGACAGGTGGCTCCATGGCCAGGTTTGCGACAACTTGCAATAAGTGATTCTGGACGACGTCGCGGATCGCACCGGTTTCCTCATAAAACTTACCCCGCCCCTCTACTCCGAACCGTTCCGCCATCGTGATCTGCACGCTTTCGACGTAGTTACGATTCCAGATAGGTTCAAGAAATGTATTGGCAAATCGAAAGAACAGGAGATTTCGAATGGACTCCTTTCCGAGGTAATGATCGATGCGGAAAATTGCCGACTCATCAAAGACGCTGCGCAGCGTACCATTCAAGGCTTGGGCGGATGCCAGATCACGCCCGAAAGGTTTTTCCACCACGACTCGTGCGCCAGTAGCACAGCCTGATTTTCCTAAGCTTTTCACCACGGCTGGAAACAGAGTCGGAGGGATGGCCAAATAGAAGAGGGGGCGTTGCGCGTTGCCCAGGATCTGACGTAAACGGGTAAATGTATCTTCCTCCTGATAATCCCCATCAACATATCTGAGTAAATCGGAAAGCTTGGCAAAGGCCGTCTCATCCACCCCACCGCCGAATTTCTCCAGACTGTCCCGGACTCGTTGTCGAAAATGCTCCACGTCCTTGCCGCCTCTGGCGACACCGATAATCGGAACGTCGACCTTCCCATGCTGAATAATGGCCTGAAGCGCCGGAAAAATTTTTTTTTGCGCGAGGTCGCCTGTGGCCCCGAAGAGCACAAGCGCATCTGAGCGAGCATTCTCCATCATTCCCTCCCTGAACAATCCACAAAGTTTAATGGCGCATCCGGGTTTTCCATGGGTAACCCGCCAGTCTCCTGATCCTTTTTGGAATTCAATCTGCTTTGAATGCCTCTCCTTTGTAAGGAGAGGCAAGGTGAAATAGAGTCCTGGTACCCTCGGGAAGCCACGATGGGATCAGCCATTCCGTGCTGTGAAGAGGCTACCTCCCCTCCGTCTTTGTTCCTCTTCGGAACAAAGCCTTACAAAGGAGGGGGACTTCAAGGACGATGAACTTTGCATTTTACTCATACGAATGTCTGAAGGAACAGTAAATCCAATGGGCATGAACCAAAGAAGACCAGTTATGTAAAATGACCGTTCTCACTCATCCGACCAAATAATTTCAATGGGGCAGAATACATCTTGGTGTTCAAAAGATACCCTTTGGAGTGCTCTACCCTACCGTAAGGAGTTCAAGGATGTGTCCATTCTTATCGCAAAAGTACACCCCGCGTCCGCCGTCCCGGTGGTTGATGGTCATATTCTCCCGCGCAGTCGGTTCACTTCCATACGGAAGGCCTTCGGCCTGAATGCGACCAAAGATCCGGTCGAAATCCTCTTCACCGACTTTGAATGCATAGTGATGGATGTCGAACTTGTCGACATAATCATCATCGAAATCAAACGTGAGGGTCTCATTGATCCGTAGTGGCGCGAAATACCCTACTGTTCCTTCTTCAAAGACAAGGCCGAAAATTTTCGCATAGAATTTTGCCGATGCAACTTTGTCATGGGCCGGGACGATGGTGTGATTGAGTTCGATCGACATGGCACATCTCCTTAACGTCGCTATTGTCGTGAATCGCCTCCCCTGGCGGCAGCAGAACCGGCAGGCAAGAAGCCACGGTGAAGGTTTTGTCTGTCTTCTCACACTTTCCTGCAGCATTTATGTGGCCGTATTTCATGAACACTATCATCAATGATGAAAATCTAGCTGTTTCGGCGAATGCCGGGCAAGTTGAAACAGAACCTTCCCTGCCGACAGTTCAGGGGGAGATTTAGCAAGGGTCTTTCATCGGCCGGACTAGGGAAATGGCTAGTTCCCCTGGAAGGTGTCAGGGGGTATAACCCTGTTACAATTGGCAGTGTTTTGGTCCGGGGACAACAGTCCGGTGGGTAAGCATGGTTCATAACAACCAAATACCAGGATAATCCCTGCCTGTGATCGCAGGGGGAAAAGACCATAATCGGTATGCACACGAAATGGGAAGTGGTCATTCTTGGTGGAGGATTTGCCGGTTTGGCCTGCGCCCGGCGCCTCGAAAAGCTTTGGGGGAAAGACACGGCCAAACGCGTGCTTCTGGTCAGCGCAGAAAATTATTTCGTGTATCAACCCTTTCTCTCGGAAGTGATTGGAGCGGGGATCGAACCGCGCCATGTCATGAACCCCATTCGACTAGCGTTGCGCCGCTGCATGGTGCAACGTGCCGAAGTCACCAAAATCGATCTTCACAAACAACGAGTCGAATTCCATGCTCATGAGGGGTTAAGGCTGGAACCCGTCGAGGCCGAACACCTGGTCATCGCATTGGGAAGCAGCACCAATCTCCGCGCGGTACCGGGCATGATGGAGCACGGATTATTTTTAAAGACGCTGGCTGACGCGCTGGGAATCCGGGAACATATTATTAAACGCCTTGAGGAAGCGGATCTTGAATCCAATCCTGATATCCGACGATCTCTTCTCCATTTCGTGGTCGTCGGTGGCGGATACAGCGGTGTCGAAACGGCTGGTGAAATTCTTGATCTGTTACAGAATGCCAGACGGTTTTATCCCGCGTTTGCCCCATCGGAGCTGCAAGTCACCCTGGTGCATTCGGGCCCACATTTACTCCCTGAACTGGGCGAAGACCTCGGGCGTTTTGCCCAACGGTTTCTTGAATCCCGGGGAATGACAGTATTGCTCAACCAACGGGCATCCTCGGTCAGCGCTGGATATATCCGTTTAAGTAATGGCACCCGCCTCGGGTCGCATAACCCGATTTGTACGATTGGAAACGCCCCGAATCCGGTGCTCAAAGAATTGGCCGCGGAGTATGCCAACGGATGGCTGACCACCAACGCAATTCTGCAACTCACGGGATATACCAATGTGTGGGGCATTGGAGACGGGGCAGCCAACCCCGATGGATATGGGTATCAATGTCCGCCGACGGCTCAATTCGCCATCAAACTGGGTCAGCATGCTGCAGAAAATATCGCCTTATCGTGCTCCGGCGAACCCACTTCGTTCCTTCCGGTACAAAGCGCTGGGCCAAATGGCGACGATCGGACATCATAAAGGCGTCTGCTCCATTTTTGGTTTCCAGTTTAGCGGATTTGTTGCCTGGTGGTTAACACGCACGGTTCATTTGCTGAAATTGCCCGGACTCGACCGCAAACTGCGGGTCATGGTCGACTGGACCTTTGAACTCTTTTTCCCGCCGGATCTCAATTACCTGGATCTGAAAAAAACACAAAAAATCGCGCGCATGCATGTTGAACCAGGCGATGTGATTTTTCGCCAGGGGGAACGAGGCTCCGCTTTCTATATTGTAGAAGAAGGCTCACTGGAAGCCACCCGATACGATGGCGACGGCAAAGTGCTGTGGCGTGACGAAGTGCTCCCTGGGGATCACTTTGGCGAGGGATCGTTTTTATATGGTGTGGTGCGGCGCGTCACCGTCACAGCCAAGACCGAAGCGACCCTCATGGTGTTTAATTCAAAAGAATTCAAAACCTTCGTCGAGAGTTTCCAAACTCTCAGTCAGATCCTTCGTCACACGGCCCAACGACCATCACAAGAAGACGTCTTGGGCGAAACACGGTGGACGACGGAACTGCTTTCCTCTCCCATCGAAGCCGTGATGAAAAAGTCCGTGACATGTCTTTCCGAAACCGCCACGATCAATGAGGCGATCCTGGCCTTTGGAAATTGTTCACAGACCTTGTTGCCCATCGTGGATGCGGAAGGAAAAATGACCGGCATTCTGACAAAGACGGATGTCTATCGGGCCATGACCCATGGCCAGGATTTTGGTGAGTCCGTCGGCACAATCGCCAAGCATGAGGTCGCCGCACTTCGTGAGGGGCAGGCCGTGCGCGAAGCCTTACAGGTGTTGTACATGAAAGATGTGAAACAAGCCCCGGTGCTGGATCATCAATCCCGACCGGTAGGGATTTTGAGTCACATGGATATTGCCGAGGCGAGAATTCAACTCGAACACCGGGCATCCGATGGGCGGCACGCTTCTTCCAACAATCCTCTCTCCCAGAGCCAAGAGTGACACCAGGGGAGCGCCTTTTTTCCTCACAAAAAAAGCACGAGTAGCTGTGATGTAATTGAACAGCGCTTCTCTTAATCGCTGTGGGGTGTTTTCATGTGGAGAATATTTGCTTGTGTTTTAGGGTACTTCTTCAATTCATCTCTCGTTGCTCCCTGAACGAGATCTGTGGGTGATGATAAACGCATGTAACTCATCATGCCAAAGTGGGTGTTCTTGTCAAATGTGAAGTTGGCCATCACCGAATCACCTTTAATTCTGCCTAAGGTCGTTCGGGCCTCATCGTGCGAGCTTGCATGAACCTCAAAGATGTTGGTTTTAGCCCGCTCAGGAGTCATGAGATGTTCAAAAATCTGCCGTCGTGGATTGCCGACGGCCACGGGCCACACAACGGGAATTAACACATGGAGTCTGTCCCATTCCTGCGGACCTAACTCTTTTTTCCATTGGCTCATTGCGCTCAACCCCGCTTGTACCTGCAGTTCCACAGCAGCTTTCATGGCCTCCGCAACGTAAGGGATTATTTTATGAGAAAACGCACGATAAGACTGTTCATCACCAGAACCATTTTCGATACAGTCCTGTAAATAATGATTCACCATATCTAACATCTTTATGGCTCTCGTCGATGTGGCTTGACTAAAATCACTTTGTTCGAGAAGTTTTTTAATGTTTTCAACATGGTTTTTATATTCAATCAGAGGTTCTTCCCATCCCTCAGGTCGATTGGCCACATTGTCAAAGTAGGGGGAGATTAAAATAAAGGCTCCCATTGGAATGTGCGCAAGGATTTTTTCCATCTCATACATGACGGAAGTCGGCATGACCGTTTCGACAGGACGGTCTCTTCGGTACAGGTAATAGGTACTGCCGATCCCCTCTTTTCCTGGTTCATAGTCACTCGCAATGATCAATGGGTAAATATTCTGACCAACGTTTCGGATGAAATTTTGATAATTGTTTTTCCTAAACCAATCCATGTTGCGCATAGCTTCGTATGTTTGTTTTCTGAAATGAGCGGCATCTGTCCCGGTATCAGCCGATTCGGCTCCTTCTTTATCGACAGTGGGCCTCACACCTTTAAAATCAATATACTCCACTTTCTTATCACCCGCGTACGAAACACTATCCATCAAGAATTTTTTATACTCCTCGTCTTTTTCGAGTTCGAGGAGGGCTTTAAAATATTCTTTATCACCCTCCGGGTAAACCTCTTCCGATTCAGAAAAGGCCGGCATAGGTAACAATAAAGTTTGAAAAAACAAGCCTGCCCCCAAGATCAAAGTAGATAAAAAACCCTTGTGCGTCATGAAGTGACGTTGTTGGAAAAATGGATATGATGCATGATTGACGATGAGTGGTCGGCGTTTCTTGTGAAAATTTTGCAACATAGTGAGCTCCCTAATCAAAAAGAATGGATAGGAATTTCAACGCGATTTTCACACCTTTTGTTTTGTTGGGAAAATATCTCCAGATAGTTGATTAACCGTTCCCTGATCTTTTCTTCTTAAACTGGTTTAAATTTAGCGGTTGAGTTGGAAAAATGAAGAGTACTACGACTCACATGACTTCCCAAAAGAGTACCATAGCAAACCCTTAGGGTACCATTACGCAGAGAGGCGCGTGGCACCCCAACTCGGACCGCCCAAATAAGTTGGCGCTCGTTCCTTTCAGTAATGTCTTAGGTCATCCGCGCCAGAATCCCGGGGTAAATTCCTTCAACCTGTTTCTGGAATTTTGGCTGGACTCTTTTCTCATTTTATCCTACTGTAACCGAATACGATATTCTCCTGTATGGGGTGATTAAAGCCGGCATTGAAGAAAGCCAGCCATTGCGGGAGTCCGGTGGTGCAATTTGTTAGGCGTCATCGTAGAGCTTTCAATTAGCCGTCCGCTTACGACCCAAAGCAGTGGTAGTGTTTAGCGTCATGGACAACATCAAAGCACAGCTGGGCCTAAACGATGAACAGTTTGGAAAGCTCCGACTATTTAATCGTATCCTCATCTCTTACAACGACTTAAGCAAGCTGGGGGAATCGCGGAACTCCTTCTAGAAGGCATCTCTATAAAAACGCCGAGGGAAAACCGCCAGTTAGTTACGCCCTGAACATGGCGGCGATAATTGAAAAGCAATGACCCATTCGTAGATAGCAACGACAGCTCGCGCTCATACGAGCTATCCGGCAAGTGCTTCTATCACATTAACGAGGGAATGGGATGTTCACAACGTGGGCCTAGAAGACCGAAGATACTATGATGGCCCACTCTGACGCAGATGGAATATCTCAATACCGTTAGTGCTGGATATGTATGGCCGTATGCTCCTGTATCCCAAAAGTGAAGTCCGTACGCAGTGCCTCTACTGCCAGATCAATGAAAATGCTAAACAAATTTCCCTCAAGCTTCAGGACCACTGCTTCGCCCAGCCGAGAAATTGGAATCAGAGCTGTTGGAATTGCTTCCGAAGCAAAATGCGCCTGATGACACCTAAAAATTCACTTCGGCGCTCCTATTCCGCCCTTTGGCCGTGTACCCAAAGGGGCCGTTTAAATAAAATAGTTTATATTATGTGCTACAGCACTGAGAAAAGGAAAGCCAGATGACAATTGCTGAATGGATGACGATAGCCGCAGTATTGCTAGCTCCTCTGACAGCTGTACAAGTACAGAAATGGCTAGAAGGCTGGAGGGAAAAGAAAGAGCGAAAAAAACATATCTTCACAATCTTATGCGACCGTTGCAACACGTATAGACCCATCACATGTTACAGCTCTCAATATGATTTATTTGGAGTTTAAAGAAACGTCTGTTCTTGAGAAATGGCGGGAGTATTTGGATTGTTTGGCAGAATTCCCTGAAATGCCTGCTGCGAATGCATGGCAGATATACAGCAAACATACAAAAGTGTTCTCAATAATTGGACCGGCAGGCATGACGATAAATTTATAGATTTGCTCTATGAAATGTCGCGTGTCCTGAAGTACAAATTCGACAAAGTTTATTTGAAAGAAAAGTATATATTATCCACGGGGGCTATCTGATCTTGAAATGGAACAGCAGATATTCCGCCGAGCGGCAATCTCATTTCTTAGTGGGCAACATCCCGTTAAAATGAATGTAACTGATTTCCCTAGCCCAAACGAGGATAAGGAAGTTGTACAGATGGAAGCTAAACTTCGGGAGTACTTGTTGCTTTTAATGGAAGGGAAAAAATCTATACCAGTAACTATATCTCCAGCCGAAGGGGAACAAAAATAGTTATTAATGTCCGCTTTTGGCCGAAAGTGGACATTAAAACGCGACCCGATCTGAAACTGCCTTTAAGATCATCGGATGGCAACTATTTCCGTTAAGCTTTTCCAACCACCAATCCGAAACGGTAAAGTGATTGGGAAAAGGTTACGGTTACAAGGCCTTAGAAATATTGCCTTTCCTTACCAGAGACCCACTGCTTCCGTATCAGCTGCTCTGTCCCGTCTTCATCCAGAAGAGCCGTCCATTTCCTTCATCCTGATTCCAGGTTCGATTAGTCATTACTCACGTTTTTGCTTCTCCAGGTTATTCGATGAAAACTTCATACATCGTCTTCTCGAAAGAGAGCATCGAAAACGGCGTTTTACGATCATTCGCCCCCATGGTTCATGAAAGGCTAAGCAGCATAGCCAACGGCTGCTTGATGCAAACCCTATTTACTGAGAAAAATTTTAAGAGTAGGATAACTCTGATGAGATCCTTCCCGAAACTGTTAGCCCTCTTCCTGATTGGTCTGTTCCTCGCGTTCAGCTTTAATGCCTATGCCTGCGTGGTGCCGGTCTTTGCCAAAATGGCGGTGACTCAAGTGAGTGATTGCACCATGCCGGGGGAAGAGCCTGTTACTCAGTTCTGTGACGGGTTTAAAACTCTCGCGGTCCAATCGAGTCTTGATACTCCTTCAAGCAGCCAGGCTCATGCCCCCTTCATTGGCGAAATGGCCCTGCTTCTTCCTGACCTTGTCCCCTACAGAACAGTCATCTTTCCGCCTGGTACCGGCCATGTGGCCGTGACAAAAGACCTTCTCCTCCTCATCTCGGTTTTCCGTATTTGATCCCCTCCCCGTTTCTCCGTTCATCACCAATTCCCTGATTTCACGACCTTACTGATCCCGGTCTGACATCTTCAGACCTGATCGACAGGACTTTTTCTCCTTCCTGCTTCTTTGTGTATGAGGCAGAAACAGAGAGAGGTCCATGGTCGCTACATACAAGCGGAGTCAACCATGCACCAGATAATTTCAAGATACGTGGGGATAGTGGTATTCGGTATGTTATGGCTTGGTCCGGCAGGTCCACTCCCGGCTCAACCAACCGGCGCGACTGAACCGGTCTTGGAACTCGTGCCCCTGATCCAGGAAGCGATTCAACAGAATCCTGAAATCGCGGCGACACAAGAGCAGGTCCTGGCCATGAAGGAGCGCGCCCCTCAGGTGGGGACTCTGGCCGACCCCGAATTAAAGGTTCAGTTGTGGAATACTCCTGACTCGCTGAATGTCAACAAAACGCAAACGGTTATCTACGGGGTTGCGCAACAATTTCCCTTCCCGGGATTGCTCTCGAAGAAAGCCGAGGTGGCGACGCGGGAAGCCGACCAGGCGGAACAACGCGTGGCCGCCAAAGTTCGCGAGATTACCGCTGCGGTCAAGACGGCCTTTTTTGAGCTGTTGTTCGCCCACAAAGCCATTGAGGTCCATCATGAACAGCAAAAATTGCTCAGGCAGTTCTTTGATATTGCCAATGCCAAATACGGAGTGGGAATTCGAACGCAGGTAGACGTCCTGCGAGCTCAAGTAGAGCTTTCGAAAATTTCCCAACAATTACCCGTACTCAATCAACGACGGGAAACCGCTCAAGCTCATCTCAATACCATTCTGGATCGTGATCCCCATGCTCCTCTTGGTATTCCACGAGCACCACATCCTCAACCGCTGACACGCTCGCTTGAAGAACTCCAGGAGCACGCGCTTCGACTCCGCCCGGAACTTCAAGAAGCTGATCTGGCGGTGACGCGATTTCAGTCGGCCACGCAACTGGCCAAATTGCAGTACTACCCTCACCTTCGGGTTGAACTCCAGCGCTGGCAAAATTACCACACCGACGACGGATTCGGAGGGAATGTGATGGTGAACATTCCATTCGCGTTCTGGACCAAACCGAAGTATGACGCAGGGGTCAGGGAAGCGGCGGCGCAGGTCAGATCCGCACAAGCCAAGCAACAGACCCTTGTCACACTCACGCGCTTTCAGGTCAAGGATCTGGTGGTGCAAATTCAGGCCACGCAAGAGGTTCTGGAACTCTATCGCACCACCATTCTTCCCCAGGCGCAGCAGGTTCTCCAAGCCGCCCATGCGGGCTATCGGACGGATCGCACGGATTTTTTGGATCTGATCGATGCGGAACGCGCGCTCATCACCTTTCGGCTTGAATATATTCGGGCGCTCGTGAACCGGGAACAGCAAGTCGCCCAACTTGAACGCGTGCTAGGCGCGGATCTTTAAGAAGGAGACGCACGATGCTCACGCACACATCACGACCACGCTGGATCATCCTCGGAGGATTGCTCTGTATCCTTGTGGCAAGCCTGTTCTTTTTCAAAGAATCATGGTGGCCCCTCATCCAATCAGCTGTAAAGCCCACGAACGATGCCACGCATACCGGACAACCCATGCGGGACATGGGAACCATGAGCGGCCATTCTTCCATAGAGATGGAATCCAGCCAGGCCTATGCCATGGTGACTCCGGCACGGCAACAATTGATTGGCGTCACCACAGCACTGGTCAGCATGCGCCCTCTCCAGACGGTTATCCGTGCCGTGGGGAACGTGAACTATGACGAACAACGTCTCACCCATATCAATCTTCGCATTTCGGGTTGGGTTGAGGATCTCTTTGTGGATTCCACCGGCCAACTTGTTCGAAAAGGTCAGCCCTTGTTCACCCTCTACAGCCAGGAACTCGTGTCGGCGCAGGAAGAATATCTCCTTGCGATGAAGGCCAACCAGCAGATTCAGAACAGCCCTCTTTTCGAAACCCGACATCAGACGGCACAAATGGTCCAGTCCGCGCGCGACCGTCTTCGACATTGGACGTTGACGGATTCGCAGATCGATGAGTTAGCGCGTCGTGGCAAGCCGCAGACCTATGTCACGATCTATTCCCCTGTCGCCGGGTACGTCATCGACAAGAAGGTGTTTAAAGGTACGTTGGTGAAACCCGAGATGACCCTCTATGCGATTGCTGACATTTCCACCGTCTGGGTGCAGGCGGAAGTGTTTGAATATGAAATGCCCTTCGTCCAAGTGGGACAAGAGGGAATCCTGACCCTGGCCGCCTATCCTGGAGAAACCTTTCAAGGAGAGATTACCTTTATCTATCCCTACCTCAACCAGGAGGCCCGAACCAATACCGTTCGTCTGGTATTCAAGAACCCGAAGCTGCGGCTGAAACCGGACATGTATGGGACCGTTCAGATTCAGGTGAATCGCGGAAGCAAGCTTGTGGTTCCTGAAGAAGCGGTGCTCGATTCCGGTACCCGACAGGTCGTCTATGTGGTCCGGGGAGAAGGCGTGTTTGAACCACGGCAAGTCACCCTTGGCCCGAAATTAGGCGGCTACTATGAAATCGTCGAGGGTCTGGCTCTGGACGAGCGGATCGCCACCTCCGGCACGTTTCTCCTCGATTCGGAAAGCAAGCTCATGGCGAGTTCAAACATGATGGGCACGCTGGGGATGGGAGGAATCAAAATGGAGCAGGCGCACATGGGCAAGATGGATATGGGATTGGACAAGGCCATTACAAAATTACCAATGGCGCCGGCGGACAAGACACCGGCAGGAACGAGTCATAAGAAAGCCGGTGACCTCGCGCTGGGCTTTTCAACCCATCCCTCGCCCGTACGCATAGGGGAAAACCGTATTCATGTGACCGTATCCAATCAACAGGGCAAGCCGGTCTCCCCTGCTCAGGTTCAACTCACCTTCACCATGCCGATGCCGGGCATGCTCCCAGCTACGGTTCCGATGACATCAAGAGCGGAAGGCACGTATGAAGCCAACGTCAATCTTGGAATGGCAGGCCAATGGGATCTGACGATCATGATTCAACGTGCAGGGCAGCCCGATATTCAGGAAACGTTTTCGGTGATTGCCGGAGGCGGAGGAATGGCCGGGATGCCGGGAATGTCCGGAATGTGAGTGATCCAACATGATTGAACGAATCATTGGCTGGAGTGCGCGTAACGGTTTTTTGGTAGGAATCCTTACCCTGTTTCTGATGGGGTGGGGAATCTGGGCGGTCTATCACACGCCCTGGATGCCCTGCCCGATCTTTCCGATGTGCAGGTGATCGTCCTTACGGAGTGGCCTGGCCGAAGCCCGGATTTGATTGAGGATCAAATCACCTATCCCATTGTCACCTCGATGTTAGGCGCTCCACGCATCAAATATGTTCGAGGACAATCGATGCTGGGTTTGTCCTTTGTCTACATTGTGTTTCAGGACGGAACCGACATGTATTGGGCCCGAAGTCGTGTGGTGGAATACATGCAGGGTCTGGTGGGAAAACTGCCAGAAGGTATCTCTCCAACCTTAGGCCCGGATGCCACAGGTGTCGGGTGGGTCTTTCAATATGCCCTTGTGGACGAAAGCGGAAACCATAGCTTGGCCGATCTTCGCTCGTTTCAAGATTGGTACTTGCGCTATTGGTTGCAAAGTGTGCCCGGCGTGGCGGAAGTGGCGACAATCGGCGGGTTCGTGAAACAGTATCAAGTCCAAGTCGACCCCGTGAAATTACAGGGATATGGTATCGGCCTTCCCCAGGTCATTCAGGCTGTCCGACGCAGTAACAATGAAGTAGGAGGACGAGTCATTGAGGCCAGTGAACGGGAATATATGGTACGGGGCCGCGGATACATTCAATCGCTTGAGGATCTTCGAACCATTCCCATCGGAACGGACGGAAAGGGGACGCCCATTACCGTCCACGATGTCGCGACCGTGACGTTCGGTCCGGATCTCAGACGTGGCATTGCTGAATTGAATGGAAAAGGAGAAACCGTCGGTGGCATCGTGGTAATGCGTTATGGCGAAAATGCGCTTGAAGTCATTCAACGGGTCAAGGAACAAATAACAACCATCACGCCCTCCATTCCCGAAGGCATCCGTATCGTTCCGGTGTATGATCGCTCAGAATTGATTCTTCGGGCCATCGCCACGCTCAAAGAAAAAGTATTTGAAATCACCCTCGTCGTAAGCGTGATTAGCCTCCTCTTTTTATTTCACGTTCGCTCCGCGCTGGTTCCCGTCCTCTTACTGCCCGTGGCGATTCTCTTGTCGTTTATTGCGATGTATTTTCTGGGCGTCTCCTCGAACATCATGTCACTCTCCGGCATTGCCATCGCCATCGGAACCATGGTCGATGCAGTCATTGTCATGGTGGAAAATGCGCATCGTCGCTTGGAGGAGTGGGAATCACGAGGACGTTCGGGCTCACGGGATGACGTCATTATTCAAGCCGCCGGGGAAGTCGGCAGGCCCCTCTTCTTTTCGTTGCTCATCATCACCGTCTCGTTTCTGCCAATATTTACATTAGAAGCGCAGGAAGGCCGTCTGTTCAAGCCGCTGGCCTACACCAAAACATTCGCCATGTTCTTTGCGGCGTTGTTGTCCATCGGGTTGGCCCCCCTCCTGATGAAATGGTTCATTCGCGGCCGGATAATGACTGAACGACGAAACCCGTTGAACCGGTTTCTTGTGTGGATCTATACCCCTCTTCTGAAAGGTGTTCTGAAAGCCCGATGGCTGGTCGTCGGCTTGGCCATTCTCGGAATGATCGTCGTCGTTCCCGTCTACCAACAGTTAGGCTCTGAATTTATGCCGCCCCTGAACGAAGGCACGATTCTGTATATGCCCACCAGCATTCCGGGCATGTCCATCAAACAAGCCTCCACCATCCTCCAAACGCAAGACCGATTGTTAAAAGAATTCCCGGAAGTGGATCAAGTGATGGGCAAAATGGGGCGGGCCCGCACCGCAACCGATCCGGCACCCTTACATATGGGCGAGACCATGGTGACCCTGAAGCCTCAAGAAGATTGGCGACCCGGCATGACCTGGGACAAGCTCATTGCCGAAATGGACCAGCGGGTAAAATTCCCGGGGATGGCCAATATTTGGTGGATGCCGATTCAAACGAGAACGGAAATGCTCGCCACCGGCATTCGCAGCAGTGTCGGGATTCGAATCCTGGGGCCCAAATTAGAAGAACTGGAACGAATCGGGCTACACATTGAAAGTCTGCTTCAAACACTTCAGGGCACCCGGAGTGCCTACGCCGAACGGGTCACGGGAGGGTACTATGTCGATATCGACGTGAACCGCACCGCCGCTGCCCGTTATGGCCTCACCGTTGGAGACGTGCAGGATGTCATTGAATCCGCTATTGGCGGGAAGAATGTGGCCTGGACCGTGGAAGGCCGTGAACGCTATCCGATTAATGTTCGATACCCTCGTGATCTGCGACAAGATGTGGAAGCGCTCAAGCGCGTCCTCGTCAGCACGCCAAACGGCGAACAGATCCCTCTCGCCCAACTTTCTCACATCTCCACCACCACGGGACCGCCTTCTGTGCGAGATGAAAATGGATCGTTAGCAAGTATGGTGTTTGTCGATATTGCGGGCGAGGATCTCGGCACCTATGTTCACAAGGCCAAAGACCTGGTTCAGAAGCACATCAATCTTCCATCCGGGTATACATTGCAATGGGCCGGTCAATATCAATATCTGGAACGGGCACAAGAAAAACTCAAGATTGTGATTCCCCTCACGCTGTTTCTCATATTCCTCCTCCTGTATCTCAACTTTCATTCCGTCCCCCGATGTCTGCTTGTCTTGCTATCGGTTCCATTCTCCTTGATCGGGGCTATCTGGTATGTGGATTTCCTGAACTATCATCTCAGCATTGCCGTGTGGGTCGGACTGATCGCCTTGGCAGGAGTGGCCGCAGAAACCGGCGTGATCATGGTGATGTTTTTGGACGAGGCCTGTGCCCGCCGGCAACGGGAAAACCGGCTGCAATCATTGGCGGACCTTCGTGACGCGATCATCGAAGGTGCCGTCTTACGAGTCCGCCCAAAAATCATGACCGCCTCGGCCATCATCCTGGGTTTGCTGCCCATCATGTGGTCCCAAGGAACGGGTGCCGATGTCATGAAACGCATCGCAGCGCCGATGATCGGTGGAATGGTCACGGCGACAGCGCTCACACTTCTGGTTATTCCTGTCATCTATTTCATCTGGCGAAGTCGGAGTCTCCAGAGTCGTATTCAGGGAGCATGAACGTTCCATCCCTCAGGCGCATTTTTCAGCCATACGGCTCATCGAGTCCGTGGAATGTCTTGACCTCCGGGGGTAAGCAACGACAGATAAATGGAGGAAAAGCCTCAGTTCCGAGTCAAGGGCGGAATCAAGGTGACCGGGCTTCTTGTTTGCGATTGTCCGCTGGCCTTCATCGAAGCTTGAGTGCCATGGCTCGAATGCCCGGCAGTTTTAGCAGCGCGGAATCGTTCGTCAAAAGAACGGCATTCAATACTCCCAAGTGGCCAACCTTTTCTCGAAGTTGCGCCAGCCGGTCTTGCGCAATGGGTCATCACGGGAAACGTCAAGCACGTTCCGGTATCAGAACGCTATGGGATGAAAGTGATAACCCCAGCAGATTGTATCGAGTTTTACCGGGTGGAGAGCAAAAGATACAATACTCCCGCTGATTGTGTTTCTCGCGAGCCGTCCGTTGTGACCGGTCATGTTCTTACCGATCAGGTCACTACTGTGGTCGTATCAATGGGCTTGCCGACCTGAGCCCAACCCTTAGTCCCGGCTCGCCTCGGGGCATTCTTGCAGACAGACTCATCTCCCCTCTGGATTCCGGCTCAATTTTTAGCCGGCATACCCCCTTTGCCCGGTTCGTCCACTCACACATCACAATGGAGCGACAGGCTGGCCCGATCCTGGAACAATGGGCCGGTCAGCCCTACTCGCAGGCTGACTCCCGCATATCGGACAGCAAAGTCTGGAGAGTGATTCCTCAACGAGTTCCTTGGTCCTTTCCGGTCCAGTCAACAAGGGTTTTTACCATTCCTATTCCCCGCAACAGGTGCATTCGTCAGGCACTGCGCAGTCGCGAAAGTCGTACCAGCCCGATGGCCAGTAATGGAAGTACAAGCCCCACTGCGGTAACAACAATGAGAAGCGTCCCAAGCTCACTGTAATCCGCCGGCACGGACAAAATGCCGGTCGCGGGATCCTCCACGTCGCGCGTGACGATGAAGATCTGATTCAAGTACTTTGTTCCGAGTTGACTCGCCGAAAGGGCAAGATTGGTGAACGACGCCATGACCGCGAAGAAGGTGGCCTTCAAGTTCTCGGGGGCGGAGTTTGCAATCCAGGCGAGCATCGGGATCATGGCGATCTGACCAAGGGGCGACTCGAGGGCGGTATCGACCAGGGCAATAAATCGCGCGTCCACCAGACCGCCGGTGTGGGCTGCGGTCCACTCGTGAAGACCATAGAACATGCCGATGATCGGCAGGCTCAGGCAGGTGCTCACTACGGTGAGAACCACCACGATATAGGCGATGGATCTCTCCGCCATGAAACGCCTGAAAATGAACATGCCGAACAGCGTGATGGTACTCGCGATCAGGGACAGCACCGAGAGGAACTGTTGGTCGAAACCCAGTTCGTCGATCATCCACCAGGTCGAGCCCGCACCGGGCGTCGGGATGGCGCGGTACACGAAGATGATGATCGCGGTACCCACCAGTGTGCGGCTGGCCTCGGCGTCCAGCGCGCCCACCAACCGCGACATCAAAAATAAAATGATGGCGAGTGAACCGACGAAAATGATCTCCTGATTGTAGGGTACGCCGCTGAGCCCGGTGGAGAGGGTGAAAATCCCGAAGATAAGGCTGCCCCCGAGTATCCACCAGTTCGGTCGCGTTGGCGCGGTATGCCCCTCGACCAGGTCTCTCGCTTCGCTCGCACCATAGCCCTGGCTTTCGAGCCGCTTCCTGTCGCGTCGTTTCAGATACCCGCCGAGCAGGACGCCAAGCACTGAAACGACGGGAATCAGCAGCGCGAGCTCGTAGATCTGGACATACACTTCGGCTTTCGCGTCACCGGACATGGCTTCCACGCCGCTGAACAAGGCCACGTTGAGCAGCGCGACCGCGACGCTTCCGCCGATGATCGCAACCCGGCCAAGGGTTTGCATGGTGGTATGCATTAGCCGGCGTCGTTCCGCTTCTACCGGTTGTCCGTCCTCGTCAATACGAGGAACGGCCTCCACCGTCATCGCGTCCGCCACCACATCCTGAACCACATAGCCCACCGGCGCGAGCAACGCGCTCAGTACGAACCAGGCCTCCGCCGGCATGATCGTGCGCATGGCATCGGTGTGCCCGATCAACCCGATCATGATGAGGAGGCTGCCTGCGATCAGCGTGGCGCCGACGCAAACGAGTCCCGCCTTGTACCGCCAGATGAGGTCGACAAGATGGCCGAGCGGCATCTTCAATGCCCAGGGAATACCAGCCCAGAATCCCAGCGCCGCCAGAAATTCCGCCGATAGCCCCAGGTAGTCTTTAATGAAGAAGGTGCCGACGATGCCGGTGAGCCCGGAAATGCCCGCCGCCACGTAGACCATGAGCGGTGGCAAATAGGAAATTCGCAGTTCCCGTCCGAGCTGGAGCACGGTGCGGTCGAACCAGCGTTGAATTTTAATCAAAAATGGAATCATGAAATCTATGAGATAGTTACGTGGCGCATGGGTGCGAGCGCATTCTATCGGGAGAGACCCTTGCCGGTCACCTGCCTATTTTCGGGAAAGGACAGCGTGAAAGGGTCATGCGAGTAGCGACTTCCATCGTCAACGACATTCTTTACATGGCGGCTGCACTGACCCGCGCCGCCGAAGGCGCGGGCTATGACATGGTGCTGACCGTGAAGAATCAGCACGAGCCCGATTGAAGTTCGCGTGGCTGGCGAAAATGCGGAAGAATCCATGAACAGCGAAGTGGAACAAACAACGGAAGAGCTGAAAAAGATCCTCAATTCCGCTCTTTCAAACTTTCATCAAGGAAAATTTTGAATTTGAACCAGTCAGCCTGGAATACGCACCGCGCATCCCCGAGGCTTTTGCCATGGAGTCCGCCCACACGGCCTTTCTCGATCGATCTTTGGCGGCCGGCATGAGATGGCTGAGAAAAACATGGTATAAGAGCGCATAGCTCCTGGTGATCTCTTTTCTGGTTGTACATTCGAGCGGGTCGGCGATGTCCGCTATGCGAAGGAACCGGCGGTGAATGGGAAGGAACATGAATCTATGACGTTCGCGGGGCAAATCGCAGACTGGCTCGAAACGGTTTGTCGCGAGAAACAAATCCCAGCCCTTGCTCTTATCGCCGGACCGGCATTTCTGGGTATGCTACGTGATACACTTGGTTCGCATGCTCGCCCGTTTGTTCGATGGGAACTGGACAAGAATATTACCAAGCTCGATCCGTGGAAGATGCGGACTTTTCTCCCTGTACGGCTCTCTTTACTCAGCTAACCTCTATTTTTCACTTTCGGAGCATGTTTTCCGGAGTGAGGGTGGCGTTGCCGGAGAAATCTGAGGCCGCAAATGTTAGAAAAATCGGAGGAGCCTATAAAAGCCAGACAAGCGCTACCAAGTCGAGACTCGATCGGTTACGGTGTGTCGAGCGGTTCCGTGACCCCGGGTTTTGCTACCCTTGGAAACGCGAAAAATGCCGCAGACAGCATTTTGTATTCCTCACAATCCTGATGTGAGCACCTGTGCTTCTTAGTGCGTTCCATCATGCGGGGCTGCCGTCGAAGTCATCTTTGGACAAAGCCATGGAGTGCGGACGGGTCGATAAATTATTTTAATAAAAGGGGGAAATGTGTCAAATTTAGCCTCTCCCTCATGGGTAAACTGGACCGCCGTCCTTGGCATCGGATTGTGCCTCCTTGCCCTGGCAATAGTTTTTGCAGTGTGTGTGGGATTTTATGTCGTGAGCAAACTCTTTTGCCAAGAACAGAACCATCGTCTGAAAAAAGCACAGATTCTCCGTACCTCCTTGCTCACGCAACTCCGATTCATTGAAGAGCGCCTGACCCCTCGAAGCCATCCGTTGGATAGTTTTGGAAATGAGCTGTTTGAACCACTTCAAACTATGTGGATGCAAGCGGACCTCTTAGAGCCTGAAGAGATGCAGATGGTTCACCGTCTGTGTCAAATACTGTTCATGTTGAGAAAAAAACCATCTTTGAATAAAAAAGAAGTGAACATAGCCAAGGAGTTGATCCATCAGACGTATCAGGTTTTTGATATCTCCCTGAAAAGGAGATCGACAGCATCGGTGGAAACGCCAAACTAGACAGCCTGACTGCCCTCAATAGAAAACAGGCCATCAAGACTACCACTGTCCTGTTTCTCCTGGCGTCGACACCCCTATCCGGTTGAGATCAATGCCAAGACGTTGGGCTTCAGTACGCAGCCGTATTGGGGGTCCCTCCGACGGCTCCTCCGCAGATCAAATGTTCTCCAGTGGATTCCTAAAAAGTGCGTTCCCTTCGAAGAAAAGGAAACAGACTTATTTTCCTGAGTGGTTCTTGTTATCCTCCCTCGTATGCCTCGCACCGCGCGCATTGTCCTACCGAATTCTTCGCATCACATCATGCAGCGGAGCCACAACCGCCAGGGCATCTTTGTACATGATGAAGAATACCATTATTATCTTGACATTCTGTGGGAATGGCCGAGCGGCATCTTCAATGCCCAGGGAATGCCAGCCCAGAATCCCAGCGGCGTGGAATCCACCGGTGCCTATCATGAATTGCTGGCTGACCTGGCGCAGGCCCAAGGTTATACCGTCTTCCTGCTTAACCCTTTGGATACTCGGCACTACGCCAAGGCCATGGGCACTCGGGCTAAAACCGACCGAGTGGATGCGACATTGATCGCGCGGCTCATCGCGCAAGAGCACACGCGCTTGCGAGCCTACACGCCTCCTACGCCCAACCAACGCAAGCTCGATCGGCTGATTCGACGGCGTGCCACGATTGTCCGCCTCAAAGGCACGCTCAAGCTGACTATGCGCCATCTGGGCGGCTTTGCCGCCGAACTCAGGGCCGTGGTGGGCAAACTGGATGCCTTGCTCGCCAAGAATGATGCGACCATGGCTGTCATTGCGGCCGGTTCCCCCCAACACCAGGAGGCGCAACACCGGGTAGAAACCATTGTGGGAGTCGGGCCCTTGGTGGGCATCAGCCTGACCAATACATTGGAGCGCGTCCCGTTCCGCAAGGCAGATGCGTTCGTCGCCTTCATTGGCTTGGATCCGCGGGGGAATGCCTCGGGTCACAAAGCCGGGCGCCGACGGTTGTCCAAACGCGGCCCCGCCCAGTTGCGCCGCTTGCTGTTTAACGCCGCGATGTCCGCCATCAAAAACCATCGTCTGGAAACCGATCTACGAATCTTACCGCACTCAAGGCTGGAGTACGACCGCCTCGTTGGTGATCATTGCCCGCAAAATCGCCCGAGCCGCTTGGTCGATTCATCATACCGTACAACGTTTAATCCAGAACGGATTACAAAATGCTTGACATAAACCATAGAATCTCAGGGCAGGTATCAACGGCGACACCGGCAGGCAGGTCACGTACCGCATTGGGCAGGAAACAGGGGAAGATAATGGGAACTAAAAGGGGCCTGCGCGTAGGACGATGAAGACGCTCATGCCATGCCCGTACCTGAATGCCGAAGTGGAATTGACGGACGAACGGGAGCGGCATATCGCCGAGCGGCATCCCGACCTGCTACCCGAACACCGCGCGCGCATCGCCGATACCTTGGCTGAGCCTGATCTGGTACGCCAAAGCGCCCGGTTTGCCAATGCCACGCTTTTTTCGCGCTGGTTTGATACTATCCGGGGTGGCAAGCACGTGGTGGTTGTGGTGATCGGGGAGGGTTTGCCCCAAGGACGGAATTGGATGGCGACGGCGTACCTTGCCAGAAAAGTAGCGGAAGGAGTGGTCTTATGGAAGCGAAGCTGACGTTTAAGTATGACCGCGAAGCGGACATCCTCCACATTGACAAGACACCGCCATATGCCGCGCAGGAGTCGGAAGAAATTGGCGATGGTGTGATTGCCAGAATGAACCCGGCTTCCGGGGAAATCGAAAATCTGGAGGTCCTGTTTTTTTCCACGCGGCTCCTGCGGGAGGACTTGTTTGAATTGCCGGTCACGGCCGATCTTCGTCTGGCCCTGAAGGAATGACCGTCTGAAGATTTGGATGAAGCCTATGAAGACCAAGACCTTTGATTGTGTTGAAATGCAGCACCAAGGCGCAGAAAAATTGAAGAAAACAATCGATCAATTGACAGATGAACAAAAGTTGGCGTTCTGATCCGAACGAACACACGAACTTAAGCAGCGCCTGGCAACCGCCAAAGCCCAAAAAGAACCCCCAGGGAACAAGCCATTTGCTGAGCCGAGCACAATGCACAAGTGATTGAGGAATATCCAGACGATAAGTACGCTCCCAGTTGTCTTTTACTGGGATTTTTTCTGGAAGAACGCTCCTTACATCTACAGGTTTCCTATGCCGATACCCCTTTGGTAAAAATCATTACCCTCTATGAGCCTGATGAGCATGAATGGTATGATTACACACGACGGAGGTAACCATGTTTCATTGTCACATCTGTGGTTCGCATGAAGCTCGCCAGGAACATGTCAGCGAGGTCTTTGAGATCGAGGGCAATCCCGTTCTAGTGGAAAACATCCCGGCGGAGGTCTGCATCCGATGCAAGGAGGCCGTGTTCAGCCGGGAGACAACAGAACGTGTCCGACGCATGGTGCATGGTGAAGCTAAACCCGTAAAATCTGTACAGATGGACGTGTTTGCGTTTTCATAGCTCTCGATCTCGCACACATGGCCCCTTCCATCGCCTGGCTTTCATGGAGTGACCCGGCCTTTCCATCAAACCTTGCCCAAGACTTAGTTGAGAAAACCACAAAGCGAATTGCCGCTCTTGGGAATCTTGCATTCCTACATACCAAACCGCTGGCCTTGATCTTTTCGGTCAAATGTCCGGGCAATCTGATTCTCCAGACTTACGATGTTGCGAAAGATTTACGAGCGGCAGAGGTACCGATCATAGGCGGTTTTCATTCCCCCATGGAGCGTGAATGTTTAAGAATTCTCCTGCGAGGAAACCAGCCGCTTATCATCTGCCCGGCCAGAAGCCTGGATGGGATGAGGCTACCCAACGAATACAAGAAACCTCTGGACCAAAGCCGCCTGCTGCTCCTCTCCCCGTTCCCTGCTAAACTTCTCCGCCCAACGGTACAGACCTCACTCTATCGGAACCGCTTTGTGGCGGCCCTCGCCGACTGTATATTCGTGCCTTATGCAGCCCCCCACAGCAAAACAGAACAGTTGTGCTCAGATTTTCTCGCCAGAGGGAAAAGGCTTTATATACTGGAGAGCGATTAGACCCTTCACTTGACCGCAGCAGGCGCTCAACCGATGCCATCTTTCCTAGGTTTCCGTTGGCCGCCCTGACCGGGATAGGTGTGATCATGGTGATGTTTTTGGACGAGGCTTGTGCCCGCCGGCAACGGGAGAATCGACTGCATTCTTTGGCGGACCTTCGTGAGGCCATCATCGAAGGTGCCGTCTTACGAGTCCGCCCAAAAATCATGACCGCCTCGGCCATCATCCTGGGTTTGCTGCCCATCATGTGGTCTCAAGGCACCGGCGCAGATGTCATGAAACGCATCGCGGCTCCGATGATCGGCGGCATGGTCACGGCGACGGTGCTTACATTGTTGGTCATCCCCGTCATCTATTTCATCTGGCGTCAGCGGCAATTACAATTCGATCACTGAAAATTTCTGATACGGGACCATGTAAACAAAACCCCAAATCGTGAAAGCTCCGTCCTATGTGGAATATCAACATCACAAGAGAAGGGCAATTCAATTCATGATGCAACCATTCACTCACGTACCAGGGCCAAGCTGTCAATTGAACCGACGTCTCCTGGTTCTGTTAGCTCTATGGACAATGACGGCCTGTGTCACCGCACCTCAACCGCCGCAAAACGAACCACTCCCGCCACCCGAGAATGCGACTCCACTGGTTGCCACAACTACTCCTGGATGGCAATCGTCTCTTTGCCGAACACCGGTGGACCTCTGCGATTATGAAGTACGAAGAAGCGACTCAGGCTCAGCCTACATTGGCAGAGGCCCATTACAATCTGGGGATGGCCCTCTACAAGAAAGGTCCTGTTTCGGCAGCGAGTCCCCATTTTATCGAAGCAGCCAATTTAGCTCCCGGTCATCCCGTCATTTGGAATGCTCCAACGTTCCGAAAATATGGCACGGTTGAGTCGGGCACACCAACAACTGCAACAGATGGTCATTTTGGACATCAACATTGATCCAAGCCAAACATCTTTTGTATACCACCCGAATTTAATGAGAGATCACGCATGAGCATCAACAAGGATAGACAAGATACTCGAATGACGCGGCGTTCGTTACTACAAGGGGTCGGTGCGCTGGGAATAATGGCGGCTATGGCTCGCCTCCTTCCTTCCTATGTTCTGGCCAGCACGACCATGGCAGAAATGGCATTCACTTCAGAGCTACGCGGAAAGACCATTGATTTACGCATTGCCGAGTCGCCGTTTCTAATCAGCGAGTTAACCGGAATGGCAAAGACCATTAACGGCACGTTACCCGGCCCTTTAATTCGTTTGAAGGAAGGTGACAATGTGACACTCAATGTCACGAACCGGTTAATGGAAGATACCTCCATTCACTGGCATGGATTGCTTCTTCCGCCGGACATGGACGGTGTGCCCGGCGTCAGTTCCGGCGGCATCAAGCCTGCCTCGACCTTCACCTACCGCTACCCCATCCGGCAAAGCGGAACCTATTGGTACCACAGCCATTCCGGCCTGCAGGAACAATCAGGCGTCTACGGACCGCTCATCATCGACCCCATTGAACCGGAGCCGTTTCACTATGAGCGGGATTATGTTGTGGTCCTCTCGGATTGGACCTTCGAATCACCGGAATCGGTTTTTGCCAACCTCAAAAAACAAAGCGACTACTATAATTTCCAGAAGCGCGCTGCTCCTGAATTCTTTTCCGATGTGTCCCGAATGGGATTGGGGCCGGCACTGCAGAACTATCTGATGTGGGACCGGATGCGGATGGACCCCACGGACTTCGCTGACGTCACCGGGTATACCTATACCTATTTAATGAATGGATTGGCCCCGGGCCAAAATTGGACGGGGCTCTTTCAGCCCGTCGAACGGGTGCGATTGCGCTTTATCGCCGCGACGGCCATGACATTCTATGACGTGCGCCTCCCGGGACTCACCATGACCGTCGTTCAGGCGGACGGACAAAATGTGCAGCCCGTGGTGGTGGACGAGTTTCGTATCGGACCGGCCGAAACGTACGATGTGATCGTCCAACCTTCGGAGGATCGGGCCTATACCATTTTTGCCGAAACGCTGGATCGCAGCGGGTACGCGCGCGGCACATTGGCTCCGCGCACAGGAATGACCGCCCCCCTCCCCGACCGGCGTCCGCGGCCGCTCCGGACCATGGCTGACATGGGCATGCACATGGACGGCATTGACATGGCCGGCATGAAAATTCCCGATCATCATGGCGGGACACACTTGGAGCCTCCGGAAATGGACGGGTCAAAAAACCAAGCCACCGAAAACATTCATGACCAGCACGACATGTCCGGCATAACTGCGGATGAATCACGCCAATCGAAGATTCCCGGCAGCACGCCTGTCCAACATGCTCCCGGCCATCATGGTTCCGGCAATCAATCCGTTGCCGAGTATTCGCGTCAACGCCTGGCCGAGCCTGGCATTGGTCTGGAGAATACCGGCACACGGGTGCTGGTCTATACCGACTTGAAAAGTCTTACACCCTACCCCGACCAACGGGAGCCTGAGCGTGAGATTGAACTTCACCTTACGGGCCATATGACCCGCTATATGTGGTCCTTCGACGGCAAAAAATATTCAGAAGCCAAAGAGCCCATTTTTTTTCGTGACGGCGAACGTCTACGCTTCACCTTCGTCAACGATACGATGATGGAACATCCTCTACACTTGCACGGGATGTGGATGCATCTTGAAAACGGAGCAGGGGCATTCCTGCCACGCAAACACACCGTCATCGTTAAACCGGCAGAGCGAGTGTCCGTTGCCATTACGGCGAACGCTCCCGGACGTTGGGCTTTTCATTGCCATCTGCTCATGCATATGGAAGCGGGCATGTTCCGCGTCGTCGAGGTTTCCGGGAAGGGGCCGGAGGCGCATTCATGAGTTCGTCTCTGCGAGCTGTTTTAGTACTGGCCGCGATGGGGCTCTATAGCATGGCGTCACATGTATCAGGTGTCTTGGCTCAGACAATTCCATTTGGTCATACAGAAAGACCCGTAACCCACATATCACATGGATCCCCTCCGTCGGACTGGCCCAGTCCTGTCATGGATGAGCAGCGCCACAGTTTTTTCCTCGCCGACGTCCTTGAATACCGGCCGAATTTTAGTGGGAATGGAAGTGATGACGACTACCGGTGGGACATCGAGGGTTGGTATGGGGGTGACTACAACCGGATCTGGTTCAAAAGCGAGGGGCAGCGGGACACGGCATTTAAGGCCGACTACGACATTGACTCACAACTCCTCCTCGGACACTTCATCCAACAGTATTACGATTTTCAGGTGGGTGGTCGCCTTGAAACACAATCCTTTCGAGGACAAAACGTCACACGGGGCCTGGCGGTGGTCGGGCTACAAGGTCTCGTCCCGTATAAATACGAAATACAACCTGCCTTCTTCATCAGTCAGCACGGTGACGTATCCGCACGCTTGATGGCCACGAAAGATCTCTCGTTGAGTCAACGACTCATTCTCCAGGCACGTTTTGAAACGAATGCTGCGATTCAACGAGTGAGGAAGTTCACGACGGGTTCCGGACTGAATAATCTCGAATTGGGGTTTCGGCTGCGGTATGAAATCCGACGGGAATTTGCCCCCTACGTGGGAATCTCGCTGGACAAAAGTTTTGGAGATACCGCCTCGCTTGTAAAGCAGGAGGGTGGAAATCCAAGTCAGATTCGATTCGTGGTGGGTGTAAGGCTCTGGTTCTAAGTGAAACTTTATCGCGAGGCACGCATTCGATACCATGCGAAACCCTGCGCTCAATCAGCTTATGCCCTGCTTAAATCATACAATTCGACACATAAGAAAATAGAAATAACCACCGATCACAAAATGGGGATCGTCCATATTTCATTAAGCGGAAGCCCTCGCATCCTTACATTTCAGCACCGGGTACAAAAAGAATTCAAAGGAGACGAAACATGGCACACCCATTCACATCCTTGTTTTCATCACGCTCACGACCATCACCATGATGACTGGATGCGGGTCCGGTCCTCCTGCCCAAATGGTCGAGCAATATGGGCCTCATTCCCAATTAATCAAGCAACATGATCATGCAGCCTTGGCAAAATGGTATGAACAGGAAGCCGCCGCCCTTCGACAGCGCGCAGATGAATTGCGTGCGATGGTTGGAGAAGTTCATGATTACGATTCAAAAGGATTTTATGAGGACAAGCTGACAATCATGATGCATGGCAAAGATTTAGCTGATGATTATTCGGACGCAGCCGATAAGGCTGAAATACTTGCACAAATCCATAGAGGCCGCCAAGCCACGAAATAGACCGCGCCACAGGGCCTGAGGGGCGGAGATACCTTCCCTTTAGCTCAAATCCACCTCAACGTAGTGATCACGGCGGTCGTCCACCAGGTGGATCCTGCCTTGCGGTCGCCCTGTCGCATCTATGCCCACTCCATCGATCTCGACACCGTCCATGGATAAACGGCTCACATGTTCCGGCTTTTCACCAACGCGCCTGAGGGTGATGTGATAGACGGTCTCGCGAAAGCGATAGTGGATGTTGTACCACTCCCAATGGGACGGGATACACGGGGCAATTCGCAGATGGTCCATCTCCAGTTGCAAGCCCAGGAGTGTTTCCACGATTAGCCGGTACATCCAGCCTGCCGCTCCGGTGTACCATGTCCACCCGCCCCGACTGGTGTGTGGCGGCGCACCGTAAATATCCGCGCACATGACGTAAGGCTCGACTTTGTAGCGCTCGATCCCCTCCGGCTCACTTCCATGATTGATGGGATTGAGCATGTTAAACAATTCCCACGCCCGTTCCCTGTCCCCCAACATGGCAAACGCCGTCGTCGTCCAAATGGCGGCATGGGTGTATTGCCCACCATTTTCGCGAACGCCGGGCACGTAGCCTTTGATATAACCGGGCTCCAGGTCTGAGGTGTCGAATGGTGGAGCAAGTAGCTGAATAAGTTGAGCTTCGCGCCGCACCAGGCGCGTGTCCACCGCCGCCATCGCCTGACGGGCTCGTTTGAGATCGCCGCCACCCGAAATGACCGCCCAACTCTGGCTGATCGAATCAATCTGACATTCGGCATTTTCGGACGAACCCAAGGGTGTGCCATCATCGAAATAGGCCCGCCGATACCATTCGCCGTCCCAGGCATTGGCTTCAATGTTGTCACGCAGCCGCGAAGCCTGCCCGGTGCACATTTCGGCAAACGCCTCATCGCCTCGACGACGGGCCAGGCCTGCAAACAGCTGAAGGTTTTCATACAGGAACCACGCCAGCCACACACTCTCACCCTTGCCATCACGACCGACGAGATTCATCCCATCGTTCCAATCCCCACAGCCCATGAGAGGTAATTGATGTTCGCCGAAACGTAATCCATGTTTGATCGACCGCACGCAATGTTCATAGAGGCTGGCCACTTCAGCCGAACGTTGCGGCAGGTCGTAGTAGGCCTCCTCTTCCGGATTCAACTCACGGCCCTCGAGGAAATGAACTGACTCGTCCAGCACTCCCGTATCCCCGGTAGCCAGGACATACCGACAGGCGGCATACGGTAGCCACAGATAGTCATCGGAGAAATGCGTGCGCACGCCTTGTCCATTGGGCGGATGCCACCAATGCTGTACGTCACCCTTGCGGAACTGACGCTCGGCGCATCGAAGCAAATGCTCGCGAGCGAGCCATGGCGTGGCATGAATCAGCGCCATGGTGTCCTGCAATTGATCGCGAAAACCGTAGGCCCCACCGGACTGATAATACCCGCTACGGCCCCAGAGCCTGCAGGACAAAGTCTGGTAAACCAACCAACCGTTGGCCAACACGTCCAACGCTCGATCCGGCGTCTCCACATGCACCGCTCCCAACGTGCGGTTCCAGTGGTCCCACACCGCTTCCAAAGCCTAACGCGCACTAGCCGGTCCGCCGAATCGTTCGATAAAATACCGCGCTTCGTCGGTGTTGCGGGCCGCGCCAAAGACGAACACGATCTCACGCTCCTGCCCCTCGGCCAGTTCGATCGGGTCTGTATGGCCGCGCATGGATCAAGGCCCGCACCGGTCTTGCCGGATAAACGCTTGAGGCGCATCGCGGCCGGGCTGGCCAGGGAGCCATTGCGGCCAATGAACTCTGTACGGTTTCCGGTCACCGTGCGCTCTCGCTCGCTGACCTGCACAAAGACCATTCGATTGGCACATTCGCGGCCATACGCATTGCGGGCAAACAAGGCCCCGCTGTGTGGATCCGTTTCGGTCACAATGTGCATCATGTTGTTGTGTCGCCACTCACCGAGCACCAGCTCCCAATACCCGGTCAGCGACAACCGACGCGGCCCCTTCGAATGGTTGCGCAGCTTCATCACCACGAACTTCACCGGTGCGTCCATGGCGACATAGGTGAACAGTTCCGAGGCGATACCGGCTTCGCTATGCTCGAACACGCTGTACCCGAACCCGTGCCGACACACATAGCCGGACCGACCGGAAGCGGGCAATGGCGTCGGCGACCAGAACGCACCAGTTTCCTCGTCCCGAATGTAAAGCGCCTCGCCGCTTCTGTCGCTCAGCGGGTCATTGTGCCATGTGGTCAGACGGAACTCGTGCGCGTTTTCCACCCAGGTATACGCGCTCCCGCTCTCGCTGACGACCGTGCCAATATGTGGGCTGGCGATGACATTCGCCCAGGGTGCCGGTGTGTGTTGGCCAGGTTCAAGAGAGATGACATATTCGCGCCCATCGGGCGTGAAGCCACCCAGACCGTTACAGAAAATTCGGTCACGGGCCGCCAATGGTTGGGCCGGTATGACTGCCGGTTGCCGCAATGACTCCAAACGGTCCGGCACACGCACGACCGGGACGAGGCGCTCCACCTGTTCAAGTAATGTCTCGGCGGTATCGGTCAGCACGACGCGGGCGACTGTCTGGAACAAGACCCGATCCTCCTCGGACAGTTCTTCGGCACGTCGCACGAAGACCCCACCCGGTTTGTCGAGAATTTGCGCGTCGGGACCCGCATTGATCAGCCCCATGATCTGGTCTTGCAGAACCGCCCGATAGCCCGAGAAATCCTCGTTCACGATGATCAAATCCGCAGTCAAACCCTTCATCCGCCAATAGGCATGGGCTTGCAGCACCTGTTTGACCAGATCAATGCGGTTCCGGTCGCCGATACGGAGCAGAACGATCGGCAGATCACCCGAGACGACAAAGCGCCAAAGCCCGGACTGACCAAGCTGGTTGCGGGCAATGACGCTCGGTGCAGCACGGTGCAAGCGATTGGCGAAAATGACTGAGGTGGCCAGGCGACCATAGACCTGAGCCTCCGCTTCGGTGGCGTTGAGATGACGCAGCACCTCCTGACTTTGGAACCAGGCCATTTCAAAGGCACGCTCAACGAAGTGCCGGTCACAATATTTCTCAAGCAACACTAATGCGGCCTCCCGGGTTTCTGCGACACCGGAGATGATCTGCACGGTCGCCGATTCGTCGGATGATAAGGAGATGGTTCGGCGGATCGCCACGATAGGATCGAGGACGGAACCATCCGTATTCGACAACGTCGACGAAGGATCATCGCGCTCCAATACCACAGGGTTGGCCGCCGTTCGGCCCCGCCCGATGAATTGTGAGCGGTCTGTCTCGTATGAGGGCTCGTCGGCCACAGCCCCGGGCGCGGCCAACAGGTGAAACATCCACGGCATCGCCTCGCCCGGTGTGCGGGCACGACGCCGGCAGAGGATCGCCTGACGGTCCGGCAGGATTTCGGTTTGCACGAACAGGTTGCTGAATGATCGATGGGCCAGGTCGGCATTCAAAGGCGCCAACACGACCTCCGCGTAACTCGTCACCTCGATGTGACGGGTGCGACTCGACAGGTTGGTGAGCGTGACGCGTCGGATTTCAACATCGTCTTCAGGTGACACGCTGATCTCGGTGTGCGCTTCAATCCCCTGGTCGCGCCGCCGATATTCGGCGCGCCCCTGCACAAAAATTGCCTCATAGTGATCGGCCTTGCGCAACGTCGGTTGATGCGCCGTTGACCAGTACCGTCCCGAGTCGCGGTCACGCAAGTAGATGAATGTGCCCCAACAATCGGACGTGACGTCCTCGCGCCAACGGGTAACGGCCAGATCGCGCCAGCGACTGTACCCGCCACCGGCATGAGTCGACATGAGGTGGTACCTGCCATTGGACAACAGATGCACTTCAGGTATCGGCGTGTTCGGGTCGATAAAGACGCGCATGATGGCACCGCCTTCCGCAGCGGCAGGCCGCGCGGCGGCGCTCACTTCAGCCGCGTGCGGATGCAACGTCGCTCCCTTCTTCGGCACACGCTCCTGCAGCAACAATTCCGTCGCCCGTATCTGCGGGTCAGACATGAAGCGGCGCTGCATCGGCCGATTGAGCAAGACATGCGCAAACGCCAACAGACTCATGCCTTGATGATGCGCCATGAATGTGCGCACGATGGCGTGATTCTTCCCTCGAGGCACGCGTGAGGCCGTGTAATCGACCGCCTCGTAGAATCCGTAGACGCCACAGAATCCATTGGCAGCCATGGTCTGCAAGTTGCGACAGGCTTCTCGCGGCATCACCGTGAGCGCCAGCGCGCTGGCGTAAGGCGCGATGACCAGGTCGTCTCCCAGCCCCCGCTTAAAGCCCAGCCCCGGGCACGCCAAACGCCCGGTATTGATAGACGTGGTGCATATCGGTGGCGTTATAGCAGGACTCGGATATGCCCCAGGGCACCGCGCGTTGTCGACCGTATTCGATCTGGCGCGACACCACGGCCTTGCAGGTCTGCTCCAACAAGGTGTTCTCGTAACTCGGCATGATCAGTTGCGGCATGAGGTACTCGAACATCGAGCCGCTCCACGAAATCAAACTCACGTCGCCGCCATAACTGGTCAGCTGGCGACCGAGTGAAAACCAATGCTTTTGCGGAACCTGTCCCTGCGCGATAAGCAGAAAACTTGCCAGGCGTGCTTCTGATGCCAGCAAATCGTAACAGGACGGGTCACGGCGCCGTTCCCCCACGTCGTATCCGATGGTCAGCAAGCCGCAGGACGTATCATAGAGAAATTCAAAGTCCATCACCGCCAATTCGCGACAACGATTCACCAAATCGTCGATGATTCTCATCCGCTCCACCGCACCCGTATGCGGGGATACGCCCACTCCGGCTGACGACAGCCCTTCCGTGCCCACGATCCGCTTTCTGGCCAGTTCCGCCAATGTCGGGATGTTGGTGAAGTGCCGCGGCTCGGGAACCAACCATCTCAGGTCATCTCGGAGTGCGCAGGATTGCTGATCGAATGCCTGCGCCCACTGATACAGTTCGCCATCGATATCGCTATCCGCCGGGAGCCAGGCCACCAGTTCCCCGGCGGTGCGGTGAATCTCTTCCAGCAGTTGATCGGCGGCCGCCAAGGTCTGTGGCTCCCCGTCCAATGTGAGTGTATGAAGAGTGTCCTGAAGAACCTTGATCTTCTTCGAAAGGTCGGGGGCTGGTATCGAGGGCACGTGTTCGGCAAGGACCTGCAAGGTGTCCTGCAGGCCACGAAAGAGGCACGAGGACAGCACCGGCTGATCTTTCAACTCGGCCAAACCCGCTTGCAAGGTGAGCAAACTGCCCGCCAGGTTTCCGCTGTCCACCGACGAGACATAGAGCGGACGAAGCGGTTTCAGGGTGCGTGTGTCGTACCAGTTATAGAAATGGCCACGGTAGCGTTCCAGCTTTTCCATCGTCGCCAGGGTGTGATCCGTACGCCAAAGAAATTCTCCGGCGGACAGGTACCCGAAATCGTACGCAGACAAGTTCGCCAATAGCGCCATTCCGATGTTTGTCGGCGAGGTACGGGAAGCAATGGCCGGAGCCGGATATTCCTGGAAATTATCGGGTGGCAGCCAGTTGTCCTCCGGACTGACGAACTTCGCGAAGAAACGCCACGTACGCCGGGCCGAGGCCCGCAGGAAAGCCCGTTGCTCAACAGTCAAGTCCGGTATCGGGGACCACAAGGGGCAGACTGATCCACCAGCCGACGACTGGCGACCCCAGCCAAAGCAGCAACACGGGCGCACAGAAAAGCCACTCCTCCGGCCGGCTGACCCCTAATGCAACAATCAGTACCACCGACAGAGCAGGCCCGATCCACATCTCCATAAAAAAATCAGGCAGGGTCCGTCGCGCATTGCGACGGACATAGGATCGCATATGCCAGAGTAACAATCCGCGTCTCGTGAACAGCATCCGCACACCCGAGCGCAGAATCGCATTCAGGCCAACCAACGTCTCGTAGGGCAACAAGACCACTGTGAGCAAGGCAAGCATGAACGGGTGGCCTGTGGATTTGCTTTTTAGGATGAGGTGCACCAGCCAATCCCGCTCTTCAGGTTTCCGGATGAAATCGATCATGGCTCCGAGCACGATGGGCAAAAACACCACCCCCCCGACCAGCAGGGTCCAGACCCATGCCGATCCCGGGCCAAACAGCCAACCACCTACCAGCAAGGCCAGCAGCGACGGGGACACGAGACTGCGTCGAAGGTTGTCAAATATTTTCCACACCGACAAGGCTGTAAGCGGGTTCGGTGGCCGCTGCGCCTTCGATCCATTTGATTCAGGCGGTCCGGGGACATGCGGGAGCAGCCAGCCGGCAAGCTGCCAGTCACCCCGAATCCACCGATGTCGCCGGCTAGACTCTATGGCGTAACTGGCCGGGTGCTCTTCAATGAGATCGACATCGGTGACCAGTGCTGAACGTGCATACCCGCTTTCCAGCAGGTCATGGCTGAGAATGAGGTTCTCCGGAAAACGTCCATCGACAGCCTGACGAAACGCATCCACATCGTAAATGCCTTTGCCAATGAACGACCCCTCCCCGAAAATATCCTGATACACATCCGAAACCTCGCGCGTATAGGGATCGACGCCTGATTCACCTGCGAACAGTTTCGTAAACCGTGACTGACCGGCACTGATCAGGCTGATTGACGTGCGTGGTTGAAGGATCGCGTAACCTTCGACGATACGTCCCCTGTCGGGATCGTACACCGGCCGATTGAGGGGATGAGCCATGTTGCCGATCAAGGTGCGTGCCGTGTCCCGGGGTAGTTGCGTATCGGTATCCAACGTGATGACATACTTGATTGAACTGAGGAGGGATGGATCACCGACAATATCCGAGAATGCCGTTTTCGCCTCTCCCCGCAACAGGGCATTGAACTGCTCCAGTTTGCCGCGTTTGCGCTCATACCCCATCCACACCTGTTCGTATGGATTCCACATCCGGTGTCGGTGAAACAGAAAGAAGATGCACGGGCGGTCCTCGCGGTAGGTCTCATTGAGCGCCTGGACACCTGCGCGAAGCCCGGGCCAGCAATGCGTCATCATCCGGCAGCATGCGCTCAGGCGCGTCTCGAAAATCCGTCAGCAAGGCAAAGAACAGATGAGGATCGCGATTCCCCAGATATCGGATCTCCAGGGCTTCGAGAAGATCATCAATCTCTTGCGACCTACTCAGCAAGGTGGGAACAACGACCATCGTGCGGTGAGCGGATGGAATGCCCTTTGAGAAATCCAAGCGTGGTAACGCCCGAGGCGGCAAGGCCAGCGTGACCACCAGATTCACCAGCGAGACGGCCAGGGCCGAGACACCCATCATTCCGGTTATTCCAAAAAACCAGAACCGCCAATCATCCGGACCGAACCCCTCGAAAGAGAACAGCATGACCGATGTCCCCAGGGCAGTAAGCAACAGGATGGGTCCGAGGTACAGGATCAGGCGGAAAGGCCGACTGGCCCGGCTAAACTGTAATTTCCACGACACACGGCATTTCACCCCACGCTCCAGTCTGTCGCGTCCAAGATCGATCAGGTAGTATCCGACATGGGAGGCACGGTCATTGGAACCCATTCGCGCTGCAGCAATCTGCGCAAGCACAATGGCTTGGCGTGCTACAGCCGATTCACTGCACGAACTGCCTCTCGCCACATCTTCGATGACATGCCGATACCGGTCGCGGGTGGCGAAATCCTGGCTGGTGTACATTCCCGTCGGGTCTTCACACAAGGTCTGCTCGACGACACTGAGCGACTCGACGTAATTTTTCCAGTCCGTTGCTCCGATGAAACGCAGACTCCCAATACTGTTGGCGATGGAGATCTGATTGGTCGCGGCCGTTCGGCCGGCCGCCTCCGACAACTGCGTCGCCGTCACCCCTTGTTCGAGTAGTTTGTGTTCGACCCAGGTTTGAATGAACGCCATAGCCGGCCCCTGAGCCTGGAGCCTTGCGTAAAATTCCTCCACAAACGGTGCGGTCAACGGCACATCGGCATTGGCAAACTCGGCCAACAACCGGACGAGCTGTTTCGGTTCTTCTTCGGCCGTCGCATGCATGCGGTCTGCCCAACTGATAGCCGCGTCGCGCTCCTCGCGCCGACGGGCAATACGCAACCCCACGCGACGGAGGTTTTCCAATAGCGCCAACTGCAGCATGATCGGGAATGCCCACAATTCGCCCAGTTTTAACGGTTCAACGGTCTGGTAGGCGGCGACGAAATGGGTGGCGTTGTCGCTGTCGACACGACCGTCCATATGAGAGATCAACTCCAACGCCAGGTCATAGATTCTGGGAAAACCGGCTGACGGGCCATCAGCCAGTCGCGGCAACTGCCGGCTGTACCCTCGCGGCAGATGCCGACGTGCCAGAAGGATCTGCTGCTCGATAAGATAAAAATTATCAAGCAACCATGCTTCTGCCGGGACGATCCGTTGCCCGGGCGTCACGGCGGCTGTCACAAGGTCATACGCCGCCAGCAGCACGCGCTCATTGTCCGCCAGCCGAGGTAATAACCTGTCCGCCCCAGGGTTCGGATCGATTGTATGCTGACCGGTTAGCGTGACCGCATGACGTTTCAATTGCTCGATGCTGAACAGCTCCGAGCGCAGCAACTCTGTATCCCCGGCGTCACGCAACGCATTCCGTGCGGGTAATAAAAGTCCGAAATTTTTTCCGAAATTTTTAATGACGATGACATTCTCCTCGCTCGAACTTGGGGTCGTCCGCGCAGTATTGGCCTTATGACCTGTGTTTGCCAAAATGTCATGCTACGTGCTTTCAGCACGTCAGTCAGTGACCTGTCGATGGCCATTTTTTACATTGTCTTGGCTGGGATTGAGATTTACAGGGTAAAAACGGACAGTGTTTTTGCTGGAACTCAAGGCCAAAGGTTTAGAGCTTGCTCGAAGTTGATTGAGCCCTGCACAAGTCTCAGGCCGTTCGACTGCGGATTGCTAAAGCTTTAGACTCACGCTCCTGTCATCTTAAGCTATGTTAACACTATACCCATGTATGGATATAGGGAATGTGATGGCACTATAGCGGGTGGGAAAACTGTTGCCTATTTCGGTGACTCGAACTTCGGGTTGGCTTCCCCATGACAAAGGCATTTCACTATACTGGATCAACGAGTTCATCGTTTAGCCCCGACTGAACCGAAGGGCCATATCTTCTGCCACTGGGAATTTCCACCTCGGGCCCAGATTGACCTGCTTACTTTCTTCTGCTTATTACGAGGACAATAACAATGGAACAAGAATCTCATACCCCGAAAGATAAGCCCCGCCGACGGGAATTAAGCATGGCCAAGATAGAGCAGGTGAAAGACCCTGTCTGCGGCATGATGGTGGATCCGCTTACCGCTGCGGGGAAATTCGAGCATGCGGGCACCATGTATTACTTCTGCAATCCCCGTTGCCGGGACAAGTTCAGCCATGATCCGGATGGCTATCTCACCGGAAAACACCAGCAATCGATGGATACGGAAAATGCGAAGCCGGGCGGCAAATATATTTGCCCGATGTGTTCTGGTGTGGAATCTGCCAAACCGGAGGCTTGTCCGAAATGCGGCATGGCGCTGGAGCCGGATATCGCAGTCGCACCGGCAACCAAGACGGAATATGTCTGTCCCATGCATCCTGAAGTGGTACAGGACCAGCCCGGCTCATGTCCCAAATGCGGCATGGCGCTTGAACCACGTGAAATCACACTTGAAGAAGAAGACAATCCCGAACTCACGGATATGACGCGACGGTTTTGGATCGGTCTCGTATTGGCGTTTCCGGTATTTATCTTGGCCATGTCCGAAATGATTCCCGGCCAACCCGTTCAGCAGATTCTCTCGCCGTCGGTCAATGCATGGGCGCAATGGATATTGGCGACGCCAGTGGTTTTATGGTGCGGGTGGCCGTTTTTCCAGCGCGGGTGGGCTTCGCTCGTCCACCGAAGTCTGAACATGTTTACGTTGATTGCGTTGGGAACCGGCACAGCTTATGTCTATAGCGCCGTGGCCACCCTGATGCCGGAATTATTTCCCGATTCGTTTAGAGGAGAGGGCGGCGAGGTCGCTGTCTATTTTGAAGCGGCGGCCGTGATCACCGTGCTCGTCCTCTTGGGACAAATTCTGGAATTACGGGCACGCAGCCAGACAGGAAGCGCCATTAAAGCCCTGCTCGGCCTGGCCCCAAAAACCGCCAGACGAATTCGCGAGAATGGCGAGGAAGAAGACGTCCCCGTGGAAGCCGTGCATCCGGGAGACAAGCTTCGTATCCGCCCCGGAGAAAAAATTCCGATCGACGGCGTCATCCTTGAAGGTCAAAGTGCCGTGGATGAATCCATGATTACCGGAGAATCGATCCCGGTGGAAAAAGAGGCCGGTGCCCAAGTCACCGGGGGAACCGTCAATGGAACGGGGACCTTGCGTGATGCAAGTTGAACGAGTGGGCCGGGATACCGTGCTGGCCCAGATTGTCCGCATGGTGAGCGACGCCCAACGCAGCCGGGCGCCGATTCAACGGATGGCCGACCTGGTAGCCGGCTATTTTGTCCCGATTGTCGTAGGGGTGGCAGTCCTGACCTTCTTGATCTGGGCTGTTTCTCGGTCCGGAGCCTCGCATGGCTCACGCGCTGGTCAATGCGGTCGCGGTCCTCATTATTGCCTGTCCCTGCGCGTTAGGGTCTCGCCACCCCCATGTCGATTATGGTGGGAACCGGACGAGGAGCCACCGCCGGCGTCCTGATGAAACATGCGGAAGCCCTGGAACAATTGGAGAAAGTGGATACCCTCGTCGTCGATAAAACGGGAACCCTCACCGAAGGCAAACCCAAACTGATGTCGGTCGTTTCCCTTTCCGATATGACAGGAGGATGACCTGTTGCGATTGGTCGCCAGTCTGGAACGCAATAGCGAACACCCTCTAGCCTCGGCCATTGTCAACGGGGCCAAAGACAAAGGACTGGAATTATGGAAGACTCAGGATTTTCAGTCCAAAACCGGCAAAGGCGTGATCGGTACCGTTCAGGGAAACAAGCATGGCACTCGGAACACGGAAGTTTTTGGAGGAAGAGTACCACATGAGTCCCGAGGCCTTCGGACCGTTAGCGGAACAGGCCGAGGACCTGCGCCGTCGACGGCCAAACCGTTATGTTTGTGGCCATCGCTAATCAGATCGCCGGCCTCATCGGGGTCGCCGATCCGATTAAACCCTCAACGTCGGAAGCCATTCGCCTGTTGCATGAAGAAGGGATTCAAGTGGTCATGGTGTCCGGCGACCATCAGCAAACAGCACAGGCGGTCGCTCAGAAGCTCGGCATCGATGAGGTGAAAGCGGAAGTGTTGCCCGAGGAGAAAAGCCGAATCATTCAACAACTTCAAGCAGAAGGAAAAATCGTGGCCATGGCGGGAGACGGCATCAATGACGCGCCGGCCCTGGCCCAAGCCCAGGTCGGCATTGCCATGGGAACCGGCACGGATGTGGCCATGGAAAGTGCGGGAGTCACCCTGGTCAAAGGGGATCTTCGAGGGATTGCCCGTGCCCGTCGGCTCAGCCAGGCGACCATGCGCAACATCCGGCAAAATCTCTTCTTTGCCTTTTTCTACAATGCCATCGGAGTGCCGATTGCTGCCGGCATTCTCTATCCGGCATTCGGCATCCTCTTGAGTCCGATGATTGCCGCTGCCGCGATGACCTTTAGCTCGGTCTCGGTCATTACCAATGCCCTCCGATTGCGAACCATCAAGCTTTAACAGAATGTTGAAAACGTATGCCCTGAGTCCGGCCGAAGGGGAAACCGTGCCGGCGCCTGAATTCCCGGCCTTCGGAGCCGAAGCGACTTCGGCGAATAGGCTTGGCAGGCAAGCCGACGGTTATTTGAACCAATGAAAAGGAGGAGAGATGGATCCCCGCTGACTCCCGGCGGGGATGGCTGATGAATGGGACTCGCCGGACAGTGCTAATCCGGCATCTCTCCCCTTTCTGTCATTCCCGACATTGTTTATCGGAAATCCATCTGGTTTTCTATTCTGATGGATCCCCGCTACCAACCTGTGGGGATAACGACTGGTATGGTTTCCGCCTTTACCCGACCCGTTCTATATCCCCAATGGCATGCCATGTCGTTCCGGTGGGATATCTCAGTTGGCTGACGGTTCTGTATGTCTGCTCCCCGTCGCTTATCCTAAGAGAAAACCAAAATCCCTTTGCGTGAGGGTGCCCCCGCCATGTTGGGTGGCCCCTTCAAGAACGGGTCCCGGTTTCCTGTTATCAACGGCGGCCGTTTGAGTCGGGCTGTTGCGGGTGAGAACACAGCCTTGGGCGTAAGGGCCGCGTGCAAGCACAACAAGGCGAGGATGTAGGTTGCTGCGGCATAACCTTATGCCGCTGATCTGACTTGGACATTCTGGTACAATGCTCTTATGTCCCCAGTCGGAGCTTAAACATTCATGAGATCCATGAGCAGATACCTTCTCTCTTTTGTGGCGGTTATTGGGCTGGGGGGCGTACTCACAGCGGGTCAACTACTGGCCCAGCCTGGCGAAATTGACATTTTCAATCAACAGGACACCAGAGTATTCAAGGCGACGGCCTGTACAAAAGATCGCAGGCCAGTTGAAGCGCTGTACTACATCGTGGCCAGCCGGTCCGATCTGGCTAATGGAAAATCGTCTCCATCATCGCACCTGATGAAAGAAGCAGTGGATGGTAACTGGCGACAGATTGCCTCCCGGTTGACGATGGAGCAAGTGACGGAAGAACGCTTTGCCGATACCTATAACGCTCTCTTGAGCGAAATGATCCCACTTTTGCAGCAGGCAGTTGAGGAGAAGAGTGGCGTGTCCATCTCCGTCTCTGAAGTCAACAGCAGATCGATGGACCAGGCCAAGGATCAGGACGTTCCAGCTTGCGGTTAAGGACACAGTGCCTTCCCTCTAACTCCACGGAAATTCGGTGCGGCCATAAGTTGTGCTTCCGCAAAAACCCTCGCCAGATGCGTAGCCAATCGTAGGACAATCAATGTTCTCAGACAACGCCCTGGTCGGTTGGTTTGAGTGTAATTCCGTAGTTCGGGAGGACTCCCTGTTCTCCCTGTTGCGGAGGACCGGCGCCTCGGTGGGGTGACGGTGTACGAGTGGGATCGAGAAGACCTGTCGCTTGATCTGAAGCGGATTTATTTGGTGGCGGTGACCACCCCGATAAAGGGTACCCCTGGCCTAAGTATATACACACATCTCCACACCCAGGGTTTCGTTGACATCCGGCCATCTCTCAATACAGGAGGCCCGACAAAGCCGACAGAGCACCTCGCAATGGAGGAGCTGGGAAAGAGGGTCATCGTAAACAGCCCCCCCGGGCCTTCGCCTTTCAAGTGGCTCGCTGGTCCGGATCCTCCGGCCGCCTGTCCTACTCCACTTGACGAAATAAACAAATTAAACGAAAGAACTCGGTCTGCCGTTCGCCCTCAGAAAGCACCCCCGGCCTTCGCGCTTGAAAATCAAACACCGTCCGGCCAGGTTCGCCCACAAATACTCCCCCGCGAAGTACGGAAGGACCACCCCGTGAGGATTTGTAGCCGTTCGCTAATCCATTGCAGAACATATCGATTCGGCCTGTCACAATAAACGCTCATTGTGTTTGGTAAATAGGAAACGACGAGCCTTGGCAGCTTTCGAGTTAAGCGCGGTCAATCCGTTGAGGCCCCAATTGATTTGGTGATATCGCTCAGGCGGGCCCGTGCTCCAGGTCCCGCTATCCCGTCTGCCCCACATTGGGCCACGCATCCACGAATAGTCCGCAGTCCAGTCGTTATCCTTTGGCCGCTTTACTGTGGGGCGACGCACGTGCTTGTTGAATTCCACAAACTCTATCCATGTAGCAGGGTTGCCGCCAATTATTTTAGAGGCATTACTTGGCCGCGTTAAACGCTTATCTGGGAAATGACGGTGCGGAGGATTAACTCTAATCTTATTCAATTCCTCGCTGGTGAGGAAGGCCTTACCCAAATTTATGGACCCGAAAAAGTACAGAACGTGAAAAAATTTATCAGAGAGAGCGAATTGAGGAATCCTTTAGACCAACATCATCGCTATCCTGGAAATTTGGATGGGCAACCATGGGGTAGTATGATCGGCTTTGAGCCGGGATCATGTCTTATTGAAATCATGACGCTGAAAACCGATATTGCACGTCTAACAAATCTAATTTTCCCCGCTAACACGCCTGTAACGTGCGGTTATGCCCCACGTCTGTATCACTTTGATTCACCTAGGTGAGAACATACCAGCAGCATAAATGGCTCCCCAGTGGTGGAACTTCAATCATTTCCTCCAGACGGAGAATTGTGCCGGTGAAGGGTTTCCATTTGGAGGTAGATGCAGGACGCCGTCCAAGTAATCAGAACCAACCCGGTCAGTGATTCTATTCCAGTGAGAAAGCGAAGCGGGCCGGTTGGAATAAGATCGCCAAAACCTAAGGTCGTATAGGTGACAAAAGAGTAATAGACACAATCTTCAAATCCAGGGGCCAACGCTCCCACGAACGTCCCATATTCTTTGGCGAGAATTAACCCATAGTACCCCGCCGCAAAAATCAAAATTTCTATGATATGCGCGATAAGCGCCACCAAGATGCCCCAGATGACACCCAACCTTGGTCGTTTTGATCGAGAAGGCATGAATATGAAAATACGGTAGACGACTTCATAATGAACCTGACGGACAGGCGACCAGCAGCGTGGTGATCAATAAGGTCAGAATCATGAATGGCCATGCTCAACTGGCATCATTCCAAAAGAAAATCAAAATCTTTTTGTGAGAGAGACACTCCACCGCCATGAGGAGTGGCCCCTTCCAGGACAGCGTGATAGAGATCCAATTTCTTCTGCTTCAATTCCATCATTTTCTCTTCGATGGTATGTCGCATGAGTAACCGCATGATAGAGACTTTCTGCGTTTGCCCGATGCGATGCGCGCGGTCAGAGGCTTGATTTTCCACGGCGGGATTCCACCAGGGATCGAGGTGAAACACATAGGACGCTTTAGTGAGATTCAGTCCCTGTCCTCCGGCTTTGAGACTCAATAAAAAGATAGAAGGGGCAGCCCCCTCCTGGAACTCCTGAACCAGTTTTTTTCGCGTGGGCGTCGGTGTGGAGCCATCCAATCGGACATGAGGAATGCCATGCGCATCGAAAGCCTGTTCGACGATATCCAGAAATGAGGTAAATTGGGAGAAGACGAGCGCACTGTGTCCCTCATCAAGGAGCTCCTTCAGCCGATCAAGGAGACATTCCAACTTCGGGGAGAGATCGTTTTGGGCGGTACTGAGTAATTGTGGCGACAGGCAGATTTGCCGAAGCTTGAGAATCGCCGTCAGCGCAATGATACGTGCTTGTGCGGGCGTTTGACTTCGATAGGCGGCAGCAATGGTTGAACGAATTTTGGTGACCGTCTGTTGATATAAAGTCTTTTGGCGATCAGTCAATTCCAGATACAGATCCGTCTCAATTTTTGGTGGCAGTTCTTTGAGGATTTGACTTTTGGTTCGGCGTAACACAAAAGGTCTGCTCCGCTGCATAATGGTCTCTAACAAGGCCGGTGATGGCGTTTTCATTTTCCCCCTGACCTCTTCATAGTCTCCCAGTAGGCCAGGCACACACAAATCCATCAGGGCGTAATATTCCCCCACATGATTTTCCAAGGGGGTTCCGGTCATCACGCATTTAAAATACCCTTTGAGACGTCTCGCAGCACCGGTGGTCCTGGCCACGATATTTTTGACCGCCTGGGCTTCATCGAACAGTATGACATTGAAGGGGATCTGTTCGAGAATCGCAATGTCCCGTCGGATCAGGCCGTAGGTCGTGAGGACGACATCAGCTCCGGCAAATGAGGACGTGCGTTCCTTTCCGGTATACGATTGAACAGTCAGTGTGGGGTAAAACCTGGAAATTTCATTTTCCCAATTGAATAAAAGGCTGGGAGGAAGTACGACGAGATGTGGCCCTTGAATCGGTTCCGGTGGTTGGATAATGCCTTCTTTGATTCCCGCGAATAAACAAATAGCTTGCAAGGTCTTTCCCAATCCCATGTCATCCGCCAGGCACGCACCCAGGCGATGTTGATAGAGAAACCCCAGCCATCGATACCCTTCTTGTTGATACGGTCGAACCGTGGCCACCAAGCCTTGAGGAAGGGGAATGGGCTCAATCTGCTCAAAGTGCAGCAGCCGGTTAATCAACGCCTCATCCGCTGGTGGAAGGATCACCGTCACTCCCTGCTTTCTCAACGCCACCCAATCCAGGATTTGCAATTTGGGCACACGAACGACGGACTTCTGTTCCTTGTGCTCCAAGCTGGGTTTATTGGAGAGGAAAGCAAACGCGCGCAATATGGCCTGTGTGTTCTGGTCCACAATCCGGATGATCCCATCGGCCTCCATCATTCCACCACGCTCAAGAATTTTTTCGATATCCTTGGCTTCGATCCGCACCCCGTCACAGAGCAACTCCGGTCGTAGTTCAAACCAATCAATGCTCGACGCGCGGCGCGCATCGATCGAGCAATTCCACTGCGACGTGGAAATGGGCTGGTCTTGATAAAACAGGCCGATTCCGACTTCCTGTAACTTGGCATGAAGGTCGGGAAACAAGGGATAGAGGTTTGTCAGCGGAAGGCTCATTTCATCATGTTCCACCATTCCCTCAAAAATCGATGGCCCCCACAGCATATAAGGAATGGCATACAGCAGGGCTTCTTTCGCCCAATCGTTCATCACGACGCACCAGTGCCCGTCGTGAACCACCAACCGGACACTGGGCTCTAGTGCCGGCGAGGAAAATCTCTGAAGTATCTGTTCGGCCTCCGCCTTGAGTTTGAATGGGCGGAATTCATCCTGGGCAATGCAGGCCTTCACAAGTTTCCTGACATCCGAAGGCTTCTGGTGACCGATCATTTGAAAAAAGGTGTCATAGAGAAGTGCACGGCGTTTCTTCGCCTTTAACCCACTCGAAACGGTTTTGGCACGCTCCAAAAATGGAAACATCCTGAAAATAGGGACACTGGGCCTCCCCTGGCTTTCCCCAAGCCAACATTCCGCACGAAGGATCCCTGTCCGTAAATCCAACACCGAGGCATCCATTGGAATGGTCTCTGGAATGAATGTGAGGCGATACTGATAAGTTGGCGCCATTCCGGAATGCCGGTGATCAGTGAGTGAGACTTCCTGACCGGCACATTTGAGCAACACCGACCGCAAAATTCGATCTTGTTCGTGGAGGGGAATATCGAATTGTAAAGCCAGAAACTGTTCAACCGGAATGGAAAAAGTTGGTCTGTCCGTTCCTGTGGGGCGTTCTGATGAAAGCCAGCCATCGCGAGAGTGGGGTGTCGACGGCAGGGCCAACGGTCGGCTGAGAAGATCATCAGGCTCAATAACCCGTTCCCGTTGACTGTTTTCATACAACAAATCGTACACGGCCCACCCACCTTCATGTTCGAGTGGTCCCAGTTTTTGGGCATCCAAATCGGCCGCAAAACCCATACAAGCGTAGCAGTTCCGTTGTACCTCTCCGAAGCGCAAACAACAGGCGGCAATCGAGATGTGCGACCCGAGAATATTCAACTCTGTCTTTGTGGTATACAACGAATCCGGCGCCCATTCCACAGGGAATCTCCCATCCGCATGCTCGAAGAACAAGGCATGATTCTGGCCGTGATGTTTAAGGAAGTCCCGCAGTCCTTCCTGGACGGACCATGCAGGATCCTGGGTGGCACGAAGAAGCACGGCTAACTCGGTTGGCATTCCTGCAAAAGATTGGCAAATGTTCCCGTGGTTGGTAATGCTAATGGATGACACCCCATGACGGTTTCGAAGAGTAATCTCGAAGCGTGGAGGAATGGCCGGGTTGGACGGTCCTGGGGTCGAAGGGCTTCCGGCTCCTGCCATGAGTTGGCGCATCAGTTGGGCTCGTTGCGTGGAATTTGATGAAGGCATATGGAACGTATCGGGAAGCAAGAGATTGACTGTCGTCAGTAGTGCACAAATAACATGTTTGCAATGCGACTCCGGCGTCCACACCGGACAATTGCAGGAAAAGGTTAGTTGCCCCTTGTGAACACCAAAGCGAACAAGATACTGGCTGGTTCCGCGCACCATCGCTGCCAAAGTCGTCTGGGTTCGATCCCAGCTATACGACTCGAGCCTTCCCTGGGAATAATACTCATACCCACGCAGGACAAAGGCCTTGGAAGCCAGAAAGTAGACATGATTTGGAGAGAGGACTTTCAGGTGTTCCAGGACACCAAATGGTTCTACGGCCATCGTTCCCCTATCATCGTGGAGGATCCTGAGCGCTCAACAAACAGGCACGACTCCGGACACCCGGGCATTCCCGGTCGTGATGGACAACGCATCACTCGATGCACTTGGTAGCAGTTCTGATGAGACATATGGGTATTCTGCAAAGCACAGGTACCTGTCGACCAACTATCCCGAGTAGATGTCAGGAATTTTACGGGTTTTCCCATTCCAGATGGGTATCGGCAAAGCTTCAATTATACACCACTCATCTTCTGATGTATGCCGTCTGAACTGAGCAGATACGAAAAATCGCCACACCGGCTCAATACATTTTATGAGAAGGAGATCAGGCGCCCATTCTGAAGCGACTACGTCTCTGTGAGCCGGAAACTCAATACGGTGAAGAAAAGCCATCACTCAGCGCAAAATGGCGGGGAATCAACGTAGACCCCTCAAGCATCCCTGCGCCCGTGACAAGATTCACCTCTGACATCATCAGCCCGTAGGAATAACCTTTTTTCCATCGAACCGGATGAATGGCCGGCTTTCACTCCTGCAGGCAAGGAAGAAGAAGGGTGGGTTAAGGGATCGGATGAGCTTCTTTGACGATCACGGTGCCCTGCATAGATCCTAAATGAAGCTCGCAATGGTAGGGAAATGTCCCGGGATGCTTGAACACATACTCGAACCGCTGTCCGGGTTTATTGAGGTTCAATTCACTGTTGAACTGCTTTCCACCACCAGAGCAATCGTTCACCCGACAGCCCCCACTTGTGACACTATGGGGTTCTTGCGCACCATCGGCATAAATCCATATGACCTTTTGGCCAGGCATTATCGTCACGTCGTGAGGCAAAAAAAATGTCGTGGCCCGGAACAGAACCACCACTGCTCCAATCGGAGCGTTGGCCCAACCCTTTTCGGAAGGGACAGGGGCACGTGGAGCCCGCGCTACCACCAAAAACTCATCATGAGACGGGTGAATTTCACACCGCTGCCCTTCCCGAGCCGTAACCACCACTTCGTCTACTTGTTGAAAGACCGCATGGGAAACAACTCCATTGAATAGGCCGTCATCCACTACGAGGGTGGTGGAAGGTGCGCCATCCCCCCCAGGGATTTGTACATGCAAAAGACAATTTTGCGCATTAAGGTTCCAGGTCAGTTCAACAAAGAACGGATCTCCGATCTCAACTTTATCTACCAAGACCGTACGTTCTCCAGATGCCAGATTCAGCCCGAAATCCAGCACCATATCCCCCGTTTCCCAGCCAACCGTGGGAAATGCGGACAGTGGAAGGCCCAACAACCATACCCCATTCACCATACCCACAAACATGCCATACATCCCGAGTTTTTTCATCATTGCACTTCCTTTTGTGTTGAATATCCTATGGCTGAAATCTTCTTTTCGACCACTCCTACACCCTCAGTCCCATCACCAATCCTTGGGGATCATTCATGTCATGTTCGCTCCGCCCGCCACATGTTTAGAGGATTGCTATGACCGACCTACTATTCTGACTCCCCAAGATTTTTCTATCAAGCCAAAGTTTAGGGGTCTCACCCTCTTTGAGTAAATGAACAGTTTTTACTCAATTGAACTGAGGATTTCAGGGAAACTCCTTAATTTCAACCAATTAAATGCCGAAAAAAATGAAAGGTAACCTTTCGTAACGCACAAGCATGCCTTTTTTATTAAAGTACAACTCCCCCAGTAAGCTGGGGAGCATCTTTTAAATGTTTAATCTCATCACATATGCGCATTCCTCCACTCAGCAAGCTGAGGGGTATCCTGCGCTGTTTGTATGAAGCCATCCCCTTCCCCCTGCACATCTTTTCTCCTCATCCTCACCGGATTATTCCCATGATGGTTTAGCCAATCTCATGTCTGGCAATTCTTCAAACATTGATGTTTTATGGCTGCTGATCTGTGCGGCCCTCGTCATGCTCATGCAAGGGGGATTTACCTGCTTAGAAACAGGTCGTGTTCGAGCCAAAAATAGCATCAACGTCGCAATCAAAAACCTGGTGGACTTTTGTACCTCTTCACTCGCCTTTTGGGTGGCAGGATTTGCCTTCATGCATGGCCCAACGACAGCTGGCCTTATTGGCACAGAGGGGTTTCTTTTTGATGCCCACGAGCAGGGATGGTTGTGGGCGTTTTTTTTCTTTCAGATGGTATTTTGTGGGACCGCCACAACCCTCGTCTCAGGTGCCGTTGCCGAGCGGATGCGATTTACGGGGTATTTGGTCACCAGCCTCATTGTGTCTCTTCTCATCTATCCCATTGTTGGCCATTGGATGTGGGGAGGATTAGCCACAGGACAGAATACAGGATGGTTGAACCAACTCGGATTTATTGACTTTGCCGGCTCAACCGTCGTCCATTCGACGGGAGGTTGGATGGCATTGGCGGCCGTTATGGTCATCGGACCCCGCCATGGTCGCTTTTCCGACAAGGCCGTACCTATCCAAGGACAGAATCTGCCATTAGCCACGCTTGGAGTCTTGTTGCTGTGGTTCGGATGGTACGGTTTTAATGGGGGGAGTAGTCTCGAGTTTACCCAGAAAGCCTCACAGATTCTGGTAAATACAACCCTTGCCGGAACCTCAGGTGCTCTGGCTGCTCTTGGATTAAGCTGGTATCACCTGAAACGGCCACATGTCGGTCATGCCCTTAATGGTGTCCTGGCCGGTCTAGTCAGCATTACCGCTTCCGCCAATATCATGTCGCCTGAAGGCACGATCCTCATCGGCGTAGGAGCCGGGATTATCTGTGTCGGCGCGACCATCATTCTTGAACGTCTGCAAATTGACGACGCAATTGGCGTCGTACCCGTTCATGCCTGCGTAGGGGTGTGGGGCACCATTGTCTTCCCCTTCTTGAGTGCTCCGGACTCCTGGGGCACAGGGTTCAACGTCTGGGAACAAGTGGGCATTCAAATTCTAGGAAGCACCGTCTGTTTCTTCTGGGCATTTGGTATGGGCTTCGCCATTCTCTGGCTTATCAATCAATGGGTTCCCCTGCGTGTTACAGCCGAGGAGGAGCGAATCGGGCTCAACATGACAGAACATGGCCCCGGCACTGCCATCCTGGATCTCCTTGTCCAAATGAAGGACCAACGAAACAGTCATGACTTTACCCGTCATCTCCACTCAGAGCCTCATACGGAGGTTGGCCAAATCGCGGAAGAATATAACCGGGTATTAGACACGATCAATACGGAGCAACGACGACGCCAAGAAATGGATGCCGCCCTGGCCTATAGGGCCAGACTTGATACTCTCTTTCAGGAGATCGCAAAAGCCACAAACGAATCCTCGACAATTGAAGACGCGATGCAACTCACTATGGATTTGATCTGTCAGAATACTGGGTGGCCTGTCGGACACTTATACCTCCTATCTGAAGAGACAAACCACTTACTCATTCCCACCGCCATCTGGCATTTGGAACACCCCGAACGCTTTGGGACCTTTCGTTCCATTACCGAACAAACCGATTTTCAACCCGGGGAAGGTCTTCCCGGTCTGGTGTTGTCCAGTGGAAAGCCCAGTTGGATTCGGGATGTGACTCAAGATCCCAGTTTTCTCAGACCCCAACAGGCAAAAGATATTGGCGTGAAGGCTGGATTTGGATTTCCAATTGCCATCGGGGACCAGGTGGTAGGCGTGTTGGAATTTTTTTCGACGGAGGCGAGGGAGCCGGATGCCAAATTATTAGAAGTCATGGGGTATGTCGGAGCACAACTGGGCCGTGTGGTGGAACGGCAACGAGGAGAAGCCGTCTTGATTCACGCCAAAGCTGAAGCCGAGGCCGCGACCAAAACAAAAGCCGACTTTCTGGCCACGATGAGTCATGAAATCCGAACCCCGATGAACGGGATTATCGGCATGTCGGATATTTTACTCGGCACGCATCTCAGCGAGGACCAGCAAGACTGCATGCTCACGATCAAGGATTCAGGTGAGGCGCTCCTCACCATCATTAATGACATTCTCGACTTCTCAAAAATTGAAGCCGGAAAGTTGACCCTCGAAACGATCGACTTTGACTTTCGAGAGACGGTGGATGCCGTGGTCGATCTGTTAGGCTTCAAGGCTCAGGAAAAGGGGTTAGAATTGATGAGCTTGATCAATCCGGAAATCCCCACCACCGTCCAAGGCGATCCAGTAAGACTCCGCCAGATCTTGATGAACCTTATTGGCAATGCGATTAAGTTCACCGCAACGGGTGAAATTGTGATTCAGGTTTTACCCGAAGAGGAAACCTCCGGAACAGTTCTCTTACGATTTATGATTACCGACACGGGTATTGGGATAACCCCTGAAGGCCAGGGGCGACTGTTTCAGGCCTTTAGCCAAGAAGACAGCTCCACAACTCGGAAATACGGAGGAACAGGGTTAGGTCTCTCCATATCAGAAAAACTGGCTGAACTCATGGGAGGAACCATCGGAGTCCGCAGCGAATTGGGCCAAGGAAGCTGCTTCTGGTTCACGACCCGGTTAGAGAACCAACAGTCGCACCAACTACTCAGTGAGATTTTGCCACGCGAACTTGAGGGTGTTCGTATTGGTCTCATCGATGATAACGTCACAAATCGCATGCTACTCCAAAAATATACAAGCTATTGGGGCATGCAAAGTATCCAAGCGGAAAATGGCGAGAAGGCCTTGGCCACATTCCGGGAATGCGCCTTGAACGGAGAACCCTGTCACCTTGCTCTCATAGATATGAACATGCCTGGCATGGATGGTCTCGAACTGGCGAAAGCCATCAAAGCCGATCCGCAGTTGGCGTCCATTCGTTTGATCTTGCTCAATCCTTTGGTTAACCGGGTCGAAAATACCCACAGCCTCAATCAAAGGCATTTTGCGGCCTTTGTCAACAAACCGGTTCGGTACAAGCAATTGCACCAATGTCTGTTAAATGTCATGAGAAGGTCTGACGTGGCCCCTTTGCCCATTACGATTCAATCGCCCACGAGGGAAATGAGTCAAGGCTCAGGGAAGCGACTCCTTCTGGCCGATGATAATCTCGTCAACCAAAAAGTCGGCGTTCGCATGCTGAAAACACTCGGCTATCAGGTGGATATTGCAGCGAATGGACGTGAAGCGGTTGAAGCCATCACACGGACCGCCTATGCCGGTGTCCTCATGGATTGTCAAATGCCGGAGATGGACGGATTTGAGGCTACCAGAGAAATACGGAAACGTGAAGGTCCCATCCCACACCTGCCTATCATTGCCCTGACGGCCACCGCCATGGCTGGTGATCGGGAAAAATGTTTGGAAGCCGGAATGAGTGATTTTTTATCCAAACCGGTGAAATTAGAGAATTTGACACGTGTCTTGGGGAAATGGCTCACCCAACCTTCTTCAACAATACACCATAACGGTGAAGCAGAATCTCATCACCCAGAAAATCGAGAAGCTTCACTCAAATCCGGAACATCCGCTCCAGACCCTTCGCCACCCTTAGATTCGGCAACTCTCGGGGACTTACGCCGATTGGGAGGAGATGAGGATCCCACATTTTTCATTTCCGTCATCGACCAATTCTGTCAAGATTCCGTTACACACATGGATGGAATCAATCTGGCGATACAGGAAAACAAGAGTGATGTCCTCAGCAAGGTGGCGCACGCGTTCAAAGGTTGCTCACGAACCATTGGCGCCAAACCACTTGCCGAATTAGCCTTCCAACTTGAGCAAATGGGACAAACCCAAAATCTGGAAAAGGCTCAAGCCATCATCGTATCACTTCAATCTGAATTGGAGCGGGTCCAAGCCGCGCTGCAAGATGAATTAAGGCAGTCCTCTCCGACCCTTTCATAATGGAAATATTGAAAAAGCCTGTCCTAAGTCTTTCCGAAGGGCGGCGTTCCATCAGGACGAGACCTCAAGATAAAGAGCTGCTCCCAAGCCTGGTCCAAAATGACCAGACAACACTCTTCTCGCCTTGTTATTTTTTGAGAAGGGTTCGGTGCTTTCTCTTTCACGGACCAACAGGTTCATATGCTTTTTGAAAGTGAGCCTTGCACCCTCTCAATCCAAAGGGGATTTTTCTATCCTTCAGACGAAATGGCATTTAATTGGTTGGATCGAAGCTGGAAAAAATCACCGCCTTTATGAAATTCGTCGTCCGTTCCCCAATGAAGTTCCTTCTCAACTTTTTTCATCCGAGGAACATGCTTGGAACAATGAATATAGGCTTCTTCGACTTCGACGATCACCCAGCATTCCGGATGTTGTCCCCCTTTCATGTGTGAAGCGTCGAGCATGGCCTGTGGAATTTCCGGCATGGCAGCCACTTCTTCATTGGTCATCACACGTGCCTTTCCATTGACATGCAGACCGACCGTCGTTTGCAAAAAATCGATAAACAGCAGGCCGATGTGGGAATTTTCAAGTATGTTGCCGACACTCGCCATGACCCCGTTTCCTCGATATTCGGGATAGGCCAACATCCTGGCATTGAGCAATCTTACGAACCCGACAGTCCCTGCCCGAAACGAACAATCACATTCGCCCTTGGCATTGGCGGTCGAAAGAAAAACCATCTCCTGTCTGGCAATAAACGACTGCATATTGTCGTTTAATTCGCTCCCCATTTGATTCCGATAAAAAGCCGCAGCCCGCCGGCCCGTTCCCAACATATTTTGGGCTCGGCACTCCCCTTCGGAACCCACGTACGGAGTCGATTCTTCCAGCTCTTTTTCCATCATACGCCTTCAGTTTATTGGTCAAAGTCAAACCAGTGCCGACCTTGCCTTCGTACATTATTGAAAATCTCTAGAGGAAGATAGACTCGTTATCTTAGACGCACAGGCCTGCCTAAGGAAAGAACCACATTCCCATCACACTTCAGAAAATGGAGGAAGTGGGAACACCTAAAGCCATTTGATGGGAAAGCTAATGGTGCCGGCAGAGGGGCGTGAGGAATACAGTCAATACCTCGCTGTACCAGTATAGAGGTTCCTCCTCAAACGCATACCCGAATTTCAGTACACGCCACGACAGAAATACCGAATCGATACTAAAACCCAAGGCCAATACCGACCCCGCCACCCACCCGGCCTCCCGTGCTGCCTCCACCAAAAATGCTGTACCACGGACCAGAGTTGCTTTGTTGAATCAAAGACGGATCTTTCCACACATACAGGTGCTTGATCACCACCGTGGGAAACTGATAGTCCATTTCATCAAGCTTGCCGGCGACTGTCCCAGTCACCTCTCCCACGAGAGTGACCTGAGTATTTGCCTGAACCATGGCGGGATCAAGAAAGGCGCTCTCCATGGCAATAAACCGGCCTTGTGAGTCGGTGCGAGTGAGGACGGGCCGTTGGTAATCATCCAAGGGTAATTGCAACACCTCAAGCCGGGTGCCTTCCGCAAGGCGCTTGGCAGAAAGAACCTCCCCTCCAAGCACGAGGATCTTCCCTTGAGAGGACTCAGGATGGTGCATCACTTGAGAAAACGTGAGCGTGGGATCAATCTGACTCTGAAGGGTTTCCGGTATCTCCATGGGCGAGGACGCGCATCCACCCATACTCCCTAGAGTTAGCACTAAACACCAGTTTAGATTTTTCAGTTTCATATACATACTTTACCATAGCCGGTGGGTAACTTTGCGAATGTCATCTGAGTGCAAATTATCCTTCCATCCGGACCCGAAAATCCCCAAAAATTTCCTTCGCCAAGCATAGGAATACTTCTAGCAAGTTCAAGAGGCTGTGACGACGGAAAATTGGAAAAACGTAACTCCAGAAGCCCATAGACTCAAGGGGAACTGCCTCGAAGCACGAAGTGGCCCAAATACTCTTTATGAACTCCTGATGGTAGAGTGACACTCCCAGATGCATGGGGACTGGATAGCGGATTCGGGAAACCTGGTTAAAAAATGTGGCTACCTAGGAGAGATCTGGCTTTTCTTCTGATTCCATGTAAATGAGGGCTAAAATAAGAACCACGGCATGATAAGCCGAATTTTTCGGCAGGGATAGTACCCGAGTTGTCAGAAAATTGAAGTGGGGCAGGTATTTCTGGTAATAGTGCCAATATTGACAGAACAACTTGAAATGGGAAAAACACACCAGGAAGAATACCAGGATTTGTGTCGAACTCCTCAATGAGAAGTTGAAGATCTTCCTAGTATTGGGGTGGTTGCGGGCCTGGCCGTATCCCAACTAAATCGGGATCTTCCCCATCAAGCACCCTAGGAGGTTCTTCGCTTTCCGACTTGCGATGCTCACGTCGAGCTTCCTTATCTTGTTGCTTCATCCTTTTGACCATTTCACGATTTCGTTTGGCCTGGGTCACTTTTGTCGGTCGTCCCATTTATCTTCCTCCTTTCGTTTTGGGTATCACGCCTCTGGCTTCTACACTTGAGCTGTAGGTCTCTTTTGGTCTCTGCCTGTTTGGCAGACCATCAGAGCCACTTGATCGAGCCACCAATACCTGACATGGCCCATGTGTCGGTCTTGTAAACCTGCGCGGCATGCCTGTCTTACGTGGACTCCCTGCGCGCCTTGGACACAGGCTTTGCAGAATTCGACGAACGAGAAATTTTTTGGGGCACCACATCGAGTCGAGTAGCGCTATCCTGATCAAACCCAGGGCTCGACATCATCAGAACCTGTCGGCGAACCTCATCGATCGGCATGGGGATTTTTTCTTTAGATGGATCAGCGAGGCCAAGAAGATCCCACCGAATTTTCGGCTCCGGTTTAAAGGTTTTTCTATTTCTGACCTTACCACCCCACTTCATTGTCAGCTTCATAAGAAGCCTCCTTCTGTCTAAAAAACCATCCCAATCATGACAAAGAACAGGCACCGTCCTTTGGAACCGGACGGGAAGCGAAGAGGTTAATGAAGTTTTCACCCCTTCAAGAATCAATCGTGAAAATCAATCCGCCTAGGAATGAAAGCGCGGAAAAGGCAGGAAACCATCATCGCTTGCACCGTGAATCAGGGTAGCACTCCGCTGGGAGGGAGTCAAATACAGGAGGAAATCATCGTCACCTAAAAACGCCTATCTCACCGACCTCGTCATGCTTTCCAGAGTCCTTACTTCTCAACACCCAAATCACCACTACCAACCAAGCCAAAACCCCTCTAAACGCAGGGACGTCAGACGGTCATCTAAAGGGCCACCTCTTCACCTTTGGGATTCCATTTTCGTGCGAGATCAGTTGCCTCATTGATCTGAGCAGTGGTCATCTCCTGAGAAAGTAGGTCTAAGGCTTGGATTGACGGATCCAGGCCCTGCTGGGCAGCCAGATACGCCCACTTATAGGCTTGCACCAGGTCCTTTAGGATTCCTTCTCCCTTGTAATACATGAGACCTACATGATTTTGCGCACCACCGTTTCCCTGCTCGGCGGCCCGCAGAAACCATCGAAAGGCTTCTTGATAATCCTGCGGCATCCCCAAACCCTGGCGATACATCGCGCCAAGATTGTTCTGAGCTCTGGCATTCCCGAGATCGGCAGCCCGACGATACCACAGTCGAGCCTGCTCAAAGTCCTGGGTTACTCCTTGGCCATACCGGTACATATAGCCCAACATGTTCTGCGCCTCGGCATTTCCCTCTTCTGCTAACGGTCGCCATTCAGACAGAGCGGCGGGAAAATTCTCCTGCAGGTAGGCCTCCTCCCCTTCCTCAAACCCGGCCCATGCTGCTCCCGCCCAACAGAGTAAAAAAATCATGCCCATTTTCTGGATGGTGACCAGGAATCTCATGGTGTCATTTCTTTCTTTCCTCAAGGCCGGGTGAACTGACTAAACCGCATACACCAAACCCGACAGGCGCTCATATATCCATTGTACTCTATGCCTGTTGCTTGGCTTCAAGTACCGCCCACCTGGTATACAGGCGTTCCACTTCCTGTTCGGCGGACTTGAGGTTTTCATAGGCTTCTTGGAGCTTGAGATGATTGGAAACAATTTTGGGATTTTCTGTTTCCGTGCGGCACAGTTCGAGGACAGCCTCCGCATCAAGAACCCGCTTTTCTATCGTGTCATACTCTTGCTGATCACGAAATGAGAGTTTTTTGGCTTTTGGCCGTTCAGCCGCAACACGGGTACCCTTGGTTTGTGTCCCCGACTGGTCTTTCCCTGATCGTTGGCGTCGAAGCCATGCTTCCCATTGTCCATAATCCGCAAATTGCCCGTACCCTCCCTGCCCGTCTAATCCTACAAATTCCGTGCAGACTTCCTCCATCATATACCGATCATGGGTAACCAGGATTAATGCTCCAGGAAAATCCTTTAAACTCTCTTCCAGGACTTCTCGCGTTGGAATATCCAAATCGTTTGTGGGCTCATCCACAATCAGCACATCGGCGGATTGGAGCATTAATCGAGCAATGACCGCCCTCGCCTGCTCACCGCCGGAGAGTAACTCAATCGGGAGATCCAGTTGCTCAGGCTGAAATTGAAATCGTTTAGCCCATCCAGCCAGATGCACGGTCTGCCCACGGTACATGACCGTGTGCCCAGAATCCGACAACGTCCGTCGCAAGGTCATTTTCGGATCCAATTGATCACGATTTTGATCAAAATACACCACCTGCAATTTCTCCGCATACGTGATGCTTCCCTGATCAGGCTCCAATTCCTTGGCGAGTAATTTCAAGAGGGTGGACTTACCGGAGGCATTATGACCTAAGACGCCGGTGGCGGTTCCCGGTGAGATCACCCAGTCCAGTTTTTGAATAATCGTCCGCTTGGCAAAGGCCTTCCAAAGCTGATGGACGACCATCAATTGTTTCGTGCGCCGACCCGAGCCGACAAAATCAATGGAGGTTTCATCTTGTCGCAAGCGCACCTGGGTCTCAGCCAATTCAGCCTGCAATGCATGGGCAGAATCTATGCGAGCCTTCGCTTTAGTAGATCGAGCCTTGGGACCTCGACGAAGCCACTCTTCCTCCCTGCGAACTTTTCCGGCCAGGGCTTGAGCTTGTTGAGTTTGGCTATTGAGAAATTCTTCCCGCTTGACCAAAAACTCCTCATAGCCTCCCGGAACAAGAAAAATGCCATCCGGATACCTCGGATTTATTTCTGCCACCTTATTGGTCGCATGGCCAAGAAACCATCGATCATGGCTCACCATGACCCACGGCCAGGGAGCCTGGGACATCACCTGTTCAAGCCAACGCATCCCTTCCAGATCAAGATGGTTGGTCGGCTCATCCACCAGCATGACATCCGGAGCCTGAACGAACCCGCAGGCAATGGCAAGCCGTTTTTTCCATCCACCTGAAAGTGGACCCACCAGCTGCTCTCCCTGGGCAAACCCCATGCGCCCTAGTGTCTCCTGCACCCGAGCCACGCAATCATGCGCATGCAGGCCAGATGACAGGGCCGCACGTTCAATTTCCTCTGCGACAGTAGACTCCGAATCGAAATCAGCATGTTGGGGAATATAGGCAATTCGAAGATGCTGGCGTCGAGTGACTCTCCCCTCATCCGGCTGTTCCAGCCCGGCAAAAATCCGAAGGAGGGTACTTTTCCCCGATCCATTCGGCCCGATTATCCCGATACGGTCTTTTTCTGAAACACCTAAGGTCAGTTCCTGAAAGAGACGCTTGGTCCCATAGGCTTTGGTGAGCTTTTGTCCATAAATCAGCGCTGACATACGTATTACACTCCTTTAAATTCCGACCTTCATAAACCACAAAATTAATAATGACCTTTCCCCGCCCAGGGAACAACTCCACTCCTGCCAAACAGGACTCACACAGGAACGGACCCCGCTCAATCTATTCTGCCTCCAGAGGCAGCATCCAACCTGCGGGATCTGTCTGGGATAGGATAACCCCATCCACTCCCACTTCATCTACTTACCTACTGAACGCCCAAATGGACCTCTCAGTCGTCGTAAAATTTTGCCCCAAAGCGTCTGATACGTTTCACGACCCTGTAAGAGTTCACAATACCGCCGAAGCATGCCTTGATAGGCATCGGGAAATGTCCGACCCACCCACCAATGGCAAGATCGAGGTAGTCCATAAATGATGCCTGCTAATCGAGAAGCCACTCGAAATTCCAGTCCGAATTCGGCCTCTGCCTGTTTTTCATATTCATCCAACCGATGACTTGGATTCCGAATTGTGGCAGCCACGCTGGCTGCGGCCAATTGTCCGGATCGGACGGCATAGTAAATACCTTCTCCCAGTAACGGATCAACCAAATGACCGGCATCGCCAACTAACATGGCCCGATGCCGCACCAAACTTCCGGCCCACCGATGTCCCCAGCGATTCGCCTGGTGACCGGAAATCGGAAGGGGGTGTCCTAATGGGGAAGGAATCGTAAGCCCGGTTAAGCCTGTTTCATGGCTGATAAAATCCTCAAAACTACGTTTGGGACGATTTCCACTCCGGATAAATTCGCCCACCCCCAACGATAGCCCCTTTTTCTTCGGAAAGACCCAGCCATATCCTTTTTTCGTCGCACATAAACTGATCAATACTGTTTGCCTGTCCTGAAATGCGTGAGGCGGGTCTCCATGATATTCACTTTCTAAGGCAGGGATATTTCGCACATCTCGCCCCGGGAAACATTGTTGAGCCACCACACTCATCGCTCCATCGGCCCCGATGACCACCCGGCCACGATAGCGTCCTTTCCCTGTGGCCACCTCGACCCCTTCCTCCAATTCTTGAATGGCTACTACGGACTCCTCTTCCCTGACCTCCACGCCAGCCTGCCTGGCTTTTTCGACCAACCATCGATCAAAGGTCTGGCGCATCACCATATAGGCCACGGGTTGGGGAAATTCGACAATAAAGGAATCAGTTCCCCCGTAAGTAAACTGCACACGATACACCGTCTCATCAACAACCGTTTTGAAATCGGCGGGGAGAATTCGTTCAATTCTGGCGGAGAGCCCCCCGCCACAGACTTTGTACCGAGGATGAACCTGCTTATCAAAAGCTAGCACGGACATTCCCAATTGGCTCAAATTATATGCGGTCGAAGCCCCCGCAGGTCCCATGCCAACGACAATCACATCATACTGAAAAAAATGAAGAGGAAGAGTCACTGGTCAGAGGTAAATGGTCGTGAAAATGGTCTTGCGTGACAAACCTGAACAGGTTAGAGAGCAGGAAGCTATCCGGGAACGAAAACCGTGTCCTCTTTCAAAAATCTTCCACTACTGTACTGGAATTCTCCCTAGGTTGACTACCCCGTCACCATACTCAGAGGAAAACACAGACGCATACAGTGGAGCATGTTTGCCCCGGCATGAAGAATTATTCACCACATCCCCATTAACAGCTGGAAGGGGTTAAGTAAAAACGGGGAGATTACACGAAAGAGAATCCCCGAAAACTCATCACCAACAAAGACAACTGTTAAGGGAGAAGGAAGAAAGAGGCAGGAGAGCTAGAGTTCAGAAAACGTAGAAAACTGGTCATCCGTTGTATACATGGGAATCATCTTCCCCATATTCATTTCACATAATAGTGTCTTCACCTGATCCTGAGGATTCACGATAATCATCCGCCCCTTGAGTTTCAGGAAAGTCCTTGCGAGGACCGCCAAAACTCCTAACCCCACACTATCCAAAAAGGTCACTCCGTGAAAATCCAGGATGAGCCCTTTTGAATTCGGGTCTGTATATTTTTCTGCGGTCTCCTTAAAAGCATTTTTAGAAAAAGTATCTAACTTTCCTGAAAGACTCATCACAGGCAGGCCATTGATTGTTCGTTCTTTAATAATCATGGCTCAGCATTGAACCTTCTTTCACCATGGCCCGAACCTCCTAGGCCGTTTCCCCATGTTTCAGTGTTTTGGTGGGTCTATCGGAACATCTGTAGGGAATCTTGAGGATTGTGACCTGATTGAAGTCCTTTTACCGGCGTTGCTCAATTCCTTGATCCTCTTTTTCCATGATGAAAAATGGATTCTCCAAAACGGGGCAACGGTCAGCAGGAACGAAGAAGAAGGTTAAGGAATATCTGCCAGTGAAGCCAAATAATACTCCCAGCTGAATTAAGGTCCGGCAAACGACCCATGGGGGATCCACAAAGACAAGTCTATCCTGTAACCAAGAAGGACAACAAGCTTTTGTTTAGACACTGGGAGTGTTGAATAATAATTTCCAAGGGCATATTGACCCACAGGCACGTTGCCTATCAGAGGCCTCGGGGCGGTCCAAAAAAGTTCGTCCAGTCCTGCCCTGAGATTCTATGGTTTATGTCAAGCATTTTGTAATCCGTTCTGGATTAAAGGTTGTGCGGTAGTGATGAATGGACCAAGCGGCTCGAGCAATTTTGCGAGCAATGATCACCAACGAGGCGGTCGTGCTCCAGCCTTGAGTGCGAGAACTATTCGTAGATCGGTTTCCAGACTTTGGTTTTGATGGCGGACATCGCGGCGTTAAACAGCAAACGGCGCAACTCGGCGGGGCCGCGTTTGGACAACCGTCGGCGCCCGGTTTTGTGTCCCGAGTCATTCGCCCGCGGATCCAAGCCCATGAAGGCGACGAACGCATCCGCCTTGCGGAACGGCACGCGCTCCAACGTAGTGGTCAAGCTGATGCCCACTAAGGGCCCGACGCCCACAATGGTTTCCACCCGTTGTTGGGCCTCCTGGTGTTGGGGCGAACTGGCCGCCATGACAGCCATGGTCGCATCAATCTTGGCAATCAACGCATCCACTTTGCCCCTCACGGCCTTGAGTTCGGCGGCAAAGCCGCCCAGATGGCGCATCGTCTGCTTGAGCGTGCCTTTGAGGCGGACGATCGTGGCGCGCCGTCGAATGAGCCGATCGAGCTTGCGTTGAGTGGCGGTAGGAGGCGTGTAGGGCCGCAAGCGCGTGTGCTCTTGTGCGATGAGTCGGGCGATCACCTCCGCATCCACCCGGTCGGTTTTGGCCCGAGTGCCCATGGCCTTGGCGTAATGCCGAGTGTCCAATGGATTGAGGAGGAAGACGGTATGGCCTTGGGCCTGCGCCAGGTCCGCCAGTAATTCGTGATAGGCGCCGGTGGATTCCAAGCCGATGCGGCTACTGGCGGGGAGGGATTTCAGCCAAGCCCGCAACGGGGCCCGCTGATTGGGAACACTCTGGACCGGAAAGCTTCGCTCGGCGCACGCCACCACGACGGCGTCTTTAGCCACATCCACGCCGATGTTCAGAACGGGTTGCATCATCGTCGCCTCCTAGAAAGAAATGAATGAATGACGCTGGGGTGGCACACACCAACGTGAGCTTGCGGGTAAATCGGCGGTCAGCATCCCTGCCGCGAGATTCCTCATCGACGTTTGAGGTGTGGGTGGGAGAGTTCTCAGGGAGTCTGTCCGCCGGGCGGCAGATGTCAGTCGATGTCCCTCCACCCCAGTTCCTTTTAGCTTCTCAAAAAATGAGCTGTAGACACCATACAAGTCATGCCGAAGGGAAGGCCGCAAATTGCCTGCCGTGTCCCGAAGGGCACAACTTATGTTTTGCGCACAGAGCGTACTTCCAGTAGGGGGCACGGAAAAATGGCGAGAACGCCGCTGGCGGCTTTATTCAACAGCCCCACACTGAGAAAACTCATTCATTCTCAAACTTAATGCCCTCTCAGGATCGACCCAACGTCACAGAAAGCAGCTCCTGAGAATCTCCACGCTGAACCCTGAGTTCGACAACTTGACCGGGTTCGGTTCGTTCAATCAGATAATTTTTCAATTGTGCCGGTGTGGTGATGAGCACATCGTTAATGGTCATCAGCACATCCCCCTTTTGAAATCCCGCATGACGGGAGGGACCGGTCGCTTTGGCCACGACCAACGCCCAACGACTTCCCGTCCTCATTGTTTGGAGCTGAATCCCCAGCACCGAAAACCCCGGCACCGTGTCAGCTAAGACGGCGGTCACCACTCGTTGAACCAACGGACCCGGGAGAACAAAAGCCAATCGGGCACACCGCCGATCTTCATGCTGCGTCTCCGTTTGAATGATGGCATGCATGAGACCCACCAGCTGTCCATGGTAATTCAACACCCCGCCGCCAGAATTGCCACTACACACGGACATATCCACCTGCATTAATCGACTGTTCACCGTCGGCAAAAAAGTATTGGGATTTCCCGTCGTGCCAAAGTTAATAGCCGGGCCCCAACCCAATGGATACCCGACGGTAAAGACCTGATCGCCAAACGTCACATTTTCATCGGCAAACGTGACATGCGCTTGGGGCCAATCCGATTCATGACCCTGGAGTTGATACACGGCCACATCCAGGTAAGCATTCGCTCCCTTACGAGTTGCCGGCAGCTCAAAAAGATCGTCCGTCACCACATGAATGGTGTCCGGGATAATGACTTTTCCTCCCTCTGTACGCTCTACCGCATGTCGCGCCGTCACAATCACTCCCTGACCAATATGGATTCCCGACCCGCGAATACTGACCGGCAGCCCATAGTCATTATCGGAAATCTCAGGTGGATCAGCCGGAAGAATCCCGACTGTCGCCAACTTGGCCTGTTCAATGGCCTGGGAAATCGGCATTGCCCGAACCTCTCCCAACCCCGGTAAAAGGCCAAGACCTACAAAAAAAAGGAATCCAATGAGAATCGACCTGTCATCACTCATCCATACCCCCAGCGTTTCAGAATGGCCCCATAGCGAGAAACAAGCCTCATCATTGAAACCAACTCACTCTCTCGCAGATATTCAACAAGAACACAGGTGTCTTAAGCTTCATCTATGCACACCTCAGCCACAAGATCAAAGCCTTATTGTCTGCCAGATGCGAGCGGCCCTATTGTTTGGGCTACATGCCCGCCATATCTTCGTATCAGGATGGATGACCCCAATCCTTCAGCCCACAGTACAAGGCCTTCATTTGCTGATAGGAATAATGGGCATTTCTTCCACTCGGGTTTGGCAACACACAGACAGGCACACCACCAAGACAAAGGGATTGCAGGCCGACCTGCATAGGGTTGCCAACCGACCGCTGATCAACACTTGTAGCCTCCTTGGACGAGAAAAGCATGCGGGCCATGCTGATTCCTAATAAGGCCACAATTCGAGGTTGATACGTCGTGATTTTTGTCAGTAAGGCCTGATGCCCTTGTAAAAAATCCTGTTTCCCCAAATCCTGAACACCGGCGGTCGGCCTGGCGATCAAATTAGTAAGCCCATATCCGAATTCGGGCAATTGCCAATCATCCCGATGGGTCATGGGAGAGGGAATCAAGCTGGCGTCAAACAGCAATTTCCAAAACCGGTTTGAAGGCCCGGCAAAATGATGCCCGATCTCAGCGGAGCGCAGACCCGGATTAATTCCAACAAAGAGAATGGATAACTCGGGGGCCAGATAATCGGGAAGACCTGAATTGGGATGGCTCGTGGACATGGACCTTCGATCCTTGGAGGCAATACCCACGCATATTTTCATATTAATGATTATACAGAGCCCGGGAAATTGCTGTGTTGGCTAAAACACCTCTGCCACAATGGATTAAACGTTGGAAGGATTCGAGGAGGTTGTGGAGAAAAAAGGGAAATACTAGAAAAGGGATTTCATTCCAACCGGCCACCTGAGCAAATCGCGAATGGCGATTTATTTGGAGGCCAGTTTCGTCTGGATCTCGGAAAATGTTTTTTCCGCCTCAGGGAGAAGATCATCCCGGTTCGCCGCCCTGGCAAGCTCAAGCGCCTTTTTCGCTAAATCAAAAGCCTCTTGATCCTCTCCCCGCTCAGTACACAATCGCGCAACGACCATGCGAGCATTTATGGATTGAGGATCCTGCTGAATCACCTGCCGCAGCATCGCTTCGCCTTTTACGGAATCTCCTCCAAATAACCCGGGGGCTTCGATGAGGATCGTCCCTTTAGAAGAGAGGGCATCCATATGGTTAGGATTGAGTAAAAGGGTCTTATCCAGAGCTTCCATCATCCGTCCATATTCAAACACCGAAAAAAGGACTTCTCCGTTGGCGCGCATGCGCTCCCCAATATTACAGAATAGGGAAAAATACGCGTCGGCGGAACGCTCGTTCAGCTCCACAGCCTTTTCAGCCAACTCCCGCCCCCGCTCAAAGTGAGCAACCCGAACCGTTTCGGCCTTCGCCCGTCTCCCTTCCTGACATTCATCCATCGCCTGTTGTGTCAAAACCTGAGAAGATTCCTCACCCCAGACTCCAGGGATCACCAACCAGGAAAGCAGAACACTGGCAATCAAAATATAAAGCATGCGATGAATAACGGTCATCTTGCACAAGTCCTTTGTGGGCTACTCTGGTAAATTCCAGGGAATGAGGGGGTATGCAAAACCCGAAGTAAATATTTTATACCAAGTGAAACACTCATGCCAACGGCTTGGAGCATAATTTTTCTCACCTTGTTTCCCCGATAAAGAGAGCGTCACTGCTTGGAAGGGGCAATGTGGAAGAACCCGTGGCCACAGTTCATGGAGTGGAATGCCGGTTGTCAGGATACAATTTTACCTAATTGGACTCCCGTATCGATTGAAGCCACCTCGCGGCCCCCACACCCGCAGCATGGCCACTGGCGAAACAGGCAGTCAGAAGATAGCCACCGGTTGGCGCTTCCCAATCCAGCATCTCTCCCGCACAAAATACTCCCGGCAACGTGCGAATCATCAGTCGCCCATCCAAGGCTTCGAACCCCACTCCACCCGCCGTACTGATTGCTTCTTCCAATGGGCGCGGCCCGACGAGACGCACCGGCAGCGATTTGATGGCCGTCCCGAGCAGCACCGGGTCGGCAAAGTCCTGTTTGGACACATATTCCCTTAGAAGGCCGGCTTTCACACCTGAAATACCAACACGGCGCTGCAGGTGACTAGCCATCGAGCGTGAACCACGCGCACGTGATAAATCTGCTATAAGCCGCGACACATCCCGGTCGGGCGCCAGATCCAATCGAAGAAGTGCCGTGCCCGTTTTCCCAATCTCGTCGCGTACCCATGCCGAAATCGCATAGATCACGCCTCCCTCAATGCCGGTCTCCGTCACAATGAATTCGCCCTGTTGCCGGAACTCAACGCCCTCCTGGGTAGTCCCCGCCACGACAACGGGCTTCACGGGATACCCGGCATAGCGGCCACGAAGGTGCGGACTCCAATCGACATCAAAGCCACAATTCGCCGGCTTCAGCGGTTCAATTGGAACACCACGCGCGGCGAGCAACGGCACCCAAGCCCCATCGGAGCCGAATCCGGACCAACTGCCACCTCCCAACGCCAACACCACCGCATCAGCAGAAACCAGACGTTCTCCTTGCGGCGTGGCAAACCGGAGAGCTGCGGTCTCGTCCCAGCCAACCCAGCGATGCCGCACGTGAATCGCCACACCGTGCTGACGCAACCGCCGTAGCCACGCGCGCAAAAGTGGCGCAGACTTGAGGTCTTTGGGAAATACGCGGCCGGATGTTCCGATAAAAGTCTCAATACCCAGTTCCCGTGCCCACTCGCGCAATGCATCAGGACCAAACCCGGCGAGCAACGATTGGAACTGTCCCTGCCTGGCGCCATACCGTGCAAGAAATCTTTCTAATGGTTCAGAATGCGTCAGGTTGAGCCCACCCTTCCCCGCTAACAGAAATTTTCGACCGACGGAGGCCATGGCGTCATACAGATCCACGTGTGCGCCCCCGGCAATCGCAGCCTCAGCGGCCATCAGCCCGGCAGGCCCCCCGCCGATCACCGCAATTTTCAGGCTTCCTTGGTTCAACGTCATGGCAGACCGTCATTAAGTGGGAGTAAAAAAGGCTTTATCGCAATACAAATATTGGTGACCGCCTCTGAGTGTGCATTTTGCATACTTGTCCGATCCATAGTCTCATCAGATGGTGTTCACCACACCAATTCTCTTCAAAAATAATGTGAATTGCCCGAAGGGAACGGTTTTATTAAGATAGCTCAAGCCCATACATCAAATCACATCTCCCCCAAGTAGATTTCACAAAACAGGAGACCGGAATTCATGGAGCAGGAAGAAATTCGACAATTATGGGCCGACGGTGAGGATTGGGTCATTAAGCGCCAACATAATCAATACTTCCATCGTCCGGACGGAAAATACGGAGACTGGAAACCCGGACTTCCTCCCGGCGTTGTGAAGCCGGACGTCGACACCCTCTTCGATGATTAATCGATGGGATCTCCCTCAATCTCAGAAAAAAATTTCCACTTCTAAAAATATTTCATTTCGTCTGACGAACAATTCTTAGAGAGAGTCCCCCACAACTCCATGCGATTTTCTGGACGAATCATTGGTCTGCTCAAGGAGTACATGCATGACTTAGTCGAGCAAGCCAAACAGGAGGAAGCAGCCCACGCCAGCTTCGGATTTGCTTCCCAACCCTATCGGGCAGACGAGGCGATCTCTGATCTCCTGGCCATTTTGGATGACCGGATTGAATCAGAAGGCGTCCAGGTTGGCCTTCCCGTCGAATTTCTTCACCAGATGTGGACCCTGTGCAACAAAGCAACCACACATATTTCGGAAACCGTATGGTTAAGAAAAAATCTGGATCAGGGCACCGGATCGAAAGCAGAAGTTCGGCAACACACCTACCAAGCCCTCATTGCATTCCTGGAGTCTCAGCCCGAAGACGACTCTGGAGAAGCGACCGCCAACTGAATGGCAATCCAGCCTTCCCGCCTCCTGACATGACGTTGAAACCATCCTTGTCCTTCCAACAGCAGGACAATCTCAGATTCATCTTCCTCTAACAGCCCGGATAACACCAGCTGCGTATGCGGACCCCGCATCTTAGTAAATTGATCGATTACTTGAAGTATAGTTCGGCGATCCAAGTTTGCCAGAATGACATCAAATGATTGAACGGGGAGCGTGGCCAATTGGCAAGAGGAAAGCGTAAATTCTTCTTGAATGTTATTCACGGCCGCGTATTCCCTGGCACAGTCTAGCGCCGTCGTATCCACATCAATTCCCAGCGCACTGGTCGCTCCCAGACGCAATGCCGCCATCGCGAGAATGCCACTTCCCGTCCCTACATCCAGCACCTGCATGCCTGGAACCCACGTGACCCCTTCCAACCATTCGAGGATCAATTGGGTTGTGGCATGATGACCGGTCCCAAACGCCTGTTTGGGATCGATGATCAATTCCACACCATCCTCCGGCATGTCCATGGTGGCCCAACTCGGGCGGATACCAATTCGACGGCCGATACGAATAGGCTGAACGGACGCCGCCCATGTGGCATTCCAATCCTGAGCTTTCACTGGATGAAACTGCAGTGACCCTTCAGGGAGAGCCATACCCAATACGCTGATTGCCGACCGAACTTGCTGAAGAATCTCTGCCCCATTCTTACTCCAATAAAGCACGACCGATCCTTCCGCTTCCCATGCTCCCAGAAATTCCTGGCAATCCAGGATCCCCGCTAACTCAGCCGCATCCACAGAGACAGGAATCGTCATTTCAAAAACAGTCGTATCCATAAAAGCTATTCGATCATTCAAAAGTTTCTCAATTGTACGCTTCTCTGCCACTCATTTCTCATCGAAAAAAAACGGAATGACCTATTCAAATAGGCGCAAGCCGTGAAGAGGGCAAGCGGTCGTTGGGCCCTTTGTGCAATGGGAAGCCACCTGACTGTATGGATCAACAGGCTCTTCACCAAATTCTATTGACGGGATCACGCGGAGCGGCTAATGTCCGCAGGCCCTATGGAACGTTCCTCTACCGATAGACGAGAACAAGCGATACTTCGCCTCATTCACCGCACCGAACGGATGCAGGCGCGAGGCGCCATCGCCAGCCAACAGTTCAGCCGATGGAGAATGGGAATATTCCTTGCGGGGGCCGCGATCACAATCGGGCTGTATCAACAGGCCTGGTTTCATACCGGCAATGGACTTCTTCTTACCTTCCTCATCTGCTTTCTCACTATATCCTGGTTTCACCAGCGATTGAAATCCCGGTTGCATCGATTACAGCTCTGGTTGGAAATCAAAAAAGACAGCTTCGCGCGTCTGCAACTTGACTGGCCTCACATATCGGCCAACGAACACAAGGCCCCTGAGCGACATCCGTTCGCCATAGACCTCGACCTCACGGGTCCACATTCCTTACTAGGCCTACTCGACACGACGTTTTCCTCCATTGGTCAACAGCGCGTCGCCACCTGGCTGTTTCAGTCCAATCTTCCCGAATCCGACGGGCTATCTTGGACAACCAGGCAGACATTGGTCAAAGAACTCACCCCGCTTTCCCGTTTGAGGGATCGCTGTCTCTTAGCCACCCGACTCATTAGCCCCGTTCGACTGAATGGAACCCGCATAATTTCCTTGCTTGAAGCGCCAATCTCCATTAGTCATCTGTCTCTGATTATCATCGCAGCATGCGCCCTGACGAGTCTGACTATCGCCTTAGGACTCTGGACGCTCCTCACAGGAGCACCAAATTTTTGGCTGCTTCCCCTGACCCTCTATATCGGAACGTATTTTCTCCTTTCAGGAGCCATCCACCCGCTTTTTGGCCGGGTGCTCGCCCTCCACGAAGAGCTGGAAAAACTTGTCAGCGTGATTGCCACACTTGAGCGATCAACATTTCCCCATCAACCGACAATCCTACAGGTTTGTCAGTCGCTGTTGACCCAACAGCATCGTCCGACCCAGAGTCTCAAACAGCTCAGCCGTATCTGCCAGGGGCTTAGCGTGAAAGCCCACCCGCTGATTCATTTAGGCCTCAATGCCCTGGTACCCTGGGACCTGTGGTTTGTCGGAAAACTCAATCGCCTCATCACACGTCTTCGCACCACACTCCCTGATTGGCTGGATACCATTGGCACACTTGATGCCGCCAGCGCTCTCGCGCGTTATGCCTATTTGAATCCGGATTACCTCTGGCCACAACTCGAAACCACAAATACAACCCCTGCCACACGAGGCCTGACCGCAGTCAGCCTCGGCCATCCGCTTATCACGCGTGCTCATCGCATTACCAATGATCTGGAGTTACGAGGGGAAGGCCATCTTCTTCTGGTCACCGGATCCAATATGTCCGGCAAAAGCACGTTTCTGCGGACGGTCGGCATCAATCTGTGTCTGGCTCAGGCAGGTGGCCCGGTGTGTGCCAGAATTTTTTCCTGGACCTGGTTGCGTCTCTATTGTTGCATACGAGTCACGGATGCCCTGGACGAAGGTTTGTCGTATTTTTATGCGGAGGTCAAACGCTTGAAAGTCATTCTGGATGCGGTGAATAACACCAATCCTCATCCGGTTCTCTTTCTCATTGATGAAATCTATCGGGGCACAAATAATCGCGAACGGCTGGCCGGAAGCGAAGCCTTTGTGCATGCGCTGCAACAGAGCCGTGGACTGGGAATGATTTCAACCCATGATTTGGAACTCACAGGATTGGCCAGTGAAAACGGGTATATTCGAAATGCCCACTTTCAGGAAACTGTCGAAGCAGGCACGTTGCACTTCGATTATCAACTTCGACCGGGACCCTGCCCGACCACCAATGCGCTCCGTATCATGGCCCAGGAAGGCCTACCCGTTCCACCCGGGCATTCCACAAATCCACAAGCAAAAAAATAGGGGTGCCAAACTCCCTCCTGCCTGCCGCCAATTGCACATTGTCCTTCTGAGCCCACGGCGAAGAATCTGTCCCCAGATCGAAACGCCTCAAAGCCCAACAAATCCTTCTGGACGAAATGGAAAGACGGGATGGAGGGAGCAGCACAAAAAACCTCCGTCGAAAAAGATGCAACCGGAATTTAAGGAGTGATGAGGCGAACTTCGCTTTGAGCCTGATCGGTTTTAGAACCGGTGGATGTCCCGCAATGGGCACAGAGGTATTCGTAGAGACTTCCGGTAGGGAGCACTAAAAGAAGACGTTCACGGGCTGGAGTCGCGGTCTGACATTTTGGACAAAACAGCAACGATGCTCGAAGCGATTCGAATTGCTTGGGGGTGCCCGGAGGAGCCGGTGGACGGGCCCCACCCATCCGTGGTGTTAGTCGAGGACCTGTAGGAAATGGCGGTCTAGGCATATGCGGATCTTAGCGAAGGGCTATACCCCGGTCAAGGTTGCTTGGCATGAGGAGGAAGATTGTATGGGGCATGACGCATCATGGCCAAGCACACCACTCATGTTTCACAACCAACCACACGTCCTCCGGTCGCTCAACTCAATCACCCTGGATCCCCTCCTCGCCGCTTGGCGATTTCTTGCGCAATAATGGCCTGCCAGCCTTGATTAAATAAATCTCGTGTGGCCTGTATTGTAGGAATGGGAAGGGGCCCTGCTTCATGGGCCAAACGGAGTTGCTCAAAATTATCCATCATGAGCGTTAACTGTTTGGCCGTGAACTCATTCGTGTTATTGCTTTGTGCACGCAGCCGCAGGGAGCGAAGCTCGACCAGATAGTCCTGATAAAAGACCTGATCCCACGAATAGTGAGCCTGCGATTCTCCAGCATGGGTTTCGAGTCGAGTTAAAAAGGCGTCCATCTTTTTTTGAAGCGATGTTGCCGCCCGATCCATTTCCGGATCATAAGAAGAAATCAACGTGACGTGGCAACCAGCCAGCCCCAGTTGCACACAAGCCAAAACGCACAGAAACCATCGAAAACGAAATGCAGAGGGACATGTCATGACGTCAGGTACCATTGGAATAATCGCCCTTTCATTGAGATTCCAGGGTGGGAATAGCCCACCAGACATGACTTGTTTTTGCCATCCATTTCTTCACCGTCGGATGAAGCACCATATTGGACAATGTAAACAGCTACGTCAGAACGTATTCTACCCACCTGTGCGCATTTGTCTACTGGGCTTCAATGAAAAATCAACTCTCCTCCAACCTAATGCGCTCATCGAGCAAACAGGACTTTTGTGTGGGATGCCCCCGCTGCTTCCACAGGTGCTCCAGTCAATGATTGGGATAATCTACCTGTTAGCTCGCTCGGCTCTCCCTCCATTGGCACTGGCAACTCTACTCCAGCCGGATACTATCGACATACAGGGAAAATTCTTCCGGTGGGTTTACGGCAAAGAGCTTAACATTCTTGATCGCGCTGAGATCCAAATCCCGTCCAACCGGGGCCTGGCGAATGTCATCCAACGGAATGTGAATGTGGTTGAGGCCTGGCGAAATCGTGATAACCCGATTAAACCGATCCGCATAGTCGTTATTATGATGAGCATCATGAATTCCGATGACCAGCGATCGCGTTGTAGTCAATTCGGAATATACCTCAAAGTAGAAACGCGAAAACCCTCGCCAATCCGGATAGGGCTCCTCAATGCGAATACCCGGATAGTGTTTCGGGTAAAACACCATGTGCCCCACGGTATCGATCCGTAGTTTCCCCCAGCCTAAGGGCGGAGGAACAATCTGAACGGCACTGTCCCTCCCTATTGACAAACATCATTTCCCATGCGGAGGAAAACTGAACCATTGAAGGGAATCTGGCAGCCCGGTCCCAATAGGCATAGGTCCAGACCAGCACCGGGCTCAGGGCTATCACCACGAGTAATCCGACCCCGGCGTGAACCAGTTGTTTTCTTGGGGCCAACCGCCATGTTGCAACACGTCCCCTCAATCTTGGATCGTACGTTATATACAAACCCAGGCCACCCACAGCTCCCAACACATCAAAAAGGAGGTCCGACCATTCGGCAAAACGACTCGAACTGAACGATTGCACCCCTTCAGTCAATGCACCCAGAACCACGGCCCCAATAAAAGCCATGCCATACTGGCGACCCACAGACCACCCTCTGGGCTCATCAACCTGCCGTGCCAGATACAATAGGATAAGGGCCACGCCACCAAATAATGGAAAATGACAAAAATCATAGAAAGCTTTCAGGAGAAAGGTAGGAGAGGGAACCGGAATCCAAAGGAGGGCGATACATCCCAAAAGGGCCAACGCCAAACCAGGGACTATTAACCGGGATGCCATGGATCGCTGGTTGGATCCCTGGCCTGGTGGGCCTTGAACAACTCGCTTGATCAAGCCAGGCTCACGACTGAGGCTATGTCGGCAGAGATCACCCCGTTGCGGAAAAAAATGGGTTTGGATGTGTGAGCGGAGATCCGCTCGCCCGGCAAAATGATGCCGACCAGATTTAACGGATCGGCGGCCGACAGACGAATTTCTTGCGCTCCGGCTTGAATATCACGGCGTACCGCCCGTAATGATTCCACCGCCTCCGGCAATGCGAACTGTTCCCCCGTAAAGCCATTCACAAACCGGCCACCCCGCATTTCGCCCCGCCATTCCAGCTTACGGTAATGCACCAGCAGTTCACGCCAGGTCACCGGTAAAGATTCTCGTTTGAGCAGATCTCGAAAGACCACGCCATAGCGATACGCCAATTGCCTGGCCCACTGCTCATGGGGGTGAAGACGAACTGACGGCTCCTCATCATGTGCGCCATGATCACCCTGGAACAGATCCCAACGCCCGACGCTGTGCCCCGGACGTCGCGCGCGATCCTTGCCCTCGGCTCGCCGGCGTCGAGGATCAAGCAGGGCCCGCATGGGATCAAACCCGTCAGCGGTCACCAACCCTGCTGCCACCAATTCCCATAAGGCCTGCTCCACTTCAGTGGCCAGATGTCCCGTTCGACCGGTCAGATCCGCAAAAAAACATGCGCCACGATGATCCAGACAATCCACGACGGCTTGTGCCACGCCACTCAAATTCAGGCCGACGCCAAGCGGCCCTGTAGCCGTTCCAGCTTTGGCCACACCCAATATCCAACCCACATCCTGCCGTCGCAAAAAACAAATGGGAGCCAGCCTGGTCGGAATCAGCGGCCGGAATGCCGGAACCGGCGCTCCAGAGTCCAAGGCAAAGTCTCCAGTCCCCTGTCCTGTCCCAACCATAGGCAAGAGGGTGGCCTTGCTTTCCGGTGTGGTCAAACGTCCCCAGGCCACTTCCCCGCGCAGACACAAATTATCAAGCCATTCAGGTTTGTATTCAGCCAGGCGGGCTTTGAGGAGGGAAGGTTCCCACGCGGAAGCCGGCGCTTCGAAACCTGCCAACTGGTGAATCACTTCGCGCAGACCGGCCTCTCCGTGTAATTGTGATCCTGGGGCTCGATGCTGCCAGCGAAAGAGAAAGCGCATAAAATCCGACGCAGCAACCGGTTCGATTTCCCGGCGCAATGCCGTGACCGTGCGCCGATGAATACGAGCCAGAAGACTGCGGTCACACCATTCTTCTTTGAAAGTAGGTTGATCCCTCTTCTTTTCTTCTCTCGTCGAAGAACCGGTCGATGCCTCAAGGCGGGAAGAGGAACGGAAATGACCTCGAAGGACCTGGCCTTCCCCTTCCAATTCCAACAGAGCCTGTTGCACGAGAAGTGTGGGCACATTCAATCGCCGGGCCAATTCATCAGCCGTCACCGGACCGATAAGCGGCATCCAGCCTTGCACCACATCACGCGCGGCAGATTCTAAAGTGATCGATTTGTCTTCGGCAGATAAGGCACGTGAATCCTTTAGACCGGCCACCACTTTTGCCTCTGGGAACAAGGCCTGAAGACGCCTCAAATGTTCTTTGGTCGTCCAACCCTCAAAGGCCTTCATTGCCGGAGATCCCTCGACAGGCACCCGCAGCACCAGCAGACGACCACACGAGAGTAACGCATCCCCATACTCCTGCCAGGGCTCACTCATTGCGGATGGCAACCATCCCAGAATCTGAAGCACATCGAACAATTCATCGGCATCACGAACCAATGGCCAGGCGTCATCAACCACCGCCTCAATCGCGACACCATCCAATGTTCCGATATTCCCGTCAAAGCCAGAGGAAGATGTCCGCCGAAGATTCACGGCACGAGCACGTCGCTCTTCCAGCGGCGCATCATCCAGAAAAGCATAGGGGTTGGCGTTCAAAATCTCATGCGCGAACAGAGAAGGCACAGGTGATTCCACCACCCGCACCTGAATCTCCTGATTTTCTATCCGTTCAAGCACCTGGCGCAGGCCCACCAGGTCCATGGCCTCCGTCAAACAATCCCGAAGCGTTTCCTGGACCAACTGATGATCCGGCACAGGAATATCCCCAACATGGTTATCGCCACAAGCCGCAGCCATCGGAAACGCCGCCGCCAATAAATCCTCCGCCCGCATGCGTTGAAGATGCACCGGCACACGTTTGCCGTTTTGAAACCGCAACAGCGCCAACGCACGGGTCACATTCCACCGCCAGCGTGTGAGAAAAAGCGGAGTCGCCAGCGTGGCTTGTATGAGCACTTCACGCACCGTGTTGGGATGCACAAATCCAAAGATGGCCTCAAGGGGAAAACTATGCTGCTCACCAAGCGACAGCACCAACCCGTCATCGGTCGCCGCCGCCTGCAATTCAAAATCGAAATTCACGCAAAATCGTTTGCGTAATGCCAGACCCCACGCGCGGTTGAGCCTCCCACCAAATGGCGCATGCAACACCAGTTGCATCCCCCCCGCTTCATCAAAGAATCGTTCCGCGATCACACAGGACTGCGTCGGCACACCTCCGAGAATCTGTGTGCCGCCGGCCACATAGGCCAGCAATTGATCGGCACCCGCCGCATCAACTCCGCATTCTTCATAAAGCCAGTGACGTGCCGGCTCATCTCCGGGAGCGGCACCCCGCTCAAGCAAATGAAAGATCTGCTCTCGCACATCCGCGACGGCATGAGATAATTCCAGCGACCTGGAAGGCGCTTCCCCTCGCCAGAAAGGAATGTTGGGCGGAGCACCATGTGCATCTTCCACCCGGACTTTTCCCGTTTCAATTCCACGAATACGCCAGGAGGTCGTGCCCAGCAACATAATATCTCCAGCCAGACTTTCAATCGCAAAATCTTCGTCCACTGTCCCCACTACGGTCCCATCCGGTTCCGCCACCACCTGATAGGTCGCCGTTTCAGGAATCGCTCCCCCGGAGGTCAACGCGGCCAAACGGCCTCCACGCTTTGGCCGAAGCCGGCCTTCATGGCGGTCATAACTCATCAACGCATACAGCCGTCTGCGCCCCGGCACAAATCCTTCGGCCACCAACTGCAGCAGGGACTCAAAGATCTCCCACGTCAACTCCCGATACGGATAGGCCGACCGGCACAAGGCAAACAAATCACGCGCATCCCATTCCTGCGCCGCGACCTCGGCAATGATCTGTTGAATCAAAATATCCAGCGGAGCAGATGGAATCTCAATGGTTTCCAATTGACCCTGCCGGATCGCTCGGACCACCGCCGCACATTCGACTAATTCATCCCGGGTCGTACAAAACAGTCGTCCCTTGGGAACCGCCCCCACCTGATGCCCTGCCCGGCCCACACGTTGCAGACAAGTCGCAATCGCGCGAGGAGACCCGATCTGACACACCACATCAATAAAACCGATATCGATCCCCAACTCCAATGACGCAGTCGCCACCATCACCTTAATCCGACCCGTCTTTAATCGTTCTTCTGCATCCAAACGGAGCTTGCGTGACAAACTGCCATGATGGGACGCCACCTGGTTCCCGCCTAGACGTTCTTCCAGATGATGCGCCACCCGTTCTGCCATCCGGCGCGTATTCACAAACACCAAGGTCGAACGATGCGGCCCGGCTATCTCGGTAATCCGATCATAGATCTCTGACCAAATGGCATTCGTGGCAATCGCGCCCAGTTCATCTTTCGGGACTTCAACCTGCAGATCCAACTGTCGGCGATGGCCGACATCCACGATGTGACAATGCGAGGAGTCAAAGAGAGAGGGTTGCTGAGCCTTTGCGCGATGAGCGGATGCACCCAATAAAAATTGTGCCACGGTCTCCAATGGTCGCTGCGTGGCGGACAGGCCGATACGCACCAACCGCCGGGAGGTCACGGCATCCAACCGCTCAAGAGACAGGGCCAGATGCGCCCCACGTTTATTGGGTGCGAGAGCGTGAATCTCATCCACAATCACCGTATGCACGCCGGTCAGGAGTTCGCGGCTCCGCTTGGCCGTCACCAGAAGAAACAACGACTCCGGCGTCGTCACCAAAATGTGAGGCGGATGCTTGAGCTGTTGCTGGCGTTGGGCGGGAGGCGTATCCCCGGTCCGGACCTCCACCCGAATCCTCGGTCCCAAAAGCCCGGCGGACAGAGCCAGCTCGCTAATCTCAGCCAATGGCAGTTCTAAATTTTTGTGGATGTCATGGCTCAGTGCCCGAAGCGGCGACACGTAGACGACCTGAATGCCGTCCTTCAACTCCCCGCCAATCGCCTGCCGCAGTAAATGGTCAATGCAGGTGAGAAAGGCCGCCAGCGTTTTCCCGGAGCCGGTAGGAGCCGAAATCAGCGAATGCTGTCCGGAATGAATGGCCGGCCAACTGGCCCGTTGCACATCGGTCGGCTCACCCAACCGGGTCTTGAACCATTCCTGAACGACCGGATGAAAAGTTTGCAGCGGCATGGAATCGCCCATGTCCTCAAGCGGTGACCGTCAAAGTTTTGGTGGTAGGGAAAACATATTGTACCTATCCATTTCCAGCAAGAACAAACACGGCCATGTCAAACGAAAATCCGAATTAGGAAGGGAGCGCACAGCCCTTCCTGATGATGATGTGACAGCTTCCGTCATTCGGTCCTTCAGACATTCGCATGGGTAAAAGGAAAAGTTGATCGTCTTTGAGTCCCCCTCCTTTATAAGGCTTTGTTCCGAAGAGGAAAAAAGACGGAGGGGAGGTAGCCTCTTCACAGCACTGAATGGCTGATCCCAACGTGGCTTTCCGAGGGTGCCAGAACTCTACCTCACCTTGCCTCTCCTTACAAAGGAGAGGAATTCAAAGGAGATTCAATTCCCAAGAAGTTCAGTAGACTGGCTGATTACCCACGGAAAATCCAGATGCGCCTGTCATTCTTTGAAAGACGCGAAGCATAAACACACCCGGTATAGTCCACTCAGGGGTCCATTAATCCTTCCCTGGCCCAGTGCCTCATGAACATTCTTACCTTCAGTCCTGTCGCTGCGCTTCGCGGGCGATGCCCTTCACCATACCGCGAAAGACCAATTCGTGAATCGGCCACACACCATACCAATACAACAACCCGCTCAATCCGATCGGGTCGAAGCTGGCTGTTTGCGTGATGAGTGAACCGGCGCCCTGAGGTTCTACGAGAAATTCGAGCCAGGCACGTCCCGGCAACTTCATCTCAGCGAAGAGCCGGAGACGAATTCCCGGCTCAATGGCTTCCACCCGCCACCAATCCACTACATCGCCTATGCGCAACTCTTCCTGGTTACGCCGGCCACGACGAAGGCCCACCCCTCCCGCCCATAGATCCAACCAGCCCCGGAGCGCCCACAACCAATCGGCACAGTACCAGCCGGTCCTCCCACCGATTCGTTGAATGGGGCGAAACGCGGCAGTGGTCGGGACAGGCACCTGCACCGTGCGCACATCATGCAATCGATTTCCGAATCGCACCCCCCCATACTGCCGCAAATCCCCTGACGCCGAAAGCGCATCCGACCAACGCGATTCCGCCAATTCCCGATCTTCATTGCGTAACGCGTGCGCGATGGCCTCACGCACACTGAGAGGTTCGATCGCATACAACCGTCTCGCTGAATGGTCACGAACGACGGTAGGATATTTGATGCTTTGGATGAGCTTGCGACCGACACGCGCATACAACGGCGTCACAAGGCCAAGCCATAGGCTCGACAGTCGCGGCGTGAGAACGGACACAGGAATCATGATCCGCCGCAATCCCCGTTGGCGGGCATACTCCCGCATCAAATCTCCATACGACACAATATCGTCCCCACCGATCTCTACAATCAGGCTTTGTAAAAGAGGCACATCAAGAGAGGCGATCAGATAGGCCAGCACATCATTGATTGCGATGGGTTGCGCGGGAACATGAACCCAGCGAGGCGTCAGCATCACCGGCAACCGCTCAACCAGGGTGCGAATCATTTCAAACGACAAACTGCCAGAGCCGATCACGATAGAGGCTCGCAATTCCACCACCGGCACACCGGATTGACGAAGGACTTCCCCCACTTCGTGCCGGCTCCGCAGATGAGGAGACAACGATTCACTATCCTCCCCAAGCCCCCCAAGATAAATGAGGCGCTTCAGGCCGGCGGCCCGAGCGGCTTCGCCGAAATTCCGCACGGCGATACGGTCAGTTTCCTCGAAACCTCCGGACGCCCCCATGGAATGCACAAGGTAGTAGGCCACTTCCACTTCACACATAGCGGTCGCCAAGCTGGCCGGATCAAGCACATCACCGGCAATGACCTCCGTGCCGGGACCAACCCCCTCTTTCAAAAAATCCGGCCGTCGCGCAAGGCACCGCACCTGACGGCCAGACTGCTCCAGCCGACGAGCAGTCTCCCGCCCACATATCCTGTCGCTCCCGTCAGAAGAATTTCCATTTGTCACCTGTTGAGCATTCACCATCATACCAGGAAATCTGACATCCAAAGATAAGAAGTTTAACGCTCTCGCACAATAAACCCATTAAAGGCATCACACTGAGGTAAAGGATTAACGAAGACGAAAGGCCTCATGCCCTGGCGAGAGCCTTCGATTCTCTCAGGAGGACAATGCGTATGAAAGGGAAGACAATGCAATCGGGGCCAGGAATGCCACACATCAGATCTCTTTTGACGGAGAAGAAATTCCGCCGTGCATAGGAGAATGAAGAGAGCTATAATACAAACACCCTCCGTGACACCAATGCCGCTTGGCCATTAACCAATAAAGAGGTTGGGAGCATGGCAACCAAACTCTATTCGACGCAGGACAGGATCTTTTTCCCCGATTCCACCCGCCCGGTTGCGCACGCCAGAGCAGACCAGTTAGCGATTGAAGAACCCCTTGAGATCCGCTTGGAATATTGGTCCAACGGCCAGCCTCATCGGAAAAGTGTCTCGATTACCATGCGCACTCCCGGACAGGATCTGGAACTGGCCGCAGGATTTTTGTTTACCGAAGGGATCATTGCCGGATGGAACGACATCAAGAACATTCGCGCATGCGGGCCGGTCGTTGAAGGGCAGAACTTTCAGAATATCGTGCGGGTGGAGGTTCATCCCACTGTCTCGGTGAAGACCACAACGATGGAGCGGAATTTTTATACGACCTCCAGTTGCGGGATCTGCGGCAAGACCTCCATCGAGGCCCTCAAAATCAACAACCAATTTGGCCAAAACATTAAAAAATTAACCTCCCCTTCCGTTACGCAAAACATGTTATTCTGCCTGCCGGAACGCATGGCCGCGCAGCAGCTGCTCTTTCAGCAAACGGGAGGCTGTCATGCTTCAGCCTTGTTTGATGATAAGGGCACTCTGCTCTGTCTGCGGGAAGATGTCGGACGGCACAATGCCCTGGATAAGGTCTTGGGGTGGGCATTAATGAATAACCATCTTCCCCTGCATCACCATGTTTTGGTCGTGAGCGGTCGGGCCAGTTTCGAACTCATGCAGAAATCCTCCATGGGCGGTATCCCCTTTATCGCCGCCGTGGGCGCACCCTCCACACTCGCGGTGCAGATGGCACAAGAATTCAACATGACCCTGGTGGGGTTTTTAGACCATCAACGCATGACGGTCTATCACGACTCGGGACGCATTCAAGCCCACCAGGCTCCACAACCAGAGGATACAGGTGGACGAACAACGCGACATACCGGAAGCCCCGTCAACCCCGACGTGGAACATCCCGATCGAAGATGGCCACGACCTTAAACTTGACGCGCCCTCCACATGCGCCGGCGGCATCCCCGCCATTCTCACTTCCCTCAAGCATACCACGCACGAACCGGGTGTCATGCGCGGTGGCCAGGCCCTCCTCCAGGTCAATCAAAAGCAAGGATTTGATTGCCCGGGCTGCGGCTGGCCAGATCCCGATGGACCCCGGGCCATCACCGAGTTTTGTGAAAACGGCGTCAAAGCCGTCGCCCATGAAGCCACGACCAACGTCATCACCAAAGAATTTTTCCAACGATATTCCCTTGAGCAACTGGGCAGGCAATCGGATTACTGGTTAGGACAGCAAGGACGCCTCATCCGTCCGATGATCAAACGGGGTGAGGATACGCATTATCATCCCATCTCCTGGGACAAGGCGTTTGAGACCATCGCCGGGCACCTCAATAACCTCGACGATCCAAACGAAGCCATCTTCTATACATCCGGTCGCACCAGCAACGAAGCCGCCTTCCTCTACCAACTCTTCGCGCGACTCTTTGGCACCAACAATCTGCCCGATTCCTCCAACATGTGCCACGAGTCCAGCAGCGTGGCGTTAAAAGAAGTCATCGGCATCGGAAAAGCCACCGTCACGCTCGACGATTTCGACAAGACCGACGCCATCTTCATCCTGGGACAAAATCCCGGCACCAACCATCCGCGTATGCTCGCCACCCTTCAGCAGGCCGCCCGACGAGGCTGTCAGATTGTCAGCATTAATCCGCTTCCCGAAGCCGGCACCACACGATTCATTCATCCCCGGGAAGTCACCCGCTGGCTGGGAAAGGGAACCCCAATCGCCACGCTGTTTCTGCCCGTCAAAATCAACGGCGACGTGCCCTTGCTCAAAGGCATCATGAAAGAACTGCTCATGCGGGAAGAAAAGAATCCGGGCACCATTCTCGACCTGCCGTTCATACAGGAATACACCGAAGGCTTTGACAATTTCGCGACTCACACTCGTAACATTTCATGGGAGAAAATTGAGGAAGGCAGCGGCATTGCACGCGAAGACATTCAAAAAGCCGCGGATATTGCTGAACAAGCCAAGAGTATCATCTGCACCTGGGCCATGGGCATGACCCAACATAAAAACGCCGTGGCCAACATGCAGGAAATCATCAACTTCCTCCTGTTGCGCGGCAACATCGGGAAACCAGGCGCAGGCCCCTGCCCCGTCCGTGGGCATAGCAATGTGCAGGGCGATCGCACCATGGGCATCACCGAAAACCCCTCTCCCGAATTTCTGGATCGCCTCGAAAAGGTCTGTCACTTTCAGCCTCCCACCAAAAGAGGCCATGACGCGGTGCGAGGCATCAAGGCCATGCATGCAGGAAAAGCCAAGGTCTTCATCGCCCTCGGCGGAAATTTCCTCTCGGCCACGCCGGATACGGCCTATACCGCGCAGGCGCTTACCCGCTGCCGGCTCACCGTCCACATTTCCACAAAACTCAACCGGGCCCATCTCGTCACCGGAACCGAGGCCCTTATCCTGCCGGCCCTGGGACGCACCGACACAGATCTTCAAGATGACATCCCGCAATATGTCACCACGGAAAACACCATGGGGGTTGTCCAGACCTCGCAGGGTCGACTTACGCCGGTGTCCGAGTTTCTCAAAAGTGAAGTCGATATTGTCGCCAGCCTCGCGAAGGCCACCTTCAACAACAACAAAAGACCATGGAACCAGATCAACTGGGACGAACTTATTCACGATTATGATGAGATTCGTCATCTCATCAGCCAGGTCGTCCCCGGGCACGACCACTACACAGAACGGGTCAACAAACCCGGCGGATTCTATCTCGCCAATCCGATCCGCGATGCCAGGCAATTTCCCACTCCCTCGGGTAAAGCGCGGTTCACCGTCCACCCGATGCCGGACATTCATCTGGAACCGGATCAACTACTCATGATGACCATTCGCAGTCACGATCAATACAATACGACCATCTATGGATTGGATGACCGGTACCGGGGCATCAAAGCCGGACGACGGGTGGTGTTCATGAATGAGCGTGATATGGAGGAGCGCCAGTTAGAGAAAGGAGACCTTGTTGATATCGTCAGCCACCACAAAGGCCAGACGCGCACGGCGTTACATTTTGTCGTGGTCCCCTACCCCATTCCCCGCACCTGCACGGCGACTTATTTCCCCGAAGCCAACGTGCTCATCCCCATCGACAGCGTGGCGGACAAAAGCAACACACCGACCTCCAAATCCATCGTCGTCACCATCCACCCCACCACCACGGCTCGGAATCTCCCCCATGAATAATCCAACATTCCCCTTATAATGCCATTTCGACCTACGGGAGAAATCCACTCCCCCTCCGGCCCTTGGGTATTGACATTCTCCTGTTCACAAAGAGCAACTGAAATAGTTTTCTACGGTCTCAACCTTTTCAGTGAAACCCTTAGCTTCTGCATATTCCCTCCCCTTCTTTGATCGGGCACGTACTTGTTCGATTGTCCTATTTTTTCTTTCTCGCCTTCGAATTCGTCTGTGAGCCGTTGTTGGAAGACAATCCGGCCTTCTCCATGAGCTGTTCTTTCCGGTTCACGACCTGCTCGTAGAGACTGTCCCAGTCGATATCCCGCTTTTCTGCCTTGGGCAGCATTTCTTCCTCTTCTTCTTTAATATGATGTTTGCACAGTTCGCTGAGCACGGTCACTTTCGCATCATAGCGTTCGTCGCTTGGCTTCATTTTTTTCAGTTCCCCAATGACTCCATGCACGACATGGTGCTCTTCGATGGCTTCATCCATAAGATCTTCGTCATTCATTTTCGGGCGGACGGCCGGATAGATGATTTTTTCCTCCAACTCTGCGTGGATTTGAAGCTCCGTCAATACCATGTCGACGATCTCTTGCTTCTCTTGGGCATTATCAGTCTTTTCAAATTTCTTAAATAGCCCTTTTACCTTTGTATGGTCTTTTCGAAGCATGTCGGTGACTTGTGCTGCCTGCGACTTCTGAGTTTTTGTGGCCATGAAAGACTTCTCCTTCTAAGAATATTATGAATAAAAAACCATGCGCGGCCGGATATTTTCGGCAAGACTGCAGAATATCCGCGTTTTCCTTATTGATTTATATCAGGAGAATATCATCCGCCCAATGTATAAAACGGGAGAGGTTGCCTATCTTTTGTTCAACGGTCGTTAGGATGTATAAATCCCGTGAGCCTATGCTTTTGCAAGGTGTGGGTCTCTTTTTTTTGCGTGAGGTGGGGCATTGGGGTAAATAGCGCCTCTCCCTCTATTCCATGTCTCTTCGGAAAAAGCCATCCTTTGGAAGAAACGGGAGCCAAGATTGAGGAATGCATTCACAATCAACATCCTGTTTGTTTATACTGTGCGGATGGCGCTTCCTTCCGATTTATCCTTTTCCGATTCTCTGAAGAGTGATCGGCGACAGGCTTTCTACGAACACCATAAACGTATCGCCCTGGCCATGATTCTTATCGTGTTTTTGCTTCCCTTGATCGGGGTGTTCGTGAGCGGATTGCCCGGGGCCGTTTCAGGGGTCGTGATTTCCGTGTTGTCTTTTTACCTGACACCCTACGCCTTATTGAAACTGGGGCAATGGTTTGTCCACTCCTGATGCCCGGTCCAACTTTCCACCATGTCCTGAATACGGGTGCCAACTCTCAACAGTACAGAAAAATCCGGTAGGGTTGGGCGCAGCGAAGGATCTGCTCCCGGATTGGTGGACAGATGGTTTGATGGGGGTTTACCGTTTCCCCTTCCCCACCTTTACACAGGAGGGGAAGTAGAAGACCGCGAGGAACCTGTGCCTGGCTTTTGCGTGCTGAAGTAGCGCGTCGTTTCCTGTTTAATAATCTTTGCCAATAGCAGTAATCCGATGAGATTCGGAATGGCCATCAGGCCGTTCATGACATCGGACACATTCCAAACTAATTCCAACCTGGACGTGGCGCCGAGCAGTACCACCGCAACAAAGGTCACGCGGTAATACACGATCGCCCTCGGCCCCATTAGATACTCAATGGCTTTCTCACCATAATAATTCCAGCCGATCAAGGTCGAATAGGCAAACAGGGTAATGGAGAGCGTGACAATGAGTTCTCCCGTGTGGCCCAGGGTTTCCCCGAAACTGGCGCTGGTGAGTTGAGCCGCATCGATGCCTTGTGTCCATGGAGTCGCGGTCAGGATGACCAACGCCGTCATACTGCAGACGACCAGGGTATCGATGAAGGTCTGGGTCATACTGACCAGTGCCTGCCTGACCGGATCATCTGTCCGGGCGGCAGCGGCGGCAATGGGAGAGGAGCCCAGCCCCGATTCATTCGAAAACACTCCTCTCGCCAACCCGTATCGCATGGCGGCGGCCATCGTCGCACCGGCGAACCCGCTTCCTGCCGCAATCGGGTTCCACGCATGATAGACGATACTCGCCAAGGCCTGTGGGATCTCCGTCACATGCAGAGCCAGAACAACCAAGGCTGAGGACACATACCCGACAATCATGAATGGCACCAACACGGAGGTAAACCGGCCGATGGATGTGATGCCGCCCAATATCACCAGCCCGGTCATTCCCATCAACACCACGCCGGTTATCCAGGATGGGATCTGAAAGGTCGACTCAACAATGCCGGCCACGGCATTGGCCTGTGTCATATTGCCGATGCCAAATGACGCACAAACCGTGAACAAGGCAAAGAGCCAGCCTAACCATGGCAGCCCGGCACCATTGGCCAGATAATACATGGGCCCGCCACGCATCCCGTATTCGCCCTGCTCCCGGTATTTCACCGCCAGCACGGCTTCGCCATATTTGGTGGCCATGCCCACCAGGCCGGTCATCCACATCCAAAAAACGGCTCCGGGCCCCCCGAGCGTGATCGCCGCGGCCACCCCGACAATATTCCCGATGCCCACCGTGGCTGATAAGGCTGTCATGAGCGCGGCAAAATGGCTGATGTCTCCATCCGCACTCGGTTCTTTGTGAAAAATTAATTTCAGAGCATGCGGCAGGACACGAAACTGCAGGCCTTTCAGCAGAATGGTCAGATACAACCCCGTGCCGACCAACAGGATCAACATTGGCGGACCCCACACCCAACCGGCTATGGTCGACACGAAGGATTCAAGGGAGTCCATGGGGCCTGACTCTCCAACGGCGGATAGGGCTGTCATGACCGCTTGCAGAGATTTTCATCACCAATGACAGGCCTACCTCTGGCACCCCACATGCGGCGGAATGGTTTGATGGATTTGATGGAAATGAACGGTGAGGCACCGTGCGTGGAACAGTCAAGAAAGAGACAGAGGAATAATTGCGAAGCACCACTTATTCTACCAATGAGGTGCATTGTGTAAACAGGCATGACGTGCATCCTCCCGGCAGTCCCGGCACACGGTGACCGTTTGTAGACGATCCCTCTGCGTGAAAAAGGCCTGATTTTGCACTTCGGCAAAATGCAGACCATGGCCAAAAACATTCATCCCCAAATTTTGTGCATAACCTGGTGAATACTGTCGTGCAGCGCGTGATTTTCTAAGGAATGAAAAGGAAATAAGCAGATTGCCACTGTTTTAGGCATTGTATAAAGTTTTTTTTATGCCCCCACAGGAAGTGGTGTAGGTTTTTTGGCGTAGGCGTAAAGGTAGGGATAGGACTTTTTTGCTTGACATGTGCTTCCATACCGATGCCCATTGATGTCCGTGAAAATGAATACGCTGTCAATGATTTTCTTATCCACAGAATTTCTTTAAAGATGTTGATAAGACTGCCATGAGATCTGAGGATCATCAAGACTTCGGTGGTGATTCATGCCATGCAAAACAGGTCCAAAACGGAGTAAAAGGCAGCCCCAGATTCTGAGACACCTCCCGGTCGGCATGAGAAAGAATGAAGGCTTTGAATCCTCTGGTGAATATCGTTAAGGTATGGCCCCTCTCACTGAAAGCAAAAGAGGGGATATTCATCCATTATCCGAACGCGGAGCAATCACTATGAAGGTCAGTGCCCTTGCAGGAAAACCCACCCAGCCGTCCATGCTCGCCAACATTCCCCGGTTGGTCACCGCCTATTACACGGGCCGGCCTGACCCTTCGGTGCCGGAGCAACGGGTCGCCTTCGGCACATCGGGACACCGCGGCTCTTCGTTGAAGAATTCGTTTAATGAAGCGCATATCCTGGCCACCACGCAGGCCATCTGCCTCTATCGTCAACAACAGCATATTGACGGGCCTCTCTTTTTAGGCATGGATACGCACGCGCTCTCAGAGCCGGCCCTGGCAAGCACGCTCGAAGTGCTCGCCGCCAATGGTGTGATCGTAATGGTAGACCGCGACAACGGATATACCCCGACCCCGGTTATTTCCCATGCCATCCTGATCTACAACCGTGATCGAAAAACGGGATTAGCCGATGGCATTGTGATCACGCCCTCGCACAATCCGCCTGAAGACGGCGGCTTCAAATATAATCCGCCCCATGGCGGGCCGGCTGATGCCGATGTGACTACCTGGATTGAGACGCAGGCGAACGCCTTGTTGGCCGATGACCTGCGCGGGGTTCAGCGCATGGCTTATGAGAAAGCGCGGCGGGCCTCGACCACGCACAAGCATGATTATGTCGGGTCGTATGTTGGAGATCTTGGCGCCGTAATCGACATGGAGACCATCCGCCACGCAAAACTCTCCATTGGAGTGGATCCGCTTGGCGGAGCAGGCGTCGACTATTGGGGACCCATCACCGAGCGGTACGGATTCCCGGTCACGGTCGTGCATGAAGACGTGGATCCGACTTTTCGCTTCATGAATCTGGACTGGGATGGGAAGATTCGCATGGATTGTTCCTCACCCTACGCCATGGCAGGACTGATTGCCTTAAAGGATCGATTCGATATTGCCTTTGCCAACGATACCGACCATGACCGTCATGGAATCGTCACGCGCACGGCGGGCCTGATGAATCCCAACAACTATCTCGCGGTGGCTATTTCGTATCTCTTTACGCAACGCGCCGGCTGGCGGAAAGATGCCGCCGTCGGGAAGACAGTGGTGAGTAGCAGTATGATCGATCGAGTGGTCGCCAAGATAGGACGGCGTCTCGTGGAAGTGCCGGTCGGGTTCAAATGGTTTGTGGATGGGCTGCTTGACGGGTCCGTCGGTTTTGGAGGAGAAGAAAGTGCCGGCGCATCCTTTTTGCGTCATGACGGAACCGTCTGGACGACCGATAAAGACGGCATCATCCTGGATCTATTGGCGGCAGAAATGATGGCCAAAACGGGGCGGGATCCAAGCCAACTCTACCTCGACCTCACCAAAGAACTGGGCGTCCCGGTCTATCAGCGCATCGATGCCCCGGCCACACCCGCGCAGAAGGCCATTCTTAAAAAACTCCAGCCACAGCAGATTCAAGCAACCGAACTCGCAGGAGAAAAGATTACCGCCATCCTGACCTCGGCGCCGGGAACCGGCAGTGCCATTGGGGGACTAAAGGTCATGACGGAAAACGGATGGTTTGCCGCTCGTCCTTCGGGGACAGAAGATGTTTATAAAATTTATGCAGAGAGCTTTCGAGGGGACACGCATTTGAAGCAAATCCAGGAAGAAGCGCAGGCCCTGATTACCAAGGTCTTAGGAGCGGCCTCATAGTCGAGACACGATCGCGAAGCATGACAACAGATGGTTCATGTCCCCAAGCACCAGACAATACAATCCAAATTTTGTCATTCTGATCCATTCGGCAAACCTGCCCTGAGCGTAGTCGAAGGGGCTCAGGACAGGGTCAACGAAGAACTGGCTGAGCCGTATCATCCCCAACCTGGGCACAGATCCTTCGCCGAGGCGCTCAGGATGACACCTGGCGAGAGTTTCATCGTTTGGACAATCCTCGCATTTTGATGCTTTCTCACTATCACCTCACCCGACTCTCGTACATCACCTTTCAATGAGCTAAAAATTTTCCTGGCGACCCATTGATGACCGTACCCACATGACAAACAACTCTTCAGAATGAGTGATCCTATGAACAACCCGACGAACCAAGGGTCCCGCATTCAGGGACTGGCATTCTTTTCGTACGGATTTCGACCATTCTTTCTGAGTGCGGCCGTCTTTGCCGGCGTGGCGCTCCCCATTTGGGCCATGATTCTTTCCGGGGTAGACCACACCCATTTTCTCTATGTCCCGCGAGAATGGCATGTGCATGAAATGATCTTCGGCTTCCTGCCCGCCGTGATCGCGGGATTTCTCTTCACCGCCATGCCCAACTGGACGGACCGTCCTCCGATCAAAGGATTACCGCTAATGGTGCTGTGGGCATTGTGGCTGGCAGGACGTGTGGTTATCGCCATACCCTGGCCTCCACCCTTTGTCTGCGCCATCGTTGACGGCGCATTTCTCATTGCGCTGGCCATGATTGTCTGGAGGGAAATTGCGATCGGGAACGCGTGGGATCGTTCGCCAATCGGCGTGTTGATCAGTCTCTATGCAATCGCCAATCTGCTCTTTCACGTCCGGGCTCTGAGCGACGCGACGACGGATCTCCCCGAGCGTATGGCGCTCTCGGTCATCATCATGTTGTTAGCGCTGATCGGTGGGCGCGTCATTCCCGGTTTTACACTCGATTATCTGCGCGAGCACCGCATGCCCCAACGACCTCCGTCCTTTTCCCGTTTCGACGGTGCATCGATCCTTCTTGCAGCCATTGCCGCAATCGCCTGGACGGTTCAGCCACAGGCCCTGATGACGGGCTGGCTCCTGGTCGCAGCCGGATTGGTGAATCTCATTCGCCTATTGCGCTGGTACGGCTGGATCACCTGGCGTGAACCGTTGGTGCTCATCCTGCACGTGGGTTATGGGTGGCTGGCGATATCGCTGCTGATCCTGGGAGCGGCGATTATGGGGGTTGCATTGCGCCAGGAGGATGCGGTCCACGTGCTCACGACCGGAGCCGTAGGCTCGATGACCCTGGCCATTATGACCCGCGCCAGCCTGGGCCATACCGGACGCCCACGGCATGCAGGTCCTATGACGGAGATGATTTACATGCTCGTGAATGTGGGTGCTATGCTCCGGGTCTTTGGTCCGACCACTGATCTCTCGACATCTTTCATACTTGGCCTGTCGGCAATGGTCTGGAGCAGCGCTTATGTGTTGTTCGCGATCGTGTATGGACCATTTCTTTTGCGCCCCAGCCTCGACGAGGAGTAGCGGCACACATCGCAAAAACCTTCGTCTCGTGTCGACGTGATGTTCCGTGTTGCCGGGTTTCGCCCCGGCAGGCGAGGTCCTTTTCTTTCGGGAAAAGGACCCAAAACCATTGACGCCCCGTCCGGCCTCATCAGATTGATCGGACGCGCAGAAGAGGGAGACGGGCTAACTCGCGGGGCTCACACAAGCCCGTCAAGAGCAGGAGCGTCCGATCATGGGGCCGGGCGGCAGGCGTCGGACTAGAGGAGAAGAAATCTGCTCGGCGTCCACTGACCTCTCGACCAATTCATTTACCTGTTCGGGGTTATCCAACTTGAATAATTTCGTCAATTAACTAAAAATCACGCTTGGTTATTTCAGTACGGTGGATTTGCCTTTGAGGGCTAGGGAAGACGGTTATTATGCCGATCGGCATAAACATTGTTAAACTTTTCCAACGGATGTGAGGACGACCTCACCGCTCCAACATCAATCGGGGACGACCCCAAGACTTGGAAGGAACGATACATGGCTTGGGCTATTCTTTTTTTCGCAGGACTGTTTGAAATGGGATGGGCGATCGGATTGAAGTACACGGAAGGATTCACCCGCTTGTGGCCGACTGTATGGACGGTCCTGGCGATGGTGATCAGTCTTTGGCTGCTGGGCATTGCTATGAATACCCTTCCCGTCGGCACGGCCTATAGCGTTTGGGTCGGAGTAGGGGCTGTCGGCACCGTGATTCTCGGAATCGTGCTGTTTGGAGAGCCAGCGAATGCCGGTCGACTGATCAGCGTCGGGTTCATTGTTGCGGGGATTGTCGGCCTTAAGCTTGCCACACCGGCGTAACAACGCGTTTAAGTAGGACAGTCATGACATAACATTGCCGGGTGTCGGCCCGGCAGCCGAACTACTTTGTGTTTCGGCCAAAGCAGTCAAAACCATTGACGCCCCGTCTGGCCTCATTCAAAGCGGAGGGACGCGAATAGGAGGGCGGACCAACTCGCCGGGCCTGTCCTGAGTTTTGCCGAAGGACTCAAACAAGGCCCGCCAGCGGATGAGAGCGTCCCTCCGTTGGCCAGCCGGCAGGCGTCGGATCAGGGCGACGAATGTTCACCAGGATTCGCTCTTATGGAAAAGGCCCGGTCATCACCACTCTCGACACAGTCAGGTACCTTTTTCGGGGTTATCCAACTTGACTAATTTCGTCAATTGACCAAAAATTATTCTCGGTCCTTTACACGGGTCCCTAAACGAAAAGAATTGGGGCAATAACGTTGTGAATACCAACAGTTGAACCTACACACTATTTGTTGATAGGGAGGAATGGACCTATCCGGCATCCTATCTCGCTTCACAAAAACACGGGATCGGATCGAATGCGGATGGAACGATGATCCGAAGTATCGACAGATCGTCCAAGAGTTGGGTTCGATATCGCGAGGAATCTGGTTGGGGCGGAACAAGCGGCCCGGAACATGGCCTCACCAATTGCACGTTTAGAAGGCGATGCATCCAATCTGCACCAGTTGCCGATCAGACGTTTGACCTCGTTGTGAGTATCTTTGTGCGATGTTTGCGCCAATCCGTTTGAGGTAGCAAGGAGAAAGTGCGCGTGACCAGACCGGGTGGTCGGATCGTATGGGTAACTGGATCCAATGATCCACGTTGGTGGCGAGATCTTCTACAGTCCAGCGTGCCCGCCCGAGCGACAGCCCGATGTTGGGGATCGAAAGCCACGTGATTGAGCGGTTTGCCGGTGCAGTGCCAGCCAGAAGATATCTTTTCTGCCGACACGTTTACGTTCAACTATCCCATGGCACCATCAGCATTCATGGATGAGTTCGATGGAGGGCCAACCTGAATGCATTTGAAGCGCGCAGAAAAGAAGGCAGAGCCGCTGACCTGCAGCAGGAATTGGAGGATTTGTTCAATAGGATTCAAAATAAAAATGCGTAAGGATTCCACGTCGATTCCGGCGACTTTCTTGCGCGCTGACCGTGCTGCGCCCTAAAGATTCAGCAGGAGAAAAAAGAGATCGTTATCCGGGCCTGAACCTGTGCAGGTTGATGATGTATACTCGCGAATCCATTTTCCCGGGCTTATTAGGGAAAAAGAGCGGATAAAATTCACAGATCGCGCGCGTGCCGCTAACTTTCGTGTCGACGTAATGTTCGGGGTTGCCGGGTTTCGCCCCGGCAGGCGACCTCCTTCAATTGAGCGACAGATTCAAACCTGTGCCGAGCATGTTCAACAGCTTGAGGGGCAAGTCCCTTTGACAACCTGATCGAGGTGAAGTCATAGCGAAGCGCAAGGGCGTCGTCGTGAGGCGGGGCTGAAGAAGCGTGGAGCAAAGGCGTGGGCCGATGGACAAGAACCAGATACGAGGCACACCGTGCCGGACGGGAGCGAGCATGGATTCGCGAAGTCCCTCTCCATCAAGGGTGCGGGTTGTAAATCTGGCGGTCGTGCGCTGAAGGCGGTTGAGCTTACCTCGGGAGACCTCTCGCCTGTCTTGGCGGCAAGACTGAGGATGGAGTGATCCATCCCGATCGGGCGGGAGGAGTCAGCAGAGGGCATAGTAGTCCCAGGAGGGATGAAGGCCTGAACGGTGAGGAGGGGCGAGTCGGCAGCGGAACTCATGAGCGACAAGCGGCTGAATAACCAGTTAGATCTGGCCTTTCGGACAGCGGGCGGGGTGAAGCCCCAAGGACTGTCCAGGAAGTGACCGAATCGCTTGCGGCGAACCGCCATGCCGAAAGCCCGGGTATCAGGCTTCCAGGATTCACTGGGGGCTGATAGCTGAACCCGCCGAACCGCCGTATACGGACCCGTATGTACGGTGGTGTGACAGGGAAAGCGGGTGACCGCCTACCTATGTCGATTTCCACCCAGGTCGGCCACATCCAATCGTGCTGACGCAGACAACGGAGGGGTGGACCAACTCGCGGAGTCTATCCTGAGATTTGCCGAAGGACTCAAACAAGGTCCGCCAGCAGATGAGAGCGTCCCTCCGTGGGGCCAGCCGGCAGGCGTCGGATCTAAGGAAGAAGAATGTTCACCAGGATTCGCTCTTATGGAAAAATGCCGGTCATCACTTCTTTCGACACATTCAGGCACCTTTTCGGAGCTATGCAACTTGACTAATTCCGGCAATTGACCAAGAATCACTCTTGGTTATTCTAGTCCGGTGGATGAGATTTGAGGGCTAAGGAAGAGGGTTGTTATGCCGATCCGCATACGATGCCGCAATAAATAGACCCGGTAGGCGAAACACACTGAAACGTCGACAAAAATGGGGGTTGTGCTCATAAATTTCAATTGCGTGTTATTCGGACAGAAATTGGCAGATCCGGCTTTTATGCAGATCTGCCTAAACATTGTTGGACGCAGTAGGAGATAAGAATCCTGATGTAAGGAGCAGGGTGTGAAAAATAGAGGAGGTATCCAGCATGTTGCCAAGGCGTGAAATTGCGAAAAAGGAGATTGAGTACAAACTTGAATTAGCTGTCATTGGAAGTCTGTTTGATGGTGAGGAACAATCATTAGGCCCAGATATGAGTTATTTTAAGCGGAATTGGGAAGGCATTAAAGAAGTACTTGATACGCAATCGCATCTGATAAATTGCATGGTTGAGAAAGGATGGAGAGTAAAACAGATGATGCCATTGCAGGTTGAGGGGCGTGGTGATGTTGTGTGCCTTATTCTGTATGAACGGGAGAAGGAGTGAATGGCAATCGATAAGGGGCGTCCAACCGAGCGTACAGAGGGACGCCAGCTGGCTTCGGCCCCCTGCTCAGCCGCAGACTCTGTTGGGCGGCACGGTGGACAAATGAGCTGTCGCCTCTGTAAGAACGACAAGCCACTTCAGAACTCCCACGTCATACCGGAGTTCTTGTACGGTCCCTCGTACGATGCGAAACACCGGATCGGCGTGGTGAGGGTGGGCCTACCCGGAAGGCGGCTCCGTCAGAAGGGAATTCGGGAGCCTCTCCCTCTGCCGCCAATGTGAGCAGCTTCTGAACGATCGGTACGAACAGCCGATGTCGAAAGCCTGGTCGGAGTTCCTACCCGACGAGATAGATCACGACTCACACCTCATCAAGGGCATTGACTATTGGACTTTCAAGCTCTTCCATCTTTCCGTTCTTTGGAGGGCAAGCGTCGCTCAGGGGCCAGAATGGTCAAAAGTTTCGCTGGGGGCACGCCATGAGGAGTACCTCCGGGCAGCACTCCTGGAAGGCGCGGTACCTGATCGGAATAGCTATCCGTTGCTCGGGACCGTGTTCGTGGGTCCTGAGACAAGGCGCCCTTGCCTTGGGTGGGTCATGCCAACCTGCGCGAGCCGATTGGGCTCTATGCGAGTCTATACCTCTCTCTATGGTGGCTGTACGTGGCACGTGGTCGTGGCCAATCACTTGGTGGTCGATTCCGAGAACCCCTTCGTGCTCTCAGAACGTGGCCAGCTTGGCATGCCAGCCTATGACATCATGCAGCTTCGTAGCGTTGATATCGCTCAGCAGATTCGGTTCCATTGGCCAAGGCAATAGTCCTGCGTGCCGCCCAACAAGCGATTATACATAGAAGTCCGCTCAAGTGTTCGCAAATCTTCGATTCCTCCGCGATCATGACCCGCGCCAGCCTCGGCCATACGGGGCGCCCACGGCATGCGGGGCCTATGACGGTCATGATCTATATTCTGGTGAACCTGGGTGCAATACTTCGGTCTTCGGCCCGGCCACAGACCTCTCGACGCCACTCGTGTTGAGCCTTTCCGTAATGGCCAGCCGGCAGGCGTCGGACGAAAGGAAACGAGTCTTTTTGTCCGAGCCTTGGTGGGGAGTAGCTGGGAGATTTCCTATTCAGACGGTCAGAAATGCGATCGTACAACTTCAGTCGTTGTTCTACACATGGCATGCTCCAGAGCCGGACGCTCCCTGGTCGTGTGTGGCATTGAGGTCAACGCTGGGATTTCTTTCTCCTGCTCGATGCTCTGCGGGACGTCATCCGGCCAGAATTGTTCTCTTCTGACTTCTCTGCCATTTTTATCCCGATAGACCAACTCATCGGTCTCCAGATCGTATTCCGGTATGTCGGTCTGCTCCCAACGCTGCACGAAATATTGATAACACAACGTGTACAGCCCGTGGTCGTTCGCGTTGTGTCGCAGCACATATTCCGGCATTTCCTGAATATCCAGATCGGTATGGTAATGCTGCATCCAGAGATAGTCTCCAAGGATGACCAATTTCAGAAGCGGAGGATCCGAATAGAGTTTCAGTTTGACGGATTTTCCGACCCCCTGGAGCCTTTTGAGCAACTCAATACTTTGCCTGACGCCCGCTCGATATTTCTCAATCGACATCAACGGATCGGCTATCGCCCGGATCCGTGCACTGGCACCCTGGCTAAAGGGGTTCACCAGCATGATGTTGGCTCCCAGGCATTTATCCAGAATGGTCGATAAGTCTCCCACCTGATCACGCAACGTGTCATACCCACTTGACCCGATGACCATGACCGTCCGGCCACGCCCCTGGGTCTGCCGAAGTTTGCGAATCCCATCCTCCGCCCGCCGGGCCCGTTTGGGGAAAAATGACACGAAGCCGGCATCGATCGCCATTTTGGCCAGCTTCCGATCCTGCCAACTCCGTCGGATATAGGTCATTACCGCAATGAGTAACGCCGCAACGCCTATTTCCAAGGCCACGATCGACATTTTTTCCGTTCTCCACCCTTGTCCAATAGGTCAGAAAACTTCTGGCCACGGTCGGGAGCGACATCGCAATCCCCGCACTCAGACACAGGATCACAATATGATAGCCAATGTCGGAGGCATGCTTGATACCCTCACCGAATTTGGCCACAATCTTTTTTCATCTTTACCATCACTTATTCTTCTTTCTTTTCACGAGAAAACCACAAATAATTTACACACACGCATTCAACACTATTCAGGTGTCAGCCCACTCCGACAACCGTTGGCTGCCCTATTACACAACTCCTGGATCCTTGTTGGATTGTTCCTGCTTTCAGGAGACCACGGAGGGTTTGCACAAAAAAATCGTGTAAGTCCCTGTTTCAATCTCAAGGGGCCTGTCGCCCCGGGAAGAAGAGGTCTTACACGATACGCTTTACGGTATCACACAGTTTTCACTCCGACAAGCGAGGCATGTGAATGCCTGGCTTATTTTTTTTCTTCTGATGATGCCGCCAACCGCGTTTCGCCGCTTGGTCGTGCTCACACTCCTCCGTACGATCTCGCTCGCCCAAACACTGCCCTTGCGGACGCGCCTTTTTGAACCACTCACGCTTATCTCTCCATTCTGGGATTTTCCTTGATGAAAAGCGGAAAATTGGAGAGATATTCAACAGCACTCCTACGATCACCCCTTCGCATGATGAACATCACTGAGATTTCCCGGCTCATATACCGAAGCTGCAATGGCTACAACCGGTCACAGCGACTCTGCATTCACTTTTTTTAATTTGGTGGTACCAGATAGAAACGAAGTAACGCCAGATACTCTATCGGAGTAACAGCGTCGGAACTTTAGCGGAACGCAACAAATCGGAGGTTTGGCTGCGGAATACCAGGCTCCGAAGAGGGCAAGGGAAGAATGAAAAAAGGAAATTGTAGGCGCCGTCCGTATCATTGAGGGGCGGAGAGTTCATCCTGGGCTACATGGCCGCGCATAGACTTCTCCGTGATATTGTCCTGGATTTCCCGGGCGATGACCCGTGCCAATATCTCAGCCGGTAGTGCCCCCATGGGGAGTCCGTTTGTCTCCGAAAAAAAAGGATCATCAGGCGCGGCGGATCGATGGATATTAATGAGGATCATGGCTGGTTGAATAGTCCTCTCTTGTTCGCCGACCGTGATCGATTGCTCTTTGGGGACCACCCTAGTTCGCGTGGCCCAATCCCGATTATGAATGTCTGCAAACGCGACATTCCAGATTTTGCCATTAAGCAGATTCCTCACAGCCTTAGGAGTCTGTTCCTGAAAAAATGGGTCGCGCACAATTTTTTGCAGCGCCTCACGTACCCGAATGTCATACAGCTTAGTGGTGGAATCCGGCTGTGTCGGGGAAATCCGCGTGGTGGAACCGGTTTCGTAATAGGATTGTCCGTCCAAACTGTTATGCCGGTCAACGGTGGTCAGATAGGTGCGAAACAAATCCTGAAGCAGATGTTCGCGTTCCTCCCCTGACAATTCTGCAATCTCCTGATTAGTCTTGATCGGGGCCTGGCTGAAGTCGATGGGCGTCTCTTTCATTTGAGGTTTTGGCGTCGTGTCGCTTTTGCTCACGACCCATTGAAATTCTCTCGCCAGGACCGGCACCAGTTGATCCGGATGATTGAGGTAGCCCTGTTTCTCGAGTGCGGAGGCGCTGATAAGGAGATTGACCTGATTAGGCTGTGAGGTGCGAGCCACCAGCAATAAAAATTCCTTGCCTTCCCGATTCACGACCTTCGGTTCAATAATGACTTTTTGCAGCGCGTCTTTTGCCAGGGCTTCTTGAAATCTGGCGTAGTCGGTCCTGTGGTCCATCAGGTGGCTGAATGCCTCGACGACGGTCTGGAGGGCAGCATTGGCATTGGCCTGGCTTTGGTTTCCTTCTTCGACCCTCCCAGATCCCTCGTGAAGAAATACCTGAAACGGCGCACCCGGAATCGCATGGCCCGCAGTTTCTGCTGTTCCGGTATCCGAAACCACATGATGCTCATCAGAACCTTTATGGCTGCCGTTGGCCAATGGGGCCATCACCACAAACCACCCTATCCCCAGAATGAGCATCCCCAGGCATCTTATCCAAGAGCGCGCACTGACAGCCTGCTCATCCCAGGGAACCGTTAGTGAACTTTGTCCTGGTTTGTGCCGCATGTTTGCTGTCCTATGCATGTGAAGAGAACCGAGTTCCCAAGAATGCTGAAAAATGACTAATAATTTTCATTCATTTTTGACAAAATGTGCAAGGAAATTCGATGGGTCTTGCGCCACCGTTTCTCAAACTCTGGAATATAGCGCAACCCTATCCGAAACATCCTCGAGTGGACTAGGGCAAATCATACCACACTCTTACACTTTCTTAACCATGTCGGGGCGGTGCGATTTTATCTTTCATAAACCCCTGCGACCAGAGGAGAATGATATCCTGATTGAGGTGGGGGGAGTCTTTAAAGTATCCCGAAGACGATAGGTTAGTGGGTACCGCCTGGCATTTTTCCAGATCAAGTGTATTTGCACCAATACCTTTCACTGTGCTATGTCAAAACTGTCACGAACCTCCACCCCATTCTGCCCATCTCATGATTGAATTTAAAGTTTTTCTCAAACAAATTTTTATCCACAAAGTCCAGATTTCAAAAAATACTGTGACCATTGGTCGCTCTCCGGAAAATGACCTCATTCTCCCAAACCCTCACGTCTCAAGATTAGAGGGGATCATTACACAAGAAGGCAACAGCATAAAACTCGTCGACAAAAGTCGGAACGGAATTCTCATGGACAATAAGAGAATTCCCTCAGAGACTAGTCTTCCCCTGTATTGTCGACTCACCATTTACCCGTATGAGCTGGAATGCACCATTCACTCCGAAGAGGAAACGATCACCATCCCCCTGCCTGTGAATGAGACCACGAAAAGATTGTCCCCTAAAGCAAAGACGTCCGAATATTCGCAACCACCAAGGGAGGTCATGGTTCACTTTTCGGGAATTATCGGTGAGTCGGAGGCCATGCAAAATCTGTATCGCCTTATCCAAGACGTAGGAGATAGCCCCGCGACTGTTCTAATTGTTGGAGAACATGGAACGGGAAAAGAACTGGTGGCCAGAGCCCTCCATCAGGTGAGCCCACGAAAAGGGAAGCCCTTTATCCCTCTTAATTGTGCGGCCATCCCCTTTGATCTCATAGAGAGCGAATTATTCGGGTATGAAAAAGGCGCATTTACAGGAGCCAATATCGGAAAACGGGGAAAAACTGAGGAAGCAAAATCAGGCACACTTTTTTTAGATGAAATTGGCGACCTTCATTTAACCGCTCAAGCTAAATTCCTTCGTTTCCTGCAGGAAAAAACAATCATGCGGGTTGGCGGCTCCCAGGAAATTCCCGTCGATGTGCGTGTCATCGCCGCCACCAACCGGGACCTGGAAAAAGCTATCAGCAATGAGGATTTTCGACCTGACCTCTATTATCGCCTCAAAGTAGCCCAGATTCACATCCCGCCTTTACGTGAACGCAAGGGCGATATCCCGAGTCTAGTTGTACATTTCCTTAAAAAGATTTCGTTGGAGCTTCAACTTCCCCAACATGTCGAAATTACCGAAGAAGCCAAGGAATTCCTTCTGATGGGCTCCTGGCCCGGCAACGTACGCCAACTGGAAAACACTTTATATAGCGCCTGTCTTCAAGCTCGCCGCACTGGAATCATAGACAAAATTCTTTTGCAAAAGGATGCGGAAGCATGGCTGGAGAAACATTCAGATGACATCCAAGAGGCCCCGCTTGACTCACTGAATAAACAGGCCTTAATAAAGACCCTGACTGACTGCCAATGGGACACCGCGAAGGCGGCCGATATCCTCAAGGTCAGCCGTGGAACTGTCTATTATAAAATGAAAAAATATGGCATCGAGGGGCCCAGGCCTTTCAGCCGTGGCTCCTCATGACCATGTCATTTTTTCTGATGGAATCCGCCTCAAGCCTTCAATCGCAGTTTTGTTAATGCTCACAACGGAGAATCAAAACTAAATCCAAATAAGGCGGGATTCTCCCCTATGACCGCAGCCGAAAAAATATAAAAAACATAATCTTTAGTCTGCTGTGGCACATTATACTTTTTCAACAATTCCCAAAAATTTCGACTTTTAGGATTTGGGGGAAGTTGTTCAATCAGGTCGGTCACCCGGGTTGGACCCCAATTATAGGAAGCCACCACCAAAAGACCGGAAGCCTGAGCTCGTGTGGTGTATAGAAATCGAAGAAATTTCGCTGCCGCCTGCGTGGCTTTATCAAAGTTATGGCGTTCATCCATGGGGTCGAAATTTTTCATTTCCACCAGCGGCCCGATTTTCAGCCCGTACTCCACCCCAGTTGTAGGTAAAAATTGCCATGGGCCTTTGGCAATACCGAAACGAGTTGGCGGTCCTACCGCTTTCACATCAAATTCACTTTCTTGCAAACACAAATAAAAAAATTCCGGCATCATATGCTGGCTCAGCATTGCTTCTTTAATTTTGACCCCATATCCATGACGGGCTGCGCGCGTTAAGGCTTTTTCCAACCGATCAGTCGATCGCCATTTCTGAATATAATTTTTTACTTCAGCCACAAAGTCCTTCGGCATGTTCACTTCACTTTCCCCGAACATCCGGGTCGTTCGAAGAATGAGTCGATCCTCCTGGGCCATATCTTTTGAATAAATACCAATGTCTTCCAAATAGTTTTCATAGGTTTTTTCCAAACGGGAAAGGGTGGAATGAACCGCATCCCTTTTCGAGAGGATGGTTTTGACCTGATCCGGAGAAAGATGACCCAACACCAAATCCTCAATTTGGGCCAATTCTAATTCCACCGTCTTCATCGTATAAAAGACATCAGCCGCTTGACCCTCAAGCTGTCCCACCTTGAGGGTCTGATAAATAGCCACGCCCCCTGAGATGATCCCCACTCCAACAAAGACCGCGATCACTTTCCAATACCAATGCGCCTCCTGTTTCCTGACTTGGGTATAGGCTCGTTTCACCATCCGAGTATGATCGCCTTCGGCTCCATCTCTTTTATTACGAAAATACCGATCAATATATATTTGCGTTTGCGAAGAGCCCTCCGGGGAAAAAAGCGGGGGAGAAGGGGGGGCAACGTGTTGGAGGGAGGACGCATTCTGAAGGCCATCAGGCATTGCTTCCCCCTGGTCAGGAAGGTGATCTGCAGATGGCCTCTGCCTGACTGGCTCACCTGTTGCCGAGGGGCCTACCCCTTCACTGGAGGAAACGGCCTTCGCCGTTGGAGAGCCAGGCCTGGCCGCTTCCTGGTCAACCTTATTTAGACCTTGGATGGAAAATTGTAAGACCGGACCACTGAGACCCAAGGCAATGGTGCCTTGAAAGGGTAAGAGTGCTTTGGAAATACGTTGTCCATCTAAAAAAATTCCGTTTCGACTTTCACAATCTTGAATCCACCATTCTCGTCCTTCAAGGAAAAATCTGACATGACGTTTACTGACCGAACGATCAGAAAAATGCACATCATTATCCGCTGTTCTCCCCAGGGTAAAATCCTGGTAAAACCGGTATTCGTTTTTTCCGGTCGTTCCCTTTTCAACCCGTAGGATTAACGGAAAGATGGAGGAAAGGGCCACTGTCCTATCATCCGCCATCCTATTTTCCCCATTATTGATAAGATTGAGACTTCAAGAAAATATCTGGATCAGAAAACTCAAGCAGACATGGTAAGAATTTATTCAAAAACCACTGCACCCATACACCACTTCAAAAAATATCACCATTGCGGTTTCTCCCATTCACCGCCTTGATAAGGGATAAGGAGAACTTGCCGTCCGATAATTTCCTCCTGACGAGGCATAGCCCGCTTCCCTCGTTTATCAACCATGTCATGCAATTGGACGCTCACTTTCGCAGAGTCTGGCTCAATCGATTCAATGTGGGTGTGCACGGTAAAGGACTCCCAATTGGCAAATAAGGCTTCAAGAACCTTCGCATGTTTAGGCGAAAGATCGGTTGCCAGTTGCAACGCGGCCAAATCCCGGTTTTGATACAATTGTTGAAGATCATTAACAATCATTTCCAAATCCTGAATTTTCTTTTTTTCTGCATCCCGGGCTTTTCCCTTTTCATCCTGGTCCAAAGCCTGAGTTAATTGAACGAGGCGATTCTGGATTTTCTCCATATCTTGACTCCAATCCAGATTGGCGTCTTTTTGCCTTGATTCAATTCCCCCAAACGTTTCCTCTAATGCTTGCACACGAGTCACCAATTTCTTGAGCGTTGAGGCTTCCAACCCGGAGGCTTGCAATAGTTTCAATTCATTCGAAATTTCCTGAATATTTTGATGGTACTTTTTCAACTCATCACGATGACGTTCCTCATCACGATGAAATTCTTCATTAACATTTGTCAGCGTTTGAGTGAACCCATCCAATTGTTGTCGGTTAGGGGTGGACAGACTCCCAACCTTTTGCTCCAAATCATGGATGGTGTTTTGAAAGCTCTGAGTGGATTGCAATTCGATTTTTTCCCTGTCCTTCCCCTTTCCTCCAACATCATCTATCCGTGCGAACAAGGCGTCTACACGTTGCTGAAAATCCCGCTTTGCCTGCTCCTGTCTATCCTCCGTTTTGGCCTGTTTCTCGGGTTCCTTCCTATCCTCCGTTTTGGTCTGTTTCTCGAGTTCTTTTCTATCCTCCGCCTGGGCCTGTTTCTGGGCTTCTTTTCTATCCTCCGTCTTGGGCTGTACCTCCGGTTCCTTCTTATCCTCCTTCTGGGCCTGTTTCTCCGGTTCCGTTCTACTCTCTGCCTCGGCCTGTTTCTCCGGTTCTTTTCTATCCTCCGTTTTGGTCTGTTTCTCGGGTTCCTTCCTATCCTCCGCCTTGGCCTGCTTCTCCTGCCGATCAGGTTGTCGTTTGTTTTCCAATTTCACGACCCGCTGATTCAGCCCATCTAAACTTTGCCCAAGGTGAACAACCTTGGTAGTCCAGGAATTTTTGCTCTCTTCTTGATACATCATCGCTTGAGATTCATAGCCTTCCAGCGACTGGCCCGATTGCGTGAGCAGATGCTTGGGTTGCTCTTCAAGGGGCTGCCTTTTGAGCACTTCCATCTGTGTCAGCAGTCCCTTTGTTGCGGACTGAAGTTCTCCCACATCAGCTTGATAACGCGAATGATTTTGCTGAAATACCTTGTCCACTGAAGCCAACTGCTGTCGGACTTTCTCCACCGATTTTCGATTCACCCGCTGAATGTCTGCTCTCACCAACTGTGCTACCTCTCCCTTCCTAGCCGACATCTCGGCTTCTGTTTTCTGAATCGCAGCCTTGTGTTCAGCCAGCAAGGTCTTCCATTGATCCTCAAGTTTCACCATCTGTCCCACCAATTGGTCCACTGATGAATCCAATTGAGAGGGCGATGCTGGAGTGTCCTGTGTAGGAGCTTTGGGAGAGGCAATATGGACGGAAGTGTCTATCGAATCATCAACCACCGGCCATTGCTGAAGGAACAACAGCACACCCCCGACTACAAGGACCGACGCCACCACAGCGATAATGGCAGGAGACAAAACACGTCGACGAATTGGAGGGATGGAATCTTCACCTGAAAGGGGTTTGCCTGGAGAGGAGGTCGGAGATTTTAGGGGGGCAGGCTTTTGAGGTTTGCCCCTGGGAGATTCTCCGGGTTTCAATGTGTCCGGCTTTTCCGGATCCGGTTGTTCGTTGTCTGGAGGTTTTACAGGAACCGTGGGTAGGGATGGGGTCCAGACAATCGTGCTCTCATCGGATGGTGGAGAGGCAGGTGGAGAAGGATGCTCTAAATGGCTTTTCAGCGTTTCCCAAATAAGACTGCCATCGGTAAAACGTTTCTCCGGTTTTTTTTTGGTCATACTGCGAATTAGGAATTGAAGAGAGGAGGGTACATGTTCCGGAAATTTCCATTCCATCTCTTCTGGATCATAGGCCAGTTTCCCTACGATCGTTTGTCCAGCGAGCCCCTTATATGGGGTTGTGCCGGTGACCATCTCATACAACACCACACCTAATGAATACATATCGCTACCGGCATCCACATGCTCCCCTCTTGCTTGTTCAGGGGACATATATTCAGGAGTACCCATGACCGTCCCGGTGACCGTCTCAGTGGATTCTCCTAGGGCGGCCGCAATTCCAAAATCTGTTAATTTCAGGATGTCGCCTTCTCCAATCAGGATATTTCCTGGCTTAATATCACGATGAATAATGCCTTTCCCGTGTGCGCAAGAGAGTGCACGGGTTATGGCACAGGCATATCGAAGCCCTCTCCCAAGATCAAGGCGACCGCCTTCACGAAGCTGATGCTTGAGATCGTGACTCGGGAAATACTCCATCACAATATAATGGTTTCCCTGATATTCCTCGACAGCATAAATTTGAATAATATTTTCATGGTTCAAACGGGCCATCGCACGGGCTTCCCGCAAAAATCGTTGGGCAAACGCTGCATCCCCCATATAGTGGGAATGAAGCACTTTGATGGCGACTTGTCTGTTGAGAGTTTGGTCCAGAGCCAGATACACCACACCCATACCGCCACGGGCAATTTCACGCTGAACTACGTATTTCCCAGAAAAAATCTGGTCAGCCATCCTACCGTCCTTGCGTTAAAGCCCACATTCTTCAGCCTCTGCGTCTATCATATACGGATTCAGGAAAATATAGAAAGAGAAGCTCCTCATTCCAGGCTGTTCCATTACCAAGAGCACTTCGAGGATGAACGGTATCTCTCGTCTCCCAAACGCGCCACGGGCGATGACCGTTTACTCAAACTCACCCTCATCCCCTTCCGCTCATCCGATTCAGGGAGTGTTGAAAAATGCCGCCTCGGAGGTCTCGCCCCTTGGCCGTGCTCACGTACTCCTCCGTACGCTCCGCGCGTCCAAACGGCTGCGGCCTTGCTGGACGGGCCTTTTTGAACACTCCACTATTTTTCTTTGGTGAGCCTCGTTGATTCCTAAGCTGAGGAAGCGGCGAAATTTTTACAATATTCAACAGTCCGATTCACATCAGCCTGCGCCCCGTATACGTGAATGTCCCTCCCGGTGAAGCCTTCGGAGTAAAAAGGAGCCATCGGAAAAGATTCCGCTTCAGATCACTATTGACGAAAAAATCAAATTCCTATCCAATAGCCTCAGAGGCAAAGCCATGAAACGATCGAATGGTCCAGACAGATTCATTGCCATCTCAATCCAGGGTCTTCACTTCGGCAAGCTCTGCTCTGGTCTGTTCGCCATCCTGATGACCAGCGGCCTGTTCCTGGCTCCTTCACTTTCTGCCCAAGAAGCCCCGCTTACTCTATCCCCGGCCATAGAACATCACGCTGAAGGACAGATTAACTGGACTGCAGGTTCCCTCTCGGCCAGAGGATTTGGGGCTGCTCCTGCGACGGCGCCACCCGCAGCAGCCAAAACCATGGCGGCGCGCGCGGCAATTGCCGTCGCCCGCAGAAATCTATTGGAACTGGTGCAAGGCGTGGCTATCGATTCTGAAACCCTGGTAGAAAACTTTATGGTGAAAAGTGACATCATCCAATCTCATGTGCAGGGTTTGGTGAAAAATGCCTTTATCACCGAGGAAAAGGTCCTCTCAGATGGGAATGTGGAAATCGTGCTGTCCATGAACATGTGGGGAAACGATTCCCTCATCTCCAACCTCCTGGATGAAACGGCTCAATTCTCGAATACATTGGAAGGCGCCAGCCACACTGGAACCTACACCGGTCTCATTATTGATGCCCGAAAGTTGGGAATCCAACCTGCCACGTTTCCGACGGTGACGGACGAGACGGGCCACATTCTCTATGAAAAAAAGACGGCATCCCGCGATCTGGTGAAAAAAATAGGATTGGTTCAATATTTTATCTCGGCCACACAATCATCCTCTACTTTTCCAAAAAGCTTTCTCTATCCTGTGACCGACAAAAAGCCCCAACCTGCGCCTGATGAACGCGTCGGACCACGTCCCCTCCGCATTCAAGGCATACAAAAAACAGGCTCATGGGGCACGGACATTATGGTGAGTGCCGCCGATGCAGAAACAATCCGACAAGATCCAACACTCATAGACCTTCTTCGCAAAGCCAACGTGATTATTGTGATCGATCCATTGGTGGCCGGAGTGGAAGGACACCTCAGACCAGGGAACGTCCTGCCGGCCAGCTATCCGTAGTTGAAACAACCGATTCGACTATTCCTCATCAACTCGTTTGGCTTTCTCAGCAATCTCTTTAGCTGTCAAACGTGACTGTCCCCTTCCCGGTCAGACCCGCAGGTGTTTGTCAGTCATCTTGTAATCCAATTCCGAGGAGATTCCCGATAAAAGACAACGGAATAAACCACCTGAGTCCTCTAGGCAAATAGTGTTGTGTAAGCCAACAAGTCCAAACTTCAAATTCATCGCACATGGTCTAGATAATTAAATCCAAGTCTTTTGGAGGAGCCGAACCATCCAAAGGTCAACCGCTTCCCATTCCTGGCCGAATACAGTACCTTTTCAGAGATGAAAACCTTTGGAAAAAGTAAGCGGGAAATCTGGGTAGGCATTGGATTAAGCTTGGGCATCACCCTCACCATGATGGCCGTCTTTGGATTTGGCGGATTTCAATGGTTAGAACTGCACACCTATGATATGCGAATGGACCTGCGGGGAGCCCAATCCGTCACAAGCCCCATCCTGCTTATACTCAATAACGAACAAACCATTACATACCTGGGAACCTCCCCAAGCCGGGTGTCACGGACCCACTATGCCCAGGCTATTCAACACCTGCATCAGGCCAAAGCCAAACTGATCGTCCTGGATGTCATGTTTTCCGATGCAGGAGATCCTAATGAAAATCAATTATTAGCCAAATCCATGGCTGAGGCCGGCAATGTCGTCCTGGCGCGATATATCGGCCCCGACCAGGCCATAGTGTCCCTCCCCGTTTTCCAGAAAGCCGCGCGAGGGGAAGGCCTGATTAATGTGAGGCCAGATCCAGACGGCGTCCTCCGGGCTATACCCTTTCTGGGCGTGGCATATCATCACAATCAACTCCAGGCATTTGTCACCCTGGGAGCGGAGGCCGGCCGTCTCTATCTCGATCCGGACGGTGCCATTCCCCTGAATGTCGAGACCTCTGGGCTGGCCAAGTTTGGAACGATCGATATCCCCGTTGAACACAACACCATCCTGATTAATTTTGCGGGCCCTGCAGGAACTTTTCCCTCGTTACCGTTCTGGCAAATAGTCAAAGGAGAATTTCCGCCAGACCAAGTGTACGACAAAATTGTCTTAATGGGTTCATCAGCCGCCATCATGCAGGACCTTCACCTCACACCCTTCGCTCAGAAAGAAACCACCACACTGAAGGCAGAAACCACCACCATTTCAGGGACCCGCATGCCGGGAGTCGAAGTACATGCCAACCTTCTGAACATGTTCCTCACCCGGCAATTCATAACCCATTCACCTTCAACCCTCATGTTCATTCTGATTGGGGCGCTGGGATGCGCATGTTGCCTGCTCATCACCCTCCTTCCCTCAGGCGAACTCGGTGTCGTCCTGGGAGTCATCGGATTATTAGGCACCGTAATCGGGCTCAGTATATTCCTGTTTAACTACCACAATTATTGGTTGGAGACGGTGCCCCTCATCGCCGTCATTAATGGCCATTTTGCCCTGGCAACCGGCTATCAACGGTATCTCGTCGTTGGCCAAAAAAACCGATTGCAGGCCATGTTGGCCAAAAGAGATGTAAGGAAAAAGTTAAGGAGCCGACCGGGATGACATTCTCACAATAAGCGTAACCCACAGTTTTCATTGTGGTCTTCCCCCGGTTTTGTGGATAGCTTGTTAAGCCGCGATTTTCATCTGATGACAAGTTTTGCGCGATTTCTCACCTTGAACGAGGTGTAACTGATATTGTTGGACCCAGCCTCCGATGAAAAAAAGGCGATAACACCAGATTCAACAAGAGTTCTTGTAAGCCGAATACACCTCTCTAGGTTTAGGCCTATACGATCTCTCCTGAAACGTCAACGTTCGCTTGTCCAACTTTGGCAGGACGAATTCTTCCACAAACTTATGGATGAGGCATTGCGGGAGGTATCGAAAAAAAGGATACAACGTGAGAAAATCCTTCATAAAAGCTATTGCAATGAAATTAGTACCTGTTGGCCACGATCCTTTAATTCCGGAAGACCTGGAAAAATTTGAGGATGTTGATCCCGGTTCATTTCTCGGGCCGTGGTTTCAACTTGGTTACTCACAAAATTAAACTGTTCTTGAATGCTGACTTGCCCATCTTGATTCGTATCGGCCTCCCCTTTCAGACCTTTTAGAAAATAGTATGTAAAAAGCCCATGGGATTTTGTTTGAAACGCTGAGCTTATCTCCTTGGCCCCGGAAGCGGTAAACACCACCAGATTGGAGCTTTGAACCGGAGGAATATCTGTGGTCATTAACATCGGCCTTGCTCCTTTTTGCATCACCGATCTGCCTCCCGCACCGGAAAAACAAGAATCAAGTACGACCGTGACTTGTTTGGCTTGCAATTTGCCTAAGCCATCATATAACCGATCCACAGGGTAGGCCGTTTCGGCTAGAAAGGAAAGGTCTGCGTCGTAGGGAACAAGAAATGCCTTATTGGAATTCACATCAGTTGTTCCATGTCCTCCGTAATACACAAAAACTTCTGCTTCAGGATTTTCTCCCACAAGGGAGGGTAACCATTTTTCAATTCTTGCCTGCATTTGGCTTAATGTTACATCTCCATCTTGAAGGAGGACAATATTTTTCACTGGAAATCCCATGGCCTCATGCAGGTAACGGTAAATCATATTCGAATCTCGCATCGCAAAATCGACTTGAGGAAATCGTTGGTAATGTTCCAGACCAATTACCAGGGCATAGGCATAGGGTTTTTCGGACACAGAGGAATTTGGAGGAGCCACTTCTGCATCAATTTTGGCATATTGCGCATCCTTAAATATATTGCTTGAGTTCGGTACAGCCTGACGAGTGCTCGCAAAGTTTCGATATTCGCTCTGAACATGCTTCACCATTGAAAACAAGAGCCCGGCTGTACCAGACGGTATCACGATTTCGTCTAACATCGCACTCAGTGTTTCTATTGCCCCCTCCGAGGTTTCATAGAAACTGTTCCTTACCGCCCGAACTGTATCTGTTTTTTCCCACACTTGCTGCCCACTGAAGGTTTCAAATAATCTAGCGCGAATTTCCGTCCTGAGCGTGTACTGGAATTTCCCAATTATGCTAGGAAGATCCGCATTGAATGACACAATATCTGTCATCAGGAACAGGTCGGCATTTGATTGTTGTGCGGCTGATCGAATAGAAGAAAATTCAAGGGTCTGAGATTTGGTCTGCCCATCTGGAACCAGAATCACTTCGTTAAATCTTCCGGTCCGAGTCAAAGTTTCTAGTAGCGAAAGGCGAAATTTTTCCTGAAAGTTGGGGTCAATAGGATTATTTTCAAAGATTAAAGATGTGGTATCCATAGGCCCAATGGCCAAGATCATCGGCACTTTTTGGCTGGATACCGGCAAGACAACTTCGGTTCTTTCTTTTTGGCCACAACCCAAGCCGACTCCCGCAATACCCAAGAAAACCAAAAACATTTTCATACTCATTTTAAAACCGTCTCGAAAATTTCTCGGCATCGTTGCACCTAATACCTTAAGAAATACATGACAGCACTCTACTCATTTTGTGCTTCATGCTATTTCGATTCGATCATGATTGACAAAAGGTGGTTTATCTCTCTACCGCAGAAGTCAAACTCGCCCTTCATAAAGGCCAGACTGTCTTCTCAACAGCTATTGAAGTCTTACCACTATTCCTCGAATCGTGACACAATTTGAAGAACCCAAAAGATAAAAACTTGAGCTGGACTCTGAAGAAACCTGTATCAAGGCATCACCCCCACGAGCTTCAACCATGGCATCAATAGTTTCTGAAATAGGCTCCGGGCTGCCAAAAGGAATCATGAGCACGGCATATCCACATGAGGTACTCTCGTCCATAGGCCCCACCACCACATATTCACCAGAAATTGGCAGGGTCGATGGAGCAATCGCTCCAGGCGTCGAACAACCCGCGAACAAAACAAAAAGTACAGTCATCCTTGCCCATATCCCAATTGAAATATTCTTACAACCCGATTGTAAATCGTGATGTGTTTTCATGAGCTTATCCTCACAGCTTGACCTTTCACCGTCGTACATTCTTCTCCTGCAAGGGGGAGGAAAAAGAGAGAATGGGATAGTTCGACGGTTACGCCCACAAGAGAGTCGGCCCCTTTCTCCTGAATCAATTTGGAAATGATTGTATGAACGGGCTCCTTTCCGCCTAGGGGAAAAAATAAAAACCAAGGGCTACAGGAGGTCTCTTCCACTTTGCCTAACGGGATATAATTCCCAGTAATGGGTGTGGTCGATGCGGCAATCCCCGCCGGATGTCTGGACTTAATACATCCTGCTACCAGTCCCCCCAGAATGCTGACACACCCGAGACCAATAATGAATCTTGTGAATGACATGAAATTCTCCTTCTTCCTGGCAGCCAATTGGTAGTGTTGATGCCAACGGCATGTCAATGGTTTTCAAAAAACCACAATATCAATCTGTGCCAGAAATTATCCATAACTCCTCACTATCACAAAATTATGGAGAGTCAGATACTGGTCCAGTAAATTCAGACGGAACCGTGACTTGGTACGATGCCAAAGCCTCGGTCCATTCCAATGGGTCCAAGAGTACGAGGGTTTTTAATAAATCCTGCACCATCCGAGTTTCTTTGGCGTTATATTCTTGAAAAATCCCGCTGCCCGTTAAGCGTTGCAAGGCCTCGACCGGACGCTTGGTGGCAATCACCTTGATTGCCTCTAATGTCCGAGTTTTGCCCGGAGGAAGCAGTGTGGTTAAGGTAACACCTCGTTCTTCCAAAATAGGTGTAGGGAATTGGAAGGTGTGCCCTCCCGTTATTTTCACCATTGGATTTAATTGATTAGGAACCAGAATCGTAATATGATCATTTTCTGTCACATTGAAGATGTACAGATAGGAATCTTCGGAAGGAGTTACTTGAATGACCGCTCGATCTCCAGAGGTATACACTTCGCGATTGAGCCCAACGGAAACTTGAAAAGCCCCTCGATGTTCAGAGGGAATCGTGCGAACTTTGGCATGAATTCCTACCCGAATAACATACAGGTCATCTTCCGGGTTCGGATCGATTGAAAATTGCGTAATCGTTTCCTCCAGGACAATGCCTCTTGACATGACCCGGATTAAATCATTCTTCAGCATGAAATTTTCGACCTCTGAATAACTACCCACGGCCACCCCTGTGGCTTCTTCAATGGCCGAACGTCGAGCCATATTCAAAGCCTGGTAGCGAGCTTGAGTAAAAGTTAAATCACTCTTCGCAACATACACCCCTTTCGAATCAACCCACTGCTCTTTAGCCTGCGTGTCTTCTGCATAAGCCAACCCTCCCAAGGTCACACTCCACACGACGAGGCCCCAAACCCAGGACGTTCTGCCAGGGGTGAAATAATGCCGGCGCATGTGACATTTCCATTCGACAGTGGGAAACAATTCGATGACTTCGAAAATGGGAATTCATGGGGGTAACCAGATCCTTTTAAAAATTACAGATAAAAGCGCACCCATCTTCCATCTTTTAACGGAGTCCAAAAAAGACACTCATGACTACTCAGCTATGCCAATAAATGTACGAATCACCTCATCAAAACCCCGCACGGAAAAGATGGTGTTCAAGGAATGCTCGTATTGAGAATCACATCGCCATACTGCACGCCGGATTTGCTTCCGTTCTCTGTATCCCTATCAAGGTCTTGTTGTCGCTGGGACATCGTCGCATTGGCTCTGGTCACCAGGGTGGCAATGCGACTCATCGGTTCCCCGATAAGTACGGCAGCCAGACGATCGGCCTCTTCAATGGCCATGTCGACATGGCGCTGCTCATGAATGCGCAGTTTCCCAACCATGCGGTCCCATTCGGCTTTGGCAGGAGTCGAAGCGGCGTCATAACCTTCCCACCGTGGAAGGACGAAAACCAAGTTCGCATGCAGATGAACGGTCACTTCAGGAGTCCGAACATTCCGAAGACCGTCAGACCGGAGCATGCCGCCCCCACGTCCCCATTCCGGAAGCGCATTCAACTGTTGCTCAAGCTGAGCTAGCGTCTTCCCTCGCACGACAATTTCCCGTGTGGTCGCAGGAGATGGAGGATCCCAATCTTTCACCACCTCATTCACAATTGGTGAATCATCCATCCCAATCGGACCGGGAACCTCAAAGCCAGCCCCGGGAGGCGTGGGATTGATGGCTCCATCCTCTGGTCCGGCGTCTAACCCAATAGGTCCAGGAATTCGTCCACCACCCATCATGCACCTACCTATTTTAAAATTGCTTGTTGTCGGAAACCCGGGGCGCGGGTTTCGAATAAGTGGGTTCCAGGTTGATGAAGAGCTAATTCAAGAGCAGCCGCTATTCGCTGGCGCTGAAAGCCGGTGCGAAGAACATGGTGCAATGATTCAATCGACATAGGCGAACCACCCAGACACCGCGTCCCGTTCTGAAAATCCTGCTTATGATTATGCCACCATTGTTGAATGAGTTCCACATTCGGCCAGGGCAAATCCTCATCCACATCCATCTCGACATTCTCATCCTCAGGATCGTCAGTCGGCCCGGTTTCAAACCCCTCCGGCCATTCCCCATCTAAATCGTCATAGGCCAAATCAACGCCAGTAAGCATGCTGAAAGATTCGCCCGCCACACGAGCCACTTCGGAAATGCTCATCTGTTCAAACAACCAGGGTAATAAGACCGGGTCCCCGATCACACCAACGCCCTGCACCGCCAACCGATGCAAGTCTGTCCGGGCCGTCAACTCTCGATGCCATACTAACGCCCGCTCCACCCCCAACCCGCGCAACGCCAGAGCACAAGCACGTTCCTGATAAGGAGATGGTGTGAATGCCAACTGTTGGAGCACAGGAAGCGACGCCCCATCGCCTAAAAGAGCGCTTGCCCATGCCGCCCAAAACCGACAATACAGATCTTCACTGGTAAAGTTAGCTTTCACTTTTCCCAGAAGATCCTGCAGACGTAACTCCCCCGCAGCCTTCAGCCCACGGGACCGAAGAAACGCATCCTCGGAATCAAGGCAATCCCCCAGCTCAGAGCCTGGATCTTGCCGATGGATGGCCATGCCAGCCACCCCCACATGATGGAGAAACGGGGAATCCGCATTCAGAAAGTGTTTGAGAATCTTTGCAATTGACTCATAGGGAATCCAACCCAGAGCCGAGACCAACCCACGGGATAACTCATAGGACTTGGCGCCCACCGCCAACACGGCCTCAATACGGGAGTCCTCCCCACTTTCAAAAGCTAAGACCGAAGCGGCAAATACCTCGCCCGCTTCCTCCTGCCCCAAGGCTTCTTGACAAAGTTTCCAACCCGCTTCACCAGCAATACGAAGTCCGTCAATATGCGCCTCAACTCGCTCATCATGCTCAGCTAAGTCCTTAAGATTATAATGCGGCGCCTTGATCGCTCCTTCTCTCTGGAGCCACAGAAACGCGGCTTCTTCTGCATGTTGGGTCACAATGGATTCAATAATGGCCATCATTCGAATCTCCAAATCCCTTGATGAGATATTATCTCCTTTCTCATCAGGCTGTTGCCGAATGAGAGAAGAATGTGTAAAATGATGTGTAAGATTTTGTGTAACTAAGACCGATCATGCCAACCAATCTAGCACTTGATGACAAACTTGTTGAAGAAGTCAAACGTCTGGGAGGTCACTCCACTAAACGAGCCGCTGTCAATGAAGCCCTCCAGGAATACATCATACGCCGTAAACAGAAGAAAATCCTGGAGTTATTTGGAACCCTTGAATGGGACCCCAAATACGATTATAAAGCCGCTCGCAAACGGAAATGACTATCCTGGTTGATACTTCGGTCTGGTCACTTTCTCTCAGAAAAGATGGCCCCGCAAACCATCCCGCGGTCGAAAAACTTCAACGCTTAATATTAGACGCTCAAAACATTGTCCTCCTTGGTATTATTCTCCAAGAAATTCTCCAGGGCTTTAAACAGGCAGGCACCTTTTCGAAAGTGAACTCCTATTTGGATGCCTTTCCACTCCTCACCTTAAATCGAAGTGATTTTGTCGCCGCAGCGCAACTTCGTCGCCAAGCCACAGCAAAAGGAGTGGCTCTTTCAACCCCGGATTGTCAAATCGCTGCAGCTGCCATAAACCATCAATGCCACCTGTTAACCACCGACCACGATTTTTCGAATATCGCCCATTGGGCCCCCCTTCAACTCGTCTAGCAATCTTCAGAGTAATCCCTTCCACTTCAAGCATCATTCGTTCATTCACAGATCGTATCCGCTCACCCAATATCGACGACTGCCCCATCAGGACACAGTCGCCAACCTGGGGAGGCCTACGCACACGCCTATGGTCCGCTTGACAACCTAACAAAAAGAACTCTTTTTAAAGCTCAAGCCCTGCATAGACCGACCGAACACACAAGGACGGGAGCATCCACTCAACCATTTAAAAGATTATCCCATTAATTCCCCCCATCTCCTCCTCGTCTTTAGGGGACACAGTAAAATGCTTCCCGACCCCCCTTTGTCCGTCTTCGTGTGCATCACCCCTCTTGAATAACCTCCTACAAACACTCAACGCGACGGCGATCCATCTTCAGCGTTTGAATCCAGGCCTCTGCTGCCGAAGCCGGAGGCAGAGGTGCTGAGGAGGCATACACAAATTCCTATCCCCCCCAAAAACTCCTAAAACATGGGGCTACTCCCCTGTTCTGCGGAGGAATTCCCCCCTCGTTTCACAACGACACACATGTAACTATTGCGCCAACTGTTGACGGGCAACATCAAGGAGATACACACCGGCAGAATTATACAGCCACACCAACCCCTTCCGTTCATAGAACATTTTGCAAAGCAGAGGATTGGGATGGTGCTCCCCCACATTATTGAAGAACACGGCAAAATGATCGTTTAAGTTGACCCCTGGATTTTGTGGAGAGCAATAATCGTCCTGACAGCCGTGCTGAATCCGGGACACGAGGCGTCGATTGAGCTCCTTGATAAGGGCCGTGGCCTCGGGCGAATACGGCCCGCGAGGGGCACCATCCGCAGCCGACGCGAACACTTTTCGCCAACCAGCCCCAGCCTGCCGCCAAAGACTCATGAGGTCGTAATCCGACACACGCATATGGCCGGGCTTTTTGACCGCAACCCCCGACGACCCACTCTTGTCTTTGATCGAAACCGGCTTGGGGGGGATGAGTCCATGCCAGGCCCGGGCCGACGTTTTCGGACAACGCACAACAATCAGAAACCCCTTGCCGGAGAATTCTCGAAATACACGGACATCCATCGCATCAATTCCGCACTGCCGCGAGAGATCGATATCCCGCTGGGAAACCCCCGCCCGCAAGGCCTCGGTTTCCCGCTGCAGTTCCATCGCTTCCTGTATGTTATAGGTAAGGCCCATGTGTTCCTCATGGCTCATCGAGAGGGAACTCTCGCAGCCTGTCGAGAACAAAATTCAAGCGAGACGACAACCTACCCCTTGATGTCATACGGCATCCGAAACGTGGGTCAGTCGCTTAAGAACAAAAAATGAATTCGAGCGCCTTAAAGCCTCTAACCAACTCAGGGGTACTCACAACCATCATTCTGAGTTGTAATGTACCCGTCCCAAATTACATGGCACGTCGTCAATCACACTACCCCTTTCCCAATAACTCTTGTTGTCGAAAGCCGGGGGCGCGGGTTTCGAATAAGGGCGTTCCAGGTTGATGAAGAGCTAATTCAAGAGCAGTCGCTATTCGCTGGCGTTGAAAGCCGGTCCGAAGCACACGGTTCAATGACTCAATCGACATAGGCGAACCAAACAGACACCGCGTCCCGTTTTGAAAATCATGCTTATGATTATCCCACCATTGTTGAATGAGTTCCACATTCGGCCAGGGCAAATCCTCATCAGGATCCATCTCGACATTCGCATCCTCAGGATCTTCGGTCGGTCCAGCTTCAAATCCCTCCGGCCATTCTCCATCCAAATCTTCGTAAGCCCAATCCAGCCCAGTGATCATGCTAAAGGATTCGCCAGCCACACGAGCCACTTCGGGAATGGCCATCTGTTCAAACAACCAGGGTATCAAAATTGGATCGCCAATCACCCCCACCCCTTGAACCGCTAAGCGATGCAAGTCTGGCCGGGCAACCAACTCTCGATGCCACGCTAGAGCTTGCTCCAGCCCCAACCCGCGCAATGCAAAAGTACCAGCCCGTTCTTGATAAGGCGATGGTGTGAATGCCACCTGTTGGAGAACAGGAAGCGACGCCCCATCGCGCAAAAGAGCGCTTGCCCATGCAGCCCAAAACCGGCAAGAAAGATCTTCACTCGTTAAGCACGATTTGGTTTTTCCCAGAAGATCCTGCCGACGCAACTCTCCCGCAGCCTTTATGGCACAGGCCCGGAGAAGCGCATCATCCGAATCAAGGAACTCCCCCAGCACAGGCCCTGGATCTTGTCGATGGACAGCCATGCCGGCCACACCCACACGCCGGAGCAACGAAGAATCCGCATTCAGAAAGCGTTGTAGAATACTTGCAATTGACTCATACGGAATCCACCCGAGAGCCGAGACCACGCCTCGGGATAACTCATAGGACTTGGAGCCCACTTCCAACACGGCCTCAATACGGGAGTCCTCCCCGCTTTCGAAAGCCAAGACCGCTGCGGCAAATACCTCGCCCGCTTCCTCTTGACCCAAGGCTTCTTGACAAATATCCCAACCCGGCTCACCAGCAATGCGTAATCCATCAACATGCGCCTCAACTCGCTCATCATGCTCAGCTAAGTCCTTAAGGTTATAATGCGGCGCCTTGACCGCTCCCTCTCTCTGGAGCCACAAAAACGCGGCTTCCTCAGCATGCTGCGTCACAATGGATTCAATAATTTCAGGCATAATGAAAGCCGAATATCTTTGTGGTTACAAACAATCCTCCTCCTTCATGGTAAGGAGAGGGAAAAGATGGATTGCCAGGTTTGACTTAAAATAAACACCTCACACAGATGAGCGTTCCGAGGATCCCTTTATCCAGCAGCCCCGGCAAGAGCATGAGCATCATATATGTTTTAGCGTTCAAGCCAGCATCAAACGAGCGCCTTTAGGTTCAGGTATGGGATCACCAAACTCTTTGGCTGTGTCGATCCACAGCTGAATGGCCTGATGAGCGTTTGTAAGAGCCAGTTCCGAACTATCCCCATGAGCCATACACCCTGAGAGTTCAGGCACTTCGGCGATAAAAATCTGGTCTTCATTACTCCAGTAGATAATGATTTCATACTTATGCATCAAGCTCCCCCTCCCATTTTGTACTTCAGAATGATGGCACGTACTTGCCGCACCTGATAAGGCTTGGCTTTATTGCCATCTCGTTGCAGATTGATTCTTTCTACAATTCCGGGCTTTCTAAAAATATAATGGCTGCCACGTATTCGCTCTTCGAATCCCAACCCTTTGAGAAGATGGCACAATTCCTCAAAGGAAAGATTGGCATCTGACGTCCCTTTGAGGATTAACGAAATAAGCGATTCATGATGCCCCATGCGCCAAAATCTAGCATAAATTCATGACAGGGGAAACGGAAAACCATGGGAATTTCTCAGGACAGAAAAGCAATACTTCTCCCTAGCACTCACCCAAGCCTAAGAGATTACGTATAAAGAGGGGAGTGGAGATTGCCACGTCGATTCTTAATAGAGGGGCATCAGACCCACCATGAGATTGAATTTCAATCAGCACAAGTGCCTTGGGGATGACTCTACAAACAGTTCAATCCACGAAAGATCGACACGTTCAAAGGCCAAGCCCCACGGCCTCAAAGACTTCGCCGGGTTTTTCCAGACCCCAGGCCTCATTACACATCTCCCATCCCGGTTCTCCCGTTATCCGCAAACCATCGAGATGTGCGTTCACACACGGTCATCAAGTTTAGCCAGGCCTTTCAAAGAATAATGTGGCTCCTGTATCGCACTATCCCGCAATAGCCACAAAAACGCCGCTTCCTCGGCATGTTGAGTCACAATGGATTCAATGATAGGCGGCATAATCGATAGGAGAGAGAACCTAATAAAGAGAACCTAAACTTTTCATCCCTTACCTAATCTCACCTGCACCTCCAATTTCCTCACATTTCGGCCTTGAGGTGCCGTCCCACGGCAAGCAGGTAATTTTCGAAGTCATCAAGATGATCCCGGATCACGCAAAACACCTCACGATCATCAACCCTCCAATAGGGATGAACAAGAAGGTTGCGGAATCTGGCCATTCTGCCCTTCTGTATGGCAAAATTTGGTTCCAGAACCCTCAGTTCGCTGAATATCTTCATGCAATCGGCATAGCTTTTTCTGGACTACGACTCCCCTTTTGTGGCAGGACCAGTAATCCAAAGCTGTATCACTTCAAGATGCTGTGGGGGGAATATTTCATTCGCCGGCAACACCAAATTCTCGCCCCTTCCAAAAGTTAGGCCTTAAGCGTCACTGCCAGATTCCCCGTCACCACACTGTTACATTGGCTATTCCTCAATTACATGGCACAGAAATACTGCACGACTTCCCGCGGCATGGTTGCCGCTAAATATTTGTAGAGGAAAGAGCGGATTTTTTGAGAAAAATTCCCGATAAATTGCTGTCCTCCAAATAAGCTTTGACCTTTCGGCTGGCTCCACCAGGCAAATTCATAACCGTGTTGCCGAGAGGCGGCGAAAGTCGAAATAACTCCACTCCCGCACCATCATTAATAGTGGCATAAGCCTCAAATGCGGGAAAAGCATCAACCTTCCCATCAAAGGTAATTCTGCGGATTGACAAATCAATCGTAATTTTTCCTTCGTAATCAATATCACCACCTACTCGGGAAATGGGAGAACATGGGTTGCTGGCATGCCCATTCATTTGGATGACATATAAACCTCTTTGTCTAATGAATGCGTTGGCGAGATCCCACTTAATTTTCATACGAATGGTTTCTCCCTTTTTATGACATTCGACTTCACCGTCCTCACAATTACACTCCGTGGTAAAATCACAATTATGCCATTGGGTCAACTTTGGATTTTGACTGGGGTTAGTACCTGTAAAGTCCAGCTTAAATTCGGAATGCATTCTGGATTTTGCATGAATTTGATTACTAAAACTTCTCTGATCGGTATAAAAACAGTCCGCGCTATGAAATGGCCCAGGTATCATCGTATAGGTCGGCTTTTTAGGAACAGGTTTCGTATACCCTACGACATTTTTGGGAATAAACGCATTTATCCAGAATTTTATGGACTTAATGGGTATAGCCATATCCCTGCTCCTTTCCCCATTCCGTCTTCTAAGAGTAAACGGAACAACAGTTTTTTTGCTTCCCCAATAATCAATCTAAATCATCCTATGGCCTCAATCCCAAATATTTTTTTCAGGATTTCTCAATTTCCTTTCTTATGTTGAACCGCAAGCTCTTCCTGGAAGCATATCCTAGGATTATCAGTTTTCATTGCATTGGAAGAAAATCTTTAAAGTGCCTGAACTGTAAAACTATTGAAAGGAGCCACTTGAATTCTCCCCAATAGCTCCTCAATTCTCTTTACAGTAATTAACTCCGCCTTACCATTCACAATTGTCAGTTCCATCCTATAAAAATTATAGATACCTGGTTAATGGATAGGCCAGATTATGGATTTTTTTTAGTCTTGTGGCATCATGTTCTACCCGGATAGGATGTCTCGCCTCGTTTCACGAAAACAACACAGACGTCACTATTGAGCTAACTGTTGCCGGGCAACATCAAGGAGATACGCACCGGAAGAATTATACAGCCACACCAACCCCTTTCGTTCATAGAACATCTTGCTAAGGAGCGGATTGGGATGAGGTGCTCCCCCGCGTTATTGGAGAACGCGGTAAAATGGTCGGTCATGTTGACCCCTGGATTTTGTGGAGAGCAGTAATCGTCCTGGCAGCCATGCTGAATCCGAGACACGAGGCATCGGTTGAGCTCTTTGATAATGGCCGTGGCCTCGGGCAAATACGGTACCACGAGGGGCACCATCCGCAGCCGACGCGAACACTTTTCGCCAACCAGCCCCAGCCTGCCGCAAAAGACTCATGAGGTCGTAATCCGACACACGCATATGGCCAGGCTCCCTCACCGCAACCCCCGACGACCCACCCTTGTGTTTAATCGAAACTCGGCTTGGGTGGGATGAGTCCATGCCAGACCCGTGCCGCTGTTTTCGGACAACGTACAACAATCAGAAACCCCTTACCGGAGAATTCTCGAAATACCCGGACATCCATCGCATCAATGCCGCACTGCCGCGAAAGATCGATATCCCGCTGGGAAACCCCCGCCCGCAAGGCCTCGGTTTCCCGCTGCAGTTCCATCGCTTCCTGTATCTTATAGATAAGGCCCATGTGTTCCTCATGGCTCATCGAGAAGGAACTCTCGCGGCCTGTCGAGAACAAAATTCAAGCGAGACGACAACCTACCCCTTGATGTCATACGGCATCCGAAACGTGGGTCAGTCGATCTTAAGGGCACCTCTAAAAACATGCGGGTTGGCTCGTTTACCCTGCCGTGGAGGGCCTGGCACGAAATCAGAGACGAAACCCCAGACGCCAGAGAGAGGCTTGCTCCCATCCTGTTGCTGTTTCATGGTGGCTTCCAGCCCCATGATTACGCCGTTTGCCTGCTGACGGCGGCCGTCACCACCAGAAACCGCTGAAAGTTGTAGGTGAGATTCTTCAGTCCGATCTTCGCCCGCGCCCGAACCCGGCCAATGGTTCGAATGAGTGTGCCGCCCATGGCCATGACGTGATGGCCGAACACATGTTCAACACGCGCGCGAATGCGGGCGCGTCGTTGATTCGTTTGCTGTTGGTGAGGCGTCAAGGGCTTGTCGCGATACCCCTTGTACTGAATGCGCGAGCGCAGCGTGCGCTTCTTGAGCTGGGCTTCGATCTCTTCTGAGCGATAGGCGGCATCAGCCCACACATCCCGACCGGCGGCTTGGGCTGCAACACTTCCTCAAGGACTTGACTGTCATGCACGGCCGCATCGGTGACCGCATACCGCCGAATGAGTTTGTGCTGTTTATCCACATGGAGATGATTCTTATAGCCATAGTGACTGACGCCCCGTTTGACAGTCAGCGGGCTTCGGTATCCTTCTGGCGCCGCTTCGCCGGCTGAGCCGCCCAGTCCACCGGGCAGTCGCCGGCCTTCACCGTGGCGTTCTCCTCACGCGTATTCCGTTGTGTCGGCACTAGGATCAGCGAGGCATCAATCAGTTGGCCCCCACGAGCTTGAAACCCCTGGCCTGCCCGATAGGTGTCAAATTGGGCGAAGAGTGTGTCCACAACCCCGGCTTGGGCCAACGTCTCGCGGAACAACCAGATGGTCTTCACATCGGGAATCCGTTGATGCAGGTCGAGATCTAAGAAACGCAGGAAGGAGAGCCGATCGCGAATCTGATAGTCCGTTTGGTCATCAGACAAGTTATAGAGGGCTTGCAAGACCAGAATCTGAAACATGAGCAGAGCATCAAACGGCGGGCGGCCTCCCTTGGGGCGCTTGGAGCGACACCGGCACTTCTCCAGCGGCTTCCGAAAGCGAGCCCAGGGGAGGTGTTGGGCGAGTGGTTCTAACGGATCGCCCTTCTGGGTGAGGGCGTCGTAGCGATCAGTCAGGTCAAAGAAGCTCAGTTGATCAGGTGTGGGCATACACGTTCCTCCTTGGAAGAAACTTCTGCCAAAATCCGATAGAATTGTCAGTAGTTTTTAGAGGTGCCCTA
>CAWDGE010000009.1:0-88411 GCA_963801755.1 uncultured Nitrospirales bacterium | reverse complement strand
TGCGGATCAGCTCGATGTTGAGGCGCACGTAGTCGCCGGGGTAGGTGATCTCGCCGACGTAGATCACCACGCCGGCCTTGTCGGCGACGATGCAGCGCGCTTCCGCCGTGGGGGCGTTGAGGGGAATCCCCAGGTGCTGTGCGGTGTCCAGGTCGGCGGCGCCGACGACGACGGTCTGGTGGGCGCGGGCGATCCCCAGGCCCTTCATCTCGGAGAGCACGGCCAGCGCCACCCGCGAGGCGAACGCCTTGGGCGCCGTGGCGTGGATGTGCTTAGCCACGTGCACCCGGGCGTAGGCATAGGGCTTGCTGTCGCGCTTCTGGACGCTGCGGATGGCGACGTAGGCCGGCGCGGCAACGCCGTCGTCCTCCCCGATGCGGGGCGCGGTGCCGGCTTCCGCCGGCAGCTGTTGCGGGACATGGTCGCGGATGGGAGCGATCAGGCTCTCCCAGTCTGTCGCCAGTTGCAGCCAGCGGTCGTGCTCCACCGTCTTGGTGACGAAGGTGCCGCGGCCCTGGTGGGACTTGAGCAGGCCCTCGCTCTGGAGAAGCTCAATGGCCTGGCGCACGGTGACACGCGCCACGTCGAACTCGCGCTCCAGCTCCTCCAGCGTGGCGAACTTGTCGCCCACCGACCAGCGGCCGTCGCGGATGCGCCGGCGCAGCGCCGAGGCCACCTGCAGGTAGCGCGGCACGCGGCTGTCGGCCTCGTGGCGGGGGACGGCGATGCGGGCGCGGTTGGCCATGGCTCTCCGGGATCCCTTTGTGTCCTGGTCGCGACCTGGCGGCGCGAGCTGCGTTGTGTGCGGGAAGGATGCCCGCAGGTCAAGCATGCTGCTCACCCATCAGGCGGCTCCCCGGGCGACTCCCCTTGCGGATCGTGGGCGCTGACGACGCCGCTGACGAGGTTGGCGCGCAGCAGCACCGTCTCGTCCAGGGCGGGCTGTGAGGGCGCGGAAACGACCTGCCGGGGCAGTGCCGCGATACGGGCGGCGAACTGGCGATGCGCGGCCTCGGCCTCTGTCACGCTGACGGCCGTGAAAGCCAATTTGGCGCCGGGCGAGGCGGCCCAGCGCGGGCAGGTCGGCGGCGATGACGGTGGCGATCTTGGGGTAGCCGCCGGTGGTCTGGCGGTCGGCGAGAAGGACGATAGGCAGGCCGTCGCCTGGGACTTGGACGGAGCCCGGCGCGGTGCCGTCGGAGGCGATGTTGAAGCCGTCGCTGTGCTCCAGGGCGGCGCCTTCGAGGCGCATGCCCATGCGGTCGGAGGCCGGCGAGACGGTGTAGATGCTCTCCAGGAAGGTGCGCCTGCCGCGCGCGGTGAAATGGTCGTCCTGCGGGCCAAGCACGACGCGGATGCGCTGTGGCGGCGCCAGATCGAGGGCGGGAAACATGGACTCCGCACGGTCCTTGGCGTGCGCCTGGCGCAGGGGCAGAAGGTCGCCGGCGCGCAGCGGCCGCCCGGCGAAGCCGCCAAGGCCGGCGCGGGCATAGGTCGATTGGCTGCCAAGCACAGGAGCCACGTCGAAGCCGCCCTCGACCGCGAGGTAGCCGACCGCGCTTCCCGAAAGGCTGCCCACGCGCAGCACCTCACCTTGGCGCAGGCGGACGCTCTGAAGGGGCGGAAGGCGGGTAGCCCCCGACGCGCGTTCTCCGCGAAGCGCCTCGATTGCCGTCGCGCCGCCGGCGAAAGCGAAGCGCGCGCTCTCGGCCTCCACCGCCACAGTCGGGCCGTGGTAGACGATCTCCAGGGCTCCCGTTCGCGATGGATTGCCCACCAGGGCGTTGGCAGCGGCCAGGGCAACCGCGTCGAGGGCGCCGGACACGGGGATGCCGAGGCTCTGATAGCCACGCCGGCCGAGGTCCTGCAGCGTCGTCATCATGCCGGGCGCGAGAACCCGCAACGCTGGCTTCATGCTGCCGCGCCCGCTGCCGCAAGGCGCTGCTCCGGTTGCAGCCGCAGCTCTCCGCTGGCGCTTCGCCTGGCCAGGGCCTCGTAATCGCCAGGGAGATCGGCCCGAAGCGCACCTGGTCGCCGGCGGCGAGGATGGCGGGCGGATCGCGCTGCAGATCCCACAGGGGCGCGGGCGTGCGACCGATGAGTATGCCATCCGCCTGGGGCTCTGCAAGGCGTAGACGGCCGTCAGCGTGGTGGCGACGGCAACCGAGCCGGCCGGTACCGCGGTGCGCGGCGTGTCGCGGCGCGGCAGCTCCAGCTCCGGCGGCAGATCGCCGAGGTAAGGATAACCGGGCAGGAAGCCGACCATGTAGACGTGATAGGTCACGCCGCTGTGGCGCTCCACCACCTGTTCCGGCGAGAGGCCCGTGCGCGCCGCCACCGGCGAGATCGGGGGCGAGGCGGTCGTGGTAGCAGGTCGGCAGGTGCCAGAGACGGCCCGCGATCGAGCCGCGTCGAGGCCCGACAGGAGGGGCGCCAGGCGCCGCTTCAGGTCGCTCTGCGGCACCGTCAGGGGGTCATAGTGGATCATGAGGGATCGGAATGTGGGCACCACCTCGACGATGCCGGCCACCGCCGCGGCTTTCACGCGCGCGGCGAGCGCCAGCACCAGCGGGCTGACGCGCCGGTCCACCCGGTCGCCCAGCTCGATGGCGAGCGCGGTATCGCCGCACGAAAGGAATCCGGACGCTGTGGCTCATGCAATGGCACCGACCGGCATTCTGGCTCTCCGCGCGGTGCAACGGCGCCAGGCCCCGACGGTCTGACGCCCGCACTTGTATGGTCTTCCTATAGATAGTACCATCTTGCCGCGTCAGGTCGAATGGGGTGCGCATGAGCAGGCAGATCAATCTCAACGCTGACATCGCCGAGGGGTGGCTTGCCTACGATATCGGCAACGATGCCGAGCTCATGAAGATCATCAAGTCCGCCAGCGTCGCCTGCGGGTTCCACGCCGGCGACCCCAATACCATGTACCGGCTCTGCATGCTGGCGAAGCAGGAAGGGGTGAGCGTGGGCGTGCATCCCGGCTTCAACGACCTTCGGGGCTTCGGCCGGCGGCGCATCCAGATGAGGCCCGGCGACCTGGAATACATGACCGCCTACCAGATCGGCGCCCTGCAGGGCATGGCGGCCTACGCCGGCCTGAAGGTGACGCATTTGAAGCCGCACGGCGCGCTCAACAACATGGCGGCCGAGGACGAGGCCTACGCCATGGCCATCGGCCGGGCGATCAAGACAGTCGACAAGGACATCGTCTACGTGGCGCCGTTCGGCTCCGAGATGGAGAAGGCGGCCGAGAAGCTGGGCCTGCCGCTGGCGCGCGAGGGCTTTGCCGACCGGCAGTACAACGACGACGGCACGCTGGCCTCGCGCTCCATCCCCGGCACGGTGCTGAAAGACCCGGCCGCCGCCGCCGAGCAGGTGCTGCGCATGGTGCTGCAGGGAGAGATCGTCTCCCGCTCCGGCAAGATCGTGAAGGCCGACATCCGCACCATCTGCGTTCACGGCGACGAGGCCACCGGCGTGGTGGTGGCCCGCGGCGTGCGCGACGCCCTGGAGAAGGCCGGCGTCGCCGTGGTGCCCCTGCCCGAGATGAAGCTGTAGGTTGGCCGGCGAAGCGATGACCCGACCCAGCCGAGGCGCACCCCCACACCGCGTTGGGCTCCGACCCCGACCTACGCGACCCCGAGGGCATCGTGAACGGGAAGCCGACGCTGGCGATCATCGGCGGCACGGGCGCGCTGGGCAGCGGGCTGGCCAGGCGCTGGGCGGCCGCGGGATACGACGTGATCATCGGCTCGCGCACGGCCGACAAGGCGGAGGCGGTGGCGCGTACGATCGCGTCTGCCACTGGCGGCGCGCAACCTGCGCGGCACGACCAACGCGGTGGCGGCCGAGACGGGCGCCGTGGTCATGCTGGCCGTGCCGTGGGCCAGCCACGCGGCGATCCTCGATGAGATCAAGCCGCACGTGGCGGGCAAGATCGTGATCGACGCGACAGTGCCCCTGGTGCCGCCCAAGGTCGCGCGCGTGCAGCTGCCGGCCGAGACGTCCGCGGCCCTCGCGGCGCAGAAGCGGCTCGGCGACACCGCGCGCGTGGTGGCGGCGTTTCACAATGTGGCGGCCGGCAAGCTGCAGACCGACGCGCCGATCGATTGCGACGTCCTCGTCTTCGGCGATGACCCGGAGGACCGCGCCGCCGTCATCGCGCTGGCGGCGGCGGCCGGGCTGCGCGGCATTCATGCGGGGCCGCTCGCCAACGCGGTGGCGGCGGAGGCGCTCACCCCGGTGCTGATCGGCATCAACCGCCATTACAAGGTCCCCGGTGCCGGCATCCGCATCACCGGCCTCGACAAGGGTTAGACAGCCTTGGGAGAGCAGACGCTCACCATCACGGCCCTCCAGGGCATTCCCAGGGTACAGCCGGGGGATGACCTCTCGGCTCTCCTGATCGCGGCGCTGGAGCAGGACCGGCTGGAACCCCAGGCGCAGGACATCCTGGTCGTGGCGCAGAAGATCGTCTCCAAGCCGAGGGGCGCTATCTCGACCTGGCGGGCCTCGAGCCCGGCAGCCGCGCCAGGGAGCCGGCTGCCATCACCCGCAAGGATGCGCGCCTCGTCGAGGCCATTCTCTCGCAATCGGCCGAGATCCTGCGCGCCGCGCCGCACGTTCTGATTGCGGTGACCCATCACGGCATCGTCATGGCCAATGCAGGCGTCGACCGGTCCAATCTGGAGGCGGGCGACGACGGGCGACGCGTGCTGCTGCTGCCCGAGGCGCCGGACCGCAGCGCGCGGCACATCAAGGAGCGGCTGGACGCGCATTTCGGCGCCGATATCGGCGTGATCGTCGCCGACAGCGCCGGCAGGGCGTGGCGGCTCGGCACGGTCGGGCTTGCCATCGGCGCCGCCGGCGTGCCGTCGCTCGTGGACCGTCGCGGCGAGAACGACCTTGCCGGACGCCCGCTGGAGGTGACCGAGGTGGCCTTCGCCGACGCCGTGGCCGCCGCCGCCGCGCTCGCCATGGGCGAGGCGGCCGAGGCGCGTCCTGCGGCGCTGGTGCGAGGTCTCGGTGGACGGCGGAGCCGCGCCCGGCGGCGGCACTGTTGCGGCCCATGGCGCAGGACCTGTTCCGATGACCCGCGACAGCCGAACCTATGTTGCGCTCTCGGGCGGCATCGGCGGCGCCAAGCTGTCCCTGGGGCTCGCGCGGCTGCTGGGCGAGCGGTTGACGATCGTCAATACCGGAGACGACTTCGAGCACCTGGGGCTCGCGATCTCGCCGGATGTGGATACCACGCTCTACACGCTTGCCGGCGTCGCCAATCCGGAGACGGGATGGGGGCGGCGCGACGAGACCTGGAGCTTCATGAAGGCGGTGGCCGAGCTCGGCGCTCCACGTGGTTCAAGCTGGGCGACAGGGATTGGCGACCCACGTGGAGCGCACGCGGCGGCTCAGGGCGGGCGAGACGCTGACGGCCGTCGCGGCACATCTCGCCGCACGCCTGGGCGTGGCGGCACGGGTGCTGCCGATGTCGGACGAGCCGGTCCGCACGGCGGTGGAGACCGATGCCGGCACCCTGGCGTTCCAGGACTATTTCGTACGCGAGCAATGCCGTCCGGCGGTCCGCCGCATCCGCTATGACGGCGCCGAGACGGCGCGGCTGACGGCGCAGATCGAGGCCGCGCTGTCGGGGCCGACGCTGGCGGGTATCATCGTCTGTCCGTCGAACCCGTGGCTCAGCGTCGATCCGATCCTGGCGGTTCCGGGCATGCGCGGGGCGATTCGGGCAAGCGGCGGGCCGGTCGATCGCCGTGTCGCCGATCATCGGCGGCAAGGCCGTGAAAGGGCCGACGGCGAAGATCATGGCCGAGCTGGGCTTGGCGGCCGATGTCGCAGCATCGCCCGCCATTACGTGGACCTGCTCGATGCGCTCGTGGTCGATGCGGCGACCGGCGACGACAGCGGCTTGCCGGTTCCCGCCTCCATCGCCAACACGTCGATGCAGACGACGAACGACAAGATCGCCCTGGCCGGGCATTGCCTGAGCCTGTGCGAGCGCCTGGCCGCGGCGCCGCCCAAGCCCGGCGAGCGGCGCCCGGCGGAGACCCAAGCATGAGCGCACCGCGTGCACCGGAGACGCCGTGGGCCATCGTGCCCGTGAAGGCGCTGGCGCAGGCCAAGCAGCGCCTCGCCGGGTGATGCCGCTGGAGCGCGGCGCCGGCTCATGCTCGTCATGCTGCGCGATGTGCTGGGGACGCTGGCCGCGGCCGAGACCCTCGGCCCCGTGATCGTCGTGACGCCGATGCGCGGTGGCGACGCTGGCGGAGAGCTGCGGCGCCCGCGTGCTGCGTGACGCGCAGGCGGAAGGCCACAGTGCAGCCGCATGGCGCGGCTCGTCCACGCCGCCGCCACGGCGCGCAGCGCGCCACTGCCGGCCGACGCGCGCTCGTGACACCCACCGAGGTCGCGCGCCTGATCGACGCGTCCGGCACCGAGCCAGGTGCGCGCCTCGTGCTGGCCCCCTCGCACGATCGCGACGGCACCAATGCGATCGTCGCGACGCCGCCCGATGTCTCCCCGCCGCACTTCGGCCCGGCAGCTTTGCCCACCACCTCGCTGCCGCCGAAGCGATGGGGCTCGCCTGCCGCGTGGTCGAGCTTGCGGGGCTCGGCATGGACGTGGATGAGCCGCGCGACCTTGAGGCGCTCCTCGCCCGAAAGCGGGACGATCCCAACTACGCCTTCCTGCAAGAGCGGGGAGGGCCGCGCGGGCCGATCCTTGCAACCTCCATCGAGGCGCCCCGATCATGAAAGCCGCCGCCAGCCTCGCAACCGCCCTGCGCAAGGCCGAGTCCGCTACAGGACTGGCGGATGACGAGGCGCTGACGCTGGCGCAGTGCGACGACCTTCCCAGGCTGATGGCGCTGGCCCGCGCCCTGGCGCTGGCGGGGCACGGCCGCGGGGTAAGCTTCTCCAAGAAGGTGTTCATCCCCCTGACCCAGCTGTGCCGGGATGTCTGCCACTACTGCACCTTCGCCCGGCCGCCCCGCTCCGGCGAGCGGCCCTATCTGGCCCCGGAGCAGGTCCTGGCCATCGCCGAGGCGGGCCGGACCGCCGGCTGCAAGGAGGCCCTGTTCACCCTGGGCGACCAGCCGGAGAGGCGCTACGCCACGGCGCGGAGGGCGCTGGCCGAGCTGGGGGCGGAGTCCACCCTCGCCTACCTGGAGACCTTGGCGGGGGCCGGTCCAGAAGATGCTCAACGAGTACATAACACGTATTGCTGGGTAAGAGAGGTTGATCTCTTTTTTCCATTGGATTTGGGAGACAGGGGAGCCATTTGAGACGGTAGCAGGCAAAAATCCGGCTCCTATTAGTGTGGGCAGTACCTTGAAGGAATTCTCGTCTTCATTGACTGAGTGAGAATATGTTCTTATCAAGGACATTTTTGGCTCGATTATAGCATATTCTGATCTGACATCTACCCTGCTTTTTGTTGTTTTTAAAGGGATTTTCAATTCATCGAAAAACTCCTGGTTATGGAGCGACATTAAATGTCCAATCAGACTCAATGGAGGGTGGATGGACTGTTGAGGTTTAATGACTCTTCAGTCGACTTCAGAGAAACAGGTGGATCGTGTGTTGAGATGAACAAAAAATCCTCGACTGGAGAGAATAAGTGAACAATTTCTGATGTTTAGAACAATCCGTCGTGAATTTGATTAAGTTGGATTTCATTGGCCGTCATCGGTCCGCCGAAGTTTGCCAGGATAACCTTCTCAATCCACGTAATAGGAACCCGATCTGCAATCCAAGTCTCAACATAGGGAATACTCTGCAAATTGCCCTGTATTTTTACATGTTCGTCAAATTTTTCGTTGGGTATAAGGTGGTTATGAAATGTAGAATCGAGGATAAAGTATGCCAGCCCGCACTCTTTTCGATCCGCGTGGGAAATTCTACCTAAATCCCCAAGAGGACGAAGGAAGTCATAACGATGCAGTGTATCGGTAATAAGTTCCGAACTCGCATTCCTGAGGTCGAAAAAGCAGACCCACCCATTTAGCCTGCCAAAACTATTCTTCCGAAGCTGTATTGAGTTTGAATCGTCCCTCCTTGTTGTGTTCTATCGCCCCAGACGTCTGGATTAAATCTAATGCGCGCTGGCTTGTGATGTGAAAAACGGTCCCCTTCAAAGAGGCCAGGAGGCTGTCTTTGTATGTCGCCAAGAGACGTTCATCTCTGTCATTCTCGCAGCGAAGTTTTTCAATTGTCATGTTGTCTACAACAGGGATGAATGTTCCTGAAAATGTCGAAAATATATTATTGATTGAAATGTCCGATTGTCTACTGATGTCTGAACCAGCGGGTGATGCGGAGGTCTTCGCCGGCGGTTTTGACAAAGTCGGTGGTGGGGAGTAATTCCTGTTGTTGATTTAGTGAGGTTTGGAATGCAAAGGGAAATCAACCTCGACGACGGACTGAAAGGCCAGGATAGGGGTGGAATTTCTTAAGCACAGGTGGAATTTACGTAGTATTGTCATGGACCTGGAAGCCCAGAAATCATAGGATTTCGTTTGTGTCACAGATATTGATGCAGTCACCAAACGCCTGGAATTTGTTCAACCTCTGAAGTCATGAGGTCTCACTTTTTTAGAAGTGAAGTAAACAACGCAAGGGTCGAGCGGATGTCGATACCAGGAGTATCCGTAGTCCAGGAAACACGGATGGAAAGGTTTGAGGGATAGGACGGATGAGTGAAGGTTTTCCAGGCAAGGGATTGAGTGGCGGAAAGCCTGTGCATGGTCTGTTCCGTACGTTCGTCAAGGCAGACAAATGACAAAATGCCTGGAGCGTGCGGCCCGTCCCATTCTATCGTCCGAATGCCAGGATTTGGTCGGAGACAGGCTTTCCATTCCTCTCTAAACTCTTCAAGAATTTTATTGTTGGAACTTGTTTGAGCCTTGAGATGGCAAGCTTTGGCAAATCCCGCGATCAAGCCTATGTTTTGAGTGCCTAATTCATATCCGGCCCAATAAGGTTGCGTTTCTTGGTGACCATCTTTCCCGATAATCAGCGCGCCGGTTCCCATTGGACCGGTGCACCATTTATGGCCAGGGAAAAAATACGCATAGGAAGAAATCTCTTGAAAAGAAACCGGAATATGTCCGATGGCTTGTGCTCCGTCTACGATGAGCGGCGTGTGATGTAAATGAGCCAGGTCCTGGATTGTGGTGATAGGAAAAATACGCCCATCAAAATGAGAGACGTGACTGATGACGATGGCCTGAATGGGTTGTTCATCCAATGTGCGTTCAAGAGCGGGAAGGAACCCTGAGGGGGCATCTGGGTCGAGTGCAATGACGCGGACTCCACGGCCGCTCAGTTTATTGATTTCATCGAGAATCGTGGAATTTTCATGTGTGGTGGTCAGAAGTCCATTTCCAGACTTCCAATTGATTCGAGAAAGGACAAGACTGCACGCCGTTGTGGTATTCGGCATGAAGGCTAGGCGTTGTTCATCGTTCAACGTCAACCAATCTGCAATGGTCCGCCGACACCGTTGAAGCGTGTCCCGGTAATGCTGAATGCCGACCTCCGTATACAATAAGTGGCTGAACGTTTCGAGTGTCCTGGAAATCTCTTGTTGCACGTCATGATGGAACGGAGCGAGGCCAGCCGGGTTGAGGTAGATCATGGTAGTAAGTTGACGGAGTATCCTACGGTTATGAGGTCAGGTCTGAGCCATGATGGGGGAGGTCCTGCTCTTCTTGAATCCGGCTTAGGGTTTTTTGGCGAGCGCAAGCCCGATCAGGCTGTCAGGGTCCGAGTACCATTTGACCAAGTCAAAACCCGAAGAGGCTAGAAGTTCTTCGGCCAAGGGGCGGTCGTATTTCGTGCTGATTTCGGTGCGGATTTCCTCCCCTTGCTTGAGGTGGACTTTTAAGTCTAAGTCATGAACGCCCAGAGTTTGGTCCCCTCGCGAACGGAGCCACATTTCAATGCGATGGTCGGCTTCATTATACCTCGCGACATGGTCAAATGATTCTGAATCGCTCTGGCTCCCGAATTGATTATGAAGCACTCGAATAATATTCTTGTTGAATTTTGCTGTGATGCCCTGCTGGTCATTATAAGCGGCTTCCAGCCGATTACGATCCGTAATCAGTTGAACACCCAATAAGAAATAGTCTCCCGGTGCCATTTCTGAATTCACGGAGGAGAGAAACTCGTGAGCGGCGAGAGCAGGAAGGTTGCCAATGGTTCCTCGAAGGATGACCACGAGACGTTTGCCACCTTCCGGAATATGCTCCAAATGACAAGGAAATCTCCCACCACGCCATGTATGTGGAGACCGGGGTACTCCCGGACCAGCTCTTCGGAGACTCGTCGGACAATGGCTTCATCGACATCAAATGGAACGAAATAGCGCAGTTGGTTGACGTTAGCCATGGCATCGAGGAGGACTCGCGTTTTGTGGCCGCCCCGGATCCGAATTCCACAAGTTCTTCTGCTTCGCTGATGCCGCCGACCATTTCGACACACCATCCAGGAGCAGTTGATGCTCGGTGCGGGTTTGATAATATTCCGGCAACTCACATATTTGCTCAAAGAGGGTGGATCCGGGTTCATCATAGAAGAGTTTGGAGGGAAGCGTTTTGGGATTTGCCAATAGCCCGCGGGTAATTTCGGTTTTTAGGCAAATCCGGGTCTTCTCTGGTTAATGGAAGATCGATGGTAATTGATGGATCTGTTTGCGATGTCATGGGCCCTCCTCGGGGGTCTGTCGTGAACAATACTCCAACCTTATCCTGAGACAGCAGTGCAGACGGGGCCACCTCTGGAATAAGACCGAAAGTAAACGCAAGAATATGAACATCCTTCGGTTTAATTGACTTCCAATTCCCCTTGGCTTGCCAAGGGGTTACCTTATGAGGACTGCAAACAATTGAACCGTTGAATACCCCGCTGCTTGCGGCGGGGATATTTATTTTTTCTGGTGTAATGCTGAATGAGTGTAAAGTGTCCGTTCAATAAGTTCCATGATCTGCCTTCAATAAACGAAACTGAAAGGCAGTCCGTGGATGATGGCGAACGTATTGGAGTTGGATGAATACCGTCACTATACCGGTAGAGAGGTTTGCGGGCAAGACAAAGTCAGTGACCAAATCAGATATGTAAGGGGCTCTTTTGTCCGCCAAAAAGTCACTTTGGTTGGCGTGCTCTGTCATATATCAAATGGCGATTCGGTGTGGTTAGTGAACCGGATCCAGGCCGCGTGGCCGGGCCCATTGTTCTACTCGACCCAAGAGGCCATCAACCGACAGAGCCAATACCGTTGCCGGTAAGGCGCCGGATAAGATCAGATTGACATCCGCAAGTTGAAGCCCTGCCACGATGGGGACACCCAAACCTCCGGCGCCGATAAAGGCGGCAAGTGTGGCAGTCCCGACGGTCCAGATGGCGGAAGTTCGAATGCCGGCCATGATAGTCGGCGCGGCAAGTGGAAGGCGAATAGTACGGAGGATTTGCCATTCTGTCATGCCAAGGGCTCGCCCGGTTTCCACAACATTTGGAGCTGCGTCTCGCAACCCCGAATAGGTATTTCGAAGAATGGGGAATAATGAATACATCCATAAGGCCATAATGGCGGGGAGCGCTCCTACCCCAAAAATCGGAATCATAAAGGCCAGAAGTGCGATGGATGGAATGGTTTGCAGCATGCCGATCACACGGATGATCGCTTCCGCTCCTCTTCTCCACCGTTCGAGAGCTAATCCCAACGGAATGGCGACCAGAACGCCAAGGAACACTCCTAGTCCGGAGAGCCCAAGATGTTCTCCGGCGCGCATGGCCAGATTGGAACGCTCGGCCCACATGTAAGACCAAATAGAATCGGATGAGTCCGCACTGGCGGCTGGTGGCGCGTGGTTGTCTGCCACAAGATTGAGTGCCCGTAAAGCGCTATGCGCCACTTGGGGAACCGGTTCTCCGTGTTCTTGAATCCGGAGATTTAATTGACGCATGCGTGGTGAATCCAACGCATTGGTGAGCAAGCTGATTACCTTTCCCAATTCCGGATGACGGTTGAGAATTTCTCCCCGAACGAGTGCTGCCGCCTCATAAGGCGGAAAGAACTGACGATCATCTTTCAGGACGACAAAGTCATACACGGCCAAGCGTCCATCTGTAGTGTATACATCTAAGATGTCAACCTCTCCCTTATCTGCGGCTTGATATTTCAATGTTTGTTGCATGCCGATCACTTCCTGAAACTGTAACCCGTACGATTTATTCAACCCCGCTAATCCATCTTCTCGCTGGATAAATTCATACCCAAATCCGGCTTTCATGTGTGGGGCGACATGCACGAGATCAGAGATCGTTCGGAGTTCTAAGGTTTGTGCCCGATCACGGCGAAGGGCGAGAGCATAAGAATTCTCAAATCCGAGCGGTGCCAGCCACCAGATATCCCATCGGTGAAGAAACTCGGCGCGAACGCGGTTCAACACAGACACTCGATCGTTCATTGGGGGTTCACCGAGAATGGTGACGAGTCCTGTTCCTGTGTATTCGGGATAGAGGTCGATCCCTCCGGTTTTTAACGCTTCAAAACAGACTTGAGTGCCGGCGAGTCCCAGGCGACGCGTGACGGTTAATTCCGTACGGGCCTCAATGAGTTGAGCGAACATTTCCGCCAGGAGCCGGCTTTCCATGAAATTCTTTGATCCCACCACAATGCTGTCAGAGGCCCAAACCGGAAGGGAAAAAGAATAGAGCAGTCCAAGGAGTCCGACCACGAATCCTATAGAGATCTTCCCTCTGAATTGTCTGATCCGATAGGTATTCATCACTGTCCTATAAACCCCGATGGGCATGATAATGCTGAACGAGCAAATGAACATAGGGCGTGGCCGGAGAATGGAGAATTTCATGTGGAGTCCCGATTTGTTGAATGTGTCCTTCTTTGAGGATAGTTATCCGGTCGCCTAGCCGGAAGGCTTCCGACATGTCATGCGTCACAAGAACCATCGTTTTTTTCAACCGGGCTTGAAGAGAGAGAAATTGGTCCTGTAGGTCATGGCGGGTGAGCGGATCTAACGCCCCAAACGGTTCATCGAGCAGGATGATGGGTGGATCGGCTGCCAGGGCACGTGCCACGGCCACGCGCTGCCGCTGTCCCCCTGAAAGTTCAATGGGGTAGCGTTCGGCGTGCGAGGGATCCAGGTTCACGAGAGATAAGAGCATGTCGACTCGTTCAAGTTGCTGTTCCGATGTCCAATCTAATAAGTGAGGGACGAGGCAGACGTTTTGTTTGATAGTCCAGTGAGGGAAGAGCCCGCCATCTTGTGGGACATACCCCAGGCGTCGACGAAGTTGAATGGGATCCTGTAAGCAGGCAGGCTTACCTTGAATGACGACGGTACCGGCGGTTGGTTCTATCAGCCGATTCAGGAGCCGCAAAAATGTGGTTTTGCCTGACCCGCTTTCACCAATGAGCGCCATGGTTTCTCCCTCTTTCACACGCCATTCAATATTCATAAGGGCATAGGTGCCATCCGGGAATTGTTTACTAACCTGTTGGATTTCCAGTGCCCACGGCATCATATGGACAAGTTCCCTGGTGTGGGGTTTGACGGAGTAGAAATGGTGCGGGGATGAAGATGCGTCATCGTCATGATGAACGTGTGGAGGATTCCCCATGGCCAGGATAACAGGGTTCAAGGGGAGAGACTAGCCACGTTATCAACACCAACTGCAATGCTGGTGTAAGGAATGCCTCTCTAATATTGAGAACGAGCAGGAAGAACGGGATGCAAGTGTGCCAATTCGCTCATGCTGCCCTATTCACCTCCGCACGGTTTTTTAATCAAGGTGCCTTCCTCTACGGTCTCTGAAATCAAAAACGGAATTGTATGGGGAAATTTATTGGCTTTTGCCGTATTTGAGATAGGCATAGTGGTTGCGACCGTAGCAAAGCTTGTATGGTGAGAAAAAAGACGGAAGTCTAACTACGGGATCTCATAACCGGTCTCTCAATTTATTTCTTCCTAGGAGATTCGAATGAACGCCCACCTAATTGGAAACCCTCGTAGCGTTGAAAGCCAGACCTTGACCCATGAACCTGGAGGCTGTTGCTGAGCGGTGGATTCATGTATAGAGAGCCTGTCGTTGATTTCGTTGAAAATGAAATGGAATTTATGGCTGCTCGCTGTCTGCAATGTGGAGATGTCGTGGATCCGGTTATTCTCATGAATCGATCAGGGAAACAAGTTTTGAGTAGTAACACGGGAAGGTCTCCGCATGGAATCTTCGCATGTTTTGTTCGGGGTTAGGATGTAGAAAGGCCACTTGCCAGAAAACATAATCCCATGAATGTGAACACCTTGATTGGGCACGCTGTCGCGAGTATCGATTCGAAGCCAAAAAATCTTAATGGTCGCGATCTGAGGATTGAGTCTGACCCTCCGGAAAGCGGTAAACGCATATTAGTTTTGGGTGTTGACCTTAAAACATGGATTGGGTTGACAGACAGTCTTTGGGATTTAGGGTTTACGCTTAAACGCCTTCCCTCTTCCTTGCAAGTATTGGATCAACTGAAGGATGCTTTCGTCGATGGTATATTGTGGGACTTTGAATCAAGTTCCCTGAAGGGCTTAGCTGTCGTGTCTCAGCTTCGCGGAAGAGCATCTGGCACCCCAGTGATGGTCATCTCGAGCCCCTCAAAAAAAAAGCTGCTGGTAAAGGCTCTTGAAAATGGGGCGATGGATTTTATTATGAAACCCATAGATCACACGGAACTCCGAAACAAATGTGTGCGGTTGTTTGGATAGAGGTTGAGAACCATAAAGTAAGGCAATTTCAGGGAGGAACCATCATGATACCTTTACGGGTTGCCGACTCCCAGAAACTTTCTCCAGGGAATCCATCTATTAGCCTAAAGTCGCAGGAGAAATTGGATCGAATAACTCCTGAATCTCTAAACCCTATTTCTATTCTGGTTGTAGACGACAGCGTTGATTGTCGCATGATACTCCGCGCAACAATAGAACGAGAGGGCTATTGTTGCATAGAGGCAGAAGATGGAATGGCTGCTCTTAAGTTATTTCAGGAAAAAACAATTGATTTCATCATCACAGATTTTCAAATGCCACATATGAATGGATGAGAATTCCTTGAAGAACTAGCGAATAGGTCGATCAGTTGTCCTCCTGCTGTGATGATTACAGGATCCCTTGCGGAGTCTGTGCGAATGAGGGCGACGCATGCCGGGGCATTGGCCGTCCTCTCAAAACCTTTTGATCAAAAGATGATCATGAAGATGGTTCGAGAAGTCGTGCATCGCAAGCAAGAGACCCTTATTAAAAGTGTATCCATTTCACCCTGGAAAATGGGGTATAGAGGTCTTAATTCATTGCCATTGGGAATGAGTGGAGTTAGGAGACGCGCATAATGATCATTCTGGCCGAATAATGGCCTCAGTAATAAAATTTTGGAGTTTAATTGGTGAATCCCGTCCCTGGGCTGGCTTCTTTTTAAAACCCTCTCTCTTACCTAATTCTAGTTTGAAATTGGAATATGAAGGCATCCTTACTAAAAAGGCATATGGGTGAGGTATGTCCGTCAAGGGAAACACTACAAGACGAAGGAAAATGGTCATCCATTTCCCAATATGTGAATGTTCTGTTTGACTGATGAAATTAATTTTCACGGCAATATTCTCCATGAATGTAATGTGTGTTTGGGCCAAACTCCATCTGTAGCCTTATCGAGTCAAATCAAATTTAGAAATAACAATGACCAATTACAAAATGGCACCAAGAACATTCAGAAGCCTGGTCACTCCACCCTCTCGGTTCAGGTAGAATGGGTTAATAAGATTCACAACAGGCTTTATCAAGTGGAATTTTGGAAAGGATCCATCAAAACCGGGTGACGGGTAACCCCGTGAAGTGAGAAAATCTCGGTGGATGCAGAGATATAATGGCAGGACATAGCCCCTTTTCTTGTGTGGGGATATTGAGAATGGGGAGTGCGGTGGTCCCGCATGGAATGGATTGGGCTGAAACCTTTGCAAAAGGTCGATTGGCTACATGCAGTGGTTCCATGCGGAGAAGTGCCACAAAGGCGCTAGTGCGTTAAGCCAGGTATTTTGGGGGCCTTGTCTTATTTTAGAAAATCACAGGAAGCAATCATGGAAGACCAAGGGTTCTTATCATCTACCGATAGTCGCTCATTGAAGAATTCCGACCAAGAATTGAAGCGAACGTTGCACGATCTCCGGGAACGCGTGAAGGAACTGACCGCACTTCATTCCACCACGCAATTGTTTCACAACGAGGACTTATCCACCCAGGAATTGCTTCAACGCATTGCTGATCTCATTCCGCCTTCCTGGCAATACCCTGAAGTCACAGCCGCCAGGATTCGTTTCGGGCATCTGGAAATTATGACGCCTAATTTTGTTGTATCCCCGTGGACCCAGCGGGAGGAGTTTATTTGCCGGGATGGAACGACGAGTGAAATTGAGGTCGCGTATCTGGAGGAACGTCCGACGGAAGTTGAAGGCCCCTTTCTGCAAGAGGAGCGAAATTTATTGCACTCACTTGGAGAGATGGTCCGTCTGCAGTTGGATCGGAAACGGACGCAAGACGCTCTTCGTGAGGCGCATGATGTGTTGGAGCAGCGGGTGCTGGACAGAACATCCGAACTCACGACGGCCAATCGGTTACTGTCGCGGGAAGTGGCACAACGGAAAGAAGCTGAAGAGAAATTGGAGGAATTGATTGCGGAGATCCAGCGGAATCATGATGATCTCATTGCTATTTTGAATCAATTGCATATTGGGACTGCCCTGACTGACCAGGATGGAAAGGTGACCTTTCTGAGTCAGGCGGCACAACAGTTATGCGGAAAAACAAATTTTCCTCATTCAGGTGAGCCGTGGCACGCTTTGTTTAGCGATCCCTCCTATCATGCTCAAATAGAGGACATGGTGAATTGCCTTCCTGGAGAACGGGAGAGGATTTTAGTACGCATGCCTGCGGTTGGTGGAGGGTGCACCCGTTGGATCAATGTGGATGTGAGGGATGATCCACGAGACACGGAACGGAAAATGTTTTTCTTGTATGATGCCTCGGAGGTTCAGACCCTTCGGCAACTATTGGGAGAGACGGGAAAATATCAGGATCTAATTGGGACCAGCCATTCCATGCAATTGGTTTTCCAGCAGATTCAGGATTTTTCTCGAGTGGACTCTACCATCCTTATTGAGGGAGAGACCGGAACAGGAAAGGAACTGGTCGCTCGTGCCATTCACCAAGCCAGCCACCGCAATGAGTTTCCATTTATTGCGGTGAATTGTGCGGGGTTAACCGAATCACTGGTCGCCAGCCAATTATTTGGGCATAAGCGTGGGGCCTTCACGGGAGCCGTATCAGATCAACAGGGATTGATCGAAGCCGCTGAAGGTGGAACCTTGTTTCTGGATGAAATCGGCGATATTCCGCTTACCGTCCAAACCAGTCTGCTTCGGGTTCTGCAAGAATGGGAAATTACCCGTCTTGGGGAGTCTCGGCTTCGGAAAGTGAATGTTCGTGTACTTGCGGCTACCCATCATAATCTTGCCACTGATGTCACTGCGGGGACTTTCCGGGCTGACCTGTTGTATCGGATTCGGGTCGGAAGAGTGTTACTGCCCGCGCTGCGGGAGCGACGGGAAGATATCCCATTGTTAATCAGCCATTTTCTGAGTCAATATCGGGCGACAACAGGAAGACCTGTTGAGACCGTGAGTAATGAAGCTCTCCGGTTGTTGATGGCCTATGCATGGCCTGGGAATGTTCGCGAACTCAAGCATGCCATTGAATTCGCCGTCATTCGATGTCCTCAGACGATTATTGGCCCTCAAGATTTACCGCCGGAGGTCCTTAATCAGGATGAAAGTCTCCTAGTGATGCCTTCTGAAGAAATGACTCCAAGCCATGATAAGGAGAAGGTTCTCTCTGCATTGAAGCAGACGGGAGGGAACCGTTCAGCTGCTGCTAAGCTGCTTGGGATCGCCCGCCTCACTTTGTATCGCCGGATGTCACGCTTCGGAATTCCTGCTCGCCGTTAAACCACTTTCATATTAAAAGATTTTTTTGGGGGGCCGTTGAATGTTTTCTGGCTCTATCCCTAGGCCACTTCGCCCCACTAAATCTGAGCCAATCCAGGGTGGACAATAATAAGGAAGAGATGCCCAGGTTATCGATATTTTTCATCACTTCTATTTTGTTCGTCACCCCCATAAAACGGATGATGTCTCTTGCTCTGCATCGTCTGGAGGAGAAGTATCCTTCTGTACCCAAGGAAAAATGACTGGCGCCTGATGAAAGAAACAATTAGGTGTAACTGTATGTAACTAGATGTTACAGAAGTGCTTCGCAAGGCTGTTACTTTGTACCAGGAATAATGATTATTGATTTAATTGTAAACTTTTGAAGTTAAAAGAAAATTAACGTTTGGACTTGATGGCATATAAATTGGATAGTGAAACATGCGTGGGTAAAAACATCCTCAATATTAACTGCAAAAGTTTTACGGTGTTTCAATAAAAAATTTTGGAAGGGAGGAAGTCATGAAAAACAAAATATTTATTTCATTATTTCTTGTTGGGGTCCTCCTTGGCCTCCCACAATTTGTCTTGGCCAGTGAGGGCAGTCAAGAACAGAGTTCTGCCTGGAGACTGGAAACGCAAGGTTGGTCAATTCAGGATCATATGGCTGCAGTAAGAGAAAAAGAAGGAGAAGCCCAATCTCTACAGAACCGTCTTCACCATTTGGGTAATCGCATAATCCATTTGGAGAAAAAACCCTACTTCGATCCGAAGGGGCTTCAGAGAAATTCCACCAAACTTATTGCCTCGACTTTGACAGAGGAATTGAATCGTTTAAATAAAGAGATTGCCTGGCATTTTCGGCAAGCCGACCATGCCAAGCTTGCGGAGTAATGGAAGAACCTGTATGAGTTAGGAAATATGAATGAGTGTCTATCGGCGTTTCCGAGGAAAGAGAAGGCGTGGATGAGCCTCTTCTTTCTTCTGGGATAGAGGGATTCAGTTTCGGATTTGATTTTGTGCCTGACTTGACAATCAATTTATTTTGGCAAAAAGGAACCGAGCGGCTCCAGGCCCGTGGAGAATTGTTGAAGGATCTGTCTGGCTATCGGTATCAAATGTTTGTGGCCAATCTGGCAATCCGTGGGTGAAAGTGTGGCGACTAAATTGCCACGGGGCCAATTCGGAAAATCGACTCGCCGAACTCAAGCGTGACTTTGTCTCCCCGGTTTCTGATTGGACTCTTTCTTTAAGGGGCAGAAGCCGCCTTTTACGCAGTAGTATTGCCCTATCCTCTCTTGAGTGTGTTTTGCAAAGCCCTACCGCGCACGCACCGGACCGTCAAGCTTTCCCGGGCGCACCCAATGCTTTTTTGTTATGGAGGGTTGGGTGAGTTGCCAGAGCAGAACCAATATTCTTAGCAAAAACGTCCTTCCCGAACGCCTATCCTGTCTTGAAGGGTAGCCTTCCAGATCTTGAGGGTTTTCATCTTTTTTTGCCTGTTCCGGTTTCGCATTTCTAAGTAAAAATGCTGGTAATGGAATCGAACGTAAAACATCTGAACTGACAGAAAAAGTGTTACGACGTGTAACTATGTGGAACACTTTCGTTCCATTATTCTGTAACATGCGTTACATAATAGTTATGTTAAAAAAATTATAAATTATTGAATTTAAATGAAAATTACATTAAATTTGGTTGGCACATAAATTGGATAGTAAAACAAAGTGTGGATGAAAACATCATCAATATTAACTGAAAAAGTTCTCTGGACCCTGTTTCATTAAACATTAAAGGAGGAAGTTATGAATAAAAAGATATTTACTTCACTTTTCCTTATGGGGATGCTCTTCGGCCTTCCACAATTTGTCCTGGCTGGTGAGAGCAGTCAAGACCGGAATTCTGCCTGGAAACTGGAAACGCAAGATTGGTCGATTCAAGATCATATGACTGCGGCAACAGCCAATGAAGGAGAAGTCCAATCTCTACAGAGCCGCGTTCAGCAGTTGGAAAAGCGGATAGCCCATTTTGAGAAAAAGCCACACTTTGACCCGAAGGGGATTCAGAGAAATTCCATGAAACTTATTGCCTCGACCTTGAAAGGGGATACGGAACTTTTGAATGAAAGAATCGCTTGGCATTATAGGCAATCTGACCAAGCCAAGCTGACCGAATAGTGGTCCCCTAAATGAATTGCTTGTACATGGCAAGAAAATCCCTAACGGCATTCCATGGAACGGGGAGGTTACTGGGACTCCCCGTTCCTTAAAACAGAAAAAGATCCTTCACTGTGTTGTTCTTGTGCCTGACCTATCGGTCAGGCATTTTTTTTTCTGCTAAGTATTTTCGACCGCCATGGAGTTGAAGCCCTATCACGCCTGATGACTCGAAACCAAGTTGATTCATGTGGGGAAAGGGATTGGCAGGGTACCTTTCGGCGATACCTACCAAGGCAATGTCTAAGCAAAAGGTATGACGAAAGGCCAGAGTAATTGAAATCCATACGAAAGTTAGGTGTGCGATTAAGCACGGCATCTCGGTGCGTTTCCGCTCAACTTTAAAGGTTGAGCATGAAGTTTTTTTAATAATATTTCCTTAATTAGAGCGAGTCATTTCGCTACCTGGATGATATAATCGGCGATCGGGTCGTGTAAATCATTAAGCTATTGAAATGAAAAATAACTTGGTCTTTAATTTTGGCTCAGGTGAGGTAACAATTATGACAACGAGAATAGGTTTTAGTATGCGCTAAATAAACTGTTGATGGCTTACTAATTGCCGCCTCCTTCTGAAAATTTAAGCCTTATGAATTTTGCCCATGAATAACTTTTTTCCTTTTTGTAAAATTACCGTAAGGTCACGATCCTTCGTACTTATATTGGAGTGTAAGGGGGATTAGTCATGAAATTCCAAATGACTCACCAAACCGATCAAGTAAGCCGGCACTTTTATCAAACTTTGCTGGAAGTCACGAACGTCTTAAATTCTCAACGGAATACGGAAGATCTGTGGAAAGCCATTACGGGACACATTAAAAAAGTGATCTCTTGGGAACGTGCGGGTATTACCTTGTATCACCAGGATATAGATGCCTTTCGGTTTTACGCGGTGGAAACGAGTATGCCTGTGGTGAAGTTGAAATGTGATGCCATTATTCCTCGAGAAGGAAGTGCCATGGGATGGGTGTATGGTCACCGGCGTCTCCATATACGTCCGCATTTACAACAAAATCCCGAATTTTTAGAAGATGCGTATTATCAAGAAGAGGGCTTAGGCAGAATGATCAATATTCCCTTGATTGTCGGGGATAATTGTTTCGGGTCTTTGAATATCGGCAGCGTGGAATCGGGGGATCCTGATCCGGAAAATGTCTTGTTTTTAGGCCAAGTGGCAACCCAAATTGCCTTTGCCATTGATCTTGTGCGTGCCTATGAAGAGATCAACCACCTGAAAGAACAACTCACCCGTGAAAATGCCTATCTCCTGGAAGAAATCAAAGTTACCCACGATTTCGGAGCGATGGTCGGCAACAGTCAAAAATTCAAGAACGTCCTGGACCTGGCTCAGGCAGTTGCCCCCACCACGACTTCAGTGCTCATCATGGGGGAAACGGGAACAGGAAAAGAACTTTTAGCGAGGTTACTCCATGAATTGAGCCTCAGAAAAGATAAGCCCTTTGTTCGAGTCAATTGTGCGGCCTTACCTTCAGGGTTGGTGGAAAGCGAACTCTTCGGCCACGAAAAAGGCGCGTTTACCGGTGCAGAGAATGGAAGGCCCGGAAAATTTGAATTAGCCCATGATGGCACCTTGTTCCTGGATGAAATCGGGGAGTTGCCGATTGAAGCTCAGGCGAAACTCCTGAGGGTTTTGCAAGATGGGATTGTGGAACGGGTGGGCAGTATTGAGGGGAAGGATGTCGATGTGCGAATCATCGCCGCGACCAATAGCGATTTAAGCAAGGCGATTGCGGAGGGGCGTTTCCGTTCCGACTTATATTATCGATTGCATGTCTTTCCGATTGTTGTGCCACCCCTCCGGGAACGTCTGCACGATATCCCCCTCCTGGTGCGACATTTTATGGAAAAAAATCGGCTGCAATTTCGACGAAATTGTCAGGATATCGATGACCAGTCAATGGAACTGCTCATTCAGTATCCATGGCCGGGGAATGTACGGGAACTCAAAAACGTGATTGAACGGGCGATGATTCTTTCCCAATCGTCGGTCGTGCATGTGGAGGAATCATTGTTGCCATCACTGGGACATGGCATGGATGCTCTGCCGCCCACTCAATTGAAAGACGTGGAGCGCACCAGAATACTTCAAGCCTTAACGGCGTGTGAATGGCGGATTGATGGTCCATTGGGGGCCGCCAAACACCTGGGATTACATCCCAGTACACTGAGAAGTCGATTAAAAAAATTCGGGATCAAAAGACAATCTGAATAATATATCCAAGCGGGGAATGTATTGTTGAGATGAGAAGCCGGTCGGTCTGGAGGTAACTATTCAAAATCGGCCGTGTTCTAGTTCTGACCCTACCACCTTATCCCTCTCTCAGCATCGTTAAGTTGGAGAGTCCAGAAAATTTCCCCTTTTTAATCAATTGCTTAACGACGCAAATTTCATGTTCATGAGGATTTCAATAGCCCACAAACTCTTCAGAGCGAATGTTGGTCTTTTGAATGCCGGCAGACTCCAGCATCTTTCGTAATCCATCAACCATTGCAGGAGGCCCCACCACATAATACAGAGCCGCCTCCGTCTCTTTGACATATTTTCTGAGGATGACTTGGTCTATCCGGCCGGTTTCACCTTCCCAGGTTTCTGTGCCTCCGTTTGGGCTCGTCATTGTTCCAATACAGGTAAAATGCGCATTCTTTTTTTGGAGGGTTTGTAGTTCATCAAGAAAAGCCGCATCTTCCGGATGCCGATTCGAATATATGAGAATGAGTCGATGTGAAAGTTTGTGGTGGGCTGCTTCGATCAGCATACTTCGGAAAGGTGTAATCCCGATTCCTCCTGCGAGAAAGACAATCGCTCGGGAATCGTCGGTGGGCAGAATGAATTGCCCGAATGGACCTTCAAGATCAATTATCGTCCCAATAGGCATTTCGGCCAACATACGTTTAAAGGCTGTGTCTCGAAGACGTGTGGCAACCATGAGTTGTTGTTCGGAAGGAGCGCTGGCAAGGGTCAAAGTTCGTGTATGGCCCTCTGGATCGGATTTTGAAAGATTCGGTAATGACAGATCGATAAACTGACCGGCTGTGAATGTGAATCCAGGCGGTCGATCAAAATAGAATGCCATTGTTCCAGTGGCGATGTCCTGACGTTTTTTCAATGCCACGTGATGCATGGATGGCTTGGTGAGTTTTTCCATTGAGATTGCTCCTTGGTTGGCATCATATGAGACGAGTTGCAATCAGACTGGCATCATCCTATCGTTTGTGTGAGGGGTTTAGTCAATTTTTGACTCATGGTTTAGATTACCTGGTGAAGACGAATTCTATTTTTCCTCACTTCCTAACAATCAAAAAATAGATCCGTTCCTCCTCAGATTTCGAGCGAGCAAAGGCTCATTTCTCTTTTTAGACAGGTCATCCGGTTCTATGGTTGAATCTGTCGCAAGAAAGGATTGAAGGACTGTGGAACGAATTGAGAGAAATTACCGGGCGCTCTTGAATGTCGCGATTGTGCTCAATTCCCAACGTGACACCAATAGTCTCTGGCAAGCCATTATCGAGCAGATCGAACAGGTCATGCCCTGGGCACGGGTAAGTGTGACTCTGTATGACAGAGGTTCTGACGGGTTCAGATTTTATGTTGTGGCCACGCATTTGGCCAAGATTGTGCTCCAACGTGATTCAGTGATCCCGCGAGCCGGGAGTGGAATGGGGTGGGTGTACGATCACAAAATGCTACACGTCCGTCCCAATCTCACCGAGGAACAGGTCTTTCTGGAAGATCAATGGTATGTGGAGGAAGGGCTTGGACGCATGATCAACCTGCCGTTGTTGGTCAGAGGAAAATGTGTGGGGGTGTTGAATCTCGGGAGTGTTGATCCTGGCAACCCGGATCCGGATACCCTTGAGTTTTTAGCACAAGTGGCCATGCAAATTGCCTATGCGATTGATCACGTGCAGGCCTATGAGGAAATTAATCTGCTCCGTCAGCAGTTGGCCAGGGAAAACGTCTATCTGGTCGAGGAGCTTAAACTGACGAAACACTTCGGGGCCATGGTAGGCCGGAGTCAGGTTTTTCAGCATGTGTTAGAACTCGCCCGCGAGGTGGCGCCCACGACTGCGACCGTCTTAATCACCGGAGAGACGGGAACGGGAAAAGAGCTTCTCGCTCAAGCCATCCATGATTGGAGCGAGCGTGCGCACAAACCGTTCATTCGCGTTAATTGTGCGGCCCTCCCAGCAGGATTAGTCGAAAGTGAATTGTTTGGTCATGAACGAGGGGCATTTACCGGAGCCGACTCCAGGCGTGAGGGGCGGTTTGAGTTAGCCCATGGCGGGACGCTGTTGTTGGATGAAATCGGAGAAATTCCTTTGGAGGCCCAAGCGAAATTATTGCGAGTGATCCAGGACGGGTTGGTTGATCGTGTGGGTGGCAAGCAGTCTATTCCTGTGGATATTCGACTGATGGCCTCGACCAATGCTGATCTCCCCTCGGCAATTGAGCAAGGTCGTTTCCGGGCCGATCTCTTTTATCGGCTTCATGTGTTTCCGATTACCATTCCTCCGCTCCGCGCGCGGCCGGAAGATATCCCAGAACTCGCACAACATTTCCTGGAGCATTATCGCCTTAAACTCAAGCGGCCATGCGAAACAATTGAGCCTGATTCCCTAGAGCGGCTTATCCGGTATTCCTGGCCCGGCAATATTCGAGAACTGGAAAATGTCATTGAACGGGCGGTGATTCTCTCCCACCAAAAGGTTCTGCGCATTGATGAACGGCTTTTGATTCTTCAGGGTGCCTCGCAGGAATCCAAGGCTCCGACCGGATTGGTCGATTTTGAACGGCAACATATTCTCCAGACCCTTGCCTCCAGCAATTGGCAGATCGAGGGGGAGGGCGGCGCGGCGGAACAACTCGGATTGGCACCTAGCACGCTCAGGAGTCGGATCAAAAAATTAGGTCTTCAACGACCGAGTAGCTTAACCCCTCCAAAATAGTCTGTGGTGATTCCCTTCTCTATAAAAATCCGACTTCACTCCTAGGGCCTGTTCTCCACGATGTGTCGTGGCTGTAGGCCACGACACTCCACCTATTTTCGTGGATCAAAAAAGACCTTCTCTGTTTAACAGATATAACAAATTGGTTTTATTGATTAGTTTCTCATTATCAGATATCTCGCATAATGGCATAGGGGATGCATTGTTAAAAATAGGTAAGGATAATTTCAATAAAAAAAGGAGTTCCCAATGACTATCTCAAGAACACAAAGTCAAGTGGTTTCTGAGCGTAGGACATTAATACCTGTGAGCGTTTTCGCGGTCTCCTTGATGTTCTTGATAGGTGTTTTGATTCCGGTCACTTCAAAAGCCGCTGAAACAAATGATGGACATCATGAATTGCTTTCCGGAGAACGGATTCTTCTTGCTACGGTCGAGGAAACCAGCAGCGCTGATGTCAGGGTCAATACCGGCGATTTGCAGCCCCGTTATCTTCCTTTGAACGTACGTAAGGACAAGGGGTTGCCGGAACTCCAGGTGGGGGATCGCATAGCAATTACCGTCAACGATCAGAATCTGATCGTTGATGTACATTTGCTCGGGGAAATTGATCACCATCGAATCATACGGGGTGTACTGGCCCAACCGCTCATGACCGGGCATGAACAGGCTGTGATTCGAACGGAAGATGGGAAGGAGGAGTCTTACGTCGTGAGGCCTCTCGCCAGGAGCAAGGTGGCGTCCGTTCCAGTAGGTGCGCACGCGATCTTCCTCCTTGATGAACGGCACGGGATTGCCGATGCCACCTATGGGAGCGCCGAGGCGGCCGCGGAGGCTCAGCAGCTGAGGCAAAAAAGTCGCCTCTCAAAGCCAGTTTCAAGCGAGTGACAGGCGTCATCCTCAAAATTTTAGACCACAATACGATCTCCTTTCAGGCTCATGAGGGTTCTGTTCAGCTGCTTGAGGTCAGGCCGCTCGTTCTGGATAATCTGCCCAAAGGTCACTTGGTGGTGCTCTTTTTGGATGGCGAAGATACGGTCACCGATGTGTCAATCTACGATATGGGACACCAACGATAGGGCGGTGGGGACGGCTGTAGCTCGTATAAACAGTAACGTGGAAGGAGAGTACCATGCTGACACAAGGCATTCCCGTGGGTGGCTTAAACACAGTAGGACAAATCGTCGCGACCAACACCGTAAGGTTTCGTGCTCAACAGAACGGCTTGGCCATCGCAGGAGCGCTACTTTCGACGCATATGGCCGGTTCGCCGGTGGTGGATGACCAAGGACGTTACGTCGGGTTTATTAATGAGTTCGATGCTATGCGAGCGCTGGCGGCAGGGAAAGATCTCGGCAAGCTCGTCGCGAAGGACATCATGCGCAAAGATCAATTAGCCGTGATATCCTCAACTTCGATTGAGGAGGCCGCCAAGCGGATGGAAGATCATCATGTCTTCAACCTACCAGTGATCGACCAATATGGGGCTGTGGCCTATTCGGTCTCGTGGCATGATCTTTTGCGGGCGTGGATCGGTCTGAGTGCCGGCATGGGGCTTGATCCGTGAGTCTCGGGCCTATCGTTTTCGGCTACGGACAGATAGGAATAACGGGCCGAGTCTCACTCGGTTCTCACTTGGGACATGTACTAAGATAGATCAGCTCCCAGAAGCAATTGTATCGGAGAAAGGCCCTGTTTATGGTGAACCTTCAGAATCTTATACAGTACCAATTAAGTGAAGGCCTAACGGAACACGAGTTGGCAAAAGACATCGGTGTGTCCCAGTCTACAATTCAGAGGATTCTGAGGGGCAGAGATCCGGAGAGTCTGGGTATCTGGAAGAAATTGGCACGCTACTTTCATGTGGATATGAAACTTCTTCGTTTTGGTAAATTTGCCATCGCACATCCACAAATGAAAGACGAAGATCGAGCTGATGGTCCTCAGCCGTATCGAAAGGTGCCGATACTCTCATGGACTCAAGTTCGCCATGTCGTGGAAGGCCAAGACTCACAATTTTTCTTGGCTGCAGGGCAGGGGATGGTGGAAACTGAACTCCCGGGAGCGCGGGTATTTGCAATGCACGTTGAGGATGATTCCATGGAGCCTTTGTTCCATGAGAAGGAAATCATCTTTGTGAATCAGGACCTTCGACCCCAGTCTGCCGATTATGTGGTGGTCTTGGATCAAATGGCTGAGGCGGATCATGGTTGTCTTAGGCAGCTCAAACGGATTCAGAAGCAATATATTTTGCAACCACTCAACCTTCAATACAAGGACACGCCTCTCACGAGTCACCAGAAGATTGTTGGACGAGTGGTCCGCCTTCGGATGAATCTGTAAACTCTTTGATTACATGGGATTGATGTTTATATGGCATTTGTGCCGATAGCCGGTGGAGCCTTGGTGCAGAATTATCAACCCGGTCGATATGGCGAAAGGAGAAATGTTCATGAAACCTACTGCTTTCCCGCAGAGAAGAAAAGTTGACCGACTCCAATGCGACCAGTGCAGCCATGAATGCTCCCGGAGTGATTTCATCCTGGGGTGGAATCTCTGTGACCATTTGTCATTGGATGCGTTGGCTGCCGCCCAATCACGAAGGGGGAAACGAACACTCTGGTCGGAAAACCCTCGCAGGCATTTTTCTCACAATGATCTTCTGAATTACCCCTGTGGTCAAGGACTCATGGTTTCGGAATTATTATTTTTTGGCTCTCAATCTTCGGCAGGGCAGAGAGAGCCTGTTTCCTTACAGGCGGGATACCCTCAAGAGGCTGTGATGGGGCGGAGATGATTTGGATTTAGCCAAGGACACTAGTCAAGAATAACATACCTTGAGTCTCTCCTCGCATTATTCCAACGAGAGAGCATTCGGGCCAATAGCCAGAGGAGTATAAGAGTGTCTTTCCGGTGAAAATATACCAGGTCTAGGAAGTCTAAAGAAATAGGTGAACGATGAGCACACAACCAAGATCTCAAACAGTTCATGACGTCCTCATCACCCTGGGGCAATCCCAAGGTTTGCCCGAGAACCTGCAGCTTACCCCTTCTCCTCGACTGGCCGCGTTGAAAGACGCGGGAACGGCACATATATATGCCGATACGGCAAGTCGGGAAGAATTAATGACGGTTTTGACGGTTGATCAGGAGACCATACTTAAAGAAATTGATGGCAACACCGTCAACCAACCGCTGCTGGCCAAGGTCATCAAACAGTATCTCAAACAGAACAACCCAGCCAAATGGGTACAGCACCTTCGCGAACAAGAGCCAGAGTTTTCGCAGGGGGACCTCCTCCCGTTGCTCTATAGCCTTGTCTGCGGGAGGATCGGCGCCGACATGGTGCGGGCCTTCGCGAGCGGTCGTTCGTGGGAAGTGAGCCTACAGCTCCATATGGGGTTGGTACACGATTTGGAAAAGGCGAAGCAGATTGGCCGTTCGTTGCGACGAATGGTCTCGAGTGCCTTCGTGAAAGTTCCGTTTGCGCCTCATGCGCCGATGTGTTTTTTGATTGCGCGGGACCTGGAAAAGGAAGGCATCCCGGTGAATTTTACCTCCACCTTTTCAGCCAGGCAGGTCGTCGCCGCGGCGCTGTTGGCCAATGTCACGCGAACGAATATTTTCATGGGACGGCTAGACCAGGGGCTCAAAGCCGAGCTGCTCGGGCCCCACGTGTCTCTGGAAGCACAGCGGATACTTCTGCGGCTCAGGCAAAATCCCGGGATTAACACTCAGCTCATCGTTGCGAGTCTTCGGAGCTGGCGGAGTATGCTCCATACCGCTGGATGCGATGCGTATACCGTACCGTGCAAGGTTCTTCAAGAGTTTCTCGAACAGGATGAAGTGAAAGACCGTTCCATCCAGAGTCGCCTCGGCACCTCGTATGAAGATCGTCTTGGAATTCCGGACAACATTGTCGCCAAGTTGGGAGCTGATCGTATCGCCAGGCTATACAGGGTCGAACCCGAATTCGTGGAGTTCCTCCTTGAGTACCGGATGACCACCGAATATCAAGACCTTGATGACGGCGAGCATTTGGTGCGACGGTTTGAAGAAGCCGGATTCGGAGATCTGTTCTATGCCCCCGATCATCTCGAATGGATTGCACTCCGACGAGGAAAAATTCCGGACCTGGAAGCTCCCATCACGACGAAACTGTCGCTGGATACGTTGTATAGCCTTCTTGCCGATGCGGACTTTGAGAAATATCAGGAGGACATGGATCGGGAAATAATGCGGTATTTGTAGAAGACAAAGTAGCATTCACTCCTCGAGAAAGTGAACCCATGATACGAATCAAACGTGTCTATTGTAAGGCGAGCCGTCGCGATGGGACCAGAATTCTGGTGGATCGGATATGGCCGCGCGGGATTAGCAAAGAACAGGCGAGTCTCGCAGCATGGCGAAAGGATTTAGCCCCGAGCAGTTCTCTCCGCAAATGGTTCGGACATGATCCGGACAAATGGGAGGTCTTCAAGGAGCGGTATCGGAAAGAACTTTGCTCTGCTGAACCAAGGGAAGCCCTTAAAGAGCTTGCAGGGCTTTCCCGTCAAAAAACGATCACCCTGGTGTATGGTGCCGCTGATGAGGAACATAACCAGGCGGTGGTTTTGAAAGCACTTTTGGAAGAGTTGGCTTAGGTGCGCTTGCCTAATGGCTCAGGTGACCGTCGTGGCGCGGTGTTGGTCAGGAGAAGAAAGGAAATCATGAAATGAACGACGTCTCGAGTGAGGATCAAGGATCGGGTCTGAACGCCATGGAACCTTCAAGCCATCGGATCGGATTGATTGCACGCCGTGAAGTGGCCCTGAGAACGATGGCCTTCTATTTTGAACGACCAGCCGGCTTTTCGTTCAAAGCCGGACAGTTCATTGATCTCACGCTACTTGACCCACCCGAAACGGACTCCGAAGGCAACGCCCGAGCCTTTACCCTCGCCAGCGCACCGTCGGAGGAACAACTCCTTGTTGTGACCCGATTGAGGGATACCGCCTTTAAGCGCGTGTTAACGGGGATGCCTTTTGGCACCATGGTCAACACTGAAGGCCCCTTTGGAAACTTGACGTTGCCTCAGACTGCAATGAGACCGCTGGTTTTTCTTGCCGGCGGAATTGGGATCACACCATTTCGAAGCATCTTGGTGCAAGCCGCTACGCAACACCTTCCCCATCGCCTCGTGCTCTTTTACTCAAACCGTCATCCGGAAGATGCGCCGTTTCTTCATGAACTCCAGGATCTCCAGCGGAAGATCCCAAGGTACACCTTCGTCGGCACGATGACCCAATTGGAAGAGTCCGACGGTTCCTGGAACGGGGAGACCGGGTACCTGGGCCACGCCATGCTGACCAGACATTTACAAGGGATTAAGTCTCCCCTCTATTTTATTGTTGGCCCACCGGCCATGGTAAAAGGCATAGGTACGATGCTCAAGAACGTTGGGGTTGGGAAAGCTCATATCCGTACCAAATGCATGAAAGCGGGAAATGCCATTCAGATCCTATCGACGGCATGAGAAGACAGGCTCAACATACCATATGGAATCAAGGACATTCGTATGAGTTAATTTCGATGAGCCCACAAGGCGGGGTTATAGAGGTTGTCAATTAGTTCGTTGAAATTTCCTGAGCGACTCACATGGTAGTTTTACGCCGCTTTCGTTGTCGAAGGGGTCTGCTGCTTCTTTTGCTCAGCCTCGATGGTCGCCATGACCTGAGCAATCTCTACAAAGCCTTTCACACGCTGAAACTGTTTCTCGCAGTACAGCAACACCGCCCCCAGCCAACGTTGGAGCATCGCGCCGCCTCGGGTGCGTTTGATATTCCGCTCGCTGTGGCGAACCAGTGAGACCATGCTCTCAATCGGGTTGGTCGACATCAGCGTCTTGCGCAGCCGCGCCGGGACCTTCAACCGATGCAACGTCAACAATTCTTCGAAGGCTTCCAGAAGCGAATCAGCAGCGGACTCGTTCTTGGTCCGCAGCCATGTCTCCAGCTCTCGCAGCATCTGTTTGGCGTCGGCGTAGCTCGTTTGTCCCAACGCCGTGGTGAGCCGACGATGGGCCTCTAGGGGTAGCGCTTGGCCAGGTGTCATTGCACGTTCCGACTCTTGTGGAACGCACAGCGTTGATGCACCAGCTTCTTGCCGAATCGTTCCCGCAGCGCCTTAAGCAAGCTACTCCCCCCGTCGGTCACAAACAGGATCCGCTTGGAGAGTACCAGGCCTCGGCGTTCCAGATCGGCGAACAGTGCGCCGGCAATCTCGTGATTCTCGGAAGAGCCCTGCCAAAAGCCCAGGGCCATCTTTTGCCCGCTTATGTCCACGCCTAGCGCGACGAGAAACGCCTCGCCGCCCCGGTGGATCGTGTCGAAGAAGATCGCAAACGGCCTGAATGCCACCAGCGACCGCTCTTGGAATGCCTTCAGCTTCTGGGCCGTCAGCGTCACCATCTTCTGGGAAATGGGTGACGGCGATACCCCGAAGGCCTGCGTCGCATTGAAGACGGTCTCCTCGTATTTCTACGCCGAGACCCCCCGCAGGAGTTTCTCCAACAACTCCTCGGAAAACTGCCCGGGGGTCTGCAGACGCTCATAGGACTTAATCCGCCGTTCCCCGCCGACCACCTCGTGGAGCTGGGGGCGCGTCACTTTGACCTTTTGATCGCTGAGGTAGATGGACCACGCTTCGTGGGCCCACTTCTGGAGAGCCGAGTCCGTTGGATGGTAATCGGGCCCCGCCAGTTCTTCCCGCTCGATCCGCATGACGCTCTCCGCGACCATCCGGCCCATCTCCAGCATCACTGCGTCGAGCACCTGCTTACCGGCGTGGAGCAAGCGGGTCAGGACCCCCAACATCTGCTGTTCCCCCGACATCATCCTCAAACCCGTCATGGCCTTCTTCCGTTGCCTCGCGTCTTGTCTCATCAGTGGTTCCTTTCGTTTTCGTTCCCGTGGAGTATTCCACGGAGGAGCACTCATTCCAAATTCAACGGACTTTAGTATAACCTCGAGTTATAATATGCTGGTAAAAATGCAGTGGTTCTCACACATCAAAAATTTTTGTGGGTCGATGAACGGCCCTTTATTCCCCACAGCACGGCGGCTGCAGCCAAGCCTCTGTCCGGATTAATCGATTTGAACGGCAACATATTCTTCTAGTTCTTTCCTCCAGTAATTGGGAGATTGAAGGAGCGAGCGGAGCAGCGGAACAACTCGGATTGGCCCCAAGCACGCTCCGAAACCGGTTCAAGAAGTTAGGCCTTCAAAGGCCAGGCAGCTCAACCTCCAAAAAGTAGTTTTTGGGGAACTTCCTTCCCTCCATAGTCCCCCTTAAATCCTAAAATCTGTTCGCCACGATCATTCGTGGCTGTAGCCCACGAACAATCACCGCCTTTCGTGGGTAAATAGTCTCATTCAGTTTTTCCTGCAAAAATAAAAATAATATGTTGATTTTATTTTATTTTTAACGATTAAAAAATCTACGGAACATTGGTCTAGAAGATGCATCGAGTTTAGGGTATTAAACAATTTCAATCAAACAAAGGAGTTCCCGATGACAAGTTCAAAGCCACAGAGACAATCTGAACATAGGGCAATACTACCCGTGATAGTTTCCATATTCTCTTTAACGATATTGCCGATAGGTGGTTTAATTTCCGCCCCTTCAATGGTGTTTGCAGACGCTGACTTAAACGAACGCCATCATGAACTGCTCTCCGGAAACCGCATCTTGCTTGCCACGGTCGAGGAAATCAGAGGCGGCCAAGCCAGAGTCCATACCGGTGAGATGCAACCCCGTTATCTGCCCATGAATGTACGTAAAGACAAGGGATTACCGGAGCTCAAAAAAGGCGATCGTGTCGAGATTACTGTTAACGACCAAAATCTTATCGTTGATATCCATTTGCTCGGGGAAACTGATCACCACCGGATCTTACGTGGTGTACTCGCTCAGCCGCTCATCACCGGACATGAAAAAGCCGTGATTCGAACGGAGGATGGGAAGGAGGAGTCTCACTTCGTGCGGCCTCTCGCCAGGAGCAAGGTGGCTTCTGTTCCAGTGGGTGCCCATGTGGTTTTTCTCCTCGATGAACGGCAAGGGATTGCCGATGTCACGTATGGGAGTGCGGAGGCCGTCCTGGAGGCTCAGCAGTTGTGGCAAAAAAAATCGCCCCTCAAAGCGAGTTTCAAGAGAGTGACAGGCGTCATCCTCAAAACCTTAGACCACAACAGGGTCTCTATTCAAACTGATGAGGGGCAAGTTCACTTGTACGAGGTCCGGCCTCTCACTCAGAAGAACCTGGCCAACCTACCCGAAGGAGAAGCAGTGGTCCTCTTTCTCGATGACGAGAATAAAGTCACCGATGTGTCGCACACGCGTTCTACAAAATGAGGGAAGTACGGTTTCTTCGACTATTAATAGAAATGATTAACAAAAAAAGGAGAAAATCATGCTGACACAAGGCATTCCCGTGGGTGGCTTAAACACGATAGGACAAATCGTCGCGACCAACACTTTACAGTTTTATGCTCATCAGAACGGCTTGGCCATCGCGGTAGCGCTACTGTCGACACATACGGCCGGTTCGCCGGTGGTGGATGGTCAAGGACGCTACATCGGATTTATTAATGAATTCGATGTCATGCGAGCTCTGGCCGCAGGGAAAGATCTCGGTAAGCTGGTAGCGGAAGATATCATGCGTAAGGATCAGCTGGCCGTGACGCCCTCAACAAAGATCGCAGATGCTTCCGCGAAGATGGAAGAGCATCATGTCTTCAACTTGCCCGTGATTGACCAAAACGACGTCGTAGCTTACACGGTCTCACGGCATGATCTCTTGCGGGCATGGATCGGTCTGGGTATCGGTATGGGAATTGACCCGTGAGCCTCGGCCTGTCGTTTCCAGGGATGGACAGGGACGGATAAACTGCCATGGACCACTCAATTCTCGGTGGACCGCTTTGCATATCACAAGGAGAGTGCCATGTTGGAATTGTATCAGTTCGAAGACTGTCCCTACAGTACAAAAGTGCGAAAAAGGCTTTCTGAACTGGAAATCGACTACGTTCTCAGAAACGTCTCCCAGGACAAATCGAAGCGAAGTCTTTTGAAGAAAGTTTCCGGACAAGATGAGGTGCCCACACTCATCGATTCTGATCGCGACGCGATTATTGCTGCTGATGAAAAAAGAATTATTCAACATCTCGAAACTTACTATGTTCGGAGATCCACATAGACCATGGGTGTGGCGTGCCTTGTTCGTGGTCCTGTTATGACGCTATCGTAGTCTCTTGATAAAAAAAGAGATTATTGTCATCTTTATAATCAGGCCATCCATGAGGAAACGTTCTGATTATGCAAGGTAGGAGGGGCTATTATGAGGGGAACTCAACAGTATACGGCCAAAGAATTTAACCTTTCAGGGTTACATGGTATTTCAGATAAAACGCTGGAGATGCATTTCAAACTATATGAAGGATATGTCAAGGCCACGAATACCCTCAACGAACACATTGCCAACATATTAAAAGACGGGACAGTGGATCAGGAAGAAATGCCGGCCTATTCCGAACTCACCCGTCGTCTGGGATTTGAATATAACGGGATGGTCCTGCATGAGTTATATTTTGAAAATATGACGTCTCGAGGATCAACAGGTCCCAAACGGCAGTCTTCTTTAGAGAAAGCCATCACAGAGAGTTTTGGAAGCTTTAATATTTGGAATACGGACTTTTCCAGTATAGGGAAAATGCGAGGAGTCGGTTGGGCCATTTGCTATCAAAACCCTCATAACGGGCGATTATCCAATCATTGGGTGAGTCTCCACGAATCCGGTAATGTCGCAGGCTTTCGACCTCTGTTGGTGATGGATGTATGGGAACATGCCTATCTGCTCGACTTTCAACCGTCCAAACGGGGGGAATATATCGAAAGCTTTCTTTTGAATGTCGATTGGGATGTCGTGGCTAAACGCCAATAAAAATCTGATAGAAGAACATGTGGGAGTGGGAATTGTGCAACATGACCTCGCGGAGGACCAGGCCCGGTTAAACTCTTGCAGCGGGTCATTGGCGAACAGGATAGAATTGACCACCAGGCCTATAGCGAATTCCGCAAGGGGCTTCTCCGGCACATTGCGATGGAGGAAAAGGTGCTGTTTCCTGCTATTCAACGACTGCGAAGCGGCACCCCCACTTCTCTTGACCGACAAGCTACGGCTTGATCATGGCGCCCTTGGCACCCTGATCATGCCGACGCCCACGCGAGCCATCATCAAGTTACTCCAAACGATTCTTGATGCTCACAATGCGCTGGAGGAAAGCTCAGAAGGGGTGTATGCGCAATGCGAAAAGGTGGCCGGTGTCGAGATCGAGGATCTCCTCTCGCGTTTGCAGGCTGTTCCCTCCGTATCAGTAGCTGCCTATTCCGATTCCCCCGCAGTATTTGCGACTATACGCCGTGTTGTAATGAGAGCCGGTTATCCCACATAGTCCATGGGATTTCATTGAATGGGACAACCACAGTGATGATTGTTCGGAACGATCGATTCCTGACACGTATTCCTTGGTTGCGGTCTCATATCCATTTCATACCAATGCCGATCACCTGAATTCTATCAATTACCTAACAACCAGTCTCAACGTATTGTCCAGGCGATCAAGTGCATACAAGTTTTTTCAGCTTAAGAAGCCTACTAGGCTGAGTCCTTTTGCTGGGCGAACACACCAATATCCTCAGGGTGAAAGAGAGGTGGTTTTGTGGTGATGCTGATGTCGCTTGATTTTTTGCAACGCGATGTACGCATCCAAGGCCCGGGCTGGGATCGGTCGATTTTGTACGCGGCAATCTATTCTTCCCTCATTGGCAGCCAGCAGTTGGCAGATTTAACGCAACCCTAGCGTTGCACCTCGCGCATTTTTTGTCTTCTTTCCCTCCCCCTCCTCCTCCTCTGGTTTTCCATTTTTTCCCAAAATCTCAGCAGAAGAAAAGTCACGGAATAGAAAGGTTTGAGCCATGGAACCACCACGGTTTGCCGTGGCCATGCAATTCCATCTGCATCCACCCATGGACATTTTACGGGAATCAACGCACATTTTAAGAATTTTTGCCTCATGGGTTCTCAACCGCACCTTGGCTTAGTGTATGCATAGCCACGCTAAGGCAGTAAATTGAGGTCAGATGGGGAAAGTTGTCGTCATGAGGCTTATTCTCTGTAAAGGGCAGGAGGTGAGAGTGGTAGGCCATGATTGCGGCAGGGGTGAGGAGGGTCATTCCTGTTCATGAGTAATGAACGTCCATGAAATTCTATCTCGACACGGTGAGTCTCACAGAGATTCAGGAGATTGGCAGGCTGGGGATTCTGGATGGAATAGCCATGAACGCCACCTTGGTCACTGAGCAGGGTCTGAATTTTTATCAGGGAATTCGGGAAATCTGTCGTTATGTGGACAGTCCGATCAGTGTGGGCGTATTGAGTATTGAAGAAGAAGCCATCGTCAAGGAAGGCAAAGAATTAGCGAAAATCCATACAAATGTCTTGGTGAAGTGTCCTTTGACACCTGCAGGCCTTAAGGCCACTAAGCGGTTGACGGCCGAAGGCATCCGGGTGAATGTGTCTTTGTGTTTTTCTCTTACCCAAGCCTTGATTGCCGCCAAAGCCGGTGCGTGGTGTGTTTCTATTTGCCCCGATCACACCGGCGACAATCAATCCAACGGAGACGATGTCATTCGAAACATTGTCACCGTCTTTCGAAACTATGGTCTCTCCACTCAGGTGCTTCTTGCCGGAATCCGTTCTCCTCATGAGGTGCTTGAGGCGGCTTTGGCGGGAGGGCATATTTGCACGATGCAATTTTCTATGTTTCGTCAACTTTTCGATCCTGCGGTTTAGTAGTCCTTTCCAACTTCACCCTCAGAACTGAATCGCGTGCTTCAGAACTCCCGCCCTTCCGAAGCGAGACCGGGTTTGCAGGTACCTAATCGTTCTTTGCCATGCTCCTAGTTTTTCCCGCTTTTGTACTTCCCGTATTTTCCTGCAGTCCAGCCACGTAAAGCGGTGGGTGGCCACCACCACCCACCACGTTCTTTCGTGGGTGAATGATCTCTGGGGATGTTATCCCGGATAAAAGATCGGCGAAACCATGGTTTGCAAGGGATTGTCTTGGGGTCATTGAATTAATTTTTTTGGGCATGGCCCATGCAAAGCGTTCAGCAACATATAGGAAAGGCAGGAATGAAATTGGTAGAGGCAAGAATACGGAGACGTGGGAAAAGCCTAATGGATAAATTTTTCAGCAGTAAATTTTTTGGTCTGCATGCTTGGTGATCACAATGACCTTTGGGGGAAGGCGATGAAAGGAATGCGAAAAGGAATGTGTGGGGGAATGAAATTTAAGAAAAATGCCGCAATGATGCTGATCAGCATCATTGTGGGAATGCTGCTGCTGCCGATCGGTGTAGCAATGCCGATCCTATTTGGAAATGGTGAAGCCATCGCTTCGGGGGGGGGGCAAAGTTCCCAGCCTGTCCAGGAGGTTGTCGAGAGTGAGAAAGGCGCAGCGCCGGTCGAAATGGGGCGGGATATTTATTACAAGACCGAAGGCCTGGTGTCGAGTGAAACTGCTCCAGTCACTGCGGACAATACGCATGATTATCCCCGCTATGGCAATTTTGAAAGTCGAGTGCTGATTTGGGTTGCGAACCAGCAGCATTTGTATTATGGCAGTTTTGTCTTGGCGGTTCCCATCTTCTGTATGGTGATCGAGTTTATCGGCATGGTGACCAAGGACAAGGCCATGGCGAAGAAATACGACCAACTGGCCTATGATTTTATCCGAATCAGTCTGACGGCGTATTCGTTGACGGCCATCCTTGGTGGCATCCTTCTCTTTACCTTTCTCACGCTCTATCCAACATTTTTCAGCTATCTCTCAGGGGTTTTTCGTCCTGTCATGCACATCTACGCTCTGCTCTTCGTCGCCGAAAGCGGAACGCTGTATATCTACTACTACGGATGGGACAGGATGAGGGAAGGAATTCTGAAATGGGTGCATCTCAGTATCGCCGTAATCTTGAATGTCATTGGAACCGTGCTGATGTTTTTAGCGAATTCGTGGATTGCCTTCATGATGTCGCCGGCAGGGGTGGATGAACAAGGACGATACCTCGGGAATATTTGGCATGCCATTCATAGTGCTTTGTGGAATCCGCTGAATGTTCATCGAATTTTAGGAAATATGGCATTCGGAGGTAGCGTCGTTGCGGCCTATGCGGCCTACCGGTTTTTATCGGCTAAATCCGATGAAGAGCGCGCCCATTACGACTGGATGGGATATGTCGCGATGTTTATCGCGGTCATTTTCCTTATTCCATTGCCGTTTGCGGGTTATTGGCTCATGCGGGAGGTCTATGCCTATCGGCAGCAAATGGGGATTACCCTGATGGGGGGACTTCTCGCCTGGTTGTTTATTATTCAGGCCACAATGATCGGTGCGCTCTTCATGACGACGAGTTATTACTTGTGGCAATGCTTTGGCCGGATGCCTGGAGCGGAACGATTCCAGAGATATATTAAATATTTGGTGTTTATTGCGGTCGTGGGCTTACTGGTGTTTATCACGCCCCATACCATCGTCATGAGTCCCGGCTGAGTTGAAAGCCATGGGAGGTCAACAGCATCCCGTCTTAGGAAACTATGGGGTGATGTCTGCAAAAAATGGCGGGATCAATATGCTCATCATTGTGACGATTGTGAGTTTCATTTGGTATCAGCGCGGCAATTTGATTCCAGCAGTGAAATGGAAAAAATTCGGCAATATTTTCATGACCACTTTTATCGTGGTCGGCAGTCTCAATATTATTTGGTTAGCCATCTATGGGTATTTCATTCCGGCGAACGTGCGGATTGGGCTGTCGGTTCCCCAGGTGGCCACCACCTTGTCTTGTCTCCTGTTAATGATGCCGTTGAATCTGGCGATGCTCAAGGGCGCCAAAGTTGCGGGTCCCATTCAATGGGGAAAAATGCCGGCGCGATCACAATATGCCCTGATCGCCCTGGCCACAGAATTTACCTGGATGATGGCACTGATGGGGTACATCCGTTCATCAGTCCGCCTCTTCTGGCATGTGAACGAGGTGATGCGAGATAACTCCCCCTGGGCCTATACCCATACCATCGGGTTTGCGGCAAATATGATTTCCTTCAATGTTCTTTTGTTCTGGTCAACCATTCTTTTCGTGTTTTGGCTTGCGGCTTTTGCCGGGAAAAAATCGACAGTGTCGGAGACGACCAAGGTTCCAGAGTCCCCGACCGTGAAGGACTTTACACCTCAGCCGGCCGGTCATTCATGAAGTGTTTAATAGAAAAAACATGGATCGCATGCTGAAGGAATCATGGATGCATGGTGCTAGCATCAGGACAGGGAGCTGATAGGCGCGTCCACTCATTCAGGGTGGAGTGCATATGGGTGTGGATGAACAATAAAGGAGAGCCAGATGATGGAGTTTTGGGTGTCAAATCCTTTGATAGAAATGTTTTTTGGAATAGTCAGTTTCGTGGGATCCTTGTTGTTGGTCTGGGCAACTCTTATGGTCGAGCCACCAAAAACCGCGATGGCAATACCTGCTGAATTGAATGTCTGGGAAAGGCATCGGTTAAGGCAGGCTCAAAGAAAGGAGGGGTAGAGGAATTAATTGGGCAGTGAGGAATGGCAACTTTAATTTGGAGGAGCGTTTCATGTTTGTCACAAAAAGGCAATTTCTGAAAATTACAGCAAGCACCCTCGCTGCTGTGGCGTTGGCGGATAAAGCGCTGGCGTTGACGGCGTTGCAGCCTGTTGTAGAAGTGGGAAACCCATTGGGCGAATATCCGGATCGTTCTTGGGAACGGGTCTACCACGATCAATATCGGTATGACAGTTCGTTTACCTGGTGTTGTTCCCCGAATGACACCCATGCCTGTCGTATCCGGGCGTTTGTCCGGAACGGGGTCGTCATGCGGGTCGAGCAGAATTATGATCACCAGACGTATGAAGATCTCTATGGCAATCGGGGAACCTTTGCACATAACCCGCGGATGTGTTTGAAGGGGTTTACCTACCATCGTCGGGTCTATGGTCCGTACCGGCTCAAGGGGCCGATGATGCGGCGAGGCTGGAAAGCCTGGATGGATGACGGAAGTCCGGAGTTATCACCAACCGTCATGACCAAATATAAATTCAATGCGCGGTATTTGGATGATATGTTGCGGGTCTCTTGGGATACGGCATTTACCTATTTGGCCAAGGCCATGATTGTGATCGCCAACCGGTATAGCGGCGAGGCCGGGGCGAGGCGACTACGGGAGCAAGGGTATCCCCCGGAAATGATCGAGATGATGAAGGGCTCAGGCGTTCGGGCCATGAAATTCAGAGCCGGGATGCCCGTATTAGGGGTCATCGGCAAAATGGGAATCACCAGAATGAACGGGGGATGTGGAGCCCTGTTGGATAGTTGGGTGAGAAAAGTCGGACCGGACAGTGCCCAGGGAGGCCGGTATTTTAATAATTTAACCTGGCACGGTGATCAGGATCCTTCTCAGCCCTTCTGGTCAGGAGCGCAATCTATCGATTGTGACCTTTCGGACATGCGATTCACGAAGATGAATACGAGCTGGGGCAAAAACTTTGTCGAAAACAAGATGCCGGAAGCCCACTGGAAACTCGAATCCATTGAGCGGGGCGGACGCATTGCGGTCATTACCCCTGAATATAATCCGACAGCACAGCGAGCCGATTACTGGTTGCCGGTTCGCCCCGAGACCGATGGCGCGTTATTTCTTGGGGCATGCAAAATTATTTTAGACGAAGGTCTTCAGGACAGCGACTTCATTCGAACCGGTACGGATCTCCCCTTGTTGATTCGCACGGATACTTTGCAATATTTGGATCCGCGGGACGTCATTAAGGATTATGCGTTTCCGGATTTCTCTAAATCTTACTCCGGCAAAGTGCAAGGGCTGACGCCTGCGCAGATCGCTCGCCTTGGAGGGTATATGGTGTGGGATCTCAACCAGGAGAAGGCGGTCCCGCTTCATCGTGAACTGGTGGGTTGGCATTTTAAAAACAGCGGCCTTGATCCGGCGTTAACGGGAACATTCAGGGTGAAATTGCTGAGTGGGAGGGAAGCAGATGTCATGCCCCTTTTCCAGATGTACCAGGTTCATCTTCAGGATTATGATCTGGATACCGTCCATCAAATCAATCGATGTCCGAAAGACCTTATTGTTCGATGGGCCCGGGATAATGGGACCATCAAGCCTGCGGCCATTCATAATGGAGAAGGTGTCTGTCACTATTTTCATATGACGTCGATGGGACGTGCGGCCGCAATGGTTTTGATACTGACCGGAAACATGGGGAAATTCGGAAGCGGATGTCATACATGGTCAGGAAACTATAAAGTTGGTATTTGGGCGGCCACGCCATGGTCCGGGGAAGGAGTCGGTGTACACACAGGAGAAAATCCGTTCAAGATCACGACGAACCCGAATGCCCATGGGAAAGAGATTAATTACCGTCCGTACTATTACGGCGAAGAGACGACTTACTGGAATCACGGCGATACGGCGTTGATTGTGAATACGCCGAAGTATGGTCGTCGGGTGTTTACGGGCAAAACGCACATGCCGACGCCGAGCAAGCTTCGATGGGTTGCCAATGTCAATATTCTCAATAATGCCAAGCATCATTATGACATGGTTAAGAATGTGGATCCCCACATTGAAGCAATTGTATGCCAGGACATTGAGATGACATCGGATGTGAATCATGCCGACGTGGCATTCGCGGTGAACGGATGGATGGAATTTACCTATCCCGAAATGACCGCCACAGTCTCGAATCCCTGGATGCAAATCTGGAAGGGTGGGATTAGACCGTTATATGACACGCGGAACGATTTGGATACAGTGTCGGGCGTCGCGGCCAAACTCACCGAAATGACGGGGGATGGGCGATTCCGCGATTACTTCAAGTTTGTCTATGACAATCGCGTGGATGTGTATGTGCAACGGTTGTTGGATGCGGGCAGCAGCTCTTATGGCTATAACGCGGATACAATGTTGAAGTCGGAAAAGGGCTGGATGGTAATGTGCCGGACCTATCCGCGTACCCCCTTGTGGGAAGAAGTCAACGAATCGAAGCCGCAGTGGACGCGCAGTGGCCGCCTGGAGACCTACCGGGTGGAGCCGGAAGCTATTGAATATGGAGAAAACTTCATTTCCCACAGGGAGGGAACGGAGGCGACCCCGTATTTACCGAATGCGATCATGTCCTCCAATCCGTATATCCGGCCGGATGACTATGGGGTGCCGATCACGGCGCAACATCATGACGACAAAACCATCCGCAACATCAAGTTGCCCTGGTCGGAAATTAAACGGTACGCCAATCCGCTTTGGGAGAAGGGGTATCAGTTCTATTGTGTGACCCCGAAGACCCGGCATCGGGTGCATAGCCAATGGTCGGTCAATGACTGGGTGCAGATGTATGAATCCAACTTTGGCGATGCCTATCGGATGGATAAGCGGACGCCAGGGGTCGGCGAGCATCAAATCCATATCAACCCCTCGGCGGCCAAAGATCGGGGCATCAACGACGGGGACTATGTCTACATCGACGGCAACCCGGTGGACCGGCCGTATCGGGGCTGGAAACCCAGTGACCCGTATTACAAGGTGGCGCGGTTGATGATCCGGGCGAAGTATAACCCGGCGTTTCCGTACCATGTCACGATGGCCAAGCATGCGCCTTATGTGGCGACGGCGAAGTCGGTGAAAGGGCATGAAACCCGGCCGGATGGACGGGCGATTGCGCTGGACACGGGCTATCAATCGAACTTCCGGTATGGGGCGCAGCAGTCGTTTACCCGCAGTTGGCTGATGCCCATGCACCAATTAGACTCGTTGCCTGGCAAAATGGCTAACAAATGGGGCTTCAAATGGGGCTTTGAAATTGATCATCATGCGGTCAATACCGTGCCGAAGGAATGTCTCATCCGGATTACCAAAGCGGAGGATGGGGGCATCGGCGGGCGTGGTCCGTGGGAGCCGGTCCGGACCGGCTTTACTCCAGGCCAGGAGAATGAGTTCATGATCAAATGGCTGAAGGGTGATCATATCAAGATCAAAGTGTAATGGAGTTGGGGGCTGGGGATATTTTTTCTATATTGACGTCTAGAAAGAAACATTGCGAATACCTCCCCCCGGCCTCCTCCTTTTTCAAGGAAAAAGGAACGTATAGGTAGAAACCTGTTTTGTGAGGAGCACTGATGAAGATAATCCGGTGCAAATATTTACGGTATAGACCAGGAACATGTAGTGAACAAACCCTATGTATTTGTGGTGGATGATGATGAGGTCGTTCGTCGGAGTATTGTCAAAAGATTGATTCGTCTGAATTGTACGGTTCGGGATTTTGAATCGGGTGAAGCGTTACTGCAATCCTTGGAACATTTGAAAGAAATCCCGGATGTTATTTTGGTGGATTATAAAATGAAAGGGATGAATGGCATTGAAACCTTAAAGAGTGTGCGGAAGAATTATCCAGGGATTCCGGCGTTTATCTTTACGGCCTACGCCGGAGAAAAGAATCTGAGCCGGTTGGAGCAGGTTGGCAATTGTGAGGTTCTGCTCAAAACCGTGGATCTTCATGGTTTACGACAAATTGTGAATGGCGCCATGGCGATCAAAAAGTTACGCATGAGGGAATGTTCGGATTGTTAAAGAATGGAATTGTGAATTCATTGTCAGCTATCAAATTTTTATGCATTTTTTCGAATAAGACGGAGGACGACAATGCCTGAAGTGTATAACTGGCAGTTAGGACGGAAGATGCTGTATCCGTATGAGGAGCGGCATCCGAAATGGCAGTTTGCGTTTGTCTTTAACATCAACCGGTGTCTGGCGTGTCAAACCTGCTCGATGGCGGACAAGTCGACGTGGCTGTTCAGCAAAGGGCAGGAATACATGTGGTGGAACAACGTGGAAACGAAGCCCTATGGGGGCTATCCCCAGTTCTACGACGTCAAGATCACGCAGCTCATTGAGCAAGTCAATCCGGGCGGGCAGGTGTGGAACGTGCGGGTGGGCCGCAAGCACCATGCGCCGTATGGGGTGTTTGAAGGGATGACGATTTTTGATGCGGGGGCCAAGATCGGGCAGGCGGCCATTGGCTACATCCCGACCGACCAGGAATGGCGGTTTGTGAATATTTATGAAGACACGGCGACCTCGATGCGGGCGATCGTGGAAGGGGTGGATAAGACGGGGTTTACGAAGGAAGAGCCGTGGAGAATGCAAGGCAGCAGCTTGCCGGAGCATGAAACGTACTTCTTCTATCTGCAACGCATCTGTAACCACTGTACGTATCCGGGGTGTCTGGCGGCGTGTCCGCGGAAGGCCATCTACAAGCGGCCGGAAGACGGGATTGTGTTGATCGACCAGAACCGGTGCCGGGGGTACAAGAAGTGTGTGGAGCAATGCCCGTTTAAGAAGCCGATGTACCGGGGCACGACACGGGTGAGTGAGAAGTGTATTGCCTGCTATCCGCGGGTGGAAGGCAAAGACCCCTTAACGGGGGGCGAGCCGATGGAGACGCGGTGTATGGCGGCGTGTGTGGGCAAGATCCGGCTGCAAGGGCTGGTGAAGGTGGGCGATGACGGGCTCTGGGCGGAAGACCGCTGGAATCCGTTGTACTATGCCATTCGGGTGGAACAAGTGGCGTTGCCGTTGTATCCGCAATGGGGCACGGAACCGAACGGGTTTTATATACCCCCGCGGCAGGCGCCGCGAGGCTACATCCGGCAGATGTTTGGGCCGGGGGTGGATAATGCGATCGAGAAGTATTTAGTGCCGAGCCGGGAGTTGTTGGCGGTGCTGCAGTTGTGGCGGGCGAGCCAACAGATCATCTTCCGGTATGACGTGATTCCGGGGCCGAAAGTGTTTGAAACCCAGATCCATGGGCGGAAGTTTGAGATGTACAACGACACGGTGTTGGGGTTCAACAAGTCGGGCAAGGAAGCGGTGCGGCAGCAAGTGGAAGAGCCGATTTACATCCGCCCGGCGGAGCGGGTGAACTGGCTATAGGTTCCGTGGTTGTTCATGCAGTGAGAAACAACCGGAACCATCAATTTTCATTTTGGGCTGGAGGCCGGGTGGCGAATTATAAATGAGTGTCATGGAAGTACGATTCTGACTCATCGCACCCGGTCTCTTCCCTGTTAAGGGGAAGAAGCCGGAAAAGGAGAATGTTATGAATTGTCGGCGTTGTGCTGGTCTCATGCATTGGTTAAACATGGGGGATCATCTCAATGATTCAGGACAGCTATGGTCCATGGCTTGGCAGTGCTATAACTGCGGAGAAATTGTCGATTCGTTGATAATGCAAAATCGTGTAAACGAAACCAGACCCAAAGCGGGCAAAGCTCGCCTCAAAACGTTTTCCCCATCAAGGCAGGTGGTTCAGGGAAATGCTTAAAGCGTAGGGTCCCCCTAAAGTGTCGAGAGACAGCGGTTTGAGAGCACAAGGACGTGGATATGTTTCACCTCCTTGTGCTCTTCCTCGTTTGATCATGAATATATGACAATTAATTAAAAACTATTTTTCATAACAGACGAACAGGGCCCTCAGTATTAATTCGCTCATTTCGAGACAAAACATTCGAAAAAAATCTTCCGGCAAGGGTTTGAGCATGCCGTGGTAAACATGTTTGTCATTCTAGTCGGTATGATTTTGGGAGATGAGGTCAGTATGTCTCACTGGTGGTTTTGGAACCAGATTCCGGTCACGCTGGGCAACCGGTTCGGCGGAATGTTCTTCACCGGCCTGGCCATGCATTTTGCCCATGGCTCCGTCACCATAGATCCTCAACAGGGTCAGAGCGTCAACCATGAATCGTCTTCTCTATCCGCTAAGCCAAGCGGAAATATCTGCCTGTGAGGCAGAGGACACCTATGCCGGCTATGTTTCCCAATCGCCTGCGAGGCTGCCATTTTATTCTTTTCAACGTCACGCTCGGTCTTGGGCACATTCTCGTGATGTTCAATGCCGGGTCCTATGTTGCGCTGTTGCCACATGTCGCCGGCGACCTGGAAGGGGTGTTGCCGAGCTTCCTGTCCTGGGCTCAGACGGATTTCATGATTGCCCTGGCGCTCGGCATTCCCATTGGTCGCACACTGTCTGACCGGTACGGCAATAATCGTGTGTTTGTTGCTGCTTTTCTTCTGTATGCCGTGGCTTCGTATATTGGCGCGATCAGTCAGACCCATTGGCAGTTTCTGAATGCCCGCATTATCCAGGGGTTTGCAGGGGGCCTCACGATTTTTCTCTCACAAGACATGCTCCTCAGAGAGTACCCGGATCGGCTCAAGGCCACGGGATTAGCCATCTGGGGCCTGTTTACCATTACTCCGTTTACCATCGGTCTTCCTGTGGGCGGGTGGATTGCGGATAATCTCGGGTGGCGTTATCTGTTTTATATGGATGTGGTCCTCTCCTTGGTTGTCGTCGGTTTCATGGGATCGTTGCTGTATAGTCGGGGATTTCATCGACAGCGTACCAGGTTCGACTTCGTGGGATTTTTTCTGTTGGCCGTCATTTTGGGGGGCATTCAGACTCTTCTGAACATGGGGAACGATTTTGACTGGCTTGACTCGCCATTCCTCCGTGGTGTCCTGATCGTCGTCATCGTGGCATTGCCTTGTTTTATCATCTGGGAGTTTGGGGAACGCCATCCAATGCTGGATCTCCGGTTGTTCGCTGATCGGAATTTTACCATTGGGGTGATCTGTTTGGTGGTCGGCTTCTTTTCGATCCAGGGATTACTCACGCTTCTGATCGTCCAGCTTCAATTATTGATGGGGTATTCGTCCCTACTTGCCGGCATTGCGCTCCTCCCCATGGTGTTGTTGGCGGCTCCGATGATTGCCGTGATGCATGAGCTCTGCAAGCGGACCGACGTTCGCATCCTGGCGAGTCTCAATTTTCTTGGTTTTGCTTTGACTCTGTACTGGATTGGCCAATACGACGATCCTCACTCATTTGATCAGATTTTCTGGCCTATGCTGCTCGAAGGCCTATTCCTGGGATCATTTTTCACCCCGCTGACTGTGCTCATGCTCCATCGATTGTCTGGCGTTCAGGTGATACGTGCCGCGGAAGCGGCCAATCTGTTGCGGATTTCTGCCGGGGCGTTCGGGATTACGTACCAGGAGGTTGTGCATTTCCGACGTCTCCCCTTCCATCAGCTTCATTTGGCGGATCATTTTGGAGGAAGACAGTTTGCGTCATTCGACGTGTTGGGAGGATTCTCTACCAAGCTGAATGGCGCCGGGCTTGACGCTGCCATGGTCAATGGCAAGCTCCTGGCTCTTGTCAGACAATATGCGGGAGTTCTCGCCCTGAGCGACGCGTTTCTGCTTGCCAGCTATATGTTTGTGGGATTAGCCGCGCTCGTCTGGCTGGCCTATCCGACTCAACTCCCTTCGTACCCAAGCCAGGAAGAAGAGTTGCAAGAACTGCGGTCCGAAGCACTCCTCGAGGAGCCGCTATGAATCATCCCTTCGCGTTGAGATGGCAATGGTGTCTGTGCAGCCTGCTCCTTTATGCCGGTTGTGCCTGGATTCCTCCCGGCGAGGAACCGGCCGAATTCTTAGAACCGGATTCCATGGAGGAGACACTTTCCCATGCGAACCATCACGAACCGGAGGATCCAATCCCGCAATGGCCGGAAGATCGTTGGTGGCAAGAGTTCGGGAGTCCCGAACTCGACGAGTTGATCGACACCGGTCTCAAGAATAATCCCGGACTCAAGGTCGCCTACGCACGCCTTCACGAGGCGCATGCCCTTGTCCGCGTCGAAGGTGCGAGGTTGCTGCCGTTCCTGGAGGCAGATGTTGAACTAACCGCAGAGCGGATTTCCGAGCATGGTGTGTTTGCCGCCCTCAATCCTGAGGTGGCCGGGATTGATATTGCGTTAGGCCTGATCAATCCATTGAGTTTTCGATGGGAGTTGGATTTCTGGGGAAAGAATCGCGCCATGATGGAATCCGCGATGAGCCGGGAATTGGCCCATAATGCGGAATGGGCAGAAGTGCGGTTGCGGTTAACCACTGCGATCGCGCGGTCTTACTTCCGCAGGGTCGCGTTGCGCCAGCAGCTTGAGGTGGTCGAGGCTATGGTGGAACTTCGTCGCGATCTTCTGAATCTGGCGAAGATCCGGTTTCGGTCAGGCCTGGATGATGGCAATTCGGTCATGCGGGCCAATGCGGAATTAGAGGCGGCGAATAAACGCGAAGCCGGTACTCGGGAGCAGTTGGACTTTCAACAATATTTGCTGGTCAGGCTGAGCGGTCATGGACCTGATTGGGGAGAGCATGTGTTCACTGATCGGGTGATTATGCCCCGGCGAATTCCCTTGCCGCCGGAGTTGCCGATAGAGCTGTTGGCGCACCGCCCGGATCTCGCCGCCGCTAAATATCGAGCCGAAGCTGCAGCCAAGCTGATCAAGGTGGCGAAAACTCGATTTCTTCCCACTATCGACTTGAATGGTTTCGTGGGCTTCAGGGCCTTGACTCTGGCGAGTGGAGCCGGTTCTTTGGGTAATCTTCTGTTTTCATCCTCCAGTCTCGCTTATGGGGGCGGACCGGGTCTGCGGCTTCCCTGGTTCGAAGGCGGTCGTCTTCGTGGAGAACTCGAAGCGCAACGGAGAGAATATGACTTGGCAGTGGAACTCTATAACGACACATTGCTGGAGGCCATGCGGGAAGTTGCCGACAGTCTGAGTGTCTGGCAGGAGACTCGCTCGATGCTTGAGGCACACCGTCGTCTGCTGACGTCGGTGAGTAAAGACTGGCACCTTGTTGAAGTCCGCTTTCGCACCGGTCTAGACGATCGCCGTGAGGTGTTAAAACAGAATCATGCGGTATTGGATCAGGAATTCGCATTAATGACACTGGAAGCTGATCAACTCGTGTCGATGGTGGGTTTGATCGAAGCCCTGGGTGGGGGGTATCCCATCGTTCGAGAATCCTCTCAGACAACGGAATGAAATAATGGATACCCCTACAGTTAAAATTCGCCCCAAGGAAATTCGTAAACGACGTAACCGTCGTCTGGCGTTGGTTGCCCTGATACTGTTTGCGGCTACATTGGCTTACGGCGGTTACTGGTGGTACTACGCCCGTTTTTGGGTATGGACTGATAACGCCTTTATTGCCGGCAACCTCGTCACATTGGAGGCACAGGCAACAGGCATTATCACCCAGGTCCTCGTGGAGGAAACCCAGTATGTGGAGAAAGGAGATCTCCTTATTCGTCTCGATGGGCACCAGGCCCAGGCCAAATTGGGCCGGACGCAGGGCTTACTGGGAGGGGAGGTGCGCAGAATCGCGTCATTGTTTGTTCAGAGGCGGCAGATCCAGCAAAAATTCACCTCCAGGATGGCTCGACTCGACTTGGTACGCCACGATGTGGTCCGCTTCCGTGAGGCGCTCCCGAGTGGGGCCATATCTGAGCAAATCTTCCAGAATGCCCTGGACAAAATGCGGGCACTTCAAGCTGAGGTTATGGAAATCCGGGAGGAGTACCAATCCATCACCGCGGAGGTGGGAGGCGTGAATATCATACATCATCCTGCCGTAGAAGCCGCTAAGCATGAATTCATCACCGCCTATCTTGAATACATTCGGCAGCGCATTCGAGCACCTGCTTCGGGCCATGTGGCCAAGCGAAAGGCGCAGGTCGGAGACCAGGTTCATCCGGGTGTTCCATTGATGACGATCGTGCCTTTGGACCATCTGTGGGTGGAAGTGAATTTGCGGGAAACCGAAATGCAGCAGGTCCGTCCCGGTCAGTCGGCACTGATTAATGTGGATGTATACGGGAAGCACCACACATACCATGGGACGGTCGAAGGGTTGGTGCCCGGCACCGGCAGTGTATTCGCGTTGTTGCCTCCTGAAAATGCGACCGGCAATTTTATTCATATCGTGGAACGCGTGCCCGTGCGCGTGGCCTTTTTGAAGGAAGAGATCCTTGAGTACCCCGTTCGTCCGGGATTGTCAACCAAAACCTATATCGATGTGAGCGAGCCGGGTCGCCCTCTGGGTGTTTCGCTGGCAGAGACTTCCACTCAGGAATATGAGACAAATATCTATGCCGATGAACTCACCGATGCAGAGGAATTGGCCCAAGAAATTATCAGGGAGAACCTTGTTTTGAAACGCGATCGGCCCGAACCGGCATAGGGGGTGGAGTATTGTCGGTTCAGAAATCCAATGTATCGGGACGCAGTAGGCATGTCAGGGTATTACATTGCCTCCTACTACGGGCGGAGGACAAAAGCGTTCCCCCTTCCATTCACAATCTTTCCGTTATTATGTGGTGAAGGTTTAAGCCAACTCATTCCACTGCTTGCATATTGAAGGCCTTTGTTCTGTCCTCGCCGGTCAACCGGACAGGCGTGGTCCTCATCCTGAAATTCCTTTCTTTATTCTTAAAAATCTTCAATCAAGCCTGCTCTTTAATCATTGGGCATTGCAGTAGACATGCCTCCACGAACAGTGGTGGTGGAATCGTGGCAAATAGCAGCGGTCTTTCGTGGCATTCCAGCCGGTTAATTTTTATTTACCAAAAGAAGCCGCGAAAATAAGGCCAATTTTCTGTAGATAGGTGGTTTGCCTTGTCTAACCACTTGACGGCTCGCTATTTGCTTATTGGAAAAGTACGAAAAAGTATTGGCAGGAATCAAAGAAGAAATAAATCAGAGAAGAGAATGTTACAGCTAAATAAATTAAGGGTTCATATTCCCGGACACATTAATTACTTAAAGGGGCATGATCGATTTTTTATGAGGAGGGGATGTTCTATGTTGTCAGGCAAGAAGGTGTATGGCGCAGTGAAAGTCTTTGTCGCATGTGCAGGGACGCTGTTCATGATGAGTGTTGTGGGACATGCGGCAGAAGGAATCCAATATGAAACAAATTCTCATGCCGCTCATAACGTGGCGGCAGCGTCAGGAAAGACTAATACCTGGGTAGAGAGGTTGAAAGGGCAGACAATTGTGGAGGACTCAATCGAGGGGAATCCTGATCGTGCGGCGAAGGTGGAGCTGCAACATGAACGATTAATGTCGAAGATGGGACACCAAATGCAGGCCGATTTGAAGCTGGCCGAGAGCAGCGGGGCCTACGACACTATGACGATGCTCCATCAATACGGAGCGGGCAAGGCAGACTATCTTCTGGCCTCGGACAATGAGATTGAACCAGTCTCGGGCCCGGCCGGACTGTGTCCGGCTGGTGTTCCCGAAAAAAAATATGATATTTCGGCCATCGACGTGGAAATCACCTTGAATAGGTGGCTTGACTACTACGTCGGGTATATGTATGTCCTCACCGAAAATTTGGAAAAGGTGCGGGAGGAAGAGGCTGGCCAACGCAGCGGCCCGTGAGAAGGAAGGATATGACCCAGGCGCAGTTGAAACCGGTTTACAGAATAACTGGATTCAGCCATTGGTGATCAGGGGCAATCAGGGTGATTGCGTGAGATTCACTCTTAGAAACCAGTTGGTAACCGGAGAAGGGGTGAGTCTGCAGATCGGCGGGTCGAGCATGATGGTGAGTGCCACTGGTCAGCCCGCAACCACCACAAATCCCGATGCGGTCGCGATGGAAGGCCGAAGCGTTGACATGGAGTGGTACATTCCACCGACGATGCAGGAAGGCGGCCGGCAATTTCACAGCTACAGTAACGACCGTGAATTGACCGTCATGGGCATGTTCGGCACTTTTGTGGTGGAACCAAAAGGGTCGAAGTATCTGGATCCGCTTGGCCCAGGGCAACCGACACCGATGACCAGTGGTTGGCAGGCAATTATCAAGAACGGTACGGGCCCGGACTTTCGCGAGTTCGTTCTGATGTACCATGAAGTCGGCGATGAGGCCTTCCGTCCAGTCAATAAACACGGAGACTTTATTCCGCAACGTGATCCGATCACGGACGTCTACCGACCCGTTGCGCGGGCGCTGAATTACCGTAGCGAACCGTTCGGCGTGGATAACATGCAGACGCAGCATGAATATTTCGGTTTCGAGGATGAGTCGATGGCCTACAGCGCCTATACCTTCGGTGATCCGGCTACCACGGTGCCGCGCAGTTATTTGGGCGATCCGGCGAAGTTCCGGCTGGTGCACGGGGGATCGGAGGTTTTCCATTCCCATCATCCCCATGGCGGGTCTATCCGCTGGCCCAGGAGTCCTCGCGCGATCGAGGAAATGCCCCTGTGGCATACCGCGAAAAACGGACCGGTGAAGTACCCGGTCGTCCGGACGAAGACGGACCGTGTCGACGTGGAGGTGATCGGGCCGTCCGAGGCCGTTGACCTGGAAACCGAATGTGGATCGGGACTCTGCCAGCAATTGGCTGGGGATTTTTTGTTTCACTGCCATGTGGCGCATCACTATATCGCCGGTATGTGGGGCTATTGGCGGGTCTATAACACGATTCAAGATGGAACGCTGCATAATGATACGATGCCCGACCTTCGCGAATTGCCGGACCGCAAAGGACGGATCAAGGCCGGAATCACTTCGGACCAGCTTGTCGACAAGAAAGTCGACTGGTTCGGCAAAGAATTTCATATTATCGAGAAGGGTGCAACGGATTGGAAAGCCGATCCGGCCGTCGTCACGGTGAAGGACTGGGTGGAAATGCAGTTGCCGCCTCAAGGCAAGCCCGGTCACAAAGACGATGAGAGGGAGCAGACACTCTCTTATGATGCGACGGTGTTGGACTGGATTTGGAACGGAAACCGGGCATTGACCGAACGGGAAAACACTATCCCCAATCCACGATACCAATCTCCGGCTCCCGGCGAGCGCTTGCCAATTCTGTTCGAGCCCACCACCGGCAAAATCGCATGGCCACACTTGAGGCCGCATTTCGGGAAACGGGTGCCATTCTCTCAAAATCACAATCCTTCTCCTTGGCTCGAAATGATCCATTTAGATGATGATGGTCAGATGAGTTCCTATCCGGCAAAGCCTGGAGAAAACGGACGATGGAGCCTGTGTCCGGCCAATGCCGGCTCCAAAACGTTTAACGTGCATTTCATCAAGACCCCCATGATGGTGGCAGATAAACAAGGGGATGAACCGGCAATCATCGATCCGGATGGGACGATTTATGTGCTGCATGAAGAAGAGGAAGAGGTTCGAAAAAATAATGATAAAAGACATCCGTTGGTCGTGAGGTCTAGCGTATACGACTGTGTTGACTGGATGCTGACAAACGAATGGCTTGATGATGACAATTTCAACATGCATGCGTCCAAGATCAACACCCATTGGCATTTCATGCAGTTCGACAATCAATCGTCGGATGGTGTGATTACGGGTTTCTCATATGAGCAATCGGTGCGACCGTTTACGATGATGGAGAAGACGACTGACAAGGGCCTGCCACTGCCGATGAATACGGTCTTCACGAAGCCGGGCAAGAAGGGTGATATGACCATCACGGTGAAAAACGCCGGGCAGTATCATCCGAAAAATGAAATTCTGATCGGTGCCGATAACGTGAAAGACAACGAAATCGGGCGCATTCAAGCGATCGACGGAAATCAGATCACGCTGTATCGGCCGTTACAGAATGATCATCCGGTGGACGACATCGTGACCGTGGAATTTGTGCGGCAACGATTCTGGGCGGATGCGGACGTGGGCACGGTATTCTGGCACGACCATGCGGTCGGCCGTGTGACTTGGGGACACGGAGGTTTCGGGACGATGATCGTCGAACCGTGGGGCTCGACTTATCACGATCCTAAAACGGGGGAACCGATCCGAAGCGGACCTGTGGCCGATATCCGGACAACGGAACCGGTCGGGTACGGGGTGAACGGGAGCTTCCGTGAACTGATGGTGCAGTTGAACGACAGTGTGCCGCATTCCGTCAACATCGTCACTGCGGGCAATCCTCCGGGCCAGCCGATTGAGGTTGCGCTGGAAGCGGGAAAAACGATCTCATTTCCCATGCCTGAACATATTCTCATGACACCGATGCCGTTCCTTAATGGGGGAACCCATACCACCGGAGGCAGTCTGAACTTCCGGGCCGAACCGATTGCTGCCAGACTCAAGGCAAACCCGGATTTCTCGAACATCTTCAATAGCCATGTTCATGGAGATCCCTATACGCCGATGGTCAGGGCCTATCTCGGCGATACGGTCGTGTTCCGGCTATTGGAGACGATGACGAACGAATCGATGGTGTGGACGTTGTCAGGGCATACTTTTCTGACGGAGCGGTACGCTGGTGACGCCAACCGGAAAAATTCCATCCACATTGGCATTGCAGAGCGATACGACCTTGTTGTTCCGCAGGCAGGCGGGCCTCGGCTCCAGCCAGGGGACTATATCCATTTCAACGGACGTTCCTCAAAGTTCTCGGAAGGAGCATGGGGTATTTTACGGGTGCTGGATAAGGAGGTGCCGGATCTTCAAAAGCTACCAGCCGGCTATTCCGGCCGTAATGAAATTCCGACGCCGGGGCCGGTCTGTCCTGCCGAGGCGCCGGTTAAGGCTTTTAATGTTGTGGCGATGGATTTTCCTTCCATGAATTTCAACACGAAGGCACCCGAAGCCGTAGAGGTTGATTTCGAACGGAACATTCTGCTCCAGAATCCAGAGGGGAAAATATATGTGCTCGAAGAAGATGTCGCAAAGACGGCCAGTGGAATTCAACCGATGCCGCTGACTCTGAGAGCCAATGTAGGCGACTGTCTTAAGATTCAACTGACGAATCAAATGAAGGAAAGCCGCGCCTCGTTCTCCGCGCTTTCCCTCGCCTTCGATCCTAAGGATTCGTTGGGATCCAACGTCGGGCAGAATCCAGGTAATCAAACGGTTGCGCCTGGAGAAAGCCGGACATACACCTATTTCGCCGACCCGTTTTTAGGGGAGATTGCTTCGTTGGTATGGGACTGGGGCAATGTCATGCACAATCCTCGGAACGGGCTTTACGGCGCGATCATTATCGGGCCGAAGGGCGCGACGTATCGTGATCCCAAAACCGGTGCGGATATATCCAATAAGAATAGTTGGATTGCCGACGTGATCGTGGACCGGACGGTGACTGGATACGAAGACCGACCAAATTATCGGGATGCGGCCTTGTTCTTCCAGGACGAGGACAACATCATCGGTACGAGCTTCATGCCTTACGTGCAGAACGTGGCTGGGCTGGTCGGAGTGAATTATCGAGCGGAACCGTATTTGTTCCGTGAGGAACAGGGGTGTACTTTGGATAGAATATTCCAGCCCTGTTCTGAGGAAAACCCGGAAGACCCCATTACGCCGATCATTGAGGCCCATGCCGGTGACCCTGTTCGCATTCATGTCTTCGGTGCCAGCAATGAACAAAATGGGATGTTTGGGGTTGAAAGTCACGAATGGCCCATCGAACCATTCATGCGGGGAGCCGATCAAATCAACGTCGTGGAGTTTTCGGGTTCAGAAACGTTGGATGCCTTCATTCAAGCCGCAGGCGGACCCTATCAACGTACCGGAGATTACGTCTGGAGCAACCAGCGGTTGCCGTATTCCCAATCAGGACAATGGGGATATTTACGCGTCCTACCAGGGAGTGATCAACGAATACTGTCATTGGATGGCGGGGCTCCTGCCGTTAAAGAAGCCAAATTGCCACACGAGCACGTGGTCCATATTAAACCCGTCGAACTGAAATGAACCGGCATGATTTCTAGTTGACGGGTTTGGGAACGGGGAAGCCGATAAACGGCTTCTCCGTGCTGGTCAGAACCCCATAAGACGCTGATGGTGAGAAACCTTTTCAATTTTATGCTGGCGGAGGAATAAATGAGAATCTCGGTGGTACAAATGATTGGGGTGGCTTTAGGGGTCCTGGGAATGGGGGCCATCCCCGTGTGGGCCTATGAAGAAAGTCAGGTCAAACAAGGAGGAACGATTCGTGGGCAGGTGACTTTAGATGGAGGGATGCCTAAAGCCATGGCCTTTAATTTAGTGACGATTCCAGATCCGGTTTTTGTGGGCGAATTTCAACCGGAACAGGATGGCGCATTGTTGAAGATTTCATACTTGGATCTCAGGGCTCGCTGAAGGACGCGATCGTGATGCTCAAGGGTATTGAAAAAGGGAAAGCTTTTGAGTTGCCAAAAGTGACAATCGAAGCGAAGGATTGTGATTTTCTCCCATTTGTCAATGTCTTACGGGATCAGGATGAACTGACGGTCACATTTTAAAAACGTTGACCCCCGAATATTTGCAATACAAACTTTATGATTCGCAAAATTCAAAATTAGTCATTCTTCCAAACAACATGTAGATTCCACTTCTTTTGAACATGGAATCTACGCAACTTCCTCAGACAAATCGAACACCATGAATTGTTTTTCTACTTCCACATAAATTTCAAGAGTCGTGCTTATGTTCGATTTTTGGTTCTACTCATAACCTGAAAAGGGAACGCTCATGAACGATCAAAGGCGTACGGACGGGAGTCAATGGGCGATCATCTTGGCTGGGGGAGATGGGCAACGAATGAAGCATTTTATTCAAAGTTGGTTGGGATATCCCAAGCCCAAGCAATATTGTGCCTTTGTCGGGGAGCGGTCGATGGTACAGCATACCTGGAATCGAGCTGATCAAGCCTGTGATTCGGAAAATAAGGTGGCGATTATCGATAAATCACATAACCAGTAAATTTTTCGGCAAATGGAGACTCACACGAAAGGGCGCATCGTTATTCAACCTAGAAACTGCGACACCGCGGCAGGGATTTTCCTGGCGTTGGCCTATATTAATCATTGGGACCCTAAGGCCATTGTGACCATTTATCCCTCGGACCACTTTATTGCTCCTCAGGCGCAATTTACAAAAATGATACAAGAGACGGTTTCAGCGGTAACCAGATTAAAAGAACGAATTATTCTTCTGGGTGCGACTCCCAAATCTCCAGAAGGCGAGTATGGCTGGATCCGTCCGGGTCCATCGTTGACAGGGAAAACGGAATTTCCTGTGCAAACAGTGGAAGAATTTATTGAAAAACCGGATCAAAAAAAGGTTCAGGCTTTAAGGCAAAACGGGGGAATTTGGAATACCATGATCGTCACGGCTTATGGAAGCCGGCTGTGGAGCTTGGGTGAACAATGGAGTCCGGATATGATGGAACTCTTCCATCAACTGAGAAAAACAATCGGGTTGCCTCAAGAATCGTTGACGTTAGAGAGAATTTATCAGGCCATGCCCAAGAGAAATTTTTCAAAAAATTTTCTGGAAAGTATTGTCTCACACTTGGCTACGATAGAATTACAAGGCGTACTTTGGAGTGATTGGGGGCGGCCTGAGAGAATTATCGAGACATTAGGCTTTTTACAAAAAACTCCGGCTTTTCCGGTACCTCAACTGGTTTGAATTTTCGCGGTGATTTGTTCTTCCAATCTGCAAGAATTTAGTATCTCATTTCAGGGACGGCTTGCCTCAATAATCCCTTTTCTTCGTGAATTAAACTTTCTCACTCACCCTCGATAGGCTTTACAGAACAGAATTTATTTGCCAATTGGAAGATTGTCAATTAGACCTTATTTCCCTTAGGCACTAATTGGGTTTCTACTTCCCATTAGGAGCCTATCCTTTTTCGGTCTGGCGTGCCGGGGCAAAAGCGTAGTTAACCGTGAGGTGACCCTTGAACTCAATGGGTCTCTTTCTGTGAATTTTGGCTACCAAATCTCCGGTGGGTCGCCGCAGTGTTCATGACATCCAGGACAACCCACATTTTGGATGAGAAATTTTAGGCAAAGAGGCGGAGTTGTTCTCATTTGGTGTCTTCAAAATCGTCCTAGCCCAATATTTCGTCTTGAATGTAAGAGGGATCGGTGCATCATAATCAGCGATCTGATTGGGAATGTTAAACCCAAGGAACATTCCGCCTGGTAGTATTTTGAGCCATAATAGTGACAATCTCACAATCGCTGGCGTAGTTAGGCAGATGTTCATCAAAGTCTGAAGAGAGGTTGGGTCCACGAATGACCCGGCCTCTCACCCAAGTTGCTGTATGCCAGTTATTTACTAATAATACTTGTACCTAAAGCATTAAGTCCGGCTGTGAGCATCTGAGTTTTGTTGTTGAGCACTTCGCTGCCTCTAGATGTCCTCTTCGTTAATTAATACCCGGTAACCACCCCTTTCGAATTACTTTTTTTCCTAATTTTTTAATACACCAATTGGAAGTCGTATTTGGTGCCGTGTATGAGTCCTGCATGGAACCGTTGGGCCGTTGGTTTTTCAATTCTGCTGAATGTGGGTTTTCCATATTTTGCTTCCAAAAGCAAAACGACTGAAAGGGAAATCGAAAAAACACCTGGCATTGAGATTTCAAGGCTTTTCGAGGAATTCGTGAGGTTGTTCGTGTTTTTAATAATTTTCCAGAACAAGCATGAACTTAAAATAACGTATAGTTTTCAATTGGTTAATGGAAATAAGACGAGCCAACATGTTTGGACTAAAGTTTGCTAATCAGTGATATGGATAAAAGTGATGACACTTGCGAACAGTGTTTTTTATTGGTGGTGGAATTGGGTTGGTTAGAAAGGAGGTACAAGGCAGGTACTGGTCTGAAGTCCTATTACGGAACTATTTTTTAATATGTCTATCCGTAATGAGTTTTTTAAAAAAGGAGGTCTTTTAATGTTTCTTTCTAGACGTCAATTCTTGAAAGTTTCTGCGGGACCGTGGCTGCAGTCGCGCTGGCCGATAAGGCCCTGGCCTTAACGGCGTTACAGCCCGTCATCGAAGTCGGGAATCCTCTCGGGGAATATCCCGACCGGTCATGGGAGCGGGTCTACCACGATCAATATCGCTATGACAGTTCGTTTACCTGGTGTTGTTCCCCGAATGACACCCATGCCTGTCGTATCCGGGCGTTTGTCCGGAACGGGGTCGTCATGCGGGTTGAGCAGAATTATGATCATCAAACCTATGAAGATCTCTATGGCAACCGAGGGACCTTCGCGCATAACCCCCGGATGTGCCTGAAGGGGTTTACGATGCATCGGCGGGTGTATGGGCCGTACCGGCTCAAGGGGCCTTTGATGCGTCGAGGGTGGAAGCAATGGATGGATGACGGAGTCCGGAGTTCACGCCGGCCATTCAGACGAAATACAAGTTTAATGCGCGGTATCTGGACGACATGTTGCGGGTGTCCTGGGATACGGCGTTTACCTATTTGGCGAAGGCCATGATCATCATCGCCAACCGGTATAGCGGCGAGTCCGGAGCCCGACGGTTGCGGGAGCAAGGCTATCCGCCCGAAATGCTGGAAATGATGAAAGGCTCAGGAGTCCGGAGTATGAAGTTCCGTGCCGGCATGCCTGTTTTGGGCATCATTGGGAAGATGGGCATTACCCGGATGAATGGTGGCTGCGGCGCCTTATTGGATACCTACGTCCGAAAAGTTGGGCCTGAACATGCTCAAGGCGGGCGCTACTGGAATAACTATACCTGGCACGGCGACCAGGATCCTTCTGAGCCCTGGTGGAATGGGACCCAGAATTGCGACGTGGATTTGAGCGACATGCGCTTTTGTAAATTTAACACCAGTTGGGGCAAAAACTTCGTGGAAAACAAGATGCCGGAAGCCCACTGGAAGCTGGAATCCATTGAGCGGGGCGGACGCATTGCGGTCATTACCCCGGAATACAATCCGACGGCGTATCGAGCGGACTACTGGATACCCATACGTCCCGAGTCAGATGCCTCCTTCTTTTTAGGGGCGTGTAAAATGATTGTGGATGAGGGCATGTTCGATGCGGATTTTTGTCGGTCTTATACCGATATGCCCCTCCTGGTTCGGACCGATACCCTGCAGTATTTAGATCCGCGGGACGTCATTAAGGATTATGCGTTCCCCGACTTTTCCAAATCCTATTCGGGCAAAGTGCAGACACTGCAACCGGCGGAAATCGCCCGGTTAGGGGGCCTCATGGTCTGGGATCTGAACAAGAATCAAGCGGTCCCCATTCATCGCGAATTGGTGGGATGGCACTTCAAGAAGAGTGGCATTGAGCCGGCCTTGACGGGGACGCATCGGGTGCGGTTGCTCACCGGGCGGGAAGTGGACGTGATGCCGATTTTCCAAATGTATCAAGTCCATCTGCAAGACTATGATTTGGATACGGTGCATCAAATCTGTCGGTCACCGAAGGATTTGATCGTGCGGTGGGCGCGAGATCTGGGGACGGTCAAACCGGCCGCGATTCACAACGGGGAAGGGGTGTGCCATTACTTCCACATGACCCAAAATGGCCGGGCCGCGGCCTTGACGCTCACTTATACGGGGAATATTGGCAAATTCGGCAGCGGATGTCATACCTGGTCCGGCAATTATAAGGCGGGCACCTGGGCGGCGACCCCGTGGGCAGGATCCGGCCTGGGGGTGCATACCGGAGAGGATCCCTTCAAGATCACGACGGATCCCAATGCGCATGGAAAAGAAATTCACGTAAGAAGTTACTACTATGGAGAAGAGGTCGGGTACTGGAACCACGGCGATACGGCGTTGATTGTCAATACGCCGAAGTATGGTCGTCGGGTGTTTACGGGCAAAACACATATGCCGACGCCGAGTAAATTCCGGTGGGTGGCGAATGTGAATGTGTTGAATAACTCGAAGCATCACTATGACATGGTCAAGAACGTGGATCCGCATAATGAATGTCTGGTGCATCAAGAAGTGGAGATGACGTCGGATGTCAACCATTTCGACGTGTCATTTGCGGTGAATACGTGGATGGAGTTTACCTATCCGGAGCATACGGCGACGGTGTCGAATCCGTGGTTCCAGGTGTGGAAAGGCGGTATCCGGCCGTTGTATGACACGCGGAACGACTTGGATACGGTGGCAGGGCGTAGCCGCCAAACTCACCGAAATGACGGGGGATGGGCGGTTCCGCGATTACTTCAAGTTTGTCTATGACAATCGCGTGGACGTGTATCTCCAACGGTTGTTGGATGCGGGCAACTGCTCCTATGGCTATAACGCGGATACGATGTTGAAGTCGGAAAAGGGCTGGATGGTGATGACCCGGACCTATCCGCGGCATCCCTTGTGGGAAGAAGTCAACGAATCGAAGCCGCAGTGGACGCGCAGTGGCCGCCTGGAGACCTACCGGGTGGAGCCGGAAGCCATTGAATATGGGGAAAACTTCGTTGTCCATCGGGAAGGGCCCGAGGCGACGCCGTATTTGCCGAATGCGATCATGTCCTCCAATCCGTATATCCGGCCGGATGACTATGGGGTGCCGATCACGGCGCAACATCATGACGACAAAACCGTCCGCAACATCAGGTTGCCCTGGTCGGAAATTAAACGGTACGCCAATCCGCTTTGGGAGAAGGGGTATCAGTTCTATTGTGTGACTCCGAAGACCCGGCATCGGGTGCATAGCCAATGGTCGGTTAATGACTGGGTGCAGATGTATGAATCCAACTTTGGCGATGCCTATCGGATGGATAAGCGGACGCCAGGGGTCGGCGAGCATCAAATCCATATCAACCCCTCCGCGGCCAAAGATCGGGGCATCAACGACGGGGACTATGTCTACGTCGACGGCAACCCGGTGGACCGGCCGTATCGGGGCTGGAAACCCAGTGACCCGTATTACAAGGTGGCGCGGTTGATGATCCGGGCGAAGTATAACCCGGCGTTTCCGTACCATGTCACGATGGCCAAGCATGCGCCGTTTGTGTCGACGGCGAAGTCGGTGAAAGGGCATGAAACCCGGCCGGATGGACGGGCGATTGCGTTGGACACGGGCTATCAATCGAACTTCCGGTATGGGGCGCAGCAGTCATTTACCCGCAGTTGGCTGATGCCCATGCATCAAACCGACTCGTTACCAGGTAAGCATCCAATCGCCTGGAAGTTTAAATGGGGGTTTGCGATTGATCATCATGCGGTCAATACGACGCCGAAGGAATGTCTGATCCGCATCACCAAGGCGGAAGACGGGGGCATCGGCGGGCGTGGTCCGTGGGAGCCGGTCCGGACCGGCTTTACTCCAGGCCAGGAGAATGAGTTCATGATCAAATGGCTGAAGGGTGATCATATTAAGATCAAAGTGTAATGGAGTTGGAGGCTGGGGGGTTTTTTTCTTGATTGCCGTCTAGAAAGAAACATTGCGAATACCTCCCCCCAGCCTCCTCCTTTTTCAAGGAAAAAGGAACGTATAGGTAGAAACCTGTTTTGTGAGGAGCACTGATGAAGATAATCCGGTGCAAATATTTACGGTATGGACCAGGAACATGTGGTGAGCAAACCCTATGTATTTGTGGTGGATGATGATGAGGTGGTTCGCTTAAATGTTGCGAAAAAACTTTCTCGGTTAAATTGCATGGTACGAGCTTTTGAATCGGGAGAGGCCTTGATGGAATTTTTGAAAGATCATAGGGATGAACCAGATGTCATCTTGGTTGATTATAAAATGGGCGGGATGAATGGAGTGGAAACAGTGCAAGCGGTGAGAAAGGTTTTATCTACTCCTGCCGTGATATTTACGGCGTATGAAGGCCTGGTGGACTTACAGGCTGTAAAACAATTAGACCGCTGCAAGGTCATTCTCAAAACGATAGATCTGAGTGTGTTAGGTTCTGTCGTGAATGAAGCAATGGCCGAAAGAAAGATGCGACAGTAAAATTTGGTTGATACCGGGTGTTCGCCAACGTGACCGTTGGCAAATTCCGACTATATCATCCACGAAATTATCACCGAAACGGAGGACGACAATGCCTGAAGTGTATAACTGGCAGTTAGGACGGAAGATGCTGTATCCGTATGAGGAGCGGCATCCGAAATGGCAGTTTGCGTTTGTCTTTAACATCAACCGGTGTCTGGCGTGTCAAACCTGCTCGATGGCGGACAAGTCGACGTGGCTGTTCAGCAAAGGGCAGGAATACATGTGGTGGAACAACGTGGAAACGAAGCCCTATGGGGGCTATCCCCAGTTCTACGACGTCAAGATCACGCAGCTCATTGAGCAAGTCAATCCGGGCGGGCAGGTGTGGAACGTGCGGGTGGGCCGCAAGCACCATGCGCCGTATGGGGTGTTTGAAGGGATGACGATTTTTGATGCGGGGGCCAAGATCGGGCAGGCGGCCATTGGCTACATCCCGACCGACCAGGAATGGCGGTTTGTGAATATTTATGAAGACACGGCGACCTCGATGCGGGCGATCGTGGAAGGGGTGGATAAGACGGGGTTTACGAAGGAAGAGCCGTGGAGAATGCAAGGCAGCAGCTTGCCGGAGCATGAAACGTACTTCTTCTATCTGCAACGCATCTGTAACCACTGTACGTATCCGGGGTGTCTGGCGGCGTGTCCGCGGAAGGCCATCTACAAGCGGCCGGAAGACGGGATTGTGTTGATCGACCAGAACCGGTGCCGGGGGTACAAGAAGTGTGTGGAGCAATGCCCGTTTAAGAAGCCGATGTACCGGGGCACGACGCGGGTGTCGGAGAAGTGTATTGCCTGCTATCCGCGGGTGGAAGGCAAAGACCCCTTAACGGGGGGCGAGCCGATGGAGACGCGGTGTATGGCGGCGTGTGTGGGCAAGATCCGGCTGCAAGGGCTGGTGAAGGTGGGCGATGACGGGCTCTGGGCGGAAGACCGCTGGAATCCGTTGTACTATGCCATTCGGGTGGAACAAGTGGCGTTGCCGTTGTATCCGCAATGGGGCACGGAACCGAACGGGTTTTATATACCCCCGCGGCAGGCGCCGCGAGGCTACATCCGGCAGATGTTTGGGCCGGGGGTGGATAATGCGATCGAGAAGTATTTAGTGCCGAGCCGGGAGTTGTTGGCGGTGCTGCAGTTGTGGCGGGCGAGCCAACAGATCATCTTCCGGTATGACGTGATTCCGGGGCCGAAAGTGTTTGAAACCCAGATCCATGGGCGGAAGTTTGAGATGTACAACGACACGGTGTTGGGGTTCAACAAGTCGGGCAAGGAAGCGGTGCGGCAGCAAGTGGAAGAGCCGATTTACATCCGCCCGGCGGAGCGGGTGAACTGGCTGTAAGCGGAAGCCCAGGGGGGGACGGAAGAGCAGGGGGCGACATTCGTCGCTCCCTGCTTTTTTTTGTGTGTTTAACCTTATTGACATGATCTCTGGGAAACAGGATGGTCATTTTGGTGATCAACGGGACGGTATTGATAGACCAATGGTCTCAGAAAATGAGGGGTTAGGAATTCATCTTGGCCAGGTTTGGTTGATATTCAATTATTGGATAATTTTTCAGCCGTTGGCTTTAAATTCCGACTCACGTTCATTGAACTTTTCTAGCGGGAGCCGAGTTCGGTATAGTTGGTCAGGTGAGCCGAAGAATCTTGGGAAGGTAATTTTCTGTGAAATCATTAGCTGAACCATGGCTGAGGAGAGGCGACATGTCGCAATTGCCTAAATTGCAGAGGGAATTAGGTGCTGCCAGGTTACGCACAGATATGCTCTTTTCGCTTATAAGTGCCGAGGCGATGTATGAGCGTCCCATTCCTGAACGGAACCGCCTAATTTTTTACTTGGGACATCTTGAGGCATTTGACTGGAATCAAATTGGTCGGTGGACTTTGGGCATGCCGTCCTTTCATGAATCATTTGACCAATTATTTGAAGCAGGCATTGATCCCTCCCTCGAAAATCTTCCCACCGATCGACCGTCGGATTGGCCAACAATAAATGAAGTGCACCGTTACAATGCGCGTGCTCGTGAAGAAGTGGATCGCCTGTTGTCAACTGTTCCAGAATGGATCATCCATATGGCGGTTGAACACCGTCTAATGCATGCCGAGACTAATGCCTATTTGCTCCACCATTTGGATTCAAAGTACAAGCATGCGCCAGCGAATTCTTCCATGTGGTTATCTTCTTCATTTTCAGAGGAAATACCTAAAAATGAGATGATAGAAGTGCCAGAAGGCATGGCCACTCTTGGACGGCAGCCAGAAGAGGGGTTTGCCTGGGACAACGAATTCGGGCAACATGAGGTTCCTGTCCCCGGGTTTTTGATCAGCCGGCATAAAGTAACGAACCAACAATATTTGCGATTTGTTCAGGATGGTGGGGAGCCGTCTCCGTTTTGGGTCAAACGGGGGGATGCCTGGTATGTGCGCACGATGTTCCAGGAAGTCCCATTACCGCAATCCTGGCCGGTGTATGTGACGCATCGACAGGCGCTAGCTTACGCTAATTGGGTCGGGATGACCCTCCCGACCGAACCGCAATTTCATCGCGCCGCCTTTGGCACTCCGTCCGGTATTGAGCGATCGTTCCCCTGGGGCGATGAGGCGCCAATGTTTCAACACGGGAATGTTGATTTTCATGCTTGGGATCCGGCTCCGGTCAATGCTCATTCTAATGGGAACAGTGCGTTCGGCTTGGCTCAGATGCTGGGAAATGGCTGGGAATGGACATCGACGGTTTTTCATTCTTTTCATGGATTTTCCCCCCTTCCCACGTATCCTGGCTATTCCGCCAGATTTTTTGATCAGGATCATTATGTGGTGAAAGGTGCCGGGCCTTTTACCGCCAGCCGTCTCTTGCGTCGGTCATTTCGAAATTGGTTTCGACAAAGTTACCCCTATGCGCATATCGGTTTTCGTTGTGTGCAATCCTAATGCGTGACGCTGGTACCCCACTGTGTTGTGCTTCGAATTGAACCGTTCTATGCGACAGATTCTGCAAAGAGGAGGGTATTTTTGGCATTTCCTCCTAATTTTGATTCTCTGGGGGAATCCAGCCCTCGCCACCGACACGGTGGTAATTCTGCATTCGAGTGAGCATCATGGGGTTGCGCTTCCGCTTGATCAAACCGGAGAGACGAGAATTGGAGGATTGGCCAGGCGGGCCACAATTGTTGAAGAGGTTCGGCGGGAAGGCGTGCCGGTTTTGATGGTGGATTCCGGGGATATCCTCATTGGAACGGCTTTGTCTTCCTGGTTTCGCGGTGAGCCGGATATTCTGGCCATGAATCTGATCCGCTACGATGCGATGGTGGCCGGAAATCATGATTATGATTATGGTATTGACCATCTTCGCACATTGGTAGAGTTAGCCAATTTCCCAATTTTATGCACGAACCTTCAGTCTGAGCTTTTCGCCCTGCCTTGCCGGCGCTCAGTTGTCACTCGTTTGGGGAATGTGAGCGTTGGAGTCATCGGAATTGTGGGAAATAGTAATTTCCCTGATAGCTTCAACCGGGATGTCGTAAATACGTTATCGCTGATAGACCCGATTGCCTCTCTTCAAAGGGAAGCCCTGCGGTTACGGACAGAAGCCCATGTTGACCTGGTCATTGCCCTCACGCATCAAGATAGTGATGAAGATTTGAAAATTCTGGAGAAAGTTGAGGGGGTGGATGTGCTCATCGGCGGACATACCGAAGGGTTTGACGGATTGTATGCTCCTGGGTTGATGGAGCCGGTTGAATCCGTGACCCATCCTCGATCGGTGTATGTGAAGACGCACCGGCAAGGACGAACAGTCGGGCGATTAGATCTGACGATTGAAGAAGGAACAGTGATTCAGGCGCGTTCCCACAATATCCCAGTTACGGAGGCGGTTCCAGTCGATCCGAAGGTCCAACAGCTTCTGGGTGAATATCGACAGCGGTTTGCCCAGCATGCCACTCAGGTTTTGGGAGAGGCGTCTGTGCGACTCCAAGGGGACCGGCCCGTTGTCCGGACCCAAGAAGCTAATTTAGGCAATTTGTTGGCCGATCGTATGCGAGGCAGGTTGGGCACGGATATCGCCTTGATTAATGCCGGACAGATTCGCCGAAGTCTGGAACCCGGTCCAGTAACACTTGGCGACGTGCTTTCGGTACTGCCCTTTGATTCCGCCCTTGTGACCTTACATGTGACGGGAGCATTGCTTCGTCAGATTTTAGAGCATAGTGTCAGCCAATGGCCGAATCATTCAGGTCGGTTCTTTCAAATATCCGGTCTCCAGGTCACGTATCAGGGAAGTGCCGCGGTTGGATCTCGTGTGAAGAGCATCATGGTTGGAGGTGCGCCGTTAGATATTTCCAAAACCTATACCGTGGCGACGGACGCATTTGTGGCTGACGGCGGGGATGGCTATGACATGTTGACTCACGCCACAGATCGAACGGCCCATCAAATCCCCTTGAGGGATTTGTTGCTGGATGCCTTAGCCCAAGGTCCGCTGTATGCGGAGGCAGATCACCGAATGATATTCGTGAATGGGAAGGATGAAAACTAACGCCAGGTGCGTTCCCTGCCTTCGGCGCAGGGGCTTCACGTCTACGCGCTGAAGCGCTTCGCCGCGCAGGCAGGTCGCTTATTGACCGGTTTCAAATACCGGTTAGTACCCACCTTTTGTCAACCCGATTTGGGCGTTCTCTTATTCTTTTGAAATAGCTACACGGGAACCATAATCGGATCGACAGTCAAAATATCTCATTATCCATCAACCATCTGAATATCTCCCGTCTTAAGAATTTTTCATACATTCATGTCTCTTCCTCAAGACGCTCGTGATTCACGGCGATGGTGGGCCGACCTGATTGCTGTCTGGCGGGATACCCGACAGATTGTTCTGACGGCACAGATTGCGGCAATTTATGCGGCTATTCTTATTCCCTTTAAAGCCGGCATTCCGATTGTTCCTGGTTTTGTGGAATTACGGCCAGCTAATGCCATTCCCATTGTCGCATCGCTGTTGTTTGGTCCCGCTGCGGCCTGGGGCGCAGGTATTGGCAATGTCATCGGAGATTGTTTCGGCACCTTGGGGCCCGCAAGTTTCTTTGGATTATTAGGCAATTTTATTTTCGGGTATCTCCCGTATGTACTGTGGGGGCATTTAGGGTGGTTCTCATCCGGCCAGCCGCCCTTGGGGAAATCTTGGCGTCAGATGATGGAATATGGCCTGGTGTGTGTAATCGCTTCAGCCGCCTGTGCCGGAATGATTGCGTGGGGAGTGGAGTGGTTGGGGTTGTTACCCTTTATTATCCTCGCTCCAGCGATCTTTTTTAATAATGTGGTGATGGGCTTGTTTCTCGGTCCTCCATTATTGGGTTTTCTCTATCCGAGGGTGCAACGGTGGCGATTGCGGTATGAAGATATCCGAGAATCAGGTGCCTCCCATATTCACCCTTCAATAACGCTACGGTCACTTGATTCGATGGGGAGTGAGGGGACGAATGACCATCTTAGTGATGCTATTGTCGACTGTCGTGGCCTTTCTTTCCAGTATGCGTCCGGTTCAGCCCCGGTTCTCCGGAATGTTTCATTTTCTCTGGCTTCTGGTGAACTCGTTGTCCTGTTAGGCAGGAGTGGAAGTGGGAAGTCCACGATATGCTATGCCTGTAATGGTCTCATTCCTCACATGATCCCTGGGATTTTTTCCGGATCGCTGCGAGTGAAGGGACGCGGCACTGTGGATGATCCGGTCTGGAAACAGGCCGGGCGAGTCGGCCTTGTCTTTCAAGACTTTGATACGCAACTTGTGGCGACGACTGTTGGGGGAGAATTACTCCACCCATTGGAATATCGTGACCCTCTGCTTTCTGTGGACGAGGTCCGACGGCGGGTCGTTCATGCCCTCAATCAAATCGGGCTCGCCAATTGTTCCCACCGTGATCCCATGACGATGTCCGGTGGCCAGAGACAACGTCTGGTGATGGCTTCTGTGCTTGTACAAGAACCGTCGCTGTTGGTCCTGGATGAACCCGGTTCAGATCTTGATCCGGCAGGCCGAGCACAATTACGGGAGGTTTTACGGAATCTTCAGCAAGAGGGAATTACCGTGCTCATGACCGAGCATAATGATGACTATCTTGCGCAAGCGGATCGGGTTCTGGTTTTGGATCAGGAGCAAATCGTCTGGGAAGGAAAGCCTGAAACCTTGTTGCGACAGCCTCAGTTGATGCGAGAATGTGGCCTTCGACCATTTGTCCTGACAGAATGTTTTGAAGAATGGGGCGCGGAACACTTGCCTATTTCCGTCGAGGAAGCCTGGATCCAAACTGAGCTACTGAATCTTCGTCTGTCTCCTCCGGCGTGGGTCCTTGATGACACACTTCGGTTGGGTGACCCCCCGGAGAGAGAACCAACCAAGGTTTTGCCCCTGATTCAGGTTGACAACGTTTCTTTCCAGTATGAAGAGCAGACGGTCCTGGATGACGTGTCATTTACCATCCACCCAGGAGACTTTCTGGCTTTGCTGGGTCAGAATGGATCAGGAAAAAGTACGCTTGCACGATTACTCAATGGCCTCTTGATGCCGACACATGGCACCATTCTTGTGGACGGCATGAATACGCGCACCACATCGATGAATGAATTGGCCAAGCGCGTTGGATTGGTCTTTCAGAATCCTGATCATCAAATTTTTGCGGATACCGTCTGGGAAGAAGTTGCCTTCAGCGCGAAGAATATGGGTTGCTCGAAGGATGAAATTGCCGATCGGGTGCGAGAATCGCTGGCTGCTGTGGGATTGCCCTTTGAGGGAAGTCGAGACTTGGATCCGTTTTCCTTAAGAAAAGGGGAGCGACAGCGAATTGCCGTGGCGTCCGTATTGGCTATGAGACCGGCTGTGTTAATTGTTGATGAGCCCACAACAGGGCTTGATCCCAATGAAACCGACCGGATGATGGCGATGATTCGGCGACTGAACCAACAGGGGCATACGATTGTGATGATCACACATTCGATGGGGCTTGTTGCGGCCTATGCCCGGCGCTGTCTGTTAATGCACAGCGGGAGGATTATTGCTGATGGAACGCCGCGGGAAGTTTTTGCTGATCAGGGGTTGATCCAATCAGCATCATTAGAGGTCCCGGTCATTTCTCGCTTTAGCCAACGATGGGGAGAGACCCTGCTAACGGTGGAAGAAGTGAAGGCCTCCTGCAGGCGAGGTTTTCCATGAGAATTGTTGCCGATACTTACCCGGTAATAGGGAACCTGTTTGGCATGTGTGCGATTCGTAAGGTCTGGTAAATACCGATGAATGTTTCCTTGTATCTATCCAGGAAGTCGTGGATGCATGGGTTAGATGGACGCACCAAAGTTCTGACGGTTCTTGGAGTGTTTGGGATAGCCCTGTGTTTTTCGGACCCGGTCTACTTGCTGGGAGTATTTGGATGCGTGATGGGTGGGTTAGCCATGTCCCAGGCCGGGGCCAATGTCAGAAAAATGTGGATGCTGACGGTTCTCTTGTTTGGCTATAGCGTGGCTCTCTGGCCTTTTTTTGTCGAAGGCGTGACACCTGTTCCCCTCTTGCATGGGCTTGGAGTGACCTGGGAAGGCGTCAGGGTCGGTTTAGGAATGGGCCTGCGGCTATTGATTATGCTCTGGGGTGGAATTTGGCTGCTCTCGACGATGACGGTTGAAGAACTTGCGCAGGCCTCTCAGCAATTAGGACTTCCTTCACGGGCAGGGTTTGTCTTCTCACTCGCGTTCCGGTGGGTGGGAATGTTCTTAGGGGCAGGCGTGGGTGTGGTTCAAGCGCAGCGCTCACGCGGATTAGATGTGTCGACCGGCGGAATTTTACAACGCATTCGTAAATATGTTCCCCTGGTGATCCCCTTGATTGGGCATGCCCTTCGTCAAACGAATCTTCTGGCGATGTCGCTGGAGTCCAAAGGGTTTCATCCCTCAGCGACACGGCATTTTTACTCTACCGGGAAATTGAGGGCCCAGGATTACTCGGTCATGAGTGTGATGCTGATTTTGGTCGGGGTAAGCCTTTGGTTGCGATGGCAGGGCATCGGTACTCTGGATATGCGATTTTGAGAATTTGATGCCTGCATGGTTTCGCTCAATTCTAAAGACAACCCCAAAAATCCTCTCCTCCATTGTGGGATGCCGAATGCATTGGCTGGATTAGGTTGACATGGAAAGATTGGCTCGCCTAGAAGTGTCGGGCCAATGGCTTTGTGATTGAGGGATCAGGTGAGATACCTGAGTAGGAGAGACTGGGAAGCTGGTTTGAAGTGGTAGGTGCGAAATCCCTAACTAATCATTGGGATGTGACGGCAGGACGTTTCTTCTGTAGCGAGTTCGACAAATTTTGAAATCTTTTTGATGCAACGGCCACAGCACTGCCGTTTGTCATTGAGTTCGAGGGCATCTGCGAGCTTTATGGGACAGGTGACACCGGCTTGTCCAAGTTTTCGGACATCGGATTCTCTGATACCTTTGCAGATGCAGATGAACATAAAAGTCCGTTACTGAATGTGTACTCTTTCGAAAATGATAACGGTTATCAATCTAAAAATATTTTACCCACCAGTTGGGTTCATGTCAAGATCTTGATGTATGATTTAAGTCATTGAAAGTTAATATTTTATTTCTATTTCTGTGAAATTGTTTTTTGTTAATGACTATCGTTTCTATTATTTTTTCTGACAAAAAAGGCGAATGATTTGTATTGGCTATAGGAAATTTTGTATGGAACTCGCCAGCTGTGTAGTAGAACGATCAGAAGGTATAGAAATTCGTATCTTTGTTCAGCCACGTGCGTCCAAAACAGAAATTATTGGGCTTCATGGGGAAGCCTTGAAGATTCGCATTGCAGCTCCACCGGTGGATGGTCAGGTCAATGTTGAATTATGTCGGTATTTGGCACGACAGTTTGGCATTCCCCAGAAAGATGTGCAGGTGAAATCGGGAGTTAGTTCTAGGCAGAAGCGAGTGTTGATTGCAGGTAAGACCCTGGCTGATATAAGAGCAGCTCTGACGAAAAGCCCTTCCTCGAAAAATCCTGAACATCCATGAGGTCAGGAACCTCCAAGTGAAGGTAGATAGAAGCTGGTGTTGGGAGTATAAAGTGTAGAATCTGTTAGGTTGTTGGGTGAGTTTACATCCCTCGAAGGCACTTTTATAATGCCGAGCCGTAGTTCTGGTTACAAAACTGAATTGAAAAGTGCCTGGCAAGAATCCTTCTTGTAACCATTTAATTCCCTCGGTTATTAATCAATTACATGTCTTCCTTTACCCCAAAAGATGAATTTCAGGAGCTATTAGTCGACCGACTTGATGCGACAACGGCTCATGGTCTCGATGAACAACTGAGAGACCCTCGTCTCCGAGTGCCTGTTCTGGAATTACTCATTGAATTAAAAGAGATTTCGTCAAAAATACAGGGTGAAGCCGTATGGGCCCTTGGAGAGTTAAATCGAAAAGGATGCTTAGCCAGTGTCATCCCATGGCTGGATTTAGGGATTACCTTTGCACAAGCCTCGGGCGCTCTCGGTCTGCGTTATTTCAAAGAAAGCCCCATGATTCTCGGATTTCTGGGAAGGGATTCGAATCGAGATGAATTGTTGGCCCATGTGCTGGAACTAGCCGATGGGTCAAATGAGGCCGCTCCACAATGTGCGTACGAATGGTTCAAGGTGCTTCCCCAATTATGTGGGGAGATACCCCTTTCTGAGCTTCAGGAATGGGCCCGACTAGGGATGGACCTGTCCGAATGGAATTATGTGTTAGGAAATGAGTTTTTCCGTGAGTGTCCCTCCATTGCCAGAGCCGTTCCGTTGGAATCGGCCAAGTCCTGGATTGGGTTTGGCATGAAGCTCATGGTTCAAAACAGCTTTGGGAAGCCTGATTACATTGGAACTTTGGAGTTTTTTCGAACGAGTCCAAGTCTGTTTCTTGAGTTTAATGACGCGAATGTCAAGCAAAGTGTCATTGATCTAGGTACGAGGCTCGCGGATCATTCTCCTGAACAGGCAATAGCTTTTTTGGCCAAGGCTCCGGAAGTTTTGGCTAGGGTTTCGACGGTCGAGTGGAAGATTCGAATCTTAAAATTCGGCCTTCTTGTGGCGGATCGAGATCCCGAGGCTACTCTCGCGTATTTTGCTCGAGTTTACGAGGTGGTCGGCTTGGCTGGCAAAGAAGACGATACCGGTGTGTTTGACGCGTGGTTTGGTCAGGGGATGGAAGCCTTGGAATATAGTGTCGAGGCTGGACGAGCCTTTTTTGGTCTGGAAACGCAACAGGCCTGTTCAGCAGTAGAGCAGGCGATGAGCGGAGTGTCGCTTCGTCAAGTTGCCAGATCGTTGAAAATGTTTGCGAGGGCGTTGTGTGGAGAGGATGTGGGCATAGAGGGACTTCCGGAGGGTGGAGGTGGTTTGGCTGGCACGAGTCAAGTGTCAGCAGGTTCTGTCTCCGGGAAAGCTCAGGTGAGCACCGATGGAAAAACGGTATATCTTCCCCTGGTCATGAGGCGATCGGAGACCAGGGAAGGAAACCGACGATGGTACACGGTCATGGTCGCTCACGAGGTTGGGCATGTGGAATTTGGAACCTATGCCCTCTCGACCCAAGTGCTGCAACGTGTGGCTACCGGCGTGCAGACCCGATACGAAAAAGAAGTTCCCAGCCCAAATAGAGGCGTTCACACATTGGGAAATCTCTTTCAACACTACCCGCAACCGAAGATTATCCGGGATTTGTGGGAAATTGTGGAAGATGCTCGAATTGACTATTTGCTCCGTCATGAATACCCGGGATTACAAGAGGATTTGACGTCATTGACAAAGGAGGCTATGGAGCTTCGCACGCTTTCCCACGGGATGACGGCTCGTGAGATTGTGCTGGATGCATTGTTGTTGCTCTATGCCGGGTTTACCATAGAGGATTTCACTCGTCCGGGACTTCAAGAGGTGATTGATGATATCTGGAAGATTGCCCGAACAATTTTACACCCCACCGCGACGGTCGATGAATCGGTGGAACTTGCCGACCGGCTCTACCAGGAATTGGAGCGGCGGATTGGGACTCTGGAGAAGGACAATCAACAACTTGAACCCTTTTCCAATACTTCCGGGGTTTCTGATTCAGGCGGACAGCCTGAAGCGGCTGAACACCTGGAAGAAGCGTATCAGCCTTTGAGTAACTGGGGGTATCGTGGCATTCTCAATCCAGACCATGTCAAAGGAGGGGAAGAGGAGGAACAGACGTCGAAAGGGCAGACAGGAGGGCAAGAGGATCAAGTTGCCCAGATGGGGAAAAATGCAGGGGGAGATTCACCCAGCCAATTTGAGGGTCGAACTCCTCACCAACCCGATCCTTCGCAAGATCCCAAGAAACCCATTTTTGGTGAATCCCCTATGCAGCAATGGTTTCAACCTACGCTTCGTCCGGGAGATGGACAACAGGGAGCTCGTCTTCCTGAGGGAGAGTATCTTTATGAAGAGTGGGATGGGACGGTACGTGATTATCGACCCCAATGGTGCCGTGTGATCGAACAGGCTGGCCGTGAAGGGTCACCCGACTTTGTGGATGAAACGTTTCAAACGTATGGGCCAATTGTGCGACTCATTCGCCGTTATTTTGAAGCGATTCGTCCGGAAGCCTTTCGTCGAATGGGACGCCAATCCCATGGTGAGGACATTGATTTGGATGCCTTGGTGAATTGGATGGTTGATCGACGGCAAGGAAACGATTCTTCCGATCAGGTGTATGCCACCAGACAAAAACGTGATCGGCAGGTTGCGGTGGCGTTTTTGGTAGATATGAGCGGATCGACCGGACGTCAGATCGGAGCTCGAGCGCGTCCCGTTATCGACATTGAAAAAGAAGGCTTACTCCTGCTCTCAGAAGCATTGTCTGCGATTGGGGACCAATATGCGATGTACGGCTTTTCCGGGCAAACCCGGCAATCGGTAGACATTCATGTCTTGAAGGATTTTGACCAACGGCCTGGGGGGCGTGTCGGTTTGAAAATTAGCGGAGTGACTTCCAAACAGCAAAACCGTGATGGCGCGGCGATACGACATGCGACGCAGCGCTTGAAACAGCAAGCGGCGAAAGTTCGCCTTCTCATACTGATCAGTGATGGGAAACCATTAGATGATGACTATGCGGATGAATACTCTTTGGAAGACACCAAAATGGCACTTCGGGAAGCTCGTCTTCAAGGCGTCCATCCCTTCTGTATAACCATTGATCAAGCTCCCACCGATTATGTAAAACGGATGTATGGGGAAATTGGGTATGTGGTTGTCGATGAAGTTGAATCACTTCCAATGAAGTTGCCGAAAATTTATCAACGGCTCACGGCCAGATGAGCTGATATGGGAGATGCATGACCAGTTTATCTTCACACCCTGATGTGCCACCGTGGCTGTATAAGTTGTTTACCGGGCATCAATATCCCTATGTTCGACGGCAGGCGAAGTTTGACCGAAAAGATCGGCAGGAGGACGGAGAACGGTTCGAGCCAACTAAAGAAGATATCTGTGAGAAATTTTGGGAAATCTTTCCTCGCTGCACGACAAAAATGCTTCAAGAGGTCAAGGTCGGCATGATTGTCGCGTTCAAGGAATTAGGAGGTTATGAGGCGGGAACCTACCAAGAGTTTATCGACCATCCGGAAGAGTTCTTGAGTCGGGAATACGGAAAGAAAAAAATCAAAGTGAATTTTTATGATGGGGATAATTTTGTGTGTACGATCAACTTTAAAGTCGCAGGGTGGACGAGCCATGACGATGATTGAATCCGTATGGCTGGCGACCTCTTCAAAGGGATGGGTGGTTTCATGAGCCGTATCAAAGTGACTGTGGTGGGGGCTGGAAATGTTGGGGGATCCATTGCCCAGCGGTTGGCAGAAAAAAATTGGTACGACATTGTGCTGGTCGATATCGTCGAAGGTCTGCCGCAGGGCAAAGCCTTGGATTTGCTCGAAGCCGGCCCAATCTGTGCCTACGATTCCGCCGTGACGGGAACGAATCACTATGAGGCGACCAAAGATTCTGACGTCGTGGTGGTCACGTCAGGCGTGCCTCGCCGGCCGGGAATGAGCCGGGATGAATTATTGGAAACCAATACCAATATTGTGTCAGCCGTGGTCCGTGAGACGGCTAAACGTTCCCCTAATGCCATTCTCATTATTGTCTCCAACCCTCTTGATGTGATGACACACGTTGCGTATCTGGTGAGTGGGTTTCCCAGGAACCGGGTCATTGGGATGGCGGGGGTGTTGGATTCGGCACGATTCCGGTCCTTTATTGCGGAGGCCTTGCAGGTCTCGGTCGAAAATATTCACGCAATGGTTCTGGGGGGACATGGCGATTCGATGGTGCCCTTGAATCGTTATACCACGGTGGCAGGGAGGCCGGTGACCGAATGGTTGTCGCCGGAGGCATTAGAGGCCCTGATTAAGCGGACTCGCGAGGGAGGAATCGAAATCGTCAATCTGCTCAAGACCGGGAGCGCCTATTATGCCCCGGCTGCCTCGGTCGTGGAAATGGTTGAAGCTATCTCTAAAGATCAAAAGAAAATCCTTCCCTGTGCGGCTTTATGCGCCGGGGAATATGGTTTTAACGATCTTTTTCTGGGTGTGCCGGTGAAATTAGGGGCAGGCGGGGCGGAAGAAATTATTGAATATGCGCTCACCCCTCAGGAACAGGCGGCTCTGGAGGTCTCAGCCAAGGCCGTTGGAGAATTGTGTGGACAGGTTGATCAAATGATGAAAAAGACCCCCTAACGTGACGGATGGGATGTCGACCCTGCCCATTTTTTCCTTCACTAAATAGGTGTGCTTTCTGATCGCCTTGTTACCTTGACGACTTTAGCGACCCGTTCGTATAGTGAGTCGTGTTCGTGCGCTTGACCCACCTTGATGCCTAATTTCCCTTGGGAAAATAGAAGGAAATTTGGTTTTTCGAGGAAGGGATTTGTAAAAAATACCGTAATCCAAATATTGAAAATAATGGATAAATGTATGTGGGTCCAAACCATTGATCAAGGGGGCTTCGGTGGATAACGCATTCGCACCTCGGGTATTGCGGGAGGTAAAGGGTGAACCAGGTGAAATTGAATCGTACCGCCAGCAGGGGGGATATGATGCTTGGGTTCAGTGTGTCACGAAGAATGATCCGCAGACCATTATCGCACAATTAAAAGAGGCCCATTTGCGAGGACGGGGAGGCGCTGGATTTCCTACAGGACTGAAATGGGACAAGGTGGTCAATCATCGGATTAAAGAGCGATACTTTGTCTGTAATGCCGGAGAGCATGAACCTGGAACGTTCAAAGATCGATATTTGATTCGGCACCATCCTCACCAACTTCTTGAAGGATGCCTGATTGCGGCGTTTACGGTTGGAGCGAAGGCGGCTTACATCTATTTAAATCATGAATTCTCTGAAGAACGAGCTATTTTTGAGCGGGCTAAAGAGCAGGCCACAGCTCAGGGGTTATTGGGGAAGAATTTTCTTGGCACAGGTCTCAACCTGGATATTGAAATTTTTGATGGATATGGCAGTTACGTGGCGGGTGAAGAAACCGCGATGTTGGAATCGATGCAGGGTCGTCCAGCGCAGCCCAAGCAAAAGCCACCGTTTTATCCCACGGAATTTGGACTGCATGGCAAGCCGACCTTAGTCAATAATGTCGAAACGCTATCAAATATTCCCCAACTTTTACGGAATGGACCAGAATGGTTTCGTCAGGTAGGCACCAGTACGACCCCAGGGACGATGTTGTTTTCGCTCAGTGGAGCCGTGAATCGGCCCGGTGTGTATGAACTGCCGTTGGGAACGTCCATCCGACATCTGATTGAGGTATGTGGGCAGGGCGTGCCGAACGGACAGGGTGTCAAAGCGGTATTCCCCGGTGGGCCATCCTTTTCCATGGTGGGAGCGGATCAATTGGAATTATCCATGGATTTTGATTCGCTTAAGAAAGCTGGCACTGGATTGGGGTCTGCCGGCGTCATTGTTGTCGATGATGCGACGTGTATGGTGGAGCAAACGCTCAAGTTTTCGGGATTTTTTGAACGGGAAAGTTGCGGGCAATGTCCACCTTGCCGGATTGGTACCCAAGAATTAGCGGTCTTGATGAGAAAAATCGAAGATGGATCAGGGGAAGAGCGCGATCTGGCCAAACTTTTGCAAATTTGTGGATTTGTCAAAGGCACCGGGTTTTGTACCCTGGTTACGGGAGCTGCGGTATTGGTACAAAATAGCCTACGCCTGTTTCGTCAAGAATTCGAAGAACATATTCGCCTGAAGCGATGTCCGTTCAAGCCTGTTCCAGTTGGTGCTGAGTAGGGAGGAGACGGTATGCCTCGCGTCACATTTCTTCATCCAGAAGGTAAATCTGGCGAAGTTTCTGAAGGCCTTTCCCTCTTAGAAGTCGCGGAAAAACTCGGATTCCCACTGAATCATGATTGTGGGGGGAACGCCTCCTGCACGACCTGCCGGGTAGATGTGATTGCAGGCGAAGAGAATCTTTCTGATATCGATTTTGATGAGCAGGATTTACTTGATCGAGAAGCGCTGACTGAGCCTTACCATCGATTAGGCTGTCAGGCTCGAGTATTAGGGGATGTGATTGTGCAGGTCCCCGAAGAAAAATGGGGTGAAGCCGAAGTAGAACAATCTTTGTAAATTTGCCCTTTTCTCACGAGAGGGTAGGAGGTGGGGGTATCCACACCACAGCCGTATTTTTCAGGATACGCCTCGCAAAAAGAAAGAATGCTGAGACCGACTGCCATGCCGACCACATCCTCGATCACCAGAACCTATAGGTTTTGTGCTGCACATCGCCTGCATACCGATCAATTGCCGGACGATATTAATCAAAAGATCTTTGGAAAATGTAATAACCTGAACGGACATGGGCATAATTATACGATTCTCGTGACGGTGACCGGAGAATTAGATACGCGAACAGGATTGATCACAAACGTGGAAGCCTTGGATCACCTCGTGAAAGACAGGATTGTCGATCGTTTTGATCATCAACATCTCAATTTTGATCCAGCCTTTGCGCAAGTCACGACAACTGGTGAGAATTTAGCCCGTTTGCTTTGGGATCTCCTGGATGATCAGATTCCTTCCGGGCAATTGGCAAAAATTGGTGTGATTGAAACCAGAGATAACTATTTTGAATATAGTGGCACTCCTGGAGTGTCCAGCGGTTCTTCCATCAGAAACGGGATTAAGGAGAGCTAATGGGGACCAAGCCGAAGCGGCCCTTATCTACCAAACGACGGGCCATCGTCCGTGATACCAGCGAAGCGGCAGGTATGCCCAATCTCGCCAATCTGGAAATCATAGTGAAGCAACTATTGGAAAATCTCGGTGAAGATCCCCGACGACATGGATTAACCGATACGCCCAAGCGGGTGGCCAAATCCCTGGCGTTTCTCACGAGAGGCTATCAACAAGATATCGATGAATTGCTGAATGGGGCTTTGTTTCCCATTGAATATGATGAGATGGTCATCGTGCGCGATATCGATTTTTTTAGCCTCTGTGAGCATCATCTTTTACCGTTTTTTGGGAAATGCCATATCGGGTATATTCCCAATAAGCATGTGGTGGGTCTCAGCAAAATCCCCCGAGTTGTCGATGCCTTTAGTCGTCGGTTGCAGGTTCAGGAGCGCTTGACGGTTCAGATAGCCCACACCCTTCACACGAAGCTCAAGCCGCGTGGGGTGGCTGTTGTCATGGAAGCCCGTCATCTCTGCATGAGTATGCGTGGGGTAGAAAAACAGAATACCGTGGCAGTCACCAGCGAAATGCTTGGTGTATTTCGCAAACAACAACAAACCCGTGACGAATTCCTTAAGCTCATTCGCCAGCGCGGATGCGACGGCGATTAGGATGTTCCTTCATTTCATCTTTCCCGTTCAAAAAGAGCTGATGGCCGGACTTTTCTAGATATTTGATTCTTTTAACGGAATCAGGTTTAATGCCACATTATTGATTTTTATTTGTGTTCCCACGGAAGGGCTTGTCGCGCAGGAGGCGCCGGTCTCATCCTTGTTTTTTCTTTCCGGTTCTGTTTTTTTACCGTCAGGGGTGAGTGCAGGGAGTAAGAATCTTATCTTAATATGAGATAGGACTTGGGTTCCCCATGTGAGTTTTTCCTAGAGTGCATTTCTTTGTAAACTCTTTTTGATTTTCCGTAAATTTCCTTCCTGTTAGGCCTGTCTTTTCTCTATTTCCCTAGTTCCCCATCCAACTCCTGCATCGTATGTTTTTCTAATCTGTTTGGCGTTTCGGCAATACTGATAACCGGTGTGTCGTGAGGAAGCTCCGAAGTGCTTCATTGAAAGCGGCGGGTTGTTCGAAGTTCGATAGATGACCGGCTTCAGGGATGGTGACCAAGGTTGAGCCGGTTATCCGCTCGGCCATGTACTGAGACTCTTGGACCGGGGTGGCGACATCATTTCCGCCCACAATGACTAAAGTCGGGCAGGTGATTGTGGATAAAAGATCAGTTGAATCAGGTCTGGCGGCCATAGCCACCAAATCGACGACGATCCCCGCTGTTGATGTTTGAAGAATCATCTGTCGAACCCGCTCCACAATTTCAGAATGATGCTCAATGGTGGAAGGGGCTAAAAGTTTAGGAAGCATGAGGTCGGCAATGGCCGGTGCTCCTTCGCTAAAGGCCACTTCAGCCATCGAACGACGTCCAGCTTTCCCTTCCTCACTATCCGCTTGGGCTCTCGTATCTGCCAAAACCATTGCGTCCACACGATTCCCATAATGTCGATAGATTGAAAAGAGGATATACCCGCCCATCGACAAACCCACAAACACCGCTTGAGCAATCCCGAGATGATCGAGGAGGTGGATAACACTCTTGGCATAATGGTCCAACGTATCATTCCATAACACGATGTCGGATTCTCCATGTCCTCCAAGGTCGATAGTGATCACTCGATAGGTGTCCTTCAGCGCATCGACTTGAGGTTGCCACATGATTTTGGAAAGTGGAAAGGCATGGATGAAGACGAGGGGCGTGCCCGTCCCTTGATCGGAATAACCGACTGTGACTCCATGAATGACAGCCTTCACCGTTCTCTCCTTTTTCGTCTAGGGTCGCCACACCCATCCATCTCGAGAGATGCAAGTAAAGTGCAATAAACCGGTTTCATTTGCGGGTGCATGACCGGTGGTTATAGCATACTGAGAATAGAGAGGTAATCACGGAATCGGCTGCCAGAAATTCCTAGGGGGTAAGTGAATTTTCATGGAATTATTTGAGACACAGTCCCAAGAAGATCTTTTCCCTGTTCAGGATCCTTCCGATACACGCCATGCTCCATTGGCGGAGAGGATGCGGCCGAAGGATTTTGAGGAATTTTTGGGGCAGGAAGATGTTCTGGCCGAAGATCAGCCGCTGCGTGTGGCCATTGAACATGATCGTGTGCCCTCACTGATTCTGTGGGGGCCACCGGGGACGGGGAAGACGACGTTAGCAAGTTTAATCGCCAAGAAAACCAAGGCGACATTCGTACCATTTTCAGCGGTGCTGAGCGGGGTCCCAGAGTTGCGCGGATTGCTGAAAACGGCCCAACAACGCCGAAAGGTGTCAGGGCAGCGAACACTACTTTTTGTGGATGAAATTCATCGATTCAATAAAGCGCAACAGGATGCCTTCCTCCCCTATGTTGAACGGGGAGATATCATCCTCATTGGAGCCACCACGCAGAATCCTTCTTTTGAAGTGATTGCTCCGTTGTTGTCGCGGTCCATGGTGGTGGTGCTTCAATCCTTAAACGAGGAGGCATTGAGGCAAATCTTGAATCGGGCACTTTCAGATGCGAAACAGGGTCTCGGCTCTTCAGGTGTCATCCTGACTCCCGACGCTCAGCAACTGTTGATCGGGTATGGCAATGGCGATGCGCGTTCGATGTTAACGGGGCTGGAATTCGTCGTTGGTCAATATGCGAAGCCAGGCAAACCTACCACCATCGATCAGCCGCAAGTGGAGCAAGCCCTGAAACAAAAGATCTTACGATACGACCGGGACGGAGAAGAACACTACAATCTGATTTCGGCCTTTATTAAAAGCATGCGGGACTCCGATCCGGATGGGGCGTTGTATTGGCTGGCGCGGATGCTGGAAGGCGGAGAGGATCCTAAGTTCATCGTAAGGCGCATGATGATTTTTGCGTCAGAAGATATTGGGATGGCAGATCCGCAGGGGCTTTTGATTGCCTCAGCCGTCTTTCATGCCGTGGAGGTCATCGGGTTACCTGAAGCCCAAATCAACCTGGCCCATGGGGTGACCTATTTAGCCACTGCCCCAAAAAGCAACGCATCGTATGTGGGGCTCCTGGCTGCCAGGAAAGATGCCAAGGAAAAAGGCAATCTGCCGGTCCCGCTGCATTTGCGCAATGCCGTGACTTCGTTAATGAAGGATTTGGACTATGGGAAAAACTATCGCTATGCCCATGACGATCCAAAAGGCGCCAAAGCCCAAACCCATCTGCCTAAAGAATTAGGAGGCTGCAAGTATTATCGACCCACGGGTTCTTCCTCTCCTGGTGACGACGAAGAAGATCTTAACTCGCCCTGGTAATTTTGGAGTTCTGAAAAAGAGCCGGTTTTCGGACCGGCAGCCGAGGTCCTTTTGTTTCGGCAAAAGGACCCAAAACCAGTGACGCCCCGTCCTGCCTCATTGGATGGGACGGACGCAGGATACGAAGAGCGGGCCAACTCGCTGCGCTCAGACAAGGCCCGCCGAATTCAAAGAGCGTCCGACCCGATGGCCGGGCGGCAGGCGTCGCTCTGCTGTGTCAGTCTCAAACCGGTGTATATTTTTCTTCTGAAGAATAGCTAAAGGAAGCTCACTATCGCTTCTTTGTCGGATTCTAACACTTCCAGGTAATCATTAAGTCTGTTGTAATCGACAACATCGAGAAGAAAATACTCGTTCTTCGGGTCTCTGTTGAAATCTAGGTAAGCATAGTTAACTTCCAGTTGGAAATTTTCGACAATGGATTTCGGTACCGATGGGCTCTCCATTTCCACCCTGTAAAAATCGTCGAAACTGTTACACAGGATTACGGGCATTTCGATTAAAGCTAACCTCGGAATTTTTCTGGTCTGGATTTCTGGGATTATTGACTCTCTACCCCTCAAATAGACCATCGCATTCAGACTTTGATTTAGCGCACGATAGATTACTTCGTTTTCAGGACTTGGCTTGTTCTTGCTCTTGCTGGCGAATAACTTTGCCACCTTACCTTGGGAGGCAAGATAGTGATGTTTCTGGGTGCACGCGTTGTCTTTTTTCCTAAGTGGAGTATTTGAGGTCACCCATTTTGTCGCTGCTGCAATATCTTTGTCACTGAACCAGAAAACATTTGGTTGTGGGATATATTTGCATTCAATAAAAAGTCTGAAAATGACTGCCCCATAGTAAGGGCTGACGAGGGTATTCCACTTCATTTCCTTGAGATAATTAGTAACTTTGCAATGAAAGCTATTTCCGCTTTCATTTACGATTGTTTCAAGGTCTTTCGAATCAGTCATGTTTATTCCGATTCACAAAGGAAATTAAATTAAAATAGATGACCGAGAAGCTGGAAATCTCGAATCCGAAAGTCACTTCCATGCGAATTACCTGAATTCTAGTAATAAGTTATGGGCACTTCTAAAAACATGCGGGTTGGCTCGTTTACCCTGCCGTGGAGGGCCTGGCACGAAATCAGAGACGAAACCCCAGACGCCAGAGAGGCTTGCTCCCATCCTGTTGCTGTTTCATGGTGGCTTCCAGCCCCATGATTACGCCGTTTGCCTGCTGACGGCGGCCGTCACCACCAGAAACCGCTGAAAGGTGTCGGTGAGATTCTTCCGTCCGATCTTCGCCCGCGCCCGAACCCGGCCAATGGTTCGAATCAGTGTGCCGCCCATGGCCATGACGTGATGGCCGAACACATGTTCAACACGCGCGCGAATGCGGGCGCGTCGTTGATTCGTTTGCTGTTGGTGAGGCGTCAAGGGCTTGTCGCGATACCCCTTGTACTGAATGCGCGAGCGCAGCGTGCGCTTCTTGAGCTGGGCTTCGATCTCTACTGAGCGATAGGCGGCATCAGCCCACACATCCCGACCGGCGGGCTTGGGCTGCAACACTTCCTCAAGGACTTGACTGTCATGCACGGCCGCATCGGTGACCGCATACCGCCGAATGAGTTTGTGCTGTTTATCCACATGGAGATGATTCTTATAGCCATAGTGACTGACGCCCCGTTTGACGGGCCAGCGGGCTTCGGTATCCTTCTGGCGCCGCTTCGCCGGCTGAGCCGCCCAGTCCACCGGGCAGTCGCCGGCCTTCACCGTGGCGTTCTCCTCACGCGTATTCCGTTGTGTCGGCACTGGGATCAGCGAGGCATCAATCAGTTGGCCCCCACGAGCTTGAAACCCCTGGCCTGCCAGAGTAGGTGTCAAATTGGGCGAAGAGTGTGTCCACAACCCCGGCTTGGGCCAACGTCTCGCGGAACAACCAGATGGTCTTGGCATCGGGAATCCGTTGATGCAGGTCGAGACCTAAGAAACGCAGGAAGGAGAGCCGATCGCGAATCTGATAGTCCGTTTGGTCATCAGACAAGTTATAGAGGGCTTGCAAGACCAGGATCTGAAACATGAGCAGAGCATCAAACGGCGGGCGGCCTCCCTTGGGGCGCTTGGAGCGACACCGGCACTTCTCCAGCGGCTTCCGAAAGCGAGCCCAGGGGATGGGTTGGGCGAGTGGTTCTAACGGATCGCCCTTCTGGGTGAGCGCGTCGTAGCGATCAGTCAGGTCAAAGAAGCTCAGTTGGTCAGGTGTGGGCATACACGTTCCTCCTTGGAAGAAACTTCTGCCAAAATCCGACAGAATTGTCAGTAGTTTTTAGAGGTGCCCTTATGTAAGAAAAAATAATTGAGGTTTCATTAGTTGAGGGGATTTTCTGCTAGAGAATTTTTGTAATTGAAAATTTAGGATATCTGGGATTGTTGTTTTTCGAGTTGGGCGCTGAGGTCGCCCCATTTGTGGGTGAGGCGGTCTAAGTCGCGTCCCCATTGTTCGCGTTCGTGATGGAGGGAATTCCAGCGGGAGTAGTCCTGGTAGGTGGCCGGGTCCGCGAGTTCCACATCCCGAACCTTGATCTGTTCTTCGAGCTGACCGATTTCTTTTTCCATGGTGGCGACTTGCTTTTCTAGTCGGGCGATGCTTTTTGAGAGGTCTCGTCGAGATGGACCGTCAGGAGGTGCGACGGTTGTCCTGGCTGTCCCATTGGTAGAATGCTCGGTCGTGGGTTTTTCCTTTTGAGGGTTCTCTTTTTTTTTGGATTTTTTCTTGTCGACTGTGGCTTCCGGAGGAGCCTGGTCTTCCAGTTCTTTGGCCCGTTTCCAGCAATAATATTCATAGTCGCCGATGTAATCGCGGGCTTGTCCGTCGTCAATTTCTACGACGCGGGTGGCCACACGCATGAGGAATGTGGGGTCGTGAGAAATAAAGACCATGGTCCCCGGAAATTGCAGCAGTGCGTCCGTCAACATATCCACGGATGTGGGATCTAAATGGTTGGTCGGCTCATCCAGGAGCAAGGTATTGGCTGGCTCAACTAACATGCGGGCTAAGGCGACTCGATTGCGTTCCCCGCCGCTCAAGGCTTTGATGGGTTTTTTCTGATCATCTCCTGAGAATAAAAACGCGCCGGCTAAACCCCGTAAGAAGTTTCGCTCAGTCATAGGCGCGGCTTCTTCCAGTGAATCCAAAATGGAATGTTCAGATTTCAGGATTTCGGCCTGGTGCTGAGCAAAGTAGTGGAGGGTGACCCCGTGACCCAGGGTTCTTGACCCTTTTTCGAATTCCAAAACTCCAGCCAAGATCTTGAGGAGCGTCGATTTTCCAGCCCCGTTTTCCCCAACTAAGGCCACGCGTTGTCCTCGTTCAACCGAAAAATCTAAACCATCATAGATGATCTTCTCGCCATAGCGTTTCCCGATATCCCGTAGCTCGAACACGTCTTTTCCGCTGGCTGGGGGGTCCGGGAATTTAAATCGCAACCGTTTCGTGTCCCGCTGCAACTCAATGCGTTTCACTTTTTCAAGTTGTTTGATGCGGGATTGCACCTGGCTGGCTTTGTTGGCCTGGTACCGGAACCGGTCGACGAAGTTTTGGACGCGTGAAATTTCTTTGGTTTGTCGATTGGCAGCGGCTTCTTCCTGGGCGTCTCGCTCTGCCCGGAGTTTTTGGAACCGCGTGTAATTGCCGCGGTATTCCTGCAGGGTCTGGTTTCGGACTTCCCAGATATGGGTGACCATGTTGTCTAAAAAGCCAGTATCATGGCTGATGATCAACAGTGTGAAATTCGAAGTGAGTAGGAATGATTCCAGCCAACGCTGTGTTGGTTTGTCGAGGTGGTTGGTCGGTTCGTCCAGCATGAGGACGTCGGGGGCTGACAGCAATAAGTGGGCTAGGGCCACCCGCATGCGATAGCCACCGGAGAGGGTATCAATTTTTCGTTCCCAATCCGACTCCTGAAATCCTAAGCCGGCAAGAATCCGCTTGGCTTCGTGATCGGGGAATTGGTTCCGATGTGTGGCATCGAGAATAGTGTTTCCCGGCAAGGACTCCAGTTCCTGTGGCAGATAGCCAAGTCGAAGAAAAGGACGGTGTCGGATTTTTCCGCTTTCGAATTCCTCCACAGTGAGGATCATGCGCATCAGTGAGGTTTTGCCTGACCCATTAGGACCAACAAGTCCCACACGGGTGTGGGGTTTAAGGTGCGCCGAGGCCTTAATAAATAGGGGTTTTGTGGGGTGGCTCTTGGAAATTTGTTCAATATGCAACATGCGGAAGCACCATCCAATATATGAGATGAAAGCTGAGTCAAAACCCCTTTGTCATGGTCAAAAAGACGGAAAGGAGGGATGAATTTGGTGGAGCTGGCCGGGATTGAACCGGCGACCTCGTGAATGCCATTCACGCGCGCTCCCAACTGCGCTACAGCCCCACACCGAAAATGATGCTATCACGCGACTAAGGTTCGGTCAAGAAAACCCAGATGTGAGAAAGACCTGGCTCCCTCGTTGACAAATTATGCGTTGAGACCTACGATTCACCCTTGAAGCTCTGGCTGACCCGCTGGCCGAGTTTTTTTTTGTCCCGTGCTCTTGTCCTGTGCGTGTGGAGGAAATTATGGCCGCGTTGGTTGTCGTCGGTTCCCAATGGGGAGATGAAGGAAAAGGAAAAATTGTGGATCTTCTGGCCAAGGATGCGGATGTCATTGTCCGCTATCAGGGAGGTTCCAATGCCGGCCATACGGTCATTACCAATAAAGGCACGTTTATTTTCCATTTGATTCCTTCGGGTATTCTCTATCGAGGGAAGGTGTGCGCGTTGGGGAATGGGGTCGCCATTGATCCGTGTGGGTTGATCGAGGAGTTGGATCGTTTGACCGCTAAGGGGATTCCGGTTGGAAAACGATTTCTGATTAGTAATCGGGCCCATGTCATCATGCCTTACCATAAAGCTATTGATAAAGCGGCAGAGGCAGCAAAGGGGGCGCGGCGAATCGGTACGACGGGCCGAGGCATTGGGCCTGCCTATGTCGATAAAATGGCGCGAGTCGGCATTCGCATGGGAGATTTGTTAAACCCCGATGTGTTGCAACAAAAGATCAAGGAAAACCTGGTGGAAATTAATGCGTTCTTAGAGCGCATATACAATGTGGATGGGTTCACGGTTGAGAAAATTTTTAAAGATTATCAAGCCTATGGTGAGCGGCTTCGCCCTCACATTACGGATGTGGCTTTGGTCCTGGATCGAGCCTTTGAGCGGGAGAAACGTGTCTTGTTTGAAGGGGCGCAAGGTACCCATTTAGATGTCGATTTTGGAACCTATCCCTACGTGACATCTTCGAGTTCCTGCTCGGGGGGTGCGTGCACCGGCAGTGGGGTCGGTCCCACGACGATTACGGGAGTCTTGGGTGTGACGAAGGCCTATACCACCAGAGTGGGTGGAGGTCCGTTTCCGACAGAATTGACGGATGAAATGGGTCAGCAACTCATGCAGCGTGGGAATGAATACGGGTCGACAACGGGTCGGGCCCGCCGGTGTGGCTGGTTGGATATGGTGTTATTGCGGTATGCCGTTCGAATCAACGGACTCACCTCCTTGGCGATCACGAAGTTGGATGTGCTGGATGGCTGCAAAGAATTGAAAATTTGTACGGGATATCGATATCAGGGAAAACTTCATAAGGAAATGCCAGGTGATTTGCAAGTATTGGCCGGCTGTGAACCGGTGTATGAGCGATGGAAGGGCTGGACAGCCGACACGAC
>CAWDGE010000008.1:0-165470 GCA_963801755.1 uncultured Nitrospirales bacterium | reverse complement strand
CCGGATAGCGCGGCCTTTTCTTCTAAAAGGTCCTCATCTGATAAGTCGCGAAGGCGGAAATATTCCCACCACGCCGCTTTCTGTTCTCGACGGTGCCAGTCAAGTAGGTTGGCCAAGATCCACCGGGCTTGCTGGTCATCAGTTCGTTCATTTGGATCGGGCGAGATATCACCTGTTAACCGCGAGGATAAGGCTCGAATACGTTCCTGGTGTTGATCAAGGATTTCGGTAGGATCTCCACTTTGTAGTGCTGGACGAGGAATCGGGTACCCTTGGTTGGTCAAGTCCCTGCGTAGTTCTTCCAACCAGTCCCGCAGATGCATGGTTGAGATGCAATCATCTCGGTTATACGCAGCAACTGATGTCTGAGTTTCCTCAGAGATGGTATCCGATCTGGAGAATTCTAGGGTACGTTGCAAGGCATGAATATGGGGAGTGACCTCTCGGAGCGGCATTTTCCTTTCGAAATTGTAGAATATTTCCAGGTCCTTGAGTGAATACCTTTCCACGCTCGCCCGAAGGGCTTGCTTAGCGACGGCATGTAAGTCCACAAACAATTCTGCCCGCAGCATACGATCAAGCTCTTCCTACGCGCTACATCAACGCTCCCATCAGACGCTTAAGGGTTGCAGGTTCATAGGGGGCGAAATCGATAAATATGGAGATCGGGGAACTGTCGCCAGCGTTCCATAGCCATGTCCATAAATTCCTCAAATGCCGCCCTTTCCTGGGAGGTCTCAAATGCCCAATGTTGATGATATTCAGGATCTTTAAGAGATCCAACAGTCCACCCCAGAAGGTATTCCAGGCCACCCGTGCCCACAAAAGGGTCACCTTCAAAATCAAGAAAAATATCGACAGGGGAAGGTTCGGGAAGACGATAAAATCCTTGGCCCTCAACTAAGGACAGTAGTTCGAACACCGGTGTCCCGAGTCCCGGCTTTCAACCTGAACACGGGCCTGTTCTCGGATCCGATTATATGTCTCCAGGGCTCCACCAGCTCGGGCGATGTTCAAGGGGAAGTGGCACTTGGGCCAGTCCCTCCATCGTAGAAACCCCCCAGTTATTGATTTCCTTTATTTGTAGCTTGGAGATGCCAGCGACTAAGCAAAGATGGTCATCATCGCGTCGGCGACGATCGCAACTCTGCCACCAACGGCATATGTCACACTGTATAACAGGATCCGGGTAGGTGATTGATTGTTTGTTCGCTGATCCCACAACTTCCTCAAGCCTTCGTTGAACCAATCGATAATAGGCCAGAAAATCCTGAAGGCGAAAAGACAGAGGTTGAAAGTCTGGTTCGGGGGTAATGACGTGCATCTGTTCCAGGAAGAACTCCCTGAATTTCAGCCACCATATGGGAATAGAGGCAAAGCTGTAAAATGGTGCCACCTCGGGTCTCACGGGCCAGCTTGGCGTCTTGTACCTCATATGACCAACTGCCCAATGTGCTGTGGTGGTCCACACGTTTAAGAAAATCCGCTCGTCCATGCCAGTGCTCTTTTTGGAGAACTGCCTGATAAATGATCTCAACGCCCTCCTGCATGGCGACCAAAGTGCGCTGGATCCCAGAACTTTTTTTATCCGGTTCGGGTACGGAAATAGACCATCCTTGGCCACGTAAATGGTTAAGATAAGTTTGCTCCAGGTCTAACCCCCGTTCTTGCAAGATTATTGCTGTGGGATCACGCCAGGTGGGTGGCTGTAAGGTGCCTTGCGCGACGGCTAAATCTAATTGGGTGAGATGGCGGCATCCGAGATGATTAGCCAAGTCGCTTGCCGAAAGCCAAAATGTTTCGTTTTCATTATGCATATAAAAAATTAGTCTGTTGATTCACTGAAGAATAATGATTTATTAAGGAACCGGATTCAAAAATTCCTCAAAATCTCTCCGAATAAATCCCTTCTTTTCTGGAAATCGCAAATTCTGCTTAAGCGGGAGGAGTGTCACATGTAAAGGAATTGCCTCTTGGGACCTTAGAAATTTAAGGGGTTGCTGGCGAACCATTTCTACGCCATTAGGCTTATCTTTTAAAGTAATAGGTGAGAGGACTTGGCAGGCTCGCCAAGCAGCATTTCCCATGGCAAAAATTCGAGAAGGATCTAGAATTTCGATTTCGGCTTTGAGGTGGGCAGTTGCCGTATGGTCAATTAAGTTTCTCTGTTGAGCAGATCCTAATTGGTTAAAGTTCCGACTTTTTCCATTTGGCCGAGGGGCAATAGGCCACTTGATGGTTTGTAGGAGAAAGAATCCTTGAGCCATAAAGTTTTCCAAACAAGACTGGTGTGAATTTGTAGAAGGGATTTTGAGAAAAATCTGTAAGTTTTTTCGGAGATCATCTCCTGAATCCACTTGCCAGAATCCTCCCGAAGCCGGAGGGGCCTCAGAAATGAGAAGGACTCTTCCAGTATTCTTGGGTTGCCAAGGACGGCCTGGTAAAGAAGAAGGATGCTGCAAAAGAATTTGTGATAAGCAAATGGGACAGGTATTAATTCTTTCTTGAAAAGATTTCCATTGGTCTGTAGAAATCTCAGGCATTGGTTTTTTGCTCCAGGTCCCCAGATTATCTTTGTTACCTTCTTTGGTCCCTCCGAGGGCTAGGGTTTTCGTACATAAAAAAGTAGGAACTTAACGCAGGGTGCATAAATCCTATAGAGATGTTGGAATAAAGTGAAGAGGATGAAAAATTTAGTAGAAACGGTAGGAGATGAAGGACAAGGCGTAGAAAAACCCCACTGATTCCTAATCAGTCGAACTCGTTGGGAAAAGGCGCTCGGGTTCAGGGGCTTGAGTGAACGGCCATGTTGGAGAAACCTGTTTTAAGACCTGTTCGGAGGGCTCCCGCATCAAAATTTCCCAAGAAGGCAGAATTAGTTTCTTGGCCATATGGGGAAGAGTGGATAGGCTCAGTCTCACTACAATGTCTCCAACACATCCAGGACAGCACGGATGGTAAGGGAGACGAGTCATGGGGTAGAAATAACTCACGACCAATTTGTTTTTCTAGCAGGCAAGAGGCTACCGCTGAAAGCTACCATCCTTTGGTAAGCGCGGCACGCTTTGCGCTTAACTGACAAGACGCGCTCGCACCTCTCCCAATCGGTCTTTTCGATCCGCTGATATTTAATGTCAAACGGATGCTGCTTCGGTACAGCGGCGATGACTTGTTTAGCACGCTCGACCTCACCCAATGCAACGTCGATCCAGACATCTTCGAGCACGTCGGGCACCTGACCGAAGAGCGTGTAGATATCCTGCAAGCGACGACGACAGCAGTTGGTGAACGCGATCTTCGACGGAACCGAGATATCGCATGTTGTAAACGTAAACCGGTGTCGTTCAGCTGGCCAATCCGCTGAATGCGGCCTTTGCGTTGCTCAAGGCGGGTAGGATTCCACGGTAAGTCCAGGTTGATAAGGGTGCCAAGACGCTGGAGATTTAAACCTTCGGACGCAGACTCGGTACCGAGCAACAGCCGGATTTCGCCAAGACGAACCTGCAACTTGATGTCTTCGCGAGCCGCTGCGGTAAACTTATTATCCTGCCAAATTCCCGACTTACCGGAGCCGGCGTAAATCGCGATCCGCTCACCCGGCAAATCTTCCATTAACTGCTCGGCCAACCATTTCACCGAATCGTCAATACTGACTGAAGATGATGCATCCCTTTTCAAGCCACCCTCGACGTTTGAGACAATCGAGTACAACGGTGTATTTAGGGTCGCGCTCCTGATTTGCTTGCAAGGCTTTCACGAAGCGCTCAAGAAGAGTTCGTTCTTCTACAGTGAATGTTCGGGACAGGCCAGCTGTCTTCTCGGCTTCCCGTTCTTCTTCGTCTCCCTCAACGTCCGCAGTCGCTGCATCGATGTCTTGCCACGAACCGAGCATAGTTTCAGCGGTTTTTCGGCCAGCAGTGATGCTGCTCCCGACGCGTCGCAGTAATAACGTGCGAAGGAAGCCGGAAGCTTTCATCCTCTCACCGAGCTTCCGGCAGAATTCTTCGGCGAGCCCGTATGCCTCCTGCAAGTAAAGGGGAAGCTTAATCGCGTCCTCGTCGCGTTCGCCCAGTAACTCGACCGCGATGGGCTTCAAATAGGGTTCGTTCGTTTCGGGGTCGTTTGTTTCCTCAAGATATTTTCGGCTGCGGCGGACGATGTGTCGGATGAAGGGGTTGTGCTGGCTGAGGAAGCGCGAAAACATCTGCCGAACGCGCGCCTTGTCCGGTGACTTTAGCCGGTCCCAATCGCTACCGTTGGCAGAGACATCGATATCTGGAATGCTTAAGGAGCGCCGCAAAATCTCAAAGTCGCGGTGTTCAACCCGTGGGGGTAGGGGTGTCCGAATCCATTGCCACATTTCGAGGTCATCGGTGGGCTGCTGCGTGTCGCCCATGACCAGGGGGAGTGCTTCCTCCGGCCGTCGCCACTTGCTCCACATTCCACCGAGGACCGCTTCGCTTCCCCGACTCAATACATCGAGCAGGTCCCACGCTTCTACCGGCCGCAACTGTACAGGCGTTGCCGTCGCCAACAGCATGCTTTTCGTTCGCGGAGAAATATCATAGAGAAAGGCAAGGAGGTTGTTTGGATCAGGTTTCTCCCCATCCCGTCCCTCACCGAGATTCTGGCGGCGCGCGTTATGAGCTTCATCCACAATGATACACTCGAACCAGAGCGTCTTAAGCAGTGCGGCGTCGGCACAACCAAAGGTCGCGCGTGAAGTGGGGACAATGCCCACGCGGCGTGGGCACTTCCTGATGCCTTCTGGACCGATGGCCGGATACTCCACCTCGTTTTCATCCACCCAGTGCTTGCCGGTCCACACAGCCGAGGGCATGTCGAGTAACTCCACCAGTTCGTCCTGCCATTGCCACAGAAGTGTTTTGGGAGCTAGTACGAGTACCGGCTTGTCACCTGCGAGCGCCATTAACTCGGCAGCCATCGCTAGTTGCACGGTCTTACCGAGGCCGACTTGGTCCGCAAGAACAAACCTCGCACCACCGGGATTGTGCAGGTGTGCATCGAAGGCGAGCTTCACGAAAAATTTCTGGTGCTCCCACAGCCCTGCCTGCTTGCGATAGACCGGGGCCTCCACGAAAACCGCTGCTGCCTTGGGGTCTTCTGACTTTACCTTCGCCTCATCGTTCCAATCTTTGACTGAGGTGACGAGGGCACGCCTGCTGAGGCGTTCGATGTCCTGAAGGATAAACTCCGCCAATGGCACCGCGGCGTGGTGAGTCCAAAGTGCATCAAACTCTTCCTGCACCCATTGCACAGCATCAGGAGACGGGTCTTCCCATAGCAATTCGTAGTTCAATGTCCATGCGGACTTCGATTCATTCACGCTGCCCAGAAAAGCCGATCTTGATCCCATCTGCAAGCGTGATGACACCAGCTTTACCGTGAATGAGGCCGAAGTGTTCGTCTGGTAGAACTTTCACCTGTAATTTCCCGCTGGCGAGGAATTGATGTAAACGGGATAGCCGGCTTTTGGCCTTCTCACCACCGGTATCAACGAGAGTTTCTGGTTTGAAGGCGCACCATTCTTGGCGCAGTGCGGCAGCAGCGGCGCCAGCGGTTGCAACATCTTGTGGTTGAAGCCCTGAATTACAGACAACGCGGATCGGCCCTTGGACACTCTCAAGGGCCTCACCTGCGGTCTCAATTATGGAGCCACAGAAATACCCGGCAATCCGGTCATACGATTTTGCTCCCTGCAAACGCTTTGCGAGAAAGGATTGGTTGAGTTTTTGGCGACGTGAGGAAAAGCGACGGATAGGGCTCTCCATGGGGAGCCTCAGACGTTGTCCTGCCGATTTCGTAGCGCACCGGCAAGTAGGCCAGCGGCCTCAGCGTCTTTGTGCCAGTGCGGTAGCGAAGCGTTTTGCCGTCGAGCGGAAAGGAATTCCAAAATCTCGATGACTCGCTGTCGACTAGAGGCGTAGTCTTTGACCTCTGTCTTGAGCCAGGTGATACCGTCCCGCGTATTCTCCGTCTCGGTTGTCTTAAATATGGCAAAGAGTGCGTGACGGACTAGCGAAGCGCCAAATCCGGAGTCACCCATCTCTTTTCGAGCAAACTCACTGGCCGTTTTGATCCGAGTCTCGTTAGCCTTGGAACTGGCGAGGAGTGATTTGTATTCATCCACGCCAAAGCCTCGAGCAAGCTCCTGGTAAACGCCGGTACGATGCTCGCCGTGACTCTCCAACTCCAGCCCCTTGAGATAAAGCCGCTCAAGTGCTGTCAGCGACTTCCAGAGATGCGTGTCGATGCCTTTGGGAACAAGATGATCACAGGCTATTTTCACAGCCCGTTCGATGAGCTCCTCGACCGGTGATTTCTCCCCCTTTGTCCGAACTCGAGTCAACTCGTAGGCCACATTAATATCTTCAATCTTCTTCGAGGTCAATACGCGCAAGGCAGCAGCGTAGGCGGCCAGTTGATAATCCGTATCGGTGAAGTTCGGGTCTTTAGCGTCATCAAGATCGCGCATCGTGTCCAACTGGTGGCGGACCTCGGTCTCCACTTCCTGATATACCTCATCCAGGAAGGCGGTTTCCTCGCTCGTTTGCTTCCGCAATACGAGCAAAACCGTGCCTTGGACGTAGTTGCCCGCCTTCAGGTCCGAAGTTGTCTCGGTGGCAATACACCACGCACTGCATACGCGCAAACCAGCCGCCCATAGAATCAACGCAAGGTCGGCCCAAACGCCCGCATCCTGGTGAGTGAACATGACGACTTGTAAGCCATTTTCTGGCATGTTTTCACTCAGTCGACGGTAGCAATCGACCATCGATCGCCGGAAACCGTCCTCAGTTCCCTTTACGGCGAGCGCGCGTTTTGAATCGGAATACCAGCCGGGGAAAAGTTCTGGAATGCGGCCCTCATACCATGTGAGGAAAAGCTCAGAGATTTCCTCGTAGTTGACTGCGTCGGCATAGGGTGGGTCTGTTATCCAGAGGTCGCACACCGATTCGACGGCGCGGCCATCGCAGACCGTAACATTTGCTTTACCAGAAATCGGTGCGTTGGTAATCCGAGCAAACCAAGTTGTGTGGAGCGATATGAGCGGTCGTACTCCGTAATTTGAGAGAGTATTGAGTGCTTGATTGCTGTAGGTTTGGGCAGATTTTTCGTTGGCTGGACTTGAATCCCAGCGGCAAAGCCGAGAGTTCCAGTCTGCGCATCGTCCTACGCCGAGAATTAGACCAACACGTGCCAGTTGGGACAGTGGAAGCGAAGCAGTCATTTCTGAAAGAAGTCCGTTAACGAGGAGTTGGCGTGGCGCGAAGAGGTGGCTCCAGTGTGTCCATCCACGCTCACGTCCCAGTCGTGTTGTCTCCGTACCCGGCTCAATTGTCCGGCTCGGAATAAAGCCTTTCGCCTGCCAAAAGTTGAACCGTTCCCTGAGAAGTTCGAGAACTTTCTGCTCTCTCTTCAAGTCCTGTGCGTTTGGAGGCAGGTAGTACCGTTCGCTGCAAATCTTTTCGCTACCGTCTTTGCCTAGCTCAGTCCATGTGTCTACCCAGCGGATGCAATAAAGCCGCTCTCCAAAGATGTCCTCATTATGAGGTACAATGTCATGGTTTTCCCATCCGCGCAAAAGGCTTTTGCTTTCGCCAAAGGTGCCGCGCCCGTCACCGCGGATAACCTTGACTGGAGTGTGTGCTTTGCAGTTTAAGTTCGGACAGATCAGTTCAGAGGCTTTAGCCGTTCCTGTCTCGGTCGCAGCCGCCAATTCAGCGGTGGAGACATCAGATTGAATCTCGAAGTTAAAATGTTTATTGACTTTATCCGGAATAAGCTTGGTGATGGTTTTGGTCCCTTTTCCAATCATCCAGCTTGGTGCCATTGGTACGCGCCATCCACATTCCGGACACGTAACTTCAATGCAGTAAAGATAGGCGTCAGCCCGCCAGCGACGGCCTGTCTTCGGATCTGGTTCACGATGCTCAATTCCCCACTCAGTTATTTGGCGGTCCACTGCGTTGTATACCTCGCGCTGCGCCTTCTGGACCTCCTTGGCGACTTTCTCGCCCCCGCCTACGATGTTAAGCGAGGCCCAAGTGAGCATTGCGCCGACCGGATTAAGGTCGCTGGCATAGGCATCGCAGCCAATGCGCGCTGCTTCAAACGGAATTGACCCACCTCCGCAGAAAGAATCTCCCACTTTTGGGACGTGGCCAAAGCGCCGCTTGCCAAGTTCGACCACCAGTTCCGGCAGTGACGAAGCCTTGGTGCCAAGATGCGCGTTGATGATTGCCCATGAGTTCGGCGAAGGTCCGTCAATCTGCTCTGGGCGGTCGCAGTAATTGAGACGTTCATCGTAAGACAGGCTGAGGAACACCCGCTTCTGAAGTTCGTCCTTTTCTTTGGACGACAACTCACGCTTCAGCTTGGCCTTTTCATCCGTTGAGCCGGGCTCAAAATATCGGGTTTGGTCGGTAGGCGGGAGATGCTTGAACAGCTCACCGGCTCCGATGTTAACCGACTTGCGGCGGAGCATACCGTTGTCATCCATTGTCATGAGCCGCAAGAAGACTTCGCGGTCCTTTTGCGGATCATCCGTGGCGGGTAGCAGCAAGCCGAGGATCGTGGCTCGGCAAAGGACGAGCGGTTTGCGGCCCCACCATTTCCCAAGGCCAGTGAGCGTCTGGCTTTGCTTTGCTGTGCGCTCCGCATAGCTCTCCTTGGACATCTTAGATACAGGAAACTGCGTCTCAATAAAGCAGAGGTCCACAAGTGACTTCGCCCCCTGTGGTTGTTTCTGGTTCTGCGATTTATCCAGTGGATGGACAACGTCAGTATTCATGAAGCCGATCACTTGCGGTTGAGACGTTTCGAAGATTTTGTTGCCAGGTATTCCTCATCAGGTTTGTCCGGTAACTCGTTAGTGCTTGGAATAGATGATGTTTCTCCGGTAACCAGACTTTCACTAATGAGGCGAAAGAACTCCGGCACCACGGATTGATCTGTCATGCGTTGAGTTACGGGATTTTCAGTGAGAGCATAGCGGACAGCCTTGCGCCACCCGCGATTACGACCAGTCACGGCGTTACCGGTAGCCGCAGCTGTCATCGTGTAGAGCCACCAACGTTCCTCCGGGGCGAGTCCCTGCCAGTTGGCGATGGCTATAGGAATTAATGCGGGGTCGGCATCTTCAATGCCCCATGCAAGCAGCGTAAGTTCTTTGCCAAGCATGCGTGTGACGGGATTAAAACCTGTCCTCCATTTGCCTGGCTTGTAACCAGCCTTCTTGATCCGTGCGTTGAACTCAGCGCGAACAACTTCTGCAATGTCATTCCACTTGGAACGGGGTAGGCGGCAGCGGACCTGTCCATCTTCGCGGTCAGTGCCATAGTGAACAGAGGATTCGATGCGATCCGGATCCCACGAAAGATGATCGCTGATGTCCACTGGAAGCGTCGAGCCGGCTGGGATATGGACAAGGAAATGCGCCGCCGATTCCTCCGGTCGGAAGCCGAATGCACCTGTTAGCAGCTCTCGTGCTGGGTTGGAGGAGCTGGTTGTCACTGCTTCACCTCTCCCGGTTTCACATCGGTTTTCGTTTCGTTCAACCAGTCCAACAGGCCTTGGCCTGTGGAAAAATGAATGGAGCCAGCTTCGACCCCGACCTGTCCAGACTCAGGGAGCTTGCGGACTGCTTCAACGGTTTCGTTCAGTTGAGCGCCGCTCAGTTCGATGAGTTCGTGAAGTGTCAGCTCAGCCCAACGGTCACCAGTGATGGTGATCTTAACACCACTGGCTGTGGCCTCATGTCGCTTGAGGCGATCGATAAACTCATAGGATTCTGGGGTAAAATAGTACTCGTGCCGATGGCGCCAGATTGCAGGTTTCTGCGGATCGATGGGTTTGTCACCTTCCGCCTTACTCCAATCAATAGGAATCTGCAGGACTACGGACTCGACGCCTTCTCGTTCGGCATACGCAAGCGCAAGGTGTGTGCCTTTCTTGAGGGCAACCGGGGCATCGTACCTGCCAGCGCCGAGCTTTGGGTCCGATCCATCGGTGGTGTAATGAATTTCCGTCTTGCCGTCCTTGTTGGGCGCGGCTTTGAGTTCGAGCATCTTCTCACCCTTGTTGCCAGCGTAGAGACGGTATTTGAGTGTGACCCTGTTCTTCCACGTCACAACAGGACCAGTGGGATGAATGTTTGTGAGATCGACGGCTAAGAAAGAAACTTCGATTTCGTCTGTCGTAAAAAGGCCGTTCTCGACCTTCATTGATGCGGTTGTAGCCTCGCCGCCAATCTCCGCATACACAGTATCACCATTGATTGGTGTTACCTTCAGCTCTACGGTACCAGTATCCTCATCACGAGAACGTTCTTGAACCTGGACAGTTGCGGTCTTGGGGGGCGGAGGCGACCGATCTACATAACCTGAATCGTCCTCACGCCAGACTTCTTTGTGAACGAGGTCCTCCTTAAGCGCATCGAGGGCGTCTTTGCGATGCCATTGCCACTGTGAGTTAATGGCTGCGCGCTTTTTCACCTCCGACCACAACATGATCGGTGTTGTAAAGAGTCGCTGTTCGACTTTCTTCTTGAAAATGTCTCCAGATACATCGTCTGTGTATTTTTGCTTGTCCTTAAGCACCTGTAGGACCTGATCTTCTCCATTGTACTTATTCTCATCGTACTTCATCAGGAAGTCAGCAGCGTTTAATGTGTCTCTTTCGCTCTGCCGAGTGGGGTAATAGAGGGTCGAGAACGTTTCTTTCACTGCAGAAAGAAATTGCCCAAGTAGGCGGTCCAGAAGTTCGTCAGCTTGTTTGAACTGCGGATCAGTCGGCGGGACTTTTTCTGAGTTCATTTCATCAATGATGTGTTGGATGGCCTTCAGACGCTTGGCACACTCAATGAGGCTGTCGAAGGTATTGCGCGAGCCTGTGAGAAAGGCAACGCGGTTTTTGAATGTTGTCTGGTCAAAAAACTGTTTGAGCTGTGGATTCAGGTTTTGGCCAACAAATGGTTCTGAGATCACGAGCGTGACCCGGTCAGCAAGAAGGTTGATCTCATCGATGGCCGGCAACGATAGTATTTCCTGGTAGCACCAGTGATTGACCGGTTTGAATAGCTCGGTGAGTCGCTGACGGAGTTCTTTCAGGGATTGTTCGCGGACATAAGCGCGTGCCAGTGATTCTAGCTTAGCGTTGAGGTTCTCGACGTTCTTGAAGAAAAGTTTGCCATCACGATTGGAGTGCAAAAATACCAGGCGGCAGTCGCAAGCTTTTCAAGTATGTCCCCCTTGAGCTTCACAAGATTGCGCCCAGGGGCACAGAGGTAACCCACCAGCTCTGGAATTGAGAGACCAAGAACGGCGTTGGGGACGTTGGCTAGCGAGGCCATAAAGATGAGGCGACAGACATCCCTCGCATCGCTGCCACCAAGATTGTGGTCCATGTTTTCGGCCACGGCTGCGCCTTGTGCGGCAATGTCGTGGGAGACAGCGTTTTCTAAGTTCGGATTGATTTGTCGGACTTCGGAAAGTGTCTCTGGGTCGTTTAGGTCAATATCATGGACGGAGATTAGATATTTCTTGTCCGCTTCACCTGATTGCCAGAGGCGCGAAGCGACGATCCGCATAAGGCGGATGAGTGCACGTGTCTGCTGGAAGCCTTGGTTTTCTCGAAACCGAGCATACAGGTCTTTAATGGCGGGATGAAACGGATAGCTGGTCTTAATGAGCTGGGCAAACTGCTCCGGCGACTGCGCCGTGATATCCATTTGTTTGGCCTCGCGGACGGACTTGGCGTAGGCCTGTGCGACCTCGTCGATCTGATTATCCTTCGGCCAATTCTGAAAGAGTCGTCTACGAAGGATATGATAAAACTCGTCGGTGTTGATTTGCACCGGCGTGAGGTTCATTGAGTGCCGCTGCGCCTCGCTCTGAAGTTGCTGGAGCACTGAAGCGATCTGGGCACTGGCCTCGGCATACGTGCCAACGAGGTCGGTCAAGACGACACAGACATTGCTGAGTTCGCTTTCGACGACCGCTTCAAAAAGATTGGTGAGTGCGGTCGCGGTGACCTTGGCTAAGTCAGAATTGCCTATTGCCAACGACTTCGCGTTGTCCAAGTAGGGCGGAAGCTCGTCAAGCAGAATGAGTGTCGGTTCACCTTTGAGCAGGTTAATCCATGCTGTGCGGCCAGGGGCTTTGAGGGGCGCGTAGTATTCTTTGAAGGTATCGAACTTACCTAGCTGGCGTGCTACTTCACCCCAGATACCATGCGGAATGTCGGTTTCACGCCCAGAGAAAGCGACGACGCGAACAGACGGGAGATCCTTAGTTCCGGGTAGACCAGGGAGAACTTGACCACGAAACTCCGGGTGTCTGGCAAGCATTCCCAATGTGATGAGGTTGTGGGTTTTACCACCGCCCATTGCCTGCGTGAGCTTGAACACTGCCTGCTCGGATTTCTTCTGTAGCCGGCGGAAAGACTCCGTGAGAAGCGTCTTCATGCCCTCTGTAACGTAGTTCTCCTCAAAGAATCCTTTGGGGTCGATCCTCTCTGACACCAGATGGCTCAGGTTGAGAACGGTATCGCGCTTGGCGGTGTCGAAGATACTATCACGAGGGGTGCAGAGAGCTTTGAGTGTCTTCATGCTGAATAAATACTTTATCTTGCGGGATGTATGCCGGTTATCCTTAATTTAATCAAGGCGGAAACTTCAGGATACTCCTGATTAAGATCGAGGATTTTTTAAGCCAAAGCTTTTTGCAAAAGCCTACCCATTCCCAAACTAGAAAACAGATTCACCTCCTGGTGATGCGACCACCTGTGGAATTAGATGTCCTGTCGCTTGAAGGTGAAAGTCGTAAGGAACTTTACCTCAAATGCTTTAATTTAGGAAGATTTTTCTTTTTTACCTTCGATCCCTTTTTTAGTGTGCTCCAAAACCCAAAATCTCAACCAGGACGAAGTTACGGATAGGACCTGCCGGGTAGTTTATTATAGGACTTCTATTGTTGGGAAAAAGTTATTCCGGCTTTACCTCAAGGCGATTGGATGCCAGATTTCAGCCTTTATATCCATTACGGTGATTTCCGATATCTACAATCTTGCGTCGAATATCAGCGCTCAAAATGGCCTTATTTTGCTAACATGTCAGCCATACCTGGTGAAGTTTGGCCTGAGTCCCGACGGGAGCCGATTTGGTGCCTTCATGTCAAATAAGGGAGGATGGTTCTTACAATGTCGTTAACAAACCACAAAGGAGCAGGGGAGTGGAGTGACCTCGAGAGCAGTTGTTACGGAATCAGTTGACCGCGGGAGGAAAAGACGTTTGGTCAGAGGCTGGGGGGAACGATCAAGCTGGGGAACCTGTTTCGGGATCTGTTCCGACCACTCCCGCATTGATATTCCCCAAGGGAGGAATTAGTTTTTTGACCATACGGCCTTAACGCCACTTTCTGCGCCACCGCGCTTCCAACATCTACCCCGGCGGGTTCAACACCGGCGTCGAGGAAATAATTGTTAAAGATTTTGCGCTCCTCGTGAGAGCCACATACAGCTCCTTCCTGGAAAGAGATTCCGCTTCCAGAATAATCCCGTGGTCGAACTCAAGCCCCTTAACAAGGAGGATCGTTCCGATCAGTTTCTTCCGTCCGACTGGACGGCCCTTATATCGAAATTCCCCGTGATATTTTTCAGCTGCTTCTTCCAACGTCAGTTCCGGATGCCTCCCCTGTTTTCTCAATACACCAATTGCTCTGTTGTACAAGTCTGCACGAACAACCTGCACGTCGTTTATCCCTTTAATGGCATTCAGGAAGCCACTCATATTGATGCTGTTGGGATCAGCGAAGTACGCATTCCCCCACACCGCGACCTCCGGATTCCTTGTGTTCGCTCTAATCTCCACACACTCGCCCCGCATGGTTCCTGCTGGCAGGTTATTATTTACTGCCGTCATACATAGCCGGGCAAACGCTACCAGCTCCTTTAGCCGTTTTCCGTTATTCTGCGCTCGCAAGACCTTCTCGACAAAGAAAAGAGTGCCTTACCTTCGATCTCTTCAATAGATGAGAATTTTCCAGACACCCGCCGCGCAAGAATATGGCATTTCGCCTTGTACTCCTGGCTACCTTTGTGAATGGCGATCACGCTCTCCTGGCGGCTACAGGAAAAATAGCGGCAGGTGTTTCCTTGTATCCGGACAAGCTCATCAGCTGCATGAACTGTCTTGAACGTCACACCGGCAGGCAGTCCTTGCATTAAATCTATATCCTGCCCCCGCTCTAGTCGCTCTCGAATGGTCCGCAGCCACTCCCCAATCGCGGGGGTCCCCGCCCGCACCCACCGTTGCGGTATCTCAAGCTGACCCAGGGGCTCAAAATTGCCTACTACATCCCGCTCCCAATCCACTGGGCTCTGTCCAGCAAAATCGAAAACACCCTGCAATGGATCCCCCAACACCCGGCACGGTAAATCCCGCGCCAGTTTAAGCACGATCTCATGTTGGGCGACAGAGCAATCCTGATACTCATCGACATAAAGACCGCTATACGAGGTCCGAACGATCCTGCGAATAAACTCCCTCTCAAGTACCCCTGCGCATGCCTCATAAAGTGAAGTCCATTCACCGTTATCGGCTGGACGCTCTATGGCCCACTCTGCTGCCCTGCGATATGAAAGGCACAGTCGTAGCGCCCAGCTCGCGATAGTGTCGATTTGAAACGCTGCATTGGGTGCTCTCAGCTCGCGCATTTTGCGCTGAAGCGCATTGACGCCCGCATAGGTATGAGTCAAAACCAGTTGTCTTGCACTGCTCCGGGCCACTGCTTCCGCGATTAAATACGTTTTCCCGAAGCCAGCCGGTGCCACCACATAGCCGTGCCCACGGTTTGAGGCCAATATTTCACACAGGTCAGGCACGATCAATCCAGCCACGTAACTCATTTATCTGCCGGACCAGAGCAGTCTCACGGATAGGATTATCCTCCAGATAGGGTGAAAAAGCCTCCACCGACTTCTGTGCCCAGCTCTGCCGTTTAAACCACTCACTGACCTTCGCCGCCCTCCCGATTGCAGATCGGAGCCCAGGTTCATCCGACCAACCTTCATAGTTGCGACTGAATCCGGACCCGTACTGCGTTTGAACCTGATTGAGCAATCGCTCCTCGTTCTGACATATCTCCCGTGCCGCGTGAAACGCGGCTAACACGCCTGGCCATGGGAGGTCTTCAAAAACTCTTTCTTCAATTGAAACTCCCCCTTCCCACATCGTGACAGCAATGTCCTGGTCGCGCAGATAGTCGGCGTCAGCATTAGAAAACATATCCGGACTATCTGAATCAGCTAGCACGTGAACAATATAGCAAAGGTGGTCGAAGCCTTCGGCAACCTCTTTGATCTTCCCCGCTCCATTTGCATCGAACAGGGCTACGCCTCGATAGGCGAAAGATTCTTGGCCACATGATTCCCAGTAGCTATCTAATTCCCTGAGGAAACCGACTTCCGTCGCGCCTTCGCACACAATCACTTTTGGGGCTAGAAATGCCTCCGCTCCCATTCTGATCTTTCCCTGGATAGAGTCGGCAATGCCGGATTTGTTCGCGGCTATAACTTTTGTCGTACCCGTCTTGGAATGAACGATATGAAGGTCATCAACGGTCAGCTCCCGGACCACAACCGGCGAATGCGTGGTAAGCAAATATTGGCCAGTCGTGTCCTCCTTGAGGTGCCGGAGAAGGCGTGTGATACGGTGTGGTTCAAGCCCGAGCTCAATCTCATCAAAAAGTGTAATATGCGGAGCCCTAAGCGCTAGTTTTTGTAGCCCAATAGTCAGCATGCGTTTCGAGCCCAGCCCCAACTGACGTAGCGGCATCTCACCGTCATGCAATGAAAGACCACCAACTTTTATATTCATCGCGTCAGTATCCAGCTGTGCTTTGTAGGATGACGCAACAACGACCCCGAGGGACTTTGCGGTCGTTTCGGCTTTGCTCGCCACCGCATCAAAATTCGTGAGGGTCTGAATCCGCCGGGCTTCAAGTGCGGATTTCGCCCCCCTGCCTGCATCCGCCAACAATGATGCGATATTCTCCTCTGTTGTAAGCTGACCAAGGATTGACCCTCGCGACCACGTTAGATGCCGATCTGAAATCGCGCCAATCAAAGTCACCGCAGCCTTTCCACGGTCATTAGCCCTGAACGCAATACCTTCGTCATCATCGTTCTTGATCACAGACCATGAAGGTTCCAGGTCCTTCCCGACGCTGAGCCTGATCCGGAGCGCATCTTCCAGTCCATCTCCAGGATCATCCTCGCGTTGAAGAGTTTCACTGTTCCAGCCACATAACCAATGCCCATAACTCTCCAGATCACGAAACTCATCTGGTATGTTCCCAAGCACAACTTGGATTCTAATCGCATTACTCGGATTGCACTGATGAAAATCAGCGTCATCGAAGTCCAAATTCCATTGCGGATAGAAAACTCTACGCAAAGCTTCTAGTATCGTCGATTTTGTTGAGTCACCTCTTCCTATTAGACACAATACATTCTTGTCCGGAAGTGACCAGTCCATTTCTCTGATCCCACGAAAATTCCTGATAGAAAGATGACGTATCCGCATGGCCTGCCTCCTAAGACCGTTTTGCACTATACTTACCAGCTTATAGGGTCGAAAGGAACAAAGGTACAAAAGTAATCGGCCATAGCGATTTACTTAAGTATCTAAGTGTAAAGGGGTTTCGTTGGCTTCTTCGGTCTTGGGGTGATTCCCGAGGGGGGTTTAATGGGTAGCTCAACTCTGGAAAACAGGTCTAAAACAGGTTTTATGTCGAAGGGGTTAGGGGCTGAGAGCACGTAAGTGCTTGATTGTATTAGTGGGCCGTGTAGGGGGTGAATCTATGGCCCGCTGATAAAAAGTTCGAATACGGGGAGCGTAAAAGCCAGCCTGCCAATGTCTTTCACGCCCAGAATGTTGTCATGGCTTTCTGGTCTTTCCCCGATTTGGTGGACACATCTGAAAAGCGCCATACTAGGCGAGGAGGCGTGAGATGGAGAAACGCAGAAAGTCTAGCCAGGAGCTTGGGCGAACTTTTGTGATCCAACTCCCATTTCCAGGATCATCGGGAATGGGTGACCAAACAGTCTCTACGCCAAATGACGTATGCCGTAAAGGCCAAGAGTGAGATGAAGAACACGGTGCGAATGCGTCCGAATCCAAAGCATGCGAAGTTGGTGGTGGCATTGAGAAGGCCAAAGCCGGCATAGGCCAGGAAGACAAATAAGGCCCAACGACGGAGTGTGAGAAAGCCATACCCAATGGCGATATGAAGCGCTGGTGATTGAGCTTTGAACAAGAGACCTGGGATGCCGGTAGGTTTGGTACAAAATACGGACAGGTGGTATTCAGGGTTTGCCACAATAATGTACAGGTCCGTGAGGGCAGTGAAGAGAAATAACCCGCCGAGAAATCGAATGTCGTGACCACGTTTCCAGACAATGCGTAACGTGGCCAATTGGCCTTGTGGAGTTGGGAGATACGCCTGATAGGCTTGAAGACACCACCAAGGCAAAATAATCAACATGCCAAAGAACCAGCCTGCTCCCGGTCCTCCGACTGCTCCGAGAGCCCAGGTGACGACCCCGAGCAGTCCTCCCACCATCAGCACCCAGGTCATATGAACGGGATATCCCCGGACCAGGTGCCCAAGTCCAGGAAGGATGGCCGAAAGGATCCCCCCGAGCGGAGAAGTGCTCGAATGATCGGCTGCAGAACAATTCAATTTAGATCCCATGGGAAGGGAAAGGATAGAGGTGTAAAGAGGTGGAGGGCAAGCCGGGCGGAAGGGATCGACAGGATGCCATCGAAAAGAAACCCGGCCTGCTAGAAAGGGGAATTCAACACCTTATTGATGTCATCGCCAATGGACAACGCAGCCCGATTTCCAGAACCAGATCTAAAACAGGTTTTATGGGAAACGGATTAGTGGCAGGAACAGGCAAGGAGGTGAATGAAATGGTGAGCCGTGTAGGGGCCGAACCTACGACCCGCTGATTAAGAGTCGAAAATTCATAGAAATGCTAAGGGCTTGATTGAAATCTGGTTTCCCCGTTTCTTAAGAAAATGCAAGGATTTTATAGAATCAATAGATTCTATTATTTCCATCTGTTGTGAGATCTTCTATCGCAAATCTATCACACCGCAACGCATCCCTCCTTATTTCCCTATATTCAAAAATGATATTTCGTGTAGTCCAGATTTCAAATCGTTATTATTAAAAACGGGCTGTTCCTTCCTATAAATTCACCTGCATTGAAAAACTGACGTTTTTTAGATATCGCAAAGTGTGGATGAGTTTTTTGACCATACGGGAATAATTAGCTTTGCCTCTTAACTGACCTGCCTCCTTTCCCAGAATCCAGGAAATCCTAGATCGGAATCCGATCTGGTTTGAAAGGGTCAGGTTAGCCATGTTAAAAGGTTGTCTTAGGAACATCAATCCAAGACGCAAAGAGGAAACCCATGGCTAACAATCTACTTGAACAGCTGCGAACTATGACTGTCGTGGTGGCAGATACGGGCGATATTCAAGCGATCGAAAAATTTACGCCCAGGGATGCCACGACCAATCCCTCGTTGATTACGGCAGCGGCTCAGATGCCCCAATATCAAAGCATTCTCGATGAAACGTTACTCCAGTCTAAAAAGGATGCCGGTTCTGGAGTGAAGGATGCCCAAGTTGTCTCGTTAGCCTTTGATCGCCTAGCCGTTTCCTTTGGCAAGAAGATTCTCGAAATCGTCCCCAAACGGGTTTCCACGGAAGTCGATGCGCGGCTTTCCTTCGACACCGAAAACACTATTGCCAAAGGACGGGATCTGATTGCCCAATATGAGGAAGCCGGAATTCCCCGCGAGCGAGTTTTAATTAAAATTGCCTCCACGTGGGAAGGCATCGAAGCTGCGAAAGTCCTGGAAGCTGAAGGCATTCACTGTAACCTCACCTTGCAGTTTGGCCTCCACCAGGCTATCGCCTGCGCCGAGGCGGGAGTAACTCTGATTTCGCCCTTCGTTGGACGCATCCTCGACTGGTATACAAAAGAGACGGGTCAGGATTATTTCGGGGCTGAAGATCCGGGGGTCCAATCTGTCACTACCATCTACAACTACTACAAAAAGTTTGGCTATAAAACAGAAATCATGGGGGCAAGCTTCCGCAATGTGGGAGAAATCCTCGAACTAGCCGGCTGCGACCTGTTGACTATTTCTCCCAAACTGCTAGCCGAACTGGAGGGCAGCCAAAGTGACCTGACCCGCAAGCTCGACCCCGCAAAGGCCAGCACAATGGATATTCAGAAACTGTCGATTGACAGAGCCACCTTTGACAAAATGCATGCGGCGGATCGAATGGCAAAGGAAAAGCTCGAGGAAGGGATCAAAGGCTTTACCAAAGCGCTTGAAATCCTGGAGCAACTCTTAGCCAAGCGGTTGGCGGAATTAGAAGCTGGGGCCACAGTTGGATTCGCCAGTGCGGAAATTTTCCAAAGTTACGACCTTGATGGAGATGGATTCATCACCCGCGAAGAATGGCTGGGCAGTGATGCGGTGTTTGATGCCCTAGATGAAGACCATGATGGCAAAATTTCTCCAGCTGAAATAAGCAATGGCTTGGGCGGTGTGCTTCAACTGGCATCTGCATCAAATAAATAATAGCCACGATCAACGAATCTCCTCTCTAATTCCTAATTGACCAACCCCCCAGGTATTGTCTATTTACTGGCGTTTGGCAGACTGGGCTGCATGAACACCAGAAAACTCAGCTACCAACGCCACCGTTTCCCCTCCGAAATCATCAGCCACACCGTCTGGCTCTACCATAGATTCTGTATCAGCTTCCGTGATGTTGAAGAATTGTTGGCTGAACGGGGCATCATCGTAAGGTATGAGGCTATTCGGCAATGGTGCCAGAAATTTGGGTTGACTATGCTCGCAAATTCAAAAAACGACAAGGACGCTTGAGCGATACCTGGCACATTGACGAAGTCTTCGTCGCCATTCAAGGAGAATGAGAGTATTTGTGGCGTGCCGTCGATCAAGACGGTGATCTCATTGACCTCCTGGTACAGCGTCGCCGCAATCAGCGCGCCGCCGAATGCTTCTTCCGTTGCCTCTAAAGTCAGGTGGGCGAACCACGGTGGTTGGTCACCAATAAACTCCGAAGTTATTGTCCCGCGCATCGCACGAACATGCCGACGGTGCCTCACCTCAATCATGTCTATGCGAACAATCGAGCGGAGATCTCACCAACCTAACTCGCCAATGTGAACGGGCCATGCGCGGATTTTCCTCATCTACTCAAACACAGTGGTTTCTCACTCTCCATGGATTGATGCAGAACCTGTTTCGTCTTGCCGCCACCTCATGCGGGCGGTTAACTATCGGCTCTTCCCTATTCACGCCTTCCAAGTTTGGGAGGACGCGGTATGCGCGTAAGAGGCGATGCCATCGCTTGGCGAGTATGTCCCATTGTCGCAGCGCGTTAAGTTGAAATACCCAGGTAAGCCCCTCTTTGGGGCGTTTCCCTCCCCCGAAACAGTTCCCGGAATCTGCCGCTCCCCGCTTTCTTTCACCTTCTACTGGTCGGATCAATCGCATGAGTTTTATGTGGGAGAGGAAGCCTCATGGGTATCATTGACGTGGTTCAGCATCATTGAACTCATGCGGGATTATTTTGGCCCATCATCCTTAAGAGACAGGACGTTATATATGGTCTGGAGAAACGCTCAAACTACTCAACCACTCGATGGCCATCATATCTGCTTACTCTCATCTCAATGAATGGCTGTTTGGGTTCCTGTTGAAACTTTTGATCGGCTGGAATCCAATGATTTCATGAAATCTCATGAGTATCTCTTGCGAATTCTCACAAATCATGATTTTTCGCAAAATCCTATGGATGCCACCTGATCTCATGACACCTTGAAATTATTGGTGAATGTTCCACCACACGCATTGGCATGGATGGTGCTTTGGCTATCAAGCAGTATGTGGATCGGAAAGCGGACACCTGGAACGGCATGCGTGATGTAGGAAGACCAGTCATAGAACCATTACCCACTCGCAACTCTATTGAAAGGCGCAACATGATAACAACTGAAACGAAAACCCATCATGTCATGGGTATCAACATACGCGTTCTGAATGAAACCGACCAGGCAAGACAGACGGATCCCGACTTAGACAAATGTCGTTTTGGGGCACGGAATACATGGATTGACGCCAATCACAACTGGAGGTCCATTTCTGCACGACATGACATCGAAAATCGTCGAGAGGTTATTCGTGAAGTCAATGAGGATCTCAAAGAATCAACCAAGAAGTACAACAACGTGACCGGCCCTCAGTGCCTTTTGGCTAAGAGATTAAACTAAATTTATTGAGCCCTGTATCAAACTCTTCACCGAACGAAACACAAGGAGGTATCATCATGACCGTTCAAACCGTAGAAACACTCCACATGGGATCGAGGAACGAAAACGAGGGAGTGGCGGCCCTCGAGGAAAACAAGAATGAAGCCATCTCTTCCGAGCCCTATGCTCGCTGTGTCGCAGCATCCCAACGCGTCAGATGGGATATTGACAAGGATGTCTTGCGCAATCGGCAGTTCGATATTGATCAAAAATTTCTCCCTGATGGGTTGTCAAAAGTTCGGGACCTGGAATTTTTAACCCCGAGCGAACAACGGTATCTAAGTCAAATTCAAGGGCGGACGTATGCCAATGTGTTTGGGTTGGTGGAACGGTTTATTAACGCCAAGGTCCTGGAACTCAGTCGGGAGCACTGGTTTGGGAACCAAATCGCGCTAGAGGCCTTGGTCCGGTTTAGCGATGAAGAATTAAAACACCAAGAACTGTTTCGCCGTATCGAAGGAATGACCGGAGCACAAATGGCCCTTGGGTATACCTTCCTGCCAGATCATAATGCAGTCGCCAGGGTGGTCCTGAGTAAAAGTACATGGGCCGTGTTAGCCCTGACCCTGCATATCGAATTATTCACTCAGCTGCATTATCGGTCCAGCATTGATCCGGACCAAAACCTGTCCCCGCTCTTTAAAGATGTGTTCCGATATCACTGGTTGGAAGAGAGCCAACACGCCATTATGGACGAAATAGAATGGGAGCGTCTCGACAAGACCCTGTCATGGGAGGCCAGAGACCGGGCAGTCGACGATTTCATCGAGTTGGTGGGGGCCGTAGATGGTCTCCTGCAAATACAAGCGAAGGCTGATGCAGAGTACTTTACCCGCACCTGTGGGCGTCTTTTGCTAGAAGACGCGCGCCAAACTGTAGAGAAAGGAATCCTCAAGGCGTATCGGTGGCAGTACATCATCTCCGGGGCACAACATCCCCACTTTATCAAAGTACTCACCAATTTTATCACTGAGCAACAAAGTGGCAGGATTCAAGAGGCCCTGTCGAGCGTTTCGTGATGGAGGCGGCGTTAGCAAAGGGGTTGTGCACGATTCGGGCAAACCTGAGGACCGGGCCGCTTTGAATCATCCAGTGGTTTAAGAGGAGCTCCAGAATGCCCGGGCTGAAGATTGTTGCGGTCATCGTGCGGCAACTCAAAAACAACCGGGAAGGCCTCCTTAAGCCCAAAACGCTTTTAGTCCATTATCTACCCACTTGTAGATTGGTAATCTATGAACCCTAACACTCACAAGGAGATTCGTGAAATGCACACTGATGCCAATTCAAATTTTTCCAATCAGAGTGAGGCCCGGTTCAACGAAATGCCGGGGACGGTGTCGAGACGGGACTTGCTCAAACACAGTGGCACGGCATTCCTCATGATGGCCTTGATGGACTCCCCGCTGTTTGGGCAGATCTGGAAGGATCACAACGAGGAGCAGCCGGTCCCGTTCCTCGATGAACCTCCCCTTCCCCCTGAAGAAGCGGTTGCCCACTATGGGGACTTGAGTAAGCTCAAATGGCCAGAGTTGACTTCCTGGAGCACCCCGACATCACAGTTTTTTGACGTGAGTCATTACAACCGCCCGGTCCTTGACGGCGACACCTGGCGCCTGCCTATTGGAGGCCTCGTCGACCGCCCCCTGAGGGTATCGCTAGAGGATCTTAAGGCCCTGCCGCGCCAGGAAGTCCTCTATACCCTCGAATGTGCGGGCAACCATGGCTTTGAATGGTTTGTCGGAGGTATCGGGACGGCCAAGTGGGCGGGAACGCCTTTAGCCCCCCTGCTCCGGAAAGCCGGCGTGCAATCGAAGGGAGTCGAGGTGGTATTCTTCGGCAGTGACGAAGGCGAGGAAGAGGTGCGGGGAACGAAGATGCCCCAATCCTTCAGTCGCAGCCTGTCCTTAGCCGATGCGCTCGAGCCCTCAGTTCTGCTGTGCTATGAGATGAATGACGAACCCTTGCCGTACCTGCATGGTTTCCCGGTGCGGCTGATCGTGCCCGGTTGGTATGGGGTGGCCAATGTGAAATGGCTGGCACGGATTGAAGTCATGGAAAACCGATGGGCGGGGCGGTTTATGGCCAAGGATTATGTGACAGTGCGCCAAGAATCCGGAATAGATGGAAAGCCCGTGTGGACGCAAAAAGTGGTAGGACGGGCGTTGATCAAGTCCCTCCCCGCAAAAGTTACTTCTCGCCAGGGCCGCTATCGAATGTATGGCGCGGCCTGGGGTGGGGCGATTCAACGAGTGGAAGTGCGGATCGATCAGGGTCCTTGGCGGTCAGCTACCATTGACCAAGGTCAGGACCAACCCTATGCCTGGAAATTCTGGCATTGGGATTGGGAGCAACCCCCTTCCGGCCGCCACACGATCACCTCCCGGGCCATCGCTCAGGATGGGAGCATTCAGCCGGCGCCGGACAGTCCGACCCTTACACAAAAACTGACCTATTGGGAAAGTAACGGACAGATCACCCGTCAGTTTCAAGTGGGGTAAGTGTTTGAGGAAACGACTCGCGAGTGCAGGGGAAAAGCCGGAGGCAAACAAGAATGTTGGCATTCTCACCGGCTGTAAGCCATTCAAACGAACCATCTGTATTCACCATATGGTCTGAACCTTGATGGGAGGCCGATTTTGAGTCCTCGTTTCGAACACGGCCGAGTAGTTCTCTCACGAGCGTTGCCCGACTACATGGGAGCAAGATGTGTGGAGGGAGTTTGGGCCGGGGCAAAGCAGCTGATACGGAATCAGTTGGACACTGCCAGAGAGCGAAATGTTTCTAATCGCTTAGGCCTCGAGTGGGTGGGATAAAACCTGTTGTGGGACCTGTTTCTGTATTGTGGCTAGATGGGAACAATTTAATGTTGAGTAAAGTAAGCATGAAAAATATCTGGCTCCGTTTCTTGTGGGAGAGACACCTCCTTTCGAGCCTTCGAAAAAAATGGTTGTGTTTCATATTCCTAGAATAGGCTCTACACACGCATTGAAAATCATATTCCGCCTTCTTGCCTGGCCTGCGCCCACGGGCGTTCAAACTTGGCATAATAAGCTCAGCTGGAGGATAAAGGTGGCGGTGGCATCGCAGGACAATCCGAGCACGACAATGCCATAGTAGGATTCGGGGGGCTAGTTCCGTATGCCCGCATAGCCGAAGTCACCGGTTAGGAGACAGGCTTGGTGATCTTGGGCATACCGTGCGATGACCGGATCTTTGGCACTTCTCATGCCGAAGTCTCGAACGTCTATGGGAGTGTTGAAAAAGTCCGCCAGTGGCGTTCTCGCCGCTTGGTCGTGCTCATATACTCACATGCACGCTCCGCGTGCAAACAAGGGTTACGCCTACCGGACGTAGCAATCAATGCTGCGGTCTTGCTGGACGGGAGTTTTTGAACTTCCCCTCATTGCTCTCAATTGCCCCGGAATAAAAAGGGCAGGTGTGAACCTGGTGGAAATGTTGAATTATTCAACAGCCCGTCTATGCCTTCGTGTCCGAATACCTCCAGCAGGGTCTTCGTGGAACGGGGGCGGTCACGTCAATCAAAAATCGCACGGAGGAAATCTACCCATGGGGAGGGGATGGTGGGTTTCCTGCTCAACCAATTCTTTGGCATACGCGACGGCAGCATGGAGGTCTTCGGCGTTTACATCGTAATTGCGGCAAATCTCGTCGAAAGTCATTTCTTCAGCTTATCCACTGGGGATACGGGACACCGGCACACGCGTTCCGCGAATCACGGGGTTACCGTGTTGGATTTCCAGATCTATCGAATCGAGATCGAGCAGATCCCCGACCTCCGCACCCATGTCGCGCAACGCCTGCGCGCGTTCGTCTTCATTTCGCGCCAGGGCACGCACCGCTTTGCCTTGCTTCAAGAGCAGTTCTGTGACCGTGCGCCCTACTCCGCCAACGCGCCGCGCCGGCTGCCGTTTACTGCCTCCTACGCAAAGGGTTCCAGGTTGGACAAGACGGTGGGGAGATATTCCGCAACCGTCGGATGAATATGCATGGCGCGCTGTACTACCGTATACGGCGCCTTCGCATACATGAGGTCCAGCAACACGTGAACTACTTCATCGCCTCCGGTCCCAAGAATCGCAGCACCCAGAATGTGTTTTGTTTCCGCATCAATAGAGATTTTGATGAAACCTTGTGTCTCACCTTTCTCAATGGCCCGGCTCACTTGGCTCATTGGATATTTCGCAGCGAGTGCAGCGCGCCCGGACCTCCGTAATTCGGCGTCCGTCATGCCGCATCGGCCGAGGGGCGGATCTGTAAACAATGCATACGTCTGGATTCGGTCTGACAGGCGGCGATGGCCTGCATTGAGGAGATTATCGGCGATGATCTCATAGTCGTTGTAGGAAGTATGCGTAAAGGCGCCGCGGCCGTTGCAGTCACCCATGGCCCAGATGCCGGGTATATTCGTTTGCAGTTGATCGTCAACGATGATGAAGCCGCGTTCGTCAGTCGCAACCCCGGCCCGGCCGAGACCCAGGTCGTTTGTGTTGGGAGTACGTCCCACCGCGAAAAGAAGATGAGTGCCTACTACTTCCGGCGGACCTTCGTCACATCCGAGGCCGACCGCGATAAGGCCATCACGCTTGGCCAGCGATATACATTTCGCATTCAACCGAATCTGTATCCCCTCTGCTTCCAAAATTTGGCGCACGGCTTCGGAAATATCTTCGTCTTCACGCCCAATCAGGCGCGGTCCCATCTCGACGATCGTGACTTCGCTCCCGAAGCGGCGATACATTTGGCCGAATTCCAGCCCAATGTAACTTCCGCCGACGATGACGAGATGCTCCGGCAGAAAGTCGACATCCATCATGGATGAGTTGGTGAGAAACGTTACGTCATGAATACCTTGGATTGAGGGAACAGAGGCGCGCCCGCCAACGTTGATGAAAATTTTGTCGGCTTGCAGGACTTCATGGTTGATCACGACAGTATGGGACGACTGAAGGCGGGCATGGCCTTGGATGACCGTACAGTTTTTCAGTCCTCGCAACCATTCCTCCACACCTCTGTTCGACCGTCCGGAAACTTCATCCTTGCGTGCTTTCACGCGTTTCATGTCGACGCGCACATCGCCATTGAAAACAAACCCATATTCGGCGCCCCGGCGGGCAACATGCGCCGCGTACGCGCTGGCAACGAGCGTCTTTGTCGGGATACATCCCGTATTCACGCAGGTGCCGCCAAACTTGTGGCGCTCAATTATGGCGACTGTCATGCCCGCAGCCGCAAACCGCGCAGCCAAAGACGGGCCTGCCTGGCCGGTCCCGATGATGATGGCATCGAATTGTCGCGACACGAGGCACCTCCTTTAAGGAAGTTTGCAGGCCACCTTTCGACGAGTGCGCCGGCGCAGTGCTCGCCGGGGGCGCCGCCGCCGATGACGATCACGTCGTAGTCGCTTACGTCGGCAGCTCCGTCCCAGCCTGTTCCGCCACCATGTACGCGGCGTACCAGTCGGGCCAGTTTTCGTCGCGCTGCCCAGTTCGCTTTTCGTGCAGTCCGTGGGCGGCCTCCGCACGTCGAAGCGCGCTCGCCAGATCGCTCGCGGAACTAAACGTCGTCGTCGCGGAGTCGATGCGACCAGGCAGCCGCGTTGTGAGGTCCTGGAACAGCCAGCCGTTGCCATCCGGATCATGGAACGAGGCGAACGAGCGGTAGCTGCGATGCTCGGGATCCGGACCGCTGACCCGAGTCCGCCCAAACAGAAAGGGCTCGTCCGTGCCGGCATACACGCCGCCGGCCTCGTGGAACACCCCGCTGATCTTCACGCCGCGACCGAGCAGCTCCTTGCGGGCGGCCTCGATATCGGAGACGATCAGGTACATTCCCTGGGCGGAACCGGGTGCCGCCGCGGTAACGTTCTTGCCGAAGATGACTGAGCAGCCGGAGCCAGGCGGCGTGAATTGGATCACGCGGAAGTCGTCGCCGCTGGCGAAGTCGGCGTCGAGCCGCCACCCGAGCCTCTCGTAGAACTCCTTCGCCCGGTCGACGTCGGACACCGGGATGACGACGACCTCGAGCTTCATGTCGACCATTACGCCTTTCGGGTTTGTATCCTTCAAATTTGCCATGTTCTTTCCTCCTATGCGTTCACCTCAATCGAAAGTCAGATTTGTTGAATTCCGGGTTTGGCGAGACGATCCTCGGCGGTTGTTGAGATTGTGGTCATGACGAGAGGTCCATGGAATTACCAGCGTCCGAAATGAACGCCGCCATCGACGTACGGGATGCAACCAGTGACCCTCTCGGCCTCGGTCAGGTACATGACCGCATCCGTAATGTCCTAGACCGTCAAAGGCCTATCCATCCGCGACAGGCTCTCCATCACGTCCTTCGGAGTCTTCCAGTCCGTATAATTCACGCGCCCCCTATTCTGAAGCTTGGGCCGGTTTGGACGGCGGAAATAGACGCCGAGTGTTTCTGTTTCAATCCGCCGGCTAGTTTATTGCGGGTTTGGGTTGAAGTGGACATGGGTAATCCTTTCTGTGGTTGAGAGTGAGTTTGCGGAGCGGCAGTGACTCGATCGCGATAAGTGTTCCACGCATGATCGGATGCAATTCGCAGTGATAGGTTACTTGCCGGGAAGGAACGGGGCTATTATGAAGCTCTCCAGAAGAAGGACAGTTATCGCAGGAATAAGGTTCGAGGCCCGACCGTCAGGCAGCCATCGTGGAGAATGTTGTGGGGAGATGCCGTGTAATTGAGCAAATGAACCGGAATGCCGGGCGACACGACCGCCAATTCTGGTTGGTACTAAGGGGCGGTATTCTCGAATGTAATCTCGGCAGGGGCGGCCGATTACATGACGGTCAAGCGACCGTGACCTGAAAACAGGTTGGTCACAACCAGTAGAAGAGCCATCATGAGCACGAACCCTAATGGACCGTACCAATTCAAGACATGACGCCTTCACACCGACCTCCCTGCATCGCCATTTGCAGGGCCAAATAATAGCAATATGCCCTCTAAGGATTCAATGTCTCGGTCTCGTTGGGATCACGCCGTTTGGCTTTACCATCGATCCTGTCTCAGTTTCCGTGATGTCGAAGAAATGTTGGCCGAACGGGGCTTTTCGGCAATAATGCCAGAAATTTTGGCCTGACCATGCTCCAAAACTCAAAAAACGACTAGGACGCGTGAGCGATAGCTGGGCCATTGACGAAGTCTTTGTCGCCATTCAGTTCGGAAACCTTGAGAGATGGCGAAAAAGTGTTGGGTCAAGGGGGGGGTTATCACAAATTCATCACAACCAGATAAGGAACCTGGGTGATGCATTCGTAAATGGTTGAAAAGTAATGGTGGCTTATGTAGGGGGCGAACCTACGGCCCGCTGAGTTAATGAGGTTGGTGTTTTCCGTCCATCAGATTCGCAAGGCTACGGAGCGCCTGATTTACCGATTCGGCATTGGGAAAGCGTTTGGCCACATCAGGGGTTAAAACAACCACGTTCGATCCTTGATGATAGGCCTTAGCATATTTCCCTCTCACCTCCTGTGAAAAATCATACTCTTCTTTCATTTCATTGTTTTCAGATTCCTTGTTCATAGCTGTCCTCTGGAATAATGGGATTCTTTCCCACGATCCGAAATGTTGTCTCTTTTCCACTTTCTAAGAATTGCACTGAGCGGAAGAGTCTCATCTTTTGAAAAGATCCAGGGATTTTAATGGCTTGTGATAGGTTTCAGGCGGGTCTCAGGCGGATACGACCGGCTTCGACGATGGCCAGCTTATGGGGTAGCCGAGCGAGCACTTCCGTCTGGCGTAGAATCTCCTCGATCAGCTGGAGGATAAAGGCGGCGGTGGCATCGCGGGGCAATCCGAGAACCACAATGCCATAGTAGTTTTCAGGCGGATAGTTTCGTATATCCGCAAAGCCGAAGGCACCGGTCAGGAGACAGCCTTAGTGATCTTTGGCATAACATGCGATGACCGGATCTTTGGCACTCTTCAGGCCGATGTCTCGAACGTCAAGGGCTTCGTGGCCGAAATTCTCCAGCAGGATCTTGGTGGAACGGGGGAGGTCGGCGTCAATCAAAAATCGCACGGAGGAAATCAACCCGTGGGGAGCGGATGGTGGGTTTCCTGCTCAACCAACTCTTCGGCATACTTGATGGCGGCCCGAATGTCCTCGGTGTTTACATCGTACTCGCGGCATACCTCGTCGAAGTTCATTCCTCCAGCTAACCCACCGAGGATACGGGAGACTGGCACGCGTGTTCCGCGAATCACGGGTTTACCGTGTTGGAGTTCCGGATCAATAATGACTCGCTCATTCATGGTCTGCCTCGCCGTGCTGGAGGAAACTCTCAAGAGCCAGGTGTTGCCAGTCGAAGTCTTCGACAATCCGGCCAATCAATTGTGGTGTGTCCTTATACCGCACTAACAAAGTAGACTCAAGTTCGGATCGTTGCGGTTGGTTGTTCCACCGCTGGCATGGCCACTGTCATTTTCCCTCTCCGCATGCCCTGTCACACTTAAAACCGGACTATCTGTCTAAAGGCTACCAATTCCGGCTTTATCCATGCGCGACGTGCGATGGTTTGTCTGAATCGGCAGGGCAACCTGAGCCGGATTAGGCCCAGATGCCTTCTGGTCGAGCAAGTAAGATAAGTTAAACTTCGGATCCGATACTATGAAAAATGACGTTGGTGGTATTGGCTAGGTGCTACCGAGCCAGTGAACGGGCGCAGAGCACCTCGTTTTCGCGGAGGGCTTCGATGGCAGAGGCGGGGACGGTGGTGACGGCAATTGTATTCCCGACGGCGTTGAAGACCTCGATGGAGTATCCCTCCGTGCCGTCTGGAGCATTATGGTGTTCCACGAGTTTGACAATGTCGCCGCGACGGAGACGGTGCTCCGGTACGTCGTCACACGTCAACGCCACATCAGTGTACAGCTCAAATTTCATCATTTCCTCCGCCTGTCTAGGATCTCAGTCACGTCTGCATTGTGAACCACTGCTTCAGGTGCGGGGGGGCAAGGCGGCAGCCTAGGGTAGGAATTCTGTGGGGGCAAGAAGACTTTTAGAATTTATAGTCATTCCAATAAACTTCCGCCTTGTTAGGAGCGAAAAAATGCAAGTGCCGGGTTTCGGCCGGCAGCCGAGGCCCTTTTGTTTTGGCAAAAGGACCCAAAACCATGTGCGCCGAGCATGTTCAACAGCTTGAGGGTGCAAGTCCCTTTGACAACCTGATGGAGGTGAAGTCATAGCGAAGCGCAAGGGCGTCGTCGTGAGGCGGGGTCTGAAGGCAGCGTGGAGCAAAGGCGTGGGCCGATGGACAAGAACCAGATACGAGGCAGACCGTGCCGGACGAGCGAGCATGGATTCGCGAAGTCCCTCTCCATCAAGGGTGCGGGTTGTAAATCTGGCGGTCGTGCGCTGAAGGCGGTTGAGCTTACCTCGGGAGACCTCTCGCCTGTCTTGGCGGCAAGACTGAGGATGGAGTGATCCATCCCGATCGGGCGGGAGGAGTCAGCAGAGGGCATAGTAGTCCCAGGAGGGATGAAGGCCTGAACGGTGAGGAGGGGCGAGTCGGCAGCGGAACTCATGAGCGACAAGCGGCTGAATAACCAGTTAGATCTGGCCTTTCGGACAGCGGGCGGGGTGAAGCCCCAAGGACTGTCCAGGAAGTGACCGAATCGCTTGCGGCGAACCGCCATGCCGAAAGCCCGGGTATCAGGCTTCCAGGATTCACTGGGGGCTGATAGCTGAACCCGCCGAACCGCCGTATACGGACCCGTATGTACGGTGGTGTGACAGGGAAAGCGGGTGACCGCCTACCTATGTCGATTGACGCCCCGTCCGGCCTCATTAAAATGGGACGGACGCAGGATACGGAGGGCGGACCAACTCGCTTCGCTCAGACAAGGCCCGCCAGCTGATGAGAACGTCCCTCCCTTGGGCCAGACGGCAGGCGTCGGTCCGCAGCCAGAGTGTCATGCGGGCAATAAGGCTTTGAAAATTATTTGGAATAGCTATAATTGGTGGGTCCGCGAGGAGGCCGAACCTACGGCCCGCTGATTAAGAGTCAGCTGCTCAAGGCTTAACGATTTGTGGAAATGCGTGAAGCCCTCTTAGGTCTGGGGTTAGGCGACTTTTTTACCTTCTTTCGAGTGCTGTGAGATGATTTGGTCGCATCGCTAGCAGCCTCAAGTAATAGTCGAAGCGCTCGGTTAACGGACTCGTCGTTGGGAAAGACCTTTGCAAGATCGGGGTCGATGAGCACGAGATTGGTGCATGCTTTTGCCATTGAGTAGTGCTTCCCTCTCACGCCACCCTTCAATTTTGAAAAATCATATTCTGCACGCATCTCATCGTTTCCAGATATCTTGCGCATAGCCTTCCCTTTTTTGCTTCGTCGCATTCTGAGCGCCTTTGCATTTCCGATGGGTTCCTTTGAAGGAGTTTGCCTGGAATTTTTGTCAATGGTGAGGTGATAAATAGCGGGCAGTATTAGGAAGCCTACGACCGGTCAGGGTCGCAAGTTGTCGGGAAGGGGAGATAGCAAGTTTTCAAACGCTGTGTGAGCCAGTGATAGAAATTGTTGAGCTTCCGAAAGCGAAGGGACTTGACTATCACCTGGGTAACGAAACTCCCAGGCAAAAACCGTGGGATCTCGGGCCTCGACAAGCTTTTTTTTGAGACCAATATTGATTTCTTCGCAAGCTCTTCCCAATTCATCTAAATCATGGGTTTTTTTAAACGGACGTTCATGCCCCGTTAAAAAGCCCTTCATCGCTTTTTCCACCGCTTGTTGACAGTGAAATTAGGCATCTTCAATGAGTGGAGGGTCAGCTGCCAGATCGATTTCTGCTCCACGTAGATCGTTCGCCGCCTATTTAAACCAGGCTTTGGCCTCTGCGGCGGTTTCAGGCTGAATAAAGCAGAATTCCTTCCCGAGCAATAGTGGCGGGAAGGGAGCACAAGACTTTTTGCTTTCGGTCGAATTCTTCTCGGGTATGGACCAAGATATCTTTTGAAGCACCTACCCCTAATAATGTGCGAAAGGTTTCTTGATCTCGACGGAATTGCGGTAGTGTTGACTTACTCACGACCATCAATAATCGTAATCGCTATGTTCCCCCGCTTCTCCACGAGCCTGAGACCCAAAGAGATAAATGCACTCTGGGTGAAAGTGCTCGGTTAAGCGGCGCACGATTTCAGCCAATATTGCATGCCTTGTAGAATTACGGGTTTTTTTGTGAGTTGGGCCATGGACTTATAGCCTCTTGATAGGGATCCTTATAAGGGCAAGAGGTATTTTATATAATTGGTGGGCCGTGTAGGGGTCGAACCTACGGCCCGCTGATTAAGAGTCAGCTGCTCTACCAACTGAGCTAACGGCCCCACCGAGATGAAGAATATTTTTCAGAAAGTATATAGTGCAGAACTATGAATTCCTAGTCGAAGAATTCTACCTCCCCTTGCCCCCCCCTTACAAAGGAGGGGAATCATTTTTATCCCTTTATCCGCCCAGACATTCACAGTCATGGTGCGCCTGACAGGATTTGAACCTGTGGCCCCTTGCTCCGGAGGCAAGTGCTCTATCCACTGAGCTACAGGCGCAAGATTGTGTTCATGTGCAATTATATCCGACCTCTAGTTCTTGTGGCCTCTCAGCCATGAGAGAGGAAAAACAGAGGGCAACCGCCTCGGAAAATTTCTGAAGCTAACATGGATGTTTAGGTGATGTCTACATGCCGGAGCCCCTGAATTTATTCGCAGGAGGGGGCCGGTTCCATGCTGGTTTGATACTGTTCGAAGACCGCGGTGGAGGCCTGGACCAGTTCGGGTGATTCCCCTAAGACTGTGGTTAGCAACAATTCGACATCCTGTGGGGTGAGGCCATTGGATGGGGCGATGAAACGTTTACGGGCGATCTGGCGTTCTTCCGGATCATCGGGTTCGTAGTAGCCCAATAATTCTCCGGATTTCACCGCATCCGTTAACCGTTGGGTCCATTGCTCGATGAGTGGCGGTGTCCAGCTTTTTGTGCTCAGGTGATCCTGGAAGAGTTCCAATTTGGTCCATAGCACCCAACCGACAAAGACCGCCCAGGTTTCATTCATGACTTCCCACGAATCCTGATCCGAAAGAAATCGCAGTTCGGTGGTGCCTTTGAGTTGGCGAATAGGGTTAATCCGGACAAACCGGTAATGACAGGCCATCTGGCTGTTCGCCATCCCTAGCACGCGCTGGTCTTCCTCGGTCAGAGCTTGTCCATGGTCGGTGGCGTAGAGATAGTCCAGATAGGCATGCAGGAGTTCATGGTAGAGCAGGGCGACATCATGATGGGTCATCCGTGCCAGATCGGCTAACGCGCCGCCGGCTTCATTAAAGGACAGGCGCAGGTTGAGAATCATCGTATGGTCTTGTGGATGATATTCTGCGGCGTAGGTGCGGAGGTCTTCGAAGTGTACCGTGACAAATTTGGGATCGATGTGTTTGAGGAAGCCCGTTGGCAGTCCCAGGGTGTCTGCTTGCTGCAAAAGGGCAGGCCACGGATGCCGGGGGTTGGGACGGCTTGGGGTGGTGTCCTCAGCGGACCAGGCCTGGCTTGGCATGTTTACACTTATCAGGCTGACCAGAAGGGCCAGGCCCAACATCCGGCCGAAATATGTCACTAGCAGAGTGTTGAAAAAGTTCGCCAACTGCGTTCTCGGCATTTTGTCGTGCTCACGTACTCCCCCGTACGCTCCGCTCGTCAAAATGCCTGCGGCCTTCCCTTCGAGAGGCCTCAGTACAGGACTGGACGAGACTTTTTGAACATTCTGCCGCCGCTGATGAGATAATGTGAAGTACTGAATAAAGTTGAGCATTTTAGAGTTCTTTAGGCCTTTCGGCATACTACTAAAAATTACCTCCAGGAATAGGTTTGATCTTCTTCAACTAAACTCCAGGTGTCGAAATAAGATGGCGGGATGTGATCCAGATACCGTGAGGGTTTCGTGAGGACCGACCCGGTCATTTTATCGTACACATTGATGGGGTAGGTGAGGAAGAGGTGGTGCTTGGCTCTGGTGACGGCAACGTAAAGCAGTCGGCGCTCTTCTTCCAGTTCTTCTGGGCCCATGAAGGAGTAGGCTGAGGGAAACCGTCCGTCCACCAGCCAGATCACAAAGACGCATTGCCATTCTAATCCCTTAGCCGAGTGAATGGTGGAAAGAATCAACCGCTCGTCGTCCCGGTCTGGGGCCTCGACGTCCACCACACTTTCATTCGGAGGCTCGAGCGTGAGATCGGCAAGGAAGTCGTTGAGGCTTTCGTAGCGTTCTGCCATGACGGATAAATGTTCCAGATCTCGAATCCGCTTGGGGTAATCGTCATACTGGTCCTTGAGGAGGGGGACATAGTATTCCATCATTTCCCCGAGCAGCACAGCGGGAGTGAGGGGATCTTCCGTGACCCGATCCAGTGTGGCGGCCAGGTTGCGTAATCCGGAGGCTGAACGGCCGGTGCTGTGCTTCAATACCTCATACTGGCCATGAGCTTGGAGGATGGACGCGATCAGATCCTTGGCTTTTTTGGGGCCGACCCCTTCGAGGAGTAAGAGGAGCCGGTTCCAGCTGACGGTGTCCAAGGAGTTGTGAATGACCCGCAAGTGGGCCATGAGATCTTTGACATGCGCCGTTTCGATGAATTTGAACCCGCCTCGTTTGATGAAGGGGAGGTTTCGCCGGGTGAGTTCCAATTCGAGGTCAAAGGCATGAAAGCTGGATCGGAACAGCACTGCGATCTCATCTAAGGGTATACCTTCTTCCCGCAATTCCAGAATTTTTTGCGCGATGAATCGCGATTGGGCATTTTCCCCCATCGCCTCCACGACGGTGGGTAATGGTCCCTCTTCCTTCCGTGTAAAGAGCGTTTTGCTGTATTTTTCCGGCGCCGCTTCGATGAGCTTATTGGCCAGTTGGAGAATCGGTTGCGTGCTTCGGTAGTTTTCCTCCAATTTATAAATGGTGGCACCGGGGAAGAGGTCCGGAAATTCCATGATGTTGCGGAAGGTGGCGCCGCGAAAGGCATAGATGGATTGGGAATCGTCGCCCACCACCATGACATTGTCATGGGTGGCCGCCAGATTGCGTACCAATGAGGCTTGCAGGCGATTGGTGTCTTGATATTCATCCACCAAAATATAGCGAAAGATCTGACTGATGGTTTCCCTGGTCGGTTGGTCAATGACCAGGAGTTCGAGCAGTTTGACCAATAAATCGTCGTAATCCACGAGTTGCCGTTGGCGCTTGGCGGCCTCATAGGCGGCCTGGAGTTTCTGGAGTTCTCCGAGATATTCCCCGAAGTGGCTGTATTCGTTGATGACAATGTTTTCCAGGCTCTCTAAGGTGTTGGCCGTTTTCCCAAATATTTCGGAGAGGGTATGTTTGCGGGGGAACCGTTTGCCGGTATCATTCAGTCCCAGTTGGCCACGGAGGAGGCTCAGGAGATCTTCGGAATCTCCCCGATCGAGTATTGTAAACCCTGGTTCCAGGCCGACGGGGCGGCCATATCGCCGAAGGAGGATATTGGCCATGGAGTGAAAGGTCCCACCGCCAACTTGCTGGGCGGGGAGACCGATGAGGAGTCCGACCCGGCTGAGCATTTCCTGTGAGGCTTTTCGGGTAAAGGTTAGGAGTAAGATGGAACTGGGGACAATGCCCAGGTCGATGAGTCTGGCGACCCGGTACACGAGTGTGCGTGTTTTCCCGCTGCCGGCGCCGGCGATGACGAGGGCTGGACCTTGCACGGCTTCAACGGCGGCGAGTTGTTGGGGATTCAATTCTTCCGCGTAATTACGCGATAATTTTGGTGGAGTGGACTCCTCCAGGGGTCGTTTCAGGACATAAACTTTGGATGGTGGCGAAGTGGAATCCATGGGCAGGAATTGACGGGAGATATGAACCCGAGTTTCGTCTTTCGAAGACCTTTGGCCGTGTATAGCATACGTGGTGGTGGGTTGCAACGCGAGCGATAGTCGGTCTGTTGAATTTTGGAATATGTTCCCCTTTTCCCGAGCGGATGAGTAGCCAAAAGCAAATAAAAGCAATGGGGGAGTGTTCAAAAATGCCCGTCCAGTAAGGGCGAAGCTACTTGGACGAGCGGAGCGTAAGATGGAGTACGGGAGCACGGCCAAGTGGCGAGAACGCCACTGGCGGCTTTTTTAAACACTCCCATATTAGGCTTGGACAGGTCGCGGGCCCTCGGTTATACTTTACTCAATTAGGGAGTGAAGAATGGCCAAACAATCTGCGGAAAATTACGAGAGTGTGCTGAAGGATCTTGCACATACCATGATGAGCGTGGCTCGGGAATCGGTCGGTCTGATCAAACGGTCTGACCAAAAGCTCGCTATGAAGCTGCAGCGGAAGCAGGAATGGGAGATTTATTTGGAATTCCTGCGCATGCTGTTTAACCTTGTGGATCGGCTGTCTGGATTTTATATTCCGATTCAGGCCCAAAAGGAATTTATGAATAGCTTGGAAGATTCCGTGGCCCATCAATTAAAAACCGTCCTGGCCCCCTCTTTGAGTTCGAGTGAAGTGGACGACATGGAGGTGACGCTGTCTGTTGGGCAGGTGGTATCGGATAGTCGGAAAACCTATGAAAAATTTAGGTTTGTCGTCACAGACCAATCCAAAGAGCGGGATCAATATTTTCATTTTTTTTCAGAACGAATTGCTTCTAAAGCCGGAGTCCCGGGCAAGCAGGAAATTACGGCTGCGGCATTTTTGTGTGGAAGCGCGGTCGTACCGGCCCTCAAAAGCCTATTCGAAGATACCACTCAACCCAAAGTAGAACCGGCAACGTCTGCGGCTCCCTCGGTAGCGAATGAAGGGGCCGATTTGTCGGTGGCTGCTGAAAAAGGAAGCTCCTCGACGGAATCGGGTGCCCCGGAAAGAGCCGGGAAAAACCTGATCAAGTTGATCAGTGTGGTGTCTCGCGCACAGGGGGAAGAAGTCGAATCCTGGTGGGGACTTCATCCACAGTTTCGCCGCGACCTTCCAGCTGATGAAGCCAAGGAATTGGCCAAGCACATGAACCGGGCGACCCGGATCGTGGGCGAGCGGTTTGCGGTTGTTGCTTCGTTGGCGCAATCGGGGACGAATCCAAATCATCCTGTTGGGAATGCCTAACCCTCTCTAACTGACTCTTCTGAGTGTTTTCTTCTACCACTTCAACATGTATTCATGGTTGGTGAAGATCCTTCATCAATGGCTGATGTCATCTTTTTGTGAGAATACCCTATGAATCAAACTCGTATGTTGACGGAAGAATTTCGAAATCTTTCTGAGTTAGCTCATAATGTGTGGTGGAGTTGGTCTCCTGAAGGCCGGGCCGTTTTTTCTTACATTGATCCCACGCTCTGGCGCCTGACCTATCACGATCCCATCAAGCAGTTGCAGAAGATTGCCTCTGATCGATTGGATGCTCTTGGACAAGATGTGGTGTTTCTTTCCCTGTATCGCGAAGCGATGAAGGCGTTTCATACCTACATGGAGGCAAAGGATCACTGGTTTGGCCGAACCTATCCTCAGTGTCAGGATCGGACGATTGCCTATTTTTCGGCAGAATTTGGATTGCATCGTTCGGTTCCTCTTTATAGCGGAGGATTAGGGATTCTGGCTGGTGATCATCTCAAAGAGGCCAGTGATCTGGGAGTTCCGCTGGTGGCTGTCGGCTTTATGTATAGCCAGGCCTATTTTCGGCAGGTTGTGGATACCAACGGTTGGCAGGAAGCGGTGTATGATTCCGTCGATCCGATGATGATGCCGATTGAGTTGGCGCGGACGCCAGCCGGAGATTTGGCAAAAATTCAAGTCCAACTGGGTACGCGAATGGTCGCGTGTGTGATCTGGCAGATACAAGTGGGCCGGGTCTCGCTCTATCTTTTAGATACGGATACACCGGAAAACTCATTTGAGGATCGTCATTTGACTGCTCGGCTCTATGGCGGAGACCATCGCACACGGCTTTGTCAGGAGTTGTTATTGGGCATCGGCGGTGTACGGGCCCTGCGTGCGGTTGGACGTGATCCCATTGTGTGGCATGCCAATGAAGGGCATCCGGCTTTTTTTCTGGTTGAACGAATGCGGGAACAACTTCAACAAGGGCTGTCCTTGTCGGAGGCGGCCGATCAGATTCGCCAGACCACCGTTTTTACAACCCATACGCCTGTCCCTGCTGGTCATGATGTCTTTTCGGGGGACCTCATTCGCGAACATTGTCATTGGTGGTGGGAAGGGTTAGGACTCACGCAGGAGGATTTTATGGCGTTGGGTCGTCATCCGGAATTATCACCAGATCAATTCCATATGACGACATTGCCTATCCGTCTAGCCTCATTCATTAATGGCGTGAGCAAGGAACATGAACAGGTTTCAAAGAAAATGTTTCACATTCTGTGGCCGGAGCTCCCGCTGCATGAGGTGCCCATTCACAGCGTCACCAATGGGGTGCATGTTCCCACGTGGATTGCCCAGGAAATGGATGTATTGTATCAAAAATATCTGGGATCGGACTGGCGGGAACGGTGTGACGACCTCAGTATGTGGCAGAGGATGAAGGAGGTGCCGGATGAGGAAATATGGGAGGTCCGGAAATTTCTGAAACGAAAACTGATGAGCTTTATCCGTCAGCGCGCCCGGATGGGATGGATGGATGGGACGATGGAGCCTATCCAGGTGTTGGCGAGTGGAGCGTTTCTTGAGCCGCATGTGTTGACTCTGGGATTTGCCAGACGATTTGCCTCCTATAAACGAGCCACCCTGTTGTTTTCAGACTTGGACCGACTGAAACAGATTCTGTTGAATCCGTGGCTGCCTGTTCAAATTGTCTTTGCCGGAAAATCGCATCCCGCCGACCAGGCCGGGCGCGAACTCATCCATCGTATTTATCAATTTGCCAAAGCGCATCATCTGGGTGGCCATATTGCGTTTGTCGAAGATTACGATATGCATGTGGCAAAATTTTTGGTGCAAGGGGTCGATGTCTGGCTCAATAATCCTCGCCCGCCCTTAGAGGCTAGCGGGACCAGCGGCCAGAAAGCCGCCTTAAATGGCGTGCCCAATTTGAGCGTGTTAGATGGATGGTGGAAGGAAGGCTATGATGGAGGTAACGGCTGGGCTGTGCCTCTTCCTCAAGTACCACTTGGCGATTGGGCCCAGGACGATCTGGATATGGCCAATCTTTACGCCATACTTGAAAACGATGTCATTCCGTTGTACTACGACAGGGGTGTTGACGGTGTTCCGCATGGGTGGTGCACTGTCGTCAAAAATTCCATTCGGACATCGGCTCCACGGTTTAGTGCTCGTCGCATGGTCAAAGAATATGTCAATCGCGCGTATATGCCGTTGTTTTCCGAGGAAGTGAAGACACAAGACGAAAAGCTGGCCTGAATCTCTCAACATGTTCTCCGAATTTGTGACTGATGCGCGGTAGGCCGACTCCTTGCGCAGAAGTCCATGGGACATCCCGTATCACAGTTGTACCTTCTGTAGTGCAGTGATACCATCGACTTAAGTATGGTGCGCCATTCCCTGTCTCATCTGGTTCTCCTCGATCGATATGATTTTTCCTGCCAGTCTTGTTCATGGAGTGAAAAAAGTTTGATGTTCATTCAAGGAAGAGCGGGAATTATTCTGAGCCGGCGAGGTCCACTATGAAAGTTTTACGGATATTGATTCTGCTAGGTATTGTATTTGGATTGGGCTATTTCACGGGGCAAAAACCGGATGTGGTGAAGCAACGATTGCGTGATTTGTCTGGGCAAGTCTTGGAAAACACGATTGGATTTGATCAGAAGACCAACTTGCAGCGACAAATGTTGGCAGCAAAAGACGGCTTTTTGGAAGGCCGAGCGTTTCTGTTAGATCATCACTTCAAAGAAGCTTCAGTCGAGTTTGAACGTGCACTTCACCATTTAGATCAAGCGGTTGAGTTGGACCCTCAAGGCCCCATGGCTCAAAAAATCAAAATAGTGAAACAGAAAATTCGAGAGGCTCAGCAAAGTCTGGCTCAAGGCCATAGCCTTCCTCCTCATTCGTGGGAGGATCTTCGTCAGGAGTTGCAATCTGTCATGCCTTGATCAACCCGTTTAAATTGCTCGCCAGTTGCGTTGTTTATTTCTTGTCGTCTCATCTTATTCCCAATTATTTAATTCCTGTTTATTACTTCTTTAAGGTGGTAGGTGGAATTTAAGAGGCAGGGTGGGAAGGTGTGGTGGGATTCCTCTCATAAAAAGACCCCTCCATCTTCTAGTCGATGGAGGGGTCTGGTGTTTTCACAACCGGGACTGATAAATCAGGCTTAAGCCGTGACGGCCTGCTTTTTCCATTCTGCCAACATGTGTTCGATTCGTAAACGAACAACCAGGTCTGGGTCTTTGGCCAAAAGTTTAATCGCCTCACGACCACGAGGATCCCCAATTTTTTCTAGCGCCGCCGCCGACGAGAGTCGGATGAACCAGTCAGGGTCTTGCAATCCTTCCATCAATAAATCAACGCTACTGGAATCCTTAATCTCTCCTAGAGCCAGAATGGCCTGTTTTCTAATCACTTCATCTTGATTCTTGAGGCATTCGAGTAATCGTCCAACAGCCGGTTGTCCAAGTTCTGCGAGCGCCCAGGTCGCATCGTCCTTAAACTCATCATTGTGAAGCATCGAAATTAACGGATCAAGGACTCGTTCATCGTTAATCTTCCCCAACGCTTTGATCACTGATTTCCGAGCATCGTAGTCTCGTATATAGCGGAGAAGGAGGTCCACGGCCGGTGAGCCAATCATGGCAACGGCTTCAACTGCGGCGTCCCGAACCTGCCAATCTCCATCTCGAAGGCATCGAACGAGAGGCTCGACGCAGCGCTCATCACCCATTTCGCCAAGAGTAATCACTGCTTCGCGTCGGACCATCCATTCTGAGTCATTCAAGAGATCGATCTGAATATCGATTTCATCTTTGACCTGCTCTTCGACCAACTCTTCTTCTTGTTCTGTGCCTTCTTCGGCTTCAGCAGAGGCGACGATGTCTGTTGTTTCTTCATCATCTGCTTCCGCCGTGATGGCTTCCGAGACTTCATCCACTAGCTCGTCTTGAGGCAAGGTGGTCTTGCCTTCCAACGATACAAACTCTTCCGTTTGATCTGAAAATGCATCATCCATATTTTTTTGGTCGTCCCGCATGCCTCAATTCCTCCAAATTCTCTTCAAGGGTCGATCTGCGAACCTTAGGCCTCTGCCACGACTTTCTTTGATTTCCGCTGTTCCTCGCGCCGTTTGGCTGTTCGGACTTTCCGTTGCACTCGTCGTAATCGTTTTCGTAATGACCGGATGGTTGAATCTCCCTCAGGATTGTCGTTACTGGCTAGGGATTTCGTGACCTTGGTTTTTAAAGACATTGCGTCTTCCTGAAGTGATCGTCGTTTGGCCATATGAAAATGCTCTCCTTACTTTAAAAATTATATTAGCGAATAGTGGGATGGGTGACCTTCTACCAAGTTGAGTCTAGTCAAGGGATTTGAATGGTGTCAACGGGGAAACGCCATTCTTGGCAGGGGCCCGGGATTTTTTCATAAAAAACCCCCGCTGAGCTCAGCCCAGCGGGGGTTTTGCGTAAAAATAATAAATATCAGCTACTCTTTGCAGAAACTTCTTTCGTACGCAATGACCTTCCAGGCCTCTTCTTCACTAATGGTGGCTGGAACCAAAGGCACCATGCCTGTTCCAGGGCTACCATTCTTGATGACCCACATGAGTTCGCCATCTTTCCGTTTCTTGTGGAATTTGCAATTGGTGAAGTCACGGGGACCTGGGGTCAAGACGGCTCCTGCCGGACCTTGGCCATCACCTTTGGCGCCATGGCAGTTCACGCAAGTCCCTTTTCCCTCAAATAAGGCTTTGCCTTCCGCCACTATTTCCGGAGACGCCTCTTCAGCTTTTTCATAAAGAGGAGTTTTTTCTTTTTTGGCTTCAGAGCGTTTATCAGCCGGAACGCGGGCTGGAATTGGATCTTTTTCCGGGCCGGCAATGGCCAAACCAGTGGTCAAAAACATAGCGGCAGTCAGGGTTCCAAGCACTTTCATCGAAAACGTCATGTAAGCCTCCTAAGGTTAAACAGAGTTGATGAGACCGTAAAAAAACGTGGGGATTGCATCATCACTTCCCCTTTTTTTCCTCTTTTTGGGTTGGTGTTGTTTGAGGGGGCCTAACCTAATTCATACACATAAGGTCAACTTTAGACCACCTAAACTTTTTCATCATATCAATCAGTTTTTTAGCCTGTCAAGAAGGTGAAAAAGAGTTAAGGTTGGATCCCGTAGAAGTTTTCTACCGCGGGTCAAGAGGGCTTCGCGCACTGGAGATTTTGAGATGGGTGCAATAAACAGGACTCAGGCATTTCAAGCTTTGCCCAGTGAGTATGGTGTTTTCAAATTTATGGAAATTTTGAAGGGCGGGAAGATGGGCGATTGTGAGGAGTCATTACCCCCTCGTGTTGTGACGTCAGGGCTTCAAACGAATGTCTCGAACCACCTGACCTGGCTTTCCAAACGGACCTTGTAATTCTCCATTAAGACGGATGATCACACCCGCAGCATTTCCTAGCGTGAGCAAGTATTGTTTATTCGCCTTCCAGGTGCTTTTTTGCCCAGGTTGTAATAAGGCTTCCTGCGGATCCTGAACGTCAGACTGCACCACGACCCAGGTCAGTTGTGTGGCTTCGATTTCCAGGACCAGCGTTCCATCGAACCCGGTGGCCTTTTCGGGAACGGGGGAAACAGGCAAGGTAGGGGATATCGGTCGAGGCTCAGGGGGTAGCGGTGAAGGGGTGATGTCAAGTGAAGGAGTGATATCAGATGGGGGAGGAGGAGTGAGCTGTGCCTCGACGTCGACTAGGGCTTCTGAGGAAGCGCTGTCGGGTGATTCTTCGATGGGGGGTGCGGGCTCAAGTGTTCCTTCGTTTTGCATTTCATTGATTGGTAAAGGAGTTTCGGATTCAGGTGTGAGTGGGAGGGTTTCTTGCTGCCCGGGTAGCAGATAAAAGAGGACTCCACCGATGGCCAAAAAAAGTATGACAACAAGATTCCAATTGAAACGTTTACGATGGGCTGCTTGTAAGGTGACCTGGATGTGTTGCTGCTCTTCTTGGGTGCGATCATAGAAATTGCTAGAGGTGGTTAGGAATAGCTGAAGGGCATTATCTTCATCCAGTCCCAACGAACGGGCGTACGACCGTACAAACCCTTTGACGAACACTTTGGCCGGTAGACTTGCGAAATCCTCTTCCTCAAGGGCTTGAAGATGGTGCTGTTGAATACGGGTTTTGGAAGCGATCTGCTCTAAAGATAAACGTTGTCGTTCCCGTGTCTGTCGGAATAATCCACCAAGAGTTTCCATGGCGTTATCCTGAATGAGAAAGGCCTTTCCGGAATTCATGTTGATTGGCTTGTCATAAGAAAGCCACGCGTCATGTGAATGGTGTGCGTATCGAAATTCTTAGGTCCTATGACAAATCCTCAAAATGAGTCAGATGTTTAAAAGATGTAAATCGTTTGTCAATATCTTCACGGGTTAAATGCCTGAGTCGGTCCAGGCTAAATTGCTCCACATTAAAAGAAGCCATGACACTCCCAAAAATGATGGCCTGTCGAAGCCCAGCTTGTGAATAATTTTCGGTAGCAGACAGGTAGCCCATAAAGCCACCGGCAAAGGTGTCGCCTGCGCCGGTTGGATCTTTTACCGCTTCCAGTGGATAGGCTGGAGCCCCAAAAATTTCTTGCTGATGAAACATCAAGACCCCATATTCTCCGCGTTTAATAATGAGGGTTTTGGGGCCTCGCGATAAGATCCGTTTGGCCACCTGGACGAGGTTCGCGTCATCGCCCAAGGCACGGGCTTCCCCGTCATTAATGACGAGGATATCGATATGTTCAAGGACTTTCCATAAGGCCTCCCTCTTCCCCTCAATCCAAAAGTTCATGGTATCGCAGGCCACGATGGATGGCCGCTTCACTTGATTTAGGACATCCAGTTGTAATTCGGGATCAATGTTACCCAGAAACAAGGCGGATGGCGTGGTATAGCTGGCAGGAATTTTCGGCCGAAAGGTTTCTAGGACATTAAGATGTGTTTCCAGGGTTTGGGCTTCATTGAGTTGGTAGGAATATTCTCCCCGCCAGCGGAACGTTTTTCCAGGCCGTTGTTCTAATCCGTCCAGATTGATGCCCCGACTACGCAAGAAATCGAGATGTTCCTGTGGAAAGTCTTCGCCAACGACGGCAATGAGATTTACGTCTGTGAAAAAACTGGCAGAAGTGGAAAAATACGTGGCGGATCCTCCCAGCACATTCGACGCTTCGCCAAATGGCGTTCGTACGGAATCAAAGGCGACAGAGCCTACAACTAATAAATTACCCATAATGCCTAAGACCTTTTCTTGGAGTGAAGTGTGATTGATAAATGACGTCGTAACAGGAGCTGAAATCGCTTTCGTAAGGCCGGGCTAATCTGATTAAGCGGTGTGATGACCGCATGTTCCAATGCGGTCTGACACGAGCAAGGCCCAAGGTTTTTTGCGAGATCGAGTGCCTGCCGAAGGACGATTTTAGCGGTTTCGACATTTTGATGCATGATGGATAAGATGGCCCCAACGGATACGGCGTCTTCTGTCTCGTGCCAGCAATCATAGTCCGTGACCAGCGCAAGGGTGGCATAGCACAGTTCGGCTTCACGAGCCAATTTGGCTTCAGGGATATTGGTCATACCAATAACATCCACACCCCATTGCCGGTAGAGAAATGATTCCGCTCGACTGGAGAATTGTGGTCCTTCAATGCAGAGGTAGGTACCAGGACGGTGAACCGTCACGGAGACTACCTGGCTGGCCTTTTCTAACACACTCGACAGGGTCCCACATATGGGATCAGCGAAGGCGACATGGGCGACGATGCCCTGGTCGAAAAACGTGTTGTCACGTTGAGTGGTTCGGTCAATGAATTGATCAGGCAGGACAAAATCCCCCGGTTGAATGGATTCCTTCATGCTTCCCACCGCACTGATGGAAAATACTCGGGTCACACCCAGGGCTTTTAGGGCATGGATATTCGCGCGATAATTTATGGCTGAAGGCGGAGTTCGGTGCCCTCGACCGTGGCGAGCCAAAAAGGCAACTCGTATGTCATTAAAGGTTCCCAGAATTATGGCGTCCGAAGGTTTCCCAAACGGGGTTGCCATCCGGACTTGTTTGAGGTTCGTGAACCCGTCCATTTGATATAGTCCACTGCCTCCGATAATCCCTATTTGAGCCCGTTGGGTAGGCGAAGTGGCCCGTTTAATATTCATTCACTCGTTCTCCACCATGTGAGTAGGTCTATCTGATCAAAAGGGAAGGGCATGTGGTTTCAGTGGTATGCTGATTTGAGGCCGAACTGATGAGGAGTCTTTCATGTCTCAAAGGATTGAATTTTTCCGCATTGTATCATGAACTGCCCTGTATGGTTAACCTGACGATTGGGTGGATTTTAAATGGGACCTTGCTTCCGAAGGAGATGGAAATCTTGCAAAGGTATAGAGAAACTGATTGATGTGATCCACGATCTTGGCGGCTGCTCGATTTGGGATGTCTGACTCTTCCAATGTCATCCACTGGATGCCGGGTTCCTTCCGAAACCAGGTCATCTGTCGTTTGGCGAAGTGACGGGTATCCCGTTTTAATAATCGCACAGCTTCTTCATAAGAATAGTCACCTGCTAAATATCCTGAAAACTGTCGATAGCCCAGCCCTTTCATGGAACCGAGCTTTCGAGGAAATCCTTGATCCATGAGGGATTGCGTTTCTTCCACAAGTCCTTTCTGAATTTCCCAATCGACGCGGGTTTCTATTCGCTGATAGAGGGTCTGGCGTTCCATGGTGAGCCCGATTAAGAGGTAGGGATAGGGAGCGTCGTCAAACTGGTGTTGCTGCTGAATAACCGATAACGGCGTGCCAAGAATGCGATACACTTCAAGCGCGCGTTGGACCTTTGGCTGGTCATTGGGATGTAGCCGTTGTGCGAGTTCCGGATCCAACTGTTGAAGCTTTTTATAAAGAAAAGCCGGTCCCTGAGCTTTGGCTTCTTGGGCTAATTCACTCCGAATAATCCAATTGGCCGGTGGACCTGGGCAAAGACCTCGTAAGAGGGCTCGGATATAGAGGCCGGTGCCTCCGATGACAAGGGGCAGGAGACCTAGGCGATGTAGGCGAGCAATGTCTTGGATAGCGTGATGCCGGAAGTCGCCCGCGTTAAATGATTGATCTGGATCGACAAGATCAATTAAGCGATGAGGAATATTTTGTTGCTCGGCTAATGAGGGTTTATCGGTCCCGATGTTCATGCCACGATAGACCTGTCGGGAGTCTGCGGTTAAAATTTCCGTGTGGAGAATTTTGGCGACTTCAATCCCGATACGGCTTTTCCCGATTGCGGTTGGTCCCACAATGGCGACGATGGGTTTCCATGCTGTGATGATATCGGTCTGTTTCATGAACAATCAGCGAATGAGCCTTATTTCAATGGACGGGCAAATATGGTGTGTAATTCTTCCAAGGAATGTCGAATGGCCACTCGCCTCCCATGGGGGCAGGTCATCGGAAAATTTTCTTGTGCCCAGTCCTGTAAAAGGATTGTGATTTCCGCCTGGGTCATGGGGCGTCCGGCTTGAACGGCACTTTGACAGGCCATGGTGGCCAGAATAGGTTTAATTGTGTTGTCCAGCGCATCTGTTGATTGCCACTCCGAGAGTTCATCCAATAATTCCAGGACCAGGGAACCAACGGATATATTCCCTAACATGGCTGGAATGGCTCGTACAACATACGATGTGGTTCCAAATCGCTCCACCTCCAATCCTGCTTGAGCCAGAAAAGGTAGCCATTCTTCCAATAACTCTCCCTGGTGGGGAAGAAGTTCAACCGGCTCAGGGATGAGTAAGCTTTGTTGGAGAATTTCATTTTTCTTCCATGACCGAAGGAGTCTCTCAAAGCGTACTCGTTCATGGGCCGTGTGTTGATCGACAATGAATAGGTCCTGATCGATTTGTCCAAGAAGATAGGTGTGATGAATTTGCCCGAGAGGGTACACATCACATGGCATTTTCCTACTCGTATAGGCAGAAGGGGGCTCCTGGACAAAAAGAGAAAGAGGGTAAGGTCGATTGGTGCTTGTTCGAGGGAATTCAGACCCATGCTGGAATGGAGCCGGGGCGACGTTAAGTGATCCGGATGTTGCCATGTTTGAATGAGGAGCAACTGTGCCAGGCTTCTCCTTGTGCTCATCGGAAATGATTTCGGGTGTGGGTTGCGTGAAAAAGAGAGCTTTGATGCCACGGAGAACACCCTTATGAATGAACTCTGGATGGGAAAAGCGAACCTCCCGTTTAGTCGGGTGAACATTGATATCGATTGACTGAGGATCAAGATGGATAAATACGATATATTGTGGGTGTTTTCCTTTTGGTAAAAAGGATCCGTAGGCTTCATGCACCGCATGGGAAATAGTCGTATTTTTTATAGGGCGGCCATTAACAAAAATTTCCTGTGGCGCACGAGATGTTCGTGCATGGTGAGGACTGACAGTAAACCCTGTGAGTTGGAATGAACCAGTGTTATAAGTGACGGGGAGAAAGCGTTCAAGGAAGTCTGGTCCGTAGATCTGTAATAATCGATCTTGCAGCGAGGATACGGCAGGGTACTCCAGCACCGTATGATTCTGGTGGCGTAATCGAAAGTGGATCCCTGGGTGCACGGCTGCTGATTGTTGGACGACATAACAGATTTTAGAAAATTCGGTGGGAACGGTCTTGAGAAATTTCAGCCGCCCTGGCGTATTAAAGAAGAGATCACGCACTTCCACTTGAGTGCCTAGAGGCCCAGTATAGTCTTGAACCTCCCATGCCACTCCCCCCATTGACTGGGTTTGGGTGCCAAGGGGGCTTTCGGGGGAAACCGTCTTTAAGAAAAAACGAGAAACGGAGGCGATACTGGGAAGGGCTTCTCCTCGGAAACCCATTGTCAGGAGTGTCAAGAGATCTTCTTCGGACCGGAGTTTGCTTGTTGCAAAACGTTGACAGGCGAGTTGAGCATCCATTCGCGTCATTCCTGCCCCATTATCCATGACGCGAATGACCCGCCGACCACCTTCTTCGACCTCAACGGTGATCAACGTGCTGCCAGCATCCAGGCTGTTATCGATCAGTTCTTTCACCACGGAGGCTGGTCGTTCAACCACTTCTCCTGCGGCGATACGACACGACACGGTATCTGGAAGAATGTGAACTTTTCCAGTTACGGTCGAAAGCATGGGATTCTAAGCACGGGGTGATTAGTGTGAACTATAGAATGCGAAGACTTGCAGAGTATCAAGACAGTCCGGATTTTTTTAATTGCTCTTTCGCTTGGGTGGATTCCGGGGAATCTGGATAATCTTGGATGATGGAGTTCCACAGTTCCTGAGCTTTTGATCGTTGGTCCATCTCAAGCATTATCTGTCCGAGCTTATATAAAGCGTGGCTCCGATATTTGCTGCTAGGATACCGGCTGATAACTTGTTCTAGGGCTTGCTTGGCAGGGTCATAGTGTTTTTGCACGTAGAACGATTCCCCAAGGTAGTAATAGGCTTGAGGGGTTAAGGTGGTCGAAGGGTAATTTGTGACAAATCGTTTGAATTCCACCGAGGCCCGGTCATAATTTCCGTTAAGAAAAACCTTATAGGCTGAGCGGAAAGCCGACGCTTCGTTTTCCGCTCCCGCGCTCTCTCCAGGGGATCCAGGTGCTGTGGGTATACCCGTCTGCGCCTCCTTCGGATTGGGAGAAGGGCTTGTAGGGTTAGGAGTTGTGGCTTCTGGGGACTCCGACACAGACCGAGGTTGATGAATCACGTTGTCTATGCGGCCTTCCAGAGCCTTTACCCGAATGGACAGGTCTTGATCACGGCGTTGAGTGGTGGAACGGGTTTGTTCAATTTGTTCTCGGAGCAGAGTACTGGTCCGTTCGAGCTTTTCCAAAAGGTGTCGAGTATCCAGGCTGGCCTCTTCTTCTGTTTTAATGAGTTCTCCCACTAAGAAATCATGTTCGTCTAATTGCGATTCAACCGTCTCCATGCGGTCGATAATTTGTTGTTCCTGCTTTTGGGACGTCTCCTGTTGGAGCATGAGTGTTTGAACTTGTTTTTGGATGTCAGTTAGATTGGGCTCTGTTGCGCAACCCCATCCGCCCATGAGGGATAACCCTATAAAAATGGCCGCTTTGGGAAATGTGTGAGTCATGAAATACCGGCCTCGGCTACAAAAGATGTCTGGTACTAGGAAACCTCATTACCTTTTAACTTGTATTTTATCAATTGCCAGGGCGTTTAGACAAAGGGGGTATATGACGGTATAGAGATACTCGGCCTTTCCTAGAGAATATGAAGTGATGATGTACCCTATTTTTGCGGTTTGGGGCTTTGCAAGTGATTTACCCTCTGGGCCAATTGGCCCAGTCGATCCTCATGTTGGTCCACTCGCTCACCCAATTTGGTCCCAATGGTATTAATCACATCACGCAATTTATTGACGGTTTCTGTTAACTGATTGAGATGGGTAAGATTGTTTTGTGAGGTATCAGCGGTACCTTGGACTTGTTGAAAAGCGGTCATAGCTCGATTCAGCCGCTGTTCTTGGTTTTCAATTCGAGCATTCAGCTTCGAACTGACATTTTCCAATGCTTGGGCGACCGATTGGATTCCGCTGTTGACATCTTGGAGGTGGGTATTGGTCATTTGGGTGTCAGAGTCAATTTTCCCCACCAGTCCAGATTGATGGGTTTCCAGCTCTTTTAATCGTGAGCCAATGTGGTCGACCGTCTGGTTGAGTTGATCTGTGAGTTGGTTGACGGTCTGTACTTGTTGTTTTTGGTCTTGGACGTCTCGTTTCAACTGTTGGAATTGTTGAACTGACTGATTAAGTGCTTTTCCCGTCTCTTCTTGTTTGGCCAAGCGGCTGGAGAGTGATTGTCTGGCTTGGTCAAGAGCTTGAGTAATGGAGTTGAGGCTGGTATTTACCTCGGCCAGATGTGCTGAAGTTTTTTGAGTATTGGATTGGAGTTGTTCGGTTAGTGCGGTTTGGTGTGATTCAACCGTAATCATGCGTTCCGAAAGTCGTCCGGATTGTTGAATAATTTCGTCTCCGCGTTTCCCGAGTAAGCTTCCCATGACTTCCTGGGCTTCGCGAAGCTTGAGAACGGATTGGGATAGATCCTGCACGTGAGAGGCATCCGCTTGCACGTGTGTCCCCAAAGCTTCCATATCCTTTTTTAAGGAGTCAATTTGCGCAAGCAGGATCGTGATCTGATTTTGCAACTGGGTGACTTGTCTTGATTGTTCATCAAGTCTGGCACTGAACAACTCTCCGGATTTCTCTACACCTCCCTGAACCTGAAGCATCGAACCGGACAGTTTTTCTGTCCGAGATTGCACGGTTCCGAGGTCTTGTCGTTGTCCTGATAAATCTGTTTGGACCTGTCCAATCGTTGTACCGAGGCTAGTCAGTGTGTCTTTATATTGGGAAAGGGAGTGCTGAAATTCGCCCATGTTCGTGGTTAATACCTGATTGTTTTCATCAACTTGTTGGGCGAGGGTCGTATTGTGAGTTTTTACCGTTTGTAGGTCTTCCCCCTGTGCCTGAATCGTTGATTGAATCGATTGGACATCAGATTTTAAAGAGTCTGTTTGGTTCGTATAGTCCTTTTTGAGGTCTTGGAGGCTTTTTTCAGTTTCTTCAAATTTTCCGTATAAACTCGCCACATCCTTCTCTTGAAGGAGTGTGGCTTTTTGATTAATAGAAGCCAGATTGCCCCGAGTTTTTTGCGCTTCTTCATTCATCTTGATCAGTTGCGCCTTGGTTTCATCAACTTGTATGCCAAGGGCCCTTTTTTCCTCTTTGATCTTAGCAATTTGTAGTTCTAAGTCTTTTTGAATTCGGGCAAGGTCGGCTTGTTGAGCCACGCAACCCGTAGCCAATAAACAAAAGACCCCACATACTACTACCCACTTGAGAGGAAAAGACAATGGCCACAGTCTTGAAACATTTTGCCAGATCAGCCCTATATTCACTCTGGAATTATTCCTCCATGTTTTCCAAAAACTGGTCGATTGAAGGAATTGCTAATTTTGAACGAGCAAATGCCCCCGTCGGTTCAATTGGTAGCACACTTCTGTGATGTCCTGGCAAAATGGTTTGTCTTTCCCATAGGAAATGACCGTCAACCGTGAAGGGTCAACCCCCAATTGAGAGAGAAAATCCCGAACAGCCATAGCTCGTTTCTTCCCAAGCACCATGTTATAGGCCTGCGTTCCGCGTTGATCGGAATGTCCTTCAATAATTAAAAGTGAGGAGGGATCGTTGGTGAGCCAGGCCATGTCCCGTTCGAGAGAATCCTTAGCTTCTGCTGTGAGAGACCAACTATCAAATTGAAAAAATACATCCTCCAAGCCAGCAGATACTGTGGCCAATTCTTCCTCTTGAATTTTATCCAACTGCTCTCGAATGATCTCTGACGGTTCAGCTTTCGCTACTTGAAATGTTTCGGGAACAGGTTCCGTTTCTTTTGGCAAATTCGAGAGATCATTTTGAAATTCCGTCTGGGAAGTGAAGGGGGACGTCCCTGTTTGGTCTGGAGCTGAACCGTTCATGACTGAAGAACTGGATTGAGTTGAGATGTCATTTCCATCGTTAACCGGCGTCAACGGATTGGCACTGTTATCAATTTCAGATTCTTTTTCGGAAGGAGTCCCAGCTTGGAGGTTCTGCTTAAACCATTGATCCATATGATTGGGGTCGTAGCCAAAATTGAGGGGATCAACTGGAGCGATGGGTTGAACGGCATCTGCCCGAACTTCCTCGGTGGAAGTACCTTGCCCTGGCAGGGAAGATTCATCAATTGAGGTTCCTGCTAACCCCGCTGAATCGGTGTCTGATGCTGATGCCCCAGTCCCCTCGCCTGGGGAACCGGAGGCTGTGGAAACGTGGATCCGTTTTTCCCCACATCCCGACAGACTGACGAGTGAAAGACTGAGAATGCCAAGTAGTGAAATCACATGAATGGCTGGGCGCATGGAAGGACTCCTTTTTTGGACCATCACGGTTGTTGTCTCGTTAATTATGGTTGAAATGGCGACCAGGAGGGAGAGCTGAAATGTTCGCCGGCCAAGGAAATTTTCTCCAATCCTGCTCCCTCGCTAGTAATGATGTATAAATGACTCTCTCCTCTTTGAATCGAACTGAAAACAATATGGCGTCCATTTGGGGCCCAGGACGGCGAGTCATCAATGCTTTGCCCGTTGGTGATTTGTTTCCGTTGTTCCCCATCCGGACTGATGCGGCATAATTTAAATCCCTCGCTTGGCACCCGGCATACATAGACGATCCAATCTCCCTTTGGAGACCATGCTGGCGCCGCGTTGTAATCTCCATCATAAGTTAAGCGACGGACGTTTAAGCCATCGGCATCCATGATGTAAATTTGGGGGCGGCCTCCGCGATCTGAGGTGAAGGCCAGATGTCGCCCGTCGGGAGACCAGGACGGGGACAAATCTGCACTATTATGGGAGGTTAACTGCTTCACACTTCTACTGTCCAATTCTATCTGATATAGATCCGAGTTGCCATCTTGGGCAGCGGAATAGGTGATAGATTTCCCATTCGGAGCATAGGTGGCGGTAATGTTCAGGCTGGCTGGCGAAACCAAAATTTCTTCCCGGCCGGTAGCTAATTCCCTTTTCATAATGAGTTGTTTGCGATCACGATATGCGGTGTAAATAAGCGATTTCCTGTCCGGTGCCCAGGTAGGCATGAGGTTTAAATACCCGTCAGCCGTGACCTGCTGCGGATCATATCCATCGTAATCCATGACAAAAAGCTCTCGTCCATTCTCTTTTTGACCTACAAATGCGATTTTCGTTCTGGCAATGCCCTGCTCGCCGGTATACCGATAAACCAGTTCGTCTGCCCATCGATGGGCCATTAAGCGAGTGAGGGTTTCTGTCGTTTTGAGGGAAAAGTACCGTTTCCCAGTCAACACATCCTGTTGTCCGGGATCAAATGCGCAGGCATCCAGGATAAGTCCATGGACTCCGTTTGATGTTCCCCCTACTCCTATTCTCCCCCAGGTAGAGACCGTCACTTTTTGGAAGTGCGGTGCCAAATTTGAAGAAAGACCCATGCATTTATTGTCAGAAAAATCCCCTTTGGCAGGAGGCAATTCAGCAATTGAAAATATTTGGGAGCGTTTGAGATCCGCTTTAAGGACGGATGGGACCTGGGTCTCAATGTCTTCTGAAAGGCCGGTATCCCGTTGAACGGGCGAGAACCCCATTACCCAAATAGGGATTTTTTGAAACTCTGAACGTGTGGCTTTGAGATCCGCTTCCTCTCCATGAAGAGAGGCTGGAGATACGGAAATAACAGAAAAGGCAAGAAGAGCCAGGATGGCATACAGAGGCTTGAGAGCATTCTTCATAATATAGCTGGTGTCCTTAACTAATCCTTTTGATCCGTTTTAATAAATTGAAAACGCACATCCAGGAATGAATCCGAAATATCAGGCGGAAATGGTGGTAACGGGTTGACCGCATTCACCGCCCGTTGAGCGGCAGAATCGTAATATCCATTTCCTGAGCTTTTATCAATGCGAATCTGGGAAATTTCTCCAGATCGAACAATACGGAATTTGAGCACCACTAACGGAGCATTTGCGACGAGTGGGGTACTTCTCCATTGGTCCTGAATGAGGTCCTGGATCATTCCATAATAACGATTTGTTCCTGCAGAAGACTGAACACCTGTATTCCTGGAATTTGAAGTGGGTTGCACTTCCAGGAGTTGGAGGCGATTTTTAATCGATTCCACCGGCGTGACGTCGGGAATAGATAGTTTTGCAATTCGTTGATCCATTTCTGACTGCACCGGATTGGTTAGTGGGGAAGGAGAGGACCCCGGTCGTTGAGGGGGTGGTGAGGCTGGAGACAGTTTCAGATTGGGGGCCGTAGCTTCTTCCAGTAATTGCTTCATCATATCTGACATTTTCTCACGTTGGGGAGGTTTTTCCAGTGGTGGGGCTGGAGAAATTTGGGTTAATTGAGAAGCGGAGATTTCAGGGGAGAAAGGTTTTTCCTGTTGCGGAGTTGGGGCTTTGGGCTGTTTTTTGATTTTTCGAGTTGGTGCAGGTGTCGGTAATGTCGGGAGAGTTCGTTTGAGCGATTCCTCAAGGTTACTTGATGGAGAAGCGTCGTTGGGCTGTCTTTCTTTTTCAGGCATCTTAAACGGGGTTACCGAACTTAATTCCGGTAGCACGGGAGCGAGTTTGACAGTTGGTTCAATTTTAGGAGGCTCAGGATTTAATGCCGAATCTTGAGGCTCCGGAGGAATAGTTGTTGGGGGTGTAGACTGTTCGGGAGATGGTGTTGGAGAAGGCTTGGGAATGACTAACGGTTGTGAAGAATGTAAGCGTTCCGGACGCGAAATTTGTGGAGCAATAGGGGGCATTCGAAGATTTTCAAATAACGGGGACTGGTCTTTCAAGGGACGTTGTTCGTTTATTGGGGGAGATGCTGCTGGAGCAGTCATTTCTTGTTTGTTGGGCACTACGATTGAGCCAACCGCTCCTTCCAAAAATTCCGATAATCGTTCGGATGGGGTTGGGACTGGCAAAGGAGGAAGGGTGGCATCTTTTGGTTGGGTCTTTGTTGGTTCTGCTTTTGTTGGTTGAGATTTTTGTTGATGAGGCGCCGGGGGAGAAGATTTTTTTTGGCTTGAAGCAGGGGCCTGCGCTTCCGGTATAGAAATAAGATTTACCTCGATGGCACTGAGAGGTTCCTCAACTGTGGATTGAAATCGTAAGAACAGGGCAATCATAATGACGAGGGCATGGAGAAAACCTGAGGTGGCGAGTCCCCAACAGAATGAGGAGCTTTCCTGAGAACCGTCAGCAGCGAGCCCAAGGGAAATTAGACTTGGGGATTCAGCATGTCCCATTGGTCAAACGCTTAGCGGGAAATCCCGATGGTCTCGTCCTCAATTATTGTTTCAATCTTTGGGCCGGTAATCATTCCAAGACGTTCAATCTTGGCCCCTTTGACTTCATCCATGACCTGCACCACGGTTCCATAGGGAACCGTTTGATCCGCTCGCAGATACACCGAAATTAACGGATTTAAGATTTTGGCTTCTTGAAGTTTGGCTCGTAAATTTACCAAGCTAATAGTGTCGTTACCGAGGGATAAGGTGTGATCTCGCTGAATCGTCACAATCAAGCGTTCTTCGGCTTTTATATTGTTGGCCGTTGTTGTAGGGAGGTTAATGTCTAAGCCCCGATGGAGCATCGGGGCGGTAACCATGAAAATCACCAAGAGAACTAAGACGACATCGACGAGAGGAATGACGTTGATTTCTGAGAGAAATTGTCGAGGCTTTGAGCCAGTGGTCATCGGGTCACTTCCACTTCAAAGGCTTTTTCAGATTCTTCAATTGTATTGAGAAATTCAATGGTAAATGCCTCAACTCTGAAGGACATTTTTCGAATTCTAGAGAGAAGTAGTTGTAGGCCATCACGGCAGGAATTGCGGCAAATAGCCCAGCAGCAGTGGCCACAAGTGCTTCAGAGACTCCAGGAGCAACTGCGGCAATGCTTGCTGAACCCTGAATGCCGATTTCATGAAATGCATTGATAATGCCCAGGACTGTTCCTAGAAGACCAATGAACGGAGTCAGATTTCCTGTGGTCGCCAAAAAAGGCAAATAAGCTTCCTGCTGGCTGATTTGGTTCTGGATGATGTATTGAGCGACCTTTTCCAAATACTGTCGGTTAGGGGAGCGCTCTGCGGGTTTTGCGTCCAGGGGTTGTCTCGAGGTGAAGAGATCTGAGGATTCGGGCAGGCGGTCGGTAATGCCCAAATAAACAACTGAGCTTGGGCTATAGGCTAATGTTTGAGCCTGGCTTCTTAAGGTTTGCTGGTCGATGGGATTCTGTTCGTACAATTGTAGAAATTGTGATTCTTCCTGCCGGATGCGTCCAAAGCGCCTGAATCTGTTCACGATGATTCCCCATGAAATCACGGAAAAAATTGACAGGACAAAAAGAATGACAATGGATAGCAGACCCAAGGACCCCAAAAAATCAGAAGGATTGGCAGCAAAGGTCATAAGTTGTGTTTCGACCTCCTCTAGGCTGGGCAGAAGCTAAACAGGGGATATTGATATTGAAATAAACCACTGAGAGATGAGGTATGGCGGGGCCGACGGGATTTGAACCCGCGACCTCCAGATTGACAATCTGGCGTCCTAAACCTAGCTGAACGACGGCCCCGAATTTTTTTTTGATCTTGGGCAAATAGCCCACGCATTCATTCAAAGAAGAAATGGAGTCGATGAAGAATTTCGTAATATATCAGATTAAGAAGACCATAAGCCAAAATAATATTTGGTAGGCGGAACAGGGATCGAACCTGCGACATCTGCCGTGTAAAGGCAGCGCTCTGCCAGCTGAGCTATCCGCCTAAAAATAAAAACGCTACAATTCGTCCATTATAACAGGGAGTTAGGCCTTGTCAACTCAAAGGAAATAGTGTGGAATACTGTTTGACATGATCGGGACGCGTGGGTATAAGGCAGCACACCCAAATGCTGAAGGTGAGAAAAAATATGTGGTCGTCCAAGTGACGAGAGGGAAGAATAATTATGGGATATAAAATTAAAGACCTTGCCGGTAAATCTCCTTTGGTGGAACAAGCTCAGTTTCTGTCTAGTAAAGAACGATTTTTGTTTTTTGTGGAAGAGAATCGGGCTTTGGTATGGGGAGGAATTTTTCTTGTTCTGGTTGTGATCGTGGCGATTGTGACGCTGGGTTGGCTCAATCAAACCAATCAAGAACATGCATGGGAATTAGAAGGCCAGGCGCAAACGGTCTATTTGGATCGTCCCCTGGATGATGTCAAAAAGGTCCAAGAGAATATTCAAAAGGCATCAAACATGTTCAAGGACATCCTTGAGCAATTTCCAGGGACGCCTAGCGCGGGGGTCTCTTCATTTTTATTAGGGAACAGTATGATGGAGGAGAAAAATTACCAAGGGGCGATTGAAGTGTATACTTCATGGATCAAAGAATATGGGCAAGATCATATCTTCGTCGGATTAGTCCAGCAGCGATTGGCGGTTTGCCTATTTACTTAATCACAATCGAGAGGCCGCCCTAAAGGTCTTTGACGCGGTGTTGGCTGATCCGCGTGCGTTAAACAAAGACCAGGTAGTTTTTGAGTTGGCGAAGATTGCAGAGGCTGATGAGAATGTGGCTGAAGCGGTGGGGCAGTATAAAAAGGTTATCCAGGAATTCCCTTTATCTCCGTTTGCCTCGGAAGCTGCCCTCCGGGTGAAGGTGTTAGCGCCGGATGAAACCAAAGATTCGCCTTCACCGGAAACAAATGACGTGGGAGGGATTGAGAAGAGCAGTCCTGAAACTCCACAAGTACAGAATAAAGGAGAGGGAAAATAGTAAGGGTTTAGTCGCTCACCCAATAGGTGAGTTATTGGCTCACCATTAACATGTGGCCAGCCTGAATAATACTGGAAGAGAGGTTATTGAGGGCTCGCAAATCGTTCACGCTTATTCTAAATTGTTGGGCAATTGTCCATAAGCTATCTCCCCGACGGACCTTATACCATTTCGAGTCGTTTTTGTCTGAGGGGCTGACCGAAGGTTCCCCTTTTACCCGTAACCGATCTCCTGGATGAATGATATGGCTAGAGAGATTGTTGAGTCTCATCAATGAATCCACGGATTTTCGAAATCGAGTAGCAATGCTTCCCAGGGAATCCCCGGATCGGACGCGATACCAGGTGATTTCAGTATCAGCATAATCGTCATCAACTTCTCCCCGAACTCGGAGCTTAGTCCCCACTCGTATAAAATTGCTCCGCAAATTATTCATCTCTTTTAGTTGACTGACTTTCATCCCAAACCGTTTGGCGACTACTGATAAACTCTCTCCCCTTCTGACAGTATGCCATTCTGTTGGGAGAGGAGGAGGTTGGCTCCAGACGGTGAGTGTTGGATGCAATTCTTCAACCAATGAAGCCATACCGAGGGGTACTTTCAGGTAGTAGCCTGGACCCGTAAGGCTGGGCACGATACTTCGTCGAAGTTCCGGGTTGAGTCGTTGGAGTTCCTCAACCGGAATTCCCGTTTGTTGTGTGACGGCTGAAAGATGAACGCGTTTCGTAATCAGGACTTCTTCAAATTCATGGCGATCACCGTCAGGAGTACTAAATCCATAGGCCGTAGGATTTTGTGCAATAAGGGTCGCCGCAATAAAGCGAGGCACATAGTCTTTGGTTTCCCGTCTTATGTGCCGTGACTGTCGAATTTTCCAAAAATCACGGGTCCCCGTTTTTTTGATAGCCCGCGAAATCTTTCCACTTCCTGCATTGTACGCTCCGAGGGCCAGAGGCCAAGAGCCAAACTGGTCATATAAATCACGAAGATGATGAGCGGCAGCAACTGTGGATTTAATAGGATCCCGCCGTTCATCCAAATACCAGTCGACATCAAGGCCATACACACGTCCGGTCCCTTTCATAAATTGCCAGGGGCCTGAGGCGCGGGATCGAGAAAATGCACGAGGGTTGAACCCACTTTCGACGAGGGAAAGATACATGAGTTCCGGCGGGAGACCTAGTTCACGAAAAACGGGTTCTACAAGGTCTTGATAATGATGAAAGCGGTCAAGATACGATTGAAATCGTTCATGAATCCGATACTGGAAATATTCAAGATTTTTCTCTACCGAATCGTTCAGTACAAGGGGAATGGTACTATAAGCCCCTGTTTTTCTAGGTTGGGGGGCTTCCCATGTATGATCGAAAACCTTGGCAAATCGGGCTAGGACAACTTGCGACTGTTCCTCAGATGAGTCAGCAGGGTAAAAACGTAATTTCGTAGAGGAGTTTATTGAGAACCAAGATTGAGCATCTAGGGCATCATTTAAATAATTCCCCTGGTTTGGGGTAGTGCTAGATTCCTGAGGGAGATCAATGGAAGAGGGCACAATGGCTTTTCCAGAATCCGATGAATGAATCTGGTGTGCTGGTGTTTGAGCTAGGTCTTCAACAGAAGACTGGTTCGAGTCGCCTTCGGCAGATATATCTGGATGTGGTTCCCCAGGTTGATCTATGAGTATAGATGATTGCTGAATGTTTTGAATGGTGCTCGTCGGAAACGTTTGAGTCTCAATTGAGGTTCCTTGGCGGGGGTAGCTATTTGCAATAGCATAATTAAACGTCCGTTCCTCTGTGGATTCATTCGGTGAAGAAAATGAGGGTTCCCCGAGGGATGGTTGTGGGCAGAGAGCCAACGTGATCAAAATGACACTGGAGCCAAAGAGTAGATTGCTGGCAATGCCAGCCGCTCGCAGAGGAACGGAAGAACGTTGAACCTGTAACGTTTTATCTAAGTGGTTCATTTTATAAGATATTTCGGCGAATCTTCGCACAACTTAATAGGCTACCCTCGCAAGGAAAGATTGTCAAACAAATTCATGAACTTTTGATCTTTATCCATAAACGGAAGTTGTGCACGAACCGCACCAAAAATTAGGTGCATGAAAGAAAGAAAAAATTGGTGGGAGGGTGAATGAGAGTGGCGTTTTTATTCCAGTTGTTAGGCAAAATTGTTACCGATGAGGGTTGAACGGTAGGGCCAGAGTCAATATCGCCCTCCTTTCCCGATGCAATAACCCTTTCCCCTGGTATACCTGAGGATATGACCGAAAAGCATGATAATATCTTCCTCCGACCTTAAAAGGAGCAACCCTGCAAGCCTTTGCGAATCTGTTCATGGAGGCTTGTTGGCCTTCCCCGATCACGACGCAATCAATCCAGAGAAATGCCCGATAAATGTTCCCGTCTGACTTCTTCTTCGAAATTGGCCCATCCCAAAACATTCCGAACATCGGGATATTATGTCCTTGAACAATTTGGCCCAACTTAACCTTGCGACGTCTTGATCGAACCCGGAGGGGGATGCCCACCACGTTAAATTGACTTCAGGATGTCAGGTATCAGGTCGAAAATTGAGGAGCTATCGTTTGGTCAATCTCTTCTAAATGATTGATAGAACAGCCGGCTCTCAGAGCCGTGTCTTGCTGATCCTTTGTATTTTTTAGCAAGGACGAGAGAGTCCCTAGTTGGATCGAGGGATATTCGATTAACTAAATGCCATGGTTGCCGGTGCGACATTTTTTCCAAAAGATCGGATATCGGTGGTGACCCGAGATGAAGGGGCCTGATTTCGTTTTGCCTCCGAAGCGACCGGGTGAATCAAAATCGGCCTGGTAGCTTTAAGAGTTTTCAGTAGGCAGCAGGTAGGTGAAAGGCGCGATCAGCCTTGGCGGCTAAATAAAAATCACTTTCGGTGAGGCCTTGAATTTTGTGGGTCCAAATTTCTACTTTACATTTGCCCCAGGCCAAATACATGTCAGGGTGATGGCCCTCAAGTTCCGCGACATTCCCCACTCGATTAGTAAAAGCCAAGGCATCTGCAAAATTGTCAAAGGTATAAGTTTTTTCAATATGACCCTGAGCATTTAGCGCCCATCCAGTTTCCAATTGACCCAACAGGTCATGAATTCGCTGAGGTTCTAATGGAGGTACGCCCCCACGACATGGCACGCATGTGTTATCTGCTAGGCTCATTTTCTTCCTCCTTACGTCATGAATATCTGCGGTGGATTGCTTTTTTCACCCTATTCTTTAATCCTGTACCCGGGGAAATCTGTCTTTCCCCCAATCCTTTGTGCCAATCAGTTTGCACGAGGTAAAGAACTCCACGAAATTGTGATGTCACATCATAGCCCTGATCAATCTACTGATTATAGACATGGCCAAGTTCTGTGTACAATTCCAAAGGCACCTGGTTGGGCAAGTCAATGGCACGGTTAGCGTGTCTGTCTGGAATGTTTGGAATGTGAGGGTTTTTGCCGGTTAGCCAAAGTCGATGAAGGCCGTCGGTGGTCCAAGGTCAACCTGTGGGCTCCATGGCCATTGACTGGATGCCAGCCTAGGGGAGGGGAAGGTCATTGAGGATGTGGAGTCTTTCTTTCCTTGCCGTAAGACCATTTGACAACCTGAATCCTAGACAGGTAGAAAAACACACAAAAAGCTTAGGTCCATTTGTTATGAACGACTTCTTCTCATATTCAGGACCTAAAGCCGCCTAATTATTGAAACCCCCTTCATTTTTGAAATGAGCCCAGGAAGGCATAGGGAACGCGATCATGGAGTTGTGAAATGCCAGTGAATGCTCTGCGAAAAAGTGGGGCGAGAATGAGCCTGCATGAGGCTCTTGAGCGAGTGGAAAAACTCAAGAGATTATCAGAAAGCAGTAATCCCCACGAGGCGGCATTGGCCGCCATGCGACTGAAAGACTTTGATATGGAGGCGGCCCGATACCCTCGCTCCGAACCTGTTGCTGAAATAGTCTCCACGTCCGAGGACCATTCCTACCAAAATAAAACTGTTGAAATACTTGATGAAATACCCATTGTTCCCTATGAGACGTTGGATGAGATAGAGGTAGAACAATCTCCTGAAAAATCGAAAGTCAATTGGGATGAACTCCATTTTGCCCTTGTGAAGAAGGCGCAGCGTATGGGGGCAGATGCCCTGATTCATATTCAATTAAAGGGAACCGCTGAGCGAAAGGTGCTTGGAGCCACGGCATTAAAATATCTCACTCCCAAAGAGGTGCTGGAAATTCAACAATCCACCGCGTTAGAGGATGCTGAGAAAGCCTATAACGAGTCTCAAAAAGAACGCCTTGATGAAAACCTGGCCCCTGGTATTGGCTAACCAACAATTTTTTTGTCAGAGTGAAGAAGATCTGTTTAGGCTTTAAGGTTTAATGTGAGGAAACGGGAAAAGGCATCCATTTTCAAATTCGGGATGGACCGCCTCAAAAAATTCGGAAAGTTCGTTGACCGTGTTTTACTTCCTTCCCCTGAAACTACAAGGGTATAACAGACGCATGAGAATATGATATAACTTCCTCAGCGTCTACCATCTCATCACTCCATTGTCATTATTTTTGTAATTCCCTCTTGTAATTTTTTTCTTACAGACCTTGTCTACGGGCAGAGTGAAATATCACGTGAGGAAAAATCGTGAAAGATCTCTCTATGGTTACAAGTGGCGATGTGTCAAGGGAAGAGCATGCGGTACCCAATCCAGGGCTTGTCCTGATTGGCGGCAAATGGTGGTGTGAATACCCGTTATCATATATTATTCAACAAAGGGACCAACCGTGGAGAGAAGCAAAATCGTGTCCAAAGTCCCAGCGACTATAGCCAGTGTTCTGGTGATGACGGTGTGGCTCACAGTAACTTTTTCGGGTTTGGCCCACACAAAAGAAACTGAATTACTTTCTGTGGGAATACGGGGAGGAATCAATTCTGAAACAATTGGCCTCCCGCCAACCGAAAAGGAAGATTTTGAGCAATACGATGTATTTGCCGTTATCGGAACTCCTTGGAGTTGGGAATTTTCTTCTGGGTGGGATATCCGTTTTAGGGGTAATGTTGCCGCAGGGACCCTGAGGGCAGCCGGAGATTCGGGGTTCATTGGAGAGTTAGGTCCTGGCTTCGCATTCACGAAGCCAAGCTGGAGACTCACCTTCGATATTGGCGGCGGAGCGGCGTATCTGAGCCAGGAAAAGTATGGTCGCCAAGATATAGGAGGACCGGTTCAATTTATTGGGCATGGTGGCATTACCTATCATCTTCCCTGGAACCTATCTGCCGGGTGGCGATTCCATCATATGTCAGATGCCGCGATATACGGGAGTAATAATCGCGGAGTTGATCTAAACATGCTTGAACTCAGCTACCGGTTCTGAGGGCGTTTAAGAAAATTCCTGCCATCATGGGGGTAGCGCTCCGGTAAGGTCTTCCCGCTTCAACGTGTTTATCTGTCAGTGGCCGAATCATTCCTCATCCAATGATGACGGCTTCTACACTGGGAATTAAAATCGGAATTCAAGAAGCCAGCGGTTTAGTGCCGGCGTTGTTTGGCGATGTCGAGTGCGGCAACCCGGTAGGTTTCGGCGAGGGTCGGGAAGTTGAAAATGTTGTCAATGAATCGGTCGATAGGCATATTATGAAGCAAGCCCATTTGGCCAATATGAATCAGTTCGGTTGCTCCCTCCCCCACGATATGAATGCCTAAAAGTTGTTCGCCTTTTGGGTCGGCGACCATTTTGAGCAATCCATTGGTCATGCCGGAGATCTGTCCTCGCGCAATTTCATGAAACCTCGCTCTTCCCACTGTCGCTCTGCCATGCTTGGCGGTGGCTTCCTGTTCGCTTAATCCCACGCTCGACATTTCAGGAATAGTATAGATTCCCATGGGAATATGCTCAGGAGCGACGCCGGGGTTGAGACCTAAGGCATGGCAGACGGCCCGTCGGCCCTGTTCCATAGAGCAGGATGCCAGCGACGGGGGTCCAATGACATCACCGACGGCATAGATATGGGGAACCGTAGTTTGGCAGTGGTTGTTGACCGGGATGAGCCCACGAGGCGTCGGCTGTATTCCGGTGGCTTGTAAGTTTAAATGTTCCAGATTGGATACTCGTCCGAGAGCCACCAGCACCTTTTCACTTTCCAGCGTTTCCCCACTTTCTAAAACGGTTGTCACTTTAGAGCATCCGTCCCACTGGACTGTATCGATTTTTTGTCCACCCCGATAGTGCCCTCCGGTTTTTTCAAACGCTTCACAAAATTCATCGGTGAGTTCTTGATCCAAAAATTTGAGCGGGCGGTCCGCCGTATCCACCATGGTGACGTGCACTCCCAACAAGGCAAAAATTGAGGCGTATTCACTGGCGATTACGCCACCCCCCAACACAGTCAGGGATTTCGGCAAATACACGAGTGAGAGTATGGAGTCGCTGTCCAGAATATGTTCGTGGTCGATGGGAATATTATCAGGTACGCGTGGGCGCGAGCCGGTGGCGACAATGATAATCGGAGCCGTGACGAAGGCGGCAGTGCCGTCAATTTTTTGGATTCGCACTTCATGGTCGGACACAAAGCCAGCGCGACCATGAAAGCAGTCAATACCATTACGGGTGAGTTGCTCCTTCATAAACTTGCCATGCGCGCGCACGACCCGGTCCAAGCGGGTCATCAGGTTGGTGATTTTGACATCGTCGCGCATGCGGAATTCAAAGACCTCAGTTGCCTGGAGAAATCGCACCATTTGAAGGGCACTTTCCCGCAAGGTTTTACTGGGAATGGTTCCCTGATAGACACACGCGCCGCCCACCTCGCGGGTTTGCTCGATGAGGGCCACCTGCTTTCCTGCTTTGGCGCCTTGTATAGCAGCTTTTTGTCCTGCCGGGCCGCTTCCGATCACAATAAGATCAAATGGGGTAGGTGACGTCATGGCAAAAAACACTCCACACTTGCCTTGACGGTCTCGCGCAATTCCATTAGGGCCGCCATGTCTTCGGGGTAAAAATTCAGATCCTGTACGACGGGAAGTGTGAGTAGACTATTTTCGTCATGCGTAGAATTTCCAAGCATGACAGAGGCCAAATGATGAGCCAGGCAGGTGATCATGGCTCCCTTGGTGGGGGAAATGGCTTGGTGGTACTGGTCGTCTTGGTAGTAGCGGATCGTTTCCTGAACCGGATCGGGTAGTTGCCAGACGGCGGCCAATTTTGAGCCTGCCATAATGTGAAATTCTTCAAAGAGGGATTCAACGGTGGTCCAGGAAAACGGTTCCCCTGATTTGTCGGGGGATTGTGAGAGCAGATGAAGAATGGCCGGTTTTCCGATGGTATGCAGGAGTCCGCACAAAAAGGCGTTTTCGACGTTATGACGAATTCGTCTGGCGATTTCTTTCCCAAATAGCCCTGTGGCCAAAGCGTGCCGCCAGAGGTTCCGCACTTCTTTTTCATGGCCGGTCGTATGAAAAACACCGCTTTGAACCGACACCGAAAACGCTAACCCGGCCAACATCGTCAACCCCAACCACGTAATGGCTTGTTGGAGTGAGACGATAGGGGTGCGAGGAGCATAGGCAGGGGAATTGGCAATGCGAATAATCTGTCCGGCCAGTGCTTGATCCTGTTGAATCAATGAAGACAGCTGTGAGGCGTCGGCATCCGGATCGCTTGAAAGCAGAAGAACCCGATTCGCCACCACGGGCAAAAGAGGTAGATCCAGGTTTCCTCGTCCCAATTGTTCGGCGATGAAGGAACGAAGGGTTTCCCTCTCTTCTTGCGCAGGAGGGGTGATCGTTGAGTGAGCCATGTCTCAACTTGTCGGTTTTCGAGAAACAACCTTTAGAATTGTCTAGTTAAGCCGGGTAGCGGGGTTTAAAAAACGGCAAATTGGAATTGGGTGAAGGTGTCTCCAGTTCGACTTTGGGGGTTCTCGCCAAGCTGCAGTAGGAATGACCCGCTCTTTGTTGGCCAAAGAAGTCCTCTCTCATCCCTGTCTGCTTATGGTGGGGTTGCGACCAAGTCTTTCAGTAACAATGTATTTCTGAAATGAGGGCCTTCCTCTCGCGGGAGGTTTCCGTATGTACTGTGGAGACCTGGGTGAGATCTAACCCAAACCCATCAGGGTATGGTTTATCATGGTTTGCCTGGACAGGCGGGGTGGCCTAAGGTCAGGCAAAGGGTTGGCCTGGCGAGGCGGGCTGATCACGTGGTTTGAGGAGAGGCCTAAAGGAGGAAATAGCTATGAAACGGTTAGAAGGAAAAATCGCGGTGGTCACGGGAAGCAGCAGCGGGATCGGCAAAGCCATTGCCCTTCGATTCGGAGAAGAGGGGGCAACGGTGGTAGTCGCTGCCAGGCGAGTCGATTTGTGTCATCAAACGGTGGCGCAAATTACACAGGCTGGCGGAAGCGCGTACGCTCAACAAACCGATATCAGCCAGGAAGAACAGGTTGACGCGCTGATGCAGGAGACGATTGCCCTCTATGGGCGAATCGATATTCTTGTGAATAATGCCGGCGTGGTTGGGGGAGGACGGGTGGCTGACACATCCACAAAAATGTTTGATGAGGTGGTGGGTACCAATTTGCGGGGAACATTTTTCTGTTGTCGAGCCGGATTTCAACAAATGAAAAGGCAGGGAGGCGGGCTCATCATCAATATCTCCAGCGTAGCCGGTGTGCAGGCCTGGGCAGGAACAGGCATCTACAGTGCTTCAAAGCATGGCATCATGGCCTTGACCAAGTCACTGGCTGATGAAGGGCGGGCTTTTCATATCAAAGTGAGTGCGATCTGCCCGGGTGGTGTGGCAGATGAATTAGTGGATGCGACACAAGAAGAAATCCTCAATAGTGAAAAAATCAATCCCTATGATGTGGCCGAAACCGCAGTGTTTTTGGCGACCATGGGATACCATACGGTTGTCCATCAGATTGTGTTGGATCGGCTAGGGGCTGATTGGTAAAGAACGGCTAGGCTTAAATTTAAAAAACATACCCAATAAAAAAACGACCTTCCAGGGCTTAACCTGGAAGGTCGTTCTTCAATCAGACTGAAAGAAGATCTATGTAGACCAGGCAAAAAAACTAATGGGGCTTCTTTTTGTCATCTTTATCTTCATCGTCTTTTTTGTCGTCCATCTTTTTCTTGTCATCCTTGTCGCCCTTGTCATCCTTATCCCCATCTGCACTCAAGGGAAAGGTGTTCTGAATGGACGAATTGTCACCCAAGGACCCGGCAAAGGTCATTCCGCCAAAGGCCAAGGCAACAACTAAGGTCAATAAAACAGTGAATAATTTAACCATGATTCAGCCCTCCAAAATTAATAAAGGTTAACCACGCTCTCCCTTGAATCATCTTGGGAGAATAACTCTAACCACAGAACCGCTTAAATGAGCAAAAATCATTCCCCTGAATTAGTGAAAACTCATTCACGTAACATATTGTTTTTGTTGATTAAATTAAACATTTCTGCTTAGTGATTTTATGAAGAATTTCTAATAATTTCACCAAAAGTAAAACTACGTCCAGAAAAAAATAATAAAATTCACAAAAAACGATTAAAATACAATGGCTTGCGTGACAATATAATTAGAAAAATTCTTTTGAATTCTTATGCCTCCCCACTGTATGGGTTGCCCTCCATGAGTATGGTTTTCACTTCATCTGTTTTCATACATAACCATTGGCGGGGAGCAAAAAAAATGAACAAAAATAAGTCTAAAGGACTAGAGAGCGGATCCCAAAAAAGCGAAGGTTAAAACTAATCTGATTGAGGTGATAAAGGAGAGAAAGAATAGAGCCGGGGAATGCAGACCGTGAAGGTCATAGCACCGAGAATAGGGGAATGAACAATGTCGATGAAAAGAGGGCTGAAAAACAGATCGCGGGTCATTTTCTGATCGTTCTATTGGATGGATCCATCCTCCATTTTTCTTTAAATAATCTCACCAAACTCATCGAGATTTAACAGGCGATGCTCGCGGGCAAACTTGCGAACTAAATCGAGGGTTTTCTGGTGGGTATCGCCGATCACATCGCGGCATGTGCCGTGAAATACGGGGAAGGCAGGGTTGGATAGGCACGATAAATATGGCGGAAGACGTCCTCGGCCTTGACCTCCACATCCTGTTCGGCAAAGCAATCCATCGGCAAGCCGGTATCGTCGCTCCAGAGAAAATCATGAATCGCCTGGCGCACGGCATCCCGGGTGGCTTCCTTCTCGCGCCACTGATCAACCCGTAAGTTTCTCTTCCTTCAACCTCAGCAAGTAACTGCGTGGCGACCGCCTTGATGCGCTGGATGTCGGATGGCTTCAGGTCCGGCTTGTTCAACAGGTCGAAGATGGCCAGTGACTCCTCGTCCAGCCCTTCGCGCACGGCGCGGTGGGCTTCGTCATCGAGTTCCTGCACCAGCTTGAACAGGGCCTCGAAGGTGTGCTCGATCGTCACCCGATCTTTCTCGCGGTTGTACTCGGACACAATCCGCTCGTAGTGCTGCTGGAAGTCGGTGCGCAACGGGTTTTGCAGCAAGAGGCGTTGCAGTCGCTGCTCGATCGCCTCGCGCAGGTTCTGCACCGTCGTGTTCTTCTTCGGGCTGCGTTCAAACTCTTGCCGCAGTCGCTCGAAATCAATCTTGCTGATGTCGTAAGGTCTAGAGGGTTCAGCCGCGCGATCGGATCGTACCTCGATGGCCTGATCCACCACCTGATGCAGTTGGCGGATGATATCGGTGATATCCGCCTGCTCGCGATCCTGTTGCAGGCTCTTGTAGACGATATTGATCGCATCCCGATCCGCGCGGCAGGCGTTCACCCCCTGCACATTAATACAGGCCTTGAACTTCTTGAACACTTCGCGGCACATGACCTCGAAACGCTTGCGGCTTTCGTCATTCTCGTTGGCCGCCTCCTTACACGCGACGATGGCGGCGTTGCGCTCAAACCCGCTCTTGTGGATCACGTCATCCAGCGTGGCATGCCGGTCAGATAGGAAGGCTCGCACCAAGGCAATCGCTTCAGCCAAATCAGCCAGTAACTCTTCATCGGGCCGGGCCGGTTCGGTCTCGCCCCCTTCCCCGTCCGGCCGCACTCCGGCAAACGTCGCCAGCGCCTGGCGCAAATGCTTGAGGATGCCGCAGTAGTCCACAATCAGGCCGTTGTTCTTGCCCTCGGCCACGCGGTTGGCCCGGGCAATGGCCTGCATCAGCGTGTGCGCCTTGAGAGGCTTATCCAGATACAACGTCGACAACGTCGGCACATCAAAGCCGGTCAGCCACATGGCGCAGACGATGGCCACGCGCAGCGGATGGTCCTCGGCTTTGAAGGCATCGTCCAGCCCCATGGTCTGCATGTTGCGGTATTCGGGCTTGGCACGCATGGACACCGGCAGGTCGATGCCGTCTTTCATCAGCTTGCGGTGCGGAGTAATGTCCAGGTCCCACTTGTTGAACTTGGCGACCTCGCCCTGTTCCTCGCTCACCACCACAGCCATCCGGGTCTCGCGCATCCAGGCAACCTGACGCTGGCGAAACAGCTCGTCCTGTTCATCGGCCGCGGGTGTTTTTGCCAGTTCTTGAATGCGTGCATCCCAATAAAAACAGATCAACTTGTGCATGCGCACGCAGGTCACCTTGTCGATGCACACCAGCATCGCCTTGCCGGTCTCCCAGGCGGTGGAATAGTGCTGCACAAAGTCGCGCGCCACCTGATCCAAGCGCTTCCCGGCCGTGATAATGTGATAATCGCGTTTCAGCTCCTTTTCCAGCCGCTGCTCCACGTCGATGTCGTCGATTTCAAGCTCTTCCAGCTTCTCGGCGATACGTTCATTGAGGTCGCCAATGGCAATACCCAGCTTCTCCCCGCGGGCATCGTAATAGAGCGGCACCGTGGCGTGGTCGTCCACGGCGCGCTGAAAGTCATAGGTGGAGACATACTCGCCGAACACTCGGCGGGTGATCTCGTCGTCCTTAAACAACGGCGTGCCGGTAAACCCGATGTAGCTGGCGTGGGGCAGGGCATTGCGCAGGTTCAGCGCCAGCGTGCCATACTGGGTGCGGTGCGCCTCGTCGGTAATGACGATGATGTCGTCCCGTTCGCTATAGGGCTGCTCCGGCTCCACCTTCTGGTTGAATTTCTGGATCAACGAAAACACATAGGCTTTATGTTCGGTCAGCAGCGCGTTCAGGTGATGCCCACTGGCTGCGCGGCACTTCTCCTGATCGCTGATCACCCCGCAGTTGGCGAAGGTCTTGTAGATCTGCGTGTCGAGGTCGTCGCGGTCGGTGAGCACCAGAAAGGTAAAGTTGCCGCCCAGCTTGCGATGGACCTTGCGTGTGAACATCACCATCGAATAGCTCTTTCCCGAACCTTGTGTGTGCCAGAACACGCCCAGCTTACCCAGCCGTGCCTTGCGGTCGCGTACCGAGTCGATCGCCCGATTCACCCCGAGAAACTGGTGGTTGCGGGCGATAATCTTTTTCGGCTCACCGGCGGATTCATCAAACAGGATGAAATTCTCCACCAGGTCGAGAAAATTGCGCTTGGCACACACACCTTTGAGCAGCGTTTCCATGTCCACCGCGCCCGGCGTTTCCTCGGCCAGACGCTTCCATTCGTTGAAATGTTCCCAGCGGCTGGTAATCGAACCAATCTTGGCCTGTTGGCCGTTGCCGAACATCACCATCGCGTTGTGGTGAAACAGGTGTGGAATCGTATCGCGGTAATCGGAAAAGTTCTTTTCGAAAGCGGTCTTGAGGTTTTTGTGGATGTTCTTGCATTCGATAAACAACAGCGGCAGACCGTTGACGAAACCGACGATATCAGCCCGCCGCCGGTAGAGATCGCCACGCACCCACAGCTCGCGCACGCAGAGAAAGTCATTATTCTCGGGAACATCGAAATCAAACACCCGTAGCCGCTGGCGCACCCGCTCGCCCTCGTCGTTGCGGTAGGTGACTTGCACCCCATCGCGCATTTGGGCGTACTTCTCACGGTTGGTGGCAACCAGAGTCTGAGATGCGACCGTCGCGGTGATCTGTTTCACCGCATCCTCGTAAGCCGGATCCGGGAGGCCCGGGTTCAGCGCAATCAGCTTCGCGCGAAGCGTGCGGGTCAGCACCACCTCACGGTCGGAAGCACGACCCAACAAACTGCTTGGCCCAAAGTCCTCGTTGTTCCAGGCCAACACCGATGTCCAGCCGAGTTCGTGCTCCAGGTAATTGGCTGTGGTTTGCTGAACGAGGGTATCTTCGGTGTAGGGCATCGACAAACCGATCAAACGATGTTTTCCAGCTTTGGAATCAAAGCGGGTAGGTCATCCTGGATAATACTCCAGATCGTATCGTCATCAATTCCCAGATAAGCGTGAGTCAATCGGTTACGGGTGGCAATGATCATCCGCCAGGGAACGTCCGCATGTGCAGCACGGATGTCCTCCGGTACGTGGCTGGCCGCTTCGCCAATGAGTTCCAGGTTGCGCAGCGTGGCATCGTACGTGATACCGCTATCGACAAACTGTTGCTGATCCATGCCATCGGTATACGATAAACACTTCTCCGCAAAACCAATCATATCCTGAAGATAGAAACGCCATTCCCTCTGCGAGTCACGCGAATCAGACATGGATAGCATCCTTTTCCACATACGGGCGCAGCTCCGGCCGTAGTGCCTTGTCTGTCACCAGATCTACCGAACACCCCAGTAAATCCTCCAGAAAGAACAGTACCCCGAAATATCGCTTCGAGTTGGCCGGCCCATCGAATGAGACCAGAATATCGACATCGCTGCCCTCGTCAGCCGTATCCCGCGCCATTGAGCCGAACAGGGCGAGATCCGTGACACCGAAGCGTTCACACAGGGTCGCCTTGTGCTCATCCAGCATCTTTATCACCTGTTCTCTTCTCATCCGTTGCACCTTATCGCTTTCGTGTTCATGGGGTTAGCGTATCACAGCGCCATTTTTACCTAATATTCGCATAATTCCTGACGAATTCCGACTATCAACCGAGCTGCCGCTCCAGGTAATTGGCGGTGGTCTGCTGGACGAGGGTGTCTTCGGTGTAATTCATTCTTCCGTCTCGACCGGTTGCATGAGCTTGATCAGTCCTTGGTAGTGATCGTCATCCAAAGCTTGCATGAGCTCGAGAATCGCTTTCATTACTTCTCCGGTTTCAGCGAGTACCGATGGATCATGCTCGGGATCGCTGATTCCGCCGGAATGCGAATAAGTGTTCAATAGCCTGAGAATGCGCGTCTTCTTTGCTGCGTCGAAATCGACACGCTCAAACCGATTAATGAGATCACCACCACAGTCGGGGAAGCGGTACGCCAGAAAGGTTTCTATTAGGCGACGGGCGATATTGGGCATGCCATAGTACTGAGCCAGTTCATCCCCTGCTGCATCGCTGTTGGCAACAGCATGGACTTGTTTGAACAGGAAGTGATACTCCGATTCGAATTCCTCAAGCAAGCGGTCAATGGTCGCAAGCACGGCTCCGCGCGCACCATTGGAAAAAGTCCTCAGAATCGTGTAGAACCGTGCAGGTCTTTGCGCTACATCCTTTTTCTTCTGGCCTTTCAAATGGTGGAACCAGCTCTTGACCTGCCTGAAGAACGTGAAGTTATGGGTGAGAATAATTAGTTGATGGCTTGCCTTTGTCCGTTCCTTCATAAAACCGAATGCCGAGAACAGCGCATTGGCATCCAGGCTGGATACTGGATCATCAATTACAACGATGCTTTTCTTCAGATCAAAGGCTTTGTCCTCCAGCGCTTTCAGAAAATAGAGAAACGCAATTGCCGTACGCTCTCCCTCGCTCAAATTTAAAGCGGGCTGATTGCCTCGGTTGAGCGCATAGCCGGTATCCTTGACCTCAAACTGCAATTCGTCACGCCCAAGATATGACCGCAGTTCTCGATTTAATTCCTCAGCAGGGCGCCGGTGTTCAACAATGTTGCGCTCAATTTCGCCAATCTGGGTTTTCAGCTCTATAGGTCTGTGCTTGGCGTTAGAAAGCGTGGTCTCAGCTTCTGTTACCGAATCATTCAATTCATTGAACTTTGGCAGTGCTTCAAGTACGTAACCCTGCTCTAATGCCTGACAGGCCTGACTGATTTCATCATTCAGATTGATGGTGGTTGTTTCATGCTTGGCGATGACGGCGTTCACCGCATGTAGAGCGGTTTGAAGTGAGGTGCCATCCGAGCCTTCGGTGGGGGCAGGGTCTTCGAGGGTAACCGCCTCGAAGGGCGTTGCCTTTTTACGTTCCAGGGCTTCCTTGAAGTGACCGAGCATCTGATTGACGATCTCAATTGCATTTTTTGTGTTTGCTATGGCGGGTTGAAAATCTCCGGCTAGATGGTCATAAAAACGGGATTCATCAGGGAAATTTACCCCAGCGAGGGTCTGTTGCTGGCGTTCAATATCTCTGAGAGCTTGTTCAATATCACGCTGGAAAGATGCGAAGGCATCGTTGAAGTGCGCCTCAAGTTCAGCTTGGCGTTGCGGGGTTAAATCATTACCACAAAACCGGCAGGTGGCGGTTTCGCGGGGCCCTTTGTGGAGGGAGAGCCCCTGCTGAACCCAGGCACCCACGGCAGTATCCCTCGCCAAATCATCAATTACCTGGGACACGATTGACCGCTCAAGCAAAGCCGATGTTTGTGAGCGCAGTTCTTCAATGTCAGGCGCGGGTACAGAGACCTGGGAAATTAAGGGCTTCGCTTGTAGCTCCTTTTGTTTTCGCAGATTCTTCTTTTGCTTATCAGACAGCGCCACAGGCTCTGGCAACTTACTTTTTAGTTTTGTAACAGCATCCCTGAAGCGGCGCTTATCATAATTATTATGCTGAGCAGAACCCAGTAAAGCTTCCCTGATGAGTTTCCCCTTTTCGATACAGAAATCATCCAGCGCCTTGTCGGCACTGCGTTTATTGCTTTCGGCTTTCGTCACCGCCTCGTGGGCCGTTTTGAGTTCAGTCTTTAACTCTTCAACCTGCTTCTGCTGTTCGATATTCTCCGTGCCAAGAAAATAGATCGGGGCCACATTGTTCTGGCCTATGGATTCAATTGTTTTGGCAACGAAATCCCGGTTGAAGACGCGCACGGGTGGGACGGTGGCGTTGGAAATGTCGCCGCCAGAAATCTTGTCGCCGCTGTCCAATTCGAACTCCATCTCTCCTTGGGTAATCGCACAACCGACTTGTAAATGGGCAAATAGTGATGAGAGCGTGGTCTTACCTGTGCCATTCCAGCCATAGATGACGTTGAACTGGGCGAAGGCGGGTAGTTCATGCGGCCAGACAAAATTCTGGAATACCATGTGATTTCTGATCTTTGATAGGCGAGAAATCCTCATGCCACCAATTCTCCGTTCATCAGTCGTGGTAGAAGGAGGTCGCGAGCCTGTATTAGCTTCTTTGTTTCGCTGGATAGAACGTCTATCTGCCTGAGAATAGGTATTGCGTGTTCGGTGAACGCTTGAATGATCGTTCCATCGGGAGCAATAAAGGGTATCAGCTTGAATGTGTCACGAATGATTGCATCGAACACTGCGCCCACGGCTCGACTGCGGAATTGCTCAACGCCATCGACGAGGGCGAAATAGAGGTAATATTGGTTGACCGGTGGTTTTGCGACCAGTGCGTAACATGACTGGTTCATGGTCATAGGGCATTGAGCAAGATTGATCTTTCCTACTGTGCCGCGCGCAGTAAAAAATACGGTATCTTTCGGGTATAGCTTGCTGTTGCAATTCTTGAGGCCGGAGTCTGTAAGTGTTTTCTCGGTACTGCTGACATACGGGTAATCGGTCGAGTCCTTTGGTGTGAAGAAGGGAATACCACCATCCCAGTAGTCCGGAACAGTGGTTTTTGGTGTTCCTCCGCTAAGGACTTCCATGACATCGAATGCGGTTTTCTTCTCCCATCCCTCCGGGATGCCGTTGTGAATTTTGGTGTGTTCGTGGCCGGGGAAGCGGAGGTGGACGAACCATTCCTTGTAGAGCAGGCGTGCGGCCTGTTCCAGCAACTGTATCCGCCGCCGGTTGTTTTCGATCAGGTCGTCGTAGGCGGAGAGGATGGAGGCGATGCGTTTTGTTCTCGAACGGGAAGGAATTGGAATCTCAGTAATTCCTAAGTACGTCAGGTTCATCTTGAGGCACCCCTGATAGTTGAGTTGCGAAGCTCAGTTTTGGTCGATAGGATTAACGGTGGTAAGAAGAATAGTAGATGTAACTCTTCCGGCGTTTGGACGTCAGAATTGCAACAGTAGACTAAAAGATCCAGTTCCTCGTCTTCCGCTGATACTACAAACTGTTCCAAGGCGTGACCCATCTTAGCTATGAGACCATCCCCTTTAATGGCTTACAAGCGCTCGACAAAGTTCCTCGTAATCTTGTGGACTATGCATCGCTCATATCTAAGTCGATCCGTCAATTAGTCGAACCTTAACCGATAACCATTGGAAATCGTCATCTTGAGTAGGTGGGATCCAATGCCCACCATCTGAATAGCGCTCACTTGAGCAATAATCGAGTTCTTTTGGGCCAATTCATATCCCCAATTCCTCAAAATTCTTTTTGATGGTGGCGGCCAGGGTGATGGCCTCGGCGTTGAGGTCTTCCAGCTCCACATGTATTTCGCGCAGGGTTTCCTCGAAGTCGAAGTTTTCGTCTACTTCCTCGGGGGCGACGCCGACGTAGCGGCCGGGCGTGAGGCTCCAGTCCTTGGCTTCAATCTCCTTCACATCCACCAGTTTGACCAGGCCTTCCACGTCGCGCAGTTTGGCTTCGGGGAAGCGTTCGGTGAGCCAGTAAGCCTGTTTCCAGAAGTAGCGCACCTGTTTGAGTTGTTCGACGGCCAGCCCGCGCGCTTCGTCGGTGGCCTTGCGGGCGCGGGTGATGTTGCGGCTGACCCAGGCGTCGCTGTCCTTCGCGTTGCACTCGCTTTTCGCAGGTGTCGATGAGGCGGGTGGCGAGTTTGTAGATGAGGTCGGTCTGTTTGATCAGGTCGCGGCTGGTCTCGGCCATGGGCTCGAAGGCTTTGGTGAGTTTGACCAATGCGGCGTTGGTGTCGGGTGCGCCTTCCCACTGCTTGGCGGCCTGCTGAGCGGACTTGCGGAACTGGTCGATGTCCTGTTCGAACAGTGTGGTCTCCTTTTCCAACTCCTTCAATGCTTCCGCAACCTCACCCCTTGCGCCTCTCCCAGTGGTAGAGGGGATACTTTTTTAAAAACGGTGTCGAGGGTGTTGCGCAAGGCCTTTAGCGCTACGCTAAAGTCGGGCAGGGGCTGAAAGGTCTGGGTCAGATCGTCCTTGATTTCGAAACAGGCTTTTGCTTCGTCGGCGACCTTGCCGAGGTACTGCGAGATCAGTTGCAGGTAGCGTTCGGTCTCGTTCCGGTAGAGCCAGACGATGGCTTGCAGGTTTTGCTGCTGCTCGGGGGAGAAGTCATAGATTTTCCGGGTCACTTTTCGATAGATGTTTCTGGCATCTATCATGAGAATGTGCCCCTTCCGGTTTAGGGCACCGGAAAATCTACCCTCACCTAAATCCTCTCCCATCGGGAGAGGACTTTCGGTGGGAAAATGAAGTTGTTTGGCCAAGCGTTCGAGTGTCGCTTGTGCATTGTTGAGAAGCTCTTCGTTCTCAATACGGACTACCTGGATCCCCTGTGATTTCAGATAAGCGTCGCGCTTGGCATCTTTTTTCTTTCGTTTTTCATGAATCGGGCCGTCGAGCTCCACGGCAATTCGTGCTTCATGGCAGTAAAAGTCCAGAACATAGTCCCCCGCCTGGTGCTGTCTGCGAAATTTGAGACCCATATAGCGCCGATCACGAACAAGCTCCCAGAAAAGAACTTCTGCTGGAGTCTGCTGCTTTCTCAACTCCCGCGCCCGTTCAACCAATCCACTGAAATCGTAACCCCCACGATAATGCTTCTGCTGGCCCCCCTCTGCCTCTGGGAGAGGGGCCAGGGGTGAGGGTTGATCGGGCTTGCCCCGATCAATAAACCAGAGTTCGCAGGGCACGGTGCGGGTGTAGAAGAAGTTGTTGCGGATGGCGATCATGGCGTCCACGTCGCCGGTTTCCACCAGCTTCTGCCGCACTTTTGCCTCGCCGCCGCCGGCGCTGGAGGCCTGGGAGGACATGACGAAGCCGGCGCGGCCTTTCTCGCTCAGGTAGCTGTAGAAGTAGCTGATCCAGATGTAGTTGCCGTTGCTGACCTTGCCCCCTTTGTTGACGCCGGGCAGGCCGAAGGGCAGGCGCGGATCGGATTTGACCTTGTCGGCGTCGATCTCGTCGACGTTGAAGGGCGGATTGGCCATGACGTAGTCGGCCTTGCCGAGCAGTTCGTGCGGGTCTTCGTAGTAGGTGATGGCCTTCTGGATGTCGCCTTCCAGTCCGTGCACGGCCAGGTTCATCTTGGCCAGACGGATGGTGGTGGCGTTTTTCTCCAGGCCGCGGAAGGTGAGTTTTTCCGTGGGGCTGTCGCCATGCTCTTCGACGATGCGGGCACTCTGCACGAACATGCCGCCGGAACCGCAGGCCGGGTCCAGCACGGTGCCGCGCTCGGGGTCGAGCACATGGGCGATGAGCGAGACCAGCGAGATGGGGGTGAAGAACTCGCCGGCGTCGTGGGCCTTCTGGTCGGCAAACTGGGTGAGGAAGTACTCGTAGATGCGGCCAAAGACATCGCCTTTGACCGTTTTCAGTTCTTCAGGGTTGAGGGTGCGCAGCAACTGGCCGAGCACCTGGTTGTCCAGCTCCTGGTATTCGCCCTTGGGCAGGATGCCGCGCAGGTTGTCGTAATCTTTTTCGATGGACTCCATGGCCTCGATGATGGCCTTGGCCCGATCGGCGCTATCGGGCAACGAGACGAGATGGTCGAACTGCGCCTGCGGCCGCAGATAAATGGCGCTTTGCTGGGAGAAGTCCTCCTTGGTCAGCGCACGCGTCTTGCCGCCGCGACTGGGAAGCGTCGGCTCGATCTTCGCCTTTACCGTGAGATAGCGGCTGTAGGCATGGCGGAGGAACACCAGACCCATCACCGGCAGGAAGTATTCATTGCTGGCGTAGTTGGAGTTGGCGCGCAGGTTGTCGGCGGCACTCCAGAGTCGTGTTTCAATGGCTTCGATGTGTTCGAGTTGGGACATGTCGGGTATGGTTTTCGTTATGTGGCGGTTGTGTCAGTGCGCCCACGCAACACGTTGAGGACACCCATTGCCAAAGCTCTGAGCCGTCTAGATATCCGGTCTATTCCTTCATTTGTCGGTGCTGGTTCCTTACTTGTCGGCGAACTGCTCGTGGGATGTGCCCCACTCTATCCTTCTGAAAGATTTAGTGAAATATACCATTTGTCTGTTCTGGTTGCCATCCAAATCAGGCAAGTGTGTTCTTGCGGGTCCTCTCACGCAAATAGCTGGTGGCCCTGCCCTAGTTCGTCTAAGGGAATGGCTTCCACGTTGTCAGATAACGGGAAGCGTTTATTGCCGGGGTAGATGACCGCGATGCGTTCCAGGCCCAGGTCTTCCAGAGCGATGCGGATCGAAGGTGTCAGGCGTGGAGCGTCAGCTCGTTTGCATTCCACCCCTAGTAACCGGTTACCACGACGCAGAATCAGATCGATCTCCGCTCCTTGGTGGGTTGCCCAGAAATAGGCGTCGTCGTGCGGCTCCATCATCAACATCTGCTCGATGACGAAACCCTCCCAGGAAGCTCCGAGTTTGGGATGACTGACGAGGGCTTTCGCCGTGTCGATGCCGAGAAGGTGGTGTAACAGTCCGGTGTCCCGGACATAGACCTTGGGCGCTTTGACTTGGCGCTTGCCAAGATTGGCGTGCCAGGGCTGTAATTGCCGGATCATCAGCGCGTCAGTGAGCAGGTCCAGGTAGCGTCGAGTGGTGGATTCACTGACGCCCAAAGCCCGTGCCGGTTCGGCCGCATTCCAGACTTGACCGTGATAATGTGCCAGCATGGTCCAAAAGCGTTGTAAGGCGGCTGACGGGACACGCACGCCCCATTGGGGAAAATCGCGTTCAAGTAGAGTGCGGACGAAGCTTTTGCGCCAGGCGAGGCTCTCAGTCTCAGTTTTGGCTAGATAGGACAGGGGAAAGCCGCCCCGTCGCCACAGCTGGGGCTCGGCTGATGCGCTCAGCTCGGATAATGTAAATCCTCCTATGGTCACATACTCCATTCGCCCGGCCAGGCTTTCCGATCTCTGCCGGAGCAAATCGCCAGAGGCGCTGCCCAACATTAAAAAACGTGCGGGGGTTCCCTTTCGATCGGCCAGGACCCGCAGCACCGGGAATAAGTCCGGTCGTCGTTGGACTTCGTCGACAACAACCAGCCCCTTCAACGGGCGCAAGGCCGTCATTGGCTCATCAAGCCGAGCGAGGCTTGCCGGATCCTCCAAGTCAAAATAGTTGGCGGAATCCTCGCTGAGTAATTCTCGTGCCAACGTGGTCTTGCCGCACTGGCGTGGGCCGGACAAGACGACCACTCTACTGCGCTGGATGGCGGCTTTAAGTGTGGAAAAAATGGTCAGCCGTTGGATCATACAAAAAGATATTAGCATGAATATCCTTTATGCTATAGAGGAATTTCATGGTGTGTTTGGTCGTTTCAGTGAATGTGTCGCCAGGGAAGTTCTCAAGCGTGCCCTGAGGTGATTGCTGTTCGAGATAACCCTGGGAAGGTATTGAGATCAGGCCAGATAGCAGGAGAATTTTACCGAGTGGCCATGACTTAGCAGACAGCCTGGTGGTGTGCGATGAGAGCGTTTATGTTTGGTCGTTAGTGACCCAATGAGTGAACAGGAATTTGGGTTGTTTTCCAAAAAAATGGCCCCTGGATCATTGGATCCAGGGGCCGATTGGTGGAGGTGAGGGGAATTGAACCCCTGTCCGAGAACATTCAGCGCAACAGCCCTACGTGTGTAGCCGATGATTTTGTTTTTCGCAGTTGCCCACGCCCACCGACCGGCTTAGAGCGCCCGCTAGCCCAGAATTTTCTCGTCCGCCGCCGCTGAGCACCAGCTTTGGACCAGCCTGCAGTGTGACGCCCCTTCCTCCCCCGCAGACAAAGAGAGGAGGGACGTCGCGGTCAATTAAGCCGCGAGAGCCAAATTATCGTTGGCAATTAAGTTTTTCCCGAAGGTTTTACGAGACTCCGAGAGCTCGACACGCTCTGTTGACCTCTTGATTCCCGTCGAAGCCAGTCACCCCCTTATATTAAAGTTCAACATTTTCTCCCTGACAATCAGAGAGTCTCTTTATTATACACTGATTCTTTCTTTGATTTCAGAAACTTTCCCTTTAAGGCGGATTTTTCTGTCTCTATACAAGAGATAGCCACCAAAGAAGGAAGATCAAGCAGCCGTGTGACAAGCGGACAAGACCTTCAACTCCTTCCTCATTTTTTCCACTGGGCCCCTGGAGCCATTTGAAATCTGGGGCACTCTCAAGCTCCGGTCATTCTATGACGCCGCTTCCTGGCTGGAAGCGCACTCTCAACCAATTCGCCTTCCTTGTAGGAGATCGAGTACTAACACACTAAGTAAAGAGAGAATCAGTGACATCGTTAATTTGACAGGGCTCAGGCACCCGTCCAATCCCAAGAAGGCAGCCTATGCCTTTGATATTGTCCTTCACCAAGTCAGGCTCTTCAGCCCGCGACCGAGATCGGTCAGCGTGAGTCGATGATGATGAATCATCGCAGCCTCAATGATGGGCGACACCGCTCGTAAGCATGTGCCATGAATGGTCGGACAAACCTTTCGCACATGGGTAAGAAGCAGGCGGCAGGGATTCATCGCATCCTCCTGAAAGTCTCCACCTGCAGAACAGCCTTGTTGCCCGTTATACGGGAAAAACGTGAGAGTGTATTCCATAACCCATTGGAAATAGTTCCCGATTTGTGGGGAGCTCTTAGTTCCCGATGCTTTTTGTGTCCCGACGTTTCGGGATGATTGAGCACGTCATGGGCATGTAGCGTGTTTCTCATCAAAATCCAATTCCTGTCGGCCTACTTCCCAGAGAGATATCGTTTTCTGGAATTCTTGCCATGGCCCACGGGTCAAACTCATAAGAAGACGAATCCATTTAGATAACATATTTATCCATTTGGATAAATCCGCTTCCTGAGCACAGAAGCAGTTTCTTAAGAAATCGACAAATCAGGCGTGTTCAGTTTTTGAAATCTCTCGCTGTAGTCATCGATTACCCATTTGTTCTGCAGGAAAAATTTCTTTGGTCTGGTTATTGCTGATATCCAGTTGATATGGAGACGTGAGATAAGGCCATGGCCATCGTTTCGCGTGACCAGAATAGTTAACCCTCATCCAACTCACAAGGAGGTGAATCATGAAAACCCACACTCTCATTCTCGGTCTTGTTGCCTGTTTTGTCTTGGCAGGAAATGGCGCCGTTTTTTCTCAAGAAGCTGAAAGTATGTCTGAAGAACGAGGTCCAGGGAAGTTAGAGAAAATGGATACGGACGGAGACGGCAAGGTTTCATTGGATGAATTCCTCGAAGGAGCAGGAACCCGATTTGGAAAGCTGGACGCCGATGAAGATGGATTTCTCACGGCAGAGGAGTTTAAAGAAGGACGAAAAGCGATACGCGCAAAAAGTCGTGAACGGCACGAGCAACGCCAGGGGGAAAAGGAATCAGAATAACATACATAGGAGGGCCATTCCTTGACAGGTAAGGGAAAGACGAGGACAAAGACCGGTCCCCGGTATCTCCTAAGGAACTTGGTCATGCGCTTTTTATTCCGCCTTGGCCTGACCAAACGAGAGGCACGGGGTCAGGAAATACATCTGACCGTCTGTCTTTTGACAACTCACTAAATACGTCTCATTACGAAAGGGAGAAAAATCATGCATGTACGCTATATAAAAATTGCAGTTTTGGGACTCCTGTTTCTAGGGCTATCGACTTCGATAGCGAGTGCTGACGCGGTTATCAAGAAGAACTACCTGAATTATAATGGCTACCGATACTACAAAGGTTCTGCCCAACAGCTCGAGCTCGGGGATTGGTGCGACAAAAAAACTCCGATAACCGCAGCCAACTATTGCGATCAGAAGGGCACGCTAAAAGGGTTGATTAATCAAGTTACCGTCTCGAAATTCGAGGTGAAACAAAGTGGCTCCACCGCAGTCAACATCCTCGGGAATTTCTCGATTCCCCTTTTGGGCTGGGGGCTCAAAGGCGATGACTTTGTCAAGAAAGTCTTTGAGGGCGAGTATGTTTTCCTGCACATTTCAATCGACAACGAGACTAAGTTCAAAAATGACCTCAACAAGAAACCCGGCAAGATTAATGATCTCAAGCAAAAAGACAGTTATCGTATTGTCGATTCTATCGTCCTGGTGGTGAAAGGATCAGAGGCGAGGAGCTTGGGAATTACACACGAAGGAAATTTTAAGGGCACTTGGAATGGCATGAAGCTGACCGTGGATTCTGATGTGCAGTCCGAAACGGCACGGCAATTTGAGCCAGAGAAGGGGACTGTCTACGCCTACAGTCTCAAGAAAATAAAATGGGATGCCAAGCGAGAAAAGAAAATAACGGAAATTGAAGACCTTAAAAATGACCCACATGGGCCCTAACTCGACCTTGCATGGCAATAGGGAGTAGGTGGGTTCTCATGGGTTTTCGCCGTCATGCCAAGCAAGGCATGACGGCGAATCTGTTCCTGGGGCTGTTGAAAAAGCCGCCAGCGGCGTTCGCCATTTTTCCGTGCTCACGAACTGGAAGTACGCTCTGCGCGCAAAAATGACTGCGGCCTTGCTGGGTGAAATTTTTTAAACCGCCCCCGAGGCCTATGATCTGCAACGTGCCTGTGGGGCAATATGCCCTTGGAAATTATTATTATTCATCACTCCCGCGAATCTGTTGCCGGTCCCTGGATAGCGTGGCTGTCCACACGTGCTGATATCGTATTACCAATGCGTCAGCAGGGTATGTTCATAGAGGGAACCCCTTCGCGTAGAGTGGGGGGAGTGCTTAAATGGAGTACTGGAAGTCGGCACGGCCGCTGAGGAGGTTCAGCCAGAAGTCCCCTGGACTTGAGCAAGTCAATAATTTGGTGGGTGCAGTCGTCGAAATTTTCGGGCCCTGCAAAAATGAGATCGGTATCCGGCTGAGGCCCCAGTAAATCTTTGGCCATATGGATGGTGATGACCGGGATCGGGTTCACCAACGTTTGTAAGGTTTGGACGATGTGTTTCGTCGGTTCATGGAGTGCATTGGTTGTGGAAATCACCAGGGAACCGGTATCGGTCAGCAACCGCACGACTTCGCCAAACCGTCGAATGATTTCATCCGGTTTCGTGTCGACCAGATCAGCATCGAGTCCCCGTTGCAGATTTTCCGGTGCCAAGAGATAGGCATGGCGACCTTCCGCAACCAACACCGTTTCCAGTTTTCGTGCCAGAAATCCTTTCGCGGTGGTATCCGGTCCGGTCAGTAAGACCACAGCCGCTCGATGTCCATAATGTTGGGCCCGGTCTTCGGCTCCCACATCTCCCTTAACCCATGCGGAATCCCGTTCTCGTGCCTCCGTTCGAAAATCTTCCTGGTCGTCCTGGACCAGTTCTGTGATGATTCCACCTCCTGCCACATCGTACTCATCCACCAATACGAAACGGCCGGTGGTCTCGAACTGCGCATAGAGATCAAACGCAATGGGAGATTTGGTCCGAAGCGTGATGTCGGCCACTTCATTCCGTTTCACGGTGGTTTGCGTCTGTCGGTCGTCTAAATTGGTGGCGTCCACAATGCGATGAATGGTCGCCACTTCGCAGTGGACTTCTCTGGTGGCCAGTCGTAAGACATATGGCCGCCGAGTTTCTAAGGGACGTCCTCCTAACCAGAACAGGTTGGCACGAATGCGGGTGGAGACCAACGGCCTGCCATCATCGTGTGTCGCAATTTCCCCTCTTTCCACAAAAATTTGTTCGTCCAGCGTAATGCCGACGGATTGGCCGGCTTCGGCTTGAGTTGGCGTGGGATCGAGATTGAAGGCTTCGATGGTTTGGATGTTGGCCGATTTGTTGGAAGGGGAAAAGACCAGCCGATCACCGATCTTGAGTTTTCCTGCCGTGATCCGGCCAACTAAAATTCGGCGGGCGTCAAACTTATACACGTCCTGAATGGGAAGACGGAGTGTTTGTTCTGCACGCTTGGATTCCAGATGGAAATGCGCCAAGGAATCCAATACGGACGGTCCGGTGTACCACGGGGTTTCCTGGCTTAATTTGATGATGTTGATGCCCTGTTTGGCGCTCGCGGGGATGACGTATTGGGGAATCACGTTTAATTGGGTGAGAAATTCCCGGTATTCTTTTTCGATGGCTTGGAAGGTATCTTCCCGGTAATTGACCAGGTCCATTTTATTGACCACCACGGTGACCTGTTTGACTCCTAACATGGAGAGCAACAGTCCATGGCGTTTTGATTGGTCGCGCACACCTTCCAAAGCATCAATGACCAAGATCGCGGCTTCGGCGCGAGCGGCACCGGACACCATGTTTTTCAGGAATTCCTTATGTCCTGGTGCGTCAATGATGATGTATTGTCGCCCTCCCCAGGAGAAAAAGGTTCGGGCCGTATCGATGGTGATACCCTGTTGTTGCTCTTCTAAAAACGCATCAAACAGAAAGGCGTATTCGAATTCTTTGCCTTGTTGTTTGCAAATGGCCTGGATCTTTTCGATCTTGCCGGTTGGTAACGTCCCGGTGTCGGCATAGAGACGACCCAATAACGTGGATTTGCCGTGGTCGACGTGACCCACGATCACGATATTCATTCTCTCCCGAATGGAATTGTCCTGGGGAGTTTGGTTAGGTAGGCCTATGGCTGGTGTGACGGTCATCTCACATGTACCCATCTTTGCGTAATTGTTCCATCCCTCGTCCTTCGTCTTGTGCGCGTCCTGCCCGCTCTGCCACCTTGGTGTTGCGTAATTCAATGATGACCTCATCTACATTTTTCGAGGTGGAATCAATTGGCGAGGTACATGGGCCGCATCCCAAACTGCGATAGCGCTTGCCGGTTCCCTGATCCAAGTAGAGGTGGTCCAGAAAGGGAATATTTTCTAATTTAATGTATTCCCAAATATTGATCTCCGTCCAATCCAAGAGGGGATGGATTCGAATATGAGTGCCAGGAGGAAAGGACAGTTTATATTGGTCCCAGAGTTCGGGGGGCTGATCGCGAAAATCCCATTCATTGTTTTTGTCGCGAGGGGAGAAATACCGCTCCTTCGCCCTGGTACTATCCTCGTCCGATCGCACACCCAAAATAACCCCTGTGTAGCCCTTCTCTTCCAGCAATTGTTTCAAACCTTGGGTTTTTAAGGCGGTGCAACATTCCACTCGTCCCTTCGTGTGGTTCATCCCTTCGGCCAGGGCTTTTTTGTTTTGGCCCACAATCAGATTTAATCGCCACTCGCGTGCGATGCGATCCCGATATTCAATCATTTCAGGAATTTTGAAGCTGGTGTCAACATGGAGTAACGGGAAGGGGACATGGCCAAAAAACGCTTTTCTGGCCAGCCACAATAACACCGTTGAATCCTTGCCCATGGACCACAGCATGGCCAGGTTATCAAAGTTTTTGTATGCTTCACGCAGGATATAGACGCTTTGATCTTCTAACTGGCGGATATGGTTCATGCGGGCATCACCGCCGGTGCAGGTGGGACGACAAATTTGGCCTGAGGGGGGCGCCCTTTGACCAAGGCGGTAAGGAACGCTGCGGCTTTTCCGGAGTCCAGTGTTTCCTGGGCGAGCGGTGTGGCTTGCGCGAGAGAGGAAGCCAACCCTGCGGCATACATCAGTAAGGCTGCATTCATGATCACCCAGTTCCGTCGGTCGCCTTTCTGGCGATCGACGAGTAATTGCGTTATCAACTGGGCTTCATGCTCTGGGCTGCCCGAGCCCGGCCCGTTAATTGTCGAACTCATAGCCTGAAATGGTCCGGATCGGAATCCGGCATCATCGGGACGAAAGACCAACGATGAAATATGTCCACTTCGCAATTCACGAGCCAAGGAGGGCGCGGAGAGGGAAAGTTCGGGAAATCCTTCGACTCCTTGAATAATCAGCGCACGCTTCGCGCCCAGCATGTCCAAAGCTTCCACCATTTTATCCAGGTATGGAGGATGGGATATCCCAATGACTTGTGAGCCGACCCTGGCCGGATTCAGGAGTCTGGACACCTGATGGGACAGATTTTGTAAACCGAATGCCTGACGCAGATCCAGTAATTTTGTTAATGGTGCATGGTATCCGGCTAAATCCATATACACCCAGGGCGATCGACCGCCCTGTTCAATTGCTTCAGCCGCACTATGGGCGATAGGAAGCTGTAAGTGACGAAGGACTTGAGGGAGATCGTAGGGGACGTCCGGGTTTTCTACGCCGTGCATGAACAGGCCTGCGCCAGCCGAAGCCGCGACAAGGCTTGCCGCGACGACCACATGGATGGTGTTATGTTTTTCTCCATAGAGAGGAACGTCCACCATGTTTTCTGCATGCGGGAGTGGTATCGGTGGCGCCCACTTGCGAACCGTGGTGGTGAATGCGGCGAGTTCGCTGATGGATTCGGTTTTGATGCGCATGGCCATCAAAAACGCTCCCACCTGAACGTCGGTGGCTTGCCCTTCAATGACGGCGTTAAGAGCAAATTTGGCCTCATCCCAGGTCAAATCCTTAGCACCCTTCAGCCCTTTTCCAATTTTTGCAATCAGGTGATCCATACGATGATTCCGGGTTAAAAGGTCAAAACCTGGTCAGCGGGAAGAACGGCTTCTTTCCAGAAGGCTTCTGCAGTATGCACTTCATCTAATTCCGGAATTAGTTCTTCGACGTTCACTCCAAAATATCTCAGAGAATCTGTACATACCGAAAAATTTGACGTTTCCCTTTTCCTTTGAGGTTCGCATCATTTCCGGGAGATTGGCTTTGTTCTCATTTTTCAAAACCTCACGAACAAAGCCATCTCGCCCTCGATAATCTGGAGACATCGTCAGTTCTTAGATTTTGTCCTTAGTCATTCGGCCTGTGCTTCGTCACGGAAATAGCCACTCACTTCCATGCCGCTGGCTGCTGCCAGGCTATTCACTCACAGGCTTGGAAAAGGTTGTTCCATCCGCCTTTGGCAATAATAACGGCAATTTTTTTCACTGATGGTCTCCAATAGCTACTTGATTGAGGAAAATGAATGTAAAGTCATGAACGACGGCATAGTCAGGTGGCCGGATTATCGATGAAGCCCACATTCGGTTTTCTCTGAACTTTTCCATCGTCCAGAGCGTGGGTCCTCTCCCGGCATGACGGGTGCGGTGCAATGGGTACATCCGATACTGGGATAGTGCCGATCATGCAAGGCATTGTACGGAACGTCATTCGTGCGAATGTATTCCCAGACCTGTTCCCATGACCAGGTTGCTAAGGGGTTAAATTTCACAAGGCCAAACTTTGAATCCCAATCGACGATGCCGGCGTTGGCGCGAGTGGGAGATTGATCACGACGAATACCCGTCATCCACGCTGAATACTTTGCCAGGATGCGCGTGAGAGGCTCAACCTTTCGCAGTGAGCAGCATTGGTCTGGATCGCGCTGCCATAAGGCTTCCCCAAACTGTGTCGCTTGTTCGGAAGGACTGAGTGTTGATTTGACCCGGATGATCTGATCATCCTGCAATTGATAATGCTGAATGATCCGATCCCGAACAGCATGGGTTTCAGGAAATAAAAAATCCGTATCTAAATAAAAGAGGGTGCTGCCTGGATTTGAGCGGAACATCATATCGGCCAGCACGACATCCTCGGCCCCAAAACTACAGGCCAGAATAACCGTTCCCCCATATTCCGCGATCGCTGCCTCGACAATCATTCGAGGTGCCTGACCTTCCATGGATCGATTGACCGCGACGAGTTCTTCTGGAGTTGGATGGGGATTAAGGAAAAGGGCCATGGCGTTTTACAATTCCACTTTCTCCACTAATACTCGGAAATGCTGCTCGTCGGCGTCCATGGGTTCCTGTTCGAGCACATTGTGCCCATCGTTTCGAAGACTTACCGGGACGTTGCGAATAGGATCGCCGCCGTCCAACCATACTTCCAACTGATCACCGTGGTCCATCATTTCTAATTTCAGCTTGGTTTTCACGTAGTTCATGGGACAGGCCACGCCCCGGAGGTCGTAGACGGGTACGCCTGATGGGGAGGATTCCTTTTCAGGTGGCGCGGTTGCGGTCTTGGTTGATTCAGTGGGCTTTTGTCCCAGTTCAGCAGGAGCCAGCTTGAGGTCTTGGCCGATTTGGTCGGAAACGATCCGGCAGAGGTCCACGAAACCTTTTGTAAATGCGATTTTCCCGTGTGTCAGGTCAGCCGAGGCGTCTTTGTTCCCCAAATCGCCCACTGTAGTGGCCAGGTTTTGGTATTCCGCAGGCATGAGCCCTTTGGCAACAATCAACTTGTCAAATTCCGCTAAGGTGTCGGCATCCGTATTCGGATCGATCCCTTCTGTGACGAGGATGGCTTTCGCTCCGGCCACCACGGCTCGATAGGCTTTGTTAATGGCAAACGCATATTGGTGTTTTTCAGCCAACAGGCGTGCATGATACAATTCCTGTTCCGCTTCAAGAATCCGATTGTCGATCATCTCCAATGCCCCGCCGGCGCATTCGCCGGGTCCGAGGTCCTCAACCGAAAATTCCTCATCGCCTTCCCAGTCAAAATAGAATTGTGGATCCTCTTGATATGTGGGAAGGATGGTGTAGGGGATCAGTTCATCTTTTAGTTGGAGTTTTCCTGTGCGGTCAATAAACGCCAACAAGGACTCTCCAATTTTTTTATCCCGGCGATAGAGATCGAGCAGATGTTGGACGGCCGCTGGGACATTTTTCGCCGGGACCTTCACAATGAGTTGAGCGATTTTGGCCGTGCCGTTGACTCGTCCCCCAAGGTGGAGTTCATACACTGGCGCGACATGTTCTCCAATGCGTTTGCCGACTCCATGTAAGCCGATCGCGGCGATATGATGTTGAGCGCAGGAATTGTGGCAGCCACTGATTTTCACGTTCACCCCTTCCAAATCTCCTGCGATTTTTCCGGCGGGGAACACTTCTGCCAGCGCTCGTGCCAGTCCCTTAGAAGAGGTGATTCCCAGTCCGCAGGTGTCGGTCCCTGGGCAGGAAACGATATCGGCTACGCCCTCAGCTCCAGGGTCGCCCAATCCATGAGCGACTAATTCGTCATAGAAGGGCCGGAGGCGAATATCGGGGAGCCAACGCACCAGGATGTTCTGATTGATGGTGGTACGAAGGTTTCCGTTGGCATACCGTTCGGCGAGGTCGGCCAGCGCAAACATTTGCTCGGACGTGATGTCACCCGAGGGGAGTCTCACCGCCGCTGTTTTAAATCCTGACTGGCGTTGAGTGATCACATTTGTGGCGCACCAATGGTCAAACGCCTCTTGAGATGAAGGATCTCCATGGATTGATGAGCCATGAGGTTGGCTGTTTCCATTGTCTTGGGTGGATGTGCCGTTCCCGGATTTCGTCGGCATCAGTAAGGGAGGATCATCAGGATACGGGGCCGTTTCCAATCCAAGTTTGGTGGCGCCGGATTGCAACATGGAATCGTAGGTTTCTTTCCATCGTCGGGAAAACTCCTCAAATCCTAATTTGTCGACGACGAATTTCATCCGGGCTTTGCTTCGATTTTTTCGATTGCCTAAATTATCAAACACCTTGAGCATGGCTTCGATGGCGGGAATCAATTCTTCCATGGGAACAAATTCATGAAGCATTTTGGCGAGGCGCGGAGTGGACCCCAACCCGCCTCCAACGACCATTTTGAACCCCGGTAACCCTTCGGGACTGCGAGCAGCCAGAAGCCCGACATCATGGATGGGGGTAAGGGCGCAGTCATGCTTGCAGCCGGAAAACGCTATTTTAAACTTGCGAGGGAGGCTTTGGTTGAGTGGATTCCGTAATAAATGATAGGCCACGGTTTTGGCGTAGGGCGTGACGTCAAATACTTCGCCTGGACACACCCCGGCAAAGGCACAGGCTGTGACATTTCGAACGGTATTGGCACAGGCTTCCCGGGTGGTGAGTTCAACTTCCGCCAGTTTTCGCATGATCGTGCCAACGTGGCGGAGGGGAACAAAGTGCAATTGAATATCCTGCCGCGTTGTGACATGTCCCACGCCGGTCGCAAAGGTATCCGCAATGTCCGCCACTTGGCGTAGTTGATTCCCATTAAGGCCGCCAAAGGGAATCTTAATTCGGATCATTTGGACATCCGCCTGCCGCTGACCATAAATGCCGTATTGGAGTCGAAACGGTTTAAATACGTCGGACGGAGTGTCACCTGATTGGAGGCGACTCACTTCATCCTCGAATGTTTCTATTTCTTCAAGGATCTCCTGGGGTATCGGAACCGTGTGAATAGGAAGGCGGCTAGTGACTGGTGAGGTGCTCATGATAATTCTCCAAATCCTGTATACGGATCATAATTTTCTATGGTTTGCTTAGAATGCACTGATCTGTTCGACCTTGGAATGGTGAATCCTTTGCCAAAACTAAATATGATACATCACACAGCGCTGGGTTTCGAGCGCTTGATACTGTTCGACCAATTTTTGTAAGGAAATGCCCCGAAGGACGGCCTGCTCCGCCTCTTGAACCTGTTGCCAGATATTTGAAAGTAAGACGTTGTGAGCTTGTCGGCTTTCCGAATGACCATTAATGTGTCCTTGTTGGAGCAATGGTTCTGTCGCCCACCCATTCATTGAATTCACTAAATCCGCCAGGGAAATTTGATTGGGGTGTTGAGCCAGGGTATACCCTCCTTGAGCTCCTCGCAGGCTCCTAATGATCCCAGCTTGTTTTAAGTGCTGAAGGATTTGCTCAATAAAGCGAGAGGGAATCCCCTGTCGTTGAGCGATGATTTTGGCCTGAAGTGGAATGGATCTGTCCTGCCTTGCTAGTTCGATTGTGGCCAGAATTCCGTAGGTGACTTTGATGGGAAACTTGTTCATTTTTTAATTCATACTAAAACGATAGGGATAATATGTAATATAAAATTCACGGAAAACATTTGTCAAGAATTGTGTGCCGTCCTTCTACTCAAAAAAGATGCGAGAGACAAAAAATTGGTACCTAAACTAGAGCCTCTTGGCGGGATTTGTTATCAGGGATCCATTGAATCAATCATACGAAAAACTGAACAACAATCGCAGGGTCTCTAAATATTGGAGAAAAATAGGCCGATACATGACTGGGGAACGTGCCATAAAAATCATCGGCTGCAAACTTTAGGAGCTGTGAGGACCAATGAGATGAAAGATATTGCTGATCTGCTTGAAGAAGTTCAATCCATCGTCCAGTCAATGCGGGGAGAGAAGATGATGCTTGAGGACCGACTGAAAACGTTGGAGGATGAATTATCGACCCTGGAAAAATCGAAAAAGTCCATTACCCGTGATCTACAGGAAACGAAGGAAAAACTGGGACGGGAACTGCAAGCTACTAGGGAAAAATTGGACCAGGTGCATCCGGAAATACAAAGTCTGCAAGATGAACTTCAGAATGTCGAAGTGCAGAATAATCTTCTGGTTATGGATCTCAAACAGAAAGACGAGGAAATAAAAAAATTAGAATTGCGCCTTCATGAATACACTTCGTTGACTTCTCCTTCTTTCCGAATTGAAGAGCCCATCTCCTAAGCCGAGGGAATGCCTTACCCTTCAAATCCCCTGGCGGTGGGGTGAGGCCTTGAAATCTCGGTCATGAATTGGTTCCTTCCTGGATCCAATTGATAATTCCAGCCAGCATTCAACTTCCTGTTATTATGATGTCTTTAAGAGAACATTGTAAGTGTTTGGGACCCTTCTACTTAAGAAATTCCCGATATAGGCAAGTGATAAACAGAAATTAGCTTTGGGTTGCAATCCCAAGCCTGAGGGTTGTTTATGTAACGACATATTGGGTGAAGAGGTTCGCTCTTATCTTTGACTTTTTCCCGGGATAAGGGGGTTTTTCAAAAGTCCGTCAATTTCTTTTGCCTGTTCTTTGGGGGATACCCTGTCATTTTGGCATTAGGGGCTGTTGAAAAAACCCGCAAGCGGCGTTCTCGCCATTTTCCCGTGCACACGTACTGGACGTACGCTCTGCGCGCAAAACAAAAGTTGTGCCCTTCGGGACACGGCAGGCAATTTGCGGTCTTCCCTTCGAGGGGCCTCAGGACAGGACTGGAAGAACTTTTTTGAACCGCCCCCCAGGCTTCTTATATGCAACGTCCCTGTGGATCAATATGCCCTTGGAAATTATTATTATTCAACACTCCCATTCATAAGACGGCCCGGTACAAAAGAATGTTTGCCCAAAGGAGTTCGAAGGCATCAACAGCCTACCCGATCCGTTCGTCCGCAAGAATTCGGAGCATGTTGCCTGCTTTCTTGAAAAATAGAGGAATGAACCCAGTTAACCATTGTACAATGGCCCCTCATCACCAGGAAGTTGACGAGAATCTCCTGTGTTGAGGAGGGTTAGTATTATCCAGCGAAAGAGTTAACACGCCACGTTTTACCTACTTGTCATCAGAGGAGGATCCTATGGCATCCAAAGCGAAAAAAGCCCAGCCTAAGAAAAAGGGCCTGTTACCATCAAAACCAAAGGTAGCTGCAAAAAAGAAGGCACCACCTAAGCGTTCCTCATCAACCGGTCAGGGGGTGGCTTCAGGATCTCGAAAACCATCAACAAAAATCAAAACGGCATCCACCCCTAAAACGAAAAAACCCGCTCAGCTGAGTCCCCGAATCGTTTCTACGCGGGAGTTACAGGTTGGTGATCCTGCTCCAGCCTTTTCCCTTTCCGATGACACTGGAAACATCGTGAACTCATCTGAACTTCGAGGGAAAAAAGTGGTCGTGTATTTCTACCCGAAGGATGACACGCCCGGATGTACAACAGAAGCCTGTTCCTTTCGGGATGGTATTCAGGAATTGAGAAAGAGCGGGGCTGTAGTGTTCGGGGTGAGTGCCGATTCAGTTTCATCTCATCGGAAGTTTTCCGATAAATTTCAACTCAATTTTCCCTTGCTGAGTGATGAGTCCAAATCCATGATTCAGGCATTTGGTGTGTGGAAAGAGAAATCAATGTATGGTCGAAAATATATGGGTATTGAACGCACGACGGTGGTGATCAATGAAGACGGGACCATAGGAAAAATATTTCCTAAGGTCAAAGTGAACGGGCATTTTACTGAAGTGCTTCAAGCCCTCAGATAGTTTAGCCCTGAGAAATGATGACAGGTGAAGGAAAAGCTCCTACCCATTCCGTTCGTGGGCGTCGCCAATTTGAGAAAAAGTCTCTTCCCCGAAGATCGCATTCGCATTGAGGTAATATTTGAATTCAAGGATATTATGCGAAGGATCCTCCAGGAAAAATGTCAAATGTTCGAGAGGGGTACCAGGAAATCGTCGACGGGGTTCACGGAAAAATATCAGTCTATTTCCGTGGGCCCGGTCCCGAAGTTCATCCCATTCCTCTTCTGTTCGGCAGATTAACCCGAAATGTCGCGGGTAGATACTTTTTTGTTGAGGTCCAAGGTCTTCGGTCACATGGGCGACAATTTGGTGGCCGTGAAAATTTAAGGTGATGGCGAGGGAAGATTGGCGACCCAAGCCGCATCCCAAGCCTTGCGCGTAAAATTCTTTAGTGGATTCAATATCCCTGACCGGAATAGAGAGATGAAAGGTAGAAGAAGACATAGTATAGATTCCTTCACGAAGTATCGCATGTTTCGGATGATCAATGAAAATATATTGCTATTTTTCGATATACGGCTAGGGGTGAGTGTTTCAATCAAAAAGGGGCTTTAAATCAACTCTTCAGGGAAAACGGCTTTCCACAACAGGCTTGCCGCGGCCGTTCCAATACCCGGCGCTCATCCATGGGGTGGTATGCAGAATCGCAAACCTGCCGGTGCGATTGAGAATGAGGCATCCGGCCTCCCCCTGTATTCGGCTGACGAGTGCCTTGAGTACATGGTTGGCAGCTCTTATGGGCGTCCAGCCGAGCCCGAGCAGGATAGCTAGATGTTTGGCTATGCCGGCACGTATGATGGATTCTCCTAAGCCAGTCATGGATATGGCCCCGGCGGTATCATCGGCATACACTCCTGCGCCGATTAGGGGGGTATCGCCAACCCGGCCTGGTAGCATGACCGCAACTCCCCCTGTTGATGCCCCTGCGGCAAGATGGCCGGCACGGTCCATGGCGACCGCACCTACTGTGTCATACAATCCTAACTGACGGTAAAGAACTTGGGATTTAGGATTAATAGGGGTTCGTGAACTTCGTTTGTTCCTCAGTGAAGTGGAACTCTTTGGATGGACCAATCGGGCTAGACCAAAATGCCGAGCCAATCTATTGGCATGGGCTCCGACCATCAACACATGGTCGGTATCCGTCATAATTCGTCGCGCAGCGCAGATTGGATGGAGATATCCTTCCAGCCCTGCGACCGCACCAGCCGATAAAGTGTGCCCTTCCATGATCGACGCGTCCATCCGTTGAATCCCGTCGAGTTGTCGAAGCGACCCTCGCCCGGCATTAAACAATCCAGATTCTTCCAGATAGCAGATCATGTGTTCTACAGCATCTAACGGTGACTGGCCTGTATTGAGGCATTCATATCCTTCTATGAGTGCCTCTTTCAGGAAAATTGACTGACGGCGGGTCGGTTGTCGGGAGCCTGCACCCCCATGGATCAGGACTCTCGGTGTGAGGATAGGTGTTGGCTTGAGCAAAGCGCAAAAGGATTTTAAAAAAAAGCGCGATGGCGAGTCGTGGTTACTTCTCAAAACTATCAAACTGATTGTTCAGTTTGTATTTTGTCATAGGAGGTGTGCCTGTTGCCACCTTGAGTTTTAGAATAGTAAACGGCTTCATCTGCGGCATGGAGCAAGTCGCTGATAGTGGGATAGGGTCGATCCGGCGTGTGGGTCGCAATTCCAAGAGAAATAGTGACGGTGATGCGTTTGTCTCCAGGTATTTCATGGGTGGTGTCCCGAAACGCGGAGAGGATTCTCTCGCATACCATGACGGCGGTGGTTGATGAAGCTTTTGGCAGAATGAGCACGAACTCTTCTCCTCCGTAGCGTCCGACCGAATCGGTGGTGCGAAGCTTTGACTGTAAAAGATGCGAGGTAGATTGAAGAACGACATCGCCTGCCTGGTGACCATAGGTATCATTGACCGATTTAAATTTATCAAGGTCCCCAAATACCAGGGTCAAACATTCTTTGTTGCCGAGAGCTTGCTTAAAAGAGGCTTCTAAGTATTTATCCAGGTAGGCTCTTGCCAATGCCCCGGTGAGCGGATCGTGACGGTGGCTTTCTTCCAAATTGTGGAACTTGGCTTCCATGGCGGCATTATTCTGTTGAAGCTGCTGAACTTCCTTGAGAGTCTGAAGGCTTCGAAGGAGAAGTGCCTCCCTGGCTTTTTCCAGAATAGCTTGAGGTTCGGTCCATGTTTGTAAGTCAGTCTGGAAAATTTTCTCTGTTTCCGGAAGAAGCCCTTGTGTTGTTTCCAATACTTCCATGAGCGCTACTGGGGTGAGATTCAGCGAAGCATAAGCCTCCTCTTTGACCGCTTGTAGATAGGCGCCTTGAGAGTCGCGTAAAAAGATTTCCGCAATTTTCCCTGACAGCGACACACAATGGACAAATTTTGCTCGTTCATCACCCTGGGGAAGACGAGAGGGGTCATCGCTCCCGGCCACGGCCAATCGGAGGCGATCCGGAAAATTCCATTGCGTCAAAAGCCAACTCCCCACGGCGGCATGATTGACTCCTAATCGTTGGTATTCATGGGAGATGATGCTGGCATGGGATGTTTGATCAAGGTCACGGGGATTATACAGGTCGGGGAACACCTGATCGAGCGTTAGCATACCCAGGTCTTGCATAAGACTCGAAAGATATAACTCTTCAATCTCAACCAACCCACAGGCCGTTCCAAGGACACGGCAGGCTGTTCCGGCTAAAAGCGCACGTTTCCAATACAGCTCATAGTCCAAGCCAGTCCCGCGACTGGTTTGCAGGGATTCCATTAATGAAAAAGACAAGGCAAGGGAAATAGTCGCGTTGAGACCAAGGACCAGGACTGCTTGATGGAGACTTTCAACCTTTTTGCAAAATGGGTATAAAGGAGAATTGGCGATTCGTAGGATTTTACTGGCCAATGCCGGGTCACAATTGAGAATTCTGATAAAACTGGTGAGGTCGATTTCCGGTTCGTTGGCCAAGTTGATAATTTGTATGGCGACGGTTGTCGGGCTTGGAAGACTGGGGCAGGTTTGTAGTTTCTTTTCAAGTTCTGGAGTCATAAAAGGCTCTTGGTCAGAAGACCTTCACGAGTGCGTTGAGAGACTCTGTATCCTAGGTTCTTCAAATCCTCGCATTCCAGAATCCATGAACACGAAAATGAATCCCTGCTGTTTTTTAACTATAGACATTTCGGCATTTTTTTCTGCCATCTGAATAGGCGTTACAGGAGAATTGCTTTCTCTCCTTTTGGTTCGGAAGCGATCGTCCTGGTTGGCTGGCTCCAAGCGAGAAAACGGGTTTAAGGAAAAACTAAGTGAAAATCATGAGGTCCCGATATGATTGTGGTGTGCGGTAACCTTGATGTTGACTGGTGTGTTTTTGTCGGTTTTGCAGATTCTATGGATGGATGAGGCGAGCGATCCTGGATAACCTTTGCGAGGCAGCGAATAGGGTTCAGGTGGGTAGCAATATTGAGGAACGGGCGAAGGGGGACAGTCTGGAAGAACAGTGCCTAATGGAAAAGGTGGCTTTGTGCTTGGTTCAGGCTAGGATCCTGAAAACGATCAAGATCCAATCGGACAAAACCAAGTCCCGCGACACAGAGTTCAAAATTCGTTGAAAGCGTTTGAAAGAGAGCGGGTGGGTTTTTGCCATGGGGGTCTTGATGGGTAGCGACAATGCTGTAGGAACGTTTGCCGGCTTTGACGTAATCCACCAAAAAATCTTTGTGGTGAATGAGACCTGAGCATTTTATCCGTTTGCAATATTCGGGGAAGAGTCCGGCGAGGAACAAGGTCAGGTCCCCAATGTGACGATGAATATCTCGCTCTTTTTCGGCAGAAGACTGTTGGCTATGGGATTCGGCCGCGTAGAGGAGTTCGACTACTGTTTCGACCGGTTCTCCCTCATGGTTTTTGATGCGGGAGAGTTGATCGATATGGATAAATTCGAGGAGCAGGTTTGAAACGTATTCCGTTACTTGAAAATCTGGCCATCCCAATGCTTCGGAAAAGTTTCGTTCTGTCAACCGGCCAAATAACTGTCTTAGAGGATGTTGTTCAGGGATTTGTGTCATCAACGCCCTTCCCTCTCTTTCCACCGAATGTCCCTTCGCCAGGGTGTGTCGGTTTCTATGTGTGTCTATCGGCCTGATGTAAGAGTTTCTTAACCTTTTTTACTCCTTTGCCTGCCCTGCTGTCCAGGATGAGGGTCATTGGACCATCATTGCCCAATGCCACGACCATTGTCGCCCCCAAATATTCCTGCTTGTACAGACAGGCCGATGGCTCGGAATTGTTCCAGTGTTTCCTGATATCGCATGCGTGTTTCTTCCGGCGGCACGGCCGATTCAAAGCATGGGCGTCGCCCTTTTTCGGTTTTGGCCAGTAACGTGAATTGAGAGATCAGAAGGAGTTTACCATTGAAGTCTTGAAGCGCATCAGTCATTTTTCCTTGTCTGTCAGGGAAAATCCGTAGGCGAGGAATTTTCTCGACCATGAAGGACACGTCTTGACCGGTATCGCCTTGGGCTACCCCTAACAGAATAACCAGCCCCCGGTTGATCTGGGCGATGACCTGGTTTTCCACCGTGACTGAAGCTTGTCTGACGCGTTGAATAACGGCAATCATGAAGCTCTTTCGTGATATCGCTTATTTCAAGTCTAGCCGGTCATGAGGAGGGTATGCGTGTCAGTCTGAATGCTTATGTTGTGGAGGATGGTTTGCGGATTTTTCGTCGCAACATGAGCTTCAGGTGCGTAAGTTCCTCTGACCTGAATAGGTGGTGAACGGAAAAATATCCAATCGTGCTTGCGACAAGTGCCAGGCTCAACCAGGCAATTTTTTCTAAGCTCTGTCCTGTTGTCTGCCATAGCGGAAATCCTGCAATCCAGCCGGAAACGGCGATGAGAGGGACGAGGGCTATTCCTGTACGTATCAGGGATATTCCGAGTGTCTTCCATAGTAAGCCCTGAAGCCGATTCCCTAAAATGGTGAGTAAAATGAGGGTGTTCCCCATTGCGGCTAGTGCCGTCGCCAGAGCTAATCCGGTGTGTTGAAGCCATTGCATAAGCCATAATGACAGCCCAATATTGAGGACAACCGAAACCACAGCCACGATGGCCGGAGTCTTCGTATCTTGAAGGGAATAAAATGCGGTTGCCAGAATTCGATAGCTGGCGAACGCCCACAATCCAATTGAAAATCCGAGAAGCGCCGAAGCTGTTCCGACTGTGTCCATGGCCGAAAAGGCACCATGCTCAAAAAATACATGAATAATGGGTATGCGTAACAGCATCAGCCCAACCATTGATGGAAGGATGATAAATAGCACCATTCGTAAAGCAAAATTCACCGTTTCCCGAAGTTCATGAATGGCTCCACGGGCTGCTTGGCCGGATAGGGTGGGTAAAATGGCTGTGGCTATTGCCACACCAAATATTCCCAATGGGAATTGAATGAGGCGCATCCCATAAAACAGATACGTGGGGCCCCCTTGAAAATACGAAGCTAAAATCGTGCTGATGGTGAGATTGATTTGAGTCACAGCTAAGCCCAGCAAGGAAGGAATGAGAAGAAAGCCCATTCGTTTAACTCCGGGATGGCGCGGATGAAAATTCCAGGACAATGAAAAATCATGTTTGTGTAAACCGGGTAATTGCATCAGGAATTGAGCGAGTCCTCCTACTACAATGCCTATGGCTACAGCCAGAATCGCCTGGTCAAATAATGGGGAAATGGCTACTGCAAAGAAAATGACACACAGATTGAAAAAAACAGGAGCCAAGGCAGGAACGGCGAATGAATGGAGGGAATTGAGTATCCCCATGGCTAGGGCTGCAAGACTCACGAAGAGTAAGTAGGGGAACATAATCTGTGTGAGGAGTGTGGTTGTGGCAAGTTGATTCGCCTGCCCATGGAGTCCGGGTGCAAGAAACCAGACGAGACTCGGAGCGGCAACGATGCCCATTAAGGTGACAAAAGTCACGAGCGTCAGGAGGGTGGTAAATGCCGCACTGGCTAACTCCCAGGTTTCCTGCTTGGAGCGAGTCGAATGGTATTCGGTGAAAACCGGAATAAAGGCGGAAGACATAGACCCTTCCGCAAAAAGTTCTCGCAGCAGATTGGGAATTCGATAGGCGATGTAAAAGGCGTCTGCTGAAGCGTTGGCGCCAAACAAATTGGCGAGAGTGACATCTCGAATAAATCCGAGAATCCGACTACAGAAAGTGGCTCCGCCAATCAGCCCAGCCGCACGGCTAATACGATGGGTCTCTCCTTGAGGAGATGATGGGACTGGTGGAGGTGGAGCTGATTGGGACATCCGAATAGGAACTTTACCGGAAAGGGTTCAGTTGTTTCACCTGTTGGATATCAGGGGAGCCATTGTCTTGTTCTATTATAAGAGGACCCAGGTCCACACGCCGAACCTGGACACGCGCGTTTTCGCTTGTTCTTGAATTGACACCCTCTGAATCATGCTTTAGCATCACTTCCCTTTTGTCCATGCAGTTCTCCATCTTATGACAAGATCTTCGTTGACTCAATCCAGTCTGCCACGATGGTGGTGTTTTGCGACCGCGTTTTCCACCGGTGCGGTGGTGATGGCACTGGAAATTTTAGGAAGCCGACTTCTCGCGCCGGTTTTTGGTAGTTCACTATTTGTCTGGGGCGGGCTGATCGGTGTGGTCCTGGCTGCCATGAGCAGTGGGTATGCTGCGGGAGGCTGGCTGGCTGATCGATACGCTCCGCAGAGAGTGCTGGCTGGTCTGTTGTTGCTGTCAGGCGTTTGGACACTCTTATTGGCATGGATTGGTCAGCCTGTAGTTTTTGGAGTGGCTCATTGGATTCAGGATCCTCGCTGGGGGCCATGTTTTGCAGCCAGTGTGCTGTTGGCGGTTCCGGCATTTGGATTGAGCGGTGTCCTCCCAGCTCTCTTGCGTTTAGCTATCGGGGATATGGGGCATCTTGGACGTCATACGGGTGGCATGATTGCGGTTTCCACCATTGGGAGTCTTGTTGGGACCTGGGGGACGTCCTTTTATCTTTTAACCTGGCTGGGTAGCACCACATTAGTCGCTATCCTTGGCGTGGTTCAGATCTGTCTTGGTCTATGGTGGACACTGAGAGTTGGAATACTCCAGCCTAGTTTACAGGCCATGCTTCTTGCCTGCGTAGGCGGAATAACCTGGATGGGTTTTCATCCGGTCAGCATTTTGCCACCGGCCATTTATCAGGAAGATAGTCCGTACCAACAGGTTAGAGTGAGTGAAAATGATTTATTCCGTTATCTTATTTTGGACAATACTTTCCACGCGGTGATGTGGAAAGCGACGCCGGAATCTCTTGCCTTGCCCTATAGCCAAGTCATGATGGGTGTGTTGCCACTTGTCGAGAACCCTAAGCGAGGATTGATCCTAGGCCATGGCGGAGGATCCTTGGCAAAGTGGCTAGGGAAGCACTGGCCGGATTTGGAATTAGATGTTGTCGAAATGGACCCGTCTGTTGTCCGAGCCGCTGAACGGTATTTTGGTTATACGCCACCGCTGAACCATCATGTATATGTGGAAGACGCCCGCACGTTTTTACGAAACAATTCTTTCCAGTATGACGTGGTGTGGGTTGATGTGTTTGCCAGGCATCTCATTCCGTTCCATGTCACGACTCAGGAATTCTTTGAAGAATTACGAAAGCATGTGAATCCTGAAGGCGCGGTTGCCGTTAATCTGGCTTCATCCGATGCGCCCTCTAATGTTCGCCGCGCACAAGCGGTGTTAACCACTATGCAACTGGCGTTTCCTGAAGTGGTGCCCTACGGGGTCGCGGGCCCTGAATGGTTAGACACAAAAAAAGGGTCCGTGAACCTGATTTTTTTTGGTGGGAAACCTGTCTCCGTTATGCGCGATTCGAACTTTTTGGATGTCCTGGCTCGTCAAATGAATCGTGATCGATTTCCTCCAGAAGGATTTGCATTTTTCATGTCACAGGAGCCGGTCGTATTGGTTCCTGGGGAAATTCTGACCGATGATTTCTCTCCGCTAGATTTACTTCAGGGGGAAGGGTAGGCATCCCTTTTGGTTCGAGTCAGCGGGGTTCTTCCTTTAATCCTCATAAATAGGAGTTTGCCGCGTCTGGCGGGTACTCCTAGGCGTTTGGTTTAGAAAGCGTTATTTCTGCTTTGGTGGTTTTCATTCCCACGTTTATCAGGTGTTCGTATGCCCGTTTGTGTGCTTACCAGAATTGCAGGCGCGGGTTATCCCACTAAATCTTGATTTTGGCCGTGGGGAATGGTCGTTGCCGTCATCCTGAAGCCGAAGACAAAGATTGTTGTGGAGACACAATCGAAGGAGAAAACACTGTGTAAAAGGGGCAGGAGGCCCGGATACAATTTTAGTTTTGACAGACAGCCGCCGGCCAAAATTTGTAACGAATTTGTGGTAGCTGAGCGCCGTCAAAATTCGGGAGATCATAAAGACATCGATCAACCACTGCTACCTCATCTGGAGTAAATTCGAAGACTTTCCGTGTTTTCCAAAATTGATCCAGGGTAAAATAATCCCCTGTGGTCGGCTTCTCCGTCAGTGCAGTCTGAAGCGCTTTGAAGGCTGCAGTATCGCAGCCCGGGATACGTCCGTTGTTGCGGGTAATGCACCATTTTATGATTTCGGCTACCCCATACATGCTTAGATCAATTTTTTGCTTTTCCTCAGCCATGGTTTCCTCCTTACAAACAGACAAAAAGACAAGAGATCTCTATAACATAAAGAGAGTCGTATCATCCAGTGGGCTATGGTCATCCCTTTCAAAATAACCTTTAGTAAAGTCTGTGGCTTCTTAGAAAAAATGAGATTTCTTGGACTACTAGCCGGTTTTACATCATTTGGAAAAATCCGTATACTCGGGGCGCTTGGCATGGTTTATCCTGCATCTATATTGGCACCCTCTCCACCCACATATTCTGGAGAAAGGCAAGTAGAATTGTATTCCAGTCAATCCTTGTGCGCTCGACTTGCCATTTCTCTGGGCCTTTTGGGCCTGCTGTTCTTGGGTGGTTGTCCTGCACGTGAGGAGTATCAGCCTCCTGATCTGATTTATCACTATATAGACATCCCAGTCGGGAAAAACCCTACATCAATCCGGGCAAGTGATTTTAACGGTGATGGATTTACGGATTTGATCACCAGCAATATTCAGGGAAATTCCCTTTCCCTGCTCTTGGGAAAAGGGGACGGGAGTTTTCAGGACCAAAAAACTATTTCTGCCTGTCAGGAGCCAAGGAATGTGGCTGTCGATGATTTTAATCTTGACCACGTCCAGGATTTCGTCGTGGCGTGCTCCGGGGATAATCATGCTCTTGTGTTTTTGGGACAAGGCGATGGCACTTTTTTGCGTGGGGCCCAATACCTGGTTCATCGTACGCCGGTGAGTATTGCCACAGGAGATTTTAATGAAGATTTCCTTCCTGATTTAGCGGTGGCTCTCCGCAACGACAAAATTCAAATCCTGTTGGGTATGGGCAACGGAAAATTTCGATTAGGGCCGTTATATGAATATGGCGATACGCCTACCTCTGTGTCTACCGAGGATTTGAATGGGGATAAACATTTGGATTTGGCAGTGACCAATGGAGGGCCGATGAGTCATGCGGTGTCGATCTGGCTTGGTTTGGGGGATGGTACCTTCCAACTCCAACTGATTATCGAACTGGCAAACGGCCCTTGGGGGTCTCCTTTGCGGACTTCAATACTGATCGAGCCCTAGATCTTCTCGTGATAAACGGTGAAATGAACACGATTACCGTGTTTTTAGGAAATGGGGATGGGACTTTTCAAGAGGGAAGGGAATCAGGCGGCGATGCCGGTCCAAATTTTGGAGTGGCTCAGGATTTTGACGGAGACAAAGTGCCGGATGTGGCCATTGCCAATATTCAATCTGGGAGTATTTCGTTGTTATTTGGGAAGGGTGATGGGACGTTTCACTATCCTCCAAGGGATTATCCCACCCCGCATGCCCCCTTTGCATTGACCACACTATCGATTGCAACCGATCGGGGAGAAGAACCAGGGCTGGCGGTCGTGAATAACGCATCTAGTAATGTCTCCATTTTTTTACATCATGGGTTGAATATCCGGAAGGGCCAACTTTCGGCAACTCCCTCTTCTTGATACTTCGACGGGATGTTCTTGACACCAGATTTCTGCCATGTTTACAGTACCTTTGCCTTTCAGAAAGAGGCGTAACGCCGTTCCAAAGCGTGATTCAGCCTTGTGAGGAGAATGTGCGAACTTTTGGCTGGTGGTTTGGAATGGGATCTCTGTTGACCTTAGCCGTCTTGCTGGTTCAGGGCGGAATGAGAGACCTAATTTACGGTTCGTCGCATTCCGGGAGCTGGGAAGGAATACTTTCTATGGGACTGACGGTTTTTGGGGGTGGAGTTCTTGCTGGCTGTGTGGCGGTGATTTTAAATCGACTTCGCTAGGGAAATTGGATGCCTCAAGAAGAGGGCTGAAAGGGACTGTAGTTTTCCTGGTTTTTGGGTTGGCCTGGGAAAAGAAGGAAGATGGGTGTGTATCTCATCAGAGAAGTAGGTCTGTATCCATTATGAGGTGCCTCAGATGCCAAGGAACGATGCTGGTTGAACGTCAGTACACCAGGGTGTCACGCCGGTTCAACGCGAAATGTATCAATTGCGGTTTTTGGTTTGATTTAGCGGATGTGCTCCGCTTTTTTAAGCGCGTCCTCGAAAGCGGTTACAACGGGCAAAAAATCCGTGAAACCCTCTAGTCCATTCTGAAGACCGCCTACCTTATTTTCAGCTCTGTAACTCCAAATTATTATGACAGGATCTGGATTTTTTCAGGCGCCCTCGACTGGGCCAAGATGGGAAGTTCAATCAAGAAAAATGAAAAATGGGAGCACTGTTTGGTCTATTCAGATTGCGCAGCCGTTGGATTGGGCGAGCATCTGAGGAAATCCCACGGACTCCAGAGGGCACATAAGGTTTTTGATCCTTATGCCCCAACACAAAAGAATTTCATTTTTTCGGAAGAAACTCGGAAGAGAAGGATTAGGAATTTTAAAGTGGCCTTCCATCTTTAAAGCCATCCCAATGCATACTTCTTTCTCCCTATTTAGCTTTTCGTTGCAATTCGATGCCGAGCTTTGCGGTACCTGTCGATGCCGAAGCCTAAGACCCCATAAATCACACCTCAGACCAAGACATTTATCAGCCCAATTAGCAAATGTTCATTTCCGCTTACCACCTTCCCTGAATCTCGAATTCCGAGAATTGTGGCAACATCAAATCCAGGCGTGCCGTGCAAAAGGGCCAAAGGAAGGCCGATTATCCCTGGTACAAACCCAACATATGGCACGGAGAACATGGCATATAATCCAAGGCTCACTGGAGCTGCCACTAACCCAAACGAGATGCCGGTCACAGACCACAAATAGCTCGGCTGTTTCTGCCACGCTATACGGCACGCCACAATCGGCACAAAAATCAGTGTAAACAGAGCAATCAGCATTCCGTGTCCTTGCCCCAAGGCGTAACGAGAAAATCCTGGAAAAATGTCGTGATATCTTAGAGCTCGAATTTTCTGAGGCGCTGAAACATAGAAGTGTTGAAAGGTCTTGGGCCGCTTAAATCTTTATTTTTAATTAAGCAGCACTAGGGGATCTCTCCGGTTACGGTTTAGAGTACCTCTCGGCGATTTAGGGATCAACAAGCCGAATTTGCTGTGCACAATTTCAGAATAAGGTCTCCTTTAACCTCTCCATCCCTGATTCCACATTTTGACCACAGTTTTTTACAGAAAGACTTCCATGACCTTGGACCCAGGCCAATACCCTAATATTATTCCTGTGATGCAAAATCTGTAAGACCTTAAAAGGAACTCCTTCAATTAACCTTTGGCTAATTCTTTGAGGGTTGTGCGGATGAGGTCTTCGAGTTCGTATTCTTGGTCCAACTTCGCCGTCGCGAGATTCATGGCCTTTTTGACTTCGGGTGCGCGGTAACCCAAATTGATGAGGGCGGAGGCGGCTTCTTCTTGGAGAAAGTTGATAGGTTCCGTTGGGGCTGTTGAGGGTATGCGGGTATCTGAGATCATGATGCGATTGGTTTTGTCTTTTAACTCCAGGACGATCCGACTAGCCGATTTTTTCCCAACGCCGGGGATGGAACCTAAGGTTTCAAGATCACCGGTTTCAATGGCTGTACACAAATCTGGGACGGGAAGGGTCGATAACGCACTCAGTGCGAGTTTCGGTCCGACGCCGCTGATGGTGGTAAGAAGTGAAAAGGCTTGCTTCTCTTCAGTGGTGGAAAACCCAAAGAGTTGAATGGTATCGTTCCGCAGGTGGGTGGAAACAAAAACTTGGACTGCAGAATTGATTTCAGGAAGGGTGAAATAGGTAGAAAGGGCTATGAACACATGATAACCCACGCCCTGCACAGAAATGACGGCATCTTGTGGCGTCTTAGAAGAGAGGACTCCCGAAAGTGAGGCAATCATATTTTGGCCAAAGTTAGTTGTTCGTCAAAAGGGGAAGGTGGCAGGAGAAATCAAGGTCGATCAGAGAAAGCGGTAAGAGAAAAAGATCGGGAGAATGGAGTGGAACCAAAAAGGCTAGGCACTTTCGGCAGCCATTTTCTCCATCAATTCGTCAGAAATTTCAAAGTTGGCATGGACCTTGGATACGTCTTCGTTCTCTTCTAAGAGATCCATGAGTTTTAAGGCTTGTTCTGCATCTCTACCTTCAAGTTGAATATGGTTTTGCGCGAGGAAAGTGAGTTCGGACAGGCTGGTTTCAATCTGGGCCTTTTGTAAGGCTTCCTTGACGGCTTCGAAATTTGCTGGTTCCGAAATGACCTCAAATCCAGTGGGAGTTTGTTTCACGTCTTCGGCTCCCGCTTCCAATGCCAGATCGAATAGTTGTTCTTCAGTCACCGCCTGGTTCTCGATTACCAGTAACCCTTTTTTTTGAAATTGCCAGGCAACTGCGCCGGCTTCAGCCATCGTTCCATTATTTTTTGTGAGAATATTTCGAACTTCGGCTACGGTCCGATTGCGTTTATCGGTTGAAATTTCTAGGAGGAGTGCCGTCCCTCCCGGTCCATATCCCTCCAGCATAAACTCTTCGAATTGCATTCCAGGAAGTTCCCCGGTACCCCGTTGAATCGCCCGTTTGACCGTATCGGCAGGCATATTGACTTCTTTGGATTTCGCAATGGCTTGGCGTAAGGTTGGATTACCGTCTGGGTCGCCGCCGCTACGTGCGGCAATGGAAATTTCACGGATCACGCGCGTGAAGATTTTCCCACGCTTGGCATCCTGTGCGCCTTTGTGTCGCTTAATTGTTGACCAATGGCTATGTCCACCCATGCTTGCGATCCATTTCCTAAATATAAGGCGTCAAGGATATCAGAGTATGCTCCCCGCGTGGGCTTCTATCACAGAAATTGAAAGGGAGTCAATGCGCGTGGGCAGGGCAAAAAGGGAGGTTGGAAAAGCAATCGGGATGTTATTGTCCTGGAGAGTCAGCAAGCCTTATCCTGTTCAATTGCTTTTCCTCTTTGTCCGATGTTAAGGAAATTAGTCATGCGCATCGTGTTTATGGGAACCCCGGCCTTTGCTGTTCCTACGCTTCAGCAGTTATTGAAGACAGAAATATCTGTCGTGGGTGTCGTGTGTCAGCCTGACCGACCGAGTGGGCGTGGGAAGAAAGTTCAAGTGGGCCCGGTAAAGGCGCTTGCATTGTCACAAAATATCCCGGTGGTGCAGCCTGAGAAAATGAAGGATCCCAAATTGATGGAGATTCTTCGGACATGGGAACCTGATCTGGTGGTGGTTGCCGCGTTTGGGCGTATTTTGCCAAAAACCATTCTTGATCTTCCCCCGAAAGGGTGTCTGAATGTTCATGGGTCTCTTCTCCCGAAGTATCGGGGTGCTGCTCCCATTCAATGGGCCGTGATCCAGGGAGAGGTGAAGACCGGGGTTACGATCATGCTCATGGACGAAGGGATGGACACGGGGGCCATTCTTCAACAGGAAGAGATTTCCATAGGTCCGGACGAGACTTCAGGAGAGTTAGCTTCCCGAATGGCTCAGGTTGGCGGAGCGCTACTGGTTCGGACTCTGCGTGGATGGATCGCTGGCACAATGAGCCCTTTACCCCAAAATGATTCTGCGGCGACTTTGGCGCCCATTTTAAACAAAGAAGATGGGTTGCTATCTTGGGATCGGCCGGCGCGATACCTCGCCAATCGTATTCGGGGGCTGTCGCCATGGCCTGGCGTATATACCTTCCTGGAGGGTGCGCGATGGGGGATTTGGAAAGTTCAGGTTGAAGGCCAAGAACCAGGTATGCTGCACACTGCTCAGGATATTCCTCTGGCTCCAGGAACCATTACTGCCGTCACGAAACAGGCCATCCGCGTCCAAACTGGTCAGGGAAGTTTGCATCTTTTGGAGATTCAACCTGAAAACAAAAAACGTATGCACGTTTCTGACTTTTTGGCCGGGCATCGAGTTACGGTGGGCATGACCTTTTCAATGGGGAAACATGATGATTGTGCAGTGTAATCGCGTGGTTGATATGAAAAAATTTGTGGCACCGGCAACGTTCTTGTGTCAGGCGTTTGCCTGTGTCCCGTTTTGGTGGAAGAGGATTCAACAATGATCGATCAATCCTCCGAGTTATTGGCGTATATTCAAAGTCAAATCGAGGAAATTAATACCATTCACGCACAGGCCGAGAAGGCTCTCAATGCGGTGCAGGGGAAAGACCATGTCACGAAATGGAAAAGAAAGGTGGTTGAAGGCCTGGCGCCCTACGTGAGTCAGTCATATCTTGAACACATTACCAGGGAATGGCTGGAAACCACCTATTTTGTAGGCGATGTGTTTGATGAATTAGCCGATGAAGTGGACATGTGTCGTCGGCATCTTAAGAAGTTGCTTAAGGACATTCAGACCACTGGCATCCCCTAATCCCCCCCCCGTCCCTATGAAAAACCGGTATGACCCTTCTCATTTTTCTCCACGCCTATAATGGCACCGCTTCCTCCTTATCCGCGAAAACGGCTCGGTCAACATTTCCTTATTGACCCTAATTTACTCCGAAAAATCATCAATCTGGCGGACCTCCAGGCTCATGATTATGTCTGTGAAATTGGACCGGGCGGTGGCGCGTTAACCAGATTGTTGTGCCAGTCGGCGAAGCAGGTGCTAGCCCTGGAAGTCGATCCTCGTATGGTTGATTTCTTGAAAGCGGAATTTTCGGGATACTCGAACCTTGATATTCAAGAACACGATGCGCTTCGTTATCCCTTCGATCAACTACCAGAACCTGCTGTGGTAGTGGCCAATCTGCCCTATAACATTTCAACTCCCATTATGTTTCGGTTGTTAGAAGCTCGGCCCAAGATTCGTCGAATGGTTTTAACTGTACAACTGGAAGTCGCGAAGCGGTTAACCGCCAACCCCAATACTAAAGAATATGGAGTGCTATCTATTATGGCGCAGCGCTTAGCCGATGTCCGTTTCGGTTTCCCCGTGTCTCGAAAATGCTTTCGCCCCGTTCCAGATGTGGATTCGGGAGTGGTACGGTTGGATATTCGTGTTCCTCAGCCTTACTCGGCTCAGGAAGCCGACGCGTTTGCTTCAGTGGTACGTGCGGCATTTGGGCAACGCCGAAAAACCCTCCTTAATGCACTACGGGGAGCGGGTTTTCCTTTGATCTGCCTAGAAAGGGCTCAAGAGCGTACAGGTATCATATTAACCCGACGAGCGGAAACGCTGTCGGTTGGGGAGTTTCAGAATTTAAGTGAAGCGCTCAATGACCCAATGTTTCCTTCCGCTTCTTAGCACCTCCAGGACCTTGGGCCAGCCTTGTCATATGCGTAAGGGTTGTTTGCTCGATAGAAACACTTATGGTAGGATTTTTTGATGAGTATCTTCCCTGGTTCAAAGAGCAAGCCAACAAAAGACCAACCCAAGGGATTTTCCATCTTAACCACACAAGTTGTAGGGATTTTGCTTGCCACCTTGGGCATTCTGGGCCTGCTCAGTATGGCCACTTTTTCTCCAGCCGATCCGATCCTTTTTGTTGACCACCCTTCCTCAAATTCTGTTCCCGAAAACGCGGTAGGCCCAATTGGGGCTACTCTCGCGTTTTCCCTCTTAACTGTTGTGGGTGGGGGAGCCTATGTGGTGCCCTTGTTACTCGTTATGTTGGGGGTAAGTGTCTTGTGGGGCGAAAAAATTCGTATTACGTCGGGAAGTTTTCTGGGATCGCTGATTGGAGTTCTATCTGTCAGTGCGCTGCTACATCTTCAATTTTCAACCCGGCCTCATATATCCGGGATGGATGTGCTAGGAGTTGGCCAAGGTGGATTTGTGGGACAATGGGTGGCGGTCGGGCTCGGGTCGTATCTGGCGGTCACAGGTGCCACAATCATATTAGGGGCACTGTTACTGATTGCGTTTCTTTTGCTTGTGCCGGTATCGATTGGGCAAGTTGCTCGAACAATCTTGAATCTCGGGCGGCGCCTCAAAAATACCATGGTGGAGTCGGTGAAAGAGCGAGACTGGTGGATATCAGATGCCCAACCAAAAATGAATAAATCAATTCGAATTAATCGTCAATTGGCTGCCCGTGGTGGTATTGGCACGATGGTAATGGAAACTTTGGAACCCAAGTCCAAGTTATCCAAGATGAAAAGTGCTGATCTCCCAGTTACAATCGAGATTGAGCCCACTCTCCCCCTCACGGAGGAAGTCGACGACACCTTTATCTCTCGCAGGCAAATTTCAAAGTCCTATCAAATGCCTTCCCCCGTCGATCTCTTGGATACGCATGCTGTGCGGGCGGCGCATCAGACCGATTCGGTGTTAAAATCCCAGTCAGAAGTACTGGTGAACACGTTGGCAAGTTTTGGGATTGAGGGGGGCGTCACGGATGTTCATCCCGGACCGGTGATTACGATGTATGAGTTTGCACCTGGTCCCGGCATCAAAGTCGCCCGCATTGTGAATTTGGCTGATGATCTGGCCATGGCCTTAAAAGCCCTAAAAGTTCGAGTGGTGGCTCCCCTCCCAGGAAAATCAACAGTTGGGATTGAGGTGCCGAATCCTCAGCGGGAAACGGTTGGATTGAAAGAGATGTTGACCTCGGAGGCCTTCACGCGGGCCCGCTCAAAGTTGGCTTTGGCCTTAGGGAAGGATATCTTTGGGCGACCGGTGGTGACGGATCTCCGAACTATGCCCCATTTGTTGGTTGCGGGTGCTACGGGGTCAGGCAAAAGTGTGGGGCTGAACTGCCTGTTATTGAATATCCTATTTACCGCGCATCCCGATGAGGTGAAGCTCCTGTTAATCGATCCAAAAGTGTTGGAATTGCAGGTGTACGATGGGATTCCCCACCTCATTCGCCCGGTCATCACGAATCCCAAAGAGGCCGCTCGTGGGCTTGGGTGGGTCGTACAAGAAATGGAGCGTCGTTACCAGGTGTTGGCTGAATTGGGAGTTCGAAATATTGATGCCTATAATAAAAAAGTTACCGACTCTCAGGAGACGGGTTCTCCGCTTCTGTCCGTGAAGAAATTGAGCAAGGGCCAGTCGATGAATGTGGAGGAAGGGTCTCCGGTGTTGGAATCTTCACAAGAAGAGCGGGTTCTGTTGCCCTACATCGTGGTGGTCATTGATGAGTTTGCCGATCTGATTATGGTGGCCCCTAAGGATATTGAGGATCGCATTGCCCGACTCGCCCAGATGGCACGTGCGTCTGGCATTCATCTCGTCTTAGCGACCCAAAGACCATCAGTTGATGTCGTAACTGGGCTGATAAAGGCCAATTTTCCTGCACGTATCGCTTATCAGGTTTCTTCCAAAATTGATTCCCGGACAATTTTGGATGCGAATGGTGCAGAAAGTCTTTTGGGGAAAGGTGATATGCTGTTTTTATCTTCTGGCACCGGCGGAATTAATAGACTGCACGGCCCCTATGTCTCAGATGAGGAAGTGCGTGGGGTAGTCGAATGGGTAAAATCCCAAGCCACCCCCGTCTATGACCCGGTGGCCTTGGAGTCCGTGCAAGAACCCTCGGTGGATGAACAGGAGCGCGATGAGACCTATGAGCGGGCCAGAGAATTGGTGATGACCACGGGGCAAGCCTCAGCCTCGTTTATTCAGCGTCGCTTGCGGGTGGGGTATCCACGAGCAGCCCGGATGATTGAGCAAATGGAGGAGGAAGGTCTGGTGAGTGCCCCAGGGCGTGATGGGAGACGAGAGGTCCTCGCTCGAAGTACGGCCATTGCGGAGATTGGATGATGGCACTGCTGATCCTGCGAGGTGCCCTCTTTCTAGTCATCGTTGGTTATTTAATGATGCCTGTACCCGGTACCTTGGCCGACGACTCCGCTTCAGCTTCCGTCCTGGAGGATATCGTTGGGAAAGTTGATGCTCGTTATGCTCAGACCAAAGATTTGCAAGCCGACTTTGTCCAGGAAACCATTCTTGAGGGATTTACGACCGGGTTTACGTCTTCGGGGCGGCTCTATTTAAAGAAACCTGGATTGCTACGATGGGATTATCTCCAACCATCGGAAGAGCAGATTTATGTGGATGGTGATCGGGTGATGATGTATGTCCCCGAGCATCAGCAGGTGGTTAAAGGGGCGCTTACGCAAATGGCCGCGTCCAAGGGTCCTCTAGCTCTTCTTCAGGGGGCAGGAAAACTTTCTCAGCAATTTACGATTCTGGAATCCACAGATGGCTTGAAAGATGTGGGAAAGTTCCCAAGTCTTACCTTAGTCCCCAAACCTGTTGGCCAAACCCCTCCAACGATCCAGAAAATTGAGCTTAAACTCTTTCCTGATACGTATTTCATTCAGAGTATTACATTGTTTGAGGTGAGCGGGAATATTTCGCGTGTGATGTTTGACCACATTCAAGCGAATACGGGTCTTTCGGCCAGCCAGTTGACTTTCGATGTTCCCTCGGATGTCGTGGTGGTTGAACTACCCTGATTCATCATTCAAATCAGTCGTAATTGATGGTGTTTTCTGATAAGGATAAGGTGAAAAGAAATGGCTGAGCGCATTTTAGTAGTGGATGACGACAAGGGAGTTCGGGAAGCCTTGTCAGAATTCTTGCTTTCGTTGGGTTATACCGTCGAGATGGCCGAGAATGGTGAAGATGCCTTGAATCAATATCGTAAGGGCGACTTCGACGTGATTATGGCGGATCTGATCATGCCCAATATGGATGGAATGGAGTTGTTGAGGCGTATCCGGGACATCAAAAATGATGAGGTGATTTTTCTAATGATCACGGGGCATCCCTCTATTGGGACAGCTGTAGAGGCTATTAATCGTGGGGCAGATGATTATATCACCAAACCCTTCCATCTCGAGGACGTGAGGTTGCGAGTAACGAAAGCGTTGGAAAAGCAAACCTTAAAGGGGCGGCTAAAAACGGCCCAAGGCTTGGCGTGGGGTTTAATGTTGTCCATTCCCCTTTGGCTCTTGTTGGGAATCATTCTGGTTATCCTGTTTAAAGGATAAGTACTTCTTGCCTACAGTGGTTCTTGTGTGGTCATTGCTCAATCTCCAATCCCAAATTCATGGTGAGCCTGTTATTGTGGTCCACGCGGGTTTTACTCTGGATTTTTGGTATTGTGGCGTTCAGTGCAAGTTCTCTTCTGGCCATTAGCGGCCAAATCACTGAAGATCCCACCAAAATTTTACAGAAATATCTTTCCCTAGATAAAAAAGGCGTTCGGTTGGAGGCGCATTCCTGGCAGGTGGTGAGGCCCTTTGTGGCTTGGCTGGATGAACCGGTCTGGGGTCAAGTGGTCGTGATTTCTCAATATGAGGTAGTGGAGGACGTGTCGCAATGGGAGATCCTTGGTGGGTTAGAGGCCAAAATTCCCGTGATCTTTGAGGTGTTGGGAGCAATGCATTGGGAACGTGTAACGTATGTGACCAATCCACACCGTGAAATACAATATTTTCATTTGAAGGCGGTTGAGGACCGATGGCAAATTGTTGGGCCTCAATTGCCTCCACATGTGGGCCGTCAACGTCTGGTCGACTTTGTTCGTTGGGCGGAGTTAAATGAATCTGGGCCGGAAAGGAAAATTCTGTTCAATTCTTTAATACAACAATTAGAACCTAACAATGAGAAAGATGCTCAGAAATGACTACTTGGCGTGCGGAAGTGTTGTTCTTTGACTTTGACGGGACTTTGATCGATTCGAAAATTGATATCGCCACGTCAGTCAACCTGACGCTGAGGGATTTGGGATTGGTCTTACGGTCGCGGGAAGAAATCTTTAGTTTTGTGGGTGATGGGGTGAAGCGGTTATTGCGGTTATCAGTGGGGGAAGAAAATATTGATCAATATGAAAAAGCCTTGGAGATTTTCCGAAAACATTATCTAGAGCATTGCGTGGAAACCACACGGTTTTATCCTGGGATTTGGGAAGTGCTTCATCACTATCAGGACCGAAGAAAAGCCATTGTGACCAACAAGTCCTTAGAGTATACCCTTTCAATTGTTGATGGGTTACATGCACAGGATCTCTTTCATCATGTCGAAGCTCCTCGGGATACGATGGAATTGAAACCAGAACCTGTGATGTTACTTCGGGCACTTGAAGGATTGGGCGTCGATCCCTCTGACACGGTGATGATTGGGGATAGTACGAATGATGTTCGAGCCGCCCAGGCCGCGGGCATTCGAGCTTGTGCAGTGGGGTATGGGTATGGGAATCGAGAAAAAGTTGCAGCATTACGGCCTGACTTTTATTGTGAAAATCCGAAAGATCTTCTTGGGTTGTTTTAATTTCTCCTACCTCTATTTCATTTTCTGCGAGTGACAGCATCAAGGAAACGGGGCCTGGTCATCCCGTGATTTTTCTAGTTGTGGCTAACCCGTGAATTCTTTTATGATCCATTGAGATTTTTGATGGTTATGAACATTTTTGAATATTAATCACGAGAAGAGGTCTTGATGGCGCAGCCGGTTGTTACCTGTTTGGATATGGAAGGGGTGTTATTTCCTGAGATCTGGCTAGCTTTGGCGGATAAAGTTGGCATACCAGAGCTACGTCTAACCACCAGGGATGTTGCGGATTATGATGTTTTAATGAAGAAACGACTGGAAGTCCTGAAAGTGAATCGCATTACACTTCGGGATATTCAGGAAGTTGCCAATACGATTTCTCCCCTCCCTGGAGTTCCTGATTTTATTGCGTGGCTGCGTGAACGATGTCAAATTATTATATTGTCGGACACGTATTATGAGTTTGTAGGATCACTTATGAAGAAACTCGAATTCCCTACGATTTTTTGCCATACATTGGGAGTTGATTCCCATGGGTTTATCACAGATTATTTCTTACGCCAACATGATCAAAAGCGACATGCTGTCAGCGCGATGAAAGGTATCGGGTTCAGAGTGTTAGCTGGAGGAGACTCCTATAATGATGTTTCAATGTTAATGGAGGCCGACGCCGGATTTTTTTTCTGTCCTCCTGATTCGATTATCCAGGAATTTCCTCAATTCCCTGTGGCTCGTTCGTATGTAGAATTCCAGGAACATCTTGGTCGGGCAGGCGGCCTCCCTTCCTGAGGTGGTCATGCTGATGCAGGTTTGAATTCCCTTCCCCCATTTTTTTCCTCCAAGAGGCCTCTGGCTAATGCCAAAATATATGGAGGGTTTTCTGGGGGAAAGATTGTTGCGTTTCCCAATTGTACTTGATAGATGGATGGCGTTTTATTAGGTGGTTCAAGAAGAGTGCTGTTGGTAAAGGGAAAAGAGGATCAAAGAATTCTTTTTTGTTGAAAAGAGATGTAATCCTCAGAAACTTGCCAGAAATTTTTTCTGGATCCTCTGGGGCTGTTGGCTAAAAATTTTCTATGTCAAGAGCACTGAAAAATTTGAAAGGAGCATTTACATGAGGGTCTCTCACATTCGCCTGTCTGTATTGGTAATGGTATTTTTCTGTATCTCTACCGTAACAGGCTGTCTTGGGAAACGGGAATGGCAATATCCACCGGCCTCTACCGGGTCATTTCTGAACGAAAAAGCCGCCACGTCAATCCCGGTCAAAGCCATTGTTCTTCCCTTAGAAGATTTGAGGGGAAATGAGGTAAAAGAGGAATATTGGAAAGCCGCTATTCCCCTGGTTCCCTATGGGGACACACGATATCAACGCCCTGAAACTGCGAAGAAACCCGAAGAGGTCGATGTAGTCAAGTTTGATCCAACTAATGATCTTGCTCAATCCATCGCTGCGGAATTAAATCATGCAAGAATTTTTTCCTCGGTTAACTTTGCCAAAGATGAAGGACAACAACCGGCAGATCTTGCCTTTCGAGGTAGTCTCCGTTCCACCGATTGGAACCGGCGATTGTATTCGTATCTATTGGCACCAGTGGGAGTGGTTTTTTGGATGTTAGGCCTTCCCATGAGTGAAACCACCACCGCTCTGGAGCTGGATTTTCGATTAACTCCCCTAACTGACCCGTCGAAGGTGTTATGGAATATGACTATGGAATTCGAAGGAAAGCAGCTCGATGGACCATATTATGGCCTTGAGAATGCTGCCGAAAGTTATCCTGAGGCCCTACAAGAAGCCTTAAAACCCGCAATTGCAGATTTGATTGGCTTAGCCAACGAGGACCCCAACCGGCTAATGCCACGCTAAGTGATTGAAATTATTGGCATGTGAAGAATCGAGAAAAAATATGAAATCTCTGGTTGATATTTGGCAAGCAGAAGATTATTTTAAGTTTCAGGAATTGAAAAAACGGCCGATAATGATTAGGAAACACTGATATCCTGCAAAGACCTTCGTTGGGGTCTCCCATGAATTCATGAGATCCTTTTCTTTCATTCAAGATTTCAGGCACTTGGTGCTATTTTAATAAAATGGAAGAGATTGTCGTATTGGTGACGGTGAGTTCTGAAGGGGAGGCAATAAGCCTGTCAAGGATCTTGGTTGAAAACGGATTAGCTGCCTGTGTCAATATCATCCCAGGCGTGCGATCAATTTTTAAATGGGATGGGAAAATTTCTGAGGAGCAGGAATTTTTGTTGTTGGCGAAAACTGGGAGGCAGGCATTTGACCCATTAGTATCTGTAGTAAAAGCCAATCATAGTAATACCGTTCCTGAAATCATTGCTCTCCCTATTCAGCTTGGGAGCGAAGAATATTTAGCCTGGATTCGAGATACTACCAAGAGCCGAGTAGGCATGGCCCAAGGGTAGTGGAAATTGTATTTGGCGTTAATGGCTGCAATTGAGAAGAACCTTAATGTTCTTAATTTTTAATTTGGGTGATTTATGAAAGAGTCTGAAGATTCGTTGACGGTCATAATATTTCGTGGTGCACGATCAAATCCTTGGCGCCTTAAATTCAGGAAGTCTTTTGTGAAGTATGGAATGATTGTTGGATTAGTGTTGCTGCTCGTTCAGGGTGGGGTAATTACGCATTATGTCTACCAGTGGAGCCAACTCAGTGAATTAGGGGAAATAAAACAAGAATTAACGACGTCACGCGCTCGAACCAGCAATTTTTCAACAGAAGTAGACGGAATGAAAAGGCGGATGTTGGTGTTAGAGACTCTCAATCGGAAGCTTCAAACCATGTTTGGTCTGGAGGCAGATGAGATTCAGGGGTTGCCTTCTGGCCTTCCTGGGCAAGGAGGAGAAGAGTTGCCCTATGAGGAGGTGCCATACGATGGGTTGCAAGAGGAGGCATCTTGGGAGTCAAAGCCTTCAATTGAAAAGACCAGGATCCCAGAGGTCTCTGATTTAGACTCGACCATGGACCAAAAAATAACCGAGATTAAAGCTGGGCTAGAGTGGTTAAACCAACAAACTGAATTGGAAAACAAAATTCTGGAAGAACTTTCTGCCGCAGCTCAGCAAAAAGCCGATCAATGGGCATCTATTCCTTCAATCTGGCCAGTTAAAGGTGCCTTAACCTCAAAATTTGGTCCTCGCGTCTCTCCTTTTACAGGGAAAAAAGCCTTACATGCAGGTATTGATATCGGTGCACCAACTGGTACCGAGGTCCGGTCTCCCGCTTCGGGAAAAGTTGTTGTAGCCGCTTATGATGGGCGTATGGGGAAATTTGTTCGTATTAACCATGGCTACGGCATAGAAACAACCTATGGTCATATGTCCAAAATTAATGTGAAATATGGGGATAGAGTTCAGAGAGGCGATCTTGTCGGTCTTGTCGGGAGCACGGGAAAGTTTTCTACCGGACCCCACCTTCATTATCAAGTGGCTGTGAATGATAGAGTCGTAGATCCGATTCATTACATTTTGGATTAACCAGCCCCATCAGGCCTTAGAAATACGTCAGTTATCTGCCAGGCCAGCTGGTCATTTCTTCCTACACTTCCACATTCTTCCGGTTATTTTGGGACAAAAGACCTAAGGCGTTTTATTCCAGGCTGGGTCTTCTTTTATAGATGGTGGGCCTTCTTTTGGGTTGAATTCTCTATAACAATTACATAGATTAACATTGAAGATGTTGGGGAATTTTTGTTTATTGGGATTTTTTAGGAAACGCTCAAGACATTCCTGAGAAATTGATTGGAATTTTAATTCTACCGGTTAAATTGACAATAATTAATTTCCTTTGTTAGTTTGTTGTTTTCCTGGGGGATTTTACCTAGCAGGAAAGTGGTTCTCAAAAATGATGATGATTACTTTTGCTTTTAACCAAGGAGGAGGCCAGATATGAGTCTCGATTACGTAAAATTTACGCCAGGTTTCGGAAAGTTTATGCCAAAAGAATATAGAGATATGGTCGAGCATGGTCCATTTGGAAAAAAGACATCCGTGTCGCAAGTGGGGACATTTAAAGAGATCTTAGAGGAACATCCAATGTGTGCGGGCTGTGCTATGACGTTGTTTATCCGATTGGCTATCATTGCATTCCCAAACCCTGAAGACACAATTACCGTCGGGACGGCAGGATGCGGTCGACTAGCTATTTCTCAGGCAGCGATTCCTTTTGTCTATGGGAATTACGGCGATCAAAATGGAGTGGCCAGTGGGTTATCACGCGGACTTCGCTTAAGATTTGGGGATCGCCCAAAAGATGTTGTAGTAATGGCGGGTGATGGGGGAATGGCAGACATTGGTTTTGCTCAAACTTTGCATTCCTGGTTTCGAAAAGAAAAATTTACGACCATCATGTTGGATAACGAAGTATATGGGAATACCGGTGGTCAAGAAAGTGGAATGACCAACAAGGGCCAAGTATTGAAGATGGCGCCTTTAGGGAAAAAATTTGAAAAAATGGATATGTTAGGAATGGCCAAGGTTGCAGGGTGTGCGTATGTGGCCACGGTGGTTCCCAATAACCCAAGAAGAGTAGAAAGTGTCATTAAAAAAGCGGTCTTGATTGCACGAGAAGTTGGCCCAACGTATATCCAGGCCTATACCTCCTGTAATATTGAATATGCGATTCCAACAGATAAAGTGATGGAAGATGCCAAAGATGTCGAGAATGATCGTTACGCATTTTCTGAATATCTTACAGACGAAGCCAAGCAGTATTTAGGGGAATTGTATGGGTACAAAGAATATCTCCCGAAGCCTGCAGCTGCAGTGACAAAAGGATAATTTTTCCCCGACAGGTTGCGTGCTTGGTTTGGATGCTCTTAAAGGTATGAAAATGGAGGAGGTTGAAAATGGCTATTCGTTATAACATTCGTATGGCAGGAGTTGGAGGCCAGGGTGTGGTGACCGCATCCCACATTTTCAGCACGGCGGTCATTAATGCCGGAGGGGAGAGCACCATCGTTCCTTTTTATGGGTCAGAAAAGCGAATGGCTCCCGTAGAGAGTTATGTGAGGGTCTCGAATGAGCCGATTTATGAAATTGGTGAAATTACCTTCCCCCATATTCTCATGGTTTTTCATCCACAGTGCATCACCCATGGAAAGAGTTACACAAATCCTTTTTATTATGGGTTGAAAAAGGAGGGAGTCGTTCTTATCAATAGCAATGCTCCAATGAACCTTGAGCCGGATCAAGCTGCGGAATTGAAAGACCTAGATGCCAAGATATATTATCTCCCAGCTACCCAGATGTCGTTAGATGTGGCGGGAATCGATTTGGCCACAAATATGGCTATGGTTGGAGCAATTGGCGCCATTACGGGTCTTTCAACTTTAGAGGCCACGGGTGAGGCTGTGAAAGATCGATTTCTCGGAAAGGGTTTTGTGGTGTCAGGTGGAACGGCCGCATTGGATAGTGTGGTGGAAAGAAAGTTCAAGAAAAAGGCAGAATTGATTGAGAAAAACTTAGCGGTGGTAAAGGCTGGTTGGGATTACGCCGTCGATAATGGATGGACATTGGGAGCTTCCTCGATGGCTGACCAAACAACTGATGCAGCAAATAAAGCATCAAAGGCTATGGCCTAAAAAAAAGAAGAAATTGAAAGGGGAGAGCGATGTATCTTGTTGCAAATATAGATATAGACATTTGTGCTGCAACCAGCTGTAAGTTATGCACACAATTCTGTCCGGAAGCTAATACGATTCAGTATGATACGGAGGCGGGAAAGGACAGGGGTTTAAAGTATGGGTCGGCTTATGTAGCCGTCGATCGTTGTAAGGGTTGCGCACAATGCGTATGGGTGTGTGACAATATGGCCAAGCATCATGCCATTAAAATGGAAATGATCGATCAAATTGGGGATGCGGCACTCACTGAAAATATTTCCTACTTGGAAAAAAATACCAAGGCGGTCCTTGCTAGTCCGCTTCGGGGATAATCTAACAAAGTCTTTTCATCCTCCAGTCATTTCATACTCATCAATCGGAGTCCAACGTGGAATTAACGAAAGAGTTAGAAGAAGCAATCGTGGCTCCAGGGCCACAAGGTTTCCATCCACCATCTGCAGCGGAACTTGGCGTACTGACGCCTGACGAAGGATATGGTCTGAAATTTGGCCATGTTGTTGCGGAAGAGCTGGCCATGGAAGCCATGGCGCGTACGATGTTGACTCGCAAGAATGCAACCATTTTCCCAGGTCCCTTGGTTTTATGGAATTGGAATGATCATGCGGCCGATAAGGCTAGGGCTGTATTAGAGTTAGCAGCCCAATTGCCAGATGTACTCGTTATTCCCATGCCAGATTATCGCCCCAAGTACCCTAAGGTTGAACCGGAAGAGGTGATCAATCCCAATCATCCCAATCTGACAATATGGGGGAATAAGATTGAAGCCTGTATCTTTATCGGAGTGCATTGTCACTATGCCAATCTGACCCTCAAGATGATTCGAGCTGGAACCAATTGCTGGACCTCTGCTATTTGCGCGGAACAAGGGCATGAGGATGCCATGTTCACGGTTCGAGATTCTGATGCCACAAAGATCAGAAGGGTTGCGGCAGTTTTTAAGCGGGTACGAGAAGAAATGGGGATAAAATTACCGGAAAATGGCAATAATGTTCGTTTTACCGGATTGCAATCCAAGGTTCATGGTGGCACAACACACACCAATCCTTTGGATTTCAGTATTGAAAGCCCTGTTGATGGAAACGCCGCTGCGTTTGGCCATAAAGCTGAACATATGCAAAAAGAAGCATGATTATATTTGTGAAATTCCAATTAAGTAATGAGGGGGTCAAACCATGAGCGAAGCCCTTGAATCGGAAGTTAAAACAAATCCCCAAGGTGATCCAATTACCAGTGCCCCAGAAGCACCATCCGTTGATAGCGAAAAGGGAAGAAAAGACCCTCATGGAGATGCCAAGCGCCAGCGGGAAGTCTCCCCGGAATATATGTTTTTTGAGGCTCCACGTGAGCGGGAATTTATTACCGGGAGTGAATGTGCAAAAGAAGCGGTGAGGCGATCAAATGTAGATATGTCCGTGGCCTATCCCATTACCCCGCAAAGTGAAACATTGCAATTAATTGGGGTCTTGTATGGGGAAGGGTATGTGAAGGAATTCTATCGGGGCGAAGAAGAATATGGCGTCATGTCGGCAATTGCTGGGGCCTCGCGTGCAGGTGTTCGCGCCTTTACGGCCACAGCTGGTCCTGGAACATTACGAGGTCTGGAGCCGATCGTTTCGTGGGCTGGTCACCGTCTTCCTGCCGTTTGCATGTTTACGTGCAGAGTCGTCAATGCTCCGCTGGCTATCCAACCGGATAATATTGAAATTGCCTACCTTTTGAACAGCGGAATGTTGGTCTTTCATGCTGAAAATCAACAGGACCTTTTCGATTTTATTATGAAGGGCTTTATTATCAGCGAAAAAAATGATGTGACGCTACCGGTAGGTGTCTGCTGTGACGGTTTTTTTGTGACTCATGCTCGAGGCTATTGTTCAATGCAGGATCGGGGGCTCAAGCTTCCACCTCGAGATCCTTACCGAGGGTCGGTACCGGTTTTAGACGCGGAAAATCCACCTGCTCGTTTATCACGTGATGCTCCAGTTCAAAAATCTAATTTTATGGCATACAACATTCATGCAGTGTGGCAGCAGGAAGTATGGGCTGGTGTTGAGCGATCAAGGAAATATATTCATCAGTATATGGATGGATTGTTAGAAGCTCAGGATGTGGACGACGCAGATGTTCTCCTTATTGCTTCGGGGAGTGCAGCGGCCCAATCCCGCGAAGCGGTCCGCCAATGTAAGGAAAAAGGCATTAAAGCAGGATTGATCAAGATCCGTTCCTTACGACCTTTCCCAACAAATGAACTGAGGAAGCTGTGCGCTAAAGCCAAGCTTATTGTCATACCCGAGTTTAATTATGTCGGATGGTTGGCCAAAGATGTGGCTACGGCAATCTATGGATTCTCCAATGCAAAAATTGTGGCCGGTCCACACGTCTATGGGGGAATGTCCATGCCAGTGGAAATGATTACGGATGAAGTGGAATGTGGGTTAACCGGTAAGAAGTCGAACACGGTTCCAGAGTCTCATATTATGGGAACGGTGGATCCAGCAGCGGTTGCTCAATTTATGAAGAGCATTTAAGATTTGTAAAATAGCGAAGATGGGAAGACCAAAAGCCCGTCCCAAGAATATTTGGGGCGGGCTTTTCTTTGCCATCAGGAAAAATTGAGGATTGATAAATGAAAAGGCTGTCGGTTAGCACAAGCTCCTGATAACGTAAAAAGTCAAAATGATCGTTTCTTCTCCCAGGCAAATCATCCTGATTACCAATGATGATGGAATAAATGCTCCTGGCATCAAGGTGTTAGCTGAGGCTTTGCGCCCGTTAGGGGAAATTTGGGTAGTGGCCCCAGAGAAAACCCAAAATGCCGTTGGGCGGTCGATGACATTGCATAAACCATTAAGGCTGCGTTCCCTGAAAAAACGATGGTATGCAGTTAATGGGACCCCTGCGGATTGTGTGACACTAGCTGTGTGTCATCTTCTACCGACGTGCCTGCCAAAATTAGTGGTATCAGGTATCAATAATGGATGGAATTTGGGTGATGACGTTACTAATTCCGGAACGGTTGCTGGTGCTATCGAGGGTATGCTTCATGGTATTCCTTCTATTGCCATTTCCCTGGAAGACCTACCAAAATGCCAATATGCGGTGGCAGGCAATTTTGCCTTTTTGATTGCCAAGCAGGTTTTAAAATGTGGGCTTCCTGAAGAGACCATATTAAACGTGAATGTTCCGAGTCGTCGATTGGAACACATTGCCGGTATCCAACTGACTTGTTTGAGCCAGCGCCGTTATCTCAATCCCGTAGTCGAAAAGATAGACCCTAGGGGCAATCGATATTTTTGGATTGCCGGACAACGAGAGTCATGGGCTAGAGGGAAGGACTCTGATAATGATGCAGTTTCCAATAATATGGTTTCAATTTCTCCACTTCATTTGGATCTAACCGATTATTCTGCGATGCAGGTGCTTAAGGGTTGGGAGAAGGCTCTGTTTCCCTCAAAACAATCTTTGCGAAATCCAAAAAAGGCTTCTGGGAGAGGGAAACGATCTCCAGTATAAACTAAATGTCTATGAGGAACTGAGCGTTAGCAATTTTTTCTGAAAAAATATGGAATTGGGAAAACAATTATACGAGTGGATGTTATCGTGGTCTGACTCACCTTATGGAGTTCCTGCCTTATTCTGTCTCGCTTTCGCCGAATCTTCATTTTTTCCAGTGCCTCCTGATGTGTTAGTCATTGCACTTACTCTTGGCAATCCGAGCCTGGGCTGGTGGTACGCAACGGTTGCGACTATGGGATCTGTGCTTGGAGGAGCTTTTGGATATGGAATCGGATGGTTTGGGGGGCGACCTCTTCTGCTTAAATTTATGGGCCAAGCCAGAATGGATTTGGTGCATCAGTATTTTCAGCGGTATGAAGCCTGGGCTATTCTCATCGCAGGGTTCACCCCCATTCCTTACAAAATCTTTACCATTGGGGCAGGAGCGTTTTATGTGAATTTTCGCACATTTATGGTGGCCTCACTTATCAGTCGGGGCGGGAGGTTTTTTCTCGTTGCGGGTGCTATCCAATTCATGGGCCCATGGGTCAAAGAACTCATAGAAAAGTATTTCAACTTATTTTCCATCATCTTTGTGGTGATGTTGGTTCTCGGATTTTGGTTGGTCCAACATCATGGGAAAAAACTCACACATCCCGCACCCACTCGAGAACCATAAGTCATGCCACTCACTCTGTTTAACTCCCGAACAAAAAAGAAAGAACTGTTTCTCCCGCTAACGCCGAATCTGGTTAAGATGTATGTTTGCGGAGTCACGGTATACGATGATTGTCATTTTGGGCATGCCAGGAGTGCGTTAGTTTTCGATACCATCAGGCGGTATTTGGAATACAGCGGTTACCAGGTAACCTATGTCAGAAATTTTACCGATGTAGACGATAAAATTCTCCAACGAGCTCAAAAAGAAGGTATTCCCTGGACTCAGGTGACGGAAAAATATATCGAAGCCTTTTATCGGGACATGAGGCGGTTGGGCATCATTCCACCAACCATAGAGCCTCGTGCGACTCACCATATCCAGGAGATTCTGGACATGATTGCCGGATTAGTTGAGAAGCACGTTGCCTATGAGGTGGAGGGTGACGTGTATTTTGAAGTCAGAAAGTTCAGTCAGTATGGGCAATTATCAGGTAGGAATCTGGAAGAATTATTAGCCGGGGCCCGCGTTGAAGTGGACCATCGCAAAAAGGATCCCATGGATTTTGCTCTCTGGAAATCAGCAAAGCCGGATGAGCCCGGGTGGGAGAGTCCCTGGGGTAAAGGTCGACCGGGTTGGCATATTGAATGTTCGGCCATGTCTATCAAGCATTTGGGTCCAACATTTGATATCCATGGGGGGGGGAAGGATCTCATTTTCCCGCATCACGAAAATGAAGTGGCTCAGTCCTGTGCCTACACGGGGAAGGAGTTTGCCCGGTATTGGATTCACAACGGGTTTGTGACGATTGATCAAGAGAAAATGTCCAAGTCATTGGGAAATTTTTTTACGATTCGAGAGATCTTTGAGAAGTCACCGTATTCAGAAATCGTAACCGGGGAATGTCTTCGCTATTACCTCCTCTCCACGCATTACCGGAGCGATATCAATTTTTCGAATCAGTCGATTGCCGAGGCTAAAGCCGCATTGGATAATGTGTATGGATTGATACAGCGATTGGAGGAACATAAGGCCTTTATGCTGGTTAGCCCCATATTTTTAGAAATTCAGCAGGAAGATGGCTTGAAGGACCAATATCTGCAGGAAGATGCCATAAAAGACCAGTATCTGCCTCATCTTCTCGATTCCCTAGCTCAAAAATTTGAGCAGGCCATGGATGATGATTTTAACACGCCAAAAGTGCTCGCAGCTTTTCACGAATTTCGTGGAGAGATGAATAAATTATTGGTGACGAGGTTATCTGATCTGGACAAACAAAAAGCCAAAGAATGTCTAAGAAAATATGGACATCCGCTTGGGCTTTTCCAATTCTCAACAGAAGATTGGAATAAAATTTCCACTCAGTCAACAATCCCGGTTGAATTCTTAAAAGGGGTGTTTAGTAAGTCGCAAAGTATTGAGGGATGGATTGAGGAACAAATCCAAAAACGGAAAGAAGCTCGTGAAAAGAAGGATTTTGGAACTGCCGACAAAATCCGGCAGGAGCTTGCTGCGAAAGACATCATCCTGGAAGACCGACCCGATGGCACCACACGATGGAAGCGATGAATCCCCGGCAACGGTGTACGGGTTTCATGCGGTTCTAGAATCTCTCCACTCGCAGTCTCGGCCCGTCCAACGAATTTGGACTCTTCGGGCTGATGGTCGATTTCTTCCCATTGTGAAATTGGCAAGGGAACGAGGTATTTCACTGGCCGTCGAATCACGGGAGCGATTAGATTGCTTAGCTGGCGATCGACATCATCAGGGCGTGGTGGCTCAAGTTTCCGCTAAAGAGTATCTGGAAGGAGAGGAGTTGCTGGACCTACTTTCTCTTAACCCGATCCCTGCTTTATTAGTGGTGTTAGACCAAATCCAGGATCCACATAATTTAGGCGCGATTGTCCGTTCGGTAGAGGCGGCCGGTGGAGATGGAATTGTCATCCCCAAGCACCGTGCCGTTGGTCTGACGGGTGGAGTGGCCAAAGCATCGGCTGGAGCTTTAGAGCATGTCTCCATTGCCCGAGTAGCCAATACGGGAAAGTTTCTTGAAACATGTCAGAAGCGGGAAATCAGGACCATGGCATTGGTCCCAGAAGGAGTTGAATCCTATTCAGAGGTTGACTTCACAGAACCCGTTGCGCTGGTGTTTGGAAGTGAAGGAGAAGGGATCCGGCCGATTGTCATGAAAAAATGCGATCAACAAGTGAGAATTCCGATGTTTGGAAGGATGAACTCGCTGAATTTGTCAGTTGCCGTAGCAGTGACACTCTTTGAGGCAGTTCGGCAACGGACTCAGAAACCATAAGAGCCATGCAGAAATTATTTTATCTGAATCAGGCCTTCCTGAATTGCGGCATTGAGCAGTTGGGCGGCATTAGAGACTCGAACCTTCTTCATCATATTGGCCCGGTGGGCTTCGACTGTTTTGACGCTAATTTTTAGTTGCTGTGCAATCTCTTTATTCTTCAATCCTGACCAGATGAGTTGCAGGATTTCTTGCTCGCGTTGAGTCAGGGCCTCCGGGCGTTTTCGCTTAATAGGCGGCATGTCCAATTTTTCCGGCTTCAGTTGGTTGGTCATGGGTACCTCAGGCATTTTCTCTAGGCGAATTATCTAAGGGAGAATATCAGGTCATTTTAGGATTGTAAACCGAAAGCATACGTAAACTCACCCTAGCCGAATTAACTACGTAATATGTGACCTTTATGTCTCACTGGATTGTTTGGCCAAGCGTCTTTATTCTGGGAACGATCATTGGAAGTTTTTTGACGGTATGTGTGCACAGAGTGCCAAAGGGGCAATCGGTGGTGGTTCCTCGGTCGGCATGTCCTCATTGCGGAAGGCAGATATGCTGGTATGACAATGTTCCCCTTTTCAGCTTCATCTGGTTGCTGGGGAGGTGTCGTTTTTGCCATGTGGGTATACCCCCAAGATATCCCATTATTGAGATGGCCAATGGCGTGGGCTATCTCCTGGTGGTGTGGCGGTTTGGCCTCACGTGGCCCACGATCGTGTATGCGGGGTTGGTATCAGTGTTCTTTGTGGTGGCTTGGATTGATTGGGACCACAAAATCATTCCAGATGTGATTACAATACCGGGGGTTGTGGTTGGCATACTGTGCGCAACCTTCCTGCTACCGACTGGTTGGGTCAATTCGCTTGTCGGTGTGTTGGTGGGAGGCGGGTTTTTACTGGCCCTTGCTTGGGTCAGTCCCTTCTTGTTCGGGAAGGAAGGCATTGGGGGGGTGATATTAAATTTTTGGCTATGGTGGGAGCCTTTCTTGGATGGCAGCAGGCCATACTCACTCTGATGGTGGGATCAGTTGTGGGAGCGCTTGTCGGGATAGTGTTACTTGCCACGAAGGTCCTTGAAAAAGGCCAATACATGCCTTTCTGGACCTTTTTTTGCGCTCGGGGGTCTCGATCGCGGTGATTTGGGGAACGGATGATGGCTTGGTATTTTCATGGCTTGTTATAAGAGCTCAACAAATTCTCCAAGGCAGATCGACCCACGTCGGAATCAATTTACAAGGGTCACGGTAACAGGGATAAGACGTTAAAGAGCTCTCTTTTTTGTGCCAGAGGCTTTACCCTCACTGAATTGATCATCGTGCTTGGCATTATCGGGGTAGTCTTTATGTTCACGCCCAGACCTGGTTGGTATCCCAGTTGCCTCATTGGCGATTGAATGGAGCAGCCAGACAGGTGACCTCTGACCTTTTAGGGGCAAAAATGAAGGCCGTGGTTGAACGGAATAGGCAACGAGTCTTCTTTCAGGATAATCATCGGTATGTGTTATTGGATGATGATAATAATAATGGAAAGTCCGATACGGGTGAACATCTTGAAGTTCGCGATATTCAGGAGAGCTATCGAGATGTCATGATGACGGCATCCAACAATCCTTCCTTTCTTCCAAGAGGAACGGCGTCCAGCCTAGCTTCTATTACCCTTTCCAATTCGGCCGGAAAGCGGATCATTACGGTTAGCATAACCGGACGGGTAAAAGTGAAGTCTTAATGAACATCATGATTCATGAGCGATATCGACTGACGAGTTGCCTTCAAGATCAACGAGGGTTCTCTTTGTTAGAAGTGCTAATGGCTCTGGTGGTGGTATTTCTGGCACTCCTTGGATTTGCAGGCTATTCGGTTGTCGCTCATACGGGTATGACCGCGAGTGAAAAAATGACCAGAGCCGTCACCCTCGCCCAGGAAAAATTGGAAGATGTGCGCCGGGATGGAGTGCCCATTTCGTTAACCGGTACATGGACCAACACGGAACCCTATGGCTCCATTGCCGGTGCGAGTCATCATAAACGAACGCTCACTATTCAACCAAATACTCCCATATCCGGGTTACACACTGTCACCGTCGAAGTGCGGTGGGATCAGGATGCGCATTCCCACCACTCTGACCACCTATCTCACAAAGGAAAAGTGAATACTCAAATGCCACGTGTTTCGATAGGGTCCGCTCAGGGGTATACACTCGTTGAGGTCCTGGTGGCCCTGGGACTGAGTCTCCTGACGGTGGAGTGTGGTCTATGCCCTGTATATTCAAGAACTCAAAGCGCAGAACGTGCGAGAACATGTCTTGGACATGCAGCAACAGGCTCGTGTGGTGGTGGATTTGGTGACCCGGGAAATCCTGATGGCCGGCTATGATCCTCGCGGAGTGAATCGTGATGCTGATCTTACTAATAATTTTGAGGGTATCACGTATGATCCAGAAAAGCTCTCTATCAAGGCTGATATGAATGGAAACGGCATCACCAGCGATGCCAATGAATCGATTGTCTTTGTCTATGATGCCACGACCCACATGCTCCGGCGTAATACCGGTGGAGGAAATCAACCATTTGGTGAGAACATTGAAGCGTTTGTCGTAGGCTATCTTGATCAAGGTGGGAACCCGACCACAGATTCCAAGGCCATACGACAAGTTAGAATTTTGGTGACGGCCCGAACGTCACAACCCGATCCACAGTATGCCAAAAATGGTGGATATCGAACGGTGACTCTCCATTCCCGAATCACGATGAGAAACAGCCAATCATGATCGGACACAATAGGCATGCAGAAATATGGCCTTGTCATAACTCCATGGGTGGAGCGCTCATTGCCGCCTTGTTGTTGGTCGCTATTTCCACAATTATGGGTGCGACGATTCTGTTTGCCACGTCCCACGATTTACAAATCAGTGGAAATTTTCGAAGGGCGATGGAAACATTCTATGCCGCAGAGGCAGGCATTGCAGAAACCGCCATTCGTTTAAGTGGTTCTTCCTTGTCAAATCCAGGGTATCTCGGCGATCCCTCTCCCATCCTGAAAGCAAATTGGTCCGCCTATGTATTGTCCACCCCTGACTGGAAATCACAGGATGATACGGAATATTCAGGGCTGTTCACCAACTATTTTCCTCTGAGTGGAAATCTCATCAATACGGTTGTTCTATCCAATAGTGCGCAAACTACCCTGCCTTATTGGACTAAAATTCGTCATAAAACCGAGTATGATGCAGAACGGGCCGGCACAGGTTCTCTGACCCCTCACTATCAAGATGGGGATGAAAACACCGCGACCCATTCAATAAATAACCGAGGTAACCTTGTCTTCTTTGGTTTTGCATCCGCAAATGGACTCAACCCTACGTCATTTACGTCAGTAAATCCAACACCATATTCTCCAATCGAAATCATCATCAGCCAGGGTCAGGTAGAAGGGGCCACATCCCTCATTCAAGTGGAGGTGGGGCACACCCCTCTGGCGCCCCATTGCTGGCACCGGTATATGCGAATAGTCAGGTCGTATTCGCTGGCGGAACCGCGGTCGTGGAAGGCTTTGATGCCTGTGGACTTCTGCCAGAGAGGGAGGCCTCCAGTGTGGTTGGGCCCTGCAGGTGCGTTGGCAGGAACTGCCACTTTCACAGGGAATCCTCCGATGCCACAAGTGGGCATGGAAGCCCTGGATTTGGTGAAGGCTTTGGATAGCCTCAAGCGAGGCGCTCAGGTTATTTCCAGGAGATCTTGTCAGTGTGAATATTGGGGCGCCGGGGAATCCTGCCCTGTTGTATGCCGAACCGCTTGCAGGGGGATTTTCGAGCCGGCTTGCCGTTCAGAATCTCAATGGATATGGCATACTTTTGGTAACCGAGAACCTGAAAGTTTCCGCGCCTTTTCATTGGGAAGGACTCATCATCGTCTCTGGACAAGTCACGTTTGATGGTGGAATTGGGACTTCAGTCATTCAGGGTGCTCTCTTGGCGGACCAGGTGCAGATACTGAATGGCGAGGTGAAGATGACTCTGGATCTTACCTGTCCGATCGCCGCGTCTCTTCGAGTGCTTCCTGTCGTTACCCTCAATTGGCAACAACTTCTCTAGAGTCTCTCTGAGACTTTTCAATTTCTCGAATGATAAATCTCAAAAAATCGTTTGCAAGGCTTCCTCTCAATAATTCCTCTAACTTCCTGTTTCTAGTGGAGTTTTATTTTTCGGTTGAAGTTTCTCGCAAACTTCCCCTTTTCCACATCTTTCCTGAGACTTTTGATTCGTGGCCACATGGGTCCTTTGATTGATTGCAGAAGCGTGACACCATTCTTACAATGGCATTCTTGCCACGGCATAGGGATTGGTTTACAAATTTCATCCTTTAACTGCGTGTAGAGTTCCTCTTAATGTCGTGTTTTAAGCGAGGTCTTTCCGGGAAAAATGTGTTCTTAGTTAACTTTTAACGGGGTAAATGCCATGAGTGTACAACCAGACATTATTTACACAAAAGTTAATAAAGACGCCTGAGCTGGCCAGCGGATCGTTTCTTCCAATCATTCAGTCTTTTGCTAAAGCTGCAGGTGTGACTGTTGGCACCAAAGATATCTCTCTCGCGGGGAGAATTCTTGCGCAATTTCCTAACAAGCTTAAGCCGGAGCAACGGCAACCGGATGATTTGGCTCTATTAGGTGAACTGGTTGAGAAGCCCGATGCCAACGTCATTAAATTGCCAAACATCAGTGCATCGCTTCCTCAAATTAAGGGTGCGATTGCTGAATTACAATCTCAGGGCTATGCGGTTCCTGACTATCCTGAAGATCCTAAAAACGAAGAAGAAAAAGAGATCAAAGCCAAATATGACAAGGTGAAGGGAAGTGCGGTCAACCCCGTATTGCGGCAAGGGAATTCCGATCGTCGAGCTTCACCATCAGTCAAGCAATATGCCAAAAAGAACCCCCATAGAATGGGAAAGTGGACGAAAGACTCCCAAACCCATGTGGCCCACATGACGGCCGGAGATTTTTTCGGCAATGAAAAATCTGCCGAGACCATCACGGAACAAGCCGCCGGCAAGGGACGTATTGAATTCGTGGCGAAAGATGGAACTGTCAAAGTGTTGAAAGATAATGTGGTTTTCGGCGAAGGCGATGTAGTCGATACCACGAAAATGAGCGTGAGCGCGTTGCGAGAATTCTTTAGGGAGCAAATTGCAGACGCCAAAAAGAGCGGAATTCTGTTGTCGTTACACTTGAAGGCGACCATGATGAAGGTGTCGGATCCCATCATGTTCGGACATGCCGTGACGGTCTTTTTCGAAAATGTGTTTAAGAAGCATGAACAAGTTTTCAAGGAACTTGGGGTGAATCCGAACAACGGGCTTGGGGATGTGGATGCCAAAATTGGAAAATTGCCTGCCGCCCAACAAGAGGAAATCAAAGCGGACATTCAGGATGCATTGAAGAATGGCCCCACATTGGCGATGGTGGATTCTGACAAGGGTATTACGAACCTCCATGTGCCGAGTGACATCATCATTGATGCCTCGATGGCCGCGGCGATTCGGACATCTGGAAAAATGTGGGGTCCGGATGGCAAAGAGCATGATACCAAGGCCATAATCCCAGACCGGTGTTATGCCGGCATTTATCAGGCGGTCATTGAATTCTGCCAGAAGCATGGTGAATTCAATCCTGCGACGATGGGGAGCGTGCCCAATGTCGGTCTGATGGCACAAAAGGCCGAGGAGTCAAGGATCTCACGATAGGACATTCGAAGCGCCCAGCGATGGAACCATTCGTGTCATTGACGGAGCGGGCAAGACAATTCTTCGGCAGGAAGTGGAAAAAGGTGATATTTTTCGGGCATGTACGGTTAATGACATTCCCATTCAAGATTGGGTGAAGTTGGCTGTGAAACGCGCCAGAGCGTCCTCAACTCCTGTGGTGTTCTGGTTAAATAAAGATCGGGCACATGATGCGCAGCTGATTGAAAAAGTGAATCGCTATTTAAAGGATCATAATACGAAAGGGTTGGATATTCAGATTATGGCGCCTGTGGATGCCATGAAATTCTCACTCAAACGTGCAAAGGACGGCCTCGATACCATTTCGGCCACTGGAAATGTGCTTCGGGATTATCTCACCGACCTTTTCCCGATTTTGGAGCTGGGCACCAGTGCAAAAATGCTATCCATCGTTCCGCTGATCAATGGTGGAGGGTTATTTGAGACGGGAGCCGGAGGGTCGGCGCCAAAGCATGTACAGCAATTTGTCAAAGAAGGGCATTTGCGCTGGGATTCACTCGGAGAGTTTCTCGCGTTGGCCGAATCGTTTGCGCATTTAAGTCAAACCAAAAACAACAAAAAAGCAAAAATCCTGGCGGACACTTTGGACAAGGCCACTGGAAAGCTCATGGACAACCGAAACACACCCGGACGTGAATTGGGTGAGTTGGATAATGCGGGAAGTCATGTGTACGAGGCCATGTACTGGGCCCAAGAGCTGGCGGCTCAGAATGATGATCAGGACTTGAAAAAACAGTTTGTCCCGATTGCAAAAGAATTGGAATCCAAAATTGATGGGATTCTGGAAGAGATCAAAGCCGCGAAGGGCCGGCCTCAGGATATTGGCGGATATTATCGTCCGGATCCTGCCAAGGTGAAAGCCGCCATGTGTCCCAGCGCAACTCTTAATAGCATCTTGGGTCGCTTAGCTTAGGTTCTAAACCTAGGCTGGTCTTCCGGTATTATTTCTATACCAGGGATGTGTGCAACGAGCCGGGTTCCATGCGGAACCCGGCTCGATTTTTTTGGGGGGGAGGAGGTATTTTGTGTGAGTCATGTGAAAGTTGTGACCCTTCCCAAAATCGGGGATGTTCCCATTGTCTGTAAGACCAAGCGAGACATCTCTATTGAAACCCCATTAGATGCAAGGGATGACGAATCCCTTGGGTGGGGGTACTGGGATCGAATTTGGCCTTCTGAGGTGGCCTTGGCAGAATATCTCATTAACCAGTTTTTCCCAACAAAACTACAAGGTGCCAAGGTTCTGGAAATTGGCTGTGGGACAGGGTTGGCCGGAGTCGTTGCTGCTCAGCTCGGGGCATTCACCATGTTTTCAGATATGGTGCCTATTACCCTTGAAGCGGTAAAGGAGTCCTGTCGACTGAACCACATCAGCAATTTTGACGCATGTACATTGAATTGGTCGGAAACGATTGAACTAAAAGAACTGTATGATTTGGTATTAGGCAGCGAAGTTTTTTATGACGAGGAAATTTTAGCGAATATATCACACGTTTTAGAACAGGTGCTGGCTTCAGGGGGGAAAGGCCTGTTTTGTGATCCAAATAGACTGGGGCTGGATACCATCGAACGTGGATTCAATGAGAAGTTTATCGTGGCAATAGAAGAAATTCCACTCAACTGGCCTCCGCAAAAAGGTCCTGGGGTAGGAAAGATGGGGTTTCTTTACCAATTCACTCGCAGAGGTCAGGAGGCCTTCTAACCGTATCATCACCCACGTGCTGAGGCAGCTCATTTGAAGTGAATATAAGGGGTCAGAACGCGTGTTTTATGATATGCTGCTTCACATATTGGATAGCCTGAGAGAATCTTTTACTCTCCTTGAATTCGCTTTCGTATCACCGTCGTGATGAAACTTACGGACCCAATATTCGACAATCCAAACGGTCTCATGATTTCTGCTAAATTATAGCCTCCCAGTTGCTGACACATATACATGGCCACCTTGCGTGCGAGTAACCCTTTCTTGGGCCCTTTGGCGATCTCCGTCAGCACCGCTGGTTCAACGTTGTAGTAGTCAGCTACCAACCGTATGATGTGGGCAACGGAGAGTGTTACGAGTAAGACCCGAGCCACCAAGACCTTGTCTTTCACCTCCGACAGTTTGCCCTCACACACCCAGTTGATGAATGCTTGCTCACCGAGCACCGCGGCCGTATGGCTTCTATCGTAAAATTCCTTCATTTCGTCGTCTAGGCCGGCCTCAACATACGTCCGATACCCGTGGTACTTCTGATGATGGCCGAGCATTTCATAGATAAGCTCACGATGTAACCATGTAGGTGCGTTCGTGTGATTAATATACGTGGGATAACTTTACCAGAGATAGGTGTCGAGCGACTGGAACAGTGGCGGCTTCGTCTCAATGGGATTCCGATTAATATAGCGGGAAAGCGGCAGGAAATAGCGATCCTTATCGACCAAGATGGCTTTATACCGTCCTCTGAAAAACGGACCATCGGTGTGCTTCAAGCGGTTATACCGTTGGGTATAGACGCTGTTGATGTGGCGCATCGCGCGGCCGAGATTCCCGTGAAGAGTTTGAAGGAGGAGATGATAATGATTCCCCATCAAGCAATACCCATGAATAACTGACTTAAATCGTTCATGAGCTTCAGCAAGGGTATCAAGAAACGTGTGGTAATACGCTTCAGCTTGAAAAATATATTTCCGGCGACTTCCACGACTCATCACATGATAATACGCATTTGCGTATTCTATCCGCATGGTTGAGGCCTGAACCAACCTTGAATCTATATCATAAAACAAGCTGCCTGACCGTTCGCAGTAACAGCAGTCAATCTAGCGGGTTAAAGTCCCCTCCGGGGAGTTGTCCGTACGCCCCGGTAGCATGAGGAAGAGGCGTTGTGGTCACCACAGTAGCGGGCTGGCGCTCAGCGCATGCCTTGGCATGAAGGACATCGGAAAGCCGTGTGTGGGAAACCGCATGCACGTTTTGATGAGGGAGGATAGGAGCAGCAAACTATGGCAGGGCTATTGAGACACCGCCAGACGAAAGAGGCCGCAACAGATAGGCTCGGCCTATGGGATGCTGAATCCTGTTTCCTACTCTACCCTAAACCAGGAGAAGACTTGAGGGTCACAATCTGCACATTGGCCGTGCTCGCCGGAGTCTCGACCTGTGAGGCATCATACAGTTAGCCGGCGTGCGTCGAGTTGAAATCGACACGATTCGGAACCACATCGTTGATGATGGGACGATAGGGAATGATCATCGTCCAGACGCCATCCTTCTTGCTGAGGACATAGACGTACTTGAGCTGTGTCACAACAGTCCCGAAAAAGTTATAGTGCCCGCGGATGACCTTCGGCTCCAAATCACGGGACTTGAGTGTCTGCTTGTCGGCGTTGTTCCCGGCGCTGGCTGTAACCTTGGCGATATCGTTCCCCTTCGTGTCCCCGGTTGTCACCCTGTCTTTCACGCTGTCGCAGAGGTTGGCGTGCGCAGGGGTCGTGAGCAACACCAGTCCGAGTGACAGCAGCAGCAACAGTGTGGATTTCATCAGTCTCCCTTCTTACCCGCTGGAATCATATCAAGCGGGTCATGCACATCGCTGGATACGCGCCCTTCTCGCATGCCCAATGAGGCCCTGCTTTGCGGAAAAGCCCTGCATCCTGGCGATTCTTGCCTTTCCCCAATCTCGTCCACCCACCCTACTTGCATTCATACTTCGGGAAGCCAGAACACTTCCCGGACTTGCACTTGTGATCGTTCCCGGCCACGCCGGCGCACGACTCGCCTTTATCTCGTTTTGGTCGACAGGCGTTGACTTTGGTATCCAGGCCGGCATCACACCACTTCCCAGTGCCACAGTCGGAGTCCTTCTTACAAACGCAGGTACCTTTAGCCCCGTCAATCGCGCTGCACTTGCCTTCCTTGCACGCGTCGTCGTTGTAGCAGGTGCCACCCATCGCCACCGAATTGGGCGTGTAGCAGCGGGAGAACTTGCAGTACCCACTCGTGCACTGGTGGCCCCCGCCAACCAAATCACAGGTCTCGTTGTCGGCCTTGAGCGGCTTACACGAGTTCAGATTCAGATCCGTTCCTGCGTCGCAGTACTTCCCCTCACTACAGTCGGCATCATTCTTACAGACGCATCGTCCTTTGACACCTTCCACATCGCTGCACTTACCTCCTTGGCACGCATCGTTGACGTAGCAGGTGCCGCCCATGGCGACTGAATGGGGCGTATAGCAGCGTCCGAACTTACAATGCCCGCTCTTGCATTGGTGGCTCCCGCCCGCAACGTCGCACGTCTCGTCATCGGCTTTCAGGGGCATGCATCGATTGGTCGACAGATCCAGTCCTACATTGCAGTAGTGCCCTGTGGGGCATTCAGGATCTTTGAGACACTTCGGCAAGCCCCCGGCAATGTAGTCCTCCCCGTCCTTGAACGTGAAGAACTTGCCTGCCAAGTCGGAAAACCTCGGATTCCGCTCGTCCTGGAATTTGTATCCCGCGAGTGCTCCGCTCGTTTCATCAATCGTCGGATCCTTATCGTCCGCCTGTACCTGCATGATTTGAAAGTGCAAATGGGCTGGCCACGCGCATCCGACATGCCCCTCATCTCCCAAATAGTCTCCCTGCGCGACGTTATCACCTACTTTTCGCCCGGCTTTGGCGCTGGTCGTTCCCATCTGCATATGTGAATACTTTGACCATTCGTGATTCGCATGTTCAATCCACACATAATTATTGAAGCAGTCTGGCGTATTGCGGAGCCATTTTTCGGGGTGCTGCTGTTTGGATCGACCGTCTTGGATGTAACGAATGGTGCCAGCGGCCGCGGCTACGATGCGATGCGTTCCGCCGCTCTTTCCGTGCATGTCAATCCGTCCCTGCGGCTGGTGGTCGTAGAAATCGCGGTTGATATGCACGTTTGTGCCGTCAGCATAGGGGATGCGATAGATATTCTGGGATTGGTTCCCCTTCGCCGGCGGTCCTGGATTCGCGCACGTGTTGACGGTGTCGTCGTAGACACGAAGACACTCATCTCGATTGGCGGCAGGCTTGGCCATGCACGGCTCATAGCGTAACCGGCCCTCCGTTTCACAACGATCAAGGGGCACTAATTCGACCTGTGGGGAGTTTTTCCCCGTGGTGTTGTTCACGGCCACCAGGACCTTGTTCGAGTGCCGCATTGGCTCTGTCCGTTTCAGGTTTTCATTGTCTGTGCGAATGGGTTCCATTTTCGCGGCTAGGGTTGGTGGTACCGCCACGAAGCACAGCACACTGAGGAGCAATACAATTCGAAGCGTAAACGTAATAGTCATGAGAGTTCCTCCTAGAAACAACTTGGTGGGACGGACAGCCTTCCCGGCTGTCCGCCGCCTGATTCCCGGTCGGCGATTGCATTCTTTCCTGCTTCCGCACTGCAGACGCGGTTCGCGCCGAGTGCGAGCAGACGCCACGTCAACCTACTTACATTCGTACTTCGGGAAACCCGAGCATTCGCCGGATTTGCACTTGTGGTCGTTGCCTATCGAACCCGCCTTGCCGCACTTTTCGCCTTTGTTCAACTTCGCGCGGCAGGCATTGACTTTGAGGTCGAGGCCCTTGTCGCACCACTTGCCGGACCCACAGGCTGCGTCACTGTTGCAGACACACGTGCCCTTGGTCGCGCCGCCTATCGGTGCATTGCAGGTTCCCTCGCGGCATTCATCGTCGAAGCGACAGGTATCGCCCATTGATGCCGAGGCGGTGGCGGAACAGAACCCCGTCTTGCACCGACCAGCCTGGCATTGCTCAGCCTTGGCGCAGATGGAGCCGTCGCTTAACTTGGTCTTACAGGATCTCTTACCCGCAATCGGATCGCCACAGTAATTACCCGAGGCGCAGTCCGAATCTGACTGGCACTCGTCCGGGTCTGCGCAGTGGCCGACACTGCAGCGGTCGGACGCACATTGGCGCTTGTCCGTACAGGTATCGCCCTTGGGCTTTTTCTCCTTACAGACATTCCTTTCCAGATCAAGAACGCCTGCCGTACAAAACTCAGTTGATTGGCACTCTGAGTCTTTGCTACACGTTCCCTCTCCTCGGAGTCCCGCAAGCTCGATATAATTCACCTTTCCATCCTTGGTCAGGTATTCTTGACGTTGATTCGCTGTTCGTTCCTGCTGACAGACATTGAGGGTCTCCGTACCAGTAAGGGTAAACTCTCCATTTTCGTCTTGAATCTTGCTTGAACAATAATCCATCACGTTAGAAACGCCGCCCTCACACACATAAGAATCGCCCCGCATGGCAATTTTGCCGTTACAGGAATTGCAATGACTGATGTCGGGGTTGAGTACATTCTTCCTTCCAAACTCCTTATTGCACTGCTTGTTGAATCCCACATAGGGCTCAAAGGTATGTTTGAGACTGAAGAAATGACCTAGCTCGTGGGCCAGCACGTATTTGTCTGCTATTTCGTTCAGCCAGATGCCTTTCTTCCGGTCGAACGGATTGACATCGTGTGGGAAATTGGCATACCCGCCCCAGCATTGCTCCTTCCCGAGGAGATCCTTCCAACACAACTTATTCCCGACCAGAATCGTCAGGTGTCCCTCTGTTTCTGTCCTGGCATAGTTGTCGAAATGCTCGTCCATGAATTTGTTGTACTCCGCCCGCCCGTCGAAATGCAGATCCGATAAATCCCTCCCGTCCACGGTGGTTTTCCGCTCAATGGTATATGTCAGCTTGAGGCGCGGTTTCGTGGAATATTGTTTCTGGGCTTCCTCAATCCAGGGAATGATCTTGTTCTTCTCAAAGTTGATATTACTTGTGTCTTTAGTCGCATTCACAAAATGCAATTTTAAGTCGAATTCAGCAAAATCCTTTTTGGCAAAAGCCAAAGCAGGAAGTAATAAAAAAATTAAAATAAAGAGTAGACGTTTCATGATATTTCCCTCCTTGGAATATAAAATCATTATTTAGATCCGAAAAAATTGAGATATGAAAACTCTAAACTTGGCACATCTTGTGTTGTTCACTTGATGGCCTTCTGTCATAAAATACTTTGATTCCTCAGTCCTGCCTCTTTTGATCATGAGGCTCTGTTTAATTCTTTCTCTGATAGATCCTTAGCTTTCCTTATGATCCGAGAGAAACAATTTTATAATTTTGTCGAATTCTTCCTTGGGGTGATTCCCAATCAAGGACACTCCATTGATGACAAATGCCGGTGTGCCATCAAAACCGAATCGATTCGCTTCTTCGAGATCGGCGGCTAAACGTTGCTGCACAATGTCGCTATTGAGATCCTTTTCAAGCCGCTGATGATCAACCTCAAGCCCTGCGGCAATTTCTTTAAGCACGTCGGCGCATTGGGCTAAATTGTCTTGTTCCTCAAAAACCCTCGAAATATCTTGCCGCTGGTTCGGCAGTGGGATGAAAGCTTAGAGGGTTATGTTTGTATACAAACCTGACCTTGCCTTCATATTCACGAAACACATTCATGAGAGTGGGAGAAACGGCCTGACAGTAAGGACATTCGAAATCGCTATATTCCACAATCGTCACCGGTGCCAGCAGTGAACCCCGCACAGGCCTGTCCTCGTTAATTTCAGGGACTTTAGGGTCTATCAGTTCTGCCAACCATTGCTCTTCTTCAGCCTGAGCTTGTCGGATTTGGGAGGCACGCTCGACAAGTTTCGCCAGCGCCACGGGATTTTTCTCTAATGCCGTCGGTATCAGGTCAGGGCGTTCTTGCAATACGTTCTCCACTGCAACCATTAATTCCTTATTTGAGAACTTGCTAGGGGAAGCGGGTGCGCCGGCCATTTGCGAATTTTTGCCGGACTCTTCATTCAGAGCATCCACAGATTTCGTTGGTCTGCCATCTGCGAACTTTTCCAGAGAGGACAAAAGGCTTACCGATGGCTGCTCTTCGGCCCCAGCAGGGATTCCTAACGTAAACAACAGGAACACCGAAACCAAACCCACATAAATGAAATGTCTCATGAGCCTACCTTCGGTTTACAATAGATCAGGTATGCTTATTTGGCAGAACCAATGTCAGCATAGTCCAGCAACAGCCAAATTGAGGAAATATGTTAAAGATTTGCCGAAAGTTAAAATTGTAAAAGATGGCGGGGGATGTTTCTCAAAAATATTCTAGAAAATGCCAATCTCCTTTATATATGGCTCGACAGATGGTGTTCTTTAAAAAAGCATTTTTTGTGCCAATACAGCATTTGTGAAATTTTGCAAATTTGAGGATAAAAAGTGTGAAAATTCAAAAAGATTGGACCAGAGCACATTCTCGGTACTTTGGTTTTTGGCGTATCCAAAGAGATACCAGGTTATATCAGTTTGGATAACAATCCAGAAGGTCTTTTCAACGTACGTCAGATGTGGCCGATTGGACAGGTGTGTGCACAGAGGAAATAGGAACTAAACGCTATTTTTGGGTACTCGGAAATGTCTCGAAGAGACCGGGGGATGGCAACCCGGCCAATCGCGGACTCAACCTGATGGGAGAGAGGCTTCGAGAATGGCTTTCCTGGCCCTTGTACACATTTTGCGCCCAAGATCCAACAACGGAGGATCTAAAGGCCATAGAAGAATTCATTCAAACAACTCTGACTCAAATCATTGATGGTGTTAAAAAAGCACAAGACGCTGCCAGTTTACGGGGGGACCTGAAGAGGACGCAGACATGGTTAATCCTTGCGTGAGGTACGGTGTGACCCCCAAAAGGAACACATTACGCCACGGTTAATAGAAACATTGTGCATATGGTGGACTTTAATATTGCAGATACCGCTGATTCCAGTTCAGATGCAGGAGGAAAATTAGCTTTGAAAGTCGCCGGGATAGGAGGCATTGAAGGCGGCGGCGGGCAGCGTTAATCGTGATACCGTAGTCAGTCGAGTCAAATATCAAATTCCTATTACACTTCCATTTCCACACCAAACTTCCTAAAGTTTATCTTCACTTGGAGTCAGAAATCGCCGTTCCTAGGGCATTAAATTTGCACAATACTATCACCGATAGTAGGAAAGGGGTTTTATGTAGGAAAAGGAGGTGTGGTATGTGGAAAAAGCTATTATTCATACTTACGGTTTTGGTAGCTTTGCCGATTACTGTCCATGCGTCGGACGGTCAGAACACTGACACGGTTGTCAAACAATTGTGTGAAGCGAAGTGGGGAGACGCTTATGGAGGGCAACAGTATTGTCGGGAGAAAGAATTTCTTAGCCTTGATTCCATACAGGAATTTGAAACTCGATACCCACAAGGAACGAAAGAATATACGATTCTTGGAAATTGCCTGGACAAGTGGACGGATAACATAGGAGAAAAAAGCTACGAAATGGTCATGTACTGTACGAATAGACAAGTCAAAGTCTACCGGAATTTAAACTAAAAACGGCATTGTCATGTATGGACGCTTCCGAGAATGCAAGGGCTCTTGGTTGAACATAGGGCGTGAGGTGTGCCGTCATGTATCCGGCCTGTTGGCGCAGCCCTATGGTCGCTGGCCTTGATGGAATCCGCCTCTCAAAAGGGCAGAGGAAAGACGCCCAGTCAACTTATCGAGCTGTGGGCTCGGACAATTCCTCGGGTTGAATCTCTCCTGGCTCCCTATCAAAGCCAGCGCGGAGGACCACGTGGCGTAAGCCCGTGGGTGAAAGCGCTCCCCGCTGGAAGCGGGGTGCTCCTTGCCACATGAGGGATTTTAGATGACACTGGCGCATGGAAGTACGGCTCAGTGCCCATGGGGCGTATCAGCATCACTATCATGTGGTGTGGATCCCCAAGTATCGACGGCGCATTTTGCGGGGGGCAATCAAGCTCTTTGTGCAGGAGCCGTTGCCGCAAATCCAACAGTATCATCCCGATGTGGAGGTACAGCAATGGAGTGTGCAGATTGACCATATCCACATGGTGCTGGTGATACCTCCGAAATATGCGGTCTCGAGTATTGTGGGCAAGATGAAAGCGAATGTGAGCCGGCAACTGCGGCTCCGGTATCTCGAACTGAAGCGGACGTACTGGGGGGCGGTGTTGTGGTCTCCGGGGTTCTTCTCTTCGACGGTGGGGTTGAATGAGGCCGTCATCCGGCGGTACATGGAGCATCAAGGACGAATGGACAAAGGGCAGATTCAACTCGAATTTGAATTTTAAGTGCCACGCGGCGTAAGCCCGTGGGTATCTACTGGGTCAACGTCTTTGGTTAGTTGTTCCTTAGAACCAATTTTTTTAAGCTCATTGAAAAACGAAGGCCGTCTTTGTCATTGGGTTCGGGTCCACCCAGCGCCCCAATTTTGACTGTATCGCGTCGAAGACATCGGACGCTCGGCGCGTGACGCCGCCGCCATAGTGCTCGTCCTTGTTGCCGTAACGATAGCTGAGCTCCACGGCGACCGGCTTCCCACCCTCGCCATGTGCGTTGTACCAGACGATGAGGGCCCACTCTGCGTCCACATTTGGAGTCTTGCCAATCTGCACGGTCGCCCCGTCGATGACGACTTCGCGCGCCGTGAAGTTGTTGACCGCGCGCAGTGGTTCGGCGTTATCCGCATCATCCAACCGCTTGGCGAGATCCGGAAACAGGCGCGACACGTCGCGCAGCTTCGTGAACGCCGCATCGACGTCGATCGCCACCGTCGTCGAGAAGCTATACAGCGACACGAAGGGAGCCTTGATGTCCTCTTCGAATTTCGTTTTCGCGTCCGATGCTTTCGCCTGCATCTTGCGGGCCTGTGCCAGAAAGCGATCCGGATGTCGGAATTTCAGGGTGATCTCCCGACTCGATCTGTTTTCTGCCCGCCGCTCACGATAGATATAGCGAGCGTCGTTGAGCCGGCGCTTCGGCGTATCATGAAAGGTGATCAGTCGCCGCGTCTTGATGTGCGAGAGATCGCCGGCTGCGCCGAACGCGACTGGACCGACCTTCCTGGCAACATCACGCCAGAGCGCGTGAGCATGCGCGAGGAGGGTCTTTTCCGCGCCTGTGAATAACTTGGGCCGCAACATGATCTTGTATTCACGGGATACGATCTTTTGCTGTTGCATGTCGAACTCCTTCTGCAGCATGTCGTACTTTCTGCTGCAGTCGCCGGAATGCCTCGGCGTAGGTTTTGAGAACTCTGTACCGCATGTTTTTTTCACCACCGTGTTGGCAAGGAGCCGGTTACGGTCCTAATATCGCGCGAACAAAGAATAGAAAATCGTTTTCGGTGCCAGTGGGAGAATAGCATAAGTTGGCCGAGATGGTCTGCCGGAAAATCTCGGTGGCTGGGCGAATTGCCGGTTCGAGGGGGCGATTGGAACGGGACGAGGGCGGGGAGCGAGCTTGGGGGCTTGAGGTAAACTCCTCCGTCTCCATTTGAGTGCTCAACAAGGCAGACCTTTGCCCTTGAAGAAGTGGCCCCGTTGCTTTGAACACCTCGTCCCCATTGATTAGTGGAGCGCTCCCGCTTTTGGATTAAGCCGCTCGGGGTTGCGGCGGTGCCTGAAAATACACGTGATCCGGTGTCTGCCCAGCTAGACTCGAATGTGGGCGTCGGCTGTTGTAACCGAAAGTATCGAGCCACCTCCGCTCGTGCGTCGGCAACTGAAGCATCGGCACAAAAGTAGACGTCTTCATATTTGACCGACCTCCACAGATGCTCAACAAAGACATTATCCCGCCATGCGCCTCGACCGCCCATTTTGATTCGAATCCCCTGAGTCTTGAGTAACCCGGTAAAGCCATGACTCGTAAATATCCGTATTCATAATTTCTGGTCGCCCATAGCGTTCAATGGCCTCCTCCACCGCATCGAGGCAGAATTGGACCTCCATCGTGAAGGACACGCGCCAAGCCAACATGCGTCGCGTCGCCCAATCCACCACGGCCACCAGATACACAAAGCCCTTGGCCATGGGGACGTACACCACATCCATCGCCCACACGTGATTGACCCTTGTGATGGCGAGATGGCGTAATAAGTAGGGATAGACCTGATGGGGCAGGATGACGCTGAGTCGTCTTGGACTTCTGATACAGGGCTTCCAGACCCATGCGCTTCATCAGCGTGGCCACATGCGTGCGACCCACGGTCAAGCATTCTTGCCGCAACAAATCCCGCAACATGCGAGCTCCCGCAAAGGGCCACGCCATGTGTAAGCGATCCATGCGAGTCATGAGGCCTTGATCATACCCAGAGACAGGCTGGGGGCGATAATAAACGCTGCCGCGACCGAGCCCTAAGGCCTTGGACTGTTTGGTGACCGGCAACGTGTGAGAGCGGTTGATCATCGTTTTGCGCTCAGCAGGCCCGCTTTGGTGTGCGCAGGTTCTAGAAAATCATTTTCTAACCTCATCTCGCCAATCTTCGCGTGAAGGACCTTCACATCCACTGGTGGCTCCAGGCTCGATTCCCCGGCTGCAAACACATCGGTGGCTCGCTCTAGTAGCCGGGTTTTCCATTGCATAATTTGATTCGGGTGAACAGCAAGCCGTTGTGCGAGTTCGGCCATCGTGTGTTCGCCATTGACGGCCGCGAGGGCCACATGGGTTTAACCGCAGGTGAGTGTTTCCGACGAGGTCGTCTTTTCATCATAGGGTCCTTTCAGGGTTGGCATTATCATGCCAACTTTCTGGGCGCGTACTTTTCCCGTTGTTCAAATTCTTGGGACCACTTCTATGCAGGCTAAAGCCCTTGGCGCTGACACAACCTGGGTGGGTCGGCGGCGGCTCGCGTGCGGCGGCGGTCTGCACGCTGATTCCCGATTCTGATGATGGAGGCTGAACCCTATACCGATTTTTGGAAGGGGGTTTGGCTGAATGTGCAAAATCCCCTCTCCTAACTGCTGTTGGAGTCCCCGCTCTGCGTAGGGATTTTACGGTTCTCTCCCTACGCTTAACTGTGATTGTAGTAAATTCGTTTTATCTTCGACTAACTCGTTGATTCAACTATATTTTTAATCTTTCCTGGCTAAAGCTTAGCGGGTCCATTTTTGCCATTCCTAATCTGGGACTTTTGAAATGGGTCCCATGGGTCTTTTGATTGATTGCAGTGGGAGGAGGGCATTCGTACAATGCACCGTTCCGCGCGGCAGGCGGGTTATGTTAGGTTTGTCCTTAACCATCATGATGAGTCCCTGAAGGAAGGGTTGGATTATGGCAAAAGTTCTTGAAGGCCCTGGAATGGGTCTACTGCGAAAATGGGGAATTTCAACTCCCAACTATGTTGTCGTGACCTCAAGTGATGAATTTGACCAATTATCCCAGGTCAATGATTGGCTCCAAAAAAGTAAATTGGTGGTCAAAGCGCATGAAGCGCTTGGCTCTCGTTTTAAATTGGGATTAGTTAAAGTGGGCTTGGATTTAGTGGCAGCAAAAGTGGCTGTGCGAGAGATGCTTGGCAAAAAATTGGAAACCCTGACGATTAGGCAGGTGATTGTTTCCGAGGCGGTTGATCACAAAGAAGAATATTATGCCGCCGCCAAATCGACTCGTGATGGGGTGGACCTCTTGGTTGCAACCTGTGGTGGCATCGAAGTGGAATCCAATTGGGATAAGGTCAAGCATGTTTCAATAGAAACGGGGGAGACCCTCACGGATTCGGCACTTTCCTCCCTGGTGAAAGATGCGGGGTTTTCCGGCGACACGGCGGCCAAAATGGCCGAGTTTCTGAAAAAATTACATACCTGTTTTGATAATGAAGATGCCCAATATGTGGAAGTGAATCCGGTTGTGCTCAGCGGCCAGGGAGAACTTGTGGCTCTGGATGCGGTGACCCTCCTGGATGGTGATGCCAAATTCCGGCATAAAGACTGGACCTTTCCGTTTGCTGCCGAATTTGGTCGCGCCTATACCAAAAATGAAGAAGAAGTCATGGCGGTTGATGCCAAAGTGAAGGGCTCCGTCAAGCTTATTGAAATCCCCGGAGGCAATATTGCGATGTTACCAGCCGGTGGTGGAGCCAGCGTCTATTATTCAGATGCTGTGGTCGCCCGTGGCGGAAAACTTGCGAATTATGCAGAATATTCCGGCGATCCACCGGACTGGGCAGTGGAAGTTCTGACGGAAAAGGTCTGCTCTTTGCCGGGCATTAAGCATATTATTGTGGGTGGAGCCATTGCGAATTTTACCGATGTCAAAAAGACCTTTGGGGGCATTATCAACGCGTTTCGTAAGGCAAAAGCAGAAGGCAAGCTTCAGGGTGTCAAGATTTGGGTGCGCCGGGGTGGGCCAAATGAGCTGCAAGGATTAGCGGCCATGCGTGCGCTTCAGGATGAGGGTTTTGATATCCAGGTATTTGACCGCAAAACGCCATTAACGGACATAGTCGATATGGCCATGGCCGCAAAATAACCTATTTGACCTTGAGGATGTAGGAGACCGTTTCGATGAGTATTCTTGCAACGAAAGACACGCATGTCGTCATTCAAGGTGGGCTGGCCGGTGTGAATGCCGCTCGTCGTATGGCTGAGTTCCGGTACATGATCAAACAACCGTTAAATGTCTCTGCGTTTGTGTATCCCCCAGATGCGGGGAAGACCAACGAAATCATTTGCGGGACCGAGTTAGTGATGATCCCTATTTACAAAACCGTCGCCGAAGCCACTGCCGCTCATCCTGAGATTAATACCAGTTTGGTGTATATCGGCGCGGATCGGGCCTATGCGGGCACCATGGAAGCGTTGAATGACTCGCATATTAAGACGGTCTCCATGATTACCGAAGGAGTGCCGGAAAAAGATGCCAAACTTCTGGGTAAGCATGCCCGTAAACTTGGGAAGACCTTTAATGGCCCTTCGTCGATTGGTGTGGTGTCGGCAGGGGAATGCCGCCTCGGAGTAATCGGGGGCGCCTTTGATAATTTGGTGGCGTGCAAACTGTATCGTCCCGGTTCCTTCGGCGTGGTCACTAAGTCGGGGGGATTGTCGAATGAGATAATTTGGATCTGTTCGCAATTTGCAGATGGCATTACGACGGCGATCGGTATCGGCGGTGATGCCTACCCGGGAACCGACTATGTCAGCTACCTGGAAATGTTTGAAAACGATCCGCAGACCATGGCGGTCGTGATTGTCGGAGAAATGGGCGGAGATTTGGAAGAACGGGCCGCCGAATGGTACGGGGCGAAGAAGCGTAGGATTAAGTTACTTGCGGTCGTGTCAGGCTTCTGTCAGGAGAGTCTTCCAAAGGGGATGAAGTTCGGGCATGCCGGGGCGAAAGAAGGATTGAAGGGTGAAGGGTCTGCTCGGGCAAAGTCTGAAGCGCTGAAAAAAGCTGGGGCGATAGTGCCTGAAACCTTTGGTGCTCTGGGACCGGCCATCAAGGCGACCCACGAAGAGTTACTGAAAAGCGGACAGGTCAAGCCCATACTGGATTTGGCTCCAGCGGACATGCCGAAGCTCCCCAAAACGGTTCAAGAGAGTATGAAAGAGGGCGAAGTGCTGGTGACGCCCCTGATTCGGTCGACAATCAGTGACGATCGCGGTGATGAACCACTCTATCAAGGCTATCCGGCTTCTGAACTGATCAATAACGGATATGACATCCCCCATATTATCGGCTTGCTGTGGGACAATCGCCTTGTCTCCAAGCAGGAAGCTGAAATCATAAAACGAATTATCATGTTGTCTGCGGATCATGGTCCTTGCGTGAGTGGGGCCCTGACAACGATTATTGCGGCTTGTGCTGGAATCGGATTATCTCAAGCGGTTGCGGCCGGCATGATTATGATCGGTCCGCGCTTTGGTGGTGCGGTGACCGACGCGGGGCGATGGTTCAAATACGCGATCGACAACAAACTTTCGGTCGATGATTTTCTCGTCTACATGAAGAAAAATGTGGGTCCGGTTCCGGGAATCGGTCATCGCGTCAAAAGCTTAAAAAATCCGGATAAGCGTGTGAAGGAGTTGGTTGGTTACGTGAAAAGTTTGAACATGGCCACTCCGCACTTGGATTTTGCCTTGGAAGTCGAAAAAATTACCGCTGTCAAAAAAGATAATCTCATTCTCAACGTCGATGGAACCATGGCGGCGGTGTTAGTCGATATCGGTTTCCCGGTTGATAGCCTCAATGGCTTCTTCATTTTGTCGCGGACCATCGGAATGATTGGCCATTGGACGGATCAAAAGCGGCAAGGGAGCCGGCTCATCCGATTGTTTGACTATCTGGTAAATTATGCCTCTCCCAAACGTCGAGAGGTGCCACCGTTAAAGTAACGCCGGTGTAAGAGGTCGTTCTTGGTTAATAAAACTTATCCATGTTGAACTGAACCCAGGAGATGGTGCTATGTCACTAGAAATGGTCAAAAAACTCTATGCTTCAATGCCGGGAATCGTGGACAAAGCTCGCAAAGCCTTTGGACGTCCTCTCACGCTGACAGAGAAGATCCTGGTCAGTCATGCGGATAATTTCGATACACAAGTCTGGGAACGCGGAAAGGCCATGTTGGCTCTTCGTCCCGATAGAGTCGCGATGCAGGATGCGACGGCCCAAATGGCCATGTTGCAGTTTATGCAAGCGGGGAAAAATAAAGTCGCTGTTCCGAGTACCATCCATTGCGATCACTTGATCCGGGCTGAAGTAGGTTCGGAAAAAGATCTTTTGCGCGCGTGTGATGAAAACAAGGAAGTCTATAATTTCCTGGCGTCGGCCGCGAAAAAATATGGGATCGGATTCTGGAAACCGGGGGCCGGGATCATTCACCAGGTCGTGTTAGAGAATTACGCGTTTCCTGGTGGATTGATCATTGGAACCGATTCGCACACGCCGAACGGTGGCGGGTTGGGAATGTTGGCGATCGGTGTGGGTGGAGCAGATGCCGGTGAAGTGATGGCGGGTCTCCCATGGGAGGTCCTTCATCCTAAACTCATTGGCGTGAAGTTAACAGGAAAGCTGAGTGGCTGGGCTTCGCCCAAAGATGTCATTCTGTATATTTGTGGCCTCCTGACCGTGAAAGGTGGCACCAATAAGATCGTCGAGTACTTTGGCCCTGGCGCGGAAACCATCAGTGCGACAGGAAAAGGCACGATTACCAATATGGGAGCGGAGCTGGGCGCCACGACTTCTATTTTCCCGTTCGATCAAAAAATGGTGGCGTATTTAAATATCACGGAGCGTGCCGACATTGCCAAACTGGCAGCAGCGAATCGGAATATGTTGGTTGCGGATCCTGAAGTCTATCAGTCTCCGGAAAAATACTTTGATGAAATCGTCGAAATCGATCTGTCCACTCTTGAGCCTCATGTTGTGGGACCGCATACCCCTGATTTGGCGAGGCCAATTTCAAAGATGGCCGCGGAAGCCAAAGAAAAAGGTTATCCCGTTCAGTTAAAAGCGACATTAGTCGGAAGCTGTACGAATTCTTCGTATGAAGATATCGGTCGTGCGGCGCATATTGCCAAACAAGGGTTACAAGCCGGACTTAAAGCCAAAACCGCTTTCCTGGTCAGCCCGGGATCGGAACGGATTTACCACACCATGAAGCGCGAAGGATTTTTGGAGACCTTTGAAAGTATGGGGGCAACCGTCCTGGCAAATGCCTGTGGACCCTGCATTGGTCAATGGAAACGAGCGGATGCCGTGAAAGGCAAAGCGGACTCAATTGTCAGTACATTTAATCGGAATTTTCCCGGTCGAAATGATGGGATCAGTGAGACGTTATCGTTCCTGGCCAGTCCTGAAGTCGTGACGGCCTATGCATTTTCGGGGGATTTGGGCTTTGATCCGATCAAGGGCACATTGAAAACTGCAGACGGGAAAGACTTCAAGTTTGAGGCGCCGCAGGGAGATGAATTGCCGGCCAAGGGTTTTGCCAAAGGGGAAGAAGGTTTGATCCAACCTGCTGAGGATGGTTCTAAGCTTCAAGTGGAAATTCCTCCCACCAGCGAGCGATTGCAATTATTGAAGCCCTTTCCAAAATGGGATGGAAAAGATTTTGAAAAGTTGCCGTTATTGATTAAAACCAAAGGGAAGACGACCACCGATCATATCTCTCCCGCCGGTCCGTGGCTCAAATTCCGGGGACATTTGGACAAGATCAGTGACAACATGTTTCTTGGTGCGAACAATGCCTTTGCAGACGAGGCGGGGAAAGGCAATGACGTCCTAACCGGAGATTCAGGATTGACCCTTGCGCAGATTGCCCGAAGGTATAAAGAAAAGGGCTTGGGGTCGTTTGTGGTGGGAGATGAAAACTATGGTGAAGGGAGCAGCCGTGAGCATGCGGCGATGTCTCCACGATTTTTGGGTGTCCAAGCGGTCCTGACAAAAAGTTTTGCTCGCATTCATGAGACCAATCTCAAGAAGCAAGGCATCCTTGCACTGACATTTGCGGATCCGAAGGATTATGACCAAATTGAACAGGAAGACCGGATCAGTGTGAAAGGGTTAAGTGGACTTGCACCAGGCAAACCGGTTCAAGTAGTCCTTCATAAGAAGAATGGTCAGGAAGAGGTGATTCAAGCCAATCATAGTATGACGGAACAACAGCTTACGTGGTTTAAGGCCGGTTCCGCCTTGAATGCGTTAAATTAATACCCATTTACGTGGGTCCAGGCGGTTGAAACGCATCACGAGAAATTTGTAAATAGTTTAAGGTACGATCTCTGAGCTATGCCTGACACATTGGATAAAAAACATACGCTTGATCAAGAAGAGGGCCTCCAACCCAAGATGGTCACGGTGGAGATTGAAGGGAAACCGTTTCAGGTTCCAGCCGGGATCACCCTGATTAAGGCCTTATGGTATGCGGGGAAGGATGTGATTCGCGGGGTTGGATGCTTAGGCGGGTTTTGTGGAGCCTGTGCAACCTATTACCGTACGAAGGATGATCCCAAGGTCAAAACCTGTTTGGCCTGCTCGATGGCAGTCGAGGATGGCATGTCTTTTTCGTTCATGCCGGCATTTCCTGCGAGAAAAGCTACCTACAATCTTCTTGAACTCAAAGATCCCAAACAGGATTTGTTTACGCTCTATCCTGAAGCCCCCTTGTGCCGGAATTGTAATGCCTGCACAGAAGCCTGCCCACAACATATCGATGTGCGGGAAGGGGTGTGGAAAGCGGTGTTTGGTGATTTTAAAGCGGTCTCGGAAATGTTCATGGATTGTGTGATGTGTGGAATGTGTGCGCCCGTCTGTATTGCGGATATTGCTCCCAATCTGGTCGCGCTCTATGCCAGTCGGGCTCAAGGCGTGCATTTCACCGAGAAACCTGAAGGCCTGGTGACACGTATTCAAGAGATTGCCGATGGGCGTTTTCAGCAGGAATGGGATCGTATCCTTAAGTTGTCCGATGAGGAATTACAAAATACCACCGCTGCCACAACGTAAGCAGTTTCCCGCGCTTTTTCTATGGAACTCACCAATCAGAGAAATTTAGTTCATCAGACCCGAGACGCCCGTCGGTCTAAAAGTTTTCCCAAGCTTTCTCCCGCCGAACGGGATAGCCTCATTAAGAAACACCATCCCGATCATCGGGCTCATGCCTATCGTCCAATTGTTTTTGGCCCGAATGCCGGTCAATCAACGGTGACCGAAGTGGCAACTCTGTTAGAGGGGGAGAGCCCGGTTCCGGCTGATCTGGATCTCACTCCGGCGTACTCCGTGGATGTCCTGGTCGTTGGTGGAGGAGGGGCGGGGTGCGCGTCGGCGCTTCATGCCCATGCCCAGGGGGCTAATGTGTTACTGGCCACTAAGTTGCGTCTCGGGGATTCCAACTCGGTGATGGCCCAAGGCGGGATGCAAATTGCTGTGGCCTCTGATGATTCGCCTGTCCAACATTTCTTGGACACCTTAAAGGGTGGCCACATGAAAAATGACCACGAGTTGTTAAAGGTCATGGTGGAAGAGGGGCCGTCTATTGCGAAATGGCTGTTGGAATTGGGCGTCCTATTTGATCGGGATGCGGATGGAAATCTGCATGTGAAAAGGGGGGGAGGCAGTTCAAAGGCCAGGCTTTTGACCTGCTCCGATTACACCGGTTTGGAAATCATGCGAGTGCTGAAGGACGAAGTGCTGAACCAGAAAGTTCCGTTATTGGAATTTGTTGCTGCGGTGGAATTGTTAAGCGATGCCAAGGGCGCCTGCACCGGGGCGGTGCTGAAAGACTTAGACAACAACCGGTTCATCGTCGTTGCTGCTAAAACGGTGATCCTGGCAACGGGCGGAATAGGCCGGTTGCACATTCAGGGATTTCCGACCAGCAACCATTTCGGGGCGACAGGGGATGCCCTGGTTTTGGCCTATCGCCTCGGGGTGCCTCTCGTCCAAATAGATACCTTTCAATATCATCCTTCAGGTGGGGTGTATCCTGAGCAATTAGTCGGTGCGCTGGTGACAGAAGGCATTCGATCTGAGGGTGGCCATTTGGTGAATGGGAAGGGCGAACGCTTTGTCAATGAATTGGATACCCGGGATGTCGTGTCCTCGTCGATCATTCGAGAATGTGAAGAGGGCCGAGGCGTCCGGACACCATCAGGAAGGGTGGGCGTCTGGCTCGATACGCCGTTGTTAGATGTGGAACATGGACCGGGAACGTTGGACAAACATTTTCCTGCGATGGTTCGGCAGTATGAGCGCTACCAGGTCGATATCCGGAAAGATCCGGTATTGATCTATCCCACACTGCATTACCAAAACGGGGGCGTCAAGATTGATGTGAATGGAGAAACGCCCGTGGCCAATTTGTTTGTGGCAGGAGAGGCCTCCGGGGGATTGCATGGGCGAAACCGGCTCATGGGGAATTCCTTGTTGGACTTAATGGTGTTTGGCAAACGGACGGGTACTCTTGCTGCAGAGCGATCCAAGTCTCTGCCGGAAAGCTCGTTGACATTAGACCATCTGAAGCGGTTTCGAGCCGAAGCCAAACGTCATCATGTGTCCGCCGGCATCATCTCCCCGATGGTCTTGCCGGCCTACACCAATAAGTAATTATCGAGTCGATTGATCACCAAACGGGATGTTGTCATCGCCGAATGCTCCGTTTAGAGCTGTAGAACCTACGAAGGGAATTTATGAATATTCACGAGTTTCAAGCCAAACAGCTATTTGCGCAATTTGGAATTCCCGTACCAAAAGGTAAGGAAATCAAAAACGTCAAAGCGGCTGAAAAATGGGCCTCGGTACTTGATACCCCTGTGTTTGTTGTGAAAGCCCAGATCCATGCCGGTGGACGTGGGAAAGCCGGCGGAGTCAAATTGACCAAAAATAAAGCGGAAGTGCCGGAACTTGCCAAGGAAATTCTCGGGAAAACTCTGGTGACCCACCAGACAGGTCCCAAGGGACGAAAGGTTCGCCGCTTACTCATTGAAGAAGGTGCCGGAATTGCCAAGGAATTGTATCTGAGTTTATTGGTTGACCGGGAGTCAGGCTTTCCGACGTTTATTGCCAGCACAGAAGGCGGCATGGACATTGAGGAAGTGGCCGAACATACACCGGACAAATTGCTGAAAGAATCCATTGATCCGGCAGTGGGATTTCAAGGGTACAATGGAAGAAATCTGGCGTTCGGCTTGGGTCTATCGGAGCTTGAACCAGCGGTGGTGAAGCCGTTTTTTCAAATGTTGGAAAACCTGTACCGCCTGTTCATGGAAAAAAACGCCTCGCTTGTGGAAATTAATCCCCTGGTGATTACCACAGATAAGCGTCTTGTCGCATTGGATGGAAAAGTCTCCTTTGATGACAGTGGGCTCTTTAAGCATCCCGATGTTCAAAAGTTTAGAGATTTACACGAAGAAGAACCGTTAGAGATCGAAGCGGGGAATAATAATCTGAACTATGTCAAACTTGATGGAGACATCGGCTGCATGGTGAATGGGGCGGGTTTGGCGATGGCGACCATGGATGTCATCAAGTTGGCGGGATCCGAGCCGGCGAATTTTCTGGACGTGGGCGGTGGGGCGACAAAAGAGACGGTCGCAGCCGGGTTTCGCATCCTGTTGAAAGATAAAAAGGTTAAGGGCATATTCATTAATATTTTCGGCGGGATTGTGCGTTGCGAACGAATTGCCCATGGAGTGATTGATGCGGCGAAGGAAGTCGGCATCAAGCTTCCCGTGGTGGTGCGACTTCAGGGAACGAATGCAGAAGAGGGGCGCAAACTTCTCGCCGAATCAGGCTTGAAGGTGGAAGGGGTGGCTGACCTCTGGGAAGCCGCACAACGGATTGTCGCTCTCCGAAAAAAGAAATAGTCGACCTGATGGTGGAATCATTCTTCTTGATTGGTGAAAGGTGACGTGGCATGAGCATTTTAGTGAATAAAAATACCCGGGTTGTTGTTCAAGGGATCACCGGCAAAGAAGGGTCATTTCACGCGACCCAGTGCAAAGCGTACGGAACGCAGGTTGTGGCCGGCGTGACGCCTGGCAAAGCCGGTCAGGAAGTAGAAGGCATCCCGGTGTTTAATACCGTTCGTGAAGCCGTCAAGAAGACTGAAGCCACCACCTCATTGATCTTTGTGCCACCTCCCTTTGCCGCCGATGCAATTTTAGAAGCCGCCGATGCCGGCATATGGCTGATCATCTGCATTACGGAAGGGATTCCCGTCAATGATATGGTTCGGGTCCAGCGGGCGCTCTATGGGAAGACCACGCGTCTGATCGGCCCAAATTGTCCGGGAATTATAACGGCCGAGGAGTGCAAGATTGGAATCATGCCGGGATTCATTCATAAAAAAGGCCGGGTGGGCGTGATTTCAAGAAGTGGTACCTTAACCTACGAAGCCGTCAACCAGTTGACCAATTTGGGTCTTGGCGAAACGACCTGCGTCGGCATCGGTGGCGATCCCCTAATTGGAACCGGGTATATCGATTTGTTGCACATGTTCCAGGAGGACGAAGAAACCGAAGCGGTCGTCATGATTGGAGAAATTGGTGGCGATGCCGAGGAACGGGCAGCGGCCTATATAAAAAAGGAAATGACCAAGCCGGTCGTAAGTTTCATTGCCGGAATTACGGCACCTCCAGGAAGACGGATGGGCCATGCTGGCGCCATTATCACGGGAGGAAAAGGCACTGCGGCCGATAAAATGGCCGCCTTAGAAGCTGCTGGTGTGACGGTCGTCAAAAATCCAGCAGAAATAGGTGAAGCCGTCAGAAACGTTCTACATGCCTAGCCACATTCATTCTTAACGACGCCTCATTTTCTTAATTAGTTTAATCGCTTTCCATGAACTGAGTGGATAAGTGCATCCTGATTAGAACATGGAGTTGGCGGAGTTTTAGCAACTTCTTCCACAAATCCCCTTAAACCCAACATTTCCCTTACTTTTCCAAGAATTTGTGTGCTGCTTTAGCTGGGAATCACTAGTGTAGTGTCCAAGAATTAACTGGACAGTGGTTTCTTCTCCTTCCGGTGGGGGTGTGGCCTACCACCGGGCTGGATCTGTTCGAGTGTTTGACGGCAGTGAGCGCGCTTTTGCTGAATGGATTCGACCGTAGCCGTCCAGACGAAGGGTCTGGGATTTTCATTCCACGCCATCAGGAACTCCGTGATCGCCAGTTGCAAATCTTTCACGCTGCAGAAGGAGCCCCGCCGCACTCTCTTGGAGGTCAGCTCTCCAAACCAGCGCTCGATGAGATTGAGCCAACTGGAACTGGTCGGCACGAAGTGAGGGAGGAAGCGGGGATGCCGTGTGAGCCAGGCTTGCACCTTGGGATGCGTGTGCGTGCCGTAGTTGTCCATGACCAAGTGTAACGGCGTGGCTCCCGGAAACTCCTGGTCCAAGCGACGCAGAAATTTCAAAAACTCCTGGTGCCGATGCCGCTCGTAGCACTGGCCAATGACCCGGCCCTGCAAGACTTCCAGGGCGGCAAACAGGGTCGTCGTCCCAGGGCGCTTGTAATCGTGCGTCATCGTGCCGCAGCGCCCCTTCTTCAAAGGCAGGCCCGGTTGCGTGCGGTCCAAGGCTTGGATCTGGCTTTTTTCATCTACGCACAGCACCAGGGCCTGCTGTGGAGGATTCAGATACAGGCCGACCACATCGGTCAGCTTCTCCAGAAACCTGGGGTCGCGCGACAGCTTGAAACTCTTGACCCGGTGCGGTTTGAGGTGGTGACGGCGCCAGATGTTGTTGACCGTAGACTTGCTCACGCCTTGGCTCTCCGCCATGAGTCGGCAACTCCAGTGCGTCATCCCCTTCGGTTTGGTTTGGAGGGTCGCCGCCACGATGGCTTTGATCTTTTTTGTTCCATAGGTGGGCTTGCGCCCGCGACCGGGCGCGACCTCCCACAGACTGTGCAGGCCATGCTCAGCGAACCGAGTGCGCCACAAGATCACCGTCTTCCGATTCGCCTCCCACCCCCTGGCGATCGCACGGGCCGACTGGCCGCTCGCGGCCGCGAGAACGATCCGACCTCGCAGCCCCACTTGTTGTGGTGTGCCATACGCCGCTAGCCATTGTTGAATCTGGTCTCGGTCGCGGGCGCTCAACGTCAGGGCGGGGAGCGTTCGGGGGCATGATTCATGCCTACCTGAATCTCTGTTATATGTCCATCTATTTGTTGGACACTACACTAGAACTATTTGGTGAAGGCCATGAAAAGGCAGGGAAAAATCCGAACGTATTAAGTAGTGGGGCGCCCATTTTACCCAATACCCAATATCTGTCGCGATTTCATTCAATGTCTCATAGGGTTCCATTATTTTTGCAATATTCTTTATTTTATTTAAAAAGAGTAGTAAGGTTTATCACTTGAAAGTGAGGACCTATGTCAAAACTACACAATAATTCTACGACATATTTCACTTGGCGGATGGGTGGAGGGTTATTAGGATCCATTCTGGTCTTGCCCCTCCTGCTCTTTGCTCAGGAACCTCCGATTCCTCCCTCTGATGAAACAACAGATGTTTTTATTCTTCGGCAACTCATCGAAATTCAAAACGAACTGAGGGATGTTCGGAAAGAACTTGCAGAATTTCGTAAATCGGTGAGCGAATTAAAGGAAAACTCCAATCTTCCCCGTGCTGCTGCTCCACTTCCTTCTGTTATTGGCAATCTTGAACTCAAGAAAGATGATCCTACCCTTGGTAGTCAGCAAGCGAAAGTTGCCATTGTCGAGTTTACAGATTATCAATGTCCCTATTGTGCTAAATATCATTCAGAAACATTTGAAAACCTGAAAAAAGAATATATCGACACAGGAAAAGTGCAATATGTCCTTCGAGATTTCCCGTTGGACTTTCATGCCTATGCAAAAGGAGCGGCAATTGCTGCGAATTGTGCAGGTGAACAGGATGCGTATTGGCAGATGAACCATCAGCTTTTTTCCAATCAATCCGAGCTTGGGGATGGCTTATATCAAAAATTGGCCCAGTCTTTGGGACTCAACATGGATCAGTTTGAATCATGCGTAAACAGCCATGAACAAGTACAAAAAGTTGATGCGGACGTGGTTTACGGGCAAGAGATTGGGGTGAACGGAACCCCGACGTTTTTTATTGGACGAGTGGAAAACGGGCAACTTACAGATGCCAAAGAAGTGAGTGGGACTCAACCTCTGTCAGCCTTCTCAAGAATCATTGAGCCGCTACTCGCAAGTGACGGGAATGTACGCGAATAGAAAAATGTTTCTAAAGGGCAAAAAGTAAAATTTGCGGGATTGTGATGGGACTTCATTACGGTTGCGTGACTCTTAGGCTCTGTAAGTAAAAAAGCTGTACCGAGCCTCTGCATAAGGCCTGAAATGATCGAATAAAAATGGGAGATTCATGAGATACATGAATGCCTTGCTGACTCTTATTGGCCTACTTCTCCTCATGGGTGCCGACGTGGCCGCCTACGAAGTGGTTCCGAATGACGAGGCCGATGTCCTCTTCAAACAAATGGAAAAATCCATCTTTTTGTATGACAAAGATCCCTACACAATTAGCAAGGCCGTGGAGAAAAACGACGTGGCAGGCATGTCCCTTGCCATTATCTATAATGGTAAGCCAGTCATTCATAAATGGTATGGAGACCGTAACCAGAAAAAGAAGGAAAAGACGACTGCAGATACGATCTACCAATGTGCCTCGACGAGCAAGATGGTGTCATCACTGGGCTTTGCTGCAGCTTCGCGGCGAGGGGAACTTAGCCTCGATGAGAGTGTCACGGATTTCAATAAGAAACATTCTGACACCATTATTACAAAATGGGTCGACAAGGTTTTCAAAGAACACAAGTCCTGGCCTGATGACATTACGCCCCGACGTTTGCTGAGCCATACGGCAGGTTTGGACACACATGGAATCGCGAATAAGCCATGGCTTCCCTCCAGTGACCCTCTCAAAGGGGTCATTCTCGGCAGGAACCTTGCGCATGACGCAGTTAAACCTATCCACGAACCAGGGACTAAGTATGACTACTCGGGAGGTGGGTATACCGTGGCAGAAGCTATGCTCGAGATCGCTACCGACAAACGTTTCGAGACCTATCTTCACCAGAATGTTCTTGAGCCCTATGGCATGAATAACAGCACTTTTGAGGATGGCAGTTCGGACATGGTCCATCTGGCTCGTGGGTGTAGTCGAGGTGTATGTCTGTATGATGTCCAAGTTTCTGAACTCAAAGCTGCAGGTGGATTGCTGTGCCATCCTGTAGATTACGCACGATTAGTCTCGCTGATGATGAACGATGGGGCAGAGTATCTTGAGAAAAATGCTGGAACACAGATCATACCAAAGAGCGATATTGATGAGGTTCTGACTAAGGTGCCTCCTGCTGAGTATGGACTCGGAGTTGACATTTCGGGGTCTCAATTCTCTCACGGAGGCAAGCACCAAGGATTTGCTACGAACTTTTATGCGCATAGCGATAAGCAGGTGGGCATTGTCGTGCTCGTCAACGGCAAGTATACATGGGCAAGAAATAAGGAAGTCTACGGAGCAGGCACCCTCAATAACGCGGTGGTCAAAGCGTTTAAAATTGCTTTTGGGGTTAGCAACGAATCAGGGCAACCCCTTAAACCAACATGTAGCGAAGACGAGGATTGTGCTGAGGGTCAATACTGTGACAAAGGCCCTGTCGCGACAATTGGGATTAACAAGTGTAAGTCAGGCAAGAAACGTAATGAAACGTGTAGCCGGAACGATGTCTGTGGCCCCGACCTCACGTGTTACGGCGAGCCGATCGGGAAATGTGGATTCCTGGGAACGGTCGTCGTCGGCGATCAGTGCTTTAAAGACAAGGAATGCACATCCGGCAAGTGCGAAAAAGATACATGTGTGTGTAAGAGTGACGGCGACTGTCCCAATGGACAAGCCTGTTATACCCCAATCGGGAAAGCCAACTATTGCGCAAGTACGAGCAAGGCCCTGGGGGCCAGTTGTTCTCAAAACAGCCAATGTGCCTCGGACAAGTGTCAACAAGACCAATGCGTGTGTAAGGGGGACGGTGACTGTCCGAATGGGCAGGCCTGCTTTACACCCGTCGGGAAGGCGAATTATTGCGCGAGTACGAATAAGGCCCTGGGGGCGAGTTGTGCCAAGGATGATCAATGCGCCTCGGGCAAGTGTCAACAAGACCAATGCGTGTGTAAGGGGGACGGTGACTGTCCGAACGGGCAAGCCTGCTATACCCCAATCGGAAAGGCGAATTATTGTGCGAGTACGAGTAAGGCCCTAGGAGCCAGCTGTACCAAGGATAGTCAATGTGCCTCAGACAAGTGCGAACAGGATAAGTGTGTGTGTCAGTCGAACGGGGACTGTCCCAATGGGCAGGCCTGCTATACGCCGGTTGGCAAAGCGAACTATTGTGCGAGTACGAGTAAGGCCCTGGGAGCCAGTTGTACCAAGGATAGTCAATGTGCCTCAGACAAGTGCGAACAGGATAAGTGTGTGTGTCAGTCGAACGGCGACTGTCCCGATGGGCAAACGTGCTATACGCCCGTCGGGAAGGCGAACTATTGTGCGAGTACGAGTAAAGCCCTGGGGGCCAGCTGTTCTCAAAACAGTCAGTGTGCCTCGGATAAATGTGAACAAGGTGAATGTGTATGTCAGTCGGACAACGATTGTCCGGATTCGCAGAAATGTAAAACGCCTGTGACCAAAAAGAATTACTGTACGAAATGAGGTCAACCTGAAAAGGCCAATGAACGATGTTGGGCTAAGTAAGGTCTCAAGAAATGTCGAAGAGTGCTACACAGCGTTCCCCCAAGCCCATTTTATTGATGACTTTTAACAAGGGGGTGGACCATGAAACGAAGCTGGTGGTCTCTCATCACGATTGGTACTGGTCTGGCTATCATGGCGGGCAGTCCCACCACCTCCCAGGCCTATAAAATTAAAAAAAGCGAGCGACTGATGCGAATCCTAAGTCTTTTATTTCTCCTGGCGATTTTTGGTGTGAACGAAGTGTCGGCGAATTTATGTGATCCGGTGAAGGATCTTTCGACGATTCAGGAGACCAAAGATGAGATTGAGTTTTATAAGGAACTTTTTCCCAATGCGGACTACCATGGCAGCCAGGACTATAACGGCTTTGTGCTGGAGTGTAATCGCAGGCGCGATAATAAGGGCGACGAAGTCAGAAAGATGCTTACGATTAAAGACTGGGCCGAGATGAAGAGCATCTTAAAGGAGAGCGATCTTTCGCCCTATTTATTTTCGGCGAAGTATAAGTTCTTCGGCATCGCCTGGTTTCAAATGAGCTACTTGATTTGGAAAGAAGGTGGCGTCTGGAAGATGGTGCTTCCCTATGATCCGATTATTAATGATGAGGTTGAAAACCGGATCGATTTTAATATGACCCACGCTGGGAACCTCTACGATAAGGATCAAGTAGACGAAGGCGGCAGTGATTCGAGTAAGACTTATGCCTTGAAACCAACCGCGCAGGCAATTAGCGTCACTAAATGTGGCACCACAACGTTCTTTGCTGGCAAGGAGAAGAAGTACGATGGGCAAAATGGCGTCGATGCCCATAAGCGAGACCCCGCCAATCAGCATATTAGCCTCGGAAAAATTCAATACTCTTATGATGACTCCAAGGGCAGTTATTGGGTGATGAATGGCTGTCGGGTGAAAAAAGATGAGCATCTCTATGGCACCAATCCCGCCACTGGAAATTTTGAAAAAATCTTGCCAGCGGATTGGGTGTTAAATAATTTCGAAAAAGTGGCGGAAGAGTATTGGAGTATTCCTGACAATTTTGAACTTTACGTTCTTTTGAAAGGTCATAATGAAGATCGGCTCGCTTCTTCGGTAAAAACCAAAATCAATAATCATATTAAAAATAATGATTATTTAACGATACGCTTTGGAACGAAGTTCCTTCCCGGCGCCAATCAAATGTATAAGACAAATGCCTGGCAGCCCAATAATTTTTCTACCATGACGGGCGATGGAACCTATACCCACGAAGTCGGTCACGCCTTTGGTCTAGATGACGAATACGCACAAGGCTCCTCCAGTAAAAATAAAGACCACTGTGCCAATTCCCAATTCGACCAATTTGATGGCATCTCGGGGTCAACCACTTACACCATCGACAATTACACCATGTGTAATGGTTATGGAACACAAACCAATACCATTTATCATTATATAGCGGTCACCCGCTATATCTTGGGAGAGACCTGTAAGGAGGATCAGGATTGCGGGGCCGGTCGGTATTGCAATAACCGCTTGGGACTCAACCGCTGCTTAGCGGACGGAACAAAAGGTGTCAATCAGAGCTGCATTAAAGACAAGGAATGCACATCCGGCAAGTGCGAAAAAGATACATGTGTGTGTAAGAGTGACGGCGACTGTCCCAATGGACAAGCCTGTTATACCCCAATCGGGAAAGCCAACTATTGCGCAAGTACGAGCAAGGCCCTGGGGGCCAGTTGTTCTCAAAACAGCCAATGTGCCTCGGACAAGTGTCAACAAGACCAATGCGTGTGTAAGGGGGACGGTGACTGTCCGAATGGGCAGGCCTGCTTTACACCCGTCGGGAAGGCGAATTATTGCGCGAGTACGAATAAGGCCCTGGGGGCGAGTTGTGCCAAGGATGATCAATGCGCCTCGGGCAAGTGTCAACAAGACCAATGCGTGTGTAAGGGGGACGGTGACTGTCCGAACGGGCAAGCCTGCTATACCCCAATCGGAAAGGCGAATTATTGTGCGAGTACGAGTAAGGCCCTAGGAGCCAGCTGTACCAAGGATAGTCAATGTGCCTCAGACAAGTGCGAACAGGATAAGTGTGTGTGTCAGTCGAACGGGGACTGTCCCAATGGGCAGGCCTGCTATACGCCGGTTGGCAAAGCGAACTATTGTGCGAGTACGAGTAAGGCCCTGGGAGCCAGTTGTACCAAGGATAGTCAATGTGCCTCAGACAAGTGCGAACAGGATAAGTGTGTGTGTCAGTCGAACGGCGACTGTCCCGATGGGCAAACGTGCTATACGCCCGTCGGGAAGGCGAACTATTGTGCGAGTACGAGTAAAGCCCTGGGGGCCAGCTGTTCTCAAAACAGTCAGTGTGCCTCGGATAAATGTGAACAAGGTGAATGTGTGTGTCAGTCGGACAACGATTGTCCGGATTCGCAGAAATGTAAAACGCCTGTGACCAAAAAGAATTATTGTACGAAATGAGGTCAACCTGAAAAGGCCAATGAACGATGTTGGGCTAAGTAAGGTCTCAAGAAATGTCGAAGAGTGCTACACAGCGTTCCCCCAAGCCCATTTTATTGATGACTTTTAACAAGGGGGTGAACGATGAAACGAAACTGGTGGTCTCTCATTATGATGTGGACTGGTCTTGTTATCTTGGCAGGCAGCCCCACACCCTCGCCTATGAAATAGAAAAATGCGATGCGACAGCCGAAGGAGACGTCAAAATTGCCGCTCAATATATTGAGGACAATTTAGAAGAAATAGTCGCCACGTTCGCACACACACAATTAACACAGGATCATCGTGACGAATTTATTCGGAAATGGCCACGTGCGAAAATTGTCTGCCGTGACGAAGGGTCAATGGGAGTGGCACGTGAGTGCGCTGTCAGCACAGGCCTAGGAGGCATGGCGCATGGTGGTCTTGGAAACAAAATAAACATTTGTTATTACAACAAACTCGAAATAAATGAAACACTTTGTGAGTATGGTGAAACCTCTTGCACATGAGTTTGGTCATGCGAATGGGTACCCAATCTCCTCCGTCCATAATGATTTTACAAATCCGGCAAGGTTCAACGACGCTGTCTACACTCTTGGTTGCCAGGCAAGGACATTTCTGCGCAAATGACGCGAGTTTTAACGACCGGCCATTGCGCGGAACAGCCTCTCTCGCTCTTGGAGATTCCTGCGAAAGTGATGACCAATGCCTTTCAGGTAAGTGTAAGAAAGACCAATGTATTTGCGATCAAGACTCTGATTGCCCCACCGGAGAGAGCTGTTTCAAGCCGCTCACAAAACTGAATTATTGCTCGCGCGACTGATAAGGCTTAGGGGTAGCCTGTTCGAAGAACGAGCAATGTCGGTCTGGCAAATGCCAGAACGACGAATGTGTGTGTAAAACTGACAGTGATTGTCCGAATGGGCAAGCCTGTTATACGCCAGTGGGGAAGGCGAACTACTGCGCGAGCACGACTAAGGCGCTGGGAGCCAGTTGTTCAAAGGATAGTCAATGCGCCTCGGATAAGTGTGAAAAAGATGAATGTGTCTGTAAATCGGATAGTGATTGTCCAAGCGGGGAGAGTTGTTTTACCCCTGCGCTCGGCAAGAATTATTGTGACTCAACAACTAAGGGCCTAGGGGACTCGTGTTCCAAGGATAGCCAATGTCGATCGGATAAATGCCAAGGTGGGAATTGTGTTTGCAAAAAAGATAGTGACTGCCCTGATCGTAAAAAGTGCAAAAATCCAGTGATTGGAGCGAATCATTGTGAATGATAGTATTCAACATAACCGAGTTGGGCATCACCAGGTTTTTCGGAATACTGGAACGTATGGGAATTATTTGAAGGAGGAACACAGGGAGCCGCCATATTTTCAGAATTGTCAAATTAAGGAAAATTGAACGCCGAACAGACAATTCGTCTGGACATAATCCATTGATTTAATAGGAATCATGTTCCAAGGTCTCCGTGTGTATGGATCCAAATTTGGCTTAAGTTGAGCATTTAACCCCAAAGCGTTCTTCAGCGACGTCATGGCGATGGCTGCACTAAGGTTTGGATCGTCTGAGATTTCGGTCAAAAATGGCATGAAGTCTGTGGCTGAATAATACTTCTCCCAGTTCTCTCCATAAAAATATATCAAAAGTCCTTCAACCCGAATGAGTCCTTTTAAAGACCTTTAAACACACTTCCCCCGAGAAATCCCGCCTTGGGTGCAGCCGAGCCGTAGTACTGAATCCACCAATTTTGCGAGCACTGTTTACCCGTAGCGGATTTCCTTTCGCCCCTCCACTCTTTTTTCAATACTAACCGACGCCTGCCACCCGTCCCCGTGATCGGACTCTCTTATCAATCGGTGGGCCTTGTTTGAGTTCTTCGACAGGGCTTGTATGGTGTTTTACGGCTCATTCTTGAGAAGCTACGAGAAGCCGGGGTGGAGGGACATCGACAGGCATCTGCCGTACTGCGGACAGACTTCCTGAGAACTCTCCCACCCACACCACAAACAATCACCCGGCAGGGACTCTGACCGCCGATTTACCCGCCAAGCTCACGTCGGTGTGTGCCACCCCAGCCTCGTTCATTTTTTTCTTTCTAGGAGGCGACGATGATGCAACCCATTCTGAACGTCGGCGTGGATGTGGCCAACGACGCCGTCCTGATCGCGTGTGCCGCGCACAGTTTTCCGGTCGAGAGTGTTATTATTCAGCGAGCCCCGTTGCGGGCTTGGCTGAAGTCTCTCCCAGCCGGTAGCCACATCGGCTTGGAATCCACGGGTGCCTATCACGAATTGCTGGCTGATCTGGCGCAGGCCCAAGGGTATACCGCCTTCCTGCTCAATCCCTTAGACACTCGGCCAAGGCCATGGGCAGCTGGGCCGAAACCTGGCATCTATTGTGCATTTTGTAATTTTCCGTTTAAGTAATTGAGCTATACATAGGCAATTTCCATCAGAAGAAGACGGATTTTTTTTAGAATGGGTATTGGTGCCAAACGGTAAATTTCTCACGCATTGTGAAATGGGTTGTGTAACAGGTTGATGAAAAGAAAGACCAATCGGTGGTGTACGAGACCAGTCATGTGGTCGGCGACTCAGAAAATGGAGTCGAGAGATTCAATAAGGAGATTTGATGATGGGAAAGAAAACTAGAGGGAGTTTGGCTCTTTTAGGAATGATCAGTATCCTTTTCTATTTTGTCACCCTAAGTTTCGCGATCAATGTTCCTGCTCCCGAAATTACCAGCCAGACTTGGTTGAATTCCGAACCGTTGAAATTGGAAGCCTTGCGTGGAAAGGTGGTGATGGTGGAGTTCTGGACGTTTGGATGCT
>CAWDGE010000007.1:0-36459 GCA_963801755.1 uncultured Nitrospirales bacterium | reverse complement strand
AGACCGGCAACGATCGGGAGGGAGGGTTTGAGCTGAAGTGGATAGATGATTCGCCCGTGGCTCGGGGGAAAATGGTGGTACACCCGCATTGGCCAGGATCACGATCCTCTTGATTCTGGAGGGTACCTTTACCATGCAACGGATATCCTCTTTCCTCACAGGTGGGAAGTAGTCTCAACGCGGCATTTCTCTCAAGAGTTAAGAATTAAGGCTGGAGAGAAGAGCATCCCTGAGGGCTTAGCGACTACTCATGGGGGGTTTTTGTTCACTCCCGACGATTGGATGTGGGGAAGCTCTTTCCTCACTAACGACTGCCCGGTGTCTTGAGCAGTACCGCATCTAAGGCCTCTTCTATTGTTTCCACGAATACGATGGACAATTTCATTCGCATGCGTCCGGCACATCTTTCAGATCCTTCTCGTTGGCTTTGGGAAGAACAATGCGGCGTAACCCGACCCTGTGCGCCGCCAAAATCTTTTCTTTAATACCGCCCACAGGCAGAACCAACCCGGTTAATCCAATCTCTCCGGTCATTGCCGTGTCGTTCATAACCGGTATTTTCAGTAAGAGTGAAGCCAGAGCACTGGCCATGGTCACACCGGCGGATGGTCCATCTTTGGCAATGGCCCCCTCCGGCACATGAATATGCATCCCGCTCTGCTTAAACACCGCAATATCCAAGCCCAGCGTATTCGGCGCGTGACCAGAGATAGCTACGAGCCGCTTGGGCTGATTCCTGCATGACATCCCCGATGTGGCCCGTAATGGTGAGGCTGCTCCCACCGGGGAGAAGAGCACTTTCTACGTATAGGACATCCCCGCCGGTTTCTGTCCACGCCATTCCGGTAGCCACGCCCAAGGGTAATGTTTTTCTGGCTTCTTCAGGCATAAATCGTTCGATGCCTAACCATTCCGGAAGGTCACTTTGGGTAATCGTGAGAGATTCTTCCGGCTGGTCCGGCGGATGTTCCGCCAGCCTCAATGCCACTTTGCGAGTTAGCCGTCCCAACATCTGTTCCAATTGGCGAACGCCGGCTTCACGGGTATACCGTTTAATGATATGGGGAATCACCTGCTCCTCTAACGTCAGAGGTTTGGACTCCAATCCGGCTTCCTTTAAGCGACGAGGCCACAAATAACGATTGGCAATTTCAAGTTTTTCCTGGTGACTGTAGCCTCCCAGGCGTATGATCTCCATGCGATCCAAGAGAGGACGGGAAATCGTGTCCAGGGAATTGGCCGTGGTGATGAACATCACCTTAGAGAGATCAAAGGGCAAATCTAAGTAATTGTCCGAAGGTATGATTCTGCTCCGGGTCAAGAATTTCTAGCAACGCTGAGGCGGGATCTCCCCGAAAATCCTGTCCGACCTTATCGACCTCGTCCAGCATCAGGATCGGATTTTTTGCTCCGGCACGTCGGAGAGCTTGAATCAGACGGCCTGGCATGGCGCCGACATAGGTACGGCGATGCCCACGCAATTCGGCTTCATCATGGAGACCCCCTAAACTCAGGCGTTCAAACTTTCTTTCCAGGGCGCGGGCAATGGATTGCCCCAGCTGGTTTTCCCCACTCCCGGAGGTCCCACCAAACACAGGATGGGAGCCTTCGCAGATGGATTTAACTTCAACACTGCCAGGTGCTCAAGGATGCGTTCTTTGACATCCTGAATGCCGTAATGATCCTCATCCAATATGGTTCGAACATGAGTCAAATCCAGGTGATCTTCCGTGAGGGTGTTCCAGGGTAATTCCAGAACCAACTCCAAATAGCTGCGAATGACTTGATGATCCGGGGAGGCAGGAGGCAGCTTGACCAGGCGCTTCAGTTCTCTGGTGGCTTCGGTTTTCACGATGTCAGGAAGGTCGGCCTTCTCAATACGGGCTTTTAATTCCCCTACTTCGCCATCTTCGGGTTGGGTCTCCAAGTCTCCCAGTTCTTGTTGAATTTCCTTTAACCGTTGGCGCAGGAAATATTCCCGTTGGGATTTTCCAATTCCGCCTGGGCCTGGCTCGCGATTTCATGGCGAATTTTGAGGATATGGAGTTCATGTGCCAACGCGCCGTATACCTGACGAAGCACTTCCTTGGCATCGGATTGCTCCAGGAGGCCCTGTAATCTTTCCACATTGAGGTTGAGGAGGGACACAAGCCGGTAGGCCACCGAAAGGGGATTTTTCTGCTCGAAGCACCGCCACCAATTCCACCACGCCTTGGGTCGTCAATAATTCCGGTAATTGGCCAATGAGTTCCACCAGTTCACGATGCAAGGCTTCCAGTTCCAGGTCGGATTCAGAGAGAGAGCGAGTTGACGGGACCGAACGATCATATGGGGTTCGGCTTGTTCCTTCTTGAGTAGGACGACGCGTTCAATGCCTTGTGCAAGACCTGGAGATGGCCGTCTGGAGTTTTGCCCATTTGCTTGATGACAGCTTTTGTGCCAATGCGATACAGGTCATCGAACCCGGGTTCCTCCTTTTCAGAGTCACGCTGGGTGGCGAACACCAAGGCTTTGTCTTCCGAGTTCATCGCGGCTTCAACCGCCGCGATCGAGCGGGGTCGGCCAATTGTGAAGGGAACAAGCGTATCCGGGAACAAGACTGTTCGTTTGACAGGGACGAGGGGGAGGGAAACGATAAGTGTATTCTCGGCTGCTGAGGGAGTATCCATTTTTGTCGTTACCGTCCTTCAGAAATATACCAACATTATACTTGTTTTCCCCAACAAGATACGCATCTTTTCCGTTGAGTCAACTTGATTGGCACGACCTACCGGTTGTGCCATGCGGGGTAGAGTCAAAAAGGCATTCATGAGCAAAACCGAAAACCTGCACCTGTATTGGTGATCAACTCTCGTGCTCTTATGTGAGGTGTAAGGTCCGTCGTGTTCATCTGAACATTTCAGAACATCCTGAGTATTGATGACGGTGATGAAACAGAATTGGCTGTGTGAGATTTACGAATTTTCCACCGTTCCCGACAAAATTGCAAATGATCCAGATTCCCCGGGTTCCTTGACAGTTTTCTGGCGAGATCTTAAAATGGTAAGTAAACACTTACTAATTAGGAAACTCAAGATGCCATCATCACCGAAACGAATATCCGGTCCGGTCCGGAAGGCTAAAATCATTCAATCGGCGGCCTCCTTATTTGCCAAAAAAGGGTTTAGCGGGACCAAGACCAGGGAGATTGCCCACAAGGCAGGAGTCAGCGAAGCCCTTATTTTCAAACATTTTCCCAGTAAAGAGGATTTATATGCGGCCATTCTTGCTGAGGAATCTCCCGTGCCGGGATTACTCTCCAAAATAAAAAATCTCGCTGGTCAACAAAAGGATGTTGAGGTGTTTTCCGTCATTGCCCGGACGGTTGTCGGAGGAGCTCCGGATTCCGATTTGATGCGGCTGATTTTGTTTAGCGCCCTCGAAAACCATGAGATGTCGGATATGTTTTTCCACAATCACATACGGGTATTTTACGATTATTTGGCCGGGTATATTCAGCAGCGCATAGACGATGGTGCCTTTCACCCGGTTCAGCCCCTCATCGCTGCACGCGCCTTTATGGGCATGCTGATTTACATCGGTTGTTGACGGTCTTATTTCAGGCCCAACTCCCTCAGACAGCCGAGGACATTTCCCGGACCTTTGTGAACATCATGATGAACGGACTCAAAATTCCTTCACCGAAGGGAGCGGCCCGCATGTCAGGTCAAATAAAAAAACCTCGGAAGCGGACGGCACGGAAGGTATGAATTACGTTGCACTGAAAATGTTGTTTGGCGATCGCCCCAAATACCTCATGTTGCTGGCAGGGCTCACGTTTTCCACGATGCTCATTGTTCAGCAGGGATCCATTTTCTGGGGGTTGATGACCTGGTCGCAATCGGGCATCACCAATGTGAATGCCCCTGTGTGGATTACCGATTCCAATATCAATCAAGTCGAAGAGATTAAACCTCTGGCCGATACGACGGTGAATGTGGTTCGAAGTGTTTCCGGGGTGGAGTGGGCGGTTCCTCTCTATAAGGGTGTCCAGCGTGCGAGGCTGCGGGATGGGAATTATGAACAGATTGCCTTGGTAGGGATTGAATCCAGTACGTTAATCGGTCGACCCGGTAAGGTGTTGGATGGAAACATTGAAGAGTTGCGGTCTCCTGACGCGGTTGCGATCGATCAATTGGGGGTGGAACGGTTAGGTGGGCCCGAGAACATTCATCTCGGCACCACCTTTGAAATCAATGATCACCGTGTCAGGGTCGTGGCGATCGTGCAGACCCAAAAAAGTTTTCAAAACTTTCCCTTCGTCTACACCACCTACGAACGAGCCTTGAGTGTGACACCCGAAGAACGGCGAAAATTGTCGTATGTGCTCGCCAGTCCGGTGAGTGGAGTCGGTCCCGAAGAATTAGCCAGGCGAATCCATGAGCAAACCGGGTTGGGAGCATTTACCGCAGACCAGTTTGGATGGAAAACGATTCGATGGATTCTACAAAACACCGGTATTGGCGTGAACTTTGGTACCACCGTCTTATTAGGGTTTATTGTGGGGATGGCGATTTCAGGACAAACCTTTTATCTATTTACGGTCGAGAATTTGCCGCAGTTTGGCGCGCTTAAAGCGATTGGAGCCAGCACGGGTATGCTGGCGCGTATGATTCTCCTGCAAAGTTTTACCGTCGGATCCATTGGATATGGAGTCGGGGTGGGATTGGCCACGCTGTTTGGATTGACCGCTGGAGGCGAAGGGCGGCTGCCCTTTAAAGAAACATGGCCTCTTCTCGTGGGAGTGGCCGTGGCGCTCCTGTTGATCTGTGGTGTATCGAGCGTGATTAGCATTCGAAAATTGGCCAAACTTGAACCGGGGATTGTGTTTCGTGGGTAGCGCCGTGAGCCGGAACCCGCCCTCGACACTCAACCATGAATCGACTCACTGGCTGGTGCAGGCCAGGGGCGTGGTGAAATCGTTTGGGGAAGGAGAGACCAGGATCCCTGTCCTGAAGGGAGTTGATTTAAATGTCGCCCGTGGGGAAGTCTTGTTGCTGGTGGGGCCTTCGGGTAGCGGGAAAACAACCCTCTTGTCGGTGATAGCGGGCATTTTAGAAAGCGATGAGGGAGAGGTGAGAATTTTAGGCGAATCCATTCTGGAATTGTCTGCGTCTGAAAAGACGAAATTTCGCTTGGATCACCTCGGATTTATTTTTCAGCAATATCATCTATTACCCACGCTCACGGCGGTCGAGAATGCGGCCGTACCCTTATTGATTCGCGGGGTAGCCAAACACGATGCCCTGGCTCAAGCGGAAAAGATTCTTGGGAGCATGGGCATGGGAGAGCGCCTGGCGGCATTGCCGACCAGACTTTCGGGAGGAGAGCAGCAGCGGGTGGCGATTGCCCGAGCCTTGGTGAGTGATCCCCAGTTACTGCTGTGTGACGAACCGACGGCGAACCTGGATGGAGAAACGGGACACCGCATTGTGCAGCAATTACATGATATCGGAAAACAGCATGATCGGGGGGTGATTATTGTGACCCACGATACCCGGATTTTTGAATTTGGCGATCGCATTGTCCATATGGAAGATGGACGGGTTGGTCAGATCCAAGAAGGACAGGAGACACCCGTTTAAATGGTACTGCGGCGTTTGAGTTTTTGGATAGCGTTGGCGGGTATCGTGCTGACGATTGCGACGTTGTGGGGCGCCAATAAAAAAGTGGCTCCGCCTCCACCGATGGAAGCTCCTCCTCAGAATCCCTATCAAGTCACGGTGGCCGCGGCAGGCATTATTGAGGCTGTGAATGAAAACGTCCGGATCGCGCCCCCGGTCTCCGGTCTTGTGACGAAGCTGTATGTCAGGGTGGCGGATCATGTTGAGCAGGGAGATCCGTTGTTTCAGTTGGATGATCGGGAGTTGCGGGCACAATTACAAACCAAGACCGATTCGCTCCCGTCCGCGGCGGCGCGGATCGCCGAGCAGGAGATCCGGCTTCGGGATGTCCAGGATCAATTGAAGCGGCTTCAGTCGGTCACAGATCGTCGGGCGGTCAGTGAAGATGATGTGAAGCGGAAATGGCATGAGACTGAAGGAGCCAAGCGGGCGGTGATTCGGGCACGGGCTGATCTTCATTTAGCCCGAACGGAACGAGATGAAGTGCAAGCGTTGTTAAACCGTCTCACCGTTCGGGCACCGCGTGCGGCGACGATTCTTCAGGTCAACGTTCGGGCTGGGGAATATGCCACGGTTAATCCCCTAGAGTCGCTCATTATATTGGGGGATACGGAAACCTTACAGGTGCGGGCCGATATCGATGAGGTCAACGCGCCGTTGGTGGTGCCGGGAAGTCCGGCTGTGGCCTATCTCAAAGGGTTTACGGATAGGGCTATTCCTCTTACCTTCGGTCGTATTGAACCCTACATTGTGCCCAAACGATCCCTCACCGGAGACAATCGTGAGCGGGTCGATACGCGGGTTCTTCAGGTCATTTATCGTTTTGAACGACCCTCTTTCCCGGTCTATGTTGGCCAGCAAGTCGATGTCTATATCGAGCGCTCTGCTGAACGGGTTTCAGGACCGGACCAGAACCGCTCGGAGAAAACACCCCGGCAATCGGACTCCTCTCGTCCCTTGTCGAATCCAGGAGAGGCTCAGTAAGGGGTAACGCATGATTGGAAAGAGGCCTGTCGTCATGATATTCCTGATCCTTTGTCTGCCGGGATGTCTGGTGGGGCCGGACTATCAGCAACCGGATCTCAATGTGCCGGAAGATTGGAACAGAATGACCTTAGAGGGCGCATCTTCCCAGCTTCCCATCACCGTAGGGCAAGTGCCGGAGGCCGAGTGGTGGCGGTTGTTTGCCAACGATGAATTGAATGGCTTGATTGAACAGGCTTTGGATCGCAATCATGATCTGCGAAAAGCCGCGTTTCGGGTACTGGAGGCGCGCGCGATTGCGTATGGATCCGGAGCCGGTCTGTACCCCAATCTATCTTTGAAGGGCGACTATTCTCGAATCCGTCGATCGGAAACGATTCTCGTCGCTCCGACCGGCGGAACGCCGGAAGGGTTCGCCCCTCCGGGAGCCAATTTTGATATCTGGCGTGGGGCCGTCGACCTTCGATGGGAACTGGATTTATGGGGTCGCATTCGACGGGGGCAAGAGGCCTTTTCCGCGGAAGCGTTGGGGAGCGAGATGAATCGCCGTGGGCTGATGTTGAGCCTGGTCGGTGAGGTGGGACAATCCTATTTTCGGCTGCGTGAACTCGACGAACAAATAGAAATTGCCGAACGGAATTTAGCGCTTCAACAAGACTCACTGTCGATCATCCGGAGCCGCGCTCAGGCAGGTCTGGTATCCGACCTGGATGTCAAACGAGAGGAAACCCTTGTGGCTCAAACGGCCTCGGAAATTCCTGAGTTTCGTCGCCAGCGGGCCGTGCAACTGCACCAACTCGAAGTGTTAACCGGAGCGAATCCGGGTACCCTGATGGTATCTGCCAAGCCCCTGCGGTCCGTGGTGGTTCAGCCGACGATTCCCGTCGGTCTGCCTTCTGATCTGTTGCAACGGCGTCCCGATATTCTGGAAGTCGAGGAAACGCTGAAAGCGGCCAATGCGCGCATCGGGGAAGCGCGAGCGTACTTTTTCCCCAGTGTGTCTATCACGGGAACGGGAGGGTTTCTTACCAGCGAATTCGATCAATGGTTCAAATGGGGCAGCCGCAATATGACGATTGGCCCGTCGGTCACCCTTCCCATATTTGAAGGCTTCACGAATTTGGCCAGGTTGGAAGTGGCCGAAAACCGGTATCAGCAGATGTTGGAGGACTACCATCAAACCATTCTGAATGCGTTCAGGGAAGTGGCTGATGTGCTGGTCGCCCTGCAAACGCGAAAAGAACAACTGGCGAATCAACGTCAACAAGTGGCAGCCGCTCGGGAATCGCTGGAGCTAGCGGACATCCGGTATCGCGAGGGATTGGTCACCTATGTCGATGTGATAGATGCCCAGCGCATCGTCCTGGCTGCGGAATTGGGAGTGGTCCAAACCGAACGCGCACATCTCACGGCTATGGTGGACCTGTTCAAAGCCGTGGGGGGCGGTTGGGAACAGGAACAACTGGCGCAAGCCATCCATGAGAAGCCCTGACCTTAGCCTCATCAATCCGGCCCATTCCTGGCCGGAATCTCTATGCAGAATTCTCAAACAGAGCCCTGTCGGAAATGAGCTGGAAGACAAAGAAATACCTCTTCCGTAATTCCGAAGGGTCGTTCCCGGAATCTCTTCTTTAACGACTCTACCGGCTGTTCTTCAAGACGACGTGGCCCCGACCTTCCCAATATTTAAATTTAACGGTACATGAAAGGATTATACCGGGCAAGAAAGTCCCTTCAATAGGGTTTTGTCTGCTTGACTTGCTCTGACCATCTACAGACGTACGCGAGAAGATGGCCTCCCAATTTCTCCACCAATTTCTGCCTCCGTCATCCGGCACGTCGGGGCGATCTACGATAATGGATCCTGGCACCGAAGCTCTCTCCCAATCGAAGAGCGAGTATCCCCGACACCGCTCAGAGGGGGAATCAACCTTTCTCAATGATCCGCCACCTTCCGTGAGAGACGTCCCGGTGGGACGTCTACCGAGAAGAGTCTTGCAGTTATTTCCCGGTTCTGGCCAAATAGATCTCCGCAAAAGAGAACAGAATCGTTCCGGGAGGGCCCGAACCATGTCACAGAAGTCCCCCTATAAAGCGTTTGTCTCCTCCACGTTTGAAGATCTAAAGAACCATCGGGCCCATGTCATCTGGCAGTTGCAACGGCCGGCTTTTTCGTGGATCCCATGGAAATGTGGACGGCAGACACCGAGTGAACCCAAACAATTTTCGCAGGATCGCCTGGAGGGATGCGACCTCTGCGTGCTGCTTGTGGCTTTTCGTCGTGGCCATGTGCCGGAAGGAGAAACCCGAAGCATCACCCAATTGGAATACGAAAGCGGCCGTCAAACGGGGCATTGATATTGTGCCGTTTCTGCTCGATGAGAAATCTCCTTGGTTGGCAGAGTTCGATGAACGGAGAGACGATACAGGAGCTGATCGCATGGCGGGCTGGTCTGCAAAAGAAGCACGGATGCGAAAGGTTTACCCTGGAGCCCCACTCGATTGATTTAATGGGGGCGGTGAGTCGCTGGTTAACAAAAAGACGGGTGACGGCATGGACCCGGTTGCTCCGAAGAAAATCGAGTGGCCGAAGAACGAATCGCCCGTATCCCGGCCTTTTCCATTTCACGCGCAAATATGCTCCCGTGTTTTTTGGCCGCGATGCCGAGGTGCGTGCAATTCTGGACCTTCTGGCGGAACCAGAAAACCGGTTTATGATCATCAGCGGCGATTCCGGGGTCGGCAAATCCTCGGTGGTGGATGCGGGCGTTCTGCCGGAGGTGGAGAAGGCCGGCCTGCCCGGTAAGAAGGACTGTCTCTGCGTGCGCATGGTCCCCAGCCAACAGGACCAACCGTTGAAGGCGATGCTGAGTGCCCTCAGTGCCCTGATCACCCATGCCGGGCTGAGGCCGGATACCTGCTGGAAGAAATCACCCAGGCCCCCGACACGCTCGGCGCGCACATCACCACCATCATGAAAGACGGTGCGTCATCCCGCGCGCTCCTGCTGTTCATCGATCAAATGGAAGAACTCTTTACCTCGCAAGATCTGACTCAAGCCAATCGTTTTCTGGCGAGCGCTCTATCAGGCCGCCCAAGAGAAGGCGCTCTGGGTGATCGGCACCATTCGCAGCGACCACCTGCACTATTGCCATCGTCATCCGGACATGGTGAAGGTGCTGAACAGCAACGGCCATTATGCGCTCGGCCCCGTGCAGCCGTACATGATGCAGGACATGATCCTGAAACCCGCGCAGGCGGTCGGTCTCACCATGACCGAGACGTTCGCCAAGCGGCTGATTCATGATACCGAAGCGGAATCGGCCAACCTTCCACTCCTGGCCTTTGTGCTGGAGCAACTATTTCAGAAACGCACCAATCACGAATTGAGCGAGAAGGTCTATGAGGAGTTGGGAGGGATCTCGGGGGGATTGCCACGCATGTCAAGGCGGTCGAAGACAAGATCAAAAAAACGTGGGCGTCAAAGGCCACGGAGTGTCGGCTCTCTTTCACGCCCTGGTCAACGTGCAGAAGGAAGAGGGCATTCCCACCCGCAACCGTCAAAAGAAACACGAGTTCCCGGATCACCTTCAGCCCGTCATCAATCAGTTGGTGACCGAACGCCTGTTTCGTACTGAAGGCGAAGGCGAGGACGCCACGATCTCGATCAGCCATGAAAAGCTGTTCGATGCCTGGCCGGCCTTAAAGGAGTATGTGGGGACGAAAAATAAAGAACTGGTGGATCGCACGCTCTTGGACAGTCGCGCGAAAAAATGGGCAGGATGGGCAAACCCCCATTCAGTGGACTGGCCACCGGGCGGGAATACCATGATTTTTTGAAAGCCGGGTTCGCGGGCAACGCGCTCACGAGGGAATTTCTTCAGGCCAGCCGCCGGGCCAGGCACCTCTGGATGGGGGCCGGCCTCGTCATCCTTCTGCTGTTGGGGGGGGTCACGTGGATGTGGCAAAAGGGCTATAACGTGGAGCAGGCCCTCTTAAAAGTGCAATCGCTGGTCGTGAGCATTCATGTCCCGCCGGAGATGGTGTCCATCCCCGATGGCACGTTCCGGCAAGGGGATGTGGAGAAGTTGGGGGAGGCATGGCGCAATCCGGTCCGTGAGGTCAGCATCAAGGCTTTTGCCATGGGGAAACATGAAGTCACGTTTGAGGAATACGACCGGTTTACCATTGCGACCAATCGGAGATTCCCAATGATCAAGGGTGGGGGCGTGGGCAGCGACCCGTCATCAATGTCTCGTGGGAAGATGCCAAGGCGTATGCGGCCTGGCTATCCGAGGAGACTGGCCAACAGTATCGGCTGCCCTCGGAATCCGAATGGGAATATGCCGCGCGCAGTGGGGACAAACAGGAGGCCTGGGCGGGCACATCAGATGAAACCCAACTTCAGGAGTATGCGGTCTATGTGGCAAACTCAGGAGATCGCACGGCCGAGGTGGGAGCAAACAGCCCAATAAATTCGGCTGTATGATTTGAGCGGGAATGTGTGGGAATGGGTGGAAGATTGTTCGCATGGAACGTACGAGGGGGCCCGACGGTGGTTCGGCCTGGTTGGAAGGGGAAGGTGGCGATTGCGGCCGGCGTGTGATCCGGGGTGGCTCCTGGTTCAACTTTCCGGTGTTCCTACGCTCATCGTACCGGTCCAGGAGCACCCCGGTCACCGGAACGACAACCTCGGTTTTCGTCTTGCCCAGGACACCCCTTAACCCTTTGGACTTTATCCTTTTACCCTTTTCCTTCTTTCTCGTAGAGACGCCCCGGTGGGGCGGCTATTTTGGCTGGCTGGACGACTGTCGCGAAGGTTGGTGGCTCTGAGAAAACGACGTGTCACCGACACACCGCTCCTGAATCAGCCTGGTGCGCGTCTTCCCTTTGCCAAACAGAGTGCGGGCATCGCCCCGCCATTCGTTGAAGTCGAGAATTGACGATGACTCCAAACGTTCCACAAGCGGTGCAGTCCTGCCATGACCTGCTGCTCTGGCTCATCCCGCAGCTAAATATCCTCGCTCGCGCCGCTTCACGTTAGGCGAACGGCTCGAAGGTAGCCTTGAAAATTCGTTCGTGCTGGGCATGGCGAAGCATGGGCATTTCAAAGCACGAGCATCTTACGTTCCCTAGGAGGGCCATGAGTTTGTGGGGCTACATTCTCCTCAGATTCTCAAGGGGTGGGGGGAAAATAGGGTTGCAGTAATTGGTCGATTCTGGCCAAATGTCAAAATATTCGAAGGGAACGAAATCGAGATGATCCGCCGCGTATTCATTAGCCATACCTCGGAGTTTACGATATTCCCTGAGGACAAATCGTTCATCAATGCAGCGATCGCGGCGGTGATTCGCGCAAAACGTCTTCCTTATGACATGGAGTACTTTACCGCGAGAGATGAGAAACCTGCGAAATATTGTAAAGAAAAGGTCAGGGAGTGTGATATCTATGTCGGGGTGATTGGGTTTCGGTATGGCTCACCGGTACGGGATCGCCTTGAAGTCTCCTACTCGGAACTCGAATTTGAGGCAGCCAGCGAACTGCCAACCATACCACGATTGGTCTTTGTGTTAGATCCGAATGCGATGGTTCCTGTAGGACTCTTTAGCGATTACCAGTTCGGTGACAAACAAGAAGCCTTTCGAAAGCGAATTCAAGACTCCGGTGTGATGTGGAAGAATTTTTCCAATGTTCACGAACTGGAAAAACTGATCTATCAAGCTCTCGTAGAAGGTGTTTCAACAAAGGAAGAAACAAGTCAATCAAAGACAATCACATGGCCCAAGGACAAGTCTCCCTATCCCGGGTTGGTGTGGTTCGATGAGGAATATGCCCCATTGTACTTCGGGCGTGACCAGGAAGTGGACGACGTGATTGCAAAGATGAGCGAGCCACACGGTCGCTTCCTGCTCATCAGCGGGGCCTCGGGTTCGGGCAAGTCTTCTTTGGTTGCAGCTGGTCTGTGGCACGCCTTGATCAAGGACGGGCGACTTCCTGGAAGTGGAACATGGCGATGGCTACGACTGACCCCCGGTGGGGACGGCCGGGGACCGTTTGCGTCACTCGCGTCGGGGTTGAAACAAGCCTTTCCAAAAATACACACCCGCGCCGATGACCTGGCCACCAGCCTGGCGAAGAACATCACCACGATCGGGGCACTGCTGGCCACGCATCTTCCGGCTGAGCAGGAAGTGTTGCTGTTTGTCGATCAACTGGAGGAACTCTATACCCAAGGCTTCAAAGACGATGACATTCAGCACTTCCTTGAGCAACTCGTCGCCACGACTCGCGACTCGGAAAACCGTGTTCGGGTGGTGACCACCGTGCGCAGTGAGTTCATCGGAAAGTTGGAAGAATCAGAGTCGGTCCTAAAAGTTCTCAACTTCGGCTACAACTATCATCTGGGTCCGCTATCTCCGCGGATATTACAAGAGATGATCGAACAGCCGGCCCAAGCTACGGGGTATGAATTTGAGCCACACCTTGTTCGGAAAATTCTGGACGAGGTGGGCATAGAGCCAGGCAATCTGCCCCTCGTGGCCTACACATTGAAACAACTCTTTGAGCGGCGGCAAGGGAAAACTTTCACGCAGGAGGCGTACCAGGCCATGGGCGGGGTGGTCGGGGCTATCGGGACGAAAGCTGATCAGGTCATGGAAACCTTAAACAAAACTGTGCGCGGCGCCTTTGATAGCGTTTTTGCAGAGCTGGTGCACCTCGAACGGGATCGCCCCCCCACGAGAAAACGTGCTGCTCTGGGGGCACTCGAAGCTGAAGAAGGTGCGACCACGCTGATCCAGGCTTTGGCGGGTCAGGATTGTCGGGTCTTGATCACGAGTGGGGAGACGAATGTTGCATCAGTCGAAGTCGCTCACGAAAAACTCTTTACTGCCTGGCCACGACTGAAAGGCTGGCTAGACGATGGTGGTGAAGCGTTGCGCCTTATTGACTATGCAGAAGAAGCGGCAAAGCGATGGCATGAGACGGGGGGCCATCTCCAAGAGTTGTGGTTGAGCAGACGTGCCGTGGAAATTCAGAAGGCACTCAATCGTTTTAGTAAGAACCCCTCCCCCATGCTTGAGCGGATGCTCAGACCTCAACAGATGTTGATCACACGATTGGAGGACGACGCGCTTTCCTATTCGGATCGTTTGGTGATCGGCAGAAAATTGGGGGAATTCGGGGATCCGCGATTAGGGTTGGGGCTGCGTCAGGACGGTTTGCCCGATATTGTCTGGATCGAGATTCCCGGTGGCCGCATTTCCCTGGAAGGTGTGCATCATGCCTTCGAGGTCAAGCCGTTTCGCCTAGCCAAATACCCGGTGACTAATATCCAGTATCAGGCGTTTCTTGATGCCGAGGATGGCTATCGACAAAAGAAATGGTGGATAGGTCTGGAGCAGAGGAAAGGGCCTGAGCCGGCTTTCTGGAGTGAAGCCAATTGCCCGCGGGAAACGGTGTCCTGGCACCAAGCGATGGCCTTTTGCTGCTGGCTTAGTCATCGCACTAGTTCACGCATTCGCTTACCTACCGAATGGGAATGGCAACAGGCGGCCACGGGCGGCGATCCCACGTATGAGTATCCCTGGCCCGGGGGATGGGATGCGGCACGATGCAATAATTTGCTAAGTCGGTTGAACCGCACCACCTCCGTCGGCATCTATCCCAGTGGCGCCACGCAGCAGGGGGTGTTAGATATGGCAGGGAATGTCTGGGAATGGTGCCTGAACAAATATGAAAACCCGGAGAGCCTTGAGTCAGTGCGTCTTGACGACTCAAACGCATATCGCGTGATTCGTGGCGGCTCCTGGAACAACCCTCCGGGGAACCTTCGTTCATCAAGCCGAGACAGGAAATTCCCTGACTACCTGGCCCGCCACATCGGCTTTCGTTTTGTCCAGGACATTCCCTAACCCTTTGTTCTGTATCCTTTTGCCATTTTCCTCTTTTTTTTTCTCTCTTCCCTGGGGTAGAGGTTTAGTGAGGGGAAGTCAGACAAAGGTTCAAACACGACATTATTGAGTGAGAACGTTCACCCTTATCTTTCGTTCTTCTTCGAACCGAAACCTCTCCCTACGAGGGAGAGGAGGTCGGATACCAACTGGTACATGGTTGACGCTGGCCACGCATGGAAATTGTCGTCCCTGTCATCCGATGTAGAACGTCCCGGCGGGACGTCTCTCATGAATGGCCAGCCGACCCGCGACATCACCCGCCCTATCCGCAAAATGTGTGTTGTGGAGGGCCATCCGACGTGGACTGAAGACCACGTTTCCCCGGAACGCTGCTACAAAGAAACAGAGACGGTGGTAGAGATGCCAGCGCGAAGGGTAGGAATTATTCGACGGATTTGCTGTAATAGTCTCTGATCTCCTCTCGATAGAGAAAAAGAATGGAACACTTTGGTCATCACTCGCACAGTATCACTCACCGCTTGTTCGCCGGAAAGTATAGGTGGTCATGCCAACACATCATGTGGAGGAATAGACAATGAAACGTCTTATCGTTCATGGACAACGTCAGCCTCTTGACTCGAAATCCACTCCTCCCGATTTTCCTTCCAATCTGAAGAACCTGATTACGCTCAAACATAGTGCGAAGGTCGAACGGGCCCGCGCGGGCCACCCGCCTTTGGCACTTGACGATCTGAATCCAGACGATCTGGTTCAGTTGGAATTGGACCAGGGAGTGAAATTGTGGGTTCGGGCCGATGACCTGGAGCAGGATTTTGGATTGACGCCCACTCGTGGGTCTGCCGGTGACGAGATCGAACTTCCGCTAGGTCTTGCCCTTGGGGTCCGCGAGCCGTGGGGTGGTGGGCGATTGGATGATTAAAGGGCTCAAAGTGTTTGGTTTGGATCCCGTGGGCGCAACCACGGATTTTATTAAGGATAAGGTGGAGGGGGTGTTACAGCCGGGTCCGGGCCTCTATCGTTGGAAAGGGAAAGCGTCTTCTGACTATACACGGATCAAATCCCTGGAAACGGGAAAGACGGATAAACCCTGGCTGGTCTTTCATTCATGGAACCGCCTCCTCCACCGAGGGCAGTTTTGGGGGGTTGTGGGAAGGACGGCACCAATGCCCGCATGTTGCAACTGCTCGCGCATTACCCCGATCGCGTGCTCGCCTTCCAACATCGCACGCTTTCTCACAATCCTATTCAAAACGCGTTGGAACTTGCCGGGTATTTTCCCGAAGGGGCTCGTCTGCACCTGGTCTCCCATTCCCGTGGGGGGCTCGTCGGAGAATTACTCTGCCGCAGCATGATGGAGGGCCGATTTCCCTTTGATCAGGAGGATCTCGAGGATATTTGCGCAACCAGATCGAAACGACGACCTGTAAGCAGTTGGAGCAACTCGGTCACCTGCTCCAACAAAAGGAATTGGTCATCGAGCGGTTTGTGCGTGTGGGATGTCCGGCCCGCGGCACCACGTTGGCGAGTGGCCGGTTGGATCGGTACCTGTCGATTCTCTTGAATGTGGTGCAAGCGATTCCGGGCCTCAAGGGCAATCCGGTGGTTGAGGGACTCTCCGCGTTTCTCCTGGCCGTGGTGAAAAACCGGACGAAACCGGAAGAGTTGCCCGGGTTGGAAGCGCAGATGCCGGGTTCGCCGTTGGTTCGCATCCTCAATCGGCCGGGAGTGCGGACGAGGGCCGATCTGCACGTGTTGGGGGGAGATCTGGAAGGCGAAGGGATTGTCGGCCGACTCAAAACGTTCGTCACGGATTTATTCTATCGGGAAGACCATGATTTGGTGGTCAATACACCGGCGATGTTGGGCGGGACGGAGCGGACAGGGGAGATTCAGTATTGGATCGACACGGGGAAGAAGGTCGATCATTTCCATTATTTTCGAAATCCCGATACCGCCAGTCGACTCCTTCAAGCCCTCATCAAGGAAGCGCCGCATTCCCTCTTTCATCGACTGGAGGGTGAGCCTTCCGAAATGACCGAAGATGATTACCGCAAACGCGCGTCGGATCCCCACAGCCTGTCGTCTATGTCTTGCCCGGCACCATGGGCAGTCAACTCAAGGTGGGAAAGGACCGGGTCTGGTTGGATAAGTGTGGATTTAGCCATTGGAGGCCTGAAAAAGCTGAAGTATACCGCGAAAAATGTGGTGGCTGATCAACCTATCGGGAGTGGCTATAAGGACTCTCATCCAGTATTTGGCCATTTCACATACAGTCAAACCCTTTGCCTATGATTGGCGAAAATCGCTGATCGAACTTGCCGACCGGTTTCGCAAGGATTTAGAGGAAACGGTCAAGGCACAGGAGGCGGTCGGACAACCGGTACGGATTGTCGCTCATTCCATGGGCGGATTGGTGGTGCGAGTCATGATTGCGACGGAAGAGGGGAAAAAGGTATGGGATCGTATGTGCCAGCATCCCGGTGCCCGGTTCATCATGTTGGGCACTCCCAATGTGGGGTCGCATGCCATCACCGGCATGCTCATGGGGCGTGATCCGTTGGTGCGAATGTTAGACCTTCTGGATATCACCAATTCCCAATCGACTTTACTGGGAATTATTTCCGGATTTGATGGCGTCTTGCAGCTTCTCCCGCATAGCGGCACTCTTGATGTCTATCAAGCGGAAACCTGGAAGTCACTCCTGGAGCATGACCGAGATCGGAGCACGAGGGCTATTTGGGGCGAAAGTGGCGACCTCAAAGACCGCGGGAATTGAGTGGCCGGTGCCTGATGCCGCGCAACTGGCTGACAGCCTTCAAGGTTCAGCGACTTCTTCGGGCCAGCCCCATTGACTCCCAACGGATGATCTATGTCGCGGGGTGCGCGGATGCGACACCGTGTGATGTCTCCATTGACCTCTCGGCTCCAGCCACGCGGCGAATACGGATTGATGCGACCCCCTTTGGAGATGGTCGGGTTCCATGGGATACCGGCATTCCCGAAGCACTCAAACACCAGACGTATTATGTGGACAGCGAGCATGGTGATCTGGCCAATGCTCCGGAAGCGTTTGATGGCCTGCTTGATTTATTGAATGCCGGGGCCACCACGAAGTTGTCCCAAGTGCCTCCCGTTCGTCGGGGGGTGTCCGTTGTCCCCTTTGAGCTCCCCGAGGTTCGGCTTGAAATGTATCCCAGCGAGGAGGATCTCATTGCGTCCGCCCTGGGCTCGACTCGGGTCAAAAAGAAACGTCAGCCTACCCGGAAAATTACCGTGACCATGGTTCATGGCAATTTGTCCCGCGCATCTTCTCCTGTGGCGGTGGGGCATTATGAAGGAGACACGATTGTCAGTGCCGAGGCCTATCTTGACCGGCAACTCAATGGTCGATTGCGTGAACGGCAGTGCTTGGGCCTCTATCCGGATAAACTCAATACTTCTGCCGTGGTGCTAAGCGATGGGGAATGTCATCAGGGAAGAACGCATCCAGGGGCCATCGTCGTGGGGTTGGGCATGGTTGGGGAATTAACCCCCGGAGGGTTAACGACCACGATGGCCGATGCGATCGTCAACTATGCGCTCAAATGTATCGAGGTTGAGCGGGAACGCCGCCGTGCCACGGCGGTGGATGGTTCGTGTGGTCCAAGACTGAAAATCCCTCTGACCATGTTGCTGATTGGGACGGGTGCGGGAGGATTGTCCCTGGTTGATTCCCTCCAATCGCTCCTTCGCGGAATTCTTCAGGCGAATCGGCGTTTGGACTGACTGGAACGGTCAGAGACACCTGAATCTGAAAAGCAGACCGCAGATTCTGAACGCCTCACGGGCTCCATCGAGACGGTCGAGATACTCGAGTTGTATCAAGATCTCGCCATTCAAGCCACGAAATCGCTCCTGGAACTTGGACGATCACGATATTTTCGTGAAGATTTGAATATCCATGAATTTATGGTCGAGGGAGTTGAGGGGCGCCGCCGTGCCTCATTTGATGAAGATGCGGCCTGGTGGCAACGATTGCGCATTTCAAGCCAGGATGACGGCTCATTAAAGTTTGAAGCCCTCACCAATCGTGCGCGGACAGAAACGTATTTGCAGCCGGCACAACGAAAACTCATTGAACGGTTTTTAGAACGGGCTATGGCCACCACCCAGAATGATCTGGAATTATCCAGCACCTTATTTGAGCTCATGATTCCAAATGGGATGAAGGAATATGCGCCGGACCATCGAAGTATGGTGCTGGTGCTGGACGAGAAGTCTGCCGCCTATCCTTGGGAGTTATTGCACAATCGGTTTGATCTCAACTCGCGTCCTCTGGCTGTGGAGGCCGGGATGGTCCGGCAAATGGCGGTTCCTCAATTTCGTGAAAAGGTTTTCCCTGGGACTGCCCTCAATGCCCTGGTCATTGGGGACCCCACGAGTCACGAACCCTCCGGAAAATTTGCTCCCTTGCCAGGTGCCGCTGCAGAAGCCCGGGAAGTGGCGCAACTCATTCGGCATCAGGAGTACCGCGATGTGGTGGAACTCGTCGAGGGAGATGCGACACCGGATGCGATCCTGACTGCCCTGTATCAACAACCCTATCGCATTGTGCATTGTGCGGCGCATGGCGTCTTTGAATTTCCAATAGAAGAAGACCTCGCCAAGCCCGGAACCACAGGCACCAAAACCGACCCTTGCAGGAAACCCAAAACGGTCACGGGGATGGTCCTAGGGGAAGGTCTGTTTTTGACACCGGCTGAAATTAATCAAATGCGGTATGTGCCAGAATTGGTGTTTTTGAATTGTTGCCATTTGGGACAAACCAAAGACAGTGCTGAGCAATCGAACATCCCGTTTCATCAACTCGCCTCTAACCTGGGGACTCAATTGATTCGCATGGGTGTGCGGGCGGTGGTGGCAGCCGGTTGGGCTGTGGATGACCTCGCCGCTAAAACCTTCGCCAAAAAATTCTATGAAGAGATGTTCCAGCATCGAACATTCGGTGATGCGGTGCGGCTGGCACGTGAGGAGATTTTTCTTCGTCAGGGCGGTTCCAATACGTGGGGTGCTTATCAATGTTATGGGGATCCGGATTTTTCGTTACACATTGGAGCGAAAAGCATGGGTAGGCAACGCCGGATGGTGGCTCCAGTCGAATTGCGAGTGGAATTGTACAATCTGGTTCAAGAGGCCAAAACAGCCGAGCCGAAGGATGAAGCCCGGTTGAGACGTCGATTGCAAGAATTGGCTACCGGTGTCGGCCAAGGGTGGACGGATTCCGCAGCCATGTGTGCGGCCATGGGGTTAGCCTATGGGGAATTGGGCCTCTTTGCGGAGGCGGTTCGATTCTATGATCGAGGGAGAATGCTGCAACCGGCCGATGCGACGGTGGAGTCGCTGGAACAATTAGCCAACCTGAAAGTCCGATGGGCACTCGATCGTGTCGAAAGGCAGGGAGATCCTAAAGCACAAAAGCTCGACCCGCTGGAAAAGGATTTTCCGATCAAGGAATTGTTTAACGATGCGGAAAATATTACTCGTAGGGCCTTCTCACGATTCAACCAACACAGGAACGGTATGCTCTCAAAGGGAAACTCTATAAAGGGAAAGCCATGCTGCTCACCACTAAGGCGGAGCAACGGAAAGCTTTACTCGAGATGAAGCATTGTTATGCGGAGGGCTATAATATTGGCAAGAATGCCCAGCGAAACGATCTGTATTATCCCTTGGGGAATCGGCTAGGGGCTGAGATTGTGCTCTCGTGGGACCAGCCTAAAGGGCGGCAAACGCGACGCGGGAAGACAAAAGGAGCTGATCCTCTCGCAGAGGGGCTTGCAGAATTATCAACGTATGCAAAAGATTTAATAGAAAAAGGACAATCCTTTTGGGATATGAGTCTGACCCCGGATCAAAACCTGCTGGACGCATTATACGCACAACGTATGACAGCCAAGGATCAGAAGGAAATTGGCAATGGATATCTTGAGGCCAAACGACGGGGAGGATCGGCAAGAGAAATGGATTCCGTCATCAAAAACATCAGGTTCTTTGAATCGATGGTCGCCACCCAGGCCCCTCCCAAAACCCGTCAACAGCTTGGTGCCGGACTACAAGCGTTACGTGAGAGTCTTGTGTCCGATGGAGGAGAAAATGGAGAGCCTGAGTCCTAATGGGTCTTTCAGATGAAAGGCGATAGCCTATGGTGCTCTCTTGGGAAATTGTCCAAAGCACCATCTGTTTTCTCTAAAACCATGGCAACCTTTCTATCTCTCCGTCACCATCAGTTGCAACTTGTTTAGAGGGTCGGTCCTGGCGTTATTGACTGGTGTGTGAAGGGCCTTGGGATAAACTGCAGGCAATGGAGTGCTTGCGGTGTGGGTGCAGTATATTCAGGTGGCCGGGCTTCCAGGTCCTGTAGCGCGTGCATGGGCATGACGCCATCCCGGCCGATCATCCCGTTTTCCTGCTCCCTCATCACAAAAAGCAAAGGCCACGAAAATCAGTCTGGCCTAGAATACCACTTTAAAAAGAACATCAGGCCGAGAAGTCTCTCCTCCGTATCCATGTGATGATCCGGTTTCTGGCGTCCTCTCGAATTAAGCAAAATAGCTAGAACCATTTTGAAAAATGCTGAACATGGATGGAATAAATGGAATGCTTGATCTTGCCATTCACATCATCCGAAGGAGGACACGACTTCCGCCTGCGTTGTCATGCTGAGCTGTGGCGAAGGATCTGGTCCAGGGGAAATTTGTATGGGCTGGAAAAATGTTCAATAGAATTTTTGATCTTTCGTTTAACTTCTTTTCTCCCTCCGATGCAGGTTTTCCGCTAGATTCATTTTTCCGACCGCGGTAGACTCCTCGTTATCTTCATGAGGGTTTTTCAATCGAACGCCTAAAAACCAGGAGAAATTGATAGGCATGAAAAGATGTGTTTTAGGATTATTCCTGATTCTGGCTTTCCTCGAATCGGTCCCATCGTTACTCTGGGCTCAACTGGATTTACAATACCAGTCCCGGAGTCAGGATCAATTGGGCAGTTGGAAGGAAGGCGTGAAACCCAAGCCGGTTTCGGGGTTGAACGTAGAATTGATTTCGGTTTTGGCCGACTACCAGGAACTGGTTTCCTCTGAAAACTTTCCGAATGCGGTGAAGCTTCAGTTCTACCTGGATGATCACCATGCAGTGTATCTGACCGTTCGTGAGCTGGATTATCGCACCTACTATTGGTTGGATAAGGTGGAGCCTGCCCGGGTCTGGGAAAAGGGGTTTCAGAATGTCTTTGCCTGGCCGACCGATCCTGTCTTACAACAACTGACTCCCAAACTGGGCCTCTATGAATTAGGGGCACTGGTTCGCCTGGATGCGGAATCGACGTCCAGCATAGAACGAGTGGCTCCTGCGGTGCTCTATCACATGGATGCGCCATCGAAAATTGAAGGCTATTTCTTTACCTTAAAGACCGGAGAAGATGCGAGACTCCTGGTCTCTATTACACAAAATGCTTCCGGCAAGGAAGTTGAGAGGCAAATCTTCCGGAGAAAACGTGGCGGTCTTCCCTTTACGATCCATTGGGACGCCAAAAATGCAGAGCCAGGCTTCTACAAACTGGACATCAGCGGGTTTTCTCTTTCATCCAATCAACCCCTTTCCAAAGAGATTCATTTCTACCATCAGCCAATCGTGAACCCGTAAAGGGAGGCTCCCCTTCAGTCATGAAGGACGTGTTCATCAGTTACGCTAGTGAAGATCGACTCGTGGCCCAACAATTGGCGGTGGGCTTGGAGCGAGCAGGTGTGTCGGTTTGGTGGGATCGCCAGATTGAAGTTGGGAGCGAGTGGGATAAAACGATTGAAGACGCCTTGGCCTCGGCGAAATGCGTGGTGGTGTTATGGACCGGTCACGCCAAAGATTCCCGATGGGTGCGGGCAGAAGCTCGGGAAGCTCTGAATACTGAAAAGGTCGTACCGGTCATGTTGGAGGCCAATGCCATCCCATTGGCGTTTACGGGTATCCAGGCCTTGTGTTTTCTTGGGTGGGAAGGCGCGGCCGGATCCAAGGAATTTGATATTCTCCTTTCCGTCATCCGCGCCAAACTGGAGGGGAAGCCCATTGAGCTTCCGGAGGCTTCTTCCACCCAACCTTCCCTGCTCGGAAAATTGCTCGCTCTATTGGGGATTAAGGCCGGTGTGGGAGGGATTCTTGCACTTCTGCTGATCGGCGGTTCCTTCATGCGGATCGATCCAGATATTTCGGTGCATGTGGAAACTACCCGGATGGAATTTAGTGTGGTACCAGCCTTGGGTGATAAACGACTGACGGATACGCTGACCTTCGAGACTCTGACGATTGAAAATATTGGGAAAATCGCTATCAGTCCGGACCGGCTGTTGGTTGCGGATCCGGCTGATTATGATATGGAGTCGGATAGTTATCCGCCGAAAGCCTGGCTCGATATCCCCGTCAATGGGCGGACCGTGCAATTTGATGTGGGCACCTCTGGTATTGCCTCGGAAATCACCATCGAACCCACGGATCATCAGGAGGTCGTAGGGGGGCAACTCGATAGTATCGTGCTGACCGACGAGACATTCGTGACGATGCAGGTTTCCAATGATAACGCGGTCACTTTGGCAATCCGAAAGAAAAATGGTCCACAGCGAGTGGTGGTGTCCCGCGTACATGCCGTCCAATTCATTCAAATCGGATTACACGCCCCGCCGGAACTTTCCATTCCTTTTCCCCAGGATCAGGAGCTGACCTATCACATCATTTTTGAGAATAAGCCGGGAACGATTGAGCTGTTTGGGGAGGATGAGGCTCTGGTCCTGGTGATGAAAGACAAAGAAACCAGAAGCAAAAAACCGATTTCCAGTTCGGTATTGCCGATACAATCCATAGACTTTTCCTGGCAGGATCCTGGGACTGGTGAACGCAAACCGCCAGAGGGATTTGCCGGAATGGTGGAATATGTGGGTCCCCAAGGAATGCCTTCGGTGCCGATTGGAATGAATGCGTTTCTGACCTTAGATGACCTGGACCATTTTGAAATCACCTCCGTCAGCATAGACCCGACCAGCCATACATTAATGGTGGATTTGAAGGGCAGGGCCGGCTATGTCAAAACGGGGACAGCTGGTAATCCACAGGACCTTCGCCCTACCCTCTTCGATAAATTCCGGTACAGCCCTCTATTCGAACCAGTCAGGAAGCTAATGGGGTTGTAGTGGATGAAGGGTGTGCCGGACATCGTGCTATCCAAAGAGGAGGACGTGTCAAGGATACGCCGCTACGAAGAGGGGAGCCCCTGTAGTGGCCTGTGATCATGCGACAACCCGTCTCCCCTGGTTTAGATTCATAGGAATGATACATATGTGGCCTCTTGTGAAAATTCACTCTGGCATAGTTCTTTTTGGGATTTCTCACTTGGGTGGGGATGATGCCGTGGAGTCAATCTGTGATGGCCCAAGATCTGGATTCGCTCAAAGCCGGTGTGGTGAAAATAACAACCAAAACCGGGCAGGTGGGGACCGGGTTTATTGTTCGGCTCGAACAGGAGATGACTTACATCATCACGGCGGCACACGTCATCGCAGGAGACCAACAACCGACAGTCGAATTTTTTTCCAAGAATCGTGTGTCAGGTGGACAAGTGTCTGCCACAGGTTCTGTCTTGCCTGGCGCTCAGGTGAATGACGACCTTCGTGGATTGGCGGTCGTCATTGTGCGGGGAAAAGAACCCCTCTTCAACGGTGCGCGTGCCCTAGGCTTTGAAACATCAACGCACCTGGTTTCCGGTGGTGACGAAGCGCTTGTTATCGGCCATCCAGGTGGCGGAGGCGACTGGACGGTGGTCCGACGCGATATCTCCAATCGTGTGGTGCACGATATCACCTTGGATCCCGGAGTGGCTCCACGATTTTCCGGTGGGCCGATCCTCGTCAACAGCAAAGTCGTAGGGATAGTGATGTCCAATACGAAGGAGTTCGGCTTGGGCATCACCCATAAAAGCCTGTTGAATTATTTGGAGGGCATCGGGATTGAAGGTGGGTCGGAGTTCGATAAGGATAAGAAAGGCATTCAACCCGATGCCGGAAAGCCGGAAACCAAACCCTCCACCTCGTTGCCACAAGCTAAAACTGGTCAGGATGAGCCGCCGATGGTGTTGATCCAACCTGGATCATTCAAGATGGGTGATTGGACAGGCAGTGGAGATAAATCTGAACGCCCGATTCATGATGTCCGGTTCCCTCGAGCATTTGCCATGGGGCAATATGAAGTGACTTTTGCCGAATATGATACTTTTGCCCAGGCTACAGGACGAGTATTACCTAAAGACTATGGCTGGGGTCGAGGGCAGCGTCCCGTGGTCGGTGTGTCGTGGAACGATGCCAAGGCCTATGCTCAATGGCTCTCGGAACAAACGGGAAAAAAGTTTCGATTGCCCACGGAGGCCGAATGGGAATTTGCCGCCCGCAGCCGTGGGAAGGATGAAGAGTGGGCGGGAACATCCGATAAACAGCAACTAGAAACCTATGCGGTCTATAGGGAAAATCGCACAGCGCCGGCGTGCAGCAAACGACCCAACGGGCTCGGCCTCTATGATATGAGCGGAAATGTGTGGGAATGGGTGGAGGATTGTTGGCATACAAGCTACGATGGTGCGTCGAGGGACGGTATTGCCTGGTTGAATGCGGGTGACAGTGATTGCGGCCAACGTATGCTCCGGGGCGGGGGCTGGAACAACGGCCCGGAGTTCCTGCGTTCATCTTCACGGGTCAGGTACGGCACTGATAACCGGGACAATATCATCGGCTTTCGTCTTGCCCAGGACATCCACTAACCCTTGGTCCTCTCCTTTTTACCCTTTTCCTTTTTGTCATGCTGAGACGAAGGCGAAGCATCTCGCCTAGCGAAGGAAGGTGGTTTGTACGCAGATCCTTCGTTGCAGGATGACAACTTGGATAAGGATTGGAAAGATGCGTGTGCTTCCTGCCAGTATATGAAATGCCTGCCACCTGCCAACAGGCATGATGGGAAAAGCCTCAGTTGTCGTCATTCCGGCAGGCTGTTACCCGAAAACTCTCTTCATACGATTCACTCCTGGGCAGCCCATTTCTTCTGCCGGACTTTCTTCCTTTTCCTAAACGAGGATTTCCTGGGTGGTCTTGGATTCTCCTGAGAGATGTGCCAAGATTGCGTTACAGTTCAACATTGCGACATAGGACAAATTAATGGCTCTCATTCGTTTCCTGACTTTCTTTGTAGTTCTCCTGATGTTTCCGACTGCACCCGTGTGGTCCGATGTGGATATGGGCATGTTGAAAAAAGGCGTGGTGAAGATCTCGGCTCAATTTTCCAAGTCTGAAAAAGTCGGAACCGGGTTTATCGCAGGGAAGGGCAAAAAGCATCTATTCATTGTGACAGCTTCACATGTGATTGAGGGAGAGGCCGAAGTCCCTCAGTCGATCAACGTCACTTTTTTTTCTCATCAAGAAGAACCGTTGGTAGCTGAGGTAATCAATAAAGAAGGCGGAGATCCCAGAGGGTTGGCCCTGTTGAAGGTGGGCGGAGACCTCCCCGATGATGTCCAGATTCTTGAGTGGGACACCCAGAGCCAATTGCATGGGGGCGAAGAAGTACGGGTGATCGGGTTTCCCCAGGTTGGAGGAAATCCATGGGCGGTGACCCGGGGGACCCTGTCTGGATTTGACGGCCCCATTCTCAAGTTTTCGGGTGCGGTTGAAGAAGGGAACTCTGGAGGACCATTGCTCTACCAGGGGAAAGTCATTGGTGTCATTGTGGAAATCATCCGGCAGTTTGGTAATGCCAAGCCTTCTCAGATTGCTCAATTTACGGTGGACAATTGGCCGGGGTTTAGCCGTCAAGTCAGGATTGAACCCAATAATATTTCACCGGGGAGCGAACCCCATGTCGTTGATTCTGCCGGAAAGAGGGTGGCAGCCTTGGTCGTCACTACCGTTCCCAAGGATGCGGAGGTGTTTGTTGACGATGAACTTGTCGGAAACACCACACAGGGATCATTAGTCGTGAGTCAATTACCTCCTGATGAATACGAAGTGGCGGTCAAAAAGAAAGGCTATCGACCTTGGTTTAAGAATGTTGAAATTCTTCCCGGCGAACGTCGGGAGTTGAACGCGACCCTCCAGGAAGGAGCCGTGGTTGATGTGACGGGCATCTGGAAAAACCCCAATGACCCGACCGTGTCCTATGTCCTGCAACAAATTGGAGATCGAGTGGTCATGAGGGAGGTGACCACCAGTGTGTTGGGAACCATGGTGACCGCGGAGGGAGAAGGACAATTGCAAGGCAACCAATTGGGCATATTCTATCGGACCGTGTTGGGAACGATGGGCCAATCCGCAACCACGATGTCCGATGATGGGAGAACCTTAACCGGGACCTTCCAGGATTTTTCCAATATGATTCCCATGACGCTCTCGTTGGTTCGAACCGCAGATTCTCCCGCCTCCTTTGGTTTACCAGGCAATGATGCGTGGAACGCCATTCAGGGTTTTGGCCAGTAGGGACCATTCGTTTCCCTGCATATTTTACCGCAATCGTGCACACATGTGTATGGGTTTTGGTCCCATCTATACAGGCGAACAGAGGCGGTTCAATTCTACCTGAAAAAAGGCTTTCTCCACGATTACTCGGCAGAGGTTTCAGATGAAATCGTTAGTTATTGGTGGAACCGGGCAGCTTGGAGCGAATTTAGTTCGGGCGCTACTTGGGTGTGGAGACCAGGTTCGTGTGTTGCATCGATCCACCAGCAACACCTTCACGATTGATGGGCTGGATATTGAGCGTGTCGTGGGTGATCTCAATGATGGAGAGTCCTTGCGCCTGGGCTGTGAGGGCAGGGATGTGGTCTATCACACCGCCGGGTATTATCCGTCTGTGACGATTCCGGTTGAATTGGCCAAGAGGCAGGCTCTGAAAGAAACCGCACTCGTGTTAGAGGCGGTCCGTGTGGCCAGAGTGGACCGGTTGGTATTTGCCAGCACGCTTACCACGGTCGGATTTCCCAAAACGGTCGGCCATCCAGCCAATGAAACCTGTCAATTTTCAACTCGATATACGAACAATCCATATCTCATGGCTAAGGCCGCCATGGAAGAGGAAATTCTACAATCGGCCAAACAGGGCATTCCCACAGTGGTGGTGATCCCGACGGAGTTTTTTGGTCCCTATGATCAGCAACCGTCGAGCGGAACCCATATTCTCATGGTCGCGAAAGGGCGGATGCCGGTGTATGTCCCAGGCCGGGTGAATGTGATTGATGTGCGGGATGTGGCTGTGGCCATGATTCGGGCAGCAGAGCGCGGTCGAGTCGGAGAGCGCTATCTGGTAGGAAATTGGAATACGACGCAAAAGGACTTGAAGCGAACTTATTGCTGGGGTGGTTGGAGTATTACCTCCTTTATTTCCTGTTCCGTTGGCTCTTGCCCGATGGGGATTAAAAGTCGGGGAGTGGGTTTCTCGTTCACTCTTACGCCGGCCTCCGTACTTGCCTGCGTTTGTGGTGGAAGTGATGGCCCACATGCAGCATTACGATTGCTCAAAAGCTCAGCGAGAGTTGGATTATCCGCAGAGTGCTCCCCAAGGGGCGATTGAGGATGCGGTCACCTGGTTTCGGGAAAATGGGTACCTCTAGGGCAAAAACGTAGACTTCACCATTCAGACATTCAACAATGTCTGGCTGCCGTATCCTTAAAGGGAGTGTTGAATAATAATAATTTCCAAGGGCCTATTGACCCACAGGCACGGTGCCTATCAGAGGCCTCGGGGGCGGTTCAAAAAAGTTTGTCCAGCAAGGCCGCAGTCATTTTTGCGCGCAGAGCGTACTTCCAGTACGTGAGCACGGAAACATGGCGAGAACGCCGCTGGCGGCTTTTTTCAACAGCCCCTTAAAACCGGCCTGTCATCCTGAGCTAACGGCGAAGGATCTGTGCCCAGCCCACGCACCCACCGCTCGGCCAGATCCTTCGTTTCACTCAGGAGGACAACATCTCCTAGGGCTTGCTTCATTCGTTGTGCGCTCAGAGTTCATCAGGCACGGTCTGACAAATAAATTTCAAATTTTTTCTTAACAGCAAGTGAGTGGAATGTTCCGATGCGTCACCTCTCCTCTCAGCCCTTTTTTCTTTGGATGGTGGAGAGCCAGCGTGTAGAAGCGCAATATGAGGCACCTGAGAGGGGATCTTGCCGTAAGAGCCTTGAGGAGTCGAGCAAGAAGAGTTTTGAGAAAATCAGGATGTAGCCGACCGTAGGGAATGTGACCTTCAGTATCTGGAGTCAAAACGACAGGCGGTCTCTCTTAAGCGGTGCCTCCTGATTCTTCTTCGGCCTTGTTTAAGACTTGTGAAAAACGACCTCCTACGAGTGTGGTGACCTTTCCCATCACTTCGGTCAGCTCCTTCCACTCTTCGGGTTTCAACTCTTCTTTGAGATTCGGATGGAGTCCCCATTTAGCACTGACCTGCTTGCCATCTCGTTGAATCACGACGTATAGAATTTCTGTTTCCTGGGTATCGGTTGCTGCTGGTGTCCTCCCCGAACTGCTTTGTGCCATGCCTGCTCTCCCTTTTAAGAATGTATTGAGGCGATTGTACTGCATTGCCGTGTCCCCTGTAACCACCCACAATCCCTCATGTTGACCATCGTTCGGCGTTTGTGTGACTTTTGGCGGTGGGGTAAATTCTTTCACCGGTAGACGATCTGTCCCTGTATGGTTTTTGCAAGAATAATGGGCAGTGTTTGAAATGTCTCAATCTGGTGAGCTGAGCATGCAGGTATTCACTTTCTTATGGGGGTAGTCTGATATGGAATTACAACGACCCAAGTTTTGGGCCAATATCAATCTGAATGACCTGGCCAGGAATTTTTTCGAAGGTCTCTTAATCCTGGTCCCCTTGGTCACGACGCTGTATGTCGCTTGGCTCGTGCTTCACGCCATCGACGGATGGCTGAATATCCCTATTCCTGGTGTGGGATTTCTGGTCACGGTCGGGTTAATTACCTTGACCGGTCGGTATGCGTCCACCGTGTTTGTGCAAAAAATGTTGGATGTCTTGGAACGGGTATTGGCCAAAGCGCCGTTCGTCAAAATTTTGTATACCTCGCTTAAGGATCTGATTGAGGCGTTTATGGGAGAAAAACGGCGGTTTGATCAGCCCGTGTTAGTGTCTCTTACGCCTGGTGGCCATGCGGAGGCGGTGGGTTTTGTAACTCGAACGGATTTGGAATTTCTCGGTCTGCTCGACCATGTGGCCGTCTATTTCCCGCAATCCTATAATTTTGCCGGGCATGTTCTGGTCTTTCCCAAAATGCAGGTTCGTCCGCTCGAGGCGGAAAGCGCGGATGTCATGGCGTTTATTGTGTCCGGGGGGGTCTCCGGCGGGCAGAATAGGGAAGGGGTGTAGGCGTCCACGAAGTTTCCTCATATAGAATTAGTGAGGTCCGTGGGAGTTTTATTGACGGGATTATAGGATAACCAGACAATTTTCCTAAATGAATGGGTATTTCGATTCAATCATTAAAAACACCCCCCTACCCCCTTGTTACTCAGGGTTCTTCGAAATCACCTTCTGCCCCAGTTAGGCCACTGAAATATTCATGACACCCAATTCCCAGAACGCAAGGTGCAAAACCTCAAAAAGCAGGGCAATTCCGAATGATGGAAAGGAAGCCCTCTTATAGTCTCATCCTTTATACGACATCTATCAGCAGGTCTATGCAATCTCTCCATTCTGCGAAAGATCTCAGTAGGGTTCTTCAAGGAATTTCCACGTAAAGATGGTTCTTGTTTTGGGTGTGATTTTTAATTCGACCCATGTACCGTCCGGATCACGGGCTTCAACCACATACCAATGGTCATCATACAAAATGCTAAACACTTGATAACGCTGTTGTTGAAGCCAGATAAATATTTGTCCCGGCGTATACCAGGCATGGGTTCTGTCAGGCCTGTATAGATTGTTCATATTTCCTCCTTGGTTTGCCGCATCAACAAAAATCTTCTGATGGTTTATATTGCCGTAGGGTCCTGAGGTTCATGCGCCACGTGTCAACCATTGGGTAAGATCTGATTGGTTGATATGCTGAGTTTACATGCTATATCGGAACCGGTTTGCGAAAATGAATACAGGATCACCACCCCGGCCATACTGTTGCTCACACCCTCCACCAATTGATGGAGGGTGTGAAACCTTGAAAGATTTTTCTTCCTCAATGCAGTTGAAGCAGGCTTACGGTCTGGCCTGAAGTCGGCACATCATCAATTGGGTTGGTCTGATCGGAATGGTCCGGTTGCAACCGACTCAGGTCCGGACTTGAGATGTTCTCCGTCTCCATCTGTTTCACCTCAATTTCCGTCGTCCCTCGTTCTCGATCGATTTCTCCCGATATCCGCAGGATCATTTCCGGATTGACGGTGACATTTCCCCAATCTTCGTGATCGATTTCGACGATCACCGTCCCGGTGGCATCCTGGAAAAGGTAGCGTTCTTCGCCCACTTGACGAAGTATGGTGCCGCTAAGAGTCACCCAGGAATCATCAACCGCCTCTTGAGCGGCAGACGCGGTCGTCATACCAGGCCTTCCTGGTCCCTGGAATTGCGCCCAGAGAGTGAGCGTACTTAGAAAGAACAATCCGACGGTCATGAAAGAAATGTGTCTGCTCATGATGCTTCTCCTTGGTTAAAAAAATAACGTGTAAACCGCTTACAACTTGTTGTGGCCAATAGCCCAACGAATCCTCCCAACACCAACTCACCACGAATGATGGGTCTGTTGATCTCACCGAATATTTTTTGAACCTCCTTTCTTTGTGTTTCAAGGCTGCGACTATTCTTTGGGGATTGTACCTCTAGCATCCTGAAGCCACGCTGAAATTGCATTTCAGCCTGGCTTAAATGTTGGATCGTTAGGATGGGACTTCAGAAAGGGGCAGGGTTATGAATTTATGGAGAAGGGACGGAGAGAAAATTAGGAATGAACATTTCAATAATTTCAGTCTGGTTTCTTCTTCTCATGACTATTTCGAATATCACCCACGCATCTGAACGTGGAACATATAGCGACTCCCCTCGTCTTCCCGAGCCCATGGTTTTTGATTTGGTGTTACCCTTGGGAGCCCACAAAAATGAGTACGAGTTCAATGCCCTGTCTCAATATAATGTCAAGGACGATGCCATGAGATTCAATCCTGAATTCGAGTACGCCTTTGCAGATGGCTATGGGATTGAATTTGAGTTACCGATGCAAAACGGTGTCATCAAAGCCTATAAAATAGGATTACAAGGTACATTTAATTTTCTCCGAAATAGTCGGTTTATTCACGGGTGGCAATACATCGGAGAATACCATAGGCATCTTGCACAGTTTGAAGATGCGAGTGGAGAGTTTGAAGATGATCCTGGAGAGTTTAAAGGTGGTGGAGGGTTTGAGAATGACCTGCTCTACGTATTTGGATATCAGTTCAATAGGCATTGGAGTATGCTGAATATGACGGGATTGCGTCTTACAGACCTTGGTTCTCATGGTCATATTGAGGGATTGGTTAACGCCAATCTTTTTTATTCATATTCAAAAGATTTCAAATGGGATTGGAGATGAATTGGGAATCCCGACCAAAGCGCCCTGATATCACATTGGTGATGCCTCAACTTCATGTCCATGTCGCCGATCATGCAAAAATCCAATTCGGATTCGGGATGGAAAGAACAGAACATCAGAATTTTCCAGTTGCTGCTGCACGGATCATTTTTGGATTTTGATCCTTTGGCGATTCCCTTATAGAATGTGCTGTATGACGGATGACTCCTTGAAATCCCTCAACGTATATTCGTAAGGGACGATGGGGAATGAGAAACGTATGGGAAAAATTGTAAGCCACTTAAGAGGGGAAGCTTCGTATCGGTGGACTCAATTCGACCCCTGGATCGTCGGGATCCCCCCTTCGCCCGCGTGCTACTCCTCGTCACCGACTATCGTCCATGACGTATTGATCCTATGAGAGTGCTTATGATGAAGATGATAGAGCAGGCACTCCTTATATCCTGAGATGGCGCTTACAGAATTTTAAGCTTGGCGTAAGGTTGGTCATGATAGGATTTTGTTCCAGAGAGGTGTTCCCGTATGGCCGCAAAGGGAAAGGAGGGGCGAAAATGAAAGTTGATCGGCAGAAAACATTCGAAAACGAGAGAATTTTATTACCGTGGATCTTCGGGGGTATGTTCGGCCTGTTCGGATTTCTTCCACCGGCTTATCCGGATGACGACATCCCCGGGTATCAACAATTAAAGGCCGAATTGGTTCCTGTCGAACAATTGTTCCAAAAGGTGCAAAAAGAGTTTGAGGGGATAATTCTTGAGTTGGAATTAGAAGAGGCGGATTTGCGCTGGATCTATGAGGTCAAGCTACTGACCCCCCAGGGCAATGTTCTGAAAATCGACTACGATGCCAAAACGATGGCTGTCCTCACGGTCAAAGGGCAGCGAGATCCCTCACCATGACAAGCGCCGTCTGTCCCCCGTTGATCCCATGAGAGTGCTCGTTGTTGAAGATAACCCGCAAGTGGCCAGGCAGATAGCCAATGCTCTACAGCGAGGGGCTTATGTCGTGGATGTGGCCCCGGATGGTGAGCAAGGAGAGTTTTTCGGCCAGACGGAATCCTATGACGCGGTGATTCTTGATCTGGGTCTTCCGAAATGTGAAGGTTTGACCGTGTTACAACGTTGGCGCCAAGCGGGACGCACGATGCCTATTCTTATTTTAACCGCGAGGGATACTTGGCGGGAAAAAGTGATGGGTTTACGGGCGGGCGCGGATGATTATCTTACCAAACCCTTTGAAGTTGAAGAAGTCGTGGCCCGGATAGAAGCTCTGATTCGGCGGGCCGCGGGCCATGCCAGCGCAATCCTGACTTGGGGGCCGGTCACCCTCGACACGAGTCGCCAACGGGTGACCATCCATGATCGACCCTTGGAGTTGACTGCGCTGGAATTTCGTACCTTATCGTATTTTCTCCATCATCCTCATGCCATCATATCTAAAACCAAACTCACGGAACATATCTACAACCAGGACTTTGATCTGGATTCTAATGTGATCGAAGTCTTAATCAATCGATTGAGAAAGAAGCTGGGAGCCTCTTTTATCAGCACGCACCGGGGTAAGGGATACCAACTCACTGAGTTCGATCATGAAACGTAATACGCTAGCCCTGCGCCTGCTGACTCTATCGAGCGTGTGGGTGGTGCTCACTCTTGTGGTGGTCGGCGTGCTGCTCATCCTTCTCTTTCGCTCCCATGTGGAACGCCGATTTGATGATTTCTTGTTTGATCAGCTCAAGGGCAATATTGCGGCCAGCGACATTTCTACCAAGTCAGGAGTGTTAGCGATGACATGGACTCCTTCCAATCTTCGCTTTCACCGTCCCTTATCCGGTTGGTATTGGCAGATCCTCGAAAATGGGAAACTGGTCGCCCGCTCCCGTTCTCTGTGGCAGCATACTCTGGAGGTCGTCGATCCGGGCATTGGGACCGGTTTGCAACATCAGGCTCTCACGGGGCCTGCCGGAATGCCGTTACGTGGTCTCGTTGAAAACGTTACATTGCCCGATTCAAAAGCCTCCTTTACGTTTGTGGTGGCGGGTCCCGTTTCCAATATTGATCAGGATGTCCACGAATTTTCTAAAATGTTGTTGGTCACGTTGACCGCATTGGGGGTCGGATTAGTGAGTGCCGTGTTTCTTCAGATCCGAATCGGGTTACGCCCGCTTTCCCGGTTACAACAGGCCTTGGCGGAAACACGATTGGGAAAAACAGCCAGGCTTCCGGAAAGTTTTCCAGGGGAAGTGCAACCGGTTGTCTCGGAATTGAATGCGCTCTTGGATCATAATGCGGCTCTCCTCGAGCGAGCTCGAACTCAAACCGCAAATTTAGCTCATGCGCTGAAGAATCCGTTAACGGTCCTGACGAATGAGGCGCGTGTCATGGAGGGAGAGCAGGGGAGTCTGATGGGAGAGCAACTGAAAAATATGACGCAGTCGGTGCAGCGGTATCTCTCAAGGGCCAGAGCGGCTGGGGCCAATCGATTTGTGGGTATCCGAACGCCTGTCGGGACCATAGCTGAGGATCTGCGTTTTTCGATGGATCATCTTTACAAGGACAAATCCCTCAGCATTCATTTGATAGGACTGGAGGAGATCTATTTTCATGGCGATGTCCAGGATTTAGAAGAAATGTTGGGCAATGTTATAGACAACGCCTGCAAATGGGCCAAACAAGAAGTTCGAATTCGTGGAGAGCGGGCCGGGGACAAGTGGCGGGTGATTGTGGAGGATGATGGTCCTGGTATCCCCGAAGGCCAGGAAGCTGTGGTCATTCAACGAGGACGCAGACTTGATGAAGCCATACCGGGTAGCGGCCTGGGGTTGGATATCGTTTTTGACATTGCCGTGTTGTATGGCGGCTCATTGCACCTGGAGCGTTCCCCGTTAGGGGGTGTGCGCGCCAATCTAGAATGGCCCGCGGTGGATGAGCCGTTGTGATTCACGACCTCCATGCTCACCTGTCTGAGCAAATCAATAGGTTTAATCCTTTCAAGGAACTACAAGTAGGGATTGGGCATACGTCATCATCCTCATGACCGTATTTATATGAAGGCTAGGAGATGTATTTTCGAGAGACGTGCGATTGGCATACATTATTTAGAACAGGACGATTGGAGATGGGGAATGAACATGATGACCAAAGAAATTCAGATTGTGAAAATTGGGCTGGGCCTCGTGCTGTTGGGACTAATGTTTGGTGTGGGAATGGGAATTCTCTTCGGTATCAATGAAGATATGTATAAAGGTTATATTAAACAGGGAATTGAAGCGAATCCGGCAGTACATGATGCCAAAAGTGCGGATAAGATTTGGCGATATGCCCAACGTGCGCACTTCCATGCAACGGGTATTGCCGCCTTTTCACTGGGACTGCTCATACTCACCATGTTGTCTGGAATGAAATCCAGATACAAAAAAGCCTCCGCAATTTTTCTCGGTCTCAGCAGTTTATATCCACTTTCTTGGCTGACCATGTTTCTCCTGTCCCCGTCAATCGGGCGCGGTCCGGCTCGTGAGCATTTTCTAACGGAAATGTTCGTGTATACGGGTGTGGGAGGTTTATTGATAGGCTGTGCTCTTCTCTGCGGAAATGTCTATTTTTAGGATCCTTCCGTGAAGAGACTTCGTTGTAGGACAGGTTGGAGTCAATGTTTCACTCAGAGTCAACCGAATTAGCTGGTTGCAAGCACAAAAAGCTAAACTGAGGATGAGCAACCTTTCTCCCTCTCAGGCCGGCATAGGGCACCTGAAATCTCTCTTCACCTATCTTTAAGTGAGTATCATTAAAGAGGTTTCCTGAGAATGTGAGGAAGCCAGGCCTCCCCTCATCATCTTCCCTTCTTGGCACTCCAAGCAGATATCTTTCACACTTGTGAAGAGATAGGTTGAAGGTTTTGTCTCTGTGTCCAGGTGACATTTTCCTCTTTTTTCTCCTATAAAAATAGATGCATGGAAAATTAAGGAAAGAGAGGATGGGTGGATCACGTCTTGGGCTACACTTCCTCTGCTCATTGATAGGGCAAAATGGCTGTAAAGTTTACCTAAGGTCCAAGAATCGAAGTCCTACCACAGGAAATAGGATTCCCGGTAAATTTTTCCTATCAGTAAAGTGGAGAGTATAAATAAACATGGAACCTGTAAATGAGATAAACCATTAAAATTTTATTAATCAGATTTTTTCTGATAGGGAATAAAGTTGGAACTGATAAAGAAATTATTTATGGATTTTCGAAAAACCCGCCGGTACCGGGAAGCGTGGGGTCCATGATGA